>CAWJRJ010000018.1:0-115000 GCA_963845245.1 Nitrospirota bacterium
ATGTTTTGTAGCCACTGGTTCCGTTCTCGTATTGCTACTGTGAGTGTTCCAAGGTATATCTGTGTTACAGCGACAGAAGTAAGTGTCAGCGTGATTAATAGTGCCAGGATATACAGGAATGTCCTGTAGGGGATTATATGATTTTTTTCATTCTCCATTTTTTTAACTTTAAGTAATGAGATAGAAGAGGGGAAAGAGAAAGATCCATATAAGGTCGACCAGGTGCCAGTACAATCCGCTATTCTCAAGTAAGACATAATTCTCAGTATTGATTTTTTCCCTGTAAACCTTGACTGTGATGACACTGATAAATACTAATCCGATGAACCTGAAGAGGCTGATCGAGGGGTGTTCCGCGCGATGCTGCAAGATGTTCTGCTGAACATTGATTCCACAACGAACGGCGGAGGCGGCCGAGTAGAAAACCGCCATGATGCCGTCTCCGGCGTGTTTGACTTCGCGTCCACTCGCCCCCGTCAGCGCAGCGCGCACGATGCGATCGTGTACGAGGAGCAGTGTGAGCGCCATTTCGTCTCCGAGGCGCCGCGTCATGTTGGTCGAGCCCACAATGTCCGTGAATAGAATCGTGCGCGTTCCGGGGTCGTGTTGGGATTTTTCGGGAAGAAGCGCGCAGACTGTCGGTTTCGGCGGCGCCCATGAAGGCCTCGGCCACTTCGCCGCCGTCACTTCCATGATCCGCGCGGCGGTCAAGGACCGTGGGCATCGCGGTGCACGGCGTCGGCGGCTTCAGCGCTCGGCGCACCCGGCCAAGGGCCCTGGGGACTCGACCGGGTTCTTCGACTACGGCGCAGGTGTCCAGTACTTCCTGAGCGAGAACCTTGCAGTCCGCACCGACGTCCGCCACGTTTTAGCGTTCAACGAGGGCGAGAACAACCTCATGTACACCGCAGGCCTTACCTATTATATGGGCGGTGGCAAACCCGCCCCGGCGCCTGTTGCCGTGACTCCTCCGCCTGCGCCCGCGCCGGAACCGGCACCCGCTCCCAAGGTTGAGGCCCCCGCGCCCGCGCCGGCCCCGGAGCGCAAGGTTGAAGAGACCCCCGCGCCAGCGCCGGAACCGGTAAAGCCGGCCCCGCTGACGAAGGAACTCTGCATAAATGTAAAGGTCGAGTTCGATTTCGACAAGTGGAACATCAGGCCGCAGTATCACGATGAGCTTAAGAAAATAGCGGATTGCCTCAAGGACTACCCGGAAAACTACGCCGTCCTCGAAGGCCATACCGACAGCAAGGGCACAGTCAAGTACAACCAGAGGCTTTCCGAGAGGCGCGCCAATAGCGTCAGGGACTACCTTATAAAGAACTTCGGCACGGACGGCTCCAAGCTTTCCGCCGTAGGTTACGGCAAGCTCAGGCCGATAGCCACCAACGATACCGAAGAAGGCCGTCAGACGAACCGCAGGACGGAGCTTCACATCAAGCCGATAGCCGAGATGTCCAAGGACACCAAGGAGACAAAGCCCGAAGTGAAGAAGGCCAAGAAGGCAAAAAAGGCGAAGAAGGCCAAGAAGGCAGAGGCCGCTGCTCCTGCCGCAGAAGAGACGAAGTAAATTACGGCTTCGGCCGTTATGGATAAGAGAAAGGGGCTGCGGAATATTCCGCAGCCCCTTTTTGTTTACAGTTGGTCGTCGTCTTGACCCCGCTTAAAATATATCCCTTCAAAGCGTTAATTTTCTGATAAAATAATAAAAGAAACAAGAAATGCGGGATGTGCCCTTATCCCGGGCAGGTAGTAATATGGACGAGAAGGAAAAAGAATACGACCTTGTGGAAGAGGCTCGCAGGCTCCGGACCTTCCGGTTCCTTACCGACCTCACAGTCCAGAGGCTCTCTGTCGAACGCCTCACGCTTTCTGAAGCCTATGAACTGATAGACGAACTCAGGCGTGTGTCGGAGTCGTTCTTTCCAGGCAAGTCCAGTGTCTTTGACCTCGTAATTTCGCCACGCCTCAACAGGGTAATAGACGAGCGGTTCTTCAGGGTAAGCTGACCATGCATTCACACGTAAAGGAGGCACGATGAAAAGGACGGCAATAGCGACTGTACTTTTTTCATTTGTACTTGCAGTACCGGCATTTGCAGCGGAGGGCGGCCAGCCCCCGCAAGGGCAGGGACAAACCTTTGAGCAGAGGAAGGCCGCTATCCTGAAGATGATCGACGAGCGGATAGCGAACATTCAGGAAGAGAGAGGTTGCGTGGAGGCCGCAAAGAACGACGACGACCTCAAGGTATGCAGGGATCAGAGCAGGGCCCGGATGGAGAAAGAACGGGAAGGCAGAAGGCCTTTGGGCGGACAGCGAGGACAGCGTGGGCCTGGAGGACAAGGACCTGGCGGCCAAGGACAGGGTATACAGGCGCCTCCTCCACATCAGGGCCAGTAAAAGCTATCCGGAAAGTTTCTCAGTGTAAAAACATAGGGGCTGCGGCTGTTGCCGTGGCCCTTATTTTATTACAGCTTTCTCACAAACCGTTCCCTGAACTCCTTCACTTCCTCCGGCGGTACGTTCTTTGAATCCCCGACACGTTTCAGCGCCGCTTCCGGGTCGTCGTGTATTGCCTGAACCACCTTGCTCACGGCCGTAGCAAAACGGTTTATACGCGCGTCAACCTTATTGGGGAAAAGGTACGCCGCCAGCCTGAAGGCAGCGCCCGCGACCGAGTTGTCCACCATCATGTAGCCCCTCGCATTGGCCTCGAGGTGGCAGTCCCTACCAGTCCCCGCCTCTTTGTACTCCACTATAAGCGCCATCCGCCCGTTGAGCCTCACGCCCGGCATCAGCTTCCAGAAGCCCGCGATGTAGTACATCCTCTTGCCCGGCTCGCTTATCACAATGTCCATGTCGCCTACGAGGTTCCCCTTGTCGTCAATGTGGTACGTCCCAGGTCTCGTCATCGTAATAGCGTATTTGTCGAGCGATTTGTGCAGCTTGCCGGCAAGCGCGACGGACGTGCGCGGCCTGTCCAGCAGGAAGTCGAAGTCCTCCGAACTGCACGGCATGCCCTTCAGCTCCGTCTTGCGGTAGAGCGTCGGCTTGTCCAGGAGCTCCCGTGGCGGCCGCGCCCTTCTTTTTGGCCAGCACGTCGAATTCCGGGTCGGCGGCATAAAGGTAACCCGCAAAGGCCGTAAGCATGACGGCCAGCAAAATAGCAAAAGATGCTACCTGCCTGAAACTTGTAACAGTACTCATTAAAGCCTCTCTTGATGTTGGGTATGACTATTATAAGACGAACGTGGCCTTTTTGCGACTACATTTTTAATGCAACGCCGTGGCATTTATTGGACAGAAAACAAAACGGAGGCTATTATTAAGATAGTAAATAATGATTTTTTGATAAAAGGGGGAACGCATGGTATTTAAACGGATACTGGCAATACTTTTGCGCTTCCAGAAATACATCGCCGCCCTGGCGATATTCCTTGCCGTGGTCTCCGTGGCCGCGGTTATCATACTCCCGCCCATACTCAAGGACGTGCTCACAAAGAAGCTTGGCGAGGAGCTTCACCGCCCGGTCTCGATCCGTCAGATAATCATGAACCCGTTCGCCCTCTCGGTGACCGTCAAGGGCGTTGAGATAAAGGAGAAGGGCTCGCCCAAGACCTTCGTCTCCTTCGACGAGCTTTATGTCAACCTGGAGAGCGTTTCCATAGTAAAAGGCGGCTTGGTACTCAGGGAGATAAGCCTCGTCCACCCGTATGTGAACGTCAAGCGAAACTCTGACCTGTCCTATAACTTTTCAGACCTTCTGGAGAAGAAAGGGCCGCCCAAGAAAGAGTCCAAGCCGTTCAAGTTCTCTTTCAACAACATAAGCATCAAAGACGGCTCTGCGGATTTCGACGACGGCCCCAAGAAGGTGAAACACAAGGTGACCGGCGTGAACCTGTCGGTCCCGTTCGTCTCCAACCTGGACTACTACACCGACACCTACGTAAAACCTTCATTCTCGGCAATGGTGAACGGCAGACCTGTGGAGCTTAAGGGAGAGACGAAGATATTCGCTGACTCCCGCGAGACCAAGTTCAACATAAACATAGAGAACTTCAGCATACCCTATTACCTTGCTTACGTGCCGGTAAAGATGGGTTTCTCGATACCGTCCGGGCTTGTCGACATTGCGACCAGTGTTTCGTACAAACAGTTCACCGGCGGGAAGAAGCCACAGGTCGTATTGTACGGAAACGTCGCGTTGAAAAATTTTGCGGTCAATATAAACAAAGACGAGCAGGTATTAAAGCTGCCGCGTGTCGATGTATCAATCATTTCCGTACAGCCCTTTGCCAAAAGAGTAAAACTCCAGTCGGTCGTTGTTAGTTCCCCGAGCCTGATCGTCATCAGGGACGCGTCAGGTAAGCTTAACCTGCTCTCCATGCTCGGAGAAGGCGCGCCTCCCGGCCAACCCAAACCTGCGGAAAACGCCGGCGATAAACTTTCGCTCGATATTGGCACTGTAAGGCTCAAGGACGGCAACGTCTCGTTCTCAGACCACGCTGTGCCCGGATCTTTCAAGGCGGTGCTTCAGGCCATCGACCTTACGGTTGTGAACTTCAATAACGAAAAAGGCTGGAAGACCTCCATAGAGCTGGCGCTTGGCACCGATGCCGGTGAGACCGTGAAGTTCAGTGGTGGCGTGATACTCGACCCGCTGGCGTCGGAGGGCAAGGTGGACGTGGCCAATATCCCGCTGAACAGGTACGCGCCGTACTACAGGGACGCCGTGCTGCTCGACGTCAAGGACGGCATGGCTGGGCCTTAGCACCAGTTTCAGCTATGCCAAAGGCGAAAATGGGCCGGATGCGCGGCTGACCGACCTTTCCGTCGGCATAAAGTCGCTTGTACTTAAAAAGAGGGGTGCGGGCAGGGAGTTTTTCAAGCTGCCGGAATTGAAGATCAGCGGGACCTCATGCGACCTCGCAAAAAAAGAGGTTGTACTCGGTGAGGTGACAAGCAGTGGACGGCTTGTTGGAGGCCTCACGCCTGAAGGACGGCAGCATTGACCTGGCCTCGCTGGTAAAGCCTTCCGCCAAAGCCCCGGCAAAGGCTCCAGCGAAGATGGAAAAGCCCTGGGATATCACAGTCAAGAGCGTATCGATCGATTCGTGGGCCTTTAACTTCAAGGACCAGGTCCCCGCTGAGCCGGTAAACGTCTCTATAAGGAAGATAAAGTTTACAGGCGAGAACCTATCGACCGTAAAGAACGCGAAGGGTTCTCAGTCGCTTTCACTGGCCATAAACAAGAAAGGGACTCTTTCCGAGAAAGGGACAGTCAGCATTAACCCGCTGACGGCCAACCTGAGGGTCTCGGCGAAGGGCGTCGAGATCACGCCGTTCCAGCCTTATTTCACGGACAAGGTCAGGATCGTCGTTGCCGACGGGAGCATCTCGGCGGGCGGAAGCGTCTCGGTCGCGCAGAATGCGGGCAAGTTCCGGGCCGCATACAAAGGCGATGTGTCGCTCAACAGCCTCAAGACCTTCGACAAAGAAAATGCCGGACGAGGTCCTCAGCTGGGACTCGCTCTTTATCAAAGGCATCGATGCAGGCTACAACCCAGGCTATGCGAGGATAAAAGAGGTAGCGCTTACGGACTTCGTCTCGAAGCTTGTCATAAACCAGGACGGCTCCCTTAATGTGCAGTCGATAGTCGTTACGGAGGAAAAACCCAAGGAGGCCGAGACAGCGCAGCCACAGGGCCAGGCGACTTCAATAAAGCCGGTAAAGGTGGCCGGCGTCCAGCACCGCCCCTGCACAGAAGGAGCCTTTCCCCGTCAGCATAGAGAAGGTTACGGTGCAAGGCGGGCATGTAGACTTCACGGACATGAGCGTCAAGCCCAACTATACTGCGGACCTCTCGGCATTGGCGGGCAGGGTGACCGGCTTGTCCTCAGAGGCCACGAAGATGGCCGACCTGGACTTGAAATGCATGTTCAACAACTATGCGCCATTGGAGATAACCGGCAGGATAAACCCGCTAAGGGAAGACCTCTTCGTCGATATCAAGGCAAGGTTCACGGACGTCGACTTAAGCCCGCTCACGCCGTACTCCGGCAAGTACGCCGGGTACACCATCAAGAAGGGCAAGCTATCTCTCGACCTGAAATATCTCATAGACAAAAAGAAGCTGGACTCAAGCAACGTGGTATTCCTGGACCAGTTCACCTTTGGCGAGAGGGTGGAGAGCGACAAGGCCACCAAGCTGCCTGTCAGGCTTGCAGTGGCGCTCCTCAAGGACAGGAAGGGCGAGATACACCTCGACCTTCCTGTAACGGGGCGGACTGACGACCCGAAGTTCCGCATAGGCGGGCTTATCTTGCAGGTGATCCTGAATATCCTGTCGAAGGCCGCTACTTCTCCCTTCGCCCTTCTGGGCGCCATCTTCGGCGGCGGCGAGGAACTGGGCTACATGGAGTACGATTACGGCAGGGCGGATTTAGGCGAAGCGGGGATAAAGAAGCTCGACACCCTGGCAAAGGCGCTCTCCGACAGGCCCGCCCTTAAGCTGTCCATCGAGGGGCATGTCGATATAGAGAAAGACAAGGAAGCCCTGAGGCAGATCATCTTCAATAGGAAGGTCAAGGCGCAGAAGCTTAAGGACATGATAAGCGAAGGGGAGAAGGCGGTGCCTGTAGACGATGTAACAGTATCTCCGGCCGAGTACGAGAAGTATCTGAGGCTCGCATACAAGGCCGAGAAGTTCCCGAAACCCAGGAACATAATCGGCTTTGCCAAAAAACTGCCCGTCCCAGAGATGGAAAAGCTGATGTTGACCAATACAGAGGTGACGGACAGCGACCTGCGTGCGCTTGCGTCGCAACGCGCGGAAAAGGTAAGGGCGTACATAATCGGTACCGGTAAAGTCGAGTCCGAAAGGGTGTTCATGGCAGAGCCAAAGACGCTTGCCCCGGAGAAAAAGGATAACCTTAAAGACTCCCGCGCCGTGTTCATACTCAGTTAAACATAAAGGAAGGGCAGCCATGCTTAAAGAGTTCAAAGAGTTCGCGCTTCACGGCAACGTCATGGATATGGCCATAGGTATCATCATCGGTGCCGCGTTCGGCAAGCTTGTCACCCTATTTGTCAGCGACGTCCTCATGCCGCCCATAGGTCTGCTCCTGGGAAAAGTGGATTTCTCCAACCTCTACATAACACTTTCCGGTAACGAGTACGAGACGCTTGCCGCCGCAAAGGCGGCCGGTGCGGTCACTATAAACTACGGCATCTTCCTGAACGCCGTGATAGATTTTACCATCGTCGCTTTTACTGTATTCCTGCTGGTGCGCTATATAAACCGGCTGAAGAGGCCGGAGCCGGCGCCTCAAGCACCGGAGACGAAGGAATGCCGCTTCTGCTTTTCTTCGGTGCCTGCAAAGGCCTCCCGATGCCCGCACTGCACTTCCGAAATATAAAAAAACATCGGAGACACGTCATGGAACTGAACGCCAAGACAAAAATATCCACGATACTTGCCGCATATCCGTTCATAAAAGACTACCTTGCAGCCATAAACCCGAGCTTCAAGGCGCTCGACAACCCGGTGATGATGAACACGCTGGGCCGCATGGCGACGCTCAGCCAGGTTGCGCTGATGGGCGGAGTCGAGCTCGACGTGCTCATTGCCGGTATTGCGGATGAGATTAAAACGAAGACGGGGGAGGAAACAGTTACGGAATCAGATATTGTGGTGCCCGAACGGCGCCAGGAGATACTGAAGGGTATAATAAGGGACCTTCACAAGGGCGTCGATATAGACATACTGAAGAAGCGGTTTCTCAAACTTATCAAGGACGTTTCTCCCGCCGAGATCGCATCCATGGAGCAGAAGCTTATGGATGAGGGAATGCCTGAGAGCGAGGTAAAGAGGCTCTGCTCGGTGCATGTGGAGGTCTTCAGGGAGTCTCTGGAGAAGACGAAGACTATACCAGGCCTGCCTTCCGGCCACCCTGTTCATACGCTGATGCTTGAGAACAGGCACGCGGAGGGTATCCTTGAAGAGCTGGGCGCTGCAAAGGGGAACAAGGACTTGGCCGCAGTCCTTGACAGGCTGTCCGAGATAGACAAACACTACCTCAGGAAGGAACACCAGCTATTCCCCGTCCTCGAGGCGAAAGGGATATCGGGGCCTTCGAAGGTGATGTGGTCGTTGCACGACGATATAAGGTACTTCCTGAAGGATATAAAGGCGACGGCCAAAACGGCGATGCCGACCGACAACGAGCTGAAGACGCTTGCGTTCATGATAAACGACATGATCTACAAGGAGGAGCATATCCTCTTCCCCATGGCGCTTGAGACGCTTTCGGACGACGACTGGGCAAGGGTGAAAAAGGGCGAGGAGGAGATAGGGTTCGCATGGCTTGCGTCCGCCGAACCCTTGAAGCCCTCGGGAGGGGCGCCGCTTCCGCCGCTTCCGGCGGACAGGGTAGGCAGCCTGAACCTGGATACCGGCCAGGTGACGCCCGAGCAGGTCAATCTTATGCTCACACACCTGCCCGTGGACGTCTCTTTCGTGAACGAGAACGACGAGGTGATATATTACTCGCAGACAAAGGAGAGGATATTCCCGAGGAGCCCCGGCATAATAGGGCGCAAGGTCCAGAACTGCCACCCGCCCAAGAGCGTGCACGTCGTGGAGGCCATACTGGACGCCTTCAAGAAGGGCGAGAGGGACGTCGCCGAGTTCTGGCTCCAGATGAAGGGCCGGTTCATCCATATCAGGTATTTCGCCGTCCGGGACGAAGCAGGGACGTACAGAGGCACACTTGAAGTCAGCCAGGACGTGACGGAGATACGGGCCCTGAGCGGCGCCAGAAGATTGCTGGAATGGGATTAGATTCACCCAAGAAAAAATCTTGACCGGGACTTATATAAAGTATAATCTTGGTGCTTATATTTTATGAGCACCTCGTAATGCGGCCCACCTCTGCAAACGGGGTGGGCTTTTTTATTAATCTTGGGGGAGGTACCTATGGACGGCCTTATAGGGTTTTATGCAGTTTATCTTTATGTTTTGGCAGTTGCTGTAATTATCTTCCTGATCTATAAATCCATAGTCATAGTAGGAGGCACGGAACTCGCTGTTCTGGAGAGGAAATATTTTGGAAGAAAGATGCCTCAGGGAAGGGTAATCGCCATGGGCGACGAGGTCGGCGTGCAGGCCGGTACCCTCGGGCCGGGCATGCATTTCCTCATCCCGTTCCTCTATACCGCCAGGAAGCACCCTTTCACCAGTATAGGAGAGGACGAGATAGGCCTGATAGAGTCGATAGACGGGAATCCCGTGCCTCCGGGCAAGATATTCGCCAAGGTAGTGGAAGGCCACAACTCCTTCCAGGACGGGGAGGCGTTTCTTGCCAACAGCGGTGAGAAAGGCCCTCAAATACAGATACTGCCTCCGGGCTCATACAGGATAAACCCGGTCCTCTTTAACGTCATAATTGACGAGTCGGTGATAATAGACAAAGGCAAGGTAGGGCTGGTGACATCCATGGACGGCAAGCCCATCCCTTCGGGAAGGCTTCTGGCCAGCCATCTTGACGGCCACGCCAACTTCGAGGACGGGCAGGCCTTCCTGAACAACGGAGGACAGAAAGGCCCGCAGATAGACATACTCCTTCCGGGTACGTACAGGATAAACAAGTCGTTATTCAGGGTGGAGATAGTGGAGGCGACTGTTATCCCGGCGAACAAGGTCGGGCTTGTCACCGCGCTCGACGGTGCGGTTCTGCCGGAAGGCGAGTACGTCTCAACCTCTGTGACCGGCCACAACGACTACCAGAACGCATCTATGTTCCTCGACGCGGGTGGCCAGCGCGGCCCGCAGTTCGACGTCCTGCGCCCGGGCACGTACTACATAAACCCGATGATGTTCAAGGTGGAGCTGGACGACGTCGCCGTTATCGAGAGGGGCCAGGTCGGTGTTGTAGTGTCAAACGTCGGGCGTGAACCGTCGTCGGTCAGGGCGGCAGTGGAGGAGAAGGGCGAGACTGAGAAAGTGGCCGATGCCGCCGCAGCCAACATCGACGGGAGGCTGGACAAGGGGCTTGAAAGGTACGTCGTAACCAAGGGCTTCAGGGGCATACAGCAGGAGGTGGTCGGGCCGGGCAGGTATTACCTTAACAGGCGCGCATACATCGCCTACATCATAGACACCACCAATATAACGATAGATTGGGAGAATTCGAAAGAAACCCGGTTCGACACCCTGAAGGTAATCTCGAAGGATGGCTTCCCAATCGATGTTTCTGTAAAGGTGGTGGTAAGGATAAGGCCCGATCAGGCGCCGTACATGGTGGCAAAGATCGGCTCGATAGACAACCTCATCCTACATGTTATCCACCCGATGATCGATTCCAGTTTCAGGAACCAGGCGTCGTCCACCTCGGCCATGAATTTCATGCAGGACCGCCAGGAGGAGCAGAAGAAGGCCGAGGACAGGACGAAGATGGAACTCGACAAATACCACGTCGAATGCGTCTCGGTCCTGATATGTCAGATAAACCTGCCGCAGGAGCTGATGGATACACAGACCAAGAAGATTATCGCGGAGCAGCAGCGCGCCATGTTCGAAGCCGAACAGCAGGCCGAGCAGACGAGGATCGCCACGGAGAAGACCCGAGCGGAGGCCAACCAGCAGTCCGCGCTCGTGGCCGCGGAGATCGGCGTGAAGGTCGCCGAGCAGAACAAGCAGCAGGCGATAAAATTTGCGGAAGGCGAGGGTGAGAGCCTCAGGCTGAAGGCGCAGGGCGAGGCAGCCGGCATAAAGGCGAAGGGCGATGCCGAGGCCTCAAGGATACTAGCGATAGGCAAGTCCACGGCCGAGGCATACGAGCTTCAGAACAAGGCCATAGGCCAGCAGGGCGTTACCGCAATAGAGATAGCCAAACAGATAGCATCCGGCAAAGTCAAGATAACCCCGGACCTCCTCGTCCAGGGAGGCGACAACATGGGCGGGCTGATGTCGGCGTTCATGTCCCAACTTATAACGGGCGGTGTGTCGGCTCCGGTCAAAAAGCCCGCGCCCGCTGTCGTGCCGGGAGTAGAAAGCCCCGCCGTCAATTAACACCCGAAGATACAAATGTGTCTTGATGGAAGGAACGGGGTTGCGGTATCCTGCAACCCCGTTCCTCCGTTCGAGCTCTTGAGTCAAGAAAATGGCTGATATCATTAAAAGATATTAATATTGCGGCCTCGAGCCGTTTTTTTTTTCGGCAGGCCATCTCCGGCTAATATTGCAATTAAATCAATAGCATAATCTGGCTATTAATATATCGGTTAATCAGTGATAGCCTATACCGTATGTTACCTAACCGATTCACTTTATTTAATAATTTGACATTAATATAAATGAGGTATATTTTTGCACATTATTTTATATACAGGAGATAACGATGGCTAAGCCAAAATCTGAGATCGAGAGAAAGTTCTTTGGGTTCAGGCTGAATCCGGCCTTGGTCATAGGCATAAAAATCCTGGCCGCCAAGAGGGAAAAACCCGTTAATCAATCCCTTGAGGAGGCGATTTCGGAGTATCTGGCCAGAAATGGGGAAAAGTTACAAAACGAGTCAGCTCAACTTTAAGTGATTAAAGGTTCGCGCAACTGCCTTTAGAAACCTGCATTCCTTTCAAAGCCAATACCTGAATCAATAAAATATCAAATAATAATGAGTTTTGTTCCGGTGCCGTTTCCAGGCAGTGGTCAAGGCTCAGTTATCTGTTGACAAACAAGGCATTATCCAATATCGTATCTTCATATTACAATAGAAGGTACCCATGCCCGACTTATCCGTTTCCGAAAAACCGACCATCCTGATAATCGAAGATTCAATCGACCTGGTCGAGCTATTGAAGCGCCGCTTTGAGTCTGAACATAACCTTTATTACACCCAGGACGGCAGCGAGGGCATAAGGCTGTCCAAGGAGCTCAAGCCGGACATAATCCTGCTGGATGTAAACCTGCCGCGCGTTAACGGATTCGATGTATTGAAGGAGATACGGGTCGCGGACTCGGCGCGGAAGATAGTGGTGCTGATGATAACCGGCCTTTCGGACCCGGACAACATAGTTAAGGCGCTCAGCCTGGGGGCCGACGACTATATCATCAAGCCGTTCAACCTGATGGAGTTGTCCGCGCGCATAAAGTCCCACCTTACTATAAAACATCTCCAGAGACAGATTGTAGGCGTGGAGAGGCTGAATATCCTCCGGGAGGTGGCAGTCAGCTTCAACCACGAAATAAACAACCCGCTCATGTCCATCTCAACTTTTGCATCTTTCCTTAAAAGAGAACTCGAAGGTTCAAGCGATGAGGCGAAGGAGAGCGTCGAGGGAATACTGGAGGAAGTGGAGCAGGATCGCTGACATAGTAAAGAAGCTTTCCGCGGCGACAAGGGCCGCCTCTATTGAATATGGCCCCGGAATCAACATGATCGACTTCGAGCACTTGACGGATGATTGAGAAACTGAAATATCCCGGCCGCATACTTATAGCGGAAGACGAAGACTCTTTAAGAGAGGCACTTGTAGTATTCCTGAAGTCCAGGGGATATGTCACAGCCGAGGCTGCAGACGGTATCACCGCCTTTGAGATGGCAGGCCTCTCCAGCTATGACCTCCTCATCACTGACCTGAACATGCCGGGGATGTCCGGTGAAGAACTCTTGGACAAGATGGACGAACTTGAATTTGAACGGCGTCCTGCGGTAGTGGTGATGACGGGACATAGCACTCTGGACTCCGCGATCAAAGGCATTAATGCCGGGATTAGCGCCTATATCAGGAAGCCGCTTAACCTTGTCGAGATAGAAACTTCGATAAAGACGGCCATCGAGAGGCGGAGGCTGGAGAAGGAACTCAGGGGCTATTACAGGGATCTCGACCGCAAGGTGGAGGAACGCACGCGGGAGCTCTCCCTGATAAACAAGTTCTCGGCCCTGATAAACAGCTCTTTCTCCCTTGAGAAAATACTCGAAGATGCCGTCGAAGACCTTGTAAAGTCAATGGAAGCCGATGCTGCATGGATATACCTCTCTGAAGGCAAGCCTCCGCTTTACAGGTTGAAGGCGAGCAGGGGTCTTTCAAAAAGTTTCATCGGGGCTGCATCATCGATAGACCCAAAGGCCTTTGCCTCCGTTTCCGGCAGGATGGACGGCCCGGCTTCGATGCTTTGCAACGGCCCGCTTCCTCCCGGTGCCCCTATTTCCGAAGCAGTGCAAGCGGCGGGTTTCACTTCGGCCGTGCATGCCTCCATCCAGTCCGGCAGGCTCCGCATCGGAAGCATGGGAGTGGCGTCGAAGACCGGTAAACAATTCCAGGAATCCCACCTGCAGCTCATAGCATCCTTCGGAAACCACATCGGCATCGCGATAGAGAAAATAAGGCTTTACCAGAAAGAGAAGGCAATATCCAAGGACCTTGAGAAGAAGGTCAACCAGCTCCTTGTCATGAACTGGATGGGAAACAGGGCGAGGGTGTCAAAGGGTCTTGAAGAGACCGGGAAGATGCTCGTGTCGTCGATAGCCGAAGCGCTCGGCTTTGACAGGGTCTGTCTCTGGGTATTCGACAAGGATGGGCGCACGCTTTACCTCAAGGCATGCCACGGTTTGGATGCGAGTTTGTATCGCGACTCATGCCGCGTGGACAGTTCTAAAATAACCTCTTTCAGCCTGGACAGGGGAGAGGCTGTGCTGGTGACAAGCTCGTTCTGTTCCTTCTCGGACGCAAAGGAGATCTTTGGGAGCATCAGGGAGACTGTCGTCGCGCCCCTTGTCGTGCGTAGCGACAAAGGGGGCGGAACTCAACTGCTGGGAGCATTTCAACTGCGGGCAGAGTTCCTGCAGCGCATACATGAACAGCGGACTCGCCTGCTGGACTCTTACAGAAAGCTGTATGAAGACGTCCGAAAGGATGAACCTCCTTGACAAGATGGAGGTCTGCAAAAAGTGCGATGTGTACCAGACGAATACGAGCGGCAAGGGGATCGGGCTGATATGCGCAGACAACAGCATCGGTGGCAAAGAGATAACCGGCGATGACGTAAAAGTACTGAACGTATTTGCAAACTCTGCCGCGGCCATAATAGAAAACATGATGCTGATGGAGAAGCTCCTTGATGACGAGCACTTCATCGACGGCATGATAACCAACATGTCATCCGGCCTGCTTGTGACGGACATTGACGGAAGGGTCAGGATCCTGAACAATGCGGGCGCAGAGATATTGAGGACCGAAAGGGAGTCGCTTGAGGGGCAGTTGCTGGCGGACGTCTACCCGGAGGCCGAGGCAATGCTGAACATAGTCGGCTCAAAACTCGGCCGCGAAATGGATATTGATGACTCCGGACGGCATGGTGCCTGTCGGTTTTACCAATTCATACCTTGTGGAAAAGGACGGGACTGACGGCGGCGTCATAGTCGTATTCAAGGACTTGAGCGATATAAGAAAACTTCACGAACAGCTCAGGGAAAGGGAACACTTCTCGGCTATCGGCAAGGTGGCCGCGGGCGTCGCCCACGAGATACGCAACCCGCTGTTCGGGATAACCTCGGTAGCCCAGATACTCGGGAGGGAGATAAAGGACGATACGCCGCAGAAGGCGCTTATCGACGCCATGCTCTCAGAGACTTCCAGGCTCAACACCCTTGTAGAGGACATGCTGCTCTACGGCCGTTCAACGAAACTGTCGCCTCAACCGGTTGACCTCAACGAACTGATTGAGGGCGTTGTTCGCTTCCACCAGGGCGGTATAACCGAGAAGGGCTTGAAGATACTGAATAATTTTGACAAGGAGCTGCCCCAGCTAATGCTGGACCAGGGACAGATGAAACAGGTCTTCCTTAACCTTCTTGTCAACGCGGTCGATGCGTCCGTAACGGGCGGCGAAATAATAGTGAGGACAGGCGTCAAGGGAGAGTCCGCAGTTATAGAGATCGCCGACAACGGGGTGGGTATCCCCGTAGACGACGTCCCTAAGGTGTTCGACCTGTTTTATACCACCAAGGAAAAGGGCACCGGGCTCGGGCTCGCCATATGCAGAAAGATTGTCGAGGACCACGGCGGTACCGTTACCATTTCGAGCATGCCCGGGAAGGGCACATCGATCCGGATAAGACCTACCGTTACAGGCGGCCAGGGTCAGCGGTTGAACAGGACGCTGCTTATCATAGACGACGAAAAGTCTGTCCGCCAGTCTCTCCGGTATATGTTCAAGAACAAGGGCTACGATATCCATGAGGCCGGCAATGCGGCCGAAGGGGTCGCGGCCGCAAAAGCCGTCCAGCCTGACCTCGCCATACTTGACTACAGGCTTCCCGACAAGACAGGCCTCGACGCGCTGGCCGAGTATAAAGGACGCCGCCCCCGACTGCCTTGTCATCATGCTGACCGCTTACGGGAGCATCCCGGACGCGGTTGTAGCGATGAAAAAAGGCGCCTTCGACTACCTGACCAAACCCGTAGACATCGACATGCTTGAGATAGCCGTGGAAAGGGCCGCCGGGGTCAGGCTTCTAAAACAGGAAAACGACAACCTGAAAAGCCTGAGCAGGCATGGCCCCGGAAGGGATCATCGGCGAATCGATGGAGGTCCACAAGCTGCTGCTCATAATAGGGATACTGGCCGAGAACAAGGACACCACCGTCCTCATCGAAGGCGAGTCCGGCACCGGCAAGGAACTGGTCGCAAAGAACATCCACAATATGAGCGCGCGCAGGGGAAGCCCTTTCGTGGACATCAACTGCGCGTCCCTTTCCGAGAACCTCCTGGAGTCCGAGCTGTTCGGGCACGAAAAAGGCTCGTTCACGGATGCAAAAGAGGCGAAGAAGGGGCTGGTCGAGATAGCGAACGGCGGCACGCTTTTCCTTGATGAGATAGGCGAGCTTTCGCCTTCCCTCCAGCCGAAGCTTCTTGAGGGTGCTTGAGACAAAGACGTTCCGCCGGGTAGGGGGGGTCAAGGATATAAAGGTCGACGTCAGGTTCGTGGCTGCCACGAACCGCGACCTCGCTGAAGCGGTGGCTGCGAAGCAGTTCAGGGAGGACCTGTACTACCGTCTGCGCGTCATGCCCATCACGATACCCCCGCTGCGCGAAAGGGGAAAGGATGTACTGGTGCTTGCAAGGCATTTCGTGTCGCTTTTCTCCCGCGGCCTCAAGAAAGATGATCGAGGGGATCTCGCCGGAGTGTGAACCGTTGCTCCTTTCATATGGCTGGCCGGGCAACATCAGGGAGTTGAAGAACGTCATGGAACGTGCCGTGATCCTTGCCTCCGGCCCGTATATAATGCCTGAACACCTTGCCCGTGAGCTTACCGACCTCGCGTCTTCCGGCCCGAAGAGCAGGACTGCCGTCCCAAGCCTTGATAGAGATGGAAGCAAAACACATAACAGCGGTACTCACAAGCGCCGGCAATAACCACTCTGAGGCCGCAAGGGCGCTAGGCATAAGCCGCACGACCCTCCTGGCAAAGATCAAAAAATTCCGCCTCGACTGACCCGTTCAATGTAGTGTTTCTGAACAGCCTGCCTGTCCAATTTTTGTACACACAGACACACCGATAATGATCTAAGTATGCATATTGTTGATATATATGTATTTTATTTGTGGCACGGGACTTGCTTTTTCGATAGCCAGTGCAACCGTAGGTGCGTGTTCAAATGCTGGAGGATTAAATGGAGATGACAAAAAGGATATTGATTGTCGACGACGAGCCGACCATCCTGCTGAGCCTCTCATACTGCCTGAAGAACGAGCATGTTGAGGTGATAACCTCTTCGAGGATCGAGGCGGCGGAGGAAGCGCTTTCCAGGTACCCATTCGACCTGGTAATCGCGGACATAAGGATGAGCGGGATGTACGGCATCGAGGGGCTTGAGCTTCTAAGCTATGTGAAAAAGATCAGGCCGGAGACTGCGGTTATAATAATGACCGCATACGGTTCGGACGAGATAAAGGCGGAGGCTCTTAGACGCGGCGCGTTCTGGTATTACGACAAGCCGCTGAACATAGAGCACCTGTTGGGAAAGGTAAGCGAACTTGGTATCCCCATCTCAGGCATGGCGTCCTTGAGCTGATTATCAGCTGGCAAATAACAGGGGGAAATATGCTAAAGAAGATTCTTATAGTCGACGACTCATCCCTTTTGCACCAGATGTACAAGCTGGTATTCATGCGCTACAAGGGTTGCAAGGTGATCTCGGCTATGAACGGGCTGGAAGCGCTCGACAAGCTCTCGCAGGAAGACGGTATAGAGCTTGTGCTGCTGGACATAAACATGCCTGTGATGAACGGGCTTCAGTTCTTGCAGAACATCCAGGAAGACGGCAATTACAAGGGGCTGCCCATCATAATAGTCAGCACCGAGGGGAAGGAAGAGGATACGCTCAGGGGCCTGTCCATGGGGGCCAGGGGCTACATCAAAAAGCCGTTCCAGCCCGCCGAGCTGCACACGATGATAGAGAAGATCTTTTCCGGCAGCGCCGTCACCGCATAAGAGGCTAAATTGGAAGAATTCGATACTTCCGGTCTTATACAAGAATACATCGACGACGCCAGGGGGCATCTTGAAAAGCTGGACTCTACGCTCCTTGAGATCGAGAAAGAGTCGGGCCAGGGGTTAGATGTTGAACTTGTCTCAGACCTGTTGGGCGCGCTTCACACCCTGAAGGGAAATTCGGGGATGATGGGTTTTGAGTCCCTCCAGAAATACGTCCATGAGCTGGAGAGCGTATTCAAATCACTCCTCGAAGGGAAAAACGGGCTGGATGAGGCGTTCCTGCAGACTCTTTTCGAGGCTGCCGGTTCTATCCGCGAGACCCTTGAACAGATCGAACGAGACCCGAAGTCCCAACCGGACCTCACCGCGCAAAAGCGCGTCCTTGAAGGACTTGCGGCCAACGGCACCACGGGCCAGGCAAAGGCCCCAGCCTCGCCGCAGAAGGTAGACAGCTTTAAATACATAGCAGAAAAATCCAACATATTAAAAGTCGACTTCGAGCGGCTCGACCACCTTCTGAACCTTGCAGGCGAACTCGTGATACACAGGACGAAGCTTTCGCAGGTCGAGAAAAAGTTCAAGGAGCTGAAGGCCGAAAAGGAACTTGCCGCAGAGCTGACCGAAGCCAACTTCCTTATACAGAAGGCGGTAACAGAACTCCAGGAAGCGATAATGAAGGTCAGGATGCTTCCTGTACGCCATGTATTCCAGCGTTTCCCCAGGATGGTCCGGGACCTCGCAAGGGAACGCGGCAAGGAAATCGAGATAATCTTCAAGGGCGAATCCACCGAACTCGACAAGACGGTCATCGACGAGATAGGCGAACCACTCCTCCACCTTATCAGAAACTCGGTGGACCACGGGATAGAGATGCCCGATGAACGTGTCAGGAAGAACAAGTCGCCGGTAGGCGAGATCGTGCTTTCCGCGGCCCAGGAAGGAAACAACATAATCATAACGGCGTCCGATAATGGCGCCGGCATCGACGTGGAGTCGGTCAGGGCCAAGGCCGCCCACATGTATACCGAGGAATCCCTCGAAGGCATGGCGGAGGATAACGTCCTCGACCTGATATTCGAGCCGGGTTTTACCACCGCAAGCGAAGTTACCCAGATATCCGGACGCGGCGTCGGGCTCGACGTCGTACGAAAGAGCGTATCGAACCTCGGCGGGATCGTGGAGGTTGCAAGCCAGCGTGGCACAGGCACTACTTTCACCATCAAGCTTCCGCTCACCCTGGCGATCATATCGGCACTGCTGGTAAAAGGCGGAGACGAACTGTATGCGCTTCCGCTCTCCTCTGTTATCGAAAGCCTGAGGTTGGAGCCGTCCGAGTTGCAGACCGTGAACAACCGGGAGGTCATAATGCTCAGGGACAGGGTTCTCCCGCTCGTGCGCCTTTCTGAACTCTTCCACATTGAAAAGGCGCATGACCTGGGCCGCCTTTATGTCGTTGTCGTTGGCAGGGCCGAAAAAAAGGTCGGGCTTGTCGTGGACTCGCTCATGGGAAGACAGGAGATAGTCATAAAGACGCTTGGCGATTATGTCGGGGAGAACGCCGGGATTGCCGGCGCCACCATACTCGGAGACGGAAGCGTAGTGCTTATACTTGATGTCGCGGGCCTTATCGAGAAAAACATGCTCAAGGCCGACAGGAGAAGTTCGATATACAAGGAGGTGACGTAGTTGCAGACCCCCGACCAGACCCAAAAAGATAGTCCTGCCCTCGTCCGGGCTTGCGGAAGACATACTTGCATCGGTTGCAGGGGTCCAGGGTCTGGCCGAGGCGCAGGCCGCAGCCATGAAAATTACCCGGACGGCCAAGGAAGAAGCCGACGTGGACGATCTTGCACCTTGTAAGCTTCTTGTTGAACAGCGAAGAGTACGCCCTCGATATCTCGCTGGTCCAGGAGATCATCAAGCTCAGCGGATGGACCAGGGTGCCGAATGCCCCGCGCCACGTAAAGGGCGTCATAAACCTACGCGGGAGAATAATCCCAGTAGTCGACCCGAAGCTGAAGATGGGGCTCCACGAGTCGCCGCTTGACGGCCGGAATGCCAGGATAATAATAGTCGAGACCGGCGGCCGGGTGATCGGTATGGCCGTCGATTCGGTCAACCAGGTACTGAAGCTCCCTGCTGACGTCATAGAGCCCCCGCCGGATACGGTAACAGGGGTGGACGACGGATATATCAAAGGCGTCGGAAAGCTGTCCGGCAGGATAATAATACTCTTAAACGTTGATAAGGTTTTGGGGAAAGACGAAAAGGCGGCCTGACGAAGGTCTGGTAACGCGTTCAAAAAAGGAGAAACCCGATGTTCAGAAATCTCAAGATAGGCATACGGCTGGCGATGGCTTTCGGCGTTGTTTTGTTGCTCCTGGCGCTGGTGTCCTGGGAGGGCCTGCACAGCATGGGCATCATGGACACTGCTGCCATGCACATAGTAAAGAAAAATTACGCCAGGGGAGTGGTTCTCGAACATGCAAATGAGAACCTGAACGAAATGTACCAGTCTCTTTCGGTTATCATGTCAAGCCGCGACAAGGGCGAGCAGCTAAAAAAGGTCAAGGACCTTGAAACGTCCAGGAAAAACTTTAATGACGCGATGGACATTTACGAGAAGACCCAGGACCATCAAGAAGGCCTCGATATGCTCGCAAAGTTTAAAGCGGTTTTAAGTGAATCAATAAAGCCCATGGACGAAGTGATAAAACTGTCCCTTGCCAACAAGCCTGAAGATGCAAGGCTTCTTTATCTGAATAAAGTCGAGCCGCAGCAGCACGAAGTACGCAATGTGTTCGACCCGATGGTGGTATTTGAAGAGCAGAGGATAGACTTCCGCTACAAGCAGACGGTAGACGAATACAGAAGCAGTATCAAGATGATGCTGTTGGTCGGCGGGATAGCCATAGTCCTTGTAGTTATAATGAGCTTCTTCCTGACCAGGGGTATAACCAAACCGCTCGAAGCTGCGCTCAAGGTGGCCAACAAGGTGTCTGACGGCGACCTCACCGCCTCGATTGCGGTAAGGTCAAAGGACGAGGTCGGGCAGCTGGGCGATGCCATCAACCGTATGGTGGCGGGACTAAAGGAGATGGTCGGCACCGTCAACCAGAGCGCTGCCCAGGTGGCTGCCGCCGCCGACCAGGTCAACGCAAGCTCCCACCAGATACAGAAGGGCGCTCAGACTCAGGCGAGCGCGGCTGACGAGACGTCTTCTAGCATGGAAGAGATGGCGGCCTCCATACAGATGGTCGCCCAGAACGCCGGCGACCTCGCCTCGAACGTGGACGAGACCTCGGCTTCGATAAACCAGATGGTCGCATCCATCGAGCAGGTCGCCAGGAACTCCGGCGCAATGGCCTCGTCCGTATCCGAGACCTCCGCGACTGTCGAGCAGATGGCCGCGTCGATAGACCAGGTTGCAAACGATACGGAAAACCTTTCGGCATCCGTGCAGGAGACATCCGCCACCATCGACCAGATGATGGCATCAATCGAACAGGTCGCCAGAAACTCAGACATGCTCTCCGGTACCGTGGCCGAGACGTCCTCGACCGTAGAGGAGATGGCCGCGTCTATCAAACAGGTGGCGGGCAACGTAGCCGAAGCCGGCCGTATATCCCAGAAGGCAGCCGAGGATGCGGTCGCGGGCGGCGAGGCTGTCGAGCTTACCATCGAGGGCATAAACCGCATAGCCGATACCATGAAGGTGACCTCGGAAGTGATAGGCAGCCTTGGTAGACGCTCTGAAGAGATAGGCAAGATCATAGGCGTGATTGAGGATATAGCAGACCAGACCAACCTCCTCGCGCTGAACGCGGCGATAGAGGCTGCCAGGGCTGGTGATGCGGGGCGCGGCTTTGCCGTGGTCGCCGATGAGGTGCGGAAACTGGCTGAGAGGTCTGTCGTAGCCACCAAGGAGATTGGTGAGGTGATAGAGCAGGTGCAGCTTGAGACCTCGAAAGCCGTTAAAACAGCCGAGGTGGGCGCTGCCGAAACGCTGGAAGGCAAGAAGCTGGCGGACAAGGCTGGGGCGTCCCTGAAGCGTATCCTCGACAGCGTTGGGGCCACGAACCAGATAATGGCGGAGATAAACGATGCGGCCGCCGAGCAGTCATCCGCCGCAAACATGGTGCTCAAGTCCGTGGAGAACATGAACCAGGTCACCGACCAGGTTATAACCGCAGTCAAAGAGCAGGCGATGGGCTCGAACCAGATAAGGAAGGCCGTAGAGACTATGAACCGCACCACCCAGCAGGTAGCAGGCGCCATGAAGGAGCAGGCTATGGGCGGAAAGCAGATAAGGGTCGCGGTCGAGGACATGAACAGGGTGACGAACGAGGTGAACATAGCCGCCAAGGAACAGGCGCAGGGCACCGTGCAGATAATGAAGGCGGTCGAGAATATGAACTCGATGACCCAGCAGGTCGCGAACGCCACCTCTGAGCAGAAGCGCGGCGGAGAACTTGTAGTCAAGGCCGTCGAGAACATCTCGGACATAGCCCGCGAGAACCTCGCTGCCGTGAAGCAGATGACCGCCGCCTCTGAGAACATCACCTTCCAGGCCGAGTCGCTCCAGCGCGCCATAAGCATGTTCAAGGTGAGTGACTTGAGCTCGGTCCAGGCCTGCTGGGATATCCTGAACTGCGACATGGCAAACCGGATGAAATGCCCGGCCTACAAGAGCCCCGAGAAGAGGTGCTGGCTGATAGAGGGCACATGGTGCAAGGGCGTCTTGCAGGGCGACGCGAGGAGCAAGCTGGCGAACTGCATGCACTGCAATGCGTTCAAGGTCATGCAGGGTGTGAGCTCCCTGCCTGCGGCGAACGTCCGCTCGATAGGCAGCGACAGGTCTTAAGGAGAGCCGGATGACATTAGTGCTGAGCCCCGAGCTTTTCGGCAAGTTCCAGGAGATCGTGTACGACAGGAGCGACCTGCATTTCGCCCCCTCAAAAAGGGTGTTCTTCGAACGCCGGCTCCGTGAGAACCTCCTGACGGACGGGTTTGAGGATTTCGAGTCGTACTACGCGTCCCTTAAAAGCGATACCGACAAACTCGATGTGCTCGTGCAGGACCTGACCACGAACCAGACGTTTTTCTTCAGGAACCAGGCACAGTTCGAGGCGTTGCGGGACAAGGTATTTCCGGAACTCATCGAGTCGAAGAACCGCGAGGCCATGAGGTCATGGTCGGCGCCCACCCAGAACCAGAGTCGGGCCATGGGCCTGAAAATATGGAGCGCGGGCTGCTCGACCGGAGAAGAGGCCTACTCGGTCGCGTTCACTCTCCTCGAAGTGCTCAAATACCCGAGGGCATGGGACGTCAGGATAATCGGCACCGACATAAAGCGCAGCGCCCTGGCTGCCGCCCAGAGAGGGATTTATGAAGGGCCTTCACTGAAAGAAACCGACCCCGCCCTGGTGGAGAAGTATATGGAAAAGGTCGACGGCGGTTGGGCAGTAAAAGAGCTTCCCAGGAGCCTCGTACGTTTCGGAGAGGCAAACCTCAAGGCCCTGTCTCTCTGATAGCGGGCCGCTGCCGCATACGGACGGTGCCGGCGGGAAGGACTATTTCGATATAATCTTCTGCCGGAACGTCATGATCTATTTCGACCGCGAAGGCCAGCAGAGGCTTGTGGACAACCTGTATGAACGGCTCGCCCCCGGAGGGTATCTTTTTACGGGCGATTCAGAGCCGCTCCACCTCTTCCGTCACAGCTTTGTCAAGACGGAAGGTACCGATGCGCTCTATTACAGAAAACCGGATCAGGGAGCCATCTAATGGCCGAGGCTTCTATGGATTTATTCGAACTGATTGGGTCTTCCGACGACTATGTGCGCCTGAAGGCTATAGAACAGGCGGCGCTTGAGCCGGAGGAAAGGTCGGTCCCGCTTCTTCTCAGGGCGATGCGTGACGGCGACATAAGGTTGCGGAACATGGCACGCGACCTGACGCTCAAGAAGGAACCGGAGACGCTGCTGCCGTACCTTGAGGCGGCAATGCGTGACGGCAACGACGCGGACCTGAGAAATGCGGCTATGGACATATACGCAGCCCTCTCGTCCCTGGCCGTGCCGGATTTGAACCGCCTTGTTACGGACGCCGACCCGGAAATAAGGAACTTCGCCTGCGTCCTCCTGGGGAACATCAGGGACATACAGAGCGTGCCAGCCCTGCTTGGCGCATTAAAAGACGAAGAAACCAACGTCAAGCACGCGGCTGCGGAGGCCCTCGGCAAAACCGGGGACCCGTCGGCCGTGCCGGGCCTGCTGGAGGCGCTCGCGAGCGAGGCCGACTGGTGGAGCGCATTCCCGATCGTTGCGGCATTGGGGGAACTGAAGGACGAAAGGGCGGTCTACCCGCTGTTGAAGCGCCTTGACGACGAACCGCTGAGGGTCAGCATCGCCATGGCGCTGGGTGACATAGCAAGCCCGTCCGCCCTTGAGACGATGCTGCCGCTTCTGGACGACGAAGATGACGGCGTGAAGACCCAGGCCCTCCTTGCAGTGGTCAAGATACAGGAACGCACACTTCGCGAGAACCCCTCAGAAGAATCAGAAACGGCACACTGCAGGTTTCTTGAGAAGATCAACACATCCTGGTTAAGGCAGCATCTTCTGGACCTTTTGCCGGCATCCGACCCAGAGATCAAAAGGGCCGCACTGGTCGCGCTCGGCTGGTTGAGGGAGAGCAGGGCGGTCCCGAGGATGATAGACGCCTTGAAGGATGAGCCGCTTTCGGAGTCGGCCCTCGATGCCCTTGTTTCGATAGGCCTGCCTGCATTGAACGACGTGGAACTAAGCCTGGAGCACCCGGTCGGGATGGTCCGGCAGGCGCTGGTGAGGTACCTCGGCAGCATACGGCTTCCGTTCAGCGGACCGCCGCTCAGGCAGATGCTAAAGGACGAACTCAGCATAGTCAGGGCCCAGGCGGCGCTCGCGCTGGGAAACCTCGGGGACATCGACGCCGCGGACGGGCTCATAGAGGCGCTTGGAGACGTGAACCCGGAGGTGCAGGAGTCCGCGGTCGCGGCGCTCGCAAACCTGAACCCGCAGATAATATGCGGCAAGCTCCTCCCGTACCTTAACGACAACAACCAGCGCTATATCTTCCTGGCGGCCGAGGCCCTCGGCCAGCTCGGGCTCGACGAGGCCATAAACCCGCTGTCAACGTTGCTGATGGACGAACGCGACATTATCAGGGAGATGGCGGTAAAGTCGATCGGGCTTATAGGCGGGGCCAACTCGGTCGGCCCGCTCTTCACCGGCCTCGGCGACAAAAGCCCCAGGGTGAGGCAGCAGGCGATCCAATCGCTTGGAAGGGTCAAAGAAAAGCTTGTGCTCAAGAAGCTGATACTTTTGCTGGAGGAACCGGACGACACCGTAAAATATTTCGCAATCAGGTCCTTGAAACAGTATGGCTCACGCTGAAGCGGCCCGCCCTCTGATAAAGCTCCTGGACGGGGACTCGCCAAAAAACATCAAAGTATGCCGTCATAGATGCGCTGGGTGTGATCGGAGACAGGGACGCATGCGGGCGGCTTCTGGAGCTGTCCCACTCTAACGACGCCGACCTGGCCATGGTGGCTATCAAGTCTCTCGGTGAGCTGGGATGTGCCGATGTAAAAGACGACCTCCTGGGCTTTCTGGCCCACGATGACTGGAGCATAAAGGCTGTCGCGGCCGCATCTCTGGGACGCGTCGGAGGAGAAGGGGTACTGGATGCTCTGGCCTGCCAGCTCAGCTCGCGTGACAGGGTCATCTGCTCAGGAGCTATAAAGGCGTTGGGCGAGCTGGGAGACCCTGCAGCCTCAAGGTTCCTTGTGCCGCTGCTTGCGGACGCACAGTTTCAGAAACAGGTGCTGGACTCACTTGCATTGCTGGGGCCAGGTTCACTGAAAGGGACCATAGAGGCGCTGCGCGACGCACCGCCTGCTCTGCTCCTGAAGGGTATACGCCTGGTGGGCAAGATGAGAGACCCTGAAGGGGTCGATTATCTCGCCGGGCTTCTGCGCCACCCAGACCCATCAATAAGAAAAGCCGCTGCTGCTGCCCTCGGCGACTCATGCCTGCGTGAGGCACTGGATGTCCTGGACGAAACCGTCATGAACGACGAGGAACCTATAGTAAGGGACGCAGCCGCGTCAGCGGCATCGATCATAAGGAACCAGGAATTTTTAAATGCTAATTAGAACTTACTCGGACGAACTAAGCGCAAGGGCGGCAGTGCAGCTGCAGCAGGCGGCGCAGGCGCCCCAACTACAGGATTATGAATTCAGGCTTCTGCGTGACTATATCCACCAGTACTGCGGGATATTTTACGACGACGCAAAGTCCTCCACCCTGGCATCCAGGCTGTCCTTCAGGCTGAAGCTGCTGGGAATCAGTTCTTATTCGGAATATTACAATTATCTCAAATTCAACCCGCGCTCCGAGGAAGAGATAGAGGACCTGATTCCTCACCTGACGAACAACGAAACGTATTTTTTCAGGGAGATGAACCAGATATCCTTTCTCATAGATGAACTCGCCGGGAAACTGAAGGAAGGCGGACCGGGAAAAAAGACGTTGAAGGTCCTGTCGTGCGGGTGCTCTTCAGGCGAAGAGGCATTCACCCTCGCCATGCTCCTTGAGGAGGCGGGCGCGTATTCTGCAGGGCACAGCATAGAGATAACCGGCATAGACATTGACAGGAAGGTCATAGAAAAGGCCGTGAAAGGCGAATATACGAGCTATTCCCTGAGGGCCGCCGAAAAAGAGCGGATAGACCGCTATTTTAAAAGTGAAGGGGACAAATACATCCTTGACAGGCGCATAAGGGACCGTGTGACATTCAAGCGGGGAAACCTCCTCGACCCCGCCACGTTCAATTCGTTCCGGGACGTGGACGCGATACTTTGCAGAAACGTGTTCATCTATTTCTCGGACGGCGCAATACGGAGCATAGCAGGCTTTTTCCACGGGATAATATCCGGCAAGGGGCAGCTCTTGCTAGGGCATTCTGAATCGCTTTCGCGCATAACGGACATATTCAGGCCGGTACGTAACCCGAACGTCATAGTCTACACCAAAAAGGATTTTTAACCTCATGGCCAAAAAGATACGTGTCCTTGTCGTAGACGATTCCGCGTTTATGAGGAAGGCCCTGGTCAGGATGCTTTCATCAGACCCGTCGATAGAGGTGCTGGATACGGCATCCGACGGCGAGGATGGATACCGGAAGACCATGAAACTGAGGCCGGACGTTGTCACGCTGGACGTGCGCATGCCAGGGATGGACGGGATAACCGCACTGAGAAAGATAATGTCCGACTGTCCCGTTCCGGTAATAATGCTCTCCTCATTGACCAGCGAGGGTGGCGAGGTCACACTCAGGGCCCTTGACATCGGCGCCGTGGACATCATCGACAAGTCCAAGGCGCATACCGCCATGGATATTCTGGAGATAGCTGGCGAACTGCTTGACAAGGTGAAGGCGGTCGCTGGTGTGGACGTGGCCAAGATAGCCCGCAGGGCCGTGTCTGTCCCTGAGGCGCACCAGGATCCTTATTCTCCTCCTCTTCACAGCGGGAAGGTCGACATGATAGTGGTGGGTGCGTCCACGGGCGGCCCGCCCGCGCTCCAGGATATCCTTACAAAGCTTCCTGCGGACCTCCCGGCCGCGATACTGATAGTGCAGCATATGCCGTTGGGGTTTACCGCATCGCTGGCTGAAAGGCTGAACAGGCTCGCGCCGATTGCGATCTCGGAAGCGTTCGACGGTAACAGGGTAAAGCCCGGCCGGTGCCTGATCGCGCCATCCGGCCTGCATATGACCATCAGGAAGGACGACGATGGTGTATTTGTGCGCCTGCTGGAGGAGCCAGTGAAGACCCTTCACCGTCCGTCCGTCGATATCCTGATGTCGTCTGCGGCGGAGGTAGTGGGCAGCAGGGCCCTTGGGGTACTGCTCACAGGCATGGGCGCCGACGGGGCCAAGGGGATGAAGGCGTTGCATGATGCGGGTGGCAGGACTATAGCGCAGGACGAAGAGAGCTGCGTGGTATACGGGATGCCCAAGGTGGCGGTCGAACTGGGTGGAGTCGACAGGTCTCTACCGCTGCGTCAGATACCCACCGCCATTTTGCAGGAGCTCGGCGCCGTGTCGCTCGGCTGACAGCCTGGCAAACCAAAAAGAAAAGGGCCGACACATGGGTCGGCCCCTACAGCTAAAGTCTTCCTTCCACCAGGTTGTCTACTACGGTCGGGTCTGCAAGGGTGGAGGTGTCTCCCAGGTTATCAAGCTCGTTTGCGGCTATCTTCCTGAGTATCCTCCGCATTATCTTGCCGCTTCTGGTCTTTGGCAGTCCGGGGGCGAACTGGAGCTTGTCCGGCGCGGCTATCGGACCGATGACGGTCCTGACGTGTCCTACGAGTATCTTCTTCAGCTCGTCAGAGGCCGTGAAGCCGTCCTTGAGGGTTACGTAGACGTAGATGCCTTCGCCCTTGATGTCGTGCGGGTAGCCTACGACCGCGGCCTCCGCGACCGCCTCGTGCGAGACGAGGGCGCTCTCCACCTCGGCGGTACCCAGCCTGTGGCCGGACACGTTGATGACGTCGTCGATCCTGCCCATCAGCCAGAAGTCACCGTCCTCGTCAAACCTGGCGCCGTCACCGCTGAAGTAGACGCCCGGGAACCGGCTGAAGTATACTTCCTTCATGCGGGTATTCTCAGGGTCGCCGTAGGTGCCGCGCAGCATCCCGGGCCAGGGCCTCTCGATTACCAGGTATCCGCCCTCGTTGGCCCCGGCGGGCGAGCCGTCCTCTCTTATTATCTTTGGCAGTATGCCCGGGAATGGCCTGTTGGCCGAGCCGGGCTTCAGTGTCATTGCGCCGGGTATGGGTGTGATCATGAAGCCGCCGGTCTCGGTCTGCCACCACGTATCGACGATGGGGAGCTTCCTGCTGCCGATGTTCTTGTGGTACCACATCCAGGCCTCGGGGTTTATGGGTTCTCCGACCGTGCCGAGCACCCTCAGGGACGAGAGGTCGTAGTTCTGAACCCACTTCTCGCCCTCCTTCATGAGCGCGCGTATGGCGGTCGGTGCGGTGTAGAATATGTTCACCCCGAACTTCTCCACTATGTCCCAGAACCTGCCCGGGTTCGGGTAGGTGGGTATGCCCTCGAACATGAGGCTCGTGGCCCCGTTTGAAAGGGGGCCGTAGACCACGTAGCTGTGGCCCGTTACCCAGCCTATGTCGGCGGTGCAGAAATGTATGTCCTCTTCCTTGTAGTCGAATGTCCACCTGAACGTGAGGTTCGTATAGAGCAGGTAGCCGCCGGTCGTGTGGAGCACGCCCTTCGGTTTGCCGGTCGAGCCGGACGTGTAGAGGATGAACAGGGGGTCCTCGGCGTCCATCCATTCCGGTTCGCAGTAGTTGCAGACATGTGCAGTCGTTCATTTCGTCGTGCCACCACGTGTCGCGGCCCGGCGCCATGTCAATGCCGTCCTTGCCGGTGCGGTTAACGACTATTACGCTTGTCACGGTCGGGCACTCGTTCAAAGACTCGTCCGCGTTGACCTTGAGAGGGACTATCCTGCCGCCCCTGATGCCAGCGTCGGCGGTGATGAGCATGCTCGACTTGCAGTCCTGGATCCTGTCCCTCAGCGCGCTTGCGGAGAAGCCGCCGAACACTATGCTGTGTATAGCGCCGATCCTGGCGCATGCGAGCATCGATATCGCCAGTTCCGGGATCATGGGCAGATATATTGTAACCCGGTCGCCCTTCTTGACGCCCTTCCTCAGCATGACGTTGG
This sequence comes from Nitrospirota bacterium, assembly GCA_963845245.1. Classification (GTDB taxonomy): domain Bacteria; phylum Nitrospirota; class JACRHJ01; order JACRHJ01; family JACRHJ01; genus CAWJRJ01. The sequence goes on from CAWJRJ010000018.1 coordinate 29,304, forward strand.
CGAACCTGTTCACCTCGCGGTAGAGCTGCTGGTATGTATAGGTCTTGTACGTGCCGTCGTCGGCCTCCCATATTATGGCGGCCTTGTTCCTGAAGGTAGGGCTCTGGACGTACCTGTCAAGGCAGTTGTAGGATACGTTGAGCTTGCCGCCCTTGAACCAGTTTATCTCGGGTTTGTGAAAGTCGTATTCAAGGACGCTGTCCCATTTCTTGTACCACGTAAGGTTCTTTTCGGCCATCTCGGCCCAGAAGTCTTCCGGGTCCTCGATGGACCATTTGTAGAGCTTTTCGTACTCTTCCATGCTCTTTATATGGGCATTCTTTGAGAATTTCTCGCGTGGCGGGAATGTCCTTGATTCGCTGGAATGTACCTCTATACCCATGTCCGATTCCGACATTGAATTACCTCCTGGTCAGCCGGTTTTATAACATCAAGGACGGCCCACAAGACAACCGGACCGTCCTCTTCTTTATCATTTTTTACTTAAGCTGTCAAACTAAAACCATATCTGCAGGTGCGTCGTGAAAACCTGATGTCCCTTGAAGCCGTTGTCGTTCTGCTGAAGGGTGAATTTTCTGAGCGCTCCGTCGGCGTGCTCCATCTCGTAGTCGAACATCAGCCGTGCGTACTTGTTCAGCCAGTAGTTGACGCCCACCGTCGTCTTGGCGCGCGCATTGTCCGGGGTGGCTGTATCCTCGTCGAACTGCTCATAACGCACGAGCGGTTCAAAATCGTTCACGTACTTCATCATGCCGGTCAGGCCGTTGACCCTATATGCGCCCGTAACATACCAGCCTTGCGAGTGGACGAACCTCGGGGACTTCATGTCGATTGCGGTCGTGAGGCTGGACAGGGGGTCTATGCCTTGGGTGAAATACCTCCTCTGCCAGAGGTACTCGCCCCTTATGAAGAGACCCTTGGCGAACCTGGCCGGCTGGAAGTCAAGCTCCGCGCCCCAGCGGTCGTAGTCCGGGTTTAGCTCACTTGCAGTCTTGGTCTTGTCGAAGTGAGACTTGCCCAGGTACCAGGACCCACCCACGCTCAGGCCGTCCACAAGCGGGTTGACCCAGCCGCGGACCATCACGTCCTTCGCGTCGTTGTTATCGGCGAAGGACGTGCTCTCAAGGCCGTTTACAAGCGCGGCAGTCAACCCGCCGCCCAATGGGAGGCCCGCCACCTTCGTGGAATACTTGCTGGCGAGCATAAGGCCGTTAGAGCGCGCGGTCGGTATCTGGACGAACGTCGATGCTATAGCGTAGTTTATCGTCGGCACCTCGAACGGCGCGCGCCAGACCTCGTCGCCGTATGGGGTGAGGAAACGGCCCAGCGTTACGCGGGTATACGGGATATAGTCGGCCCATACATACGCGTCCCGGAGGATGTTGCCGCTTGTCGGGGCGGCGTCCACTGCTATCCTGAAGCCAAGCTTCTCCCCAACCGTGCCGTTAAAATAAAGTCTCGCATACCTTACATGAAAGTTGTTGCCGGCAGTCGGCGCCAGCGCGTTCGCCACACCGGGATAATATGTGGATGAGCCGGAGGAGTCGGTAAGCCAGCCGAGCTCCGTCCAGGTCCCGATCTTCAGTTTGACTGTGTCGCCGCCAAGCTTGGCGAAACCGTCCTCAACTGCGCTAAACGCCTTGTCGAGCGGCCTGTCCGCCGGGGCGGCAGATGCCGGGGACGCCTGCGGGGTTACCGCAACCACCGGGGACTTTGCCTGCTCGGCCAGCTTGCTGTATGTGGCATCGTCGAGGATGCCTTTGTTGTGGAGAACATCCACCAGCTTTGAATCGAGGGCCTGTTCGCCGCCCGTTGCCTGGACGTCCTTAAGGTCGTTGTACGTGATGTCGTCTATGACGCCCTTGCCGTGTAGCGCCTCGACCAGCGCCCCGGATACCGACTGGCCGGCCGCCATGGCCGGGACGGACCAGCAGGCCAGTACCAGAAAAAAAGTGCATATTACTCTGATAAAACGCATTAGTTCTCTCCTTAAGCATCCCGCGATGATTGACGCCACTTTGTTTCTAAATCCATGGCCTGCCCACCGGCAGCCTGATCCCCGATTCTGCATATACTGCTGCAGCCATGAGGTACCACGCCAGCAGGGCGCATACGATGAGGTCCCATGCCGCGATAGTCCCGGCGACCTGGTTGCCGGCCAGTTCCTTGAGGTCAAGGCCGATAAAGCCGAGCAGCAGCGTAAGGAAAAGAAGGGCCAGTGCGCTGTGGTGCTTCATCGAGGCTATGAACAGGATAAACGTGAAAAAAGTCCACATGAGAAGGAAGATGCCGAGGCCGGCAGCGTCGAACTGAAGGACGGGGAAGGCTTTCGCCACTTCTGTATTCGTGCCGAATATCAGATAAAAACACAGTGCAATCCAGAAGGCCCCGTACCCAGTAAAGGCGCAGAAGCCGAAGTTGTTGCCCGTTTTAAACTCAAGCAGCCCTGCGACTATCTGGGCGCCGCCCCCGAACAGAAGGCCAATCCAGATAACCGGGCCGAGGCCGACCAGCCCAAGGTTGTGGAACTGCAATATCAGCGTTGTCATCCCGAACCCGCCGAGGCCAACAACCGCCGGGTTACCAAGTTTTAATTCCTGAGCCATTTATACCTCCCGTACAATCAGATCTGTCGATTTGATGCCCAATACCTCGGGCGTTTTTTTTGAACGCCAAAAATGTAGCCAAAAGAACTTTTACGTCACCTCCTTCCGGATATATGACTATATTTAGCAACAAAGATGCCAGAATATATAACGACGTTTGAGAATTATGTATCTAGTTGATAATAAAGGCGTAAATTGGGAGGTTTCGCCGTCTGGCGCGTACGGACGAGGCTTTCGGGTTCGGCGAGAGATGTTACTTTAAGTAATGCAGAAATAATCTATTGTTAAATTCCTTTAAATAACAAGCGAATGCATATGTTACTTATGGTAACGCAGTGGGGTCGGAATAAGTTACTTTTTGTTACAAATGGTCGCTTCTTGGTATGCTCCAGCGCTTGCGTTTCTCCCAGAGGGATTTGCGGGTTATCCCCAGCATGTCCGCAATCTTCTGCTCGGTCATATTCTGCTGGTATTTCAGTATTATTGCTTTCGTGTACTCCTCTATTGAAAGGGCATCCAAATCAATAGCGGAACTGGTTGTGGCCAGCGGGCTGTTTCTGAGCTTGTCGGGCAGGTGTTCGGGCGTGATCGAGTTGATGTCGGTGATGAGGACGGCCCTCTCGATTATATTCTTCAGTTCGCGCACGTTTCCCGGCCATGAATATTCCATGAATATCGAGATTACCTCGTCCGATATGTCCTTTACCGGTTTCCCGAGTTCGGCCGCGTATTTGTCGAGGAAGTGTCGGGCAAGCAGCGGCACGTCTTCCTGCCTCTCCCTGAGCGGGGTCAGAGCAAGGTTGATCGTGTTTATGCGGTAGTAGAGGTCTTCCCTGAACGAGCCGTCCTTGGTGGCCTTCTGGAGGTCCTTGTTTGTCGCCGTTATGAACCGCAGGTTTACTTTCAGGCTCTGGTTCCCGCCGACCTGCCTTATCTCCTGGTCCTCTATCACCCGAAGCAGTTTTGACTGGAGCCCCGTGCTCATCTCGCCGATCTCGTCGAGAAATACGGTGCCGCTGTTCGCTTCTTCAAACAGCCCCTTCTTTGCGGCGACCGCGCCGGTGAAAGCACCCTTTGCATGTCCGAAAAGCTCTGACTCAAGCAGGTTTTCCGGTATCGCCGAGCAGTTTATGGGCACGAACGGCTTGTCCTTGCGCATGCTGCTGTAGTGTATGGCGCGCGCGATAAGCTCCTTGCCCGTCCCAGTCTCGCCCACAATCAGGACGTTGCTCTTCGCGTCGGCAATCTTTGTGACCTCGTCCAGTACCTTCCTTATCTTCGGGCAGACGCCTATTATATGGCTGAAGTCGTACTCCTTCTCTATCTGTTTCCGAAGGATAAGGTTTTCCGTCTGGAGCGAGCGCTGTTTGAGGGCGCTTCGTACCAGCAGTTTCACCTCTTCATGGATTATGGGCTTCATTATATAGTCGTATGCTCCGGCGCGCAGAGCCTCGACTGCCGTCTCGAGCGAGGCGAATGCGGTCATCAGCACGATAAGCTGGTCGGGTTGTCTCTCCCGCACCTTACGGAGCACCTCTATCCCGTCTATCCCGGGCAGGAAGATGTCGCTGATTATCAGGTCGTAGATGGCCGACCCGGTCAGTTCCAGGGCATCCTCCCCGGTGCCAGTGGTTGTCACGTCGTAACCTTCACGCGTCAGGAGCCGCCCGAGCGACTCGCGGAGCGTCTCCTCATCGTCTATTATCAGTATCCTCTCAGACATCTTTCGCCCCCATCGGCAGACTTATTATGAATGTGGTGCCCTTGCCCTTTTCGCTGTCCACCAGTATCTTCCCTCCGTGTTCTTTTATTATCCCGTAGCAGATGCTCATCCCAAGACCAGTACCCTTGCCGGGTGACTTGGTCGTGAAGAACGGGTCGAAAACCTTCTCCGCCGTGTCCTTGTCCATGCCAAGGCCGGTGTCCTTGAATATGATGTCGACATTGTCCTTTGACTGTTTCACCTTTATGGCAAGCCTACCGCCCTCCGGCATGGCGTCCAGCGCATTCAGCAGCAGGTTCAAGAATACCTGCTGTATCTGGTCTGGGTTTATATTAACGTCCGGGACGGTCTCGATGTCCTGGGTTATCTCGATCTTCTTGAACTTTTTGTCGTAGCGGGTGAGGTTGAGGGTGCTGTCAAGAACGTCTATTATGTTTGTGCTTACCTTCTCCGGTGTGTAAAGCCTTGCAAAATCGCCCAGGCTTCGCACTATCCTGACTATCCTCCCGATGTGGTGGTTTATTATATCGAGGGCTTCTTTATGGAACTCCGGGGAGCTTACCTCCTGTATCTCCTGCACGAGCGAGGATATGGAGGCCAGCGGGTTCCCGATCTCGTGGGATATGCCTGCGGTCAGTTTGCCGATGCTCGCGTATTTCGACGCCTGAAGGAGTTCTTCCTCCCTCCTCTTGGTCTCGGTGATGTCGTCTATCATCAAGACGAAGCCGCCCTGCGGGTCCTTGAACTGGCTTACGGACACCTTAAGCAGCGCGGGCGACAGCGATTTCCGGTCGCAGGTGTACTCCCCGCCGGCGATGCCGCCGGAGAAGATGTCCGGCTTTATGCAGTTGAGGAGTTCCTCAATTGGCCTGCTATGGGCATTGTCTCTTTTGATGTTTGATATAGACTCCATCGCTTTATTCCAGTAAGTGACCCTGTGCTCACGGTCGAGTGTTGCAATGCCCTGAGGCACGCTCTCGATGATGTTCTGGCTGAACTCCTTCAGGAACGAAAGCTCGACATTTGCCTCCTCAAGCTTCTCCCTCGAAAGCCTGAGCCGGTCGGTTATCTGCCTTATCGAGGACGAAAGCTCGTCTGTAAGCACCAGCCTTTTCCTGAGGATCAGGGTGGAGATGGCCGAGCCGAGCGCGCCTGAGAGTATCTTTTCGGCCTCGTCCCGAAGCTCGACAAGCTGTTCAGGTTTTATCTCCGCCGCGTTTATCTTCCGGCGTTCCATGAACTGCGCTATAGCGGCCCTGGCCTCGTCCATCCCTATATAACTTCCCAACAGCCGTTCTACTTCCTCCACACTGTGCAACCCCGGGAAGGATGCGCCGCCGACAGGGTCGTACGACTCCACGAACACGAAGGCCTGCCTCTCCTCCTCGGCAGACTGTTTAGTGAATATGGAAACGCTTAAATAGAGGCCGAGGTTTATAAGCAGGCTCCAGAACAGCGAGTGGGTCCATTTGTCCAGGCCGCCTACACCGAAGAGCGCGTTCGGGTTAAGGGCGGATGAGCTGAAAAGCTGTTGCAGGTACGCGTTCGATATGACGCCCGCCTTCACCAGCGCAGGTATGAAGAGCGTATACAGCCACACGATAAAGCCCGCGACCAGGCCGGCCATCGCGCCCCTTCTGTTCCCGCCCTTCCAGTAAAGCCCGATGAGAAGCGACGGCGCAAAGAGCGTCACCGCCTCGAACGACTTCAGCCCCATGTCAACAAGGGAATAGAACTCGCCGACCGAGACCGCGAAGAAATAGCCCAGGAACACGCAGAACAGTATGACGAGCCTTTTCACATTCAAGACCAGCGCGGGAAAACCCTTGGTCTTGTTGAAGCGGATAAGCACCGGCATGACAAGGCTGTTCATCACCATCGTGGAAAGCGCGAGCGACTCCACGATTATCATCCCGGTCGCGGCCGAGAAGCCGCCGAGGAATACGAGCAGTGCAAGTGCTGGTTTGCTCTGTCCCAGCGGGATGGTAAGGAGGAAGCTGTCCGCCTGCGACACCTGTCCGCCCAGCAGCAGCCCGCCGAAGGCGACCGGCAGCACGAATATATTTATCAGGAGCATATAGAGCGGGAAGAGCCACATCGCCTTCAGGATGTGCTTAGGGTCGGAGTTCTCCACGACGGCCATGTGGAACTGCCTCGGCAGGAACATTATGGCCATCATCGAAAGGAACGTCAGCGAGCCCCACTCGAAATACGAGGTTGGGCTCTCGGTGCCCAAGCTGAAAAGCCTGCCCGAGCCGGTCTCGGCCACCCTCTGAAATATGTCGCCGAAGCCGTTGAATATTCCGTATGTAACGAATGCCCCGGCAATCAGGAACGCGAACAGCTTCAGTATGGACTCGAACGCTATCGCGAACACCAAGCCCTCGTGCCGCTCCGAGGAGTCCAGCTTCCTCGCTCCGAAAATGATCGCAAATATCCCAAGGAACAGGGCGATGAACCAGCCAGCCGCCAGGCTTCCCTCCGTATGGCCGGTCATTATTTCGTACGTGGATATTATGGATTTTATCTGGAGGCCGAGGTACGGCGTTATGCCTACGAGCGCCACGACCGCTACCAATGCGGAGAGCGAGAGTGACCGGCCATAGCGCGCGCCGATGAAGTCGGCGATGTTCGTTATCCTGTTCTCCTTCGCCACCACAACCATCTTGCGCAGGATAATCCACCACAGACAGGCCATCAGCGTCGGGCCCAGGTATGTCGTCAGGAAAGAAAGCCCGGATGTGGCGGCCTTGCCGATGCTGCCGTAGAACGTCCATGAGGTGCAGTATACCGCGAGCGATAGCGAATATATGTAGGGGTTTGAGACAATGCTCCTGCCCGCCTTCTCACGCGCCTCGGCGTAGTATGCCAGCGCGAACAGCAGGAACAGGTATGCGAGGACGATAATAAATAGTGTGCCGGGGTTGAACACCTATCCGCCGTCCTCCTCTTTTGATGCCCTGCGGATGAAGAGGTAGATGAGCGCGATGAGGAGCAGCCAGGTGGTGTAGAGGTATGCGGGCAGGTGCGAGCCGAAGATGGCCAGGAGTGGCCAGTTCAACGCCAAAGTACCTATAAAGAAAAGAAAAACCCAGACTTCCTTCGTCTTCATGTTACCTAATGTAACATTACTAAAAACCTTTGTCAACGGGGAACACGAGCCTATGCCCCGGCCACCCCGCCCCGGAACATGAAATACGCCGCACCTGCCAGACATATCCCAGCCCAGAGGTAATCGAGCCTCAGGGGCTGCTTCATATATAGGTACGCGAACCCCGCGAACACCGTCATCGTGATAATCTCCTGAATCACCTTCAACTGCCCCAGGTCGTAATATTTGTATCCAATCCGGTTCGCCGGGACCTGTAGTGTATACTCAAAGAAGGCGATTCCCCAGCTAACGAGTATCACGAGGATGAGCGGCTTGGTGCTCATCGTCTTTAAATGCCCGTACCAGGCGAAGGTCATGAACATGTTGGAAAAGGTTAGAAGGACGATGGTCTTTAACATGGCTTCCTCAAAAAACTGGTTAATAACATGACGCAATAGGTTATTTTACGCCAAAACCAGACTAACTGCAAGATATTGCTGACAAAAACATGACACGAAAATGTCGCTTGACATCGAAAAAAAATAGGCATATCTTTATCCCGATTTCTGATTGCAGCCGAGATCCAGTTAACAATGGATGCGGGGGACCCAGATTCCGGGGCGGATTCCTTCTTTTTGAGGATAAGGCACTCCCAAGCCTGAGCCCGACAGCTAACCTCGTAGGCGTTTGGTGAGCAATGAGCAGTGCGTGAGCCGCTGGTCTTGCCAGTGGTTTTCTTTTTTTAAAAAGGGTCTATTGGGTAAGGCCTTCATGAGGGGGAATTGGTTTAAATGAATGCGCCATCCAATGAACGAAAGACACTTAAAAAGAGGCTTAAAAACCTTGTTATAGGCGGCGGGCGCGACATATTCGACCCGCAAGTGTTCCACAACATCTCGCTGATAGCCTTCTTTGCCTGGGTAGGTCTTGGCGCCGACGGGCTGTCGTCGTCTTGCTACGGTCCGGAGGAGGCCTTCCTCGCGCTTCAGGGCCACACGCACCTGGCTGTTTTCATAGCCCTGGCCTCGGGCATCACCGTCTTCGTCATAAGCACCAGCTACTCGCAGATAATCGAGCTTTTCCCCACCGGCGGCGGCGGATACCTTGTGGCAAGCAAGCTCCTCTCGCCCACCGCTGGCATGGTCTCCGGCTGCGCGCTGCTCATAGACTACGTCCTCACGATCACGATATCCGTCGCATCTGCTGCGGACGCCATCTTCAGCTTCCTGCCGCCGCACTGGCTTGCTTACAAGCTCGGGTTTGCGGTGATTGCGGTACTTGTGCTTACCGTTATGAACCTGCGGGGCGTGAAAGAGTCCGTGCTGCCGCTTGTGCCAATATTCCTCACCTTCATCGCCACGCACGCATTCTTCATCATCTATGCGCTTGTGTCGCATGCCGGAAACTTCCCGGAGCTCATCCATTCCACCGGGACCGAGATACAGCGCACGCACACGGAACTCGGGTTTTTCGGGATGTTCTTCCTTATAATGCGCGCGTACAGCCTGGGCGCCGGTACCTATACCGGCATCGAGGCGGTCAGCAACGGGCTGCCCATACTTCGTGAGCCGAGGGTAAAGACCGGCAAAAAGACTATGCATTACATGGCCTTCTCATTGGCCTTCACCGTCATGGGCCTTATGTTCGCCTACCTGCTCTACGGCGTCTCGCACGTGCCGGGCAAGACCCTCAACGCGGTCCTCTTTGAGAACATAACCAAAGGCTGGGGAGGTTCCGCCTACATTTTAGTGCTGGTCACGCTGATCTCAGAAGGAGTGCTGCTCCTGGTCGCGGCCCAGGCAGGCTTTTTGGACGGGCCAAGGGTGCTCTCGAACATGGCGCTAGACCGCTGGTTCCCCACGAAGTTCGCGTCATTCTCGGACCGCCTCGTCACGCAGAAAGGCATACTGATAATGGGTGGCGCCGGGTTGGTAATGATGGTGCTCTCGAAAGGCTCAGTCGGCTTGCTCGTCGTCCTGTATTCCATCAACGTCTTCATCACATTCTCGATGTCGCAGCTCGGCATGGTGCGCCACTGGTGGCAGGAGCGGGGCAAGGCGGACCACTGGAAGAAGAAGCTCTTCATCAATGGGCTTGGTCTTTCCATGACCACTTTCATACTCATCTCGGTCGTCATATTGAAGTTCGGGGAGGGCGGATGGATAACGCTTGTAATAACCGGCGCTCTCATCGGGCTTTCGCTCCTGATCAAGAGGCACTACCTGAACACCCAGAAGATGCTGGGCAGGCTTGACACCCTTGTCGAGGCGGCAGGGTATGACCTCCACACCAAAACAGAACTTGAGGGCGAAGGGTACAAGGTTCAGTACGACCCGAAGTCCAAGACGGCAGTCCTGCTGGTAAACGGATACAACGGGCTGGGGCTGCATACCCTCCTGAACGTCATACGGCTTTTCGGGGGGATGTTCAGGAACTTTGTGTTCATAGAAGTGGGCATAGTGGACGCAGGCACCTTCAAGGGCGCGGAAGAGCTTGAGCACCTGAAGAAGAAGGTCAACGGAGACCTGGAGATGTACGTCAATTTCGTCAAGAGCAAGGGCTTCTATGCGGAAGGGTTTGCAATGATCGGCACGGACGTTGTCGAGGAGGTATCCAAGGTGACGCCCGAGATCATGGATAAATTCGGCAACACGGTATTCTTTGGCGGCCAGCTCGTATTCCCGAACCCGTCGATCTTTACGGGCTTCCTGCACAACTACACCATCTTCGCCGTGCAGAGGTATTACTACAACCAGGGCATACCCATAATGATGATGCCGATACGGGTCTGATAGCCCTGGCCTTTTCTGGTATAATTCAGTGAAGGAGGCTTGAACATGTGGCAATGCAGCCGGTACCTCGTAGCGTTACTTTTTATCTGCATCCTGCTTTTAGCGCCCGCATCCACGCGTGCAGCCCAGGAAAAAGAGATATGTGTGGCTCAGGGCGAAGTCACGGTCCTGGTGTCGCTTGAACTGCCGGAAGGCTACGCCATAAGTGATGATGCCCCGTCGAGCGTCAAAACCACGTCTTCAAGCGTCAAGGCCATAAGCTTTGACGGCAAGCCGTCAACAACCGTAACAAACCCATCCTTCCCCCTGAAACTAAAGGCCAGGGCAAACGGAGGCAAAGCCGACCTGACGCTTGAGTTTAACGTATACTACTGCGGCCACAAGGACACCTCTGTGTGCAAGGCCTACCGGAATAAAGTCACGGTCCCGATATCGGTTGCCAAAGGTTCAGGCACCAAAAGCATAAAAATCCACCAGAAAGTCGCCCTCTAAAAACCTGTACCCCGAGTGTCCTGCATCCCTTTGTTAGGGTTGGACATTGATGTTGATTTGTGGTATAAACAAAAAAGGTTTTTTTAGGGGTGCGTCTTGATGGACCAGACGGAAAAAGAGATGTCAGGTGTGCAGCAGTTCGGCAGCTATGTGTTCTTGCAGAAGTTTGCCGTAGGCGGCATGGCCGAGCTTTACAAGGCCAGGAAGAGCGGCGCGAAGGGGTTCCAGAAGCTGTTCGTCGCCAAGAAGATACTGCCTCACCTTGCTATGAACGACGACTTCATCGGCATGCTTATCGACGAGGCCAAGGTCGCAGCCCTCCTCGACCATCCCAACATAGTCCGCATTTACGACCTGGGCAAGGTCGAAGACTCCTACTGCATAGTAATGGAATACGTCCGCGGCCGCGACCTCAGGAAGGTTCTGAACCGGTCGGCAAAGCTGAATACTCCTATCCCGATCGCCGAGGCCTGCCTCATAGCGGCTTCGGTGCTTGCAGGCCTTTCCAGCGCGCACACAAAAAAATTCAAGGGCAAAGAGCTCGACATAGTACACCGCGACATAAGCCCCCAGAACATCCTGGTCTCTTTTGAGGGTGAGGTGAAGATCGCCGACTTCGGCATTGCAAAGGCGGCAAACCAGAGTACCGAGACCAAGGCGGGCGTCCTCAAGGGCAAGGTCTCGTACATGTCCCCCGAACAGGCAAGCGGCCGGCCGCTCGACTGCCGTTCCGACATATTCTCGGCTGGCGTGATACTCTACGAGATGCTCACCGGGAGGAAACTTTTCCACGGCGAGTCGGATATGGTGACCATCAACAAGGTGCGGATGGCAAAGGTTGACCCGCTGCCGTCGTCGGTCAACCCCTCCGTACCAAAAGAACTTGACGGCATCCTCATGAAGGCCCTAGCCAGGGACCCCTCAAAAAGATACCAGACCGCAGCCGAGATGGAGAAGGAAATCTACTGGCTGATGAGGGCCGAAGGGTATACCGCAGACTCCTATTCTCTCGGGGAGTATGTCTCGGGGATATTCAAGGAAGAACGCGAAGCGGAAATAACCGAGGACGAGGAGTTGTTCGAGGCCGGTGCCACTGCCACTGAAGAGAAGATTTTCCAAACCACTATAGATAACGGACCGCTCCATCCCGAGCCCACACAGGAAACACTAAATGCGGCTGTGGAGGTTAAGCCGCCCGCACAGCCTGTCCGTAACACCCCAAAATGGCACTACGCCGCTGTTGTCGCGGTTGCAGCGTTGGCAATACCCGCCACATTCTTTGTTGCACGTCTTACCTACACTGCAAAATCTGTCGCCCAAAAACCGACAGAAGCGCCATTGGCCGTGCCTGCCGTGCAAGCGTCAGTGGCAAAGCTGAAGAAGGCAGTTCAGAAAAAAACTCCTGCCGTCACAGAGTCGACTGAAGGTCAAGCAGTAGCAAAAGCGTCGATCAGCTCGGAACCAACAGGTGCTGCGGTTTTTGTAGACGGGGGTTTTGCAGGGAACTCGCCGATCTCGGTGCTCAACCTTAAAGACAGGCATACATACACGGTAAAGGTTGTGAAGGATGGTTATGAGGACTGGTCTGGTACTCTTGTGACAGACGCAAACGGCTCCGGCGTCTTGAAAGCAGACCTGAAACTAAAGCCTCCCGTGCAGAAAAAGGAAGACATCTGGTCCGACCCGTTCCCGAAAAGCCCACGCAAACCTAGTTAAGCCCCAGCCCCAGGTCCGCAACCACCGCAGCTAGCACAGCGATTATGTAGAATATGGATGCGCCGAAGGCCCGACCGTACGCACTCTTCTTTACAAGCTGAATGTAATAGAGCGCCAGCAGGGAAATCCCGAGTGAAACCGAAACTACCGCGAAATATACCGAGCAGTAACCAAGGAGGAAGAGGGATAGCGATAAGGGCAGAAGGGCTGTGGCGTATATGAATATGAAGGTCTTGGTGTATGGCTCGCCCAGCGCTACAGGCATGACGGGTATACCGGCCGCCGCATACTGCCCGCGGTATTTCAGCGCGAGGGCCAGGAAATGCGGAGGCTGCCAGAGAAGCATCACGAAAAAAAGTATGAACCCGTCCAGCCCTATATGCGGTGATACGGCGGAGTAGCCGATGAGCACGGGGAGTGCGCCGGGGATGCCGCCGGTTACTGTGCCATATGGGGATGATTTCTTCAGGTACAACGTGTAGATAAATACATAGCTCAATACTGCTGCAACTATCAGGATGGCAGTGGCCTTGTTTAAAATAAAATAAGATGCGATAACGGAAGAAACTATAAGTATTGCTGCAAGATAGGCCGCCCGTCTCACGCCGATACAAGCAAGTGCCTCAGTCCTTTTGGACACTCTGGGCATGAGGGCGTCAGTATTATATTCAAAGACGACGTTTAGGATCGCCGAGCCTGCGGCGGCCAGGACGATGCATATTGTGCATACAAGAAGCGTCCAGCGGTCAGGCAGACCTCTGGCGGCCAGGGCCATGCCGGCCAACCCGGAAAGTGCGACCCCGCCTGCTATGCCGGGTTTTGTGATTGTCAGGAGTCCGGACCTCATTATGAAACTGCCCCTTCTGCTTTGACCTCTCCAGCCCACATGTTCCCTATCACATAAAGCATCGCCAGTGCGACCGCCAGGTGAAGCGCTGTGGTCATGTAATAAAGCCCCGTCAAGACAACAAGCGCGCCCACCGAAATCTGGCTGGCGACGAGCAGGAAGAGATAAAAGATTGCGCGCCTGTTCGCCTTTAACCGCTCATCCAGCATGGATGCCGTATAAAGCACCGCCACTGTAAGCGCTATGAGGTAGGCGAGCGCCCTGTGCGAGAAATGTGCCAGGACATGCGTGTCGAGGTTCGGCGGTATGACCCTGCCAAGGCAGGTGGGGAAGTCCGGGCAGGCGAGCCCGGAGCCCGAATGCCGCACGTAAGACCCGAGCGCCGCCTGGAAGAAGACGACCGCGCCGAACGCAAGGAAAAGCCCCGCGTTACCCTTTAGCGGATGGCCGGCCGGACTCGTTTTCCCGTCGAACTCCGCCATCAGGTATACGAGCATGAACACGGAGAGCCCGACCATGAAATGTATGGTTGTCAGCTGTACCGGCAGCTCGAAAAGCACGACAAAACCGCCCAGAAGGATCGCTGCGGCTACAAGCGCTACAGCCATGAGCGGGATGGCCTTCATCTTGCCTTTGTAAGCCCTGAACCGTACGTGCGTGAGTATCAGCAGGAGCACGGTGGAAACGGCGGCTATCACCCTGTGCCCGAACTCCATGTAGATGTCCCACCTGTATGGCGGGAGCACCCTGCCGTGGCAGAGCGGCCAGTCAGGACACCCAAGCCCCGCCTTCATTCCGGCCACAAGGTTGCCCCATACAAGGAGCAGGAAAAAGAAGCCAAGGGTCAGCCTACCAAGCATGTTTCCTCCTTCAACGGAAAAGGGTGTCGGTCAGAGTACCGGCGATTATAAGGGCCAGAAAAGCCAACGGGAAAAGTGCGAACGCCCACACGAGCTCCTTTTCATACCGCAGGTGCATGAAGTATAGGGCGACGAGCGAGGCCTTCGCGGACGCGATAAGGAGCGCCACCACGGCATTGAATACGCCCAGATGCAGGAAGGATACAGACACCGTGGCCGCCGTGAGCACAAGCAGTGTGAGCCAGACTATAATGTACGTCCTGTATGCCCGCATAGAAGACTCCTCAGCCTATAAGGTAAAGCAACGGGAACAGATAAATCCATACCAGGTCGACGAAATGCCAGTAGATGCCGGTTATCTCGACCGGGGTCGAATACTCCTCGGAGAATGCGCCCCGGTTCGCCATTATCAGCATGATGGTCAGCGCGGTCATGCCGGCGATGACATGTATCGCATGAAGCCCTGTCATCATGTAGTAGAGCGAGAAGAACAGGTTCGTGGAAGGGAGGTCGCCCTGCCCTATATGCTCGGAGTATTCCAGGTACTTGATGAACAAAAATAAAGCCGCCAGTACGAGGGTTATGACAAGACAGAGCTTCAGTACTGCCTGTTTGCCCGCCTTTATGGCCGCTATGCCTATAGCGACGCTCAGGCTGCTGCATATCAGTACGACGGTATTCACCGTGCCGAACGTGCGGTTCAAGTGCAGGTGCTGCTGATAGAACAGGTCAGGATACCTTACCCGGTAGACAGTATATGTGGTGAACAGGCCGCCGAACAATAGGAGTTCCGTTGCCAGGAAGGCCCATATCCCAAGCTTCGCCTTATCGATAGCCGCGGTCGTGCTTTCCGCAACCTCGTTATTTTCCGTTGGCATGTCAGCCATTCTCGTCCTTCCGTTTCCCGTAGCTGTACGGCCAGTCCGTCACCACCGGTATCTCTTTGAAGTTGTCCGTGGGAGGCGGAGAGGGCGTTGTCCACTCAAGCGTCAGCCCGCGCCACGGGTTGGCCGGGGCCATCTCGCCCTTATAGATGCACCTGATGAAGTTATAGAACATAATCAGGATGCCGGCCGCGAGGATCCATGAACCTACGGTGGAGATTATGTGCTGCGACTGGAATTTTTCAGGGTATGTCGCGTACCGCCTCGGCATCCCCCTGAAACCCAGGATGAACATGTTGAAGAAGGTGATGTTGAACCCGACGATTATGAAGGCCCAGGCACGCTTCGCCGTCTTCTCGTTCAGCATCCGCCCGGTCATCTTGGGAAACCAGTAATGCAGCCCTGCAAAAAGCCCCATCACCGTCCCTCCCATTATCGTGTAGTGGAAGTGCGCTACGAGGAAATAGGTCTCGTGCAGGTGCACGTCCGTGGCAAGCGAGCCCAGGAACGGCCCGGTAAGCCCGCCTATTATAAAAAGGAAAATGAAGGTGAGTGCGTATATCATCGGGGAATCGAGGTTTATCGAGCCCCTGTACATGGTGGCTATCCAGTTGAACACCTTTATGCCGGTGGGTATGGCGACCGAGAAGGTGAGGAACGAGAATATTATCGTGGCAATGCTCGACATCCCGGCGACAAACATGTGGTGGCCCCATACGAGGAACCCGGCCCCGGCGATTGCAAGGGACGAGTATGCGATGGCCTTGTATCCGAATATCGGTTTTCGGGTGAATACCGGTATTATCTCGCTTATTATGCCCATCGCGGGGAGTATCATCACGTAGACCACCGGATGCGAATAGAACCAGAAGAAATGCTGGAATAGCAGCGGGTCTCCCCCCTTGGCCGGGTCAAAGAACCCGAAACCCAGCAGGCGCTCGGACAGTAACATCAGGAACGTCACACCCACCACCGGTGTCGCAAGCACGTTTATGATGCTGGTGGCATATATCCCCCAGATAAAAAGCGGCAGCCTGTGCCAGGTCATGCCCGGTGCACGAAGCTTGTGGATCGTCACGATGAAATTAAGGCCGGTGAGTATCGACGACATGCCGATAAGGAAAATGCCTAAGGCGACTATGGTAACGCTCGTCGCCGTCCTTGCAGAGTATGGCGTGTAGAACGTCCAGCCGGTATCTATCGGGTGCACCATCGAGATCATGATGACAAACACGCCCATAACGATAGATCCAGAAGCTGGCAATATTCAGGCGCGGGAAGGCAACGTCCCGGGCCCCTATCAGTAGCGGGATTATGAAGTTCCCGAGCGCCGACGGTATGACCGGGATGACGAAAATAAAGATCATGATAACGCCGTGGAGCGTGAACAGTTCGTTGTAGGTCTGGTTCGATACGAGCCAGTTGCTCGGTTCAAGGAGCTCAAGGCGCACAAGCAGACCCAGCACGCCGCCCACCAGGAAGAAGAACAGGATCGTAAGAAGGTACATCACCCCGATCCGCTTATGGTCAAGCGTATATGCCCAGGACCGGAAGCCGGTGGTCTCGTTCAGGTAGTTTTTTTCTATGGAAGTCTGTTGTCCGTTCATCTATTTCAGGCTCTTTATGTATAAAATAATCGACTGCAGCTCTTCCTCGTTCACCGTCCCCTCGTAAGAGGGCATCACGGGGCCGAACCCCTTTACCACCTTTGCGCCCGGCTCGTATATGGACTCTCTTATGTACGCATCGTCCGCGGTCACGGTCTTTCCGTCGGAAAGTGTCACCACACTACCGTACAGGCCCTTGAACGTCGGGCCAACCTTTATGCTTCCGTCTATGGAATGGCAGCCGATGCAGCCCTTGCCCTCGAACGCGGCCTTCCCCTTCTGGACGGTCGGCTGGATGGCCTGTTTTGCTGGTGCGGCAGCCGTCGATGGTGCCCCGCCCCTGGTGCTCAGTGTCTGCAGATATGCGATTATCGCCGTGATGTCGTCGTCCTTCAGGATGCCCTTGAATGTGGGCATCAGGTTCCTGAACCCAGCCACTATCTTCGCGCCAGGGTCGAGTATAGATTCGTGTATGTAATCCGCGTCGGCCGTCACAGTCTTTCCGTCGGCGAGCCTGACAGTGCTTCCGAAGAGGTCCTTGAAGCTGGGTCCCACCTTTATCGTCCCGTCGGTGGAATGGCAGGCGAGGCAACCGGACTGCTCGACCAGGTTCTTGCCCTTCTGGGCCAGTGGCATCGATTTTTCCGCTTCTTCAACCTGCTTTGCCGCCCATTCCTGGTACTCGTGCGGCTCCATCACGTAAAGAGTAGCCCGCATCTGTGAATGGCCTACCCCGCAGTACTGCGTGCAATAAATCGTATAAGTTCCGACCCGCTCCGGTTTCAGCCACAAGTAGGTATAACGTCCGGGCAGTATATCCATCTTTTCGCGCAGTTCCGGCACGAAGAAGGCGTGTATAACGTCCTCGGAGGTCATGGTGAGCTTTACCGCCTGACCGGCAGGTATACGCAGGTCGTTTACCGTCTCCCTGCCGTCGGGGTACGTGAACTTGAACAGCCACTGGCGCGCCGTAACATGTATCTCTTCGGCGTCCGGCATCGGTGTGCGCATATCGTCCCAAACCTTGTATCCGTAAATGAAGATGGACATGACAAGGATGGTGGGTATCGCCACCCATACGCCTTCAAGGACCTTGTTGCCCGTTATATACGGCGTCTCGGAATCTTCCTCACCTTTTTTCCTCCTGTACCTGAAGGCGAAGTAGATGAGGGCGCCCTGGGTTACTATGAAGAAAAAAAGCGCGATCCCGGTTATGAATATATAGACCGAGTCCACCTCGGAGGCTATCTTGGATGCCGCGCCCAATGGACCGTAAGTATCAGGCATCATGCCTTGCCCCTCTCCTGCTTCCTGAGCGCTATTATCAACACTACAAGCATGACCAGCACCACTGCCCCAACGCCCTTCATGATGTTTATCGCGGTTATGGCGTATTTTTTCCCGACCGGGTCGTAGTGGTAGCAGTACAGGATTATTTTGTTGAGCGCGGTCGAGGCGCCTATCTTGCCGTCGGATGCCTCCAGCAGGGCAAGCCGCAGGTCGTTAGGTTCCTGCTTTATCCCGTACAGGTACCTTGACACCTTCCCGTCGGGGGTCAGGATGATCAAAGCCGAGGGGTGCGCGAAGTTGGTCTCATCGAGCCTTTTATAACGGAAACCGACCGTACCGGCCAGAGCCTCTATCTCTTTTTCGCCCCCATACAGGAAAGGCCACCAGCCGGACGGGTTATTGAAGCCCTTGAGCATGGCGTAGGTCTCAGTTGCTTTTTCAGAGGCATCCTTTGCGGTCTCGTCCGGGTTGATGCTGACGGTCAGGATGCTGAAGTCCTTTCCGGGCTTGAGCCCCTTCATGTCCTCTAGCGTCTTCGCAAGGTTTGCAAATGTGATGGGGCACAGCATCGGGCATTCGTAGTAGTTGAGCGTGAGGATTACAGGCTTGCCATTGAAGTAGTCCCGCAGCCTGACAGTTCTGCCGCTCTGGTCGGTAAACTTCAGGTCGAGTGGTACGACCGCGCCCGGCTTTTCGTCCACCCGTATCTCCTTCATGAAGGCGTCCTGTTCGGCCTGGGTCGTGAAGCTGATGGCCAGGGCGTTTGCCGGAAGACATATAAATATTGCCGCGTAAACTATTGCCACGGCAGTTATTACATGACTTCCGATGTATTTCAATGGGTTAATGGCTCGCATATCGCTAAATTATAACATATAAGTTTATAGTCTGAAGGAGATTTATTAAAAACTGGGTCCAGGCCACCGTCCGATATTGAGCCGTTGACTCGTAAACCTAAAAGACATATAATTTTCGGATGCTTCCAAAAGAGATTCTAAAGAAGATAAAACGCCTTGAGATAAAGACCTCGAGGCTCGTTGAAGGCCAGCTTGCCGGGAGCTACCTCTCGACGTTCCGGGGCCGGGGCATCGAGTTCTCCGAGGTGCGCGAGTACCTGGAAGGCGACGACGTGCGGAGCATAGACTGGAACGTCACCGCCCGGATGAACGCGCCGTTCGTCAAGACGTTCATGGAGGAGCGCGACCTCACCGTCATGCTCGCGGTCGATTTTTCCGGCTCGATGGAGTTCGGGACGCTCGCGCAGACGAAGAGGGAGCTTGCGATAGACTTCTGCGCCGCCGCCGCACTGCTTGCCGCAGGCAACAACGACCGGGTAGGGCTCATCGCGTACGCCGAGGGCATCGAGCTTTTCATACCGCCCAGGAAGGGCCGCCGGCATGT
Organism: Nitrospirota bacterium; assembly: GCA_963845245.1. Taxonomy (GTDB): domain Bacteria; phylum Nitrospirota; class JACRHJ01; order JACRHJ01; family JACRHJ01; genus CAWJRJ01. The sequence continues at coordinate 48,613 of CAWJRJ010000018.1, forward strand.
GCTTAAGCTTCTGGCGGAGCTGTCGGCCCTCAAGCCACGTGGGACGCGGCAGCGGTCATGCTGTCGCGGCAAGCATGCTCATGAGGGTGCTGAAGACCCGCGCCACGCTGTTCTGGGTGTCTGACTACATGGGTGCCAATGGGGCAAATGGGGGCGCGAAGGGGTTGAAGGCGCTTTCCAGACGCCACGAACTTGTGCCGGTGCTGCTAAAGGACGGGCGCGAGACCGTGATGCCGCCCGTGGGCCTTGTTGAGCTTTCAGACCCCGAGACCGGCGACAAGACGCTGGTGGACACCTCGTCAAAGGAGTTCATGGCCGCATTCGCTGCGTGGATAACGGAGACAGACACATCGCGCGAAGCCCTGTTTAAGTCCCTGAGGGCGGAGCACATAGAGATTACAACCGGAGGCTCCCCTGTAACCCCGCTTACCCGCTATTTCCGCCGCAAGGCGAGGCTCGGGAGGCATTAGTACCATGGAGTTCCTGCACCCCGCGCTTTTGTGGTCATGCCTTGCAGTACCGGTCCTCCTTTACTTCAGGCTTACAAAAAAGAAAAAGGCCGTCCCGTTACCCAGGACTGTCCTCATTCATAAAACTCCCGAAGGCGCGCTTCTCGTCCCTTCCCGTCTCGCTCCTTGCCGTGGCATGCCTTCTCTTTATCATCTCCGCATCCGGCCCGCGCGTCTCCATAGGCGAGGAGGAGAAGAAGATCCTGGGCGTGGATGTCGCGCTCGCGATAGATGTGTCCGGGAGCATGCGCGCCGAGGACTTCAAGCCGAACCGTATGGAGGCCGCAAAGCAGCGCATCAAGGAGTTCGTCAAGGAGTTCAAGCAGGGCCGCATGGCGCTTGTCGCCTTTGCGGGGAGGTCATTCACGCAGTGCCCGCTCACTACTGACGGCGGCATACTCGACGGCCTTCTCGACCAGCTCGAGGTCGGCTCGGTCGCGATAGACGGCACAGCAATAGGGGATGCGATAATAAACTGCATGAACAAGTTCAAGGAAAGCGCGGTCAGCCGGGTGATAATCCTGCTCACGGACGGGGAGAACAACGCGGGCACGGTGGACCCGATAAGCGCGGCGCGCGCGGCGAAGGACAAGGGCATAAAGATATATACCATAGGCGTCGGCACGCCGGAAGGCGCACGCGTCCCGGTACTTAATGCCGCAGGCGAGAAGTTCTACTTGAAAGACGAGGCGGGCAACTATGTGCTTGCGAAGGTGGACGAGGCAACGCTCAAGCAGATTGCGGACATAACAGGCGGTACATACTTCAGGGCGAAGGACGAGAACGCGCTGAAGGACGTATACACGAAGATCGCTGCGATGGAGAAAAAAGAGATAACGGTGAAGCATATCAAGGGATACAGGGAGCTGTTCCCGTGGTTCGCGGGCGCGGGCCTGCTGGTGCTCCTTCTGGCGGTGTTCGCCTCGGCAAGGTACAGGGTGCTCGAATGAGTCTGGGATACCCGTTGTTCCTGCTCCTTCTGGCTGTCGTCCCCGCGCTGGCGCTTGTCTACCGCTGGCTGACAATGCGGGACGAGAAGGCCCGTGCCGCGTTCGCGGATGCGGGCATGTCCGCAAGGCTGGGCTTGGGGAACAAAGGCTGGAGGAAGAAGGTCGCTCCGGTGCTTATTATGCTGGCAGCCGCTCTCGCGGCGATCGCCATCGCGCGCCCGCTCGGCCCGCCGTCCGGCGACGAGGAGAGGACGGCTGCGATGGACGTTATCGTGGCGCTCGACATCTCGGACAGCATGGGCGTGGCCGACGTGAAACCAAACCGTCTTACCGAGGCAAAAGAGTTTGTAAAGAAGCTGGTGCTGGCTGCGCCGAACAACCGCTACGGGCTGGTGTTGTTTTCCGGCGACGCCATAATCACCTGCCCGCCCACGCTCGACCACGACGCCTTCCTGACATTCGTGGACGACGCCGACTTCCCACGGGCGAACCTGCCCGGCACGGCGATAGGCGAGGCCATACTCACCGCCGCGACGACGGTTCAAGAAGGACGAGCTTCCGCGCGTGGTGCTGGTTGTGACGGACGGGGAGAACACATATGGCGCGGACCCTGTAAAGGCGGCGGAGACCGCGAAGCAGGCCGGGCTGAAGGTCTATGCCGCCGGGGTAGGCACGGCAGAGGGCGGCAGGATACCGGGCTCGTATCGATTTCTACGGGAATATACAGTACAAGAAGGACAAGCAAGGCAACATCGTGGTATCCAAACTTGACGAGGACGCCCTGAACAAGATCACTGAGGCGGGCGGCGGCAGGTACTTCGCGGCCTCGGACGGCTCGTCCGTAAGGGCGCTCGCGAAAGAGCTTACCTCGAAGTCCAAAAAGGCGATAAAGGACCCGTTCCAGGGGGCCAAGGAGTACGGGCCGTGGTTCGCGCTTGCGGCGGCTGTGCTTGTGGCAATGGCGATAATTAATTTGAATGAATACAAAAACATTAATCGCAATATTATTGATGGTGCCTTTCCTCCTCGGCGCGACGCCTTTCGCGAGCCCCACCGAGAGAGGTACGCAGGCCTATACCGCCGGGAAGTTCGACGACGCGCTGGAGAACTACCAGAAGGCGGCGGAAGACAACCCGGACAAGGCGGAGGCGCACTACAACCTCGGCGGCGCGTACTACAAGAAGGGCGAGTACGACCGCGCGCTCAAGGAGTACGACGAGGCGGTGAAGCTCGACCCGAAGATGTCGGACGCGTATTACAACTCCGGCGACGCGCTCTACCGCATGGGCATGTACGACAAGGCGCTGGACGCATACAAGAAGGCGGACGGCCTCAAGAAGGGTGACGCCGACACGCAGCACAATATAAATGTGGTAATGATGAAGGTCAAGCAGGAGAAGGAGAAACAGAAGCAGCAGCAGAACCAGCCCCAGGGCAAGCAGAAACAGGGCCAGGGCAAGGACGACAAAGGCAAGGGCAGCGGCAAGGACAAGGAGAACGGCGGACAGGGGAGTGCCGGGCAGGGACAGCAGGGCGGCCAGGACAAAGGGCCGTCCGATGTCCAACGAGGAGATCCAGGCGATGATGGAGCGGCAGAAGAAGGAGGAAAAACAGCTTCGGAACTACTTCCGCCCCGGCCAGAAGGAGCAGAAGGACGACCGCGAGGCCCAGATACAGCAGATCCTTCGTGCAGCGGGTATGCAGGTTCCCGCGCGCGCGGCCAGGCCCGGCGCGCCGTACATAGAGAAGGACTGGTAATTTTCCGGGATTCCCTTGACTTAACGGCTAATGTTAATTAAAATAAACAGGTTAGGTGGTGATATGGCCTGTTTGTGTGTTTACATAAATAAGAGGTGAAGTTTGTTTGATATCGGGATGTCGGAACTGATACTTATCTTTGTAATAGCCCTCATAGTATTCGGGCCCAAGAAGCTGCCGGAGATCGGGAAGTCTCTTGGACGCGCGATGCACGAGTTCAAACGCGCCACGAACGAGTTCAAGAACAACTTCGAAAACGAGGTCGGGACCGCCAATATAAAGGAAGAGCTCCTCAAACAGCAGAAGGATATGCAGGCCACACTCACGGCGGCCACCACCCTGGAAGAGAAGCCCAAGGCGGAAGACCCTTACGCGAATGCCGCCGAAGCGGCAAAACCCGCCACCAGACAAAGAAGAGCCAAAGACCAGCCATGAGGGATAGAGAAGGCCGGATGCCTATAATGGCCCACCTTGAGGAGCTCAGAAAGCGCCTGCTCTGGTCGGCCGCCGCCCTGTTCTTAACATTTCTGTTCTGCTTCCAGTACTCCGAGTACCTGCTCAAGTGGCTCCAGATACCGCTTACGCAGACGCTTAACTTCAAGCTGACGTCGCCTTATGTCTACATGACCTACGTAAAGAACCCGGTCAAGCTTGTTTTCCTTGCCCCCGCCGAGGCATTCTGGATGTACATGAAGATAGGCTTTATCGCGGGCATCTTCCTGGCCCTGCCGTTTCTTCTTATGCAGGTCTGGCTTTTCATATCGCCGGGGCTGAAGCCCAGGGAGCGGAGGTACGCGCTGCCCTTCATCATTTCCGGAACTGGCATGTTCGTGCTCGGGGCGCTTTTCTGCCAGTACGTCATACTTCCCTTTCGCCATGCAGTTCCTGCTGACATACCAGACGTCGCAGCTCACCCCGATGATATCCGTGGGACACTATGTGGACTTCTGCTCCAAGTTCCTGCTTTCGTTCGGCCTTGTCTTTGAGCTTCCCCTTGTCATAACGCTCCTCTCGAAGCTTGGACTGGTAACGCCGCAGTTCCTTGCCCGCAACCGCAAGTATGCGGTGCTTATAGCCTTCATAGTTGCGGCCATCCTCACCCCCACTCCGGACATGTTCAACCAGACACTTATGGCAGCGCCGATACTCGTCCTCTACGAGATCGGCATCATAATGGCCAGGCTGGTGGGCGGCAAGAAGGAAGTCCCCGCAGCCGATGAGGCATAAAAGACTAATGATTACAATGACCTGTTGAATTTTATTTGTAAATTCAAGGCTTTTTTCTGTTGACAAGCCATACCGCCTGTTTTATACTCCGGAACAATTTAATATCCTCTGAAGCCGGTACTCCCTAAAGCCTTTCGCAAAGCCATGGGGGCCGGCCGACAGGGTCATGCCTGAAAGGACATGGTCTCCCGTTATTTTGGAAAGGAGGTGTGAGCGACCGCAGATACCCGTGTCTTGTCTTGCTGGAAGAGTATTCTTCTTCCTCTTCTTCGTTTATTTCGTACTATTTTAGCCATTTTCCAGTATATTTATTATCCGTAAAGGGGGATTTTGTAATGCGTTTCATAGTTACACTGGCTGGTTCTTTATTATTGTCCCTTGCCTTCAGTTTCCAGGCAATGGCGGCGGATTCTGCGGCTCTCCTTGAAGTGTTGCACAACAAAGGGATCATAGACGACGCGTCCTACTCCGACATAAAGGGCGCCGGGAAGGGGCAGGCAGCCGATAAAAAGCTACTCGATGTCCTACATACCAAGGGCATACTCGACGACTCGGACTATAACCGTCTAACTGAACATGCTGGCAAGGAGGCCGCGGCGTCAGTAGCGGCATTGCCGCAGTCTTCTCCGGCCCCCGCAGCGCCCTCCGACGGCTCCAGGCCGTTCGACAAGGCCTTCTCCTCGGTGGAGGAAGGTTTCGCAAGGCTCGGCGGCGACACCATCAAGCTGAAGATCGGTGCGCTCCTCCAGACGGGCTTTCTTAACGACGACGCGGGTTTTTCGGTGACTTCACCTCCTACTACCAACTTTTCGGCAACTTCCGGCAACCAGTTTTTTGCCAGGCGCGCGAGGCTGTTCTTTGATGGCATGGTGATGGACAAGGCCGGGTTCAGGATTTCAATCGAGACCTCGGACACCACCGGCAAGATACTCAGGGACGCCTACTTCTTCGCGGACTACATACCATATGCGAGGGTTACGGTAGGGCAGTTCAAAGTGCCGTTCGGCGTCGAAGGCGTCGAGTCCATAGGCGCCAACCCGACGGTAAACCGCTCTTTGGCGACCAATTTTATTCATTACCCGACGCTTCGCGACCTCGGTGTGATGCTCTCAGGCCAGTACCAGAATAAGTTAGGGACTCTCCCCATCGGAGCGGGTTATGCGGTCGCGGTCGTGGACGGCAATGGCATGAACACAACCGACAACAACGACAACAAGGATGTGTCGGGTCGCGTATGGATTAACCCGCTGGTGCCGGGCTTTACGGTTGGTGGCTCGTTTTATAACGGCAAGACGAATACCCTTACATTTGATAAGGGCGACCCCACAAAGATCCCCCCCGTCCTCCCAGACCCGACCAAGGACAAAGTTAACGACAAGATAAAGAAGGACTGGGACCGCTGGGCTGCTGACGTAGAGTACAGGCCCGCATATATGAAGGGTCTCCTGCTCCGGGGCGAATTCCTCTGGGCGAGAAAATATTATGCAAAGTACGCATCAGTGGATGTTATCAGCACTACGGATACGTCAAAAAGCCCGCTCCCGCACGTCAACCGTCAGGCGCACTCATATGGCTGGTACGCACTCGCCGCATACAAGGTGGACGGGCTGCCGGGCTACTGGCGCTATCTGAATGGCTTTGAGCCTTTGGCGCGGTATGACTACTTTGATGAGGATACCAGCACCCTTACCGCCATCTCACGGCAGGATTCACGCAACCGGGTTACGCTCGGCCTCAACTACTACCTGAACAAATACACTATGCTGAAGACCAACTACGAGATAATCCATGCGGATGGTGGGCTTAAGACCGAATCGCTTGAGACGATAGACAATATTGGTCACCACCTGTTCACCACACTGGTCCAGGTAAAATTCTAGAAACATCCGGGCAGGGAAGAAGCCCCACTCGCTGAGTGGGGCTTCTTTATTAATGATGCGGACAAACCCCTTCATGATATCCAACTTAAATCCCGAGTTTACGTGGAAACGATTGCAAATGGATTCGTAAAGGCGTTAAGCCTGATAGCCTCCCTTGACCCGGAGCTTTATTCCATAATCCTGCTCTCGCTCAAGGTGTCTGGCGGGGCCGTCCTGATAGCCTCCCTTGCCGGTATCCCGCTCGGCGCGGCTTGTGCGCTCAGGCGATTCCCGGGACGGCGCTCCGTTGTGCTCATCCTGAATACTTTCATGGGTTTCCCTCCTGTAGTTGCGGGTCTCTTGATTTATCTGGTGCTTTCCAGAAGCGGCCCACTGGGCTTCATGGGCCTGCTTTACTCACCAACCGCTATGGTCATCGCACAGTCAGCCATAGTATTCCCGATAGTTGCAGGGCTGTCCTGGTCGGCTGCCGCGTCTATCAGCCCACGCATAAGGGAAACCGCGCTGACGCTTGGAGCGTCCGGTTTCGCGGTCGACTGGCGGGTGATTTCAGAGGCCAGGATGCAGATATTGTCCGCCGTGATTGCCGGCTTTGGAAGGGCCATAGCAGAGGTGGGGGCAGTACTGATAGTCGGAGGTAATATAGCAGGATACACCAGGATGATGACGACAGCTATAGCCATGGAGACCGGCAAAGGCACATTCGAGCTTGCGATAGCGCTTGGCATAGTCCTTTTGCTGGTTGCCTTTCTTGTAAATATTCTGCTGAAGATAGCGCAGGGGGGATTCGGCAGATGAGCCTCACGGTCGAGTCTCCACGATATAATAAAGGTATACGGCAAAAGGGAGGCACTTGCCGGGACATCCTGCCGGTTTCTTCCGGGCAGGATAAACGTCCTCTTGGGTCCGAACGGGAGCGGTAAGACGACGCTCCTGAGGCTCGCCGCGCTTCTTGAGACCCCTGACGACGGCACGGTGGTTTTTTCGGAAGGTGACCTGCCCATAGCGCCTGGTACGGCATTGATGCGGAGAATGACGCTCGTGTCCCAGACTCCGGTCCTGTTCAATACAACCGTCTTTAAGAACATGGCGTACGGCCTGCAACTGAGGGGGTGCGAAGAAGGGGAGGTCAAACACCGGGTCCTCGATGCGCTGGAACTTGTGGGGATGGGCAATTTCGCCGGCGCCAGGGCCGCATCGCTCTCCGGTGGTGAGGCCCAGCGAGTGGCTATTGCCCGGGCGTATGCGCTTAGGCCGGAATTGCTTCTCCTTGACGAGCCTTCGTCGAACCTCGACCCTGACGGGGGCGCTGTTTTCGAAGAAATACTCAGAAAAATGAATACGGAACAAGGCACGACAGTAGTGATTGTGACTCACAACCTGTTTCAGGCAAGGCGGCTTGCGCACGCGGCCTTTTTAATGTACGGTGGAAAGGTGGTGGAGGGCGGAGATGCCGCCGGTTTTTTCAGCCACCCCCAAAGTGCAGTGACAGCAAAGTTCATCTCGGGCGAAATGGTATTTTAGTTGACATGGGCTTTTCAATAGGGTTAACCTAATAACTATGGCTTTACCTATCCGCATTATTATACTCGTTGCCTCCGCGTTCATAATGAATCTCCCGCTCGGCTACCTGAGGAAGGTGACGCGCAAGTTTTCCTTCAAGTGGTTTCTTTATATCCACCTTTCCATACCGTTTATAATCCTGATAAGGCTCGGTTTGAAGATATCATACTGGTTTATACCGTTTTCCATCGGTTCCGCGGTTGCGGGTCAGATTATAGGCGCGCGCCTCAGGAAAGTGGATTAACGAGAGGGGGACTAAAGGGTGGGAGAGGATTTCCTTCAGGGGAAGAACCTTGATTCGGTGGCAAAGGATATAGCGGAAGGCTATGTATTCGTGAGCCCGATGTTCCTTAAAAAGTTCAGCCATGACATCCTGAAGAAGCTGCTTGTGTCCGTTAACAAGACGATGCATCTTATAAGGAACGAAAAATTTCCGACAGGCGATATCGAGGGTATCAAGAGGCGCAATATTCGGCTTTCAAGGCTTAACAATGCCAGCATGGTAATAAAATACTTTGCCAAGGAGCGGCGCTGGGTACTATAGCGGTACACAGCAGTGCCCCGCCCGGTGCCATCCCTTTTTCCTTGACAAGGAGGGGGGCATTGGGATATCTATTGTAGTCACTTTAAAAGTACGGTATATAAAACTCTCCGGATGTCGTAAGGAGGTATTCATGCGGTTTTCGTCCCTTGGGAGGAGGCTGTTTCTGGCTTCTGGTCTGGCTTTTACAGTACTTCTGTCGGGTTGTTTCGCTACAAAGCAGGATCTCGACCCGATAAAAAGTGATATATCGGTGCTTGAGAAGCAGTTCATGGAGGTACAACGCGATTACGCCAGGGCGAAGGTTGCAGCGGATGATGCAGGGACCTCCGGGGATGGCGCTACAGAAAAACTGGCGTCCATGGATAAAAGAATCGGCGCGTTGGAGAAAAGGCTGGACACTCTGGATTCCAGGCTGGCCGAGATAAAACAGCCGCAACAACCGATCTTGTCTGAGACGATGGCGCCCGAACCGGTCGCTGTCGAGTCCGACCTGGGCACGGCGGGAGGCAAGTCCGAGTCTGAGCCCAAGGCGCCGGCGCCTACTAAAGGCATGGTTGCCGCTGAGACGAAGTTTAATGAGGCAAAAAACAGCTACACCTCAGGCGACGCGGACAAGGCGGAGGCCGGTTTTAAGGAATTTCTTTCGAGTTACCCCAATGACAGGCTTGCGGATGACGCCCGGTATTACCTTGGAGAAATCTATTTTGACCGTAAGGAATATTCCAAGGCATTAACAGAGTATGAAGGAGTCGTAAACGGTTACCCGCTTGCTGACAGGGTGCCAGACGCGCTATATAAGGCAGGAGTTGTCAACATCCAGTTGAAGGATAATGCCAAGGCACGCGATTTATTCATGCGGGTCATGGACAACTATCCTTACAGCGAAGCGGCAAAAAAGGCGAGACAGTCTCTGGATAACCTGAAGTAGCACTATAAGGGGGGGTAGGTATGAAAATCGAGGTCAGGCACTTTTCATTGCTCCTGTTCATATCCATTGCGCTTTCGACAGCTCAACCGGCTCTTGCCCAGGATGAGGTGGCGGGAGGCGAGTCGTATACCGTAAGAAAAGGCGATACGCTCTGGGATATATCGGCAACAAAGCTTGAGAACCCGTTCAGCTGGTCCCTGATATGGAAACAGAACCCGTCAATAAAGGACCCGGACCTCATCTACCCTGGCGAGAAGATAGCGTTGCCTCCCGGTGCAGTTTTGAAGAAGACAGAAGGCGCGCCTGGAGCTGCAGCTGCCGGTGGAGATTCAGCTTCAAGGCACGGCTCAGATTCTGAACCGTTTGTGGAGAGCGGCAAGACCATACTTAAGGGCCATGCGGACGGCGGTAAGGTAATAACCATTGATACGACGCGTCCGAAAATGCCGATTGCGACGCTTACCGAGATAATGTCCGCCGGGTTTATATCTCCCGAGCTTAAAGGCGCAAGGAAGATTTCCGATGGTTTGCTGGGCGGGCGTGAAATCTATTCCTTTGGGGACAAGTTATACACGGATGTTGACGGCGTTTCTATAGGGGACGTTTTCCTGATAGCTAGAGAAACCGACAAGGTATGCGACCCGGCCAGCGGGGATAAACTAGGGAAGATTGTATTCCCTACAGGTTCTTTTAAAATAACAGAAAAAGTGGACGGCAAGATGGCAGGTGTCGTAGAGAAATCCTTTACCGAGATAAAGCCTGATGACCTCCTTATCCCGTACACGCAGCCCCAGTTGGTGTACGAGCCGGTACCGCCAAATGACAAGCTAAACGGCAAGTTCGGCTATGTGGCCGCCGTCAAGGAGGAGAAAGCCACCAGCACCCAGATTGACACGGTGTACCTTGACATGGGCTCGGACATGGGGGTCAAGCCGGGTGACCGTTTCGTCATCAGGCGCTCGGGCGGTAAGGGCAGGCTCATGGAAGGCATAGATCAAAACGGCTATGCATCGCCCTCTGATTACGTCGTCCCTGACAAGGCCATCGGCGAGGTGGTTGTGATCTCGGTCCAGCCGAAAAACTCGACCGCGAAGGTTGCTTCGTTCAATGAGGTAATACGGCCGGGCTACAGGGCTGTGTATAAAGACTAAGTCGGGGGGACAGATGGACCCAGTGCCCTGGATAGCGCTGAATTCTATTTCCGGGGTAGGGCGTGTCCTTTATAAAAGGCTCATACTTCGCTTTGGTTCTCCCGAAGAGGTCTTCAGGGCCCCGGAGGTCGAGCTTTTCAGGGTTGAAGGAGCGAAGCCTGCCTCTGTAAAGGCCATAAAGGATTTCGGCGGCTGGAGCCTGGCCCGGCGGGAGGCTGATAAGGCCCTTGAAAAGGGGTCCGACATAGTGACCTTCTCCGACCCGCGCTACCCTGCAAACCTCCGAGAGACGCATGACCCTCCTCCTTACCTATATGTAAAGGGAAGGCTGGTAGAAGGCGATAAGGTGTCAGTTGCAGTAGTCGGTTCAAGGAAGGCGACCCAGTACGGGCGGCAGCTGACTAAAAAGATTTCTGGAGACATTGCCGCGAAAGGCATAACCGTAGTCTCCGGAGGTGCAAGGGGGATCGATACCGAGGCACACAAGGGCGCCATTGCGGCTGGCGGCAGGACGATAGCCGTGCTTGGATGCGGCATAGACGTGGTGTACCCCCCCGAGAATGAGAGCCTTTTTAAAGCGGTTGCCGAGTCTGGCGCGGTTGTCACAGAGTTCCCCATGGGGACGCCTCCGGATGCCGCGAACTTCCCCCAGAGGAACCGCATAATCAGCGGGATCTCGATGGGTGTTGTCGTCATGGAGGCGGCGGACGACAGCGGGTCGCTTATCACCGCATCATGTTCGCTCGACCAGGGACGCGAAGTGTATGCAGTGCCTGGCAGCGTGGACTCCCCGACCAGTCGGGGGACGAACAGCCTGATTAAAAAAGGGGCGAAGCTAGTTGAGGGGCCCGAGGACATACTGGTAGACCTTTTCCCCTATATGAAAGGTTATTTGAGGGAACTCGACCTATACAGGAAACCGGAAAGAGAGTTATGGATTTGGGCCGAACGAGAAAGCCCTTTTTGAACTGATAAGTCTGGAGCCGGCGCATATCGATGCGCTGGCGGAGAAGACGGGGGTCCCGGTCTCAAAGGCGCTTTCCCTGCTTCTCGGCATGGAACTCAAAGGCGCCGTGAGGCAGGTTGCGGGTATGAACTTCATCCGTGAGGCATGAAGGGACGGATTTGATAAAGGAGCAGGTTTTGAAGGAAGATTTTCTTGATATTGTCGCTGAGATTGTAAGACATATGTCCGAGGATGAAGGCGCGACGCCACGGGACAGGAACATCATAGAAGGCCTGTTGGAGGATGGCTATGACCTGCTGGACATCGATGACGCACTATCGTGGTTTGAGAGCCTCGGGGGTGGCAGCGAAGAGCTGGACACGTTCGAGTTCTGGCCCGGATTCAGGGGCGTAAGGGTGCAGTCGCGCCACGAGAAGGAGGCTATGTCTCCGGCCGCGTACTCTTACCTGATGAAGCTGAACGCCGCAGGCTTCCTGAACGACTCCTTCCGTGAGGAGATAATGGACAAGGTAGTAGACTTGTCTATCGAGGACTTCGGCTTGGACCAGATGAAGGCACTGCTTGGGCTGGTGCTCTATTCGCAGGGCAAGCTGGTGCCGGAGCTGACGCTTGGCCGCCTGGGTTACCGCGGGCCGGACGACCAGATATTGAACTAAAAGCCTGTAAACGCAATGGAATAAGCCCGGGGGCGTACTAAGCGCCCCCTGTGGTTTTTTTGGGGCAATATGGCCCAGTATTTAACAAAGAGGCATCTTAAATAATATGGGAAAAGATCTGGTTATAGTCGAATCGCCCGCGAAGGCGAAGACGATAAACAAATACCTGGGCGACAAATTTGTCGTGAAGGCCTCGATTGGCCATGTGCGCGACCTGCCGAAACAGCGGCTAGCGGTTGACATCGAACATGGGTTTGCGCCGGAATACGAGGTGATCAAGGGCAAGGCCAAGGTGATTGCCGAGATAAAGAAGGCGGCGAAGTCTGCGGACAAAATATACCTTGCCCCTGACCCGGACCGCGAAGGAGAAGCGATCGCATGGCACGTGGCCGAGGAACTCGGCGTGTCCGAGGACAAGCTGTTCCGCGTGCTCTTCAATGAAATAACCAAACGGGGCATTCTTGAAGCCATGGAGCGCCCCGGCAAGATTGACATCAACAAGGTCGACGCACAGCAGGCCAGGCGTGTCCTTGACAGGCTTGTCGGCTATCAAGTCAGCCCTCTTCTTTGGAACAAGGTGAGGCGCGGCCTCTCCGCGGGGCGCGTGCAGTCAGTGGCTGTCAGGCTTGTCTGCGAGAGGGAGGCCGAGATTCAGGCCTTCGTCCCGAAGGAGTTCTGGAGCATAACGGCGCACCTGAAGGCAGATGCCCCTCCCCCGTTTATCGCGAAGCTTACAAAAGAGTCCGGTAAAAAACTGGAGATAGGTAACGAGGAAGAGTCAAAAAGATATTCCAGTACGTGAAGGACAAGCCCTTCATCGTCTCGAAGGTCGACCGGAAGGAAAAGAAACAGAACCCCGTCCCGCCGTTCACCACCAGCAAGCTTCAGCAGGAGGCGGCCCGCAAGCTCCGGTTCACGGCGAAAAAGACGATGGTCGTCGCCCAGCAGCTCTATGAAGGTCTGGAGATAGGCAAAGAGGGCGCGGTCGGCCTTATAACCTACATGCGTACCGATTCGAACAGGGTCGCACCCGAGGCGGTTCAGGAGGCGCGGGAATACATTACCGCAAAATACGGCAAGGAGTCTCTTCCGGCCAAGCCGCCTGTATACGCCGCTCAGAAGAAGGCCCAGGAGGCTCACGAGGCGATACGGCCCACGTCTCTCACCCACGAGCCGGACAGCCTCAAGGAATACCTTGAGAAGGACCAGCTCTCCCTCTACAGGCTGATATGGAACCGCTTTATCGCCAGCCAGATGTCACCCGCGATACTCGACATGACCGGCGTTGACATCTCCGCCGAAATATACACGTTCCGTGCCACCGGCACTATTGTCAAGTTCCAGGGCTTCATGGCGGTATACACCGAAGGCAAGGACGAGGAGAAGGCCGAGGACGACTCGGGAGAAGGCGTCAACCTACCAGCTCTCAAGGTGGGGGACCTGCTCAAGGTAGACAAGCTCGTACCCAAGCAGCACTTCACCCAGCCGCCGGCGCGCTTTACCGAAGCGAGCCTCGTCAAGGAGCTTGAAGAAAAGGGCATAGGCCGCCCGAGTACCTACGCCGCGATCATGTCCACCATAGTCGACCGGGAGTACGTCGAGAAAAAGCAGATATCCTTTTTCCCGACGGAACTCGGCATAATAGTGAACGACCTGCTCGTGCAGAGCTTTCCCGATATCTTCGACGTCGCGTTCACCGCAAAGATGGAGGACGAGCTCGACGGCATAGAAGAAGGCAAGATGAAGTGGGCGGATACGGTCAAGGAGTTCTACGAGCCGTTCGAGAAGGCGCTCCTCACCGCCCAGAAGGGCATGCGCAACGTGAAGCGCGAGGAGACCCCGACCGACATCGTCTGCGACAAGTGCGGCAAGATGATGGTCATAAAGTGGGGCAGGAACGGTAAGTTCCTCGCATGCCCCGGCTACCCGGAATGCAAGAACACGCGCGAGCTGCCGGAGAAAGAGGGCGAAGAGCGCGCCGCGCCGCCCCCGGCAGAGGTGACGGACGAGAAATGCCCGAAATGCGGTAGCCCCATGGTCATAAAGTCCGGACGTTTCGGCAAGTTCCTGGCCTGCAGCGCATACCCGCAGTGCAAGACGACCAAGCCCATATCGCTTGGCGTGGACTGCCCGAAATGCGGGAAAGGCTTCCTTAGCGAGAGGCGCACCAAAGGAGGCAAATCCTTCTTCGGTTGCAGCACCTATCCCGCGTGCGACTTCGCATCGTGGGACAGGCCGGTGCCCCGCAAATGCCCGGACTGCGGTAGCCCCTACCTTGTCGAGAAGTACTCCAAGAAGGACGGCATGAGGGTCATCTGCCCGAACAAGGAGTGCGGGTACAAGGAAGCCCCGGAGCAGGAGCCTGCCGCGGGCGGGGAATAAGAAAGCCGCTATTTAACTAACTAAATTTCTTGGGCCGCCTTCTTTTAAAGAAGGCGAGGACTATAAAAGGGCTTACGGCCCTTTTTTGTTAGGTTGACTATTGACCGGAAAGCAAATAAAATCAGGTCCGTGTGTTATTTGAAACATAGAAGTGAATTTGCACGATAGTGTTTTCTTTCAGATGGAGACTGGTGTAGTGGACCAGCTTAAGGTGGTTGTGGTCGATGACGACGAGGGCTCACGCGAGATACTGCGCCTTATAATCACAAAAAAACTCGGCCATACAGTATTCACGGCCTCTGACGGAAAAGAGGCCCTCGATATTATAAAAAAAGAAAAGCCCGACCTCGTGATCACCGATTTCATGATGGCAAGGATGAACGGGGTGGAGCTTATAGAAAAGATAAAGGGCCTGGGCGGGCCACACGAGAAGATCGAGGTGATCCTTATTTCCGCCCACGGCAGCATGGAGACATACCTCGATGCGATGGCACTCGGGGCCTATGAGATGATCAACAAGCCGTTCCATTCTTCCGAGATCGAACGAGTCATCAGGAAACTGACAGAGAACAAAGGTAACAAATAATAATGCAGTCTGAAAATAAATCTTTAACGGTGATCGGCGGTGGGCTTGCGGGTTCCGAGGCCGCGTGGCAGGCGGCGAAGCGTGGCATCAAGGTGCGGCTGTACGAGATGCGCCCCGTGAAGAACACCCCCGCGCACCATACCGGGCTTCTGGCCGAGCTTGTTTGTTCAAACTCGCTTCGCTCCGCCGACGTACACAACGCGGTCGGCCTTTTGAAGGAAGAGATGCGCCGGATGGGTTCGCTCGTTATGGATGCGGCGGACGCGACGAAGGTCCCGGCCGGGAGCGCGCTCGCGGTCGACCGCGAGGCATTCGGGCGCTTCATCACGGATGCCATCGAGAAAAATGGCAGTATAGAGGTTGTGCACGAGGAGGTTACGGAAATACCGGACGGCACGGTTATTGTTGCGACCGGGCCACTCACCTCTGACGCGATGGCGGACACAATAGGCAAGATGACCGGCACGGAGCACCTGCATTTCTACGACGCGATTGCCCCGATACTGGACGCGGACACGATCGACATGTCCATCGCGTTCAAGGCGTCGCGCTACGGCAAGGGCGGGGACGACTATATAAACTGCGCGATGAACAAGGAGGAGTACGACGCCTTCTACGACGCGCTGATGGCAGCCGAGAAGGTGCCGGTGCGCGAGTTCGAGAGCATGCGCTGCTTCGAGGGCTGCATGCCTATAGAGTCGATGGCCGAACGCGGCCGCGATACGCTGCGGCATGGGCCGATGAAGCCCGTGGGAATCGACGACCCGCGCACCGGCCGCTGGCCCTATGCCGTCGTGCAGCTTCGGATGGAGAACGCGCGAAGGCACGGCATACAATATCGTCGGGTTTCAGACGAGGCTTAAGTGGCCGGAGCAGGCGCGGGTGTTCAGGATGATACCGGGGCTTCAGAAGGTGGAGTTCATCCGGTTCGGGAGCCTGCACAGGAACACGTTCATTAACGGGCCGATGTTCCTTATGGATACCCTGCAGCTGAAGGACAGGCCGGACGTGTTTATGGCCGGGCAGGTATCGGGCGTGGAGGGATATGTCGAGTCCGCCGCGATGGGGCTTCTTGCGGGGATAAACGCGACGCGGAAATTGGAAGGCAAAGATATCCTGCCGCCGCCGGAAACGACCGCGTTCGGTGCACTGATAACGCACCTGACAAAGACGGAGCCTGGCAGGTTCCAGCCGACGAACGTGATATTCTCGCTCTTCCCGCCTCTGGAACAGCAGATGCGGCAGAAGGACCTGAGGCGTGCGGCGCTAGTGGAGCGTGCGCTTACGGACCTTGATGAATGGAAAGGTAAGCTGGATGAATAACCCTCTCCTTGACTTCCTTAACCACCTGCGCTACGAGAAGGGTTCGTCGAGCAATACCGTGTCGAGCTACGAAAGCGACATCGAGCAGTTCTACGAATACCTCAGGGGGCCTGAGAAAAATCCGGTCGAGATACTCAAGGTGGACAACATCGATATCCGCGGTTACCTTGCGCACCTATCAAGGCTGGGCCTAAAAAAGTCATCGTCCCAGAGGAAGCTCGCGAGCATCAGGAGCTTCTTCAAGTACCTGTACAGGGAAGGCGCTATAGACAGCAACCCTGCAAAGCTTGTTGCAACCCCGAAGAAGGAAAAGACGCTACCGGTGTTCCTGTCGGTGGACAACGCCAAGCTTTTGGTCGAAGCGCCCACGAACTCTAAGCTCGAAGGGCTCCGCGACCGCGCTATACTGGAACTGTTTTACTCTTCCGGGCTCAGGATATCAGAGCTTGCCGGGCTTGACCGGCAGGACGTGGACCTCGTCGAAGGATTTGTGAAGGTGACCGGTAAGGGCGACAAGGAGCGGGTGGTGCCGGTCGGTGATGCGGCCACAGCCGCGATAACAGAATATACGCAGGCCTTCGATGCGAAGGCCGGGCAGCACGGCGGCGGTGACCTGCCGCTATTTATGAACAAGACCGGAGGCCGCCTGAGTGTGCGCGGGATAAGGCGCGTGGTGGAGAAGCAAGTGATTGCAACGGGCCTTCAGGGTAAGGTGTCTCCGCACACACTGCGGCACACGTTCGCGACGCACCTGCTCGGTTCAGGCGCGGACCTGCGCTCAATACAGGAGATGCTGGGGCACGCGTCGTTGTCCACCACACAGAAGTACACCCATGTGGACCTTGACCGCCTGATGCAGGTGTACGACAAGGCGCACCCTAGGGCGAAGAAAGACGGAGAAAAAAAGGATGGCTAAGACAGAGTTTCACGGTACGACTATCATATCCGTAAGGAAGGACGGCAAGGTCGCGATAGGCGGCGACGGGCAGGTTACGATGGGCAACACCGTCATGAAGCATAACGCGCGGAAGGTGCGCAAGCTTTATAACGATACGGTACTCGCGGGTTTCGCCGGGGCCACCGCCGACGCTTTCACCTTGATTGAGAAGTTCGAGGGCAGGCTTGAGGAGTACCACGGAAACCTGGCCCGGGCCGCAGTCGAGCTTGCCAAGGAGTGGCGCACCAGCAAGATGCTGCGCCAGCTAGAGGCCCTGCTCATAGTCGCGGACGCGGAGCACACCTTCATAATATCCGGCACCGGCGACGTGATAGAGCCGGAGGACGGAATAGCAGCCATAGGCTCGGGCGGCCCGTACGCGCAGGCCGCCGCGCAGGCGCTGATGAAACATTCCGCGCTCGACGCCGCCACGGTTGTGAAAGAGGCTATGGAGATAGCTTCAAGGATATGCATTTATACGAACTCGCAGATTGTAATGGAGGAGATCTAACCGATGAAAGACCTGGCGCCCAGGGAAGTAGTTGCGGAGCTGGATAAGTATATAATCGGACAGGACAAGGCCAAGCGCGCCGTCGCCATTGCGCTTCGCACCAGGTGGAGGCGCATGCGCCTGCCTGAGGACCTGCGCGACGAGGTCGTGCCGAAGAACATAATCATGATAGGCTCGACCGGCGTGGGAAAGACCGAGATAGCCAGGAGGCTTGCGAAGCTGATAGATGCGCCTTTTATAAAGGTGGAGGCCTCGAAGTTCACCGAGGTCGGCTACGTCGGGCGCGACGTCGAGTCTATTATCCGCGACCTGACCGAGCAGTCGATAGGGATGGTGAAGGCGGAGCAGGCGGAACAGGTGCGGGAAAAGGCCGCCGCCGCCGCCGAAGAGCGGCTGCTGGACGCGCTCCTGCCGAGAAGGCGATCAGATGTCCCGATGTCGTTGCGGGACGCAGGGGTTGGCGCAACGGAACAGCACGACGGAACAGTTTGAGGCGGAGTCGGCCACACGCGAGAAGTTCCGCCAGATGCTCCGGGACGGAAAACTCGACGAGCGCACCGTGGAGCTTGAGGTCAGGGAGAGGACTATGCCGATGGGCATAATCTCCAATATGGGCATGGATGACCTCGAGATAAACCTTAAGGAGATGATGGGGAACATGTTCCCGGAGAAGTCCAAGAGGCGCACGCTCAAGGTGCCCGAGGCCCTGAAGGTTCTGACGCAGGAAGAGGCATCTCGCATGATAGACATGGACAAGGTCGCAAGCGAGGCCATCAGGCGCATAGAGCAGACCGGGATGGTGTTCATAGACGAGATAGACAAGGTCGCCGGGCGCGAGTCGGGCGGGGCTGGCCCGGACGTATCCCGCGAGGGCGTGCAGAGGGACCTGCTGCCTATCATCGAGGGCTCCACGGTCAACACGAAGCACGGCCCGGTCAAGACAGACCACATACTGTTCATTGCCGCCGGGGCGTTCCATGTCGCCAAGCCGTCGGACCTCATCCCTGAGCTTCAGGGCCGCTTCCCGATAAGGGTGGAGCTTGATAACCTCACGAAGGACGACTTCGTCAGGATACTCACAGAGCCCAGGAACGCGCTCATCAAGCAGTACGTGGAGCTGCTTCGCACCGAGGGGCTTGAGATTAATTTCTCCGCTGACGCCGTGGAGGAGATTGCAAGGATAGCGGCGTCGGTAAACGAGCGCACGGAGAACATCGGCGCGCGCAGGCTGTATACGGTGCTTGAGAAGCTCCTTGAGGACGTGAGCTTCCATGCGCCGGACGCGGTACAGAAGGTCATAAACATAAACGCGGAATACGTGCAGAACCAGCTAAAGGAAGTAATAAAGGACGAAGACCTGAGCCGGTATATTCTGTAAGGCAGGGGTTATAAAATAGGAAATACGCTTGACAGGAAAGGAAGAGGCCGCCTACGAGATTGTAAGCGGCCTCTTTGAATTTACAGAGTTATGTTTTATTCTCTTTCTTCAACTCGATCTGATTTGAGAAAGGAATTATTAACTTGCCATCATTACTTTGAAGCTTTAAAGGCAGGTTGGCTGTTCCTATAGCCAGTGAATCGAAAAGCTGTCCGGCTGGTATTTTTGCAGAATCAGGTATGCCGGGAATGCTTATTGTAAGCGGGCCTATTGTAGATGTATTGTATTGTCCTTTAGCGAATGGGATATGGTGTTTAACTCCGTTATTGTCAATTTCCAGGGTGAACCCGTTTTCAAGGGCGTCTTGCAGGCCTGGATAGGCTTTATAAAACAGATCGCTTAAAATTATGCTTATGACGCCCTTGTATACTTTTGTTTTGCCGGTATCTTTTTGAACCTCGCATGTGATGCTCTTGGGATTGAGGCTTGCATTTCTGTCAGCGTCTGTTTTGAAATGAATAAATGTTCCTGATACACCCTTGTTGTTGGTAAGACTAGGTACTGCCCCTTTCTCGGGCATGGTAACCAGGATGTCTCCCGCCATTTCCATGTTATCCGGGATAAATGCTGGTATCCATGTTGGATTGTAAGTGCATGTAAACCTAGCCACCTGACCGGACAGGTCTTCGCTTTTCAGGTCGATAGGTTCGCTCCAGGCGACATCGCCCTTGTTTGCTGGCCTAACAACAAGTTGCAGCTTGGAGGGTTTCTTTGGCATGCAATTTAATGGTATAAGAACGCTTATATTTCCAGCTATGACAGCAAAGGGCGAGGCGAACTTAACAACCGGAGACTCTGTGGCCTCCTTTATTGGCGGGAGGATACGCACACCGTTTTTAATCCTGGCCAGGCCGTTGCTGGTTACCACGGTGAGATCTACAGTCGGGTTTTTGTCGTCCAGCGTCCTTGGCATAACGATGGGACCAAACTCCGCAACTATCCCGGCCATGTCCGGCAGTATCGTGTATCCGACTGCGCTCTGGTTGTCTATGAATATCTCCGGGTTCCTCCAGAGATCGCTGCCCCGGATAAGAAGCTTTACAGGCTTGCCGGCTTCGACTACGTAACACCTCTCCTCTTTGGGCGCATTAAGGTCGAACGGCGGAGGTCTACGGCTTTCCACGTTCGACGTCCTTGAGAAGAAATGCGGTGAGTGCGGAGTAGTTGACGGGCAGTTGTACAGTCATAGGACTGCAGGTTTCCTCGACAGGAACAGGCTCGTTGTCCGCATTATACCAATGCGCTGCTTTTCCGTTTTTCTTTGTCGATTTATAGGTCGGGGTCAGGCTGACTTGCTGTATCCAGGACGGCACTACGATTGAGGCTTGGACCGAATATGTGGTCGGAACCTGGTTGAACTCCACGTCCCCATCGTCGCCTATCTCGAACTTCAGCCCAAGCACCCAGCCGAATGTGTCGCTGCCGTCGATGAAGCCCACGACAAGCGGTTGCCGCTTGACTGCCTGAATATTTTTCTGGATCCTCTTCATGTAATCCATATACGCATCTGCGCCGATGCCGTTCTGTGGCATAGCGGCCTTGAGGGAGAGTGTATAGCTCTTGAGGTTCTCGTATTCGGAAACATCTGAGATGTTCTGGGCGAGCTCCTTGGGTTCAACGCTGTAGATGTAAGAATTTTCCATCGGTTTGTCGTTAATCTTTTTATTTACCGCATCAACAGCTTTATTCAATTTTTCCAGCCCGCCGTCCTTTCCTGCAACGGGGATAAAGTAAAAGTCCCCGTCAGTCATTTTTACAAGACTTGGTTCAGCATCAAAACTTACAAAATCTTTAAGAGAAAAATTATATTCGATCCATTAGCATGTAGCTTAGCGCTTCACGACACTCTTTACTGTTGTCGCAGCCTACGTTGAGGCATTCACTCAATTTGCTGAGTTTTATGTTGTCTGTTGTATCTTTAATTAATGCTAATTTGCTTTGTTCCGCAGACGCTTCTAATCTGTCTTGTTCTATCTGCACATTACTAAGCGACTGTAGCCTAGCTATTTCCTCTTGTGTTGCTTTAGGAGTGTTAAGTAAATCTCTCGTTTTTTGGATTTCTACAATCCTCTTGTTGTTTTCTACAATCCTCTTGTTGTTTTCTATAATCCTCTTCTCAGTTTCATGTTTAGCTTTTACCGTATATGCAAAAAGCTCCATCTTTTCTTCATCCGACAAATTGTTTGTGGCAATACGTCGCTGAAGGGCGATGGATTTTGCATTGATATCGTTCTCAAGGCTGCTGACCCATTTGGTATAATAATTAGGACCTATCGCAGTGGAGGTATTTGTAAAGGTATTTACTTTAAGGTCGACTTTCCCCCAGCCGTGGTTATGATTTTCGGGCGAAACCGCCAGGTCGAACTTCAAGGTATAAATGGTGTTGCCCTGCATGTCATGAGTGTCGTCGAGTTCCTGCTCGCGGAGCATCGTCTGGATCGCGTCTCTGTACGCCTTCCTGTCCCTGAGTTCGTCGATGGGGTGGAGCTTGGCCTTCGTCTCGGCGGATTCTATATTAGCCTGCCGCGTCGAACTGAATTCGCTGAATGGGTGCTTGGGGTAGACGGTGGTGTTGTTGCCCAATCCGGTGGCTGCGGGAGTAGCCTTGATGGATGAGTAGTTGCCCAGATTAGACATCTGATCAAGCTTGCGCCTCCTGTCCTGCATGTATATCCTGTGCTCGATCTCTCTTTCCTCGGCCTGCATGTTGTTCTGGTCAATTGCATTCATGGCGAGCATCTTTGCAGGGTTGACTTCGACCGCGAGAGAACCCCGGAGCCCCTCAAACATGTTTACGGTTCTCATTCCCTGGTAACCGAAAACAGCTTTATCTGAATCCTTGAGCTTGTCCTCCAACCACTGTTTTTCGACAGCGCGCCTTGAAACCAGTCGCTCCCTCGTGAACACTTCGGGACGACTGACCAATATTTTTCCGTAAGACCCGCAGCCCACGAAAAGAAGGATGCATAAGAAGAATCCAGCTCCGATTTTATAAATATTCATTTGCGTCTCTTGTCCCCCTAGGAAGGTTACTGTTAAAAACTTTTAATCTTATATCACTAATGATTAAATAACACAATATATTTTTATTTGTTAAGATTGCTGCTATTTTAGGCTGTTACAGAAGAGTTTGAGAAAGCCAGGAGGAATTTTGTAAAAAATGTTTCCTTTATAATGTTTTTATTATATTCTCTAGGTAGTTTATGAATCAGCACCGATTGTTCTGTCATTTTAATGAACACCACAAATAAAGGAACACCTCTCATGATCACCCTCACCGAAAAGGCCGAAATCCTGATGGAGGCGCTGCCCTACATCAAGAAGTTCTACGGCAAGACGGTCGTAATAAAGTACGGCGGCCACGCGATGGTGGACGAGAAGCTGAAGGCCTCGTTCGCGAAGGACGTCACCCTGATGAAGTACATCGGCATCAACCCGGTGATCGTCCACGGCGGCGGCCCGCAGATATCGAAGACGATGGAGCGCATGGGCCTGAAGCCCAAGTTCGTCTCAGGCTACCGCGTCACGGACTCCGAGACGATGGACATAGTCGAGATGGTGCTGGGCGGAAAGGTGAACAAGGAGATAGTCAACCTGATTAACTCAAACGGTGGACGCGCGGTCGGCCTCACCGGCAAGGACGGCGGCCTGATCAAGGCGAGGAAGAAGCTGATGAAGGGCACGTCGCCGGAGACTGGCGCTCCGGAGATAATAGACGCGGGGCTTATAGGCGAGGTGGAGTCCATAGACGCAAGCATCCTGGACGCGCTGGACAAGGGCGGGTTCATCCCGGTCATCGCGCCTGTGGGCGTCGGCGCGAACGGCGAGACGTATAATATCAATGCCGACCTCGTCGCGGGCGCGGTCGCGTCTGCGCTCTCGGCGTCCAAGCTTATACTCCTCACCGACATCGCGGGCATTCAGGACAAGGACGGCAACCTGATAACGACGCTGAACAAGAAGAAGGTTCAAGAGCTGATAAAGAAGAAGGTGATTACCGGCGGGATGCTCCCGAAGGTGGCGGCCTGCTTCGACGCGCTGGGCGGCAACGTCGGCAAGGTGCATGTGGTGGACGGCCGCGTTCCGCACGCACTCCTGCTTGAGATATTCACGGACAAAGGTATTGGTACAGAGATCTCTATGTAATTACAGGAGCGGCACCCGCCCTTTTCCCACAGGTGCGGCTTTCTTAATGGCCTTGGTTATGAACTCCTTGGCTGAGGCGATCGACTCCATGACGCTCATACCTTTGGCAAGACCCGCCGTTATGGCAGCGGAATAGACGCAACCGGTCCCGTGTAGCTTGCGGTTCTCCACCCTTTTTGCCTTGTATTCGAAGAATTCCCTCCCGTTATAGAACAGGTCGATGGGGTCGCCCCGCCTGTGTCCGCCCTTTATCAGGACGAACCTGGGTCCCAGCCCGTGTATAATCCGCGCCGCCTCCTCGATGTCGTCCGGGGTTTCTATGCGTACGCCTGAAATGACCTCCGCCTCGTCGATGTTTGGGGTGACAAGTTCGGCGAGCGGAAAGATGAGCGAAATGAGGGAGAATGCCGCGTCCTTTCTCAAAAGCCGCTTCCCGGTCGACGACACCATCACCGGGTCCACCACGAGGTTTTTTAGCTGGTGTCCCTTTATCGCTTCTGCGACTATTTCAATCGTGCGAGCCGAAAGCAGCATCCCGGTCTTCACTGCATCCACCTGCATGTCCACCAGTACCGCCGATAGCTGCTCCCGCATGAACTTGGGCGCAATCGTCTTTACGGCGGTAACGCCCTGGGTGTTCTGGGCCGTCAGGGCGGCCGGGACTGCCATCCCGTAAACCCCGTATGCGGAGAATGTCTTGAGGTCCGCCTGGATCCCCGCCCCGCCGGACGGGTCTGAGCCTGCTATGGTGAGCGCTGTCTTTATCATCCCTAAAGTATAGTTGATAAAAATCAATATAGTCAAAGAAAAAGGGTATTAATTAAGGCTAATGAACAAAAACATGGAAAAATCAGGGCCTGAGGGCTTATAATTGCAGAATGGCGGTTGATTTTGACAAAATAATGATGGCTTTGGCCATCGAACAGGCCAGGCGTGCCCTTGAGTACGGCGATGTGCCGGTAGGTGCGGTGGTGGCAGTGGGCGGGGAGGTAGTCGCGACCGCCTATAACCGCCGTGAGGCGGACAACGACCCGACGGCACATGCGGAGGTACTTGCACTCCGGGAGGCCGGCCGGGTGCTCGGGAGCTGGCGGCTGTCCGAGGCCACCGTATACATAACCAAGGAGCCCTGCGTGATGTGCGCTGGCGCGCTCATGAGCGCCCGGGTGGCGCGAGTGGTATACGGCGCTCAGGACCCAAAATACGGCGCGGCCTGGAGCGTGTTCAACATACTGCAGGACGACCGGCTCAACCACCGGACAGAGGTCACAGCCGGGGTGCTTGCGGAAGAATGCATGGCCATATTAAGGGATTTTTTTGAGGGCCGCCGGGTGAATAAGATTGATAAAGCCTGACGGATTTGATAATATATAGAGGTCCTTTAAATGGGCAACCTTATATTTCCATAAAGATTTTCTATTGCATTCCCATCATTTGGCAGTTGACTTTAGCAGGGGATTATATTATAAACGTAGGTTCCCGGATGGATTCATGTGCCCGGAGAGATGGCCGAGTGGTCGAAGGCGGTTGACTCGAAATCAACTGTGGGGGTGACCTCACCGGGGGTTCGACTCCCTCTCTCTCCGCCATTTATCTCAAGGTAGATTTCTGCACCTTGAAATAAGCTTGTTCCTTGGAAATCTGAGAAGTTGGCGGCTGCGGAGAGGTGACCGAGTGGCCGAAGGTGCATGATTGGAAATCATGTGTATGGGCAACTGTACCGTGGGTTCGACTCCCACCCTCTCCGCCATAAATAAAGCCAGGCTTTGCATGTTTGCGGCTGGCCCCCCAAATGTTACCAGCCCCATTCAGTCACCCTATGGGCCGTCGGGCCGGGTTCTGCGCGGCAGGAAACCGTGAACCCCGTCAGGTCCGGAAGGAAGCAGCGGTAAGCGGACCTTCCTGGGCGCCGCAGGCCAGCCTGGTCCGACGTCCCTTATGGTGTCTGAAGTCTCAACAGACCCCCCTCTTTAAAGCTTGGGGCTTTTGCCCCGCTATCCGTGTCGCAAGGGTTTGGAGCATCAAATGAGCTATACAGTGCTGGCCCGCAAATGGCGCCCCCAACTGTTTACGGACGTTGTTGGGCAGGGCCACGTGGCCCGCAGCCTTATGAACGCCCTGAGCATGGGCAGGGTTGCGCACGCCTTCCTGTTTTCCGGGACGCGCGGGGTGGGCAAGACCACGACGGCAAGGATACTCGCCAAGGCGCTGAACTGCGCCAAGGGCCCTACACCTGAGCCCTGCGGCGAATGCGACTCCTGCAAAGAGGTCACACAGGGCAACTCGGTCGACGTCATAGAGATAGACGCGGCCTCCAATACCGGCGTCGACAACGTCCGCGAGCTTCGCGAGAACGCTAAATACGCCCCTGCGAAGTCCGCCAACAAGATATATATAATAGACGAGGTGCACATGCTCTCGGGGGCCGCGTTCAACGCGCTCCTGAAGACGCTGGAAGAGCCGCCGCCTCACGTCGTATTCATACTGGCAACCACCGACCCGCACAAGCTCCCGGCGACCATCCTCTCGCGCTGCCAGCACTACGATTTCAGGAGAGTGCCCAAGGCGAAGATCGAGGAACATTTAAATACCCTGTGTGAGAGGGAGGGTATCACGGTCGAGGCAGGGGCGCTCGCCCGTGTCGCGGGCCTGGCCGAGGGAAGCGTAAGGGATTCCCTTAGCCTGCTGGACCAGGTCATCTCCTTCTGCGGAGACGCGGGCATAAAGGAAGAGGACATAAATGCCACCCTCGGACTGGTAGGGCGTGAAGCGGTTAAGCGTGCGGCCCGCTGCGATAACCGGCCAGGATGCGGCCTCCGCGCTTGAGGCCGTTGGCGCGCTGGTGGACGAGGGGCAGGACCTGAGGCGTTTCGCATCCGAGCTCCTTGGGCTCTTCCGCGACATGCTCGTGACCAGGGTATCCCCCAAACCCGAGGCGGTGCTTGAGCTGTCCAAGGGCGAGGTCGAGGAGCTTGCCACAATAGCGGCGGGCATAAACCCTGAAGAACTCATAAGGGTGATGAACCTCCTCAGCCGGCTCGCGGACGAGATGAAATGGACAACGAGCCCCAGGATATCTCTGGAGCTGGCGCTGGTTAAGGCGGCATCCAGGCCGATAAATACGGTCGACGAGATACTGGAAGGCATAAAGGGACTTAAAGATACCCCGGCGGGCGGCATGGCATACGGCGCAGGTGCTCCGGCGGCAAGCCCGGCCAGGGCACAAGCCCCCGTTCCCGAGAAGTCTGTCTCACCTCGGACCATAAGGGAAGATGCGGACCATTATGCCTACCCGGAGTCCCCGGACAAGCCAGCCTCCGATAACCCGGCTGTCGAGCTTTGGGCAAGGATAAGGGAAGAGATAAAGAAGCTGGGCAAGGCCCCGCTGGCCGGTAAGATGAATGCCGCGGCCCCCAAAAAGCTTGAAGGCAGTGTACTCTCGGTCGTGGAAGGGACGCTGGCGTTCAGCGCCACTGACCTTTCCCTGATAAAGGATGCCGTGTCCACGCTCGGGCTGGATATTACCGTAAAGCCTGTGAAAGGCGGCGGGGAGAAGCAGAAGTCGCTGGGCGAAGTCAAGCAGGAGAAGATTCAGAGCCGCCACGACAAGATACGCCAGGAGGCTCTGCAAGACCCGATAGTGAAATCGGCACTCGACCTGTTCGGCGGCGAGATAGTCGAAGTGGAAGACGAGAAGACCGGAACATAAATAAGAGGATAATCATGTCAAAAAAACTTTTGGGCAACCTGATGAAGCAGGCCCAGATGATGCAGGAAAAGATGGCGAAGGTCCAGGAAGAAGCGGCCGCAAAGACGGTCGAGGCCTCGGCGGGCGGCGGCATGGTCAAAGTCTCCGCCAACGGCAGGATGGAGATAATCTCGATAAACATCGAGAAAGAGGTCGTGAACCCGGACGACGTGGAGATGTTGCAGGACCTGGTTGTTGCGGCCGTCAACGAGGCGCTCAAGAAGGCCCAGGACATGATGTCGGACGAGATGGGCAAGATAACCGGCGGCATGGGGCTTCCCGGCGGTGGCGGCGGTTTCCCGGGGCTCTTTTAGGGAAAGATGTCTGAAACACTAGAACGGTTAGTTGACGAGTTTTCGCGGCTCCCGGGCATAGGCAGGAAGACTGCCGCGAGGCTTGCGCTATACATATTAAAGGCCGGCAAGGAAGACGCCGGCGCCCTCGCGACGGCGATACTGGACCTGAAAGAGAAGGCCAGACCTTGCAGGGTATGCAACAACATAACCGAAGAAGAAATGTGCGGGATATGCGCCAGCCCGAAACGCGACCCGCGCAAGATACTCGTGGTAGAGGAGATCTCAGACCTCCTGGCCGTCGAGGCGACGCACGAGTACAAGGGCCTCTACCACGTCCTGATGGGTGCGATATCCCCGATAGACGGTATCGGCCCCGAGGAGACGACCGTAGCGGGTCTGGTGGAGCGGGTTACAAAGGGCGGCGTGGACGAAGTTATCCTGGCCACCAACCCGAACCTTAAAGGCGAGGCGACGGCGCTTTACATTGCAAGGCAGCTGAGGCCCCTGGGTGTGCGGGTTACCCGCATAGCATACGGCGTCCCGATGGGAGGGGTGCTTGAATACTCCGACTCCGGCACGCTTATAAAGTCGCTTGAGGGGCGCAGGGTATTAGAATAGTCAGGATGGTTTGACCATCATAATATGAACAGGAGGTAGAGAAGAAATGGCCGAGATATTGGAAATCAGATGGCACGGCCGGGGCGGACAGGGGACCGTTACAGCCGCCAAGGTGCTTGCCGAGGCCTCTATGGCCGAAGGCAAGAACGTCCAGGCCTTCCCGGAGTATGGCCCTGAGAGGATGGGCGCCCCGCTTCGCGCGTACAACCGCATCAGCGTCAGCCCGATGACGATACACTGCCAGGTGACAAACCCGTCAGTGATAGCCGTCGTTGACCCGACATTGCTCGATACGGTCGATGTGACGGAGGGCACGACTTCAGACGCGGTATATATCATCAATACCGCAAAGACACCGGCTGAGATGAAGAAAAAGATCAAAGCTGAAGGGCAAGCAGAAGATGTTCTGCGTTGACGCAAACAAGATAAGCATCGAAACTATCGGCAGGATCATGCCCAACACGCCGATGCTCGGCGCGGTGGTCAAGGCCACCGGCGTCATCAAGCTTGAGACCCTTCTGACCGACATAAAGGCGAGCTTCGGCAAGAAGTTCTCCGAGAAGATAATCCAGAGCAACCTGGACGCGGCAAGCAAGGCCTACGAGGAGGTGAAATCGTAATGAGCAAGCCAAAGGGATGGAAAAACCTGCCGGACGGCGGGATGATAACCGAGGCCGGAAACGCCGCCGCATACAACACCGGCGCGTGGCGCAGCGACAGGCCCATATGGATAAAGGAAAACTGCATCCAGTGCCTCTTCTGCTGGATATACTGCCCAGACTCCTCGGTGAAGGTGAAAGACGGCCTGCGCGAGGAGTTCGACTACCTGCACTGCAAGGGCTGCGGCGTCTGTGCGATGGAATGCCCGGCCAAGGAGAAGGCGATAGTCATGCTTACCGAGGCCGAGGGCCAGGGGCCGGATGCGCTGGAGAAGGCGAAGGCCATTGCAAAGAAGATGGCTGCGGAAAAGAAAGCCGCCAAAGAATAAATTACTGACAAGGAGAAAGATAAAATGCCAAAAAAGGTTGCAATGACGGGTAACGTGGCCGTGGCCAATGCCATGCGCCAGATCAACCCCGACGTATGCGCCGCCTACCCGATCACGCCTTCGACCGAGGTCATGCAGCAGTACTCCACGTTCGTCGCGGACGGGCTGGTGGACACGAACCTGGTCACGGTGGAGTCGGAGCATTCGGCCATGAGCGCTTGCATAGGCGCATGCGCAGCGGGCGGCAGGGTAATGAACGCCACGTCGGCAAACGGCCTGGCCCTCATGTGGGAGATGCTCTATATAGCATCCGGCAACAGGCTGCCGATCGTGCTTTCTTGCGTCAACAGGGCGCTTTCGGCCCCGATAAACATCCACTGCGACCACTCAGACTCGATGGGCGCAAGGGACGCGGGCTGGATACAGCTCTACGCCGAAAACGCGCAGGAGGCCTACGACAACACGGTACAGGCCCCCAGGATAGCCGAACACTTCGACGTCAGGCTTCCGGTGATGTCCTGCATGGACGGGTTCATCATCTCGCACTCGATAGAGAACCTGGAACTTCTGGATGACCAACAGGTTAAGGATTTCGTAGGCCCCTACAAGTCTCCGACCCCGGTCCTGCTCGACCTTGAGCACCCCTCCACCTACGGCGCGCTGCATCTTGCAGGACTACTACATGGAGTCAAAGAAGCAGCAGCACGAGGCCATCAAGAGGGCCAAGAAGGTAGTGGTAGAGGTAGGCAAGGAATACGGCAAGCTTTCCGGAAGGAAGTACGGCCTCTTCGAGGACTACAAGTTGGCAGACGCAGACGTTGCGCTGGTCGTGCTCAACTCCGCTGCCGGCACGTCAAAGGTCATAGTGGACGAGCTTAGGTCTAAGGGCATTAAAGCCGGCCTTTTAAAGCCGAGGCTCTTCAGGCCGTTCCCGTATGTCGAGATCGCCGATGCGATGAAGAACTGCAGCGCAGTCTGCGTTATGGACCGCGCCGACAGCTTCGGGTCCGCGGGCGGGCCGCTCTTCACCGAGTTCAGGAGCGCGCTGTACGACCTGCCCAAGAGGCCGATAATGATAAACAAGATATACGGCCTTGGTGGCCGCGACCTGGGCCTCGACGACATCAGGAAGGTCTTCAAAGAGCTGGTGACCCTGACGGAGTCCGGCAAGGTCAAAAACCTTTGCGAATACATTACAGTCAGAGAATAGGAGACAACCATGGCAGTGCAACTGAAACTTAAGGAACTATCAAAGAAGGAGGACCTGCTTACCGGCGGGCACAGGATGTGCGCCGGGTGCGGAGCCCCGATAGTGGTCCGGCAGATGCTCCTGGCAATAGACGAACCGGTGGTCATAGCCAATGCCACCGGCTGCCTGGAAGTCGCCACCACTATATACCCGTACTCCGCGTGGAAGACGCCCTGGATACACAGCGCGTTCGAGAACGCCGCGGCAACCATCTCCGGTGTCGAGGCGATGTACCAGTCGCTCAAGAAGCAGGGCAAGATCCCGGCCGACAAGAAGATAAAGTTCATCGCCTTCGGCGGCGACGGCGGCACATACGACATAGGCCTCCAGTCTCTTTCCGGCGCTTTGGAGAGGGGCCACGACTTCATGTACGTCTGCTACGACAACGGCGCTTACATGAACACCGGCATCCAGCGTTCCAGCTCCACCCCGTTCGGCGCCGACACCACCACGTCGCCTGCGGGCAAGGTGCTTCAGGGCAAGGCGCAGAACAGGAAAGACCTGACCAAGATCGCCATAGCGCACAACGTGCCGTACGTCGCACAGGCCTCGCCACATCTATGGAAAGACCTCATGGCCAAGACCCAGAAGGCGATGTCCATCGAGGGCGCGAAGTTCATGAACGTCATAGCCCCGTGCAACCGCGGCTGGCGCACGCAGACCAACGACGCGATATCGCTTAGCAAGCTCGCGGTGAACACCTGCTTCTGGCCGCTCTATGAGGTCGAGTACGGCGTGACCACTGTAAACTACGTGCCCAGGAAGAACCGCAGGCCGATAGTCGAGTGGCTCAAGCCGCAGGGCCGTTTCAAGCACCTGTTCAAGCCCGCCAACGAGGAAATGCTGGTCAAGTTCCAGGAGTATGTGGACGCGAGCTGGAGATCGATAGTGAAGATGCACAACGAGTCCCATCCCGACGACCAGATCGACCCCGATGAGGGCAAGACCTGGTAAAATAATTTTTAAATGTCATCCAAAGCCCGGGGAGTTTCTCTCCGGGCTTTTTTGTTTTCTAATACTTAGGGGTAATTGACATTGTAGGTAAGTAGTCTTATTATGATTTTATATATTAAATATTTTTAATGACAAAAGGGAGGCGCCTGTGGACATAGTTTTATTGCTGATGAGCCTGACCGCCCTTGCGATGATGTGTTATGCATGGTACAGGGTTACAAAACTTAGGAGGAAACTTCCTGGTGGAATTATGAAGTCCACCAGCAATATCCTGGGCGAACTCATAGGGCTTTTCACGATTGGTTTCCTAGCCCTGCCTTTTTTCCCGATGTTGCCCCAGTCTTCAAAGGATATTCTAGTCGGGGTTATTTTCCTTTTCGCGGCGTTATTCGCGGTCATTGTCATCAACCTTTTTTATATGATTGCGGCAGACTTGGGGTTTTAAGGGGGTATAATGATTGCGACCGCCGAGAAGCTGAAGAACGCTGTGCGCGATACGCTCGGAGCAATGCCTAGCGATATATTTCTTTCAAGGATAAACAGGACTATTGATTCCGGTCTGGCGGACAAAGAGTCACTTTCGTTAGCCGCATGCAAGGTCGAGAAGATGGTGCGCCTCTTCCTAGGAATTAAAGAGGCGGACAAGGTAAAGTGCCTCTGCGAAGAAATCCTCCAGAATTCCGAAGGACCGCCACACACTTAGGCAGCAGGCAAGGCGGCGGGCGGCATAAATCTGGGCATAAGCGGCTGCTGGCTGCGCAAACCCCTCCAAACGTGAAAAAATTCAGTTCCCACCTTCGCCAAAAAGTATTCCATTTTCATGCATAGCGTAATAATTGTTGTTCGGTGTAATACCTATGGGTAATGAAGATTGCGCGATATTGAGCAATAAACTGTTTAAGGTGCTTGTAAATACGCTATTTGGAAGCATTTAGAATAAGTCTGTGTTGCAACTTGAAACAAATAAATATATAAAGCACTAATAAAATCAGCTAAATCTATAGTTTTTCATAAAGCCTAATAATTATTATTAAAAGAGGTATGAAAATTGCACTAGTCAACAATTAACAAAAATAGAAAGAACTGTAAGGATATTATGAAGAATCGTTTCTTATTATTAGCCTTGGTGTTGTATAGTTTAACCGCTGCAGATGCCTTTGCGGTGACGTTGTCGGCGCCCCCGCATACTGATTACCGTCCTGGGTACTATCGTTCTGACGGTTCTAATGGTTGTGGTGATACGATTGCCTGTCACTCTGTTCCCGGCGGTTTTTTCCTCCCGAGCGTTCTTGACACCACTGCTGCTCCTTTAGAGAAGGATTACACCAATTTTTGTCTTGCTTGTCATAATGCAGCGGGTGAGGCTCACGGCAAGTCAGTCGGTTCTCCTTCCACCAACCAGTACAGCATCCTTACGGGTTTTTATCCAGGTCAGTATTCCGGTGATTCTCACAGCTGGAATGGTGTAAACGGCAATGCGGGCACGCGTACCCCGACGTTGAGCGGTTTCAAGAAGGACGGTATTGGTACTGGTACGGACTACATGCCTGGTGGGAAGGTGCGTTGTCAGACCTGCCACGAGGGCATGGGCAAGCGAGACGGCATCCAGAACTATGATTGGGCTTCGACTACCAAGCAGGATTCCACCCATTATTCATTGAGCGGTTATGGGTCCACGGCCCAGTATTTAGCGCAATACATCAAGGTATACCGTAGTACAGGTTCTTTAGCCAGGCCTTTGAACACGCGCACCAAGGAGCAGTATCTGGTTGACCCGTCCGAGTATACTTACGATTACAAGTCTGCTACTGTCACGTTTAAGGTTTCTCAGGGTACCGACCCGGCCTCTCCCTATGTATATGTAGACATCCGCCAGCCTTACTTCAGGAACGACAATGCCGGGAATGCGATATGTCTTGACTGTCATAGTGACCGCAGGGGAACGGTTGCCAACCATCCTGGGGGTGTGCCGGTAAAGTCAAACCACCCTGTAGCGGTTACATATGGTTATGCTTTTGGTACCAGGACTACTCTCAGGAACCAGACCTCTGTCGGGCTCTACCTTGAGAACGGGCAGGTTCTTTGCACAACCTGTCATAAGCCGCACAATTCTTCTGGCAAGACTGGTGCGTTGTTGAGGGAGGGCGATTCCTCCACACTTTGCACCGACTGTCACGACAAGTCAAAGGTCGGGTTGCACAAAGGCGGCAAGCACCAGAAGTATTCCAACACGAGCAGTATCCCGACGGGTTGTACGGACTGTCATTCGCCGCACCTGACGGACAACCTCTACCTTGTCCGCTCCCGGGTGAGGACCCCTTCCGGGTCGTATAAGGGTGTGAGTTTTAAGAGGCACACCGGGGTTGACAGTTTTGGTACTGATACCGGGTCGTCCATATGCGAGGCGTGCCATACCGGTACTAATTACCACAAGTCTGACGGTACGGGTTCTGGCCACAACACCGGCAAGGACTGTACGAATTGCCACAAGCATCAGAATGGCTTCGCCCCGCAGGGCGGCTCCGCCCCGTGCTATGGTTGCCACAACGGCCAGGCCGGCTCATCTGCGCCTGACATAAAGAGCCTTATGGGTCTAGCCGGTGGCGCGTCTGGCAAGACTTCGCACCATACGATAGCCTATGACAACAGCACGAGCAGCAGTTGTCTTGTAATGTGCCACACGAGCAAGCATGCATCCGGCAGCCCCAACCTGAGCAATGCTGCCGGAGAATATGCGCTTTGCATGAGTTGCCACAACGACAGGTCTGATATTTTGACCAGCCAGGGCAAGAGCATCAAAGTTGGCACGAACTTTGCGACTTCGCTCCACAATTATACTGCTACGGTGTCGGATGAGTTCGGTATGTTCCAGTACACCGGCAACTGCACCAAGTGCCATATCCCGCACGGTTCCGACAGCTACCCGAACGTACGGCCCAGCATTAATGGTAAGGCCACCAACGGCAACAGCCAGGACCTTTGTTTCGGCTGTCATTCAGGGAATGTGCCGAAGGCGGCCGACATCAAGACACTCTGGGGCGCCAACCCGACGAACAAGGGCCATTACGATTATGCAGCCGGGAAGCAGATGAACTGCGTGAAGTGCCATGGGCCGCACGGTACTGGCAACTCGAAGATGATAAGCGACAGCCTTGGCGGCCCCGGCCTCAGCGGTTATTCTATATGTCTTTCCTGCCACAGCGGGGCGGGCAGCAACCATGACAGCGTCTATAACGTTATGGGTAGCTCGCCCGGCTCCTACGGCCCCGGCTTCTCGGCCGGTTCCGTCCATACGTTCGGCCTGGGCGTAGCCATCGGTGGTCACACGGTGGACCTTACCTGCACCGGCTGCCACGACCCGCACAACACGGCGAACGCGAGGCTTTTGCGTGACAAGGTGGTATTTTCGGGGATAAGCTCGGTTTCGGTGTCCCCCGTATCCGCGGTCGTGCAGCCGCAGGGCGGCATAGTATCATACACCGCCGGCTGGGTCGGTTACTGTGCCGCATGCCACACCTCCATAACGGATACCGGCGGCCAGTCGCCTTACAGGCGCCATCCATTAGGGATTACCCCAACCGGCCCGAACGTGTTGTATCCGTATACCACCGGGATGGGAGTCAAGGTGCTCCCGCTGGAGTCTGGGAACATTGCCTGCATTTCTTGTCATTACACCCACGGTTCGCCCAAGCCGTCGCTGCTCAGGATACAGGATGCGTCCACTCCTGAGAACAGGCTTTGCCTCCAGTGCCACCGGCAGGACAAGTTCATGCAGGGCGGCGCGGGTTCGCACGGCGGTTTCGTCGAGAACCAGGGCCGGTGTTCCGACTGTCACAACATGCATGACAAGGCCAACAAGAAGCTGTTGCAGGAGTCCACTGAAAGCGTTCTTTGCGAGAAATGCCATTCGAGCAGCGGCATATCCCGTTTCAACGTCTGGAAGGGATACAGCAGCGGTCTGACGTCATCCGTGATGAAGGGTACCGCTGGCAGTTTCGGGCTTTACTCGGGCATTCGCGGCGGGAACGCGCACAGCATGCACATGATAAACGACGAGGCAACCCCGGCCCCGGGCGGCGTGACGACGCAGCATTATTGCGGCACATGCCACAACCCGCACGGCAGCAAGAACTACCGGGTGCTCCGCGACACCGTGAACAACGTCACCGGCATAGTGGTATACGCGAGGACTGACGCGAACGACAACTTCGTGAATTACTCGACAGGTTTCGTGAAGTTCTGCACTGCCTGCCATACGAACTACAAGGTCACCGACGACGGCAACGGCAACTGGATACGCCACCCTGTTGGTGTAAGCCTTAACAATTACTCTGCGCAGAACTATTTCTACGAGAACAACACGTCATACAAGCCGAAGGTCGAGCTTGAGACTGGTAAGACGATAGCCTGCGTGTCGTGTCATTATGCGCATGGTTCGAGCGAGGACGCGAACCTGAAGTTCCCCGGCGGGCGCTCGGTGAACCTCTGCAAGACCTGCCACAACAGGGATGCCTTCAGTGCCGGCACCCCGGGTTCGCATGCAGGCTTTACCGGTGACAACGGCACCTGTTCCGACTGCCACAGCATGCATGCCAAGGGTAACCGCAAGCTCTTGAAGGACGGGGCCGAGACGGAGATCTGCGTCAACTGCCACGACCACCCCGGTACGAGCACCAACCCCAACCCCAGCCACTTCGATGTCTGGAAGGGCAACGTATTCGATTCGCCGACGTCGTGGTTCGGCACTGCCGGCTCGTTCGGCTCATACGACCCGGTTAACGGCGGCAATGCGTACTCGATGCACCCTGT
Source organism: Nitrospirota bacterium (assembly GCA_963845245.1). GTDB lineage: Bacteria > Nitrospirota > JACRHJ01 > JACRHJ01 > JACRHJ01 > CAWJRJ01. Next base: position 84,731 of record CAWJRJ010000018.1, read on the forward strand.
GAACAGCGACGCGAGGATCGCTCCCGGCGACGGGGCCACGGTCGTGCACTGCGGGACCTGCCACGACACGCATGGCAGCACCAACTACAGGCTTTTAAAGACGACCTTGAACGGCAAGGCGGGTATAGCCGTTTCGGCCAACGTGGATTCGAGTGGACGTACCATATCCTACAACAGCGGGATGTCGTCCTTCTGCACCGCGTGCCACAAGTCGTACCTCCAGTACGGGAGCGCCGCGGGCTACACGAGGCACCCTGTAGACGTATCCCTGACCGCGCAGGAGTTGGCGAACTACAACCACTTCAACGGGCCGAAGTACCTGCCTCTGGAAGGCGGGAACAAGGTCACATGTACGACCTGCCATTTTGCGCACGGCTCGCCGAACGAGAAGATGAAGCGTCTGCCCGGCAACCAGATGTGCCAGATATGTCACTCCAAGGGTCTTGACCCGGCAAACAGCTACCTGCAGGTCATGAACACGCACGGCGGGTTCACCGGCAACAACGGCAATTGTTCGGTCTGCCACAGCATGCATAGCAAGAACAACAGGAAGCTCCTGAACTATGCGGTGGAGTCTGAGCTGTGCTACAGCTGCCACGGTCCCAATGGCGACAGCAGGAGCAGCTTCCCGCAGGCGCCCCTTGCCTGGAACGGCGATGCGCCGGCAAGCCCCGGCGCCTGGGACGGTACTGCCGGTTCGTTCGGCGCGTTCTACAACGCGTCGTCCGGCGGCAGCATAATGAGCCACCACAGCATAAACAAGACCGATTCCCCGGCCCCGGGCGGCACGACGACCGACCACCGCTGCGGGACCTGCCATAACCCGCACGGCAACAACAACTACAGGCTGTTGCGTGACGACGTAAACGGCAGCAGCGGCATAGTTGTCAGGACGGGCGCGATGGGCAACTACTCGACCGGCATAAGCGACTTCTGCACCGCCTGCCACACCACATATGGCGACGCGGGCTCAGGCATAGAGGGCTATACCCGTCACCCGGTGAAGCTGTCTCTTAGCTCACAGGAGATGGCCAACCTAAGCGGCACTGCGTCGCTGCCGAAGGCCCAGACGGAGTCTAAAAAGGTGATGTGCCTGTCCTGCCACTTCGCGCATGGCTCGCCCAGCTACAAGATGCTCCGCATGCAGAGCTATACGTCGAGCGAGAGCGCGATATGCCAGCAGTGCCACATGAAGGGCTACAACGGCGCTGGACAGCAGGTCAGGAACCCGCACGGCGGTTTCGTGGGCAACAACGCCAACTGCTCTGTATGCCACAGCGTCCACGAGAAGAACAACAAGAAGCTGCTCCTTGAGGCCAAGGAGTCTAACTTGTGCGAGAACTGCCACTCGGGTATCGCAAAGTTCACTGCCTTCAAACAGGATGACCCGCAGGTGAAGATAACTGCTCCGAGCCGGTTCAACGTCTTCTCGTCCATAGGTAACTCGTTCGGCAACTACTCGGTCGGCGGCGGTGGCGTGGTCTCGCACCACGAGGTGGACGGCTACCATACCGCCCCTGGCGGCAAGACCCTTGAGCTTCGTTGCGGCAAATGCCACAACCCGCACGGCGAGGACAACTTCGTGATGCTTAGAAGCACGGTCGAGAACGTCACCAGCATAAGGGTGTTCGGCCACTTAAGCTCCACCGGCCCGTTCAACACGTACTCTTCCGGGTTCGGCAAGTTCTGCTCGGCCTGCCATACAAGGCTGACAAGCTGCGGTTCCGGCAGCCCGTGGACGAGGCACCCGGTGGACTTCAAGCTAAAAGATACGCAGTACAACAACTGGCTCTCGACCCCGATAAGCCCGCGGGTGCCGCTCGAGGCGAACAGCCAGGTGTCTTGCATAACCTGCCACAACAGCCACGGCTCCAAGAACTACAAGCTGCAGAGGCTGGGCGGCAACGGTATGTGCCAGCAGTGCCACAAGAGGTAACTTTAATTTAAAGGGTTTTTGAACTAAACCAAGGGATATTATGTCCAGGAAAACACTGTCAGCATTTTTGCTATCGCTGGTCCTTGTAGTCGGGATGTCCGCCGTGAACTCCCAGGCGGACGTGACCGGCAGGCCGCACGACTTAAGCCTTACCAACGACAAGGGGCACTGCATAAACTGCCACGACCTGCACCAGACGAAGCTTGGGCAGGGCTTTGACCATAACTTGAAGAGGGCTAACGAGATAGCGGTCTGTTACCAGTGCCACGCCGGGGCCCTCAACAGCTATTCCAGCATAGACCCCTCATACCCGAACTATACGGACCTGTACAGCCAGTACGACATACGCTCCGAGTTCAACCAGAGCCATATACATTTCCCGACGTACGGGATGGACGGGGAGCACAACAAATGCTCCTACTGCCACAACCCGCACGGGGTGTTCAACTCCGCGTCCACCACCAGGAAGCCGAAGCTGCTCTCCGCGGGCCCGGACGTGGTAACGGATACGGACGATTATTGCCTTGTCTGCCACAACAACGACCCTAATCCGCCGCACCAGAAGTTCTCCAATATATCGGTCGGCAGCCAGTACCGTTTCTCGCGTACGTGGTACAAGCAGATGAGGCATTCGACGTTCGTGCGCGCCACCACCCTTACCGAGCCGGTACCTGATACGGCTCACACTTACGACGACAACCCGTACGGCAAAGGGAAGGACATATCCTGCCTGACCTGCCACCGGCCGCACGGCTCTCCGAACGACCATATGCTGAAGGCGCCCGACAACCAGGACTTCTGCCTGTCCTGCCACAACGGCACGAAGGCTCCCGACCTAAGCTCGTTCAATACGTCCGGACACGGCAAGACAGGCGTGGGCAGGATATGCCAGGAATGCCACTTCCCGCATGGCACGGGACAAAGACATGCCGTCAAAAAGGTTATACAGGACTCACACACGCTTAAAAACATGACGGCTGACGTCGTCGGAAAGGGTATGAACGAGGCATGCTTCGCCTGCCACAAATCGTCCGGAACGTCAAACTATTACACCGGTAAGTCGGATTATGCAGCCGGTATCCATAACACAAGCCCGAATGCGCACAACGCCAACGATACCGCTAACGACTACCTGCCGGGCGAGTGCGTCAACTGTCACGACCCACATGGCAGAGGCTACGACAAGATGGCGTTAGATCCAAACCAGACCCTGTGCTATGACTGCCACAACACCGCTACCCACAATACGCAGAGCGGTAAGGACATCAGTGCGGCGTTCCAGCAGATGAGTTCGAGCCACGACCTTACAAAGGTCAAATGCATAAATTGCCATAACGTACATAAGGCAACGCAGTCAGCAAACCTGATGAACCCATATAGCAGCACAGCGTTTATTTCAGACAAGAAAACCTTCTGTCTGAGATGTCATAGCGGCCGGATGCCGGCCGGCGTTACCGGTGCTCCCGACATAAGCGTCGAATGGACGGGCAACGGACACGACAAGACACACATTCTTGTTTGCGACGATTGTCATGACAGCCACGGCTCGCCTAATAAAAAGACGCTTAATTATTTGCCTAAGAGCTATAACGGCAAGACCGCAAACTTCGTGCGCGGGTTGAGCTTCAACTCCAGGGCATTGTGCGAGGCGTGCCACAACCGCACCGCACTCGGCTACAAGGATGCAAAGGTTATACCGACGGGAAGCGGCTACGTCACAGCTCACAACCAGGATGACACGACACCCTGCTCGAACTGCCACACGCTGAAGCACAACCCGTCAATGGGAAGCTCCTACACCACCGCATGTCTGGACTGCCACAAGCAGGGGCTCGGCAACCCGTACCCGAACCCGGATACGGACTTCAACACGCCGACTATCCCGAACGACCCGGATACCTATCTGTCCACGCATGCCTTGACCTACAACCCGCCCACGATGGTTGACTGCACGAAATGTCACGGCGCAAACCACGAGACTGACCACAGTTCGGCGAACAAGATTACGGATCCAGATCCGGCCAACGGGGCCACGAACCCTATGCCGGACATACGCACCTCGTCCGTTTTCTGCGTGGAGTGCCACGACTCGACGCCGGTGACCCTGGGGGGCAAGACTCCACCGCAGGTCAATTATTATGTAATCAACAGCGACGGCTTCGAGTCCGGCCTTGGCGCCTGGATCATAGCCGGGGCCACGTCAACTATAGATACCACGGTCTCTCATTCCGGCACGGCTTCGGCGAAGATGGTCACGACTTACAGCGAATGCTGGGACACCTACTGGAACGAATGGTACGACTGCACATCGCCCGGAAACCTAGAAAAATACAATGTCCCGGTCCAGCCTAACACCTCTTATACAATTTCGAGCTATGTTAACATTCCGCCAGGCGGAAGCAACTCTGCGCAAATGTGGTTGACCGAGTACACCTCGGGCGGAAACTATATCACTACACGCTATTCCTCCTCAGTTGCCTCCGGCAGCGGCTGGCAGTTGCTCAGCATGACATGGACTACGGCCTACAATACGTCTTCAATTACATTTGATCTGCAGGAGGAGGGCGTCGGGACTGCTTATTGGGACGACTTCCAGATCGTTTCCAACGCGACCCCCGGCGGCCACGACAAGGACCACGTGCTGGTCTGCTGGGACTGCCATGAATATCACCGTTCAATGAACACAAAGCTACTCAACTATCAGCCGAAGTCATCCGGAGGATACACCTCCAATTTCGGTACAGGCTTGAGTTTTGGGACACGGAGTTTCTGCGAGTCATGCCACAATCGGTCAGGACTGGGTTATAAAAACGCAAAGATGATACCCACAGGTGCAGGTTATATGGCACAGCACAACCAGTCTGATCCTACTCCGTGTTCCACGTGCCATACTGACAAACACAACCCGTCGATACAGCCCACTTATTACACCACTTCATGTCTGGACTGCCACAAGACCGGCTCAGGCAACCCGTATCCGAATGTCGACGCGGAATTTAACACACCGGCTATCCCTAATGACGCCAATACGATGGGATCCGCGCATAAGATAAATTACGCCCCACCCTCAACAGTGGATTGCACAGTGTGCCATGGTAGCAACCATGAGGTGAGCCACAGCTCAACAAACAAGGTCATAGACCCGGACCCGGCACACCCGACAACTAAAAGTCTGGACATCAGCAGCTCGTCCGCTTTCTGTCTGCAGTGTCACGACGCAACGCCGGTCAACATCGGCGGCGCAGTCCCGCCAAACATCCTCGATACGTATACATCCGCGGGACATGGTATGCCCTCCGTATCAGGCGTCATTTGCTCCGACTGCCATGAGCATCACGGCTCATACAACAAGAAGCTTATAAAGACGACGATCAGAGGCGCAGTAGTCATATCCAACTACTCTGGCGATAACGCCTCCGTTTGTATCGCCTGCCACAAGAGCACTTATCCGACTATACCTTCCTGGCCCGGATACTCGGTTTATTCAAGCTCGATACACTCTTACGGCAACATCAGTACCGGTAACCTGGTGAGCGACGGGCTCCACGGGGTAGGGGTATGCGTCAACTGCCACAACCCGCATGGCGTAAGGCTTAACGGGAAGACCACCGGGAGCATGCTCTATAAAAACGAAGAAGACCTCTGTTTCAGGTGCCATAACGGGACAACGCCCAACACGGCAAGTGGTGACAACGTCCAGGCGCGGTTCCAGATGACGACGCACCACAAGATATCCGACGCAGATCAGCTAGGACCTGACGGCATCCCGGGTACCGCAGACGATTCCAAGGTGGAATGCTCGGACTGTCACGACCCGCACACCATCACGGAAAAGCTGATGGGCTTCAAAAACGTCAGCGATGCTGGCGGACAGCGTGTAGTGCCGGTCGTTACCGACCAGGACTTCTGCCTTAAGTGCCATAGTTCAAACCCGCCACAGAGAGTTAAGTTCCCGCAGCAGGGAAATTGGGACAAGTCGCTCTTCGATAGCTCTGCTCATGGGAATCCTCTTAAGCGCTATAAAGGCTTTGGTAATTATTCAAACGGGGTCAAGTATGCTTGCAAGGTCTGCCACAATCCGCACGGCTCTAACCAGGCGGCCCTCCAGAGAGAGTCATGGGACATTAACAGAGATGGCATACCTGATGACATCGACGGCGATGGCATACTAGACTCTTCGAACATGGTCGGCTTTATCGGTTACTCTACCGGCACGCGCAAAGTGATGCTTGTCAGCACCATGGCTGGTATACCATCTAGGGAATCTTTCAGACGCATCTCGACAACTATCCCTGTCCAGGCAAACGGGACGATAGACGTTATGCTATGTCTTAATTGCCATGACGGGAACCCGGCCCCGGATGTGAAGTCTGACTTCGATAAGCGGTCCCACCATGACGTGACATACGCAGACCAGGTGGCTGACGGCGGCAGCAAAATCGAGTGCTACAACTGCCACGACCAGCATCGCGCCCAGGCCAGAAACGACGCTGCGGGCGAGTACCCGACCACCAACCCGGAAGGGCAGCGTGAGCCGATGCCCGGGGATGCGGCCTTCTGTCTTAAGTGCCACGATAACACGCTTCCTTCCGGAGTATCATTCGGAAGCAAGCAGCTCAAGAACATAAAACTGAGCTACAATCCAAATAACCGGACTGACGCCAAGGGATACGACATTATAACCTCGTACCAAGGCCATTATGTACAGTCCACCGGCGCTCCTATGATGTGCCGCGACTGCCACAACCAACACGGCAGCGATTATTCCAAGATGATCAGGGACAACACCGAACCCTCCAAGCCGGGCTACGACTCATCCCAACCGATGCAGGGCATGCAATCGGTGGCGCTCAGAGCGTCCGACTCCTTTGGCGGAGGCGACAGCCTGCCGGTATCGTCGACCGCGGAGCGTTGCCTTGCATGTCACAGCGGTGGGACAACCTATAAAGGCCGCCTGATACCGCTTCCGCCGCCGCCTGATGCCTTCGAGCGCGGGTTCTCGATGTCCGCCGTCGGCAAGCACCCGGAACTCAACCCTGCGGTCACGACCCTGGACGAACAAAACGGGCATATATACAGGAGTACGTTCTCGGTCATCACCTCGCCGGGAAGCGTGAAGGACACGTGCACCCTTTGCCATGACTCTCATAACCCATATATAAAGACGATCGACGGAGAACTCACGGACTGCTACCGTTGCCATAACCAGAACACCTCCCTGCCTGACGTGCAGACGGAGTTCAACGACAACCCGACAAACCCGACGAGGTCGAAATCCATCCATCCCATAAAGTACGACCCGACGGACAAGGCCTCGACATCTGTAGAGTGTCTGAAGTGCCACGACCAGTCAAAACACATGCAGGGCACGGTCAGGCTGAGGAAAGACCCGAGCCGGTTCGTGAACTATACATCGGACTCCGGGGTTTGGGCCAGCCCCGTGGCCAACAGGACGGTAAATCAGTTCTGCCTGGAGTGCCATGACCCAGCCACCACCACTGCGTCAAGTTTCTTCAGGGGCGGTGTCGAGCACGTGCCCGCAAAACTTCCGGCCGGGTATGCTGCAGGGGCGCATTTTGTCAACGGCAGCCTGCTTTGCACCGACTGCCATGAATATCACGGCTCGACAAATAATGGCTTAAGGAAGAACGCGAAGGGCGACGAGGAGACGTTCTGTTACACGTGCCACAGCAACCCCGCCAACAGCATGGACGGTATCAACATAAAGGGCAAGTTCTCCAATTTGAGCAGCGCAAGCCATCACACTGTTGATGCAACGGAGCAGGCCGCCATGGGCAGCAAGGTCGAGTGTGCGGACTGCCATAACCCGCATTCAGTGACCAGGACCAGCCCGGTGGTAAATACCAGCGATAATTCGACCGCCATACCTGCGGACGACACTTTCTGTCTTGGTTGCCACAACTCAACAGGTGCGCCAGGCGTGAAGTTCCCAGGTTACACGACCGGCAAAGCAGGCCCTGAATGGGATCCCAATAATGGAAAATGGAACAAGTGGGACAAGTCAGGATACCTGAACACCGCCCATAAGGGCAACAACGTCGCATGTGAGAGGTGCCACGACCCGCACGGGAGCAAAAACTATTCGCTCCTGCTGACTAACATAAGTTCTTCGACGAATATAAGCGTACGATTCGGCATACACTCGACAGCTCGCGGTGGGAAAAGGAAGGAAGAAGTAGGGGTCAACGGCGTATGCGGCGCCTGCCACAAGTCCTCGTTAGGTGTGTACAACGGGTTAGCCAGCTTCACGAGTTCCACATGGGGGAAGAAGAACGGTATAGACAAGAACTGCACATACTGTCACAACCCACACTCAAGCCAACCCATGATGATACACTCGAACAAGCCGCTTTATATGAACATGACCTCCAAGAATTTCGGGAGCGCCTATAATTTCAAGCAGAACAGGGGATTTTCCAACCAGACTACCGGTGCGCCTTACTATGCGTTCTGCAGCAGCCTCGGATGCCACGCTAGTGAGAGGGCGGCGGTGGACACCTTTAACCTGGACCAGCCACCCTATAACTATGACGGGGATGTATCCAAAAGTTCGCATCATCCGATCAAGGAAGGCTTAATTGGCTGCAACTCATGCCACAAGGAGCACGGTACGTCAATCAACCCCTCTGACTATCTCTCGCCAGACTTGAGGGCCACATACGTACGTCAGGCAAGCTGGTTCAAACTCGGCCTCACGCCTGGTCAAACCTTTTATGCAAGACAGTTTACCCCTAACCAGATAATTCCGCCTGACAACGCAAACAACCTCTGTATCATGTGCCATCAGAAAGACGACATTATTGGCACGACCGCGAATGGGATGTCGGGCACCAACACAAAATTCCTCGGCCACGAGGCTGTAAAAGGCGGGGCGTATGTAAGCCACAATATATCTCCTTCCAACAATCCGGTCAATTCCGACTACCACTCCTTTTCTTGTTCCGCCTGCCATTTCCCTCACAGCAGCTGGAAAGAGAAGCTGCTGCAGGTGGGTTGCATGTCACAGGCGGGTACTGTCAGCTACCCGACTGGCTCCGGCTATGATGTATATGATCCAGGCGGACCAGACAACAGCGGAAGCGGTCCAGGCAGTGGTAACAGTAGCGGTAGTGATTTGGGCGGCTGCCATGCATACACAGGCTGGTCCGCTTTGGGCCTCAAACATGGCTGGAGAAACCTCACGACAGCCGCCAAGAAGGATTTCGTCAGGCCGCCGAACGCCGTAGCAGACCTCACTGCGACCATTGGTCAGACGGACAACAATGTCACCTTGAACTGGCACGCGGTTTCAGACGCACCCGGTCAGGGCGCGGACCATTATAACGTATACCGCTCCAGCCAGATTATAACGCAGGCCACAAAACCTGACTCAACCAGGATTTACAAAGGTGTCACAGGCCTCAACTCGGGCGCGGCCATGAGCTGGACCGATACAACTACGCTAAGCAGCGCGACATATTATTATGCGGTTGTGGCGTGCGACTTGGAGGGAAACGAGTCGTTTGTGTCCAACTGTGCGGTGGCCGCCTTGGGTGGTGACCGATGGAAGCCCAACGCGATATCAGACCAGCAGACCTTCAGGGAAAGCGCCAAGACCACGGTTAAAGTAACCTGGCACGACCCGGGCGACACAGGCGACGGTGTTACTCTGTACAATGTGTACAGGATCAACGGGATGACACCGCTTGTGGTCGGTGATATAAAAGACGACAACCTCATAGGCGCGGTCTCTGACACCGGCCCGAACGGTGCCTCCGATACAACGCTTTACAATTATGTCGACGCGACAGCAGTGGTGACCCAAAGCTATTCATATGCAGTGGTCGCGCTCGATGGGATCGGGAACGTCTCAGCCCTTCCTGCATGCTGCTCCTTCAGCGTGCCCGGCGATACGACACCGCCGCCGGCCATAACGACCCAGCAGGTGGCAAGGGTGGCCGGGTCCACCGGCATCAAATTGACATGGAATGACCCGGGCGACGCCGACACCTATGTAGCCTATTACAAGGTCTACCGGAAGGCCGGGACTGCCCCGCTTACGGATGCGGACATCATACCCGGCAACTGTATAAAGGATCAGGTCAACGATACAAGCTGGGGCAAGTCGTCCGACGGCACTGTTTACACCTACACCGATTACCCTGCAGATGTGACGCAGTCCTATTCATACGCGGTGGTATCCGTTGACGCTGCCGGCAACGTCTCCCACGTTCCCACCGGCGTCACGTTCACGGTTCCCGGTGATGTTACCGCGCCACCGGCTATATCCACCCAACAGGTTGCAAGGGTGGCCGGCACGACAAATATCAGTGTTACATGGCGCGACCCGGGCGACGCCGACACATATATAGCCTATTACAAGGTCTACCGGAAGGCCGGTGCTGCCCAGCTTACGGATGCGGACATCATACCAGGCAACTACCTCAACACGGTAAACGATACAAGCTGGGGCAAGACATCGGATGGCTTGACGTACAGCTTCACCGACCTCAACCCGACGGTGACGCAGTCCTATTCATATGCGGTGGTATCCGTTGACGCTGCCGGCAACGTCTCCCACGTTCCCACCGGCGTCACGTTCACGGTTCCCGGTGATATTACCGCGCCCCCGGCCATAACGACCCAACAGGTGGCAAGGGTCGGCGGCACGACAAATATCAGTGTTACATGGCGCGACCCGGGCGACGCCGACACCTATGTAGCCAGTTACAAGGTCTACCGGAAGGCCGGGACCGCCCCGCTTACGGATGCGGACATTGTATCCGGCAACTACCTCACCACGGTCAACGATACGAGCTGGGGCAAGACGTCGGACGGCATGACGTACAGCTATCACCGACCTCAACCCGACGGTGACGCAGTCCTATTCATACGCGGTGGTATCCGTTGACGCGGCCGGCAACGTCTCCCACGTGCCCACCGGCGTCACGTTCACGGTTCCCGGTGATACTACCGCGCCCCCGGCCATAACGACACAGCAGATAACACAGCCGGACGGATCCCTTAACGTTATAATTTCATGGCATGACCCAGGCGACGCGGATACGTATGTAACGAACTACAAGGTATACAGGATGGAAAGCTCGTCGCCCATGGCGGACGGAGACATAACCGGCCCCTATTATCTGAATACCGTGAATGATACATCCTGGGGCAAGACCACAGATGGAAATAACTATTCCTATCAGGATTCTACCTTTACAACCGCCCAGATAGGGCATGCATACGCGTATGCGGTAGTCGCCACTGACGCGGCTGGTAATATCTCTCATGTGCCAGCCGGTGTCGTCCTCGTCTATACAGTTGCGGATCCCGCGCCAAGCACGGTAATGCTGTCATCCGTAAAGCCTGTAACGGCGGTCAGTAACGTTACCCTTACATGGACTGCTCCGTCCGATATCGGTACTATATCGGGTTACAATATCTACAGGAAGGCCAGCTCCGCTCTCACCCAGACCGACCTGATCCCGGCCAACATGGTTGCCGGCCCGGTATCAGGGCTTACTACCCAGGTGGCCATACCGGGCACGGGTACGACCTACTACTATTCGGTAACGGCTATCGACCAGTCTTCTGGAAAAGAATCCAAGCTGGGCAATTCTCTGTCGGTGAGCATACCCTCACCGCCGTCCGGTTTGACAGCTACAAAGCAGTCAAACTCTGTCGCAAGCTTGAGCTGGACGGCGCCTGCTTACATGACGAACTTCCAGAACTACAAGGTATACCAGCGCAGGAATGGAGGAAGCTGGTCGGCGCCAACGAACGTTTCCTCTACTTCTTCCAGCATAAACCTCATTGGCCTGGAGCCGGGCACATATGATTTTGGCGTAACGGCATACTACAGCACGTACTCTGGCACCACGCCCTATGAGTCCGTTATGTCTACTGCGTCGTTAAGCATTACCGACACGGTGACACCGGCCACTATAGCCTCCGTCTCAGGCGTCGTTACTGCACCTTCGTATGATCACGCGAGCATAAACTGGACTGCGCCGTCTGATCAGAATTACATCACATATACCCCGTCCGGCGTAGACCATTACATAGTAGAGGCAAGCTACAATGGCGGCTCATACTCGACATTAAACAGCAATTATCAGCCGGCAGGCTATAACAACCCGGGCTCCACGATTGTATTCAACGATTCGAACACGCTGGCCCCAGGCACGTCAGCCTTATATCGTATCCAGTCGGTGGACGCCTCAAATAATTACTCCGCGAAAACGACCAGCTCGCCTGTATACGCAAAGCCGACAGCGGTAAACCTCGGCGTCGCCAGTTCAGCCACCACGTCCGCAAATGTCCTGACATTCGGGCCGTCGACGAGTCTTGCCGGGCTTTCGAGCTACAAGATATACGCAAAGGAACAGGGCACCGCGCTGGCCGACTTGACGGGGCTCACCCTAATAACCACCACCACTACCAACCTAGGGTCGTCTCAGACCTTTATCCATAGCCTTCAAAATGCCGTCTTGGCGGCTGAGGTAGGGCATACATACGCCTATGCCGTGGTAACGGAGGACATAAACGGTGCGAAATCAGCAATTTCGACCGGGACTCAGACCTATAACCAGGTGGTAGACAAGGACAGCCCTGCCAAGGTGACAGACCTTGCGGTTACGACGGTCATAGGCACCAACCAGGTGACGCTTACATGGAGCACGCCGCTTGATAATTCCGGACGCGGGCATCGGTACCGGTGCGCAATACTATGCAGATATATCGGTCACCTGCAAGCTCCATCGGAACAACCGTTGCAGTGACGGACAGCAATTTCAGCGACACCAACAACGTCACATTGGTATACAGCGGCACTTACGCATCAAGCCTGGCTGGTACACCGAACAGCTTCAACACTACCGGGTACGACAGTCGAGCGCATACTACGCGGTGCGCTCGATTGATAACGTCGGCAATTGGTCACCCATATCCAACAGCCCGTTAATTATGGTGGGCAAGGACGTCCAGGCGCCATCACCTCCCGTGATAACCGCTTGCACACCCAAAGGCATCGCCAGAGATGGACATAACCTGGTCTCCCGCGATCGACAACGTAGGCATAAACGGCTACATGTTGTACAGGGCGGACGTGGATGTCGAGCCGTTCCTTAGCGACAAATGCATAACCGAGAACAACATCGGCCAGGCGCAGGTTGCGTTCAACCTCTATACCGTACAACTATACATCTATTCCTGACACCGGAGGCACGCCGGGCAAGACCTACTACTACGCAATGAGGGCTTGGGATGACGAGTTCAACTATCTCGAACATATCGAACTGCGCCATAGCTACGGTGCGCACGACTAATACCGACACCACGCCGCCGACATGGACCGGTACGCCGCTTACTGTTGCGGCTCAGTCGTATCCCGATATAGATTTGAACTGGACACCGGCTACTGACAGGGACAACTCATCCAACCCCGGCACTGTCGACCATTACGACATATACAGGAGCCTGGCGTCGTTTAGCTCGACTGCTGACCCGGGCGTGACGAAGATCGCCACGGTATCCGGCATCCGTGACTCGTACATCGACAAGAGCGGTGACCACAGCACGACATATTACTATGGCATAGTGGCGGTGGACGCCTCGACGAACCATAATGCGAGCGTCCTCAGCAACATCGGTTCCGCGACTGTAGAGGTAGCTCCTTCTCCGGACAACACTAAGCCCACGGTGCCCGGTACGTTGGCCGCGGCGACAGGCGTGTTCCCGTACATAAACCTGAGCTGGATACCGTCCACCGACATGGATGATGCAGCCAACCCGCAGCCGTTGCTTTACTATAAGCTCTACCGCGCTGACTATCCGGCCGACGTTACGGACGCTAACAAGGACAACACGTCGCTGGTGAAGACGTTTATAATTGCGCACGATGCCGCAACATACATCGCCACGGGCGCAGGCTCGGCTGTCTACAACTACCGGCTTGAGGCGTTCGACCTTGCGGGTAACTCTTCAGGCCTCAGCAACGAGGTGACCGGCACCGTGGCGTCCGCGCCATGTGTAGACACGACAGCCCCGACAGCACCTGCGAGCCTTGCGGCAATCGTAGGGCCTTCGCCCGACATGGCGCTCTCCTGGGCGGCGTCGACGGACGTCGGCTGCACGGATCCACCGGTCATAGACCACTACAACCTGTACAAGGCGACATACACGATAAGCGCCTCTACTGACCTTAGGACGATAACCCCGATATTGGTTGCAGGCAACAATGCCACCTTCACCGATTCGACTGGCGCGCCTAATACCACGTACTGGTATGTCCTGACGGCGGTAGACCCGTCCGGCAACGAGTCCGGGAAGTCGAACATCATCACGATGACTACAGCCGCTGATACGATGGCTCCTGCGGCGATAACCGACCTGAAGGCTTCGCCTTCCCTGGGCCAGGTACAGCTAACGTGGTGCAAGCCGTCCGACAACGTCGGCGTGAACCATTACGACATCTACAGGAAGGATCAGGGCACCATCCTGACGGACGCGGATATTGTACCGGCCAACAAGATAGCCACGTTCACGAATGCCGGCGCCTGCCTGTCTTACAACGATTCTACCGGCCTGACCAGCGGCCACACGTACAGCTACGCGGTGATATCCGTGGATGGGGCCGGTAACCGCGCCACGATAAGCAGGGGCCAGGCCACAGGCGATACTATCGCGACGCTGCCATAAAACAAAGAAACGATGCAATCCAATTTGAAAAAAGGCTGCCAAATCAGGCAGCCTTTTTGTTTACTATATGATAAGTAAATTAATTACTTGACTTTAGTTTTAATTTATATGATATTTTATGTTATCGAATTAAATCGGGAGGAGCAATGGGCTTTTACGACGAAGTGATTTTGAAAGACGCCCGCTATAAGAGCAAGAAACTGGTTGCTGATATGGGCCTACTGGAGCCTGTGATGCGGCAGAAAGTGGAAGCGGTAATTGAAGATGCGAAGGCCCACGGAATAAACCTTATGGTATTTGAAACTTTTCGCAGCCTGGCCCGGCAGGAAGAGCTTTTCGCGCAGGGCGCGACAAAGCTGAAAAAAGTTGGGGTCCATAATTACGGGCTTGCCTGTGATATAGTGAAGTCAGTTGGCGGCACCCCTTCCTGGAAGGGGGACTTTTCTTTGCTGGGTCAGCTTGCACGTGAGCACGGTCTGATATGGGGCGGTGACTGGGGTTCACCCAAATCAAGGCATAGCTTTGTTGATCCGGTCCACGTGCAGAGGATAACTGTGGCGAAAGCAGGCTGCATTGTTTAAGGGCGAATGGTATCCGGACGATGACTACGACCCGTATAAATAATAATGTCTCATTTCGCCATGCCGCAGAGGTTCTTCCCTATCTCAAGTTCTTTCAGTGTTGCCTCGTCCGGTCTATTCCAGCCGAGGTTGACCTTTCTGATATCCTGATACCGTTCGGGGTTTATCGGGAGGCTTGAGTTGACGAAAGATATGAACGGTTTGATATCCCTTATCCGGTAGAGGTCTTTCTCGCGCCTTGCATCACCCAATGTTGTTTTGATTGTGTTATTAGAGTCCTGCTCGCTCAAGGAAGTAGCATGGGAGGGCAGCACTATCGTATCGTCTGGCAGCCCAGACAGTGTGTCGAAAAGGGTGTCATGGAGCTGGACAGCCCATTCCTCGGCCTTGCCACCGAGGTCCGGCCTTCCGATGCTTTGCTTCATTATTATGTCACCAGTGAACAGGAAACGCTTATCAAGATAGAATGATGTGCTGCCAGGGGTGTGGCCCGGTGTATGGATGGCCTCGATGGTGTTTGCGCCAAAACGGACCAGTTGACGATCGGCCAACGGGTTAAATCCTATCGTAGCTCCGCCCATGTCTCCCGGGTGGATATAATAAATGGCACCAGCCTTATCGGCAAGTTCTCTGCCGCCGGATATATGGTCGGCATGCAGGTGGGTGTCGAGCACGTACTTGATCTTTACGCCAAGCTTCTCGGACAAGGCAATAACGTGGTCAAAGTGGCGGGTGACGTCTATTGCGACGGCCTCCTTGCCTGAAACCACCATGTATGAGATACAACCCCTTGCCGCCCTGAATATCTGGTAGATGGCAGGCGTGTCGTTAACCTTGACATCTTCGTAGAACTCGCTCCAGGAATCCAGCCCACCTTCGACTGCTATTGCGTTGAATCCATTCTGTTGTAGTTGTTCCGCTGAATATTTCGCTGCGTCGCCGTGCGGGCAGATAATTGTAATCTGTCTGTTTTTTGGGAACCTGTCGAGGTATTTCTCCTCTTCGCCGACGAACATGACCTGCGGGATGTTCAGTGTCTCAATGGGGATATGGCCCTCGATACGCCACGCCTCGAAGTCTTGTTCATTTCTCAGATCGAAGAGGAACTGCACCTCATTGTTGTCGAGCATCCTCTTGAATTCTGTTACTGAAACCGAAAACTTGCCGTCCATGTTGAACCCCCTAAAGGCATATGAAAAATGCATTCGATACTATAAGACTGCCGTGATTTTATAACTAACTATGGTTAAGTTTACCTCGGATGCGCGAGATTTTCAATTGACTTAGCCTCTTTTTAATGTATACTCGAATGTATATTTATAACCTAAATCCAGGGAAGACGGTGTGAACCCGTCACTGCCCCGCAACTGTAAACGGTTAGCCCTATCCATTTAGCCACTGTCCACAAAAGGATGGGAAGGCTGGACAAGGGTGACGATCCGTAAGTCAGGATACCTGGTATAGCTTATTACCTTCCGAGGGGGAGGGTGGGCGCGTACCGAAGCATCCGCACCCCCTGTCCCCAAAAAGGCAGGGTTTTTTGTTTTGGAGGGTTATGCCGGAAAAAGGCCTGACACACGTATATACCGGTTTATCAAAGGGCAAGACGACTGCCGCGTTCGGACTTGCTTTGCGGGCGCTTGGGAACGGCATGAAGGTGCTTGTCATCCAGTTCCTCAAAGGCGGCGGCAGACTCTCCGGAGAGGCCAGGTTTCTCTCCGAAGACGCCAGGAGCGGAGGTTATATGCTTCACCGACCAGCGCCACCCGATCTTCTCTGAAGGATAAAGATGGAGATAACGAGGCCCTTGTTGCCTCGATAAAACGAGGCTTCGAGACAGCCCGCGATAAGATTCTTTCAGGGACATACGGCCTGGTGGTGCTCGACGAGATAAACAACTGCATGCGCGAGGGCTGGCTTGATGTCCGTGAGGTAGTGAGACTCATCGAGGAAAAGCCGGATAGTGTTGAGCTTGTGCTGACCGGCAGGGGCTGCCCCAAAGAGATTATAGACGTCGCCGACTATGTCACCGAGATGCAGGTGGTAAAACACCCGGCGCAAAATGGAGTGAAGGCCAGGAAAGGGATAGAATATTGAGCTTTGTGTTTGTTACAGGAGGCGCGCGTTCCGGAAAAAGCGACTATGCGATGTCGCTTGCGGAAAAGGCCGGTGGGTGGCTTGTATATATAGCTACCGCATCGGCGGGTGACGACGAGATGCGCGATCGTATTGAGATACACAGGCGTTCACGCGGCATGAACTGGAAGACCATTGAGGAACCGCTCGATATTGTCCGGTGCTGTCTCTTCTCTGGGTGGAGACGGTGTCTCCATAGTGATCGACTGCCTGACTTTATGGCTCACAAACCTCATGATGGATGACTCAGACGGGTTTGAGGAAACGGCACTGGACAGGGCACGTGAGTTGGCGAATGCGCTGCGTGCGTTCAAGGGTAATGTGGTTGTAGTTTCGAATGAGGTCGGCCTCGGCATTGTGCCTGAAAACGCACTTTCCAGGAGGTTCAGAGACGCTGCCGGCCTCGCGAACAGGGTTATGGCCGCCTCCGCCGATGAGGTCTATCTGGTGGTATCCGGGATACCGGTGAAGATAAAATAATAGAGGAAGGCAAATCATGGGTCTTTTAAGCGATACACTCGAATTAATCAAAACCGTGGACGATTCCCGCGCGCACGAGATACAGCGCAGGCTGGACAACAAGACCAAGCCGCCCGGAAGCCTCGGACGCCTCGAGGAACTGGCGAAGAGCGTCTGCCTTATGACCGGCAAGGACGACCCGGATGTAGGCAAGAAGGCGGTCTTCGTATTCGCCGGAGACCACGGCGTTGCGGATGAAGGCGTGAGCGCGTACCCAAAGGCCGTTACCGCGCAGATGGTCTATAACTTCGTTCGGGGCGGCGCGGGTGTCAACGTGCTGGCCCGGCATGTTGGCGCGGAAGTCATCGTCGCGGATATCGGTGTTGACCACGACTTCGAGCCGGTGGACGGCCTTCGCATCGTCAAAGTGGCACACGGCACGAAGAACATGGCGGCCGGACCTGCCATGACAAGGGATGAGGCGGTGCGGGCGATCGAGGTCGGCATAGGCATTGTGAACGAATTTGCACAGAAGGGCTACGGTATTGTCGGTACTGGCGACATGGGCATAGCCAACACGACGCCGTCTGCCGCGATTGCCGCCGTGTTCACTGGCCTGCCGGTCGAGTCTGTAACCGGTTACGGTACCGGCATAACTGACTCAAGCTTTGCGAACAAGGTCTCGGTGATAAAGAGGGCCATAGATGTAAACAGGCCGGACCCGGCTGACGCGCTCGACGTGCTTGCAAAGGTTGGCGGGCTTGAGATAGCCGGTATTGCCGGTGTGGTCCTTGGCGCAGCCGCAAACAGGATACCTGTGGTGGTGGACGGCTTCATATCCTCCGCAGGCGCGCTTGTCGCGTGCGAGTTGAAGCCTGAGGTGAAATCATATATAATAGCTGCACACCGCTCGGTCGAGGTCGGACACATGGCCGTGTTGAGCAGGATCGGCCAAACGCCGCTCCTTGACCTTGGCATGCGCCTTGGCGAGGGTACCGGCGCAGCCCTGGCGATGGGTCTTGTGGATGCCGGTCTTAAAATACTTCGGGAGATGGCGACCTTCGGCGAGGCCGGGGTGGAGTCGGACAAGATAAACTGATATGCCAAGCTTTCTTACCGCAATTAATTTCCTGACGATATTCCCGTTTGCCAGAGGCAAGGCGGTGGAGCCGCGCGAGCTCGCATCCTCCATGGCCCTGTTCCCGCTCGTCGGGGTCTGGCTTGGCGCATGCATGTGGTTGATGGACAAGTACCTGTGTCTCATCCTTCCCGGTATGGGTGGTCGCATGCCTTATCGTCGCCTTCCTGGCGATAGTAACCGGCGGGCTGCACCTGGATGGTTTTGCCGATACGCTGGACGGGTTTTATGCCGGACGCGGCGACCGTGCCAGGACGCTTGAGGTAATGAAGGACAGCAGGGTCGGCGCAATGGGCGTAATCGGCCTTGTGCTTCTGCTTATGCTCAAGGTTGCCGCTGTTGCGAGTATACCTACAGGGCTTCGCGGGCAGGCGCTCCTTCTAATGCCTGCCATATCCCGCTGGTCGCAGGTGCAGGTATCCATAGGTTCGGAATATGCGCGCAAGGAAGGGAGCCTCGCGAAGGCGTTCGTCGAGTTCCTGGAATGGAAACACTTTGCGACGGCAACGATCGTTACCTGTGTCGCTGTCGTTTTGCTCTCCGGTACATACGGCATGGCTGCCTTTGCAGTGGCCGGTATCTTTACCTTCGCCGCAAGGGCGTATTTTAAAAGCAGGATAGGCGGTGTTACCGGGGACACCATAGGCGCCGTCAATGAGATTAACGAGGTGCTGGTGCTTCTTGTTTTTTGCGTGTCGTTGGAAATATTCAAGGGGTAGGATAAATATGTATACTAGACTTTACCTTTGCAGGCATGGGGAGGTAAACGGCGACGGACAGCGGAGGTATAACGGCCACCGCGACGTCGATATAACCGAAGTCGGCGTCAGGCAGATGGAGGCGCTCAGGGAAAAGCTGAAGGGTGCGTCCCTTTCCGGCATCTATTCATCTGACCTGATCAGGACGATAAAGGGTGCCGAGATTATAGGCGAGGCACATGATGCTCCAAAGATAAAAAAGCCGGAGTTCAAGGAGCGTGGAGTCGGGCTGTGGGAAGGGCTGAGCTTTGACGAGATTGCGACCAGATACCCCGATGACTGGAATGCATGGCTTAGCGATGTAGTCCATTTCGTCCCGCCCGGAGGCGAATCCGTCCAGGAGGTCTCAGACCGCGTACTTCCGGCGCTGTATCAGGCCATGGAGGAACATAAAGGCAGCGAGATAGTTCTTGTCGCGCATGGCGGCGTAAACAGGGTGATACTCTCGCACGCGCTCGGACTTGACATGAAGCATATATTCAGAATAGAACAGGCGTACGGCGCACTTAATATAATCGACTTCTACCACGACGGGTACCCGGTGGTGAAACTTCTGAACGGATAAATAAATATGCAAGGTTCAATAATACTGGCAGGCACGAACAGCGGCGTCGGGAAGACGACCATAAGCATCGGCATAATGGCCGCGCTCAAGGCACGCGGCTTCAACGTCCAGCCCTTCAAGGTCGGCCCGGACTTCATCGACCCTGCATACCACGCCCATGTCACCGGAAAGATTTCAAGGAACCTCGACGGCTGGATGATGGGAGTGAAGGCGGTGCGGGAGGTCTACGCGAGGGCATCTGAGGGCTGTGATATATCTATCATTGAGGGTGTCATGGGCCTGTTCGACGGTACCGGCAAGAACGGCCTTCAGGGGAGCACTGCCGAGGCCGCGAAGCTGACAGGCGCGCCGGTAATCCTTATCGTTGACGCAAGGAGCATGGCCGGGAGCGCCGCCGCGGTGGTCAAGGGTTTCGAGTCGCTCGACCCCGATGTCAAGGTAGAAGGCGTAATTTTGAACCGTGTCGGCTCCAAGAGGCATGAGGACCTGCTCAGGCAGGCGATTGCAAAACACTGCCGGGCAAAGGTCATTGGAGTAATACCCAGAGACGAGGCGCTTGAGATACCGTCCAGGCACCTGGGCCTTACCACTGACGTGGCGAGCATTCTTACAAAAAAATATCATCAAGAAGCTGACGGCTACTATTGAATCATCGGTGGACATGGATTCGCTTTTGAAAATATCCAGAAAGGCAAGCAAACCCGAGGCCTGTGCTACTATCCCGGTTGTCAAGAAATCGGCCCGCATTGCAGTCGCAATGGATGAGGCCTTCTGCTTCTATTACAAGGACAACCTGGAACTGCTTGAGTCATATGGCCTGGAGATAGTCCCGTTCAGTCCGCTCAAGGACGATGGCCTTGCCTGCAGGATATAAAAGGCATATACATCGGCGGCGGCTACCCGGAGATGTATGCGCGTGGCCTTGCCTTCAATGACTTCGTAAAGCACGACATAAAGGCCGCGGCGGATGCAGGGATACCGATATACGCCGAGTGCGGCGGACTTATGTACCTGACGCAGGGAATTACTGACCTCGAAGGTGTTTTCTTTCCTATGTCGGGAGTCCTTCCTACGAAGGCGAAGATGCTCCCAAAAAGAAAGGCGCTCGGCTACCGCGAGGTAACGGTATCGAAAGGGACTTTCTTCCCGGAAGGCGGGAAGGCCCGCGGGCACGAGTTCCATTACTCGGAGATCGAGTCGATGGGAGCAGGTATCAAGACAGCATACTCGATGCGTAAGATAGGCGAAGAAAAGGAAGTAAAGGAAGGATTTGTAACGGCGAACGTGCTGGCAAGCTACGTGCACCTGCATTTTATGTCAAACAGGTCGTTTGCCAAATCGTTCGCTGACAATATAAATAAGGTACAGGCGCCCTTTAAAAGGGCTTAAAAGGGAACCCCGTGAGATACGGGGGCGGGCCCGCCGCTGTTACCGGGGACGAAACCCCAATACGCCACTGTCCGGCCATAAGCCGGATGGGAAGGTGGGGTCAAGGACGAACCGGAAGCCAGAAGACCTGCCTGATACCATATGAATGCAACCGCTGGCTGCGTGTTTTGCAGGGATGGCCTTCGAGGAAAAGGGCCGGAAGCGGACGCGTATGCTCCAACCCCGGTCTTAAAAGAGGCCGGGGTTTTTTGTTTTAGAAGGAGGAATAAAATGTCGTCACAGGTTGAACTGGCAGTGAAAGGGATTATCACGAAACAAATGGAGGCAGTTGCGGCACAGGAGGGCGTAACGCCTGAGTACGTGCGCGACATGACCGCACAGGGGAAGATCGTTATACCGAACAACATAAACCGTGTGTCCAACGTCGTCGGTATTGGCAAGGGCCTGAAGACGAAGATAAACGCGAGCATCGGCACGTCGACGGATATCGCAGACATGGCCCTTGAGATGGAAAAGGCGAAGACAGCCGAGGCATGCGGTGCCGACTCGTTGATGGAGCTTTCAGTCGGCGGCGACATCCCGAAGATCAGGCGTGAGATATTATCGTCCATAAACCTTCCTGTCGGTACAGTGCCGCTGTACCAGGCATTCGCACAGGCGATAAAGAAATACGGCAGCCCGGTGGACATGCCGGCGGAGATGCTTTTCGACGTGATCGAGGAGCAGTGCGCGGACGGCATAGCGTTCATGGCCATCCATTGCGGGATCAACCGCGTGACGATCGACAGGCTTAAAAAGCAGGGCTACCGCTACGGCGGTCTGGTATCAAAGGGCGGCGCGTACATGGTCGCATGGATGATGCACAACAACAAGGAGAACCCGCTTTTCGAGCATTTCGACAGGGTGGCCGAGATATTGAAGAAATACGACTGCGTCCTCTCGCTCGGAAACGGGTTCAGGGCCGGTGCTATACACGACTCCTCCGACCGCTGCCAGATGCAGGAGCTGATCATAAACTGCGAACTTGCCGAGGAAGGCAGGAGGCAGGGCTGCCAGATGATGGTTGAGGGGCCGGGCCATATCCCAATCGATGAGATAGAGGCAAACATAATCATCCAGAAGCGGATGTCGAACGAGGCGCCGTTTTATGTGCTCGGGCCTATTACCACTGACGTCGCGCCGGGATACGACCATATCACGTCGGCGATAGGTGCGTCGCTCTCATCCGCATACGGCGCGGACTTCATATGCTACGTAACTCCATCAGAGCACCTGGCGCTCCCAAATGTCCAGGACGTGAAGGACGGAGTGATGGCGGCCAAGATAGCCGCATATATAGGGGACATGATTAAATACAAAAACCGCGACCGTGACAAGGAAATGAGCCTGGCGCGCCGTTCGCTCGACTGGAACAAACAGTTTGAGCCTCGCCATAACCGGCGACAGGCCGCGCGAGATAAGGGCATCCAGAATGCCCGCTGAAGAAGGTTCCTGCACTATGTGCGGAGAATTCTGCGCAACCAAAATAGTCACAAAGTATTTTGAGACTGATATTGAAAGAGGGGACAAGAAGTGGGCCTGCAGTCCGCTTTAAGGATGGAAGGCCGGCTTAATCGCCGGCCTTTTTATTTAGCTCGACATCAAGGTTCACTGTCGCCCCTGGAGCAATAAGGGCAGTAGCAACATAGTCCTTGTAGCCTTCCTTTGTTATCTTCACGTCATGTTTTCCGGGTGGGAGAATGATCGTCTCCTCTGCCTTTCCGGACGAGAGGTATTCCTTCTCGTCTATATATATAACTACGTTGGGCTTGCTGGACCGGATTACAAGTGAACCGTAATCGGCCTGATCGACCTCGCCTTCTGCAAGGGGCTCAAGGTGATATGTTATAGTGGTTGTGTCGTCAGGGGTGACGGTAAAATTCACCGTGTAGGACCTGTAGCCTTTGAGCTTGAACTGCGCCTTGTGGACTCCAAGCGGCAGTTTGAGGTTGTAGAACCATCCGTCGAAGTCATCTGCTATTCCGAAATACTTGTCGTCAACCCATACCTCAGCCTTGTCAGGTTCAACTTTTGTGCGCAGGTAGCCGTAATTGGAAGGGTAGTAGTAATAAGGGTAGTATCCTGGGCCGTACCAGGGGTAATATCCCGGTCCATAGTAAGAGTCGTACCAGTATGGAGCATATCCTACGGAGCCACCGATGAACACGTCTGTCCTGGCCTGGCTTTGCAGAGGGTAAGCTCCCGTCAATAATGCCGCAAACGAGAAGATTAAAACAAACTTCCCCAACATTCTCATAGGGACCTCCATTTCTTTTCTGTTATCAATTTTATCACTCACCCCCGTAATATTCAACCAAGCCAAAAAAAAAGGCCCTCAAAAGGGCCTTTTCAGTATTGTTAATGTATGTGTTTATTATAAGACCCTCCAATCCCTGTGAGGGCTGGTGTCAAGGAGCAGTGCATTGATCTTGTCTACCATATCCGCCATGATCAAGGGTCTTGAAAACCGTGCGTCTGCTCTTAACAGGTTCTCTTCATCCGAGAACATACTGGATTTCTTGTTGGAAACGGCTATTACCGGCAGGCGCTTCCTTCTGGCATCATACAGTTTTTTGTATGCGGTCAGACCCTCAAGATTTGGGATCATCATGTCGCATACAAGAAGGTCCGGGTTCTCGGCGTATATTATTTTAAGTGCGTCACTGCCATTGGGCGAGGTTATAACGTCATAGTCTTTTTCCATCAGCCTTCTTTTTAGGTCATCTTGCTCCGAGGCGTTCGAGAAGGCGAGAAGGACCTTGTGCTGGCGCATGGTATCGCTGAATGAATCTCCTGGCTCATTTATTGCCGGCTGGGCATATACCGGGGCAGATTCCAGTTCCAGTATGGACTCGACATTTACATCGTCGAACTCATTGGACCGGTCTGGCTGGCTTACAATGGTTTCCTTCCTCCATAGTTCAGGGGTTACCTTTGCAAGCGCTTCTTCGGCAGAGACGGCGCCGGATACAACTTTATTCCATGCAGCTTCGGCAAGCCTGCTTCTGCCTGACTGTTTGATAGCCCTTAGAAATTCCGGTTCTCCTGCTCGTTCCAGGATGAGTTTTTCAATCTCCAGGATGTTGGTGGTTATTTCTTGCACGCCGACATGGCCTTTTATACCGGTCTTGTAGCACTGTTTGCATCCGGTCCCGTGGTAAAATGTATTTGGCAGCGTGAAACCGTTTGAAGAGAAGAACTGTGCATTTTCAGGCGTATACTCCTCCTTGCAGGCTGGGCATGTCTTCTTCAGAAGTTGCTGCGATACGACCGCAAGTATATTGGAGGCTGCAAGCCAGGGCTCGATGCCGAAATTAACCAGCCTGGACAGGGCGTCGGCCGCGTGGGCGGACTGAATGGCCGTTATTACCAGCCTTCCGCTGTTGGCATACTCAAGCGCCAAGGCGGCGGTTTCCCTGTCCCGAAGTTCATCGATCATCAGGACTTCAGGTTCCTGTCTGATTGCAAGGCGGATGTCATCAGCTACACTTCCGGATGAACGGCCTGCCTGTACAACCCCGTCTACTATTTTATCAGCGCGTTCCTCGACTGCGATTATGTCTTTTGTGTTAGAGGATAGCTCCTTGAGGAGCGCGTACATAAGTGATTTCTTGCCGCTATACCTGGGGCCAGCAAAAAAGGATGAGACCTTGCCTTTCGGATGCCGTTTTTATCAGGTCTGAGGAGATGTCAGGCTCGACATCGAGGTCTTTCATTGAAGAAGCAGGCCTGTCCTGGTACTTAAGCCGCACTTTGACCCGCTCCCCTGTGAGCGAGGGGAGGGTCGATACCTCAAGTTCAACCGCCTTTCCGGATATCAATACCTTGCTCTTCCCGTTCTGAGGTAAATTCTTGTTTGACACGTCCAGGTTGGCAATTATTTTCAAGTAGCTGAGCAGGGTATCCCGAATGCTGCCGGGCATGGAGATAATGTTGAAGAGGTCACCCTCTATCCTGTAGGCCAGCCTGAGCTCTGCCGCCCCAGCCTCTATGTACACGTCGCTGGCATTTTTATTGAATGAGTCCATGAATATGAACGCAAGTAGTTTCATTGCAGGCGAGGAGATATTGACATCGAATGTTCTTTGTACGTCAAAACCCTCCTCCTGAGGCATGGCAATAAAATGAACCTCATCCTTTATCTGGAATGCCTTGAGCATCTGCCGTATTAGGTCGTTTATCTTGTAGGTGCGTTCTATACACTCTAGGATGTCGGTCTCGGTGCTGACAACCGGGTGTATTTTGAGGCCACTTTTGCGGGCCGCTTCATCGAGGGCCTTGAAATTCAAAGGGTCAGATACAGCCACGACCAGCAAACCATCGCCTGTCTGGAGAGGGATAATAAGGTTCTGCGTAACGAAGTTCTTGTCGAGCAGTTTCAATGCATCGGAGGAGGGCTGAAGGTCTCTTAGGGCCTCAAACTTAAGGCGGAGTTGTTTACACAGTGCGGCGGCTATCTCCTCCTCGGTTGTAATACCCATATCAGTCAGGACTTTACCCAGCTTTTTGCGTTTCAGGTCTTGTCTGCTCAAGGCCTTTTCCAACTGGTCTTTGGTCAGGATCCCTTCGTTTACAAGTATCTCGCCGAGTTTTGGTTTTGGTGTTTGAACCACGTATTTATCCTCCTGTAATGGTTAATTTATAATATTTGTGACTTATAAAGTCAACTAAATAATGAAAGCCCCTTTTTGAGGGGCTTTCATGGCAGGTTATTCAGAGTGCGTTATTTCATGGGCTGCAGCGTGTATTCGATGCTTACAAGCCCATCCGGTGAGACATTAATGTCGGCAATGTAGTTTCTATATCCGGGGGCCTGGAATTCTATCGTATGCTTGCCTGACTTCAGCGCAACCGCATTCATCCTGCTTGAAAAGTCGCCGGTCTTACCCATATATCTGCCGTCAACATATATATCAGCAGAGTAGGGGCGGACAAGGGTTTCAAGCCTCCCGTAGCTTGCCGGTGCCGCCATCGGCCCGTGATGGCCGTAATCATAAACAGGCAGTGGTACCGGTATCGGGAATAGAAGCCCCAAAGTCACCGCGCTGGGTTCGTGCTGTATCTCATATATCGGTATAGGCACCGGGATCGGGAATAGGAACGCCAGGCCTATGCTGACGTCGTCAGCCCTTGCAGTCCCAACGCTCAACAGCAGCGACGCCAGGATCCCAGCAATAACAACTGATAAACTCCTTTTTGTTTTCATGGTAGACCTCCGGTTAATTTCCTTGCCCTTCATTCGTGCCGTTGATCTCTATGTTGCCGACAATACCCTTGCTGACGTTGAACCTCATGGCATATAATGTCTTGCCGCCATGTTTTAGTTCGAGCATGTGGGTTCCGTCGGGCAGTCCTGCCAAGGGACTCACTGCCTCATAGTTAGAGACCTTGCCGGTCACGTTTCCGTCAATGTAAACAGTCGAGTCTGACGGCACCTTGAGTTCGCCGAGCTTCGGTTGGATCGGCCCGTGGTCGCCATAGTCATATAACGGCAGAGGCAGCCAGACGGGGAAGAGAAAGCCGATCGTTACAAAGCTGTGCGGGTGGTCTACCGTCCACACAGGCAAAGGGAGCGGGACCGGGAACAGAAAGGCCCAGGTTACACTCAGATCCCTCGCGTAAGCCGATCCGGACGTGAAAAGAACCGCTGCAAGGACTGCGGCTATCAAACTTGTTATCTTTTTCATCGTTTCTCCTTCATAATAAAAAAAAACCCCGTTGCCGGGGTTTTGTCCATTAGTACCTGTGATAGTAGTATCCGTATGGCTCTATATATGGCCGCGGATGGTAGTATGGACGGTAGTAGCGACGCGGATAGTAATAGCGCGGATAGTAGTAATCAGGGCCGTAGTAGTAGGGCCTATAGCTTGGGTAGGGGTAACTGTAGCTGTAGTAAGGATAAGGTACTGGTATAGGAGGAACAGGTAGACTGAAGCCGAACGAGAAGTTCGCGTGTGCGAATGCAGTCCCACAACTCAGTACGATAGTAACCGCTACGATAGCTGCAACTATTGCTTTTCTGGCGTTCTTCATACCAACCCCCTTTCTACGGGAGCCAATTATATTATAACTCTTTTCGGCGAAATAATCAATGTTGTGATGTTTTAATGCATTGACAACGGCCCGCTTTTTATATTAAGTTAAACACTTTCCAGGAGGTAACTACGTGAAGACAGCGGTAATTTTGTTAGGACACGGCTCCAGGGCTACGGAGGGCAATACAGCCCTTGCCGATGTAGCAGGGATTATAAATGAGATCGGCGGGGTCGAGGTAATCCCTGCTTACCTTCAATTTTGCAGCCCGTCGCTTTCTGAATCCCTGAAAAAGGCGGCGGCCGACGGCGCCGAGAAGATAATCGTGGTGCCATACTTCCTTTATTCCGGCAACCATGTGACACAGGACATTCCTGAAGAGCTTGAGACCCTCAAGCGCGAACATCCGGAGGTCGATATCATAATGACCGACCATCTGGGAGCACACAGAAAACTAGCCGAGATAGTGCTTGAGCGCATAAGGGGCATAGAATGAAGGACCTAGAGTTTCAGATGGAACTCCTGAAAAGGGGCGCGACCGAGGTTATCTCTGAGGACGAGCTTCGAGAAGAAGCTTGCGCGCTCCATTAAGGAGAACAAGCCTTTAAAGATAAAGGCCGGGTTTGACCCGACCGCGCCGGACCTGCACCTGGGCCATACCGTGCTTATCCAGAAGATGAAGCAGTTCCAGGACCTGGGACATGAGACTATCTTCCTGATAGGCGATTTTACCGGCATGATAGGCGACCCCTCAGGCAAGTCCGAGACCCGGCCGGCCCTGACTCCGGAGCAGGTAAAGGCCAATGCGCAGACGTATATGGAGCAGGTTGGCAAGATACTCGACCTTTCGAAGACGAAGGTGGAGTTCAACTCCACATGGATGTCGAAGATGAGTTCGGCGGACATGATACAGCTTGCCGCGCGTTACACCGTGGCCAGGATGATGGAAAGGGACGACTTCCAGAAGCGTTACCGGGAGCAAAGGCCGATATCCGTGCACGAGTTCCTTTATCCGCTTATACAGGGTTACGACTCGGTGGCCCTGAAGGCCGACGTGGAGCTTGGAGGGACGGACCAGAAGTTCAACCTGCTTGTGGGCAGGGAACTCCAGAAGGAGTATGGCATGGAGCCGCAGGTCGTGTTAATGATGCCGCTGCTCGAAGGGACGGACGGTGTAAACAAGATGTCCAAGTCCCTGGGCAACTATATTGGTATAAACGACGCCCCGAAGGATATCTTCGGCAAGACGATGTCCATCTCCGACCTTATGATGTACAAATACTATGAGCTTCTCTCCGACAGGCCTTCGGAGGAGATATACCGCCTCCGTGAGGATGTGGCTGAAGGTAGGCTGCATCCCATGGATGCCAAGAAGGCTCTAGCCCAGGAGCTTGTTGCCAAATACCACGGCGCGCAGACGGCAATAGATGCAAGGGACGAGTTCGAGCGGCAGTTCTCGAAGAAGGAGACGCCGGACGACATTCCGGAGGTCGTTGTCGAGTGGGAGTCGGATACGATGCCTTTGGCCAAGGTAATGGTCAAGGCCGGTGTGGCCGAGAGTGTGGGCGAAGGGAAGAGGCTTATCAAGCAGGGCGGTGTGGAATTAGACGGCGTTCGGCAGTCCGACCCGGAGGTCAGGGTGGGGCCCGGCGGCTACCTTCTGAAGGTAGGCAAGCGGAAGTACGTAGGGGTGAAGCCGCTCTGATAGTTTGCCTCTTTGAATTCCATAAAATAATAAAGCCGGGGTATCTGCCCCGGCTTTATGTTTGTAGATACGACTAAAAAATGGGTGCCGTCGTGTAGAGTTGGAATGTCTTTGGGGTGGCCGACATGGAAATATGGGCGTCATAAAACGTTTTGGTTATTCCGGACGCAGTGCTGTTATTTTTGAAGGCAACAACCGGTTGGAAGTGGTTTACTACCAGGACGCCCTTTCCCTGGTTCGCGTTTGTGAGATTGAACTTTACTTCAGCCGCGCCCTCAATTACTTGTTGGAATCCCTCGCTTAATCCCGTCTTGACCAAAATGAATAAAACAGGTCCGAACGCCTGGTTACCCGTGGGCGCAAGGAGTTCGCTGCCTTCGTTAAGGAGGGCAAGTGTATAGTCGCTGAAGACGACCGTGTCAAAAAATTCAACGAAATGACCTGAATTATCCGGGATTATGATATTACCCCTTGGCGATTCAATACCGTTTGTTAATTTAATGTTGCTACTGGCCAGCTTCCCGGTAGTGTTGTCTACGGTAGTGAGCTGGATGCTCAGGTTTTTAACTATACCGCTCATGGTAATAAATGTCACTTTGGAGCCGTTTACTTTTAAACCGGTTATGTTTGGGAATGCGGGCTGTTTCGCAATTGCGACAAGCGGTAATGCGAATAGTGTCAACACTGTTAAGATGGCAATGACTGCTTTTTTCAATTTCATCTCTTATCTCCTCGAAGTTTGTTTGTATAAAAGCATTAACCTGACTATGCCGTCCGTATTATCCGAGTTCAAACCATCCGCACCTCCTTCCGAGTTTAAGAATCTAAT
>CAWJRJ010000018.1:120000-217876 GCA_963845245.1 Nitrospirota bacterium
AAAGAAAGCGTAATAGCTCACTGGTCAAGTGAATCTGCGCCTAAAATCCAACGGGGCTCAAGCATATTACCGAAGCTGCGGACTGTAGTGTCCTTCGGGGCATTACTTTGGTAGGGGAGCATTCCATCGTAGGTTGAAGGCAGATCGATAAGGACTGCTGGACGAAATGGAAGAGCTTATGCTGGCATAAGTAGCGATAAAACACGTGAGAAACGTGTTCGCCGTAAGTCTAAGGTTTCCTGGGGAAGGTTAATCCGCCCAGGGTCAGTCGGTCCCTAAGCCGAGGCCGAAAGGAGTAGGCGATGGGAAACAGGTCAACATTCCTGTACCACTGATGGAGCGTTTGAGCGATGGGGGGACGCAGAAGGGTAGATCATCCCGGCGTTGGTTGTCCGGGTCTAAGCCTGTAGGGGGCTTCCGTAGGCAAATCCGCGGAAACGTTTACCCTGAGAGGTGATGGGGAGGCCGTAAGGCCACAAACTGATTGAGCCCACACTGCCAAGAAAAGCCTCTAGCGAGTTCCATTGGTGACCGTACCGCAAACCGACACAGGTAGACAGGAAGAGCATTCCAAGGCGCTTGAGAGAACCCTCGCAAAGGAACTCGGCAAATTAACCCCGTAACTTCGGGATAAGGGGAGCCTCATTAATGTCAATGGACTTGCTCCGGAGGCATGAAGAGGCCGCAGAGAAATGGCTCAGGCGACTGTTTAATAAAAACATAGGTGTCTGCTAAATCGAAAGATGATGTATAGACACTGATGCCTGCCCGGTGCCGGAAGGTTAACAGGAGGGGTCAGCCGCAAGGCGAAGCTCTGAATCGAAGCCCCGGTAAACGGCGGCCGTAACTATAACGGTCCTAAGGTAGCGAAATTCCTTGTCGGGTAAATTCCGACCTGCACGAATGGCATAACGATCTGGGCACTGTCTCTGCGAGGGACTCAGCGAACTTGTATTATCGGTGAAGATGCCGATTACCCGCAACTAGACGGAAAGACCCCGTGGACCTTTACTACAACTTGACAGTGAGTTTTGGTGTAGGATGTGTAGGATAGGTGGGAGGCTTTGAAGCTTGGGCGCTAGCTTAGGTGGAGCCAACGTTGAAATACCACCCTTCTTGCTCTGGAATTCTAACCTGAATCCGTTATCCGGATCAGGGACACTGTCTGGTGGGTAGTTTGACTGGGGCGGTCGCCTCCCAAAAAGTAACGGAGGCGCCCAAAGGTTCCCTCAGGCTGGTCGGAAATCAGCCATCGAGTGTAAAGGCATAAGGGAGCTTAACTGCGAGACCCACAAGTCAAGCAGATGCGAAAGCAGGGCTTAGTGATCCGGTGGTTCTGTGTGGAAGGGCCATCGCTCATCGGACAAAAGGTACCCCGGGGATAACAGGCTTATCTCCCCCAAGAGTTCACATCGACGGGGAGGTTTGGCACCTCGATGTCGGCTCATCGCATCCTGGGGCTGAAGTAGGTCCCAAGGGTTTGGCTGTTCGCCAATTAAAGCGGTACGCGAGCTGGGTTTAAAACGTCGTGAGACAGTTTGGTCCCTATCTGTTGTGGGCGCAGGATATTTGAATGGATCTGTCCCTAGTACGAGAGGACCGGGATGGACGAACCTCTGGTGTGCCAGTTGTCGTGCCAACGGCATCGCTGGGTAGCTATGTTCGGTCAGGATAACCGCTGAAAGCATCTAAGTGGGAAGCCTACCATAAGACTAGATATCCCTCTCCGCAAGGAGCTGAAGGCCCGTGGAAGACTACCACGTTGATAGGCTGGGTGTGTAAGCGTTGAGAGACGTTTAGCTTACCAGTACTAATCGGCCGTGAGGCTTGACCATATTACTGCTTTTGAGCAGTCTGGCTCAATGCTCGCTTATTTTTTGAAACTCGTGACGCATATTCAGTGTTCAAGGACACTACAATTGAATAAGGTTTCTCGGTGGCTATTCCGGAGAGGTCACACCCGTTCCCATACCGAACACGGAAGTTAAGCTCTCCAGGGCTGATGTTACTGCCCCCGCAGGGGGGTGGGAAAGTAGGTCGTCGCCGGGAATTAATTCAAAAAGCCCTTACAGAAATGTAAGGGCTTTTTTGTGTTGCAGAAGCTTCCCGACCTTCTTTATTTATCTTGCTTTCTGAGTGTATATACAATATATTCATTTTCTTAGGGAGGTGAGCAAATGCAATTTTCCCGGACCTTTTATTATTTAATAATTGTTGTAGTTGCTGTAGTTTTTGTTAGTGCAGTTGGCACAGCTACAGCAGGCGAATTTACACTACTGAACATGAATGCAAAAGAAGAAGTATATCGAGTTATTGTTAAATCAGATGTAGCACCATTTGAAGTACATAAGATTTTCAAAAAACATACAAAAAAGAAAGTAGTAGAAAAACTAAACATATATCGCGGTAACAAACTCCTGCAATCATTTACCCCTCCTGAAGATATTGAATTGATAAGCAAAAAAGCCGCGTTACTCGAACCTGAATTCGACATGGAAGATGTAAACCACGATGGTTATGATGATTTAAAGTTGTTCACGGGTGGGAGTTGGTCATATTGGTTGTACAATCCGCAAAAGGACAGATTCGAGGAAAAGTCAGAACCACTGAAATTAATAGATACGACTGATCGTGAACGAATTTATAGCCTTGTTGTTAAACGCAATGTCAAGCCGCTCACTATTAAATTACTCGTTATAAAAAATCCTGAAGAAGTTAATGATAAAGTTAAAATAGAAATTTTTCGTGGGAGGCGGCTATTACAGACCCTATCTACAGAAATGATGTCGCCGCCGGATAATGCAGAAATGTTATTTTCCGAAGATATGAATTTTGACGGCTACAATGACCTGGAACTTGTTTCTTCTTGGAGCGGAATGGGTAATGACTGCTATTCATTCTGGCTTTATAATCCGCTAAAAGAAACGTTTGAATACAATGAAAGTTTGAATAAACTATGCAACCCCGGCCCGGATGAAAAAGACAAGACATTAAAGACAGGGTGGAACGGCGGAGCACTGCGTTGCATTTATACCATGCAAGTTTATAAATGGAAGGGGAAAGAATTAGTCCTTATAGGCGACGCAGAAGAAAACATCTCGGATGAAAAGAAAGACCTCTTTCATAAAGTAATTAGAAGGCTTCGAAATGGCAAAATGGTGGTTGTAAGCGATAGAATTTTGACTTATGACGAAGCAATCGAGGAGAATCACAAGGGGACTCAACTGGACCACTGATCAAACCGTCGCCGGGAATTAATTCAAAAAAGCCCTTACAGAAATGTAAGGGCTTTTTTTGTTTATATGGTAAGATTGTATAGTAATTACGTTGCTAGAATAATTGCCAGATTCCTGGCATTTGCGGTAAGAAGACTATAAAAGGGGAATATATGGATGCTGCGAGCCTGGAAGTGTTCTGCACTAATATCCAATGCGGTGATTCCGAGGTGCATGCGGACGCCCTGTCCCAGCACGAAACGCGCAAATACCGCAAGATGAGCTATATGGGAAGCAAGGAGATAAAGACTGTAAACGTTATTGCGAATAAATTGTTTAACAAACCGGATCCTCCACAAGGGATGTACCATTTCTATAGCTGTCCTGTTTGTGGAGCCAAACGTGTCTATAGTGAGAATAAGGGACTGTTAGCCGAAGTGGATAAAGATACCGCAAAATTGCTGGCCTAAACAGGATTATGAAAAGAGTCCTCCTTATTATTCCGTTGTTCTTGTATACCGCGACATTCGCCTACGGTGCCTCCCTTGCCACGATCAAGGCCACAAGCCGCATGCTTCCCGAAGGCCGTGTGGAATACACCTATCGGTAGCAAACAAAAGCAAAAGCAACATCGCCATGGTCTGGGTCGGGTATGTATTCCGAAGCTGAGAAGCCGGAGCTGGAGGTTATGCCTGTCGGATGGGACTTCTTTAAAGGCCTGCCGAAGGGATCCTGTGCTTCACCGGATGGTTGGGACTGTTCGGTGATAACACAGGAAGAGAGCAACCGCCACTTTATCGAGTGGAGCGTAAAGGAGAATGGTGTAGCCCCGTTCAAGCCCGGCAAGGTCCTGAAAGGCTTTACTGTAATCCTGCCAAAGGCCGACGTTGCCTACCTCAAAGGCCATTTCACGGTATTCTTTGACGCCGACGAGCCTTTTTCTTCCTGTCTGTCTAACTGATAATCATTATCATTTTTTTTTATTTGCGCTATACTTAAAATATAGAATACAACAAACGAGGCGGGATATGAAGCTTCTCGGTTGGTTGATTGTATCATTGATTATTGCCATTGCAGTCTCGGGGCCGGTTTTTGCGGATGATTATTCAAGCATGACTTGGAATAACAACGGCTGGGGCAACACAGACTTTGGCAAATCCAGTTGGGGTAATACCGGTTTTGGCAGCTCTGATTGGGGCAACACCAATTGGAAAAATACCGACTGGGGAGATCATGAGCAGTATTGGAAGGGTGAAAAGCCTATAGAGCAACTGATTAAGGTGACTCTCGGAATAAAAAAACCGAACGGTTCCTGCTCCATAGCTGTAACCTGGGACAAATCGAGCGATGATGCAATAAGTGCTGTAGCCAAGAATTGCCAGGACTGCATGATAACGAATCTGGTGAACAGTGTGGAGAACGCCGAAAACTTTTGCCAGTGATAGAGGTGTAAGATGAAAACCTTTGTTATTTTCCTGGTGTCAGCGGTGATGGTCTTGACTACTATGGCGCCGATGGCGGTATCTGATGACACTCTGATGCCTCCTATGAATTCGTATGGCGAACGGACTGAGCCGCTTAACAGTTACTATATTGGTATACATCGCCCGGACGGAGGTTGCGCGACGGTCGAGGTTTTTGCAAAAAACCTTGACGAGGCTGTTAAGATTGTCAAAAAAGACCGTTGCGATTTCTGTGCGCTTGACGACTTGACAGCCTATTATACGTCCACATCTCCTGATGTGATAGCGCAGGCAAACAATACCTGTCCGATGCGGTGAGGTGGTTATCAGAAAGGAGGCCTGCCATGAAGTTTTACGGATTACTGCTAAGCATGTTTGTTTTATTTGTCTTGGCCGTCTGCGCAAAAAACAGTTATGCCCTGGATGAAGGAGTGCTGACTATGACCTGCGGCGGGGAGTATGCCGTTTACGGGGCACAGAACTACTATTTTGGATATACCGACGAGAAAGGTAACTGCGGCGTCCAGTCATATTACGCAAACACTCCTGGCGAAGCATACAGCTGCGCAAAGAAGGTGTGCAAAGAATGCAGTCTTCGTGACCTGACCGGGTTATACCAGTTTTGGAGCGCAATGCCCGGATATAACCCAGGTGAGCAGTTCTGTCTCGGAAAATAGCACTACATGAAAAAACCCCGCTTCTTGCGGGGTTTTTT
Source organism: Nitrospirota bacterium (assembly GCA_963845245.1). Taxonomy (GTDB): domain Bacteria; phylum Nitrospirota; class JACRHJ01; order JACRHJ01; family JACRHJ01; genus CAWJRJ01. The sequence continues at coordinate 125,394 of CAWJRJ010000018.1, forward strand.
ATGGATGTGTAGAAAATGCCGCTTCTTGTAGCACATTAATCAATGTAATTTCTTTACATACTTATGCCTCTATGTTAAATTTTAATCATGAGACATACAGAACTCTTTGAGAAGCATAAATCACTTGGGGCCAAGCTGGTGGAGTTCCATGGCTGGGAGATGCCGCTTGAGTATTCAGGCGTAGTCTCGGAGCACAAGGCGGTCAGGCGTGCCGCCGGACTCTTCGATGTCAGCCATATGGGTACGATCGAGGTCGGAGGCCGTGACAGCCAGGCGTTCCTTGAGAAGGTACTCCCGTTCAGGCCGGATACCCTTCCCGTGGACAGGGTGCGCTACGCCTTCCTGCTGAACCAGGCAGGCGGGATAAAGGACGACCTGATCGTCTTCCGCCTCAACGAGGAACGGTTTCTGCTGGTCGTGAATGCCTCAAACACCGAAAAGGACCTCGAATGGCTGCGGGCAAATGCGGCAGGTTTTGACGCGGTTGTTATAGATGACAGTCCGGACACCTCTATCCTGGCTCTTCAGGGTCCGGCCTCGTGGGACATAGTAAAGAAGGCGCTGGGCATAGACCCGGCTTCGATAAAATACCACGCATTCATAAATTCCGAGTTTGAAGGCACGGGCTATATACTGTCAAAGACGGGCTACACGGGCGAGAAGGGGTTTGAGATATACATACACAAACATACAGTCGGCAGGATGTGGGACGCCCTCATGGATGCCGGGAGTGAATATGGCTTGCTCCCCTGCGGGCTTGGGGCCAGGGACACCCTAAGGCTGGAGATGGGCTACCTCCTCTACGGCAACGACATAGACGAGGCCACCAACCCGTTTGAGGCCGGATATGCCGGGGTCCTGGACTTCGAGAACACCGAGTTCATAGGCCGCGAGCCACTTGCAAGGATAAAGGACGACCTGCCCGAAAGGAGGCTAACCGGTTTAATGATGACGGGTAAGGGGATACCGCGCCACGGCTCGCTTATTAGGGCTTCGGGACTTGAGGCAGGGGTCGTGACCAGCGGCAATTACTCACCGTCGTTGAGGATAGGCATCGCGCTTGGCTACCTGAAGACCGGCACCGGCACCGAGGACCTCACCATAGAGGTGCACGGAAAGCGCTTCGGTGCGCGTGTGTCCGATTACCCCTTCTACAAGCGGAAATAAGATGAGATACATCCCGAACACCCGGCGGGACAAAGACGAGATGCTCGAGGCGATCGGGGTCGACGCCTTCGAGAAGCTTGTCTCCAATATCCCGGAAGGTCTCCTCCTGAATTCCTCATTGAAAATCCCTGCCGCGCTCTCAGAACCGGAACTTAGCCGCGAGCTTCAGGCACTCTCAGACGACAATGCCGATACGTCCCGGTATGCATGCTTTCTGGGCGGCGGCGCATACGACCATTTCATACCCTCGGTTGTCGGGCATCTTGCCTCCCGTTCCGAATTTTATACCGCATATACGCCTTACCAGGCCGAGGTCAGCCAGGGCATCCTCCAGGCTGCGTTCGAGTACCAGAGCATGGTGTGCGAGCTGACCGGCATGGGTGCCGCAAACGCCTCCATGTATGACGGCGCATCCGCGATGGCCGAGGCCGCGCTGATGGCGCAGAGGCTGACAAAGCGCAGCGAGGTAGCGGTCTCGATGGCCGTCCACCCCAATTACAGGCAGGTACTGAGGACATACATGCGGGGCATAGGTTCCGCAGATAGTCGAGATACCGTACCTCCCTGCCGAGGGCGTAACGGACCTTGACGCCCTTGGCGAGGACATAACAGGCAATACCGCCGCTGTCATAATACAGTACCCGAACTTCTTCGGTTGCGTTGAAGACCTTCAAGAGGCGGCCAGGCTTGCGCACGAGAAAGGGGCGCTGCTTGTTGCAGTAATAGACCCGATCTCCATGGGCATATTGAAATCTCCAGGCGAACTTGGCGCGGACATAGTCGTCGGCGAGGGACAGCCGCTTGGCAAGACACTCTCATACGGCGGCCCTTACCTCGGCATCTTCGCATGCAAGGAAGAGCACCTGCGGCAGATGCCGGGCAGGGTGGTCGGCGAGACGAAGGACAAAAACGGAAAGCGCGGATACGTGCTCACGCTCCAGACGCAGGGAGCAGCACATAAAGAGGGAGCGCGCCACGTCGAACATCTGCACCAACGAGGCCCTTGTGGCGCTGATGGCAGCGGTATATCTGTCCGCGTTGGGCAGGCAGGGGCTTAAGGATGTGGCCGGGCTCTGCCTGCAGAAATCCCATTATGCTTATGACGAGCTTTTAAAAAGGCCTGGGGTGGCCGGGGCTTTTTCCGCTCCATTTTTCAAGGAGTTTGCGGTCAGGCTGAAAAAAGAGCCGTCACAGGTTAACCGGAAACTCTTAAAGAATAAAATAATAGGCGGGCTTGACCTTGGTGTATACTACCCGGAACTCAAAAACCATATGCTGATTGCGGTAACAGAAAAAAGGACCAAAGAGGAGATTGATACGTTTGCAGGATTACTATAGAGCGTTATGACAAACCTTATGTATTTCTCCCTGTTCGGCGGCGTGATGCTCCTCGTCTACGGCATACGCCAGGCCGGAGAAGGCCTCCAGAAGGCCGCAGGTGCCTACCTCAAACAGGTCCTTAGCTTCCTTACCAAAAACCGCGTACTGGCCTTGCTCCTCGGGACGGTCATCACCGTGCTCACTCAGTCGTCGAGCGCGACCACGGTAATGCTTGTCGGTTTCGTCAATTCCGGGATCATGCAGTTCTCCCAGACGCTCGGGGTGATCCTCGGTGCGGACATCGGGACGACCGTTACTGTCCAGATACTTGCCTTCAACGTACTAGACTACTCCATACTGCTTATAGGTCTTGGCCTGCTTGCGATGTATGCGGGCAAGAGAAGGATGTGGAAGGACCTGGGGCAGGCCATACTTGGCTTCGGCTTCATATTCCTTTCGATGAAGATAATGTCCGACTCCATGCTCCCGCTCAAGGACAGCGAGACGTTCAAGCTCCTCCTCGTCCTGCTCCGCGACAACCCCATCATGGGGATAGTCGTTGCCGCCATATTCACGGCTGTCGTGCATTCGAGCGCGGCCACGATCGGTGTGGCACTCTCGCTGGCGTCTCAGGGGCTTATAGACCTGCCTCAGGCCATACCAATAATATTCGGGGCTAACATCGGGACATGTGCAACCGCGCTTATAGTCGGTTTTTCAGGCTCCACAGAGGCCAAAAGGGTAGCATACGCGCACACGCTTTTCAAACTGCTTGGGGTGGCGATCTTCCTTCCCTTTGTCGGCCAGCTGGCCGGGCTGGTCGAAAGCACATCATCAAGCCCGGTGCGCCAGATTGCTAATGCCCACACCTTCTTCAACGCTGCCCTTGCGGTGATATTCCTCCCCTTTACCGGTATAGTCGCCCGTTTTCTCGAAAAGGCCGTGGTGGAGGAAAAGACGCCGGACACCATGGAGCCGAGGTATCTTGATGAGGGCGTGTTGTCCACCCCTTCGCTTGCCATCTCGCAGGCGGCACGCGAGGTTTTGCGTATGGCGGATATCGTGCAGGAGATGCTGGTCGGCACGATAAAGGCCGTACAGGAGGATGACGAGAAGTTCGTCGAGGAAATTGAGAACATGGACGACCGGGTTGACAAGCTTGACCGCGGCATAAGGTTCTACCTGGCGAAACTTACCGGACTGAGCGAAGACCTCTCAAGTCGGGAGATCAACCTGATCTCCATCACCTCCGACCTGGAGAACATCGGCGATATAATAGACAAGAACATTATGGCGCTTGCCAAAAAGAGGATAAAAAACAGACTGAACTTCTCCAAAGAAGGAATAATAGAAATAAGGGATTTCCATCACAAAATCATGGAGAATTTTGCGCTGGCCGTAGCAGCCTTTACATCGAACGATCTAGACCTGGCGGAGCGGGTCATGAAGAACAAGGACCGCATACTTGAGCTTGAGAGGGAGTATCGGAACGCTCATCTGGAGAGGCTCAGGCAGGGTCTGCGGGAATCGTTTGAGACGAGCGCCATACACCTTGACCTGCTCTCAAACATCGAGCGCATCAATTCGCATATCACGCACATAGCATATACCCTTATAGAAAAGCCCGGTCCGGCCCTCAAGCCCTAGTTAATCGCTTATATTTTGGTTTGCCGGTCCGTCCGCCTAAATTCTTCTTTACATAACTTCCCGTTATTGTTATAATTCACCCTCTTGGGGGTCTTTTTGATTTATTTTCAGCGACTTAAAGGAAGGTTCTTTTAATGCGGAGCAAGTACAAGTTCGACACCATAGAAGATGCTATACAGGATATCAAAGACGGCAAAATGATCATCCTGGTGGATGACGAGGACCGTGAGAACGAGGGCGACCTCACCATGGCGGCCGAGAAGGTTACCCCGGAGGCCATTAATTTCATGGCGAAATACGGCAGGGGCCTTATCTGCCTGTCTATGACACCCGAGAAGTGTGACGAGCTTCAGCTCCCGATGATGGCGACCAAGAACACCTCATCATTCGGCACGGGTTTTACCGTGTCCATAGAGGCCAAAAAGGGCGTCACTACCGGCATATCCGCCGCTGACAGGGCTACAACCATCCTTACCGCGGTCAACCCGAAATGCATACCGGAAGACCTTGCGCGACCCGGGCACATATTCCCGCTCAGGGCCAAGAAGGGCGGCGTGCTGAAGAGGGCAGGGCAGACCGAAGGGTCCGTCGACCTTGCGCGTCTTGCCGGCCTCACCCCGGCGGGCGTGATCTGTGAGATAATGAACGAGGACGGCACGATGTCGAGGGTGCCCGAGCTTCTCGAATTCGCAAAAGAACACAAGATGAAGATGGTTACTATAAAGGCGCTCATCGAGCACCGGATGAGGCGCGAGTCTTTCGTCCGAAGGGCCGCCCAGACAGTCCTGCCCACGGAATACGGTGAGTTCACCGCTATCGCTTATGAAAACGACATGGACGAGTTCAACCACGTCGCACTGGTTAAGGGCGATATAAGCCATGAAGACGATGTGCTTGGTGCGCGTACACTCCGAATGCCTGACTGGCGACGTACTGCATTCGCTCCGTTGCGACTGCGGCGACCAGCTCCACAAGGCGATGGAGATGATAGAGCAGGAAGGCAAGGGCGTTATCCTCTACATGAGGCAGGAAGGGCGCGGCATAGGACTTGTGAACAAGCTGAAGGCCTACGAGCTTCAGGACAAGGGGCTTGACACCGTCGAGGCCAACATCGAACTGGGATTCAAGGCTGACCTGCGCGACTACGGCGTAGGGGCGCAGATACTTGTTGACCTTGGGGTAAAGAAGATGAGGCTGATGACAAACAACCCCAGGAAGATCGTCGGCCTGGAGGGCTACGGCCTGAAGGTAACCGGCCGAGTGCCGATCGAGATCCCGGCAGGGGCAAAAAACCTCAAATACCTGACGACAAAGAAGCAGAAACTCGGACATATACTTGAGAATGTCTAAAAAGGAGGCATCAAATGCCTAAACAGATCCAGGGCACACTGAACGTCAAGGGCCAGAAGTTCTGCATCCTTGTATCGCGTTTCAACGACTTTATCACCTCAAGGCTTCTGGACGGCGCGGTCGACGGGCTTGTCAGAAACGGCGCGCGTGACGAGGACATTACCGTAATAAGGGTGCCGGGCGCATTCGAGATACCGGCAGTCGCGAAAAGGGCGGCACTGGGCAAGAAGTACGACGCGGTCATCTGTCTGGGCGCGGTGATACGTGGCTCGACGCCCCACTTCGATTATGTCAGCTCAGAGGTATCGAAGGGTGTGGCGGCAGTCAGCATGGAGGCGGACGTCCCGGTCATCTTCGGCGTCCTGACGACGGATTCGATAGAACAGGCCATTGAGCGCGCGGGCACAAAGTCCGGCAACAAAGGCTTCGATGCAGCCATGTCAGCAATCGAGATGGTAAACCTTTACAAATCGCTTAAATAATAGTTCGCAGAAAAGCAGGGTCAATGGGAAGCCGTAGAAAGGCAAGGGAACTGGCGCTCCAGTTTCTGTATAAGGTGGACGTCTCCGGCGGGAAGGCGGATAATTTTGAGATAGTGACATTTCTGCACGATTTCGGCGGCAAGGACGAGGACACGGATTACGCGGTAATCCTTATAGAGAACTCGCTTGTCACATTTGCCGGAGATTGACGCCTCGATAACCGCCCACCTTGAGAACTGGACCCTAGACAGGCTTTCCAGCATAGACAGGAACATACTCCGTTTCGCAACCTGCGAGCTGCTCTATTTTCTGGACATACCCCTTAACGTGACGATAAACGAGGCGATAGAGATAGCCAAGAAGTTCAGCCTTGAAGAGTCGGCGACGTTCATAAACGGTGTCCTGGACAAGATAGCTAAAAACGACAAGGAAGGTTAAAGCGCAATGATAGAAAGGTACTCCCGGCCTGAGATGGCTGCCGTCTGGTCCCAGCAAAACAGGTACTGCCAAGTGGCTTCAGGTCGAGATCCTGGCCTGCGAGGCCTGGGCGAAGCTGGGCTTTATCCCGGCCGAAGCGGTAAAGAACATAAAGAAGAAGGCCGAGTTTGAGCCCGCCCGCGTGGACGAGATCGAGCTGGTGGTAAAGCACGACGTCATCGCATTCCTGACAAACGTTGCCGAGCACGTCGGTGACGATGCCCGCTTCATACACGTGGGCCTGACCTCCTCGGACGTCCTGGACACCGCGCTTGCCATCCAGATGAAAGAGGCGGCGGACATCATAATAAAGGATATAAACAACCTCCTTGAGGTCCTGAAGGTTAGGGCCATGGAGCACAAGGACACGGTGATGGTCGGCCGTTCGCACGGCATACACGCCGAGCCTGTCACCTTCGGCCTGAAGATGGCGCTCTGGTACGACGAGATGAAGAGGAACCTTAAAAGGGTCGAAGAGGCCCGCGAGGTTGCCGCCTACGGCAAGATATCTGGAGCTGTCGGGACGTTCGCGAACGTCGACCCGTTTGTCGAGGAGTACGTCTGCAAGAAGGCCGGGCTGAAACCCGCGCCGGTCTCCACCCAGATCGTCCAGCGTGACCGCCACGCGCAGTTCATGACCGCGCTTGCGATGGTCGCGTCTTCGCTTGAGAAGTTCTCCATAGAGATAAGGCACCTCCAGCGCACTGAGGTATACGAGGCGGAGGAATATTTCTCAAAGGGCCAGAAGGGCTCGTCCGCCATGCCGCACAAGCGTAACCCCATAGCCACTGAGAACATCTCCGGGCTTTCGAGGGTGGTCAGGGCAAACGCGCTTGCGGCGTTCGAGAACATAGCGCTCTGGCACGAACGCGACATCAGCCATTCATCGGTGGAGCGTGTCATAATACCGGACAGCACGATACTAGTCGACTACATGCTGAACCGTTTCACCGGCATAATAAAGAACCTGCTCGTATACCCGAAGAACATGATGGCCAACCTCAACAAGATGAACGGCCTCATCCACTCGCAGAGGGTGCTGCTGGCGCTTGCCGGAAAAGGGCTCTCCCGCGAGGACGCGTACCGGCTGGTCCAGAAAAACGCCATGGAGGTATGGGAGCACGGCAAGGATTTCAGCAAGCTCCTGAAGGCCGACAAGGAGATCCGGAAGGCGATGAGCGCGGCCGAGATAGACGAATGCTTCTCGCTTGGAGTACCATACGAAGAACGTGGATTACATATTCAAGAGGGTTTTCGGGAAAGTCTGAGTAAGCTTTACCTGCGGAGAGCGGTATGACGGCTGACCAATTTGCGGACATCATGAAGGACTTGCTTGTTTCGATCGGCATAGTTGCCGGATTCTATATAGCGGGCAAGGGGCTTATCTTCATAATCGACCGCTTTGTAAGAAAGCTCACCGAAAAGACCGCCACACAGCTTGACGACATGCTTCTGGCGGTGGTTGAGAAGCCCGCATTCTGGCTTATTATGCTCTGGGGCGTTTATGTCGCCCTGCACCGTCTCAGCATAGAATTTGCCAGAAGGTTCTTTGACATCGCCGACAAAGTGGTATTTATTATCGCCGTCGCCTTTGTCGTAAAGGTCGTATATGACGTCGTCAACACCATTATCGACTGGTACGGCATCACGATGGCCGAGAGGGGCCAGGATGGGCTGGGCAAGTCCATACTTCCGCTCCTCAAAAAGCTCGTAAAAATATTCGCAATACTCTCCGGCCTGATAGTAGTACTCGACCACTTCAGCTACAACATATCTTCACTCGTCGCGGCCCTGGGTGTCTCGTCCCTTGCTATAGGACTTGCCGCAAAAGAGACCCTGTCCAATATGATATCCGGGTTCACCATCGTTGCCGACAGGCCGTTTCGGATAGGCGACAGGATAGAGGTGGACGGCAAGGTTGGCGACATAGTGGAGATAGGCCTCAGAAGCACGAGGATGCGCACCATTGACAATACCGTCGTGATAATACCCAACGCCAAGCTGGTGGAGAACGTCGTATTGAACTACGCATATCCGGAGAACAGCCTTGCCGGGTTTTTCAAGGTGGGCGTGGAATATGGCACGCCGGTGGAAAAGGTGCGCGAGGCTTTGCTTGAGGTGGCCGGAGAAATACCTGAGATAATGAACGACCCGGCCCCAGAGGTGCTGTTTATAGAGCACGCGGATTCCGCCCTTGTGTTCCAGCTCGTGTACCGCGTACCGGAATACAGGCTGAAGTGGCCGGTCATAGATAAGTTGAACACGGCGGTTAACCGCCGCTTTGCGGAGGAAGGCATAAACTTCGCCTATCCGACGCAAACCATGTATCTGCGCAAGCTTGATGACGCAACCGTTTAGACATATAAAACAGGAGAGGTTCCATGAAGGTTAAAAAAGGCAGGATGATCTACGAAGGCAAGGCCAAGAGGATATACAAGACGGACAACCCGGACCTCTTCATCCAGCATTTCAAGGATGACGCGACGGCATTCAACGCAAAGAAGCGCGGCACCATAGTAAACAAGGGTATCATGAACAACAAGATATCCGAGCACCTCTTCAACCTCCTTGAGTCGGAGGGCGTGCGCACCCATTTCGTGGAACGCTTAAACGACCGGGACATGCTGGTCAAGAAGCTGGACATTGTACCGGTCGAGGTCGTCATCCGTAACCTCATCGCCGGCAGCATGTCCAAGAGGCTGGGTATAGAAGAGGGCACGAAGGCCAAGAAGCCGATACTGGAGTTCTACTACAAGGCCGACGCCCTGGACGACCCGCTGATAAACGACGATACCGCGATTGCGCTTGGCTGGGCGACCGCATCGGAGCTGACCAAGATAAGGACGATGGCGACCAAGGTAAACCAGGTGCTTACCAAGTTCTTCAACAAGCGCGGGCTGATACTCGTGGACTTCAAGCTTGAGTTCGGCAGGCACAAGGGCAGGATACTCCTCGGAGACGAGATATGCCCCGACACTTGCAGGCTATGGGACAAGAAGACGATGGAGAAGATGGACAAGGACCGTTTCCGCCGCGACCTCGGCAACGTTGAAGAGGCGTACCAGGAAGTCTGCAAGCGGGTCTGCGAAGTAATTTTATCGTAGGGGCCGTACCCTCGCGTCGGCCCATCTATTACATAGAGGATAATATGCTTAATGCCAAGGTTTATGTAACGTTGAAAAAAGGGGTGCTCGACCCGCAGGGCAAGGCCGTCCAGCACTCGCTGGGCTCGCTGGGCTACAACAGCGTCGAGGACGTCAGGCTCGGCAAGTACGTCGAGGTGAAGCTGAACGAGACGGACAAGGAGAAGGCCAAGGTCATGCTCACGGAGATGTGCGAGAAGCTCATCGCCAATACCGTCATTGAGGACTTCCGTTTCGATATAGAGTAAGTAGGGAGGATTTTACATGAGGTTCGGGGTTCTCGTTTTTCCGGGTTCCAACTGCGACCACGACTGCTACCATGCAATGAAGCACGTGTTGGGGCAGGAGGTTGATTTTATATGGCACAAAGAGGAATCCTTTAAGGTCAAGTACGACGGCATAATCGTACCCGGCGGCTTCTCCTACGGCGACTACCTTCGCTGCGGCGCAATAGCGCGTTTCTCGCCGGTGATGAAGGCGGTCGAGACGTTCGCCAAGGGCGGCGGCATGGTCATCGGCATCTGCAACGGATTCCAGATACTGCTTGAGGCAGGTCTTCTGCCGGGCGCGATGCTTCGTAACAAGTCGCTCAAGTTCATATGCAAGGACATATACCTCCGGGTGGAGTCCGACCAGACGCCGTTCACCAGAAACTGCAATCCTGGCAATGTGCTGAGGGTGCCTATCGCGCATGCCGAGGGCAACTACTACGCAGACCCCGAGACGCTTGCGATGCTGAACGAGGAAAAGCAGATAATATTCCGTTACTGCGACAAGGACGGAAACGTGACGCCCGAGGCAAACCCGAACGGCGCATGCGAGAACATCGCGGGCATATGCAACAAGGGCCGAAACGTCCTTGGCATGATGCCGCACCCCGAACGCGCCTCCGAGGCGATACTCGGCAATACCGACGGGAAATTCATACTTGCTTCCATGCTCTCGCACGCGGCGATATTCCAGGATTCGTGCCGCCTGCCGGGCTACACTCCAGTGGAGTTTAAAAAGAATGTCTGATACAAAAACAAAAAAAGAACCGGAAATCACCCCTGAACTCGTAGCCTCGCACGGCCTTTCCGTTGAGGAATACGAGAGGATGCTAAAAATCCTGGGCCGTACGCCTACATACACCGAGCTTGGTGTTTTCTCGGTCATGTGGAGCGAGCACTGCTCGTACAAGTCGTCCAGGCCGCACCTCAAACGTTTCCCGACATCTGCCCCCTGGGTGATACAGGGGCCGGGCGAGAACGCCGGCGTAATCGACATCGGCGACGGGCAGGCGGCGATATTCAAGATGGAGTCGCACAACCACCCGTCGTTCATCGAGCCCTACCAGGGCGCGGCGACCGGCGTGGGCGGCATACTCAGAGACGTATTCACGATGGGCGCAAGACCCATTGCGAACATGGACTCGCTTCGGTTCGGGCCGCTGGACGTACCCAAGAACCGCTACCTCGTGAACGGCGTCGTGGCGGGCATCGCGGGATACGGCAACTGCATGGGCATACCGACCATCGGCGGCGAGACGTACTTCAACGATATATACAACGGCAACAACCTGGTAAACGCTTTCACGCTGGGCATCGCCCGGACCGACAGGATATTCTACGGCACGGCGGCAGGCGTCGGCAACCCGGTGATATACGTCGGCTCAAAGACCGGCCGCGACGGCATACACGGCGCGACGATGGCGTCGGAGGAGTTCTCGGAAGGCACGGAAGAGAAGAGGCCGACCGTGCAGGTGGGCGACCCGTTCACCGAGAAGCTATTGCTTGAGGCCTGCCTTGAGCTTATGTCCAAGGACCTGATAGTCGGCATACAGGACATGGGCGCGGCGGGTCTTACGTCGTCGTCCTGCGAGATGGCATCACGCGGCGGCGCGGGAATAGACATGGAACTGCAGCTTGTCCCAAGGCGCGAAGAGGGGATGATACCATACGAGCTGCTGCTTTCCGAGTCGCAGGAGCGCATGCTTATCGTGGCCAAGGAGGGCATGGAGACAGAGGTCGAGGCGATATTCAAGAAGTGGGACCTCGAGGCCGTGACCATCGGACGAGTAACCGGAGACGGTATGCTGCGGGTGCGGGACAACGGTGTGGTCGTCGCGGAGATACCGGCGAAGACCATAGCGGACGAGGCCCCGGTCTATAACAGGCCCTACAGCCGCCCGGCATATCAGGATACGATTCAGACGCTTAACATCGACCTTGTACCTGTGCCGAAGGACATGAACAAGGTCCTTGAGAACCTGCTCGAATCCCCGAGCCTCGCGGACAAGAACTGGATATACCGCCAGTACGACCACATGGTGCGCACGAACACGGTGGTCTACCCCGGCTCGGACGCAGGGGTCGTGAGGATAAAGGACACGAAGAAGGCGCTCGCGATGTCGGTCGACTGCAACTCGCGTTACTGCTTCCTCCACCCGCTTGTCGGCGGCGCGGCGGCTGTTGCCGAGTCTGCAAGGAACGTCGTATGCTCCGGCGGACGGCCTCTTGCTGTCACCGACTGCCTGAACTTCGGCAACCCGGAAAAGCCGGACATTATGTGGCAGTTCCAGCAGGCGGTCGAGGGCATATCGCTTGCCTGCGAGAAGCTTAATACGCCTGTAATATCCGGCAACGTGAGCTTCTACAACGAGACGAAGGGCACCGGCATTTACCCGACGCCTGTAATAGGCATGGTCGGCATAATAGACGACGTGGCGAACGCGACCACACAGTACTTCAAGGACGCTGGCGACGCGGTCATACTCCTCGGCGAGACGAAGGAGGAGATAGGCGGCACGGAATACCTGAAGGTGGTGCACAACCAGGAGCGCGGCATGCCGCCAGACCTCGACCTTGATACCGAGGCGGCACTCCAGAAGGCGGTGCTGGAGTCCATCGTCGCAGAGCTGGTGAAGTCGGCTCACGACTGTGCGGACGGCGGGCTTGCTGTTGCGCTTGCGGAGTGCACATTCCGTGGCAACGACGACCCAATTGGCTGCGAGGTGGATCTTGAAAACAAGATACGGACTGGATGCACTATTGTTTGGTGAGATCTCAGTCACGCGTTATACTTACCGCAGCGGCGCCGGATGTAGAGAAGTTGAAGGCCATTGCCGCAAAGCATGGCGTGCCATTCAGCGTGGTCGGTAAGGTGGGCGGCGGCTCACTTGTGATAAAGGCGAACGGAGCAGTTTTAGTAGACAGTCAGGTAGCTCATTTAAAGAAGCTCTGGCAGGAAGCAATACCTAAACTCTTAAGCGCGTAATTGCAGATCGAGGTTTTAAATGTTTGGCGAGGACAAGTTCCATGACGAGTGCGGCATATTCGGGATATATGGTCATCCGGAAGCGGCCAACCTGACTTACTTGGGGCTTTACGCTCTCCAGCACCGCGGACAGGAAGGGGCGGGCATCGTCTCCTCCGACGGGAAGACCCTCAGGATAAAAAAAGCGCTCGGCCTCGTAGCCGACATATTCACGGAAGAACGCATACACAAGCTGAAGGGCGACATGGCCATCGGCCATAACCGCTACTCCACCACCGGCGCAAGCCGCCTCACCGAGAACGTCCAGCCGCTCCTCATCAACTACGGCCTCGGCTCGCTCGCGGTCGCACATAACGGCAACCTCACCAACTACGGCGTGGTAAAGGACGAGCTTGAGGCATACGGCTCTATCTTCCATACCTCCATCGACAGCGAGCTAATCGTCCACCTGATAGCCCTGGCAAAGGGCGGCAAGCTGATGGACAGGGCCAGTGGAGGCACTGACGAGGATAGAGGGCGCGTACTCCCTGCTCATCATGAACGAGGATGAGATGATAGGCGTGCGCGACCCGCACGGGTTCAGGCCGCTGTGCCTCGGGATGCTGGACGGCGCATATGTGCTTTCGTCCGAGACCTGCGCGCTCGACCTTATCGAGGCGGAGTACATACGCGACATCGAGCCGGGCGAGATGGTCGTCATAAACAGGGACGGGATAAAGTCCTACAAGCCCTTCCCGGACGCCAGGCAGTCCTGCTGCATCTTCGAGTATATCTATTTCGCAAGGCCGGACAGCAACATCTTCGGCGAGAACGTCAACTTCGTCAGGAAGATGATGGGCAGAAGGCTCGCCATCGAACACCCCGTCGAGGCCGATATCGTCGTGCCGGTGCCGGACTCGGGTGTGCCGGCCGCGATAGGCTTCTCCGAGCAGTCAGGCATTCCGTTCGACATCGGGCTGATAAGGAACCACTACATCGGCCGCACGTTCATCGAGCCGCAGCAGAGCATCCGGCACTTCGGCGTGAAGATAAAGCTGAACCCGGTAAGGAAGCTCCTCGAAGGCAAGAGGGTGGTACTCGTGGACGACTCGATCGTGCGCGGCACCACAAGCCGCAAGCTTGTCAAAATGGTCCGACAGGCTGGCGCGAAAGAAGTGCATATGCGTATATGCTCGCCTCCTACCGTATATCCTTGCTTTTATGGTATAGACACACCCACTCGACATGAGCTTATCGCCGCCACGCACACGCGTGGAAGAGATAAGGCGATACCTGACCGCTGACTCGCTTGGCTACATGTCACTTGGAGGGCGTGCTCGGCGTCATACCGGACTCGTTGAACAAGTTCTGCTCCGCGTGCTTTGACGGCGACTATCCCGTGCCGTTCCCGGAAGACAGAAACGCAAACGCACAGCTCAAACTGTTCGAGAAGTAGATGGTATTCAGGGCTTTCAGTGTAGTCCTGCTTTTACTCTCCCTCAACTTCCTCTGGGGCATACACGCCCGTTAATTACTCCCTGACAACCCTTATTGTCTTCTGGCTGGTGCTGTCCTTTCGCGGCATGGCCTCCATGCGGAGCCAGGTCTTCGGCAGGGTGTACTGGCGCGGGAATGCGCCCCCACCCCCAGCCCCTCCCCCGCAGGTGGGGAGGGGAGCAGAAGCATTGCGTCGCGCTCACCTTCGACGACGGCCCGACCGAACCATCCACCGCACAGGTTCTGGACATCCTCAAGCGCCACGACATCAAGGCGACCTTCTTCGTAATCGGCGACAACGTAAAGAAGTACCCGGAGCTTGCCAAGCAGGGCGCACGAGGAGGGCCACGAGCTTGCCAACCATTCGATGACCCACCCGTGGGTGTTCAAGATGCTGTTCCGCCGCATCCGCGAGGACATCGAGCTCTGCCAGGACGAGATAGAGAAGATAACCGGGTACAGGCCGCGCTTCTTCCGCCAGCCCGTCGGCCTCAACAACCCGAGCGTCATGAAGGTTATAGACGCGATGGGAATGGTTATGGTAGGATGGCAGGTCAGGGCGTACGACGCGGTGAAGCCGGATAAGGATAAGATTGTACAGGCGGATACTCGGCGGTGTGCGGCCCGGCGGGATAATACTCCTGCATGACGGCTGGGACGGGAAGACGATACCCGACCGCAGCGCGACGGTCGCGGCGCTTGGAGGAGATAATACCGGCGCTGAAAGCCAAAGGGTATGAGTTCAAGACGGTGAGCGAGTTATTGGGAGTGGAGAACAGGCAATAATTTCTGCATATCGAGGGCAAAATGAATTAGTAGGCCTAAAAGTCTGGTTGGTTCTACCCTGATATTTGTACTTTTGTTTAATGGGATTTGTTTTGCCAACTGAGCGTCAGAAATAGTAATAGAAATATTATACTGCCGACTTATCAAAGGAGCAAGGCTGTTTAGTGTACGGATTTGCCGAGATAGATAAATATGTTTCATGGGATGTCGAACCTGGATGGGATACTGCTATGATTGTAGGACAAAGTAAGATTATGTCGAACCAAATTTATACATAAAGATAAGTGCCTTGTCGAAGTTAGGTACCATGTAATTGGAAGATATGATGGGGGAGAAGGTTTATTCGTCGGATGATTATACTAAGGTTATTAATTTTCTCGTAGTGAAAGCATAATAAGGACTGGAAAATAGAACAGCCCGTTTTCCCGCCACATATATCTGCCTGAAACTGCCATTGAGCATACACAGTCATTGTCTAAAGGATTTCGTTGGATACGGATAAAGAACGAATACCAGCTCTGCAAAGAACAATAGAAAATTTAAAAACGGAGATAAAGGTTAACAAGAAGAACAAATCGTCAATGTGGTTTGATGGCTCTGATTTTAAAAAATAATTAAAATGCTGGGCCGACACACGGGTCGGCCCCTACAAGTGGCAGAATATAATATGCGCATTAAAATTATCGCCCCAAAATGGCCGCTCCACAGCATATGGAGCAGGCTCTACTTCAAGTTCCCGTACCTGAGCACCGCCATGCTCGGCGCGCTGACGCCGCCGGAGCATCAGGTGGAGATTGCGGACGAGAACCTGAAGGCGATAGATTTCACCGACAAGCCGGACCTGGTCGCGATAACCGTGCTGACGCCGCTTGCGCCCCGCGCATATGAGATTGCGGACGAGTACAGGCGGCGCGGCGTCGAAGGTCGTCATGGGCGGCTTCCATGCGACATGGCTGCCGGAAGAGGCGCTTCTGCATGCGGACGCGGTGGTGGTGGGCGAGGCCGAGGGCGTATGGGGCACGCTCCTTGAAGACTGCGAGAACGGGAGCCTGAAGAGAATTTACAAGTCCGAGACGAGGCCGCTCGCGGAGAACATACCCTGCGCAAGGCGCGAGCTGTTGGACGGCAAGGGCTACTTCTTCACGAACATAATCCAGACGACGCGCGGCTGCCCGTTCGACTGCAAGTTCTGCTCCGTCACCGCATTCTACGGCGGGACGTACAGGTTCCGGCCGGTGGAGGACATAGAGAAGGAAGTGCAGAGCTTCACGAAGGGCGCGGGCTTCGTGCTGTTCGTGGACGACAACATCGTCGGCAACCCGGCCTATGCGAAGCGGCTGTTCAGTATGCTCAAGGACCAGAAGCGCAGATGGATGAGCCAGGCCTCGACGAATATCGTGAAGAACCCGGAACTCCTGAAGCTCGCGGCGGAGTCCGGCTGCCACGGCCTGTTCATGGGCTTTGAGAGCCTGGACCAGGACAACCTCGACATGATGGGCAAGAAGATGAACGCCCTTGAGACATACTCGGACGTGATATCGAAGATACACGACCACGGCATAGGCGTGCACGGCTCGTTCATATTCGGGTACGACCACGACGACGAAGGCGTGTTCGACCGGGTGCTGGACTTCACCCGCAAGGTGCGGCTCGACGCGGCCTTCATGCCGGTGCTGACGCCTTTCCCCGGCACCGGGATATACAAACAGCTCGAAGCCGAAGGGCGGATAATAAACCGCGACTGGTCGCTCTACGACATGGAGCACGTCGTCTTCAAGCCGAAGAAGATGAGCCCGGAGAAACTACAGGAAGGCCACGACCGTGCGAACCGCGAGTTCTACTCCTATTCCAACATATGGAAGAGGATCGGGACGCTCAGGCGCAGCCTCTGGATATTCGCGCCGATGAACTGGGATTTAAGGCAGGCGTGGAATAAAAAGCTAAGACACCCCACTTCTTTAGGGAGAAAGTCAGACCGAAATTATAACATCGCTTTGGTTACTTTCTGCAAAGAAAAAGTAACGGTTTCATGGACGACGAAAAAAGAAACCTGCGCCGCCGCACTACCTTGAGCACGGGCAGCGTATAAAGGAAAAGTTCAAGAAGACCGGCCTTGAGAGCTTCCACGACTACGAGGCCCTTGAGCTGCTCCTTGGCTATGCCATCCCCAGGCGCGACGTGAAGCCGCTCGCGAAGGCGCTGATAGAGCGGTTCGGCGGGTTCCAGGGGGTCATGGACGCATCTCTTGAAGACCTTGTCACCGTTCCCGGCCTCGGCGAGCACTCAAGTATATTGTTAAAAGTGACGAAGGAGTGCTCGAACCTCTACCTGAAGCGCCGGGTGGTGAAGAAGCCGAAGATCTGCTGCGCGCCCGACCTGATAAACTACTGCCGCATGACTATGGCAGGCCTGAAGGACGAGCAGTTCAGGGTGGTGTTCCTCAATACCCAGAACGAGATAATAGAGATAGAGACCATACAGGAAGGGACTATCGACCAGTCGGTGGTCTACCCCCGCAAGGTGATGGAGAGGGCGCTCTACCACAAGGCGGCCGCGATGATATTCGTGCACAACCACCCCGGCGGCAAGGTGCGGCCCTCATACGCGGACAAGGAGATAACCACCGCGCTGATATCGGCCGCGAAGAGCATGGACATGGACGTGCACGACCACCTGATAATCGGAAGCGAAGGCTATTACAGCTTCAGGGACCAGGGCCTGTTATAACCGGAAAGGCCCTCCTATAATGCCAGGCATCGTCAAGACAAGGGCAATAGTAACCAAGACCACACGGCACGGGGAGTCCGACCTGGTCGTGAGCTTCCTCACGGAGGAGCACGGGCTGGTGAAGGGCTATGCCCGTGGGGCGGTGAAGAGCAAAAAACGCTTTGCAGGCTGCTTCGAGCCGTTCACACTCCTGTCCGTCACGCTCCGGTTCAAGGCTTCGGCCGGGCTGGTGGGGATAGACTCCGCGGACATCCTTGACGCCCACTACGGCATAAGGGAGGACCTGGACAGGATAAACGCGGGTGCCGTCATGCTGCGTTTCGCCTCAATGATGGAGCCGGGCGCTGGGTTTGCCGAGCCGTTCCTTTTCATGAGGGATACCCTCAAAGTGCTTGAAAAGGCAAAAGACCCGGTGGCACTTTGCGCCGTGTTCGTGGTGAAGTTCCTACTGATGGGCGGGTACGGAATACCCCATGAGTCGTGCTCCCGCTGCGGGGCAGGGATTGCCGGGAAACCCACTGTTTATTCAGGTGGTTTCGCCCTGTTTTGCGAAAGGTGCGGGCCACATATGTGTGGTGCGGGCGGTAAAAAGGTAAGCCCGGGCACGCTGGCATTCGTCAGGCAGGCGGAGACCCTTGAACCCGCTAAGATGGGCAGGCTTGTCATTTCCACGGGGACCAAAGAGGAGTTGTACGCCCTGCTTGGCGGTTTTGCTTCTGCCGCTGCCGGAAAAAGGCTGGAATACCTTGAAATATTTAAGCCTAGCGCTTGAAAAGCCTTGACATAATGGGGGAATTCTGCTAAAAAACTTAATTCCATTTAAAATATCTAATCCTTTTCTGGAGAAGCGGTTTTGACCTTTCAGGAGCTTATTTTAGCCCTCCATAAATACTGGACATCAAAGGGCTGCGCCATGATGCAGCCTTACGATATCGAGACCGGGGCCGGGACGTTCAACCCCTCGACATTCCTTCGCGTTCTGGGGCCTGAGCCATGGATGGCGGCATACGTTGAGCCGTCGCGCAGGCCGACCGACGGACGCTACGGCGAGAACCCGAACCGCCTCCAGCATTACTACCAGTACCAGGTAATCCTTAAGCCGTCCCCGTTGGACGTGCAGGACCTCTACCTCGACAGCCTCAGAGAGATCGGCCTCGACCCGCTGAAGCACGACGTCCGGTTTGTGGAGGACGACTGGGAGTCGCCCACGCTCGGCGCATGGGGGCTTGGCTGGGAGGTATGGCTGGACGGCATGGAGATCACACAGTTCACCTACTTCCAGCAGGTGGGCGGGATCGACCTGAAGCCCGTATCGGCCGAGATAACATACGGCCTTGAGCGCATAGCGATGTACCTCCAGCAGTGCAACAACGTCTATGACCTCGAATGGACCAAAGGCGTGAAATACGGCGACGTCCACCACACGGACGAGGTACAGTTCTCAAAGTACAACTTTGAGGAAGCCGATACCGAGATGCATTTCAAGCTGTTCGAGATGTTCGAGAAGGAATGCGCACGCCTGAACAAGGAAGGGCTGGTGCTGCCCGCATACGACTACTGCCTTAAGTGCTCGCACACCTTCAATATGCTGGACGCGCGCGGCGCGGTGAGTGTCACCGAACGCACCGGCTACATAGCGAGGGTCAGGAACCTGGCCCGCATGTGCGCGGCAAACTATTATAAACTCAGGGAGGAAATGGGTTTTCCTCTCTTAAAGAAATAAAAGACAAATGCCAAAGGAACTGCTGCTAGAAATAGGCTCTGAAGAGATACCCGCCGGGTTCATAACCGGTGCGCTGGGTGCCATGGAGGAGCTTGCCGCGAAGGCGCTTACGGGCGCGCGGCTGGAGTACTCTGCAATACGCGCCATGGGGAACCCCCGCCGCCTCGTCCTGCATGTCAGCGGTATATCCGACATGCAGCCGGACTCTATAAGGGAGGTGCTGGGCCCGCCGAAGTCCGCCGCATACGACAAGGACGGGAACCTGACCAAGGCCGCAACCGGGTTTGCCAAAGGCCAGGGGGTTGACGGTAGCAAGCCTGTCGGTAAAACAGACCGAAAAGGGCGAATACATTTGCGCCACCATAGAAGAAAAAGGCGTCCCCGCAAGCGAAGTCCTCTCAGATATCCTCCCCAAACTCATACTTTCCATACCGTTCCCCAAGTCGATGCGATGGGGCAACCGTGACATAAAATTTGCACGTCCGATACACTGGATACTTGCGATACTGGACGGCGAGGTCGTCCCGTTCGAGGTCGACGGCATCAAGAGCACGAACCTTACCAGGGGCCACAGGTTCATGAGCCCCGGCGCTTTCCGTGTAAAGGATTTCGAGTCGTACATGCACCAGACGAAGGACAACTACTACGATCGTGGACCAGGATGTAAGGCTTGAGATGGTCAAACACCAGGTCGGCCATGCGGCTGCTGAGCTTGGCGCCACAGTCCATCCTGACGAAGGGCTCATGAAGGAAGTGAGCTTTCTGGTCGAGTATCCGGTAGCCGTTGTCGGAAACATAGAGAAGGCCTTTCTCTCGCTTCCCAAAGAGGTGCTTGTAAACTCCATGAGAGAGCACCAGCGTTACTTCGCACTGGAAGACGGCCAGGGTACGCTCCTGCCGCACTTCATTACCATATCGAACACCAAGGCCGAGGACATGGACGTGGTCAGGGCAGGCAACGAGAGGGTCCTGAGGGCAAGGCTATCGGATGCGAGGTTCTTCTTCGAGGAAGACATGAAGAAGAAACTCTCCGACAGGGTGGACGACCTGAAGAAGGTGTTGTTCCAGAAAGAGCTTGGCACAGTATACGAGAAGACCCAGAGGATAGTGAAGATGTCGGAGTACCTCGCGGGCACACTTTTCTGTGAGCCTGTGGTTAGGGAAAATGCAGCCAGGGCTGCGCTTCTCTGCAAGGCAGACCTTGTCACCGGCATGGTGTATGAGTTCGCAAACCTCCAGGGCGTTATGGGCTGCGATTATGCCAGGAGGAACGGCGAGAGGGAAGAGGTCGCCAAAGCGATAGTGGAGCATTACATGCCTCGCTTCTCTGGCGACGGAGTACCGTCCACACCGGCAGGAGCCGCCGTCTCAATCGCGGACAAGATGGACACCATAGCGGGGATATTCTCCATAGGCAAGCCGCCGACCGGGTCCGAGGACCCATATGCTCTAAGAAGGCAGGCGCTCGGCATCATAGCGATAATATACAGTGGTGGCTTCAGGACCTCGCTCATAGGGATAATAAACAAGGCCGTGGAGTTTTTAAATCCTGCCGGGGACAAAGAAAAGCTTGCTGCGGACATCCTTGAGTTTTTCAGGCAGAGGGTTCAAAACCAGCTTGTATCAGAAGGCTGGGAGTATGACACCGTAGATGCGGTGCTGGCCAGAGGGTTTGACGATATAATAAACGCAAAAGATCGCGTGGCCGCGCTTTCGGAGTTCCGGAAGGCGGAAGGGTTCGAGCCGTTTATTACGGCATTTCGCAGGGTGGCTAATATCATTCCCGAAGGGTTCAGTGGAAAGCTGGACGACTCCCTTTTTAAAGAGGATGCCGAGAAAGAGCTGTACCGGCATTACCTTGAGATAAAAGACGATGTCGCGACCCATACTGAAAACGCGCGCTACTTGGACGCGTTGAACCGCATTGCGGCCATCAGGCCTTTCGTGGATAAGTTTTTCGACGATGTGATGGTGATGGACAAGGACGAGGCGGTGAAAAACAACCGCCTTACCCTTATGGGCCTTATAGCAGGGATGTTCTTCCGTATCGCTGACCTGAAGAAGGTAGCGGTTTAAATATAATTGCCGCGCATGAAGAGCTGTAACCAGTTATTTTTGTTTTGTAAATATAAATTGGCAAGGATCAGGTGTAGAGAAAATATCGTATAAGGAGGAGTTTGAAAATGGCATCGAAAAAGTTCGTTTATTTCTTCGGGAACGGTAAGGCAGACGGCAGGGGTGATATGAAGGACCTGCTCGGCGGAAAGGGCGCGGGCCTTGCCGAGATGACAAACGCGGGTGTCCCGGTCCCGCCCGGTTTTACTATCACCACCGAGGTTTGCGCCCTCTTCTACAAGGCAAAGAACAGGATCCCGAAAGAAGTCGATGCCGAAATCGCCACGAACCTTTCCAAGCTTGAAAAAGCGATGGGCAAGAAGCTGGGCGACGCCAAAGACCCGCTCCTCGTGTCCGTGCGCTCCGGCGCCAAGTTCTCGATGCCGGGCATGATGGATACGGTTCTCAACCTGGGCCTGAACGACGAGACGGTAAAGGGCCTTATCGCGAAGTCCGGCAACGAGCGCTTCGCGTGGGACGCATACCGCCGCTTCATACAGATGTTCGGCAACGTCGTCTTGAACATAGAGAAGGATAACTTCGAACATATACTCGAACAGAAAAAAGAAGAGCGGAAGATCCAGCTCGACGTAGACCTTACGGTCGAGGACCTCAAGGACCTTGTGAAGCAGTTCAAGAAGAAGGTCAAAGCCATAACCAGAAAGGACTTCCCCGAGGACCCGCACGCGCAGCTGAAGATGTCCGAAGAGGCGGTCTTCATGTCCTGGAACAACCCGAGGGCTATAACCTACCGCAGGCTGAACGACATACCCGGCGACCTGGGCACGGCTGTCAACGTACAGGCGATGGTCTTCGGCAACATGGGAAACACATCCGCCACGGGCGTGGGCTTCACAAGGAACCCGGCAACCGGCGCCAAGGAGTTCTACGGCGAGTACCTGACCAACGCGCAGGGCGAGGACGTCGTCGCGGGCATCAGGACGCCGAACCCGATAGTGAACCTTGCCAAGGAGATGCCGAAGGTATACAAGCAGCTCAGAGACATCACAAGCAAGCTTGAGAAACATTACAGGGATGTCCAGGACTTCGAGTTCACCGTCCAGGAAAACGTCCTCTTCATGCTCCAGACCCGTACAGGAAAACGCACTGCGCAGGCCGCAGTCACGATAGCCGTCGATATGGTCAAGGAGAAGCTAATATCGAAGGAAGAGGCGATCCTCAGGGTTGAGCCGTCCCAGCTCGACCAGCTCCTGCACCCGATAATCGACCCCAAGGCCAAGAAGAAGGTACTAACCAAGGGCCTGAACGCATCGCCGGGCGCGGCGGTCGGCAAGGCGGTATTCACGGCAGACGACGCGGTGGCAATGGCCAAGCACGGCAAGGTGATACTCGTCAGGACCGAGACAAACCCGGACGACATCCACGGGATGGACGCCGCCGCCGGCATCCTCACCGCCAGGGGCGGCATGACAAGCCATGCGGCCGTCGTCGCCAGGGGCATGGGCACGCCGTGCGTCGCGGGCTGCGAGTCGATAAAGGTGGACGAGAAGGCCGGGAAGTTCTCCGTGAACGGAGTAACCGTCAAAGAGGGCGAGTTCATCACCATAGACGGCACCACCGGCGAGGTGATGCTGGGCTCGATGCCGACAATCGAGCCGGCCCTTACCGGCGACTTCGGTATACTGATGGGCTGGGTTGACAAGATGAGGACGCTTAAGGTCAGGGCCAACGCCGATATACCGAGGGACGCAAAGGTCGCGCGCGAGTTCGGCGCAGAAGGCATCGGCCTCTGCCGTACGGAGCATATGTTCTTTGCGGAGGAGAGGCTTCCGATAGTCCAGGAGATGATACTGGCCGACACCGTTGAGGCCAGGGAGAAGGCGCTCGCCAAGCTCCTCCCGATGCAGCGTTCAGACTTCCTGGGCCTGTTCCAGGAGATGAAGGGATACCCTGTCACCATAAGGCTCCTCGACCCGCCGCTGCACGAGTTCCTGCCCAAGCGCGAAGAACTTATGGTCGAGCTTGAGGTGATGAAGGCTACCGGCAAGGGCAAGACCCCCAAGGCCCAGAAGATTGCCAAGCTCTTATCGAGGGTTGAGGAACTGCATGAGTTCAACCCGATGCTCGGACACAGGGGATGCCGGCTTGGCATAGTATACCCGGAGATAACCAGGATGCAGGCCCGCGCCATATTCGAGGCTGCGGCCGCACTCGCAAAGAAAAAGACCAAGGTCGTCCCGGAAGTAATGATCCCGCTGGTTGGCATGGTGCCCGAGCTTGCAAACCAGAAGAAGATCATGGTCGAGATGGCCGACAAGGTCATGAAGGAGCAGAAGGTAAAGATAGACTATATGGTCGGAACAATGATAGAGCTGCCGCGCGCCGCGCTTGTCGCGGATGAGATCGCGAAAGAGGCGGACTTCTTCTCTTTCGGGACGAACGACCTGACCCAGACCACCTTCGGCTTCTCGAGGGACGATGCGGGCAAGTTTATCACCTTCTACAGGGAAAACGGGATAATGGAAAAAGACCCGTTTGTCGCCATAGACCAGGAGGGCGTTGGACAGCTTGTGAAGATGGGCGTCGAGAAGGGGCGCTCCACGAAGCCCAAGTTAAAGGTCGGTATATGCGGCGAGCACGGCGGCGAGCCGAGCTCTGTCGAGTTCTGCCATAGGACCGGACTTGACTACGTCAGCTGCTCCCCGTACAGGGTGCCAATCGCAAGGCTTGCAGCGGCGCACGCCAGCATAAAGGCGTCAGGCAAGGTCAAGGCCTCCGTTACAAAGTAAACCGTAAGGGGAGCCGTGGGCTCCCCTTCTTCTATATATCTCTTGTTTCACCACATCCAGATGAACGAAAACAAAACAGACGAATATTATATGAACATAGCCCTAGACCTTGCGCAGATGGGGAAGGGCATGACTAGCCCAAACCCGATGGTCGGCGCGGTCGTAGTGACTGACGGGAAGATAGTGGGCAAAGGCTGGCACAGGAAGGCCGGCACGCCGCACGGTGAGGCGATTGCGCTTGAGAAGGCCGGTGCAAAAGCTGAAGGTGGTACGTTATACGTAAACCTGGAGCCTTGCTGCCATACCGACAAACTTACTCCACCATGCACTGAAGCGGTAATAAAGAGCAAGGTCGCAAAGGTGGTGATCGGCATGGTGGACCCCAACCCGAAGGTATCCGGGAAGGGCGTTGAGGCGCTTAAGAAGGCCGGAATAGAGGTCGTCACAGGCGTACTCCAGGAGCGCTGCGAGCGGCTTAATCAGGTCTTCACAAAATACATCACCACCGGGATGCCGTTTGTCACCATGAAGATTGCCCAGACACTGGACGGCAAGATCGCCACGGCCACAGGTGAGTCAAAATGGATAACCGGCGTGGAGGCGCGCAGGTTCGGGCACACCCTCAGAAATTATGCCGATGCTATTGTGGTCGGCATAGGGACCGTCCTCAGGGATGACCCAAGCCTGACGACCCGCCTTGAGGACAACCCCAACAGCCGCGACCCGAACCGAATCATACTCGACAGCCGCCTCAGGATACCGCCGGATGCAAAGGTCCTGAACGTGGAATCTGCGGCTACAACCTACATTGCCACAACCGTAGCAGCCTCTACCCATAAGATGAAAGAGGTCAAGGCCAAAGGTGCCGAGCTACTGATCATCGACGAGGCGGAAGAGGGGATGCTCAACCTTGTCATGCTGATGGAAGAGTTGGCAAGGATGGGCATGACCAACATACTCTTTGAAGGCGGCGCCAGGGTAAATGCCGAGGCGCTCCGGTCTGGTATAATAGACAAGGCGATGTTCTTTATCGCGCCCAAGCTGCTTGGAGGCGACGACGCAAAAGGTTCGATAGGCGGCAGGTCGCCTGAGTCGCTCACGGAAGCCGTCCCGCTTTTGGATATTCACTACACCAGGCTAGGCGACGACCTGCTTATTGAGGGATATTTAAAGAAGTCCGAGGTCCAGGACTCCACAGTGGAAACTCCACCCAAGAAAAAACGCAGAAGGAACAAACGCAAATAGATGTTTACCGGTATAATCGAAGAGCTGGGCAGTATTGCCGGCATAAAAAAGGGCGCGCGTTCCGCCGTGCTGCGTGTGGACTCGACCGTCGTGGTTGGGGACGTGAAGCTTGGAGATAGCATATCAGTCAACGGTGTCTGCCTTACGGTAGTTGATTTTAACAAAACATCCTTCTCCGCCGAAGTCATGGCAGAGACCCTGCGCAGGTCTAACCTTGGAGGTCTTAAGGCAGGCAGCAAGGTGAACCTTGAGCGCGCCCTGAGGCCGAC
This sequence comes from Nitrospirota bacterium, assembly GCA_963845245.1. GTDB lineage: Bacteria > Nitrospirota > JACRHJ01 > JACRHJ01 > JACRHJ01 > CAWJRJ01. The sequence continues at coordinate 151,326 of CAWJRJ010000018.1, forward strand.
GGACCGCTTGGGCGGTCATTTCGTCTCAGGGCATATCGACGGTGTCGGGACGATAAAATCAGTAGTAAAAGAAGATATCGCAGATGTATTCACAATCGCCGCCCCGAGCGCCGTGTTGAAGTATGTCATAGAGAAGGGCTCGATTGCGGTGGATGGCATAAGCCTGACTTTGGTTGACCTGACGGAAGACGCTTTTCGGGTGTCTCTGATACCGCACACCAGCGCCAACACCACGCTCGGCTTTAAAAAGTCCGGGGATACCGTGAATCTGGAATCTGACCTTATCGCGAAGTATATAGAGAGGCTCTTGAAGAAGGATTCTTCCGGCCCGGAAGGCGGAGGTATCGACCAGGGCTTTCTAGCCCGCCACGGTTTTTTCTAGTTTAAATCTGTAAGTGAAGAATTAAAAGGCCGGTACACTGTTGTGGCGATCTGACAAAGTACCGGTCTTTTATTATCCAGAAGAAACTATAGCATACGGGACTTATAATCCTGTATGAAGTTTTAGTTTTGTTATACTCCTGGCTTTACCATCGTAATATGTAACTGAAATTTTATCGTTCTCCTTGAAATTCTTTAACATGTACTTGTCTGCCTTCAGGGTAATTGTTTCTTTTGTATCGGCGGTACGAAAAACAAAGGTGCCCTTCACTGCATTTATAGACTTTAAAGTCCCGATCCTTATCGTGTCTGTAGCAAAAACGGATGTTGCAATGAATAAAAGAATGAATAATGACCCTACTAATATAGAGAAGTGTTTTTTCATAAAAACCTCCTAATTCTTCAATTAAAAAGGCCGGTAGACTGTCGGGGGGAGTTGACAGCGTACCGGCCTTTTTATTATTAGAATAGAAACTAGCAGCCGACGGGAACCTTCGCGCCGCGGTCCTTCAATATCTTGGAGGCGGTACCGGCGTCATAGGTTACCTTAACCTTGTCTTTTGCCTTGAAGGAGCCGATAACTGCCTTGTCGGCCTTCAGGGTAACCGAGTCTTTGCTGCCGGCAGGGCAGAATTCTATTGTGCCCTTGGCGGCGTCTACTGCCTTTAAGGTGCCTGCCTTTGTCTCAGCGGCGGCAAAGGCGGCCGTGGCGACAAAGGATACTACGAACAACGAAACAATCAACAGTGAAAAAAACTTCTTCATAAACACCTCCGTAATGTTTAAGATCCCCCCTGTTTTTGATAAGACCATTTACTCTTTTAGACGAACGAGCATGAAAAATATATCAGACAATTTTGTTATTAACAAGAAAAAAATAGAACCGTGTTTCTCTTTTATTATAATGGCATAAATTATTGACAAAAAAGCGTTTATTTTATAACCTTTAAGTAATGATTATAAACAATGGTGGGGGATATGGACAAAGGGCTTATATTTGAAAAAGGCGGAAAGGGCAGGGCGGCATACAGCCTTCAGGCCTGCGATGTACCGGTACGGGATGCTGCGGACCTTTTGCCGAAAATTCTCCTGCGGGATGAGCCTCCCGCGCTCCCGGAGGTGTCCGAGCCGGAGCTTGTGCGTCACTATATAAACCTCTCCCAGCAAAACTACAGCGTGGACGGCAACTTCTACCCGCTTGGTTCATGCACGATGAAATACAACCCCAAGATAAACGAGGACATGGCTAATCTGCCGGGGCTGAACCTCATCCACCCGCTCCAGCCGGACGAGACCGTGCAGGGGGCGCTGAGGCTGATGTACGAGCTTGAGGGGCTGCTGAAGGAGATAGGCGGCCTGTCCAGGGTGTCGCTCCAGCCGGCCGCAGGGGCGCAGGGCGAGCTTACCGGGATGCTGGTCATACGTGCATATCATGAATCAAAGGGCGCGCCGCGCAGGAAGGTCATAGTCCCCGATTCTGCCCATGGCACCAACCCTGCTTCAGCCCATCTTGCGGGCTTTGAGGTTGTGGAGGTAAAGTCAAGCCCCGAGGGGCTGGTGGACATTGAACGCCTCAGGGAGCTTGCGGACACGGACACGGCGGGCTTCATGTTGACAGTCCCGAACACACTGGGGCTTTTTGAGAAGGACATAATAGAGATAAGCCGCATCATCCACGACGCGGGCGGCCTTATGTACATGGACGGGGCCAATATGAATGCCCTGGTGGGGCTGGTGAGGCCGGGCGACATGGGCTTCGATGTCGTGCATTTCAACCTGCACAAGACCTTCTCCACCCCGCACGGGGGAGGGGGGCCGGGTGCAGGGCCTGTGGGCGTAACGGAGGAGCTTGCGCGCTTCCTGCCGTCCCCGATGGTGGAGAAAGACGGCGACCGCTATTACCTGGATTATGACAGGCCGGACTCCATCGGCCGGGTGCAGGCATTCAACGGGAACTTCGGGGTGCTGGTGCGCGCCTACGCATACATCAGGAGCATGGGGCCGGACGGCCTCCGCGAGGTCTCCGAGAACGCCATCATCAACGCCAACTACCTGCTTGCAAGGCTGAAGGACCACTACCAGCTTGCGCACGACACCCATTGCATGCACGAGGTCGTCTTCTCCGGCAAGCTCCAGAAGGAGCAGGGCGTGCATACGAGGGACATCGCAAAGAGGCTGCTCGATTTCGGCTTCTATGCCCCGACGGTATACTTCCCGCTCGTGGTGGATGAGGCGATAATGATCGAGCCGACCGAGACGGAATCGAAGCAGACGCTGGACGCATTCGTGGACGCGATGGTCGAGATTGCGCGCGAGGTTATCGAGACGCCCGAGAAGGTCCTGAACGCCCCGCACACCACACCGCTTTCCCGCCTTGACGAGACCGAGGCCGCACGGCATCCGGTGATAAGGTACATTCCTAAATAATAAATGTAAGTAAACTTTATTGTTGCTTTTCTGATATAGATTGCGCATAATTCCTCGAAATTAAATCGAGGAATATGGAATATAAAAGTAACAGGATTTTGATAGTTCTGACGCTCGCTGTCCTCCTTTTTTGCAGTGTGAGGATAAGCGCGGCGGCGTCTGAACTCCAGCACACGAACTGGGATCCTAGCATTGACGGGGACTGCACGGTCTGCCATGTTTCACCTTCGACTTTCCTGAATCAAGACTACAAAGACGATCCCGGCTTCTGCGTTGCCTGCCATAACCCGTCCGGTGTGGGGCATGACAAGGGTGTTTCCGGATATTCACATCCTGTAATGGCGATTGTGACTACGGGTGGAAACAGGTTCCCCACGTATGGAAACATGACTGCGGCCGAGGCTAACAATCAGCCATTTTCCAGGCTAAGGAACGGGTCGATGGTGTCATGCATTACATGCCACAACACAATGCAAAAGACCGAAGACGCCTCCAGGGTATGGGAGTACACTTCCACCAGCGACAATACAACATACAGGCTTCAGAACGGCGGATGGTCTTCTCATGGATATTTGAAGCCGTTGGTATACAGTGATACAAACCTGTGGTCCGGCCCGACTTATTCAAAGAGCAAAAAGGCCTATGTTGTCGACAAGTCAGAATACTCCTTTAACGAGTACTCGGGATTTGTCAGGTTCAATGCACAGCAACCTGACCCGACCTATATATATGTTACTCTTGATTATCCTTACCTGCGTGCGTCAAATCTCGATAACCATCTTTGCCTGGACTGCCATACACAGGCCACGCATAAAGACAACAATTGTCTCGTCTGCCACACAGCCCACAATACAGCCAACAAAAGCGGCGTGAGGGAGATAATAAGGACGACAGACCTTTCCGAGAGGCCGGTTGTATTCAGGAACCAGTCCGGCATGAACTCCTTTGCCGACGGCGATGGGGTCTACGACGGTATATGCGAGGTTTGCCACACGGCAACCAAGTATTACAGACGGGACGGAAGTGGGTTTACAAACCATTCGGGCGGAGTCGATTATTCAAGAGCAAGCTGTATTGAATGTCATAGGCACTCTGAAGGTTTTGCCTATAAACCACCTACTTTTGAGACGAACACCACTGTTGTACCGCCTACGCCGACCGCCCCGAACCTTGCCGGTACCCGCGGCGGTTACAAGAGGATTTATGTAGGTCTGGCAAATCCTATCCGCTCGGGTAATGACGCGGATTTCCAATATACCATGATATATTGGAAGCAGGGAGCCTACACCGACCCTTATCTCGACACAAGTGGGATGCCAACTGTCGGGTACTATGTGCTACCAAACAGCGATTGCGGCATTCCAGGGAAGTTCACCGGCACCGGCACTATCACAACAATCTTCAATGACGAGAACACGGTGCTTCCTAATAACGTAGAGCCCAACCTGCAAGCATCGCAATACACGTTGATTGCGGTCTCTCATTACAGTTGCAGAGGTTTCGTTACAAACAATACGACCGCTTCTGTTCAACCATACCTTTGCGGTGACGACCCGGAATTCCCTGGCGCGCCGCCTATAAACGGCGGGGTGAACCCGAGCCCGCCTTATCAGGCTTATGGCGGGTTAAACGTTACCAGAAGCGGGGGATGCCTACTTAGCGACCCCGTAACCGGAGTGGAAACAAGGCAGCCTATAAGCTTTACTTTTTCTTATGGCGGCGAAGGCGTTATTTATGATTATGCGGGTGTTTATGTTGAAAAAAGAGAAAACGGCACTCTCCTTGGAAGCTGGGGCCCGCTCTGGTCGAGTTTCGTTGATCCGGCGCCGGCACTCGATTCGGACGGCCACCACTATGACTACTGGTTCAAGCTTGCCGACTGTGCATATGTCAACGGAACTAACACGACGGATATAACATCCGACGCTGATGCCATGAAGATAAACGGCGTTGCGCCTGGAGACATTACCGAGCAGACTGGCGGCAAGGTGGTCGTATTCGGGAGTTTCTCCTCGATACCGGGTGGCTCGTTTTATCACAACGCCGTCAAGTTCAATATAGTAAATACTGCGGCTTGCAATATCAGTTTACAATCGTTCGACAATATCACATGGAACAATGCCGACGCGTATTTGCAGAACGTAATCATAGGGCCGTCGACCCCGATAGGGGGTACGGCTGCTTATCAACAGGACGTTGCCGTGCCTGACGGGTCGGTTTTGTCCGGTACAAACCGCGTTGCTTCCGTGCCATTTACAACCAATCCATTGATCCAGGACTTTGGTACGGCCGTGGGTCCATCTATGGCGATACCGGTGACGCTTGTATTCACCAACTCGTCCGGAGGCATGGACCAAATTGTAGACATGAGGAACACGACCATTACGCTGAATGCAAAATACATTAACACCTCCACAAACGGCACCTGCTCGAAAAACGGGACAATAAGTGTATCGCTTGGGCCAGTAATTTCCGGCGTCGAACAGGACAAACCTCTGTCATCTACCCTCCCGTTTGCCGTACCGGGAAGTTCAGGTACTAACATTCCTCCGGCTATAATTGTAGACAGCGGAACGACGGCCAATGTCATCGGTTATGTGAATGATCTGGATGCCGCCCTTTCTTCGGTCAAGCTTTACTATAAGACTACAGGGCAGGGCGTGACCAGTGTTGACGGTTCCGGGTTTACTGAGTTGAACCTGCTTAACCCCAGCAGTAATATTTACACCCTTACGGATGGCAACACTGATAACAGGATACCGATTTCGGATGGACTTAGGGTCTGGTATTACTTTGTCGCGAGGGATACCGCCGGGAATTTCGACACCTCGCCAGCGGCAGGCAACGGCTATTACACGTACGACCAGAAAATAGTCAACATATGCGACAAGACCCCGCAAGCCCCTGTGCTGACCGCAACAAAGACTACCGTTGGGCCTACCGATTACGGCCATCTTTCTTGGACGGTCGTGACAAAATATACCGATGGCTCAGACATCCAATTGTCGGGAACTGCTGCGGACGCCATAAAATACGACGTCTACAGGCAGGACGGGTTTACCGGAAGTCTCGTGAATATAGCGTCCAACCTTACTGCCCTCATGTACGACGATCCGACTGCGCTTACACAGCCTGCAACGTATTATGTGAAGGCGAAGAACGCATGTACAGACCCAGGACCTAATGTAAGCTCGCAATCTAATCTTGGCACAATCTGCGCAGGAACGTCGGCTTCATGCGCCGTAGTCGTCGATCCGTCGGTAGCATCGCTTAACACCAACTGGAGCAACCACACACTTGATGCACCTGTACCGGTGGACCTTTCTGTTTTCATCTGCGACAGGGTGAACGACGGGGGCGTCTGGGACGGAGTTGATATTAGAAGCAGGATTATAATGACGATCTCTTCGGCGGCCGAGCCAAACCAGATTATCTATCTGTATGAGGTGAACGGAGACAGTGGGGTATTCAAGCCGCTCGCCAACCCGAATATTCCGTTCCCCACGGACGCAGACGCATCAAAAATCAGCATAACAGCAAACCCCGCGCTGTACACCGGTGTTACCCTTGTGCAGGGTGCCACTACGGCCACAAACCTTTCGGATACCGTTACCTTTACGACCGATGCGGGATGCGGAAACGTGAGCGCCAGCGTCGCTGTATCCACAGACCCGTGTTCAAATACTCCAGTACAGGTCACCGGCGTCACGACGCCTACGGTAACTGGTTCCGGTAGCACTGCAGTTGTTGGGTTCTCGTGGATGCAGGTGACTATCAACACTGACGGGTCTACGATTAACGACCTGGTAAAATATAGGATATATAAGAATGACGTGTTGTACAAAGAAGTTACAACCAACTCGATATCTGTTTCAATAACGGATTTTGCAAGGAATGTTCCAACTATATTAACGGTTTCGGCTGTTGATTCCTGCGGTAACGAAGGCGCGAAGTCGGCTGGTGTGGGTTTCACGAGATAAAACTAGGAATATAACTATTAGATCTGTTCTGAGATATCTGTAATATTGTTGACTTATCCCCTCAAAACCCATACCCCTTGCTTTTATACTTGACTACCGTTGGACGCTATCATAAAATTCGTTGTCATTGTTTTATCGGGAATTATAGTCATAGGAGGAGGATTTATGAAGAGATTTATTATGGGAGTCGCGGGGTTGAGCATGTTCATGTGCATAACCGCAAATGCATTCGCTGGCGGTGCAAAGGTCACAGTCATAAAGGCTATACCGACCACAATAAGTTTGCCTGGCGTCTACACCCTTGGGGCCAACCTTACTTCAGCGTCGTCTACCGCGCACGCAATAACCGTGAACGCCGACAACGTTGTCATCGACATGGCTGGATACGGCATCAGGGGCACAGGCATCGGCGAGGCCGACGGCATATTTGTGAACGGTACGGGAGTCGAGATAAGAAACGGTTCCGTAACGGGTTTCTTAAATGGAATCCTTGGTAATAACGGAGGGGTGCGAATTATCAATGTCAAGGTTGCTTCGATCTATAGCTATCCTATATACATCACCGGCAACGGTAACCGCGTTAAGGATTGTACGGTGACGGGCGGCAACTACGCCGGTATAGTAGTTCAGGGCTACGGAAGCATAATCACTGGAAATACTGTATATGGAATGTTAACCACTGGTTCCGGAATCTTTAGTGGCGGCGCCAACTATATCAGCGGCAACACTATCTATTCCAACACCGGATCTGGGATAATCGCGAATCCAGGCAGTGCAGTACTGGGAAACACCGTGCATGATAACGGCGTAAAGGGCATAAATAACGATGTAGGCTACGCACTGATAAACGACAACGCCGTATATAACAACGCCGGTGGCAACATTATCCCCGGGGCCGGCACCGTTACCGGCATTAACCTCGCGCCTTAGCCGCAAACAATATCATAAAGTATTTTTTATATTCGAATCAGGAGGCAGGAAATGAAGAGATACATAATAACATTATTTGTTGTTGCAATTTTGGCCATGTCGGATCAGGCCGCTTTTGCCAAAGGGCCCATTGTCATCAAAGCGCTGCCGGTTACTATCAGCGTGCCGGGGCAATATATACTCGGGGGCAATCTGATCTCGACGTCGTCTGGAATTGAAGCTATAACCATCACAGCTGACAATGTTGTACTGGATATGGGCGGTTACGGAATAAAGGGACAGGACAGCGGCACTGCAGCCGGGATATATGTGGTAGGCACGGGCGTCGATATAAAGAACGGGTTCGTGACGGACTTCTATGACGGGATTGTGTCAAGCAGCGTCGGCGTGCGCGTAATAAACGTGAGGACCTATTCGAACAACCATTACGGAATATTGCTTGAGGGCAATGGTTCTTTAGTGAAGGACTGCGCTGTGGAGGACAACACCGACACCGGCATTGCTATGATAAACGGCATCGCTGTTGGCAACATAGTGCATGGATCTATTGTTGGTATAAGTGCACCCGATGGCCGATTCACCGCCACCGGCAACGCGGTCTACGATAACAACGCCGGGATATCCTGCGGACCGGGAAGCCTAATATCAGACAACGTAGTCTACGGCAATGTAGCTACCTATGGCATAGAATCAACTGCCGGTTACTGCTTCGTAAACAACAACGCTATATACCACAACGGCGAAACCAGCGCTCTCGGTAATCTGGTGCTGCTGGGATCGGGTAACGTACCGGGCATTAACCTCGCGCCATAAAAAGATCCCATAATGGAACTTTTCCTCCAGCAAATCATAAACGGCCTGACAGTCGGCGCGGTGTACGCCCTGATAGCCCTCGGCTACACGATGGTGTACGGCATACTTGAGCTTATAAACTTCGCGCACGGCGAGATATACATGCTGGGCGCGTACCTGGGGATAATCGTCCTCGGGTTCCTCACAGTAATCGGCCTTACGGCTATGAGCCTGCCGCTCGCTATATTCATAACTATAATCCTGGCGGGAGCAATCTGCGCGGCGTACGGCATGACGATGGAGAAGGTGGCGTACAAGCCCCTGCGGAACGCGCCCAAGCTCGCCCCGCTGATTTCCGCGATGGGCGTCTCGATATTCCTCCAGAACTACGTCATGCTGACGCAGGGCGCGACTGACAAGGTGTTCCCGAACATCATCCCAAAGGCGTCGGTGAACTTCCTCGGCGCGGACGTGACGTACATCCAGATATTCATCATGGCCGCGTCAGTCATACTGATGGGGGCCCTGCACTTCTTCATCATGAAGACGAAGATGGGCAAGGCGATGCGGGCGACCGCGCTGGACAAGAAGATGGCGGGGCTTTTGGGGATTAACGTCAACTCCATAATCTCGATGACCTTCATGATAGGCTCGTTCCTCGCGGCCGTGGCGGGCGTGATGGTCGCGATGTACTACGGGCTGGTGAACTTCTCGATAGGCTACCTCGCGGGCATGAAGGCCTTTACGGCGGCGGTGCTGGGCGGCATTGGCAACGTGCCCGGCGCGATGCTGGGCGGTTTTTTGCTAGGAGTGCTTGAGAGCCTGGGGGCGGGGTATCTGTGGCCGGAGTACAAGGACGCGTTCGCGTTCATCGTGCTGGTGCTCATCCTTATAATCAGGCCGCAGGGGCTGCTCGGGGCGAGGGTGCCGGACAAGGTGTAATGGCAAAGCTATGATGGCAAACAAATACATAAAGACTGTCCTGATAGCCCTATGGTTCGGCCTGCTCGCGATACCGTTCGCGGGGCTTACCAAGGCCGCATACATCGCGGGCGCGGTGCTGGCTGGCGTGGCCGTCGTGAGTGTATTAAAGTCATCTGAGGAACAATTCCACCGAGTATACGCAGTGCCGGGAAGGTGGACGATTTCATAAACAGCGCGATGAGCGGCCGGAACAGATACGCGGTAATGTCGGTAACGCTCGTGCTCCTCGTGGTGTTCCCGTTCGTCGCAAACAGGTACGCGCTCGACCTGGCGACACAGGCCGGGATATACATCGTCCTTGCTCTTGGAGCTGAACATTGTCGTCGGCCAGACCGGACTTCTGGTGTTCGGGTACGTCGCGTTCTATGCGGTTGGGGCGTACACCTACGCGATACTCTCCACCGCCCACGGTTTCAGCTTCTGGGCCGTCCTGCCGATTGCTGCATTCTTCGCTGGGATATTCGGGATACTGCTCGGCGCGCCCGCGCTAAGGCTTCGGGGCGACTACCTCGCTATCGTGACGCTCGGCTTCGGTGAGATTACAAGGATAGTGCTGAACAACTGGGACAGCCTGACGGGCGGACCGAATGGGATATCCGGTGTAGCCAGGCCGTCCATCGGCCCGTTTGTGTTTTCAAGTCTGAACCACTTCTACTACCTCGTGCTTGTCCTGGTCATACTGACGATAATAGTGGTGAGCCGCCTGAACGATTCGAGGGTAGGGCGGGCATGGATAGCTATACGCGAGGACGAGGTCGCCGCGGAGGCGATGGGCGTTAACACCTTCGCATTCAAGATGCTCTCGTTCGGGCTGGGCGCGGTGGTTGCGGGGCTTGCAGGTGCGTTCTATGTGGCCAAGATGGGCTTTGTCAGCCCGGAGAGTTTCAACTTCTTCGAGTCGGTGATAATACTCTGCATGGTGGTGCTTGGCGGCATGGGCAGCATACCGGGCGTGGTGTTCGGCTCGCTGGTGCTCTTCCTCATGCCGGAGGCGCTTCGGGACTTCCAGCAGTACAGGATGCTGATATTCGGCGGCTCGCTTGTCATGATAATGGTGTTCCGGCCGCAGGGCTTCATAGGCACCAGAAGGACCGGGATAGAGCTTGCCCACAAGGAAGCAGGGAACCTATGACCTTATCCCGTGTACCGGAAAAATATTCTTCCGCAAGATAGACAGCATTTTCTCCGCACCAAGCCTTTGGGCCTTCAGCTCTTTAGCCGCAAGATGTAACGGCTCATCCCTGAGAAGTTTCCCCGACAGGCCATTCTCCTTAAGCAAAGCAATATATGACGCGGGCAACTCGTTCGGAAGGTCTATCCCGGCCATGATGCCAAACGCGAGCGACCATGCGCGCGCTACGTTGGCCACGTCATAGCCTCCACCGCCCATACCGACCCATGGGATGCCTGACTTTGCAAACCAGTCCACCATCTTAGTAAAGCCGTTGGTAGTCACGTTCAGGTGGGCTAGGGGGTCTGTAGCGAAGCTGTCGCAGCCGAGCTGGGTGACTATTATGTCCGGGCAGAACGCCGCAATCAGTGGCGGCACAAGCTCAAAGAATCCCCACGTGAATACCTCGTCGCCTGTTCCCGGCAGTAATGGCAGGTTTACGGAAAACCCAAGCCCCTTGCCGCTTCCGGATTCTTCAGGTGACCCCGTGCCGGGGAATAGGTAATGCCCGTCTTCGTGGAGCGAAATCGTGAGCACACGGTCGGTCTCGTAGAATATCTTCTGGACGCCGTCTCCGTGGTGGGCGTCGATGTCAATGTAGGCGACCTTCACTCCTTTATCGACGAGGTATTGGATGGCAACGGCGGGGTCGTTGATATAGCAGAATCCTGAGGCCCGGCCGGGCATTGCATGGTGAAGCCCGCCGGCGATGTTGAAGGCTGTTTTTGATTTTCCTGAGTGTACGAGTATTGCGGCCTGGAGAGATGCCCCGGTCGAGAGCATGGAGCCCGCATAAATGCCCTTGAAGACAGGGTTGTCTCCGTAGCCAAGCCCGTACCTTGAGGGGTCTCCAGGGGTTTTGCCTTCATCTATTCCTTTAAGGACTTCTATGTAATCGCGGTTGTGGACTGCCTCGACGTCTTTCGGGCTGGCGGACATGGTCTCAACGAACTCGACGTCTTCATTGCTGAAGACGCCGTATGCCTTGAGAAGTTGGTGAGTGAGTTTTAAACGGACCATCTTGAGCGGGTGTCCGCCGCCGTAGTCGTACTCCTGCATCTTTTCGGTGTAGATGAAGGAGGTACTCATCAGGCCCTTCCACCCATGGTGTTCCCGAAAACGTTATCCGCTGTCTTAATGGCCTTGGGGACGTATTCGGTCTCTTTTATGATTACGTTGGAGGTCTCCCAGAACGAGGAGAGCAGCTTGATACTGAGTGGTGCGTCCTTGAGTGGGCTACCCTTCGGTATACGTACGCTTGTACTGGATAAGCTGAGTTTTGATATGAAGTGATTTTGTGTAAAGACGACGTTGTCGCCTTTCATGCAGAGGAACGGGAAGTTGGCCTGAAACGGCACGTCCTTGATCAAAGGACGTACCCTGATTCCCGCGACAGGCCCGTTTGCGTTTGCAACCTCAAGGTCTATTGTATTCTTGCCGATGTCCCATGAGAACTGGCCCATACCGCACTCTTCGCTGGCGCCTCCCTTGTCCCCCATGAAATGCTCAAGCAGAAAGCCCTTACGCTCCCTGTAGTCGGCATAAGCCCGAAGGAGTGCAAATTCGCTGATACTCTCGTCGGCGGACTTCCCGTAGCGCGCTGCATACAGGCCGCCGATAGTCATGCCGGGCAGGAATTCGATTATCTTGAGGGACGGGTTTATATTTTGTCGTATATTTCCCACAGGCATGAGGTAGAAGACCATTATGCAAATGTTCTTATAGCCGGGCTGTTGAGAAAGTTTAACCATCGCAGGCTTCTTTTTCCAGGAGGTCGTAAAGCTGTTCCCTTTTTTCTTTCAGTATATTATAACATCCGGTAAGTTCCGAGACCAGCCCGAAATCTTCATATACCGCAGGGTCGGCAAGCCGTTCCTCAGTAGCCCTCATCTCCTTTTCAAGTTCCTCTATATCGTTCTCAAGGACAAGCAGCCTCTCGGCCCTCCTGGCCTCTTCCCGTTCTTTCTTCTTCTCTATTGCCTGTTGCTGTTTGCGTTCCTCCCAGCTCAGCCTGCCCGCGGCAGGCGTGGAATCTTCCTGAGCCTGTGTGGGTTTTTTCTTCTCCAGGTAATAGGTGTAGTTCCCCCAGTATTCCGTGAGGCCGCCGCCGTCGAATTCCAGTATCTTGTCGGCAAAGCTGTCCAGGAAGTAGCGGTCGTGAGAAACAGCCAGCGCCGTTCCACCGAAGCTTTTCAGGGATTCTTCCAACGCCTCGCGCGAAGAGATGTCAAGGTGGTTGGTGGGCTCGTCCAGTATCAGGAAGTTTGCGCCTGAAAGCACTATCTTTGCGATTGCAAGACGCCCCTTTTCTCCACCGCTTAAGTCGGAGACTTTTTTGGTTACGTGGTCGCCGGAAAAGAGGAACACGCCAAGAAGGTCCCGGATCTTCTGTTCGATTGCCATAGGATCTGCGGACCAAAGTTCCTCGATCACCATGTTTGTACCGTCGAGCCCTTCGAGGCCCTGTGCATAGTATGCCAATTTAACGTTGGAGCCGAAGGAGACCTCTCCGGAGTCCGGCTCAAGCGCCCTGGTTATTATCTTTAAAAGGGTACTCTTACCGCTGCCGTTACGCCCGATTATCCCTACCTTCTCCCCGCGCCTGAGCGTGAACGACATATCTTTTAAAATAACCCGTTCCCCGAAGGATTTCGATATACCCTCGGCCTTCATAACCGTATCGGATGTACGGGAAGCCTTGGCGAACTCAAGCTGGAGGGCCTTTTTTTCAGTAGGTCTGGCGGGGAGCTCGAAGCGTTCCAGCCTTTTTTCACGGCCCTTGGCCTGCTTGGAATTCACCCCGGCCCGCATCCGGTTTATGTACTCTTTTTCTTTGTCGAGCTTTGCGGACATGAGGCAGTATTCCCTGCGTCTGGCCTCTACGCGGTTCGCTTTCTCTATCTGGAATATGTCATAGTTGCCGGGGAAGTCTTCTATCTTTCCTGAATCCAGTTCCAGTATGCGGGTAACGACGTTATTTAGAAATGAGCGGTCGTGTGATACGACGAGGAGCGTTCCGGGGTACTGTTTCAGATACTCCTCAAGCCAGCCGATTGAAACAATGTCCAGGTGGTTGGTTGGTTCGTCAAGCATCAGCAGGCCGTGGCCCGCCAGCAGCAGTTTGGCAAGTGACAGGCGGGTCTTCTGGCCGCCGCTGAGGGTGCCAAGCGTCCTCCCGAACTCCTCGGTGGAGAAGCCAAGCCCTTTCAGTGCCCCTGTTACCTCGTTTTCATAAAGATACCCTCCGGAGCGCTCGAACTCCTCAAGCATATGAGCATAGGCTTCAAGTGCGTCTTCGTATTTTTTGCCACCATCTGTGGAAAGTCGGCTTATTTCCGTAGCGGCCTCGTCAAGCCGTGCTTTCAGTCCGAGAAGGCCGGGCCTTGCCGACAGCATCTCAGCGAAAAGGGTACGGTCCGCCGGTCCTGAGCCTGTCTCCTGTTCCAGCCAGCCGACGCTCAAGCCACGCGCAGCCGCCTTCTCGCCGGAGTCGGGTTTTATACGCCCACTGATTACTCCAAGGAGAGTGGTCTTGCCGCTGCCGTTTACGCCTATCAGACCGGCTCGGTCGCCTTCGTTCAGGGTAAAACTGGCTCCTTTTAGTATCCGCCTTGCCCCGTATGATTTTTCTATGTCTTTGAGGCTGAATACGCTCATCTTAAAAAGTCTCTTGCGAATGCTTTCAGCGAGGAAAGGGTATCTGTGACGCGGTTTTCGTGGAACAGCCTGAGTACGCCTTCAATATTCGGGTGTTTTTCTATGACGCTGTTCAGGTCGTCGCGGCAAAGTTCCATCATCTCCGTATGTTCCTCGGCTATTACATCGGCCGTCCTGGGGCGCCCAGTCAGGAACGAGACTTCGCCGAAGAAGTCATCCCCTCCAAGCCTCGCCAGGACCACTTCCTCGTCCTTGATGCGGGTGACAACCTTTACCCTGCCATAGCGTATGATATAAAGAGAATGGCCCGCTTCGCCCTCCCGGACGACCGTTTCCCCTTCGCCGAATGAACGAAGTTTCATCCTGCCCATGAGTTCCATTAACTCCACGGCAGTGAGCTCTGAGAGAAGGGCGGAGTTGTGCATGCCCGGGGCATCTTCGGAAATATCGGAAAACTCTACCTGGTCTCCAAATAATACGTCTGCCGGATGATCGTAAGCAGGCCAGTTGCCGCTGTCGCTTAGATTAATCGTACCTCGCGGGCTGTCCTTATGAGTGGATATCACGTTTTGAGATGAGGCTTCTTCGAAAGGCGTCATCCCGGGAACGTCATGGGTAACTGCAGAGATGCCTGGCACCCGTTTTGAGGTTTCAATCTTTAGCCTTATATCGTCAGTTCTCCGTACGGTGCTTTGAGGTGAGGTGAGTTCGTTGATCTTTTCCTGTACTCCGGTAAGCGACGGTTTTGTTCTAAGTGCCATCTTATATGTTGCAAGCGCCTTCGGGGTTTCCCCCTGTCTGGTAAACATTTCAGCGGTTTTGATATAATATTGCGCCGCAGTATCGTCGTCATTGAGTTTGACGTAAATATCACCCATCCTGAGCGTGATTGCCGGGTCGGACTTGTCTATGGCGTAAGCTTTCTCAAACTGGTTAAGCGCTTTATACCATTGTCCTTTGACCATCATCCCCTGGGCCTTCTGGATGAAATCAGATTTTTCCGATGACATGGCAACTCCAGTATTACAATGTTTAGTACTCGCTCATTTCGGTTCGGTCCTCGAAACGTGCATATTTGCTGACGAACGTAAGGTTCACGTCGCCTGTCGGGCCGTTACGCTGTTTGCCGATGCTTATTGTCGCCTTGCCGCGTCGTCCGCACATGCACGGGCCGTCCATCGGGCACTCGCACCGCTTGTAGAATTCTTCGCGGTATATGAACATGATGACGTCCGCGTCCTGCTCTATCGCGCCTGATTCCCTGAGGTCAGCAAGCAGCGGTTTTCTGTCTACCCTGGTCTCGATGGCTCGGTTGAGCTGGGAAAGCGCTATTATTGGGCAGCTCAGTTCCTTGGCAAGCCCTTTTAGCGAGCGTGATATGTCAGATATCTCCTGCTGGCGGGACTCGGTGTTCCCGTACCCGCGCATAAGCTGGAGGTAGTCGATTATGATAAGCCCCAGGCCGTGCTCGCGTTTCAGCCGCCTGGCCTTGGCCCGTAGTTCAAGGACGTTCAGGGCTGAGGAGTCGTCCAGGTATATCTTCACCTCGGAAAGCACGCCAGCGCCGGTAGTGAGCTTGTTCCAGTCAGACTGGGCCAGGTGGCCTGTGCGTAGCTGCTTCGCGTCGATGCGCGCCTCGGACGCGAGCATCCTTATCACAAGCTGTTCCTTCGACATCTCGAGCGAAAATATCGCGACCGGAAGGTTCGACTTTATTGCAGCGTTTGATGCGATATTAAGGCAGAATGCGGTCTTTCCCATCGAGGGCCTGCCCGCCACTATTATCAGGTCGGACGGCTGGAGCCCCGCCGTCATCTCGTCCAGGTCCTTGTAACCCGTCGGTATGCCGGTTATCATCTCTTTTCTGTCGAAGAGCTTCTCTACCATCTCGAAGCTGTCCTTGATGACCTCCTTTATGGGGAAGAAGGACGGCTTTATCTTCTTCTCGGCAATTGCGAACACGACCCTCTCCGCCTCGTCCAGGAACTCGTCCACGTTCTCCGGCTCCATGTAGGCCTTGGTGATTAGGTCGGACGCGGAGTTTATCAGGTTCCTGAGGATAGCCTTCTCGCGCACTATCTTGCAGTGGTGGCGTATGTTGGCCGCGTTCGGAATCGCGTTTACGAGCGCCGCGATGTATGAGACCCCGCCGACCCTGTCAAGCTCCTCGCGGCTCTTCAGTATCGCGGGGAGGGTGATGACGTCTATCGGCTCGCCGGACTCGTTCAGGTCCAGCATCGCGGTGTAGATCCTCCGGTGCGCCTCCTTGTAGAAGTCGTCCGCCACGATGAACTCGATGGTCCGGTCTATGGCGTTGTTCTCAAGCAGTATTGCGCCGAGTACCGACTGTTCGGCCTCGATGTTGCTTGGCGGAAGCTTATGGAGGGGCAGGTCTACGGACATGGTGTTCTCCTGTGATGCGTTTTGCTATTTGGGAAAGTGTATTTTAGCAAAAAAAAGGAGGTATTAGAAGCAAAAAGGGCGGCCCGTTCGGGGCCGCCCTGATATGACAGTTATATCTGGTATCTTATTAGTCTTTTTTCGCAACGATGACGGTGACGCTGGCGGAAACGCCGCCCGCGAGCTTGACGCCGACCTTGAACTCGCCGAGCCTCTTGATGGGCTCGTCAAGTACCAGCTTGCGCTTGTCGATCTCGATGCCCTGCTCCTTGAGCGCGTCGGCAATCTCCATGGTGGTAACGGCGCCGAAGAGCTTGTCCTCTTCGCCGGCGGAGTGGATAAGCGTTATGGTTACCGCGTTCATCTTCTCGGCCATGGTCGCCGATTCCGTCTGGACCTTCTTTATCTTGGCGGCCACGATGCGCTTGCTGTGCTCAAGCTGCTTCATGTTCTTCGGGGTCGCTTCGAGGGCGAAGTCCTGCGGGAGGAGGTAGTTGCGGGCGTAGCCGCGCTTTACGTCTACGATTTCCCCCATCTTGCCGAGCTTTTCGATATCTTCTTTCAGTATGACCTGCATATTAGTGCTCCTTTTCGGTTTATTATCCAACAAGAAACGCAATATTACATAAAAACAAGGGGTAATGTCAAGCAAAAAGGTTTTAAAATCCCTTGACATTTTTATAGCGGGTAGGTAATATCTTCCGGATGCAGTGCCGGTGTAGCTCAGTTGGTAGAGCAACTGATTCGTAATCAGTAGGTCGTAGGTTCGACTCCTATCACCGGCACCATAAAATCAAAGGGTTACGGTTGATTCCGGAGCCCTTTCTTTTTGTCTTTTTGTACAAATAAAAATTGTTCCACGTGGAATAATGGTATTTCTTTTTTGTTTGTAAGGTATTGCCTCTGTTTCAGCCCTTTCATCCTATAGCGCCAGTATCGCTTAAGTCTCAGATTCCAAAAGATATTTAACCTCAGAACTTATGTAAATTTTCGCGCATTTTTCGGCCATTTCCCGCAAAATTCTCTCAAAAACGCCCTCATTTTGACACGTTTTTTGAGCGCCGTTTCCTTTTTTTTACAATCTTGACTGCGACAGAGGTATACATTCGTATGGGGTTTTATATTTATTGATTTACTAATAATTAAGTGTATAATACTTCAAGCAATAACAGACAATACCGAGTAAACACACACTACGCAGCAATTTTCGTTTTTTATTTATAAACCGAGGTGAAAATATGCGACGGTTATTAATTGCAGTTGTGAGTATTGCATGGGTGATGATGTTCTGCGGAACGGCTTTTGCGCTTACCGATACTGTAACGACTATCTCGTCCAGCTCTCTAAATCACTCTTCTTCATACGGCACATCAGTGACCTTTACCGCGAAGGTTACGCCGAATACGGCGACAGGCACTGTTACATTCAAGGACGGGGCGGCCACGCTCGGCACAGGGACTCTATCCGGCGGCACGGCAACATACAACACGCCTGCTCTGACATTAGGAACTCATTCCAACATAACGGCGGTGTATAGCGGTAATGCGAGCTATGCCGCCTCTACATCTCTGGCCATCACCCAGACGGTAACCACCTTGACCGTTCCGCCGCTTACGTTTGCGGCCAGGGTTGACTATGGAGCCGGAGATTATCCCTATTCGGTTGCGACTGGCGACTTCAACGGCGACGGGGTGCTGGACCTTGCGGCGGTGAACTACGAAGGCAATAACGTGTCCGTCCTGCTGGGTAACGGCAACGGCACATTTGCGGCCAAAGTAGATTACGGCGTAGGCATTTATCCTTTTTCAGTTGCAGCCGGGGACTTCAACGGCGACGGGAAGCTGGACCTTTCGACGGCTAATTGGGGCGACAATACCGTATCCGTCCTGCTGGGTAATGGGGACGGCACATTTGCCGCGAAGGTTGACTATGACGCCGAGCCTAATACGTTATCAGTTGCAGCCGGGGACTTCAACGGCGACGGGAAGCTGGACCTTGTGACGGCGAATCTTAACAGTAATTCCTTGTCAGTCCTACTGGGCAATGGGGATGGCACATTTTCGGCGAAGGTTGACTACGGCGCCGGGAGTAGTCCTTTTTCAGTTGCAGCCGGGGACTTCAATGGCGACGGGGTGCTGGACCTTGCGACGGCGAATGATGCTAACAACACCGTGTCCGTCCTGCTGGGCAACGGCGACGGCACATTTGCGGCCAAGGTTGACTACGGTGTCGGGTCCATCCCGTATTCAGTTGTACCCGGGGACTTCAACGGCGACGGGAAGCTGGACCTCGCGACGGCCAATAGGGGCAGCAATAACGTGTCCATCCTGCTGGGTAACGGCGACGGCACATTTGCGGCCAAGGTTGACTACCCCACCGCCTCGCTACCTGATTCAGTAGCGGCTGGCGACTTCAACGGCGATGGGAATCTGGACCTTGCGGCGGCGAATTACGGCAGCAATAACGTGTCCGTACTGCCGGGTAACGGGGATGGCACATTTGCGGCGAAGGTGGACTACGGCGTCGGAACGTTCCCTCGTTCAGTTATTGTCGGCGACTTCAATGGCGACGGGAAACCGGACCTTGTGGCGGCTAATTACGCCAGCAAAAACGTTTCCGTCCTGCTGGGCAGCTCGATTTGCCAGACTGTAACAATCGTTGCATCATCGTTCAACCCTTCGGGATTTGGCTCGTCCATTACCTTCACCGCCACGGTTACGCCGTCTGCGGCTACGGGGACGGTTACATTCAAGGACGGCGCGACGACGCTTGGCACAGGCACGCTCTCTGGCGGTACGGCCACTTTCGCCACGTCCACGCTGTCAGTAGGAGACCACTCCATCACGGCGGAATACGGCGGCGACACCGATGATGCGGTCTCCACATCGACTGAAATCACCCAGACAGTTGTCGCCAAATATTACCTGTCAATAACGCCTTCGACAGGCGGCACGGTCTTGGCAGACCCCGACAAGACGGCTACGTATTACCTGGATAGTGATTCGGTGCAATTAACCGCTAATCCGTTGCCAGGCTATGAATTCACCAACTGGGGTGGTGACGCTTCAGGTAATACAAATCCACTGGGAATCACGATGGATGGAAATAAAACCCTGACGGCTAATTTCACGAAACTCTTACTATATATATCTGACATATCGCCTGGGACTGTGGGCGGCGGTTCAATTGTTACCCTCCACGGTGTCGGTTTCGGCGTTAAAGGTGGCGCTTTATATGTAGGTCCTGCCAAGGTAAAGACTGCTTCATGGTCTGATACGACAATTATCTTCATCGCTAAAACGGTAGGCTCTTTCCCTGTCCATGTAGTTACCAGTACAGGCAGCACAAGCAACAGTGTCCAGCTTAATGTCCTGGCCCCGGCAATTTCTGGTATCACACCTGACCACGTGGCGGGTGGCACATCTGTTGCCCTTAGCGGCGCTTATTTCGGCAATGCCAAAGGTAGGGTGTACACGGGCTTGACAAAACTAAAGGTATTGAGCTGGACAGATAGTAGTATCAGTTTCATCGCCCCTTCAAAAGTTCTCGCTGGCTCTTATCCTGTACATGTAGTTTCCAAGACCGGCGGGGTGAGTAACGACATCTCACTTGATCTCATGGCTCCTGTAATGACAGACTGCACGCCTTCTTCCGGGGCTGTCGGCTCGATTGCGACCCTGACCGGGCAGTATTTTGGTACAAAACCTTCAGTAAACTTAACTCCAGCGGCTGGGAAGGCCATTAGGGCCAGCATAGCTACCGGATCAACAAATACCAGCATAAACTTCATAGTGCCCAAGGCGCCACTCGGTTCATACAGCCTAAAGGTTAATAATGCACAGGGATCCAGCAACACGTTCTCGTTTACTGTTTTCTAATCACTTGATTTGCTCGAGCGTACCTGTATAATACTTTCGAACATTAAACCGGTCGGGCTCGTTGGCAAGGTGGTGTAGGAGAGTCGGGAGAAACGCTTTGAGAAGAATATTATTGGTAATGGTTATCGCGCTACTTGTCGCTTCCCAGGCATACGCCGAAGTCTTCATGTACCAGGATGATAAGGGGAAGTGGTATGGGGTAAACTCGGTTGACCAGATCCCGGAGCAATACAGAAGCCAGGAGCAATCTGATATCGCTCACGAGCAGAAAGAAAAAGAAAAGTTAAAGCCGGAAAACCATGAAATCTCACCGCAAAAATTAGCGGTATTGACAGAGCGGCGCAAGTTAAGGCTTGAATTCCTGCATGATGCGGCTGCTCCAGCGGATGTAGTTGTGTTCCTCATGAAACTTCCGAAAGACGAGTACCAGGAAATGGACTTTTCGGAGATTGCAAAGTGGCTGAAGAAAATCGACGAGTCGAAAACCATAGTCAATTCTGATCCTGGATATTCGCAGGAGGATAAGAAGGAACTTATGGATAGGCTCGTATATATAGAAAAAACCTTTTCGGATTTGCTCTCTTCCATAAGGTCACGACAGTGACTTTCTCCGGTCCATTTTTAGCCAATGTGAAAAAAAAGGGTTACGGCTTGCGCAGTAACCCTTTTCAATTATTCATTCATTTTTGAACTTAATCTATTTCGGTCTTCTCAGTACCGTCTTCGCTCTTGCACCCGGGTACTGAACCGGACGGCTGCTTTGAAAAAGACTTTGGCGCGGGTTTGTTTCCAGCGGGGCCTGACGGCGGCCTTGTGCCGGACGGCCGAACCTTGGGCTTGTCACTACGGGGCCGTCTGGGCGGCAACGGAGGACGGGCGAATTCGGTCGGACGGTTCGGGGCGGGTATCGAGTAATCGAAACCCTCCAGAGTCCGCGTCTCAGGCTTTGAACCGAGCAGCTTCTCAATCGTGCGCACCATATCGGTATCCTCGGGAGATACAAGGGTGAACGCGTCGCCGGTCTTGGCGGCGCGGCCTGTGCGGCCTATGCGGTGCGTGTATGCGTCGGCGGTATCCGGCACGTCGTAGTTTATCACGTGTGAGATCTTCGATACGTCTATCCCGCGCGCGGCTATGTCGGTCGCGACCATCACCTGATACGTGCCGTCGCGGAAGCCCTCCAGCGCGGCCTGACGCCTGTTCTGGCTGAGGTTCCCCTGCAGTGATGCTGCGGTGAAGCCCGCCTTCTCAAGCTGTTCTCCGACGCGCTTTGCGCGGTGCTTTGTGCGTGTGAACACCAGTACCGACTCCTTGTCGGTGCGGCGCAGAAGCTCTATCAAGAGTGACGTCTTCAGGTGCGGTGCAACGGGGTAGAGCGCATGCGAGACCGTCTCAACCGGGGCCGAGATGTCTACCTGCACGACGACCGGGTCCGTAAGGATCTCGTTCGTCAGGCGGCGTATGTCGGACGGCATGGTGGCGGAGAACAGCAGCGTCTGGCGTTTGGCCGGGATCTGCTTTACGATCTTTCTTACGTCGGGCAGGAAGCCCATGTCGAACATGCGGTCGGCCTCGTCCAGCACGAGCACCTCAAGGCGGTTAAGGCGTATGAAGCCCTGGCCTATGTGGTCGAGCAGGCGTCCTGGACATGCGACCACTATCTCGGCGCCCTCGCGGAGCTTCTGGGCCTGCGGGTTTATGTTTACCCCGCCGTATATCACCATGCTGCGCATCCTGGAGCCTTTGCCCAGCTCGTTGAATGTCTCGTGTATCTGGTCCGCAAGCTCGCGCGTGGGGGCCACCACCAATGCGCGGACATGGCCGCGCGGGCCGTCCATGAGGCGCTGCAATATCGGCAGGACGAACGCCGCCGTCTTGCCCGTGCCGGTCTGGGCCAGGCCCATCACGTCGCGTCCTTCGAGCGCATGCGGTATGGTGTCCGTCTGTATGGGTGTTGGGGTCTCATAGCCGTACCCTGCGACAGTCTTCAGGAGCGCAGGGCAAATCTTCAGTTCTTCGAAAGTCATTTCTTTTCCTCTAGTAAATAGCACGGTATTGACCGGCGCAATGCATCCGTCAACCAATGCTCTGCATGTTTTTCAGGGGTAGTACTGAATGACAGGGAGGTATGTGACGAATGAAAAAATGGCTGTATAAAAAGCCAGACATCACCATTATACACATATCGTCAGAAATTACAAGCACTCATGGCGTGATTTGGCATAATAAAACAATAATAGTATTTAATAGCGGAATATAAAATGTTGATGAAATTCCCTGTGAGGGTGATATAATCCATAAGTATTAGTATTGTCGTTAATTTTACCAGCAGGAAACAGATGTCAGAAAATCCAACCGGCCCGTACAGAAAATTACTGAGCGGGCTTTCTTTAAAGAACGGCAGAAGGTTCCTTTATTTACTTCCTGTCGCTTTACTCCTTGCAGTTACCTTCTATTTCGTGGATTTTGATTTTACAGGCCAGTTTGAGGGCATCTTCGTGCTTAGGGGGCACCGTGGTGAACTGGTCGAGATAAAGGACGACCTTTACCTCGGGGACGGCAGGCGGTTATTGTATGCGCTGGATTTTGAGAACCCGAAATTCCTGATATCTCGTCTTTTCACCCATCACGACCCGGACAAGGCATATCTCGACTTCGAGTGGGACAACAGGGACGGGAGCGGGTTAATCAGGAACATGCTTCCGGGTGGCAGGCAGCTGCTCACCTGTTTCGGCAGGTACAAGGACGAATCGGACAGGTACGCAAAAGGGCTTTTTGTCGGCGGCGGCTTGCCGAAAAACGTCGAGGATGAAAACTCGTCATTGATGAACGAGACCGGCATGGCATATTATGACGGGAAGCGGTGGTACCACATCTGGTGCAACGTAAATGAAGGGATAATCTCATCCGTGACCGGTGATATGGCCTACCCCGGGGACTGGGAGTACGAGGGCGGCAGGATACTCAACCAGAGTTCACAGAACTTGGCGATAATGTCGTCGCACAAGGTGGTCCTTGACGGTACGCCCCTGCACGTGGACAGGTACGCATATTTCAGGGCAGGGGAGACATACTTCATCCTCTCCATTTCTATAAAGAATGTCGGTGATAGACCCGTAACATATAATTATGTCTATGGCGACGAGCCCTGGCTCGGCAACTTCGGCTCATCCAAAGGCAACATCGGATGGATCAAAGACAGGACGGTACTCTTCACCCAGATGGTCAACCCAAAGAAATATGACTATGCGGGGTTTTACGATTACGGAAACAGCATTATAAACGAAGGTCATGAATATACAAAGGTCGCCAACTTCCTCCAGTGGCTGGAGAACGGGCCGAAATACATATACTTCGCGAACAGCCCTATAGTCTATGAACTGGCAGGGATAATCGACCAGACAGAGATGTTTGTCCCGCTAGAGAGCAATACGCGTTTTATAGGGTTTGAATGGGCGGCCAAAACACTTTCCCCTGGCGAGTCGGACCACTTCTCGATTGCAGTCGGGATGGCTGGGCATGACCCGAAGACCGATTACCCGGTTAAGCCGGATGTGAGGCGTGACAAACCATAAACATTCATTCCAATTCTCTCAGTTCCTCGTCTGACAGTCCGAAGTAATGCCCTATCTCGTGGATAACGACAGAGCGTACCCGGTCCGCAATATCTTCAGCATTTCCGCCTTCCCGAAGTATCGGCCCCATGTAAAGCACGATCCTGTCCGGCAGCACGTTGCCGTAATAGAAGCCGCGCCGGCTTAAAGGCACTCCCTGGTAGAGTCCCAAAAGCGTGCTGCCGCCCCCGACATGCATCTCCCTCAAGAGGTTGCGGGAAGGCTCGTCCTCAATCACGATGTCGATATTTTCAAGCTTTTTTGCAAACCGCTCCGGCAGGCGGCCAAGGGCCTCGACGGCAAGCGCCTCGAACTCGTTTTTATCCATACTCAAATCATAATAGCCAAATGATTGCCGGTTTGTCAATTTCAGAGTGTATTGCCATTTTTAATGGTTTGCAATATGCTTTAAGCAAGACAGACAAAAAAGGAGGCTGGAATATGATACTTGTTACGGGTGCATCCGGCTTTGTCGGAAGCCATCTTATCAAAGGCCTCTCCGAGGCAGGGCATTCCGTCAGGGCGTTCATACGGAGGCCTGATGAGGCTATCAGGGTTCAGGGGGAGCGCATCGAGACCGCCATCGGAGACGTGGGAGACCCGGAATCCCTTTCCAGAGCCGTCACAGGGCTGCGAGGCCGTCATACACCTTGTAGGCATAATCCAGCCCGGCCCCGGCTACAGCTTCAAATCAGTCCATGTGGAAGGGACGAGAAACGTGGTGGAGGCCGCCAAAGCAGCAGGGACGGTGAGACATTTCATATACCAGTCCGCCCTTGGTACCGGCCCGGACGCAAAGGGCGGTTACTATGAAACCAAGTATGCAGCCGAAGGGCTTACAAAGGCGTCCGGGATCGAATACACGATAACAAGGCCCTCTATCATATTCGGCAAAGGCGACGGTTTCACCGCAAAGATGGTGCAGCTTATAAGGCAGATTCCCGGTAGTGCCGATTGTCGGAAGCGGCACGGTCAGGCTCCAGCCGGTCTACATTGACGACCTGGTCGAGGTGTTCAAGAAGATAATCCTGAACCCCGCGTTCTACGGTAAGACGCTGGAAGTCGGCGGGCCGGAGCAGCTTTCGTTCAACGAGATAATGGATGATATAAAAGAAGCGCTTGGGTCGAAGAAACCCACCGTACACGTGCCTCTATGCCTTGTCAGGCCACGCTGCCGCGGTGATGGAGAGGCTGCTCGCCGCACCCTCCGGTTACAAACGAGCAGCTTGACATGCTTCAAAAGGATAACGTCTGCGATACCGGCTCGCTTGAAGGGCTGGGGATAACCCCCACACCCTTCAAGGCCGGTTTAAAGAAGTTTCTTTGATCGGTTTAATACGAATATGATACGTCGGCAGGGTCCGTTTGGGCCGGTGCATACATGGTGTCTCCCGGGAACTTTGCGTATGCATTGTGGCTGCCGGCCGTCGTAGTCCAGCTCTTTATCACCACCCCCGGAGTAAGGGATGTGAGGGAGCCGGTGGTGGCTGTGCCCTTTGAAGAGTAGATCAGCGCCTCCGTTTGTATTCTCGTAAAAAGTGATTTTCCTCCCGCCTATCGGGGTGGTCCCGTCCGCTTCGGTAAGAGTGGCCCTCAGCGTTACAGTCGGACCGGACTATACCCACATAAGCCAGGCTTAGTTTCGTCGCCTTCTTATAAATGAATTTCCACGTCGGGGAATACATGGATGTACCGGTCGGTATGTCGGCGTACACCCTCCAGTAATAAGTCTTGCCCGGTATAAGCACTGATGTATCCAGGTCGTACGAGGTAGTAGCCGTCGTATAAGGAAACGTCCCGGTCCCGAATTTTGAAGAAGTCGAAACCTGAAGGTGGTAGCCGGTCGCACCGGCGAAAGCCTGCCATGTGAAGGTGAGCGGGGATGCCGTCACCGTACTTGCGTTTAAGGGCGAGGTCAGCGCAACGTTGCCCATGGTGTATGAGAGTGTTTGGCGTCGACTGCATGGTCGGGATGCCGCTGGAGGTGGTGAACTTCGCATAGGCCGTGTGGCTGCCTGCGACGGCAGTGAATGTCTTGGTGGCGACACCGTTGGCGTTTGTAGTGGCAGACCCCTTTGATGAGAAACTGGTGCTGGTAGAAAGCTTGTCATAGAAAGTTATGCTTTTGCCTACGGCCGGCAGTCCATTGTAATACATGGTAGCGGTCAATGTGACCGTTGACAGGTTCTGTGTATAGCCAAGGGCTGATACCCTGGTTCACGAAGTTCGCAACCACTATCTTGTCCCCGTCCATCTTTAACGGCAACGGGTTTGTCGAGCCTGTGGGGGTCCCGTTCACGGTCCAACCTGAGAATGTGAAGCCTGGGTTGGCCGTTGCCAGGATAGAGATGGTTGTATTGTAATCTTGCGGCCCGTTTGAGTAGTTAGTTGTCCCGCTGCCTCCCGGGCTGACTGATATTGACAAATCCTGCACGCCTGTCTGGGTTACGGTGAACGTAGCCCCCGCAACTGTGATGGTTCCTGTGCGGAAACTCTTGCCGTCATACGGGTCTACCGTATAGTCGACCGTGCCGTTACCAGTCCCGCTTGAGCCGGATGTTAATCTTAGCCAGGTATCGTCATTGCTCACCGCTGTCCATGGCACGGATGCCGTGACCGTGATCGACCCGCTTCCACCGTCTTTTCCGTATGATTTGTTTAAAGGTGAGATTGCGGTTTTCTTTCCGTTCCTTATTGCCAGGGCATAAGGCTGCGGACTCGTGGGTACATTGTCTCCTATGACCGTGACCGTGAATACCCCGCTGGTAAGTCCTGAAACCGGGATCTCGACAGCCTCCACGTTGTTCAGGTGGTCGAAATTTGCGGGGTTTATACCGGGAATGTTCCCGTGGTAAACGTCAACGCCGTTCGGTGCCGTGACTTCAAGGTCCAGGTCGTTCACCAGCTTTGTCGCCGCTGCCAGCGTCGCCGGGGGGTCGGTCCAGACCAGTGTAACGCGCACAGGCGCGGCTGTATCTATGACTGAAAAGTAATATGTGTCGATGCCGCTATCTGTCAGCCCTGCATTGTCGTCTACATAATCCAGCGACGAGTCCGGTGTCACCGAGCGGGCCAGGTTGACGCGCCCGAATCCCTGGTTGTTGTCCGGCCACCCGGTGACGTCGTTATAAGGCGAAGCGTATTGGCCGGTCATGTTGGTGGCCCCGTTTATGATGGTAGCCTTGATGAGCGCGGCGGACGGGCTGATCAGCTTATCCGTATAGTACTGCCTCACGATCGCGGCCGCACCGGCGGTCAGAGGGGTCGCCATGCTTGTGCCGCCGTCAAAAGCAAACCAGCTGTCCATGGCTAACGGTAGCCCTATGTCAGACGGATATCCCCAGTAAGTTAGATAACCTTTTGAGTTTGTCACTGGCGCAATAGTGGATTTTGTGGAGAGAACCCACGTGCCCGGTGCTACCACATCCGGTTTGATCCTGCCATCACCTGTTGGCCCGCGGCTGCTGAAGGCCACCATGCCTTCCGGGTTGTTAGCCATGAGGTCGGTTTTGAGCGGGTTACTCGAAAACCCGAATACGCCATATGTAGTATAAGGTGAAACAGAAATCGAACCCCTTGAGTTTTCTGACGCGCCAACTGCAAGGACGTTCTTCGCCGTGGCCGGAGGGTCTATGGAACCCAGGTCCACTATGCCGTTCCCGTTTGCGTCCTTACCATCGTTTCCTGCCGCGAAGACGGCCAGGAAGTCTTTGTGGTTCCAGGCGAAAGTATCCGCACCAAGGCTGTTAGAGGTATATTGCCCTGGCAACGGATGCCCATTAGGGTCTGTTTCGCCCCAACTGTTGCTGTGTACCCTTACACCCTGGTTGTATGGGTCCAGGAAGGGGGCAGCACCTAGTGTGGTAGAGTCGAGGTAAGGGATGTATAGCCCTCCGCCAGAGGTTAGGGCAGATTGCAACACGATCTGCGCATCGTAGGCCACGCCCTTTACGCTGTAACTTTGAAGCGGCGGCGGCGCCATCCCGGCGAGCGAACCTGATGTGTGTGTGCCGTGGCCGTCCGGGTCGCTCCAGTCGCCAGTCCTGCCATAGGTGAAGACGTGCTTTATCTTTGGCTGGCCGTTACTCACGTTCCCGGAAAAAGCCGGATGTATGTCGGAAGTATTGCCCGTGTCGATGCCGGTATCCAGGATGCCTACTACCTGGCCCGTGCCGGTTAGTGGTACTGGCAGGCTCCATACCGGGGTGACGTTCATCTGGGTTGGTTGTACGGCGATGTTGTTGTAGAGTACAGGTATGGGTTTTTCCTCGATGAACTCGACGGATGGGTATTGAGGTGATGTCCTGGAGCCTTTGCTTCGTCTATTGTTACGTTGAAGTATCTTGCCGTTCAGCTCGTCTTTGTCCGATATTACCTCGACCTCTCCGCCGAGTGACTGGATGGAGTTTATTATTGGTGACATATCCTCGCCGTCGAAGACCTTGACGACAAACTTCTTGACGGCCGTCTGGCCTGTCTGTATATCGGTGGCTATCTTCCTGTCCAGCTTGTCGTCAGGCTGATATTCTCCAAGCCACTTGACGTTCGGGTCTGACTGCACTGCGGAAAATGACCTCTGCGGTATCTTGACGATAAATGCGTTGTCAGGGACATAGCCGAGGAACTTTACTCCGAGGGAAGAGATTTTTTTCTTCCATGATTCCTCGACGGGGCCATTGAACTGAAGGATGTAAAATCCCTTGGTGGACGCAGGAGGCTGTGCAAATACCGAGGGCTGGACGCCGGTAGCTTCCACTCTGTTTTTAAGCTTTACGAAATCTCCGAAATCAGTGTCCCTGTGAATAACGGCTGCCCAGGCCACGCTGGCCGGAATGATTATAGTGAGGAGAAAGACCGACAGAAACTTTTTGTAACTCATTTGTTTTACCTCGGTTAAAGTCTTTCTAATAGTATATCAATTATTTTCGTAAGTTCAACATCATTTAGAGTTAATAGTAATTAATAAAAATCAATGAAATAAGGTATTTAATTAAAATCCGCATATTCTTTGTGGGCACAGGCGTATTTTAAGGAAATTCAGTAAACATAATACGCCTAAATAACTGTTTCTTTAGTTAAAATTATGTGTTAGATTACCGTTAAACAAAGGTATTACGATTATGCCGCCATACTCCTCGGATTCGAAGCTCACCAGTCTGCTGTCGAAGCATGACGCCATATTCCTTTTGGAACTGGTCCAGGAGAGCCTTGCCTGCACTACGAAAGAAGGGTTGATAGAGCTGGTGAACAGCCTTCAATACCTTATCCCGTTCGACCATGCCCTTTGCGGTTTCGCCAAGGTGGACGACAACGGGATGTCCGCTACCTTCGACACTACCAACGTCAGTTACCCCGACAAATGGCTGGAACATTACTTTTCGAAAGAATATTTTAAATTCGACCCGGTCGTAAAAGAAAACTTCACAAAGTTCAAAATCCAGTACTGGCAGGATACATATGCAAACTATGGCACGCCAAAGGAATTCGTATCCGAGGCTGAGGACTTCGGACTCCCGAAAGGCTATACGCATGGGGTAAGGAGCCTGAATGGTGGAAAAGGGAGCCTTCTCTCGCTTTCCGGGAAACATCTTGAGCGTGAAGAGCGTACAGAGGCGATTATCGAGGTTATATCTCCCCATCTGCACCAGTGCTATTCCCGTATCAGCCAGAACGAAGGAATAAAAGCCGCCAGGCTGTCGTCCAGGGAGAAGGAAGTCCTTAAATGGATTGGCGAAGGCAAGAGTACCTGGGATATATCCAAGATACTCAGCATAAGCGAAAGGACCGTCAAATTCCACGTGAACAACGTCAAGGTGAAGCTTAACGCCGTAAGCAGGTCCCATGCGGTTGCATTGGCAATCGAAGGAGGTCTCATCGAATTGTAACCCCCTGTACCAAAGTACAGTTACTATTAAAGAAGTATGTTGCTAGAATTGGGGCAGTAATTTGGAGCAGCCCCATGAAATGTCAAAGCCTCCGTCATAACATGTTCAGCCCGGTTGCAGGGTCTGGTAACGCATCCGCCTCTCTGGTAAATCACAGCGCCGTCTCCCGACAAGACTCATCTGCGAATAAAACATACAGCCGCAAGACCGATCACCACAGTTCTTCTATATCTCTGGTCCAACACGTATCACACCGAAAGAGAGACTGATATGGAACTGAGCTTGATGTTATCCGGAATGTGCAAGAGCGGCATGAAAATGATCGATGTCGCGAATTACCTTATTGCTACAAAGCCCTTCCACGGCGGTGCCATGATATTGGAGAAGACCTACCATGATGTCGGAGGGCTTTTAAGAGAGGTCAGGTTCACCTATTCTCCTGTGATAAGGAATAAGGGCCTTGCACTGGTTTCAATGATCGACGACGGCCTCCCGAGTATAAAAATCGACAGGGAATGGATAACGCGTGCCTTGTCCAACCTTATGCAAAACGCCGTTAATTACACGCCCGTCGGCGGTATGATAAGCCTGAACGCAGCACCCGCCTCTAACAACATGCTTGCGATTCAGGTCTCGGACAGCGGGTGCGGGATCCCCCGGGAGGAGCATGACAAGATCTTCCGGAAATATTACAGGTCCGAAGCCGCAAACGGCACGAAGGGCGACGGGGTCGGTCTGGCGATAGTCAACGAAATCGCCTGCGCCCATGGCGGTTATGTGGAACTCGAAAGCATTGTAGGAGTCGGCAGCACATTTACCCTGTACCTCCCATTATAGCCCGCCACTAAAATTCTCTTGCAATCTTAAAGGGTTGGCTTTATCCTAACCTATGCGTTTTATCCTTTCAGGCAACCATGCCATAGCCAGGGGTTTCATAGATTCAGGCGGCAAGGTGGTCGCCGCATATCCCGGCACGCCCAGCACCGAGGTCCTTGAAGCACTCCTGAAATTTAATGGCATCCACGCCGAGTGGTCCACTAACGAGAAGGTTGCGTTCGAGGTCGCCATGGGGGCGTCGCTTGCCGGGGTGCGCGCCATGGCATGCATGAAGCACGTTGGCGTTAACGTCGCTGCGGACCCGCTTGTCACCTGCTCCTATACCGGGATTAATGGCGGCCTCATACTCATGGCTGCGGACGACCCGGGCATGTTCAGCTCCCAGAACGAGCAGGACACCAGGCATTATGCAAGGCTAGCCAAGATACCCTGTCTTGAGCCGTCGGACTCCCAGGAGGCGATGGACTTCGTAAGGCTTGCCTTTACCCTGAGCGAGGATTTTGACACACCCGTAATCCTTCGCACCACTACAAGGATATCCCACTGCAAAAGCGTTGTAACAGAAGCTCATCCCGTCATCATACCAGACAAGGGACTTCAAAGGGATTTCGGCAAATATGTCATGCTCCCCGCCAGTGCGAGGACGGCGGCACGAGATGGTCGAGGAACGCCTTGACCAGCTTAAAGATTGGGCGGAGACCTCGGGCATAAACCAGGTATACGACGGCGACGGAAAGCTTGGCATCATAACCAACGGCATATCGTACCAGTATGCACGTGAGGCATTCCCCGACGCATCCATACTAAAGCTGGGCATGACCTATCCCCTCCCGGCGGAAATGATAAAGGGTTTCGCAAAAGAGGTGAAAAGGCTTGCCGTCGTGGAAGAACTGGACCCCTTCATAGAGGAGCAGGTGAGGGCGCTCGGCATCGAGGTGCATTACGGCAAGAACGTCCTGCCCATATGCGGCGAGTATTCGGCGGACATAGTTTTTGAAGCGCTTGGCGGGAAGAAGAAATATAAAAAACCAGTCCATGGGCTCATCGAACGTCCCCCTGCCTTCTGCCCGGGCTGTTCGCACAGGGGGCTCTTCACCGTCCTTTCCAGGCTCAAGGTGCATGTGTCCGGAGACATCGGCTGCTACACGCTCGGGGGCCTGCCGCCATTCTCTGCCCTTCACACCTGCACGGACATGGGCGCAAGCATCCCTGTCGCGCACGGCAGTTCCATCGGCCTCAGTTTGCAAGGAGTAAAAGAGAAACCGGTTGCGGTGATAGGGGACTCCACCTTCCTGCATTCGGGCATCGCAGGCCTCATGAACCTGATATACAACGGCGGCGAGGCCGTCGTCGTGATAATGAACAACGACACCACTGGCATGACGGGCGGACAGGAACACCCCGGCACCGGCAGGACAGCAGGCGGCAAACCGGCCCCGAAGGTCGACATCGGAACTCTTTGCACTGCGGCTGGCGCTACCAGAGTAATCAATATAGACGCCTATGACGTAACGGGTCTTACAAAGATTTTCAAAGAAGAGATGAAGCGCAAGGGCGTCTCCGTGCTCATCTCGAACCAGCCCTGCGTGCTCCGTCACAAGGTTTCAAAAAAGGCATACGAACACGATATCA
Source organism: Nitrospirota bacterium (assembly GCA_963845245.1). Classification (GTDB taxonomy): domain Bacteria; phylum Nitrospirota; class JACRHJ01; order JACRHJ01; family JACRHJ01; genus CAWJRJ01. Next base: position 183,894 of record CAWJRJ010000018.1, read on the forward strand.
CAAGATGCAAGGCATGCAAGACGTGCCTTCGCGCCGGTTGCACAGCCCTGCAGTTTATGGGCAAGGGCAAGGAAGGCCATGTCTTCATAGACCCGCTTCTTTGCAACGGCTGCGGGATATGCGCGCAGCTTTGCAGCAAGGGCGCGATACAGCCCCCGGAAAGCGGGGCAGTATGAACACATTCAATATACTTGTAGCCGGTGTAGGCGGGCAGGGGGTTCTTCTGGCAAGCGGGATACTTGCCGATGCGGCGCTTAATTCCGGGCTTGATGTCAAGCAGAGCGAGGTGCACGGGATGGCCCAGAGGGGCGGGAGCGTCCTCAGCCAGGTCAGGTTCGGCGATACGGTCTTTTCGCCCGTCGTCAGCGTTGGCGAGTGCGACCTGCTCATTGGCTTTGAGCCGCTTGAGACGGCCCGGTATCTTCACTTCCTGAAAGACGGCGGGGCCGTGGTCTACAACACCCACCGTATAAATACACTTCCCGTGTCGATAGGACTGGAAGTATACCCTTCGGACATTAGACTCCGTCATAGCGAAACATTCGTCCAAAGTCATCGCAGTTCGATGCTACGGAGCTGGCGGTTCAGGCCGGGGACATAAGGGCGATAAACATGGTGCTTCTTGGGGCGGCGATGGGCTGGCTGCCGCTTGACGAGGAGACGGTAGTTGGCTCCATGGAAAGCCTTGTCCCCAAAAAGGCGCTCGCCGTAAACCGCAAGGCCTTTGCTCTCGGAAAGATGTCATTCTGAGCGTAGCCGAAGAATCCACCTTTGACTTTCTTATTAACAAGTAGGGTGCGCACTGCGCACCTATCTATTCCCCTCGCCCCTACATGGCAACTACAATTATCCCTCCCCACCTGCGGGGGAGGGCAGGGTGGGGGCTGGGAAGGGGACACAGGGGTGAGGGCGTTACCGAATCTTATTCAGCAGCCTTAGCAGGCCGTCAAGTATCGTCACCGGATGGGGTGGACATCCGGGGATGTAAAGGTCTACCGGGATCATGCCGTCCACGCCGTTACTGGCCTCGGGCGAATTTATGTACGGCCCGCCGTTGATGGCGCATGCGCCGCAGGCGATGACTATCTTGGGGGCGGGGATCGCATCGTATGTTATCTTTAAAGCCTCGACCATATGCTTGGTGACAGGCCCGGTTACCCAGAGGCCGTCGGCATGGCGCGGCGAGGCCACAAACTGTATGCCGAAGCGCCCCAGGTCCCAGCCGATGGTTGACAGGACGTTGGTGTCGGCCTCGCATGCGTTGCACCCGCCCGCGCTTACCTCGCGGAACTTTATGGAACGGCCGAACAGCGACAGCAGTTTATCAGACAGCGCCTTCGCCATCACCCGTTCGCTGTCCGCACTCACGATAAGGTCTTCACGCCTGTTGACCGCCAGAACACTGTCATTGCTGAACGAGATAGCGCCCTGCGGACATGCCTTCACGCACTCGGTGCAGAAGAGACATTTCCCCAAGTCTATGGAAAGTGACGGGGTGCATGATATGGCCCCGAACGGGCATGCGTCGGCGCATTTCTGGCAACCATCGGTACATGCTGACTTGTCGAAACGTGGATAGCCCCTGAAACGCTCCGGGAGCGTAATAGGTTCCAGCGGATAGCGCATCGTGCGATGCCCCTGCCGTATGCGTGCGCGTATTGCACTTATCATGAGTGACTCCTTTACCTACAGATCAAAACCGCAGTAGGACAGGTTGAAGCTCTTGTTGCAAAGCGGGAAGTCCGATATCTGCTGCCCCCGCAGGGCCATGGCCAACCCCGTCCAGTTGTGGAACGACGGGTCGGTTATCTTGTAACGGGCAAATTTCCCGTCCTCGTCTGTGACGGCGACATGGCAGATCTCCCCGCGCCACCCTTCGGTCAGCGCAACTGCTATATGGTCCGCGGCAATGTCGCCTCTCTGGTTCAGGCACGCGCCTCCGGGCAGGTTCTTCAACTGCTCTTCGATGAAGTCGAGCGATTTCTCACACTCCACCCAGCGCACCAGGGTACGACCGTACACATCACCGGTTGTCGCCGTCACGACCGGGATCTGGCTCATGCTATATATGCCGAAGGTATGGTCGCGGCGGATGTCCCTGTTCAGGCCGCATGCCCTGGCGGCAGGGCCGACAAGGCCAAGCTCACGGGCGGCTTCCATGCTCAACGTCCGGTGTTTTCAAGCCTTCGCCATGACCGACGGCGTGATCCACAACAGTTCGACGGCGTTTGTAAGCTCTGCGCGGGCAATGGCAATTCTCTCAAGCAGCGATTGGACCTGGTCCGCATTCAAATCAAAATTGATACCGCCGGGGACAACCAGCCCGCGTCCGAACCTGCTTCCGCATATCTCCGCAGTCATGTTCAGGAAGTCGCCGCGTATACGCCCGCAAAAAGAAGCGGTGGGCAGATATCCGACGTCACCGGCGATTGCGCCCAGGTCGCCGGTATGGTTGGCAAGCCGCTCCAGTTCCAGCGCGATCCCCCGGACCGCATGGGCGCGGGCAGGTGCCATCGTCCCCGACATGCTCTCGATGATCATGGCATAGGCGAGGGCGTGGCCGATGCTCGTGTCTCCCGCCGCCGTCTCCATCTGGTGCAGCGTCGCGGGGTGCGGGCCACCGATAAGTGTCTGTTCAATACCTCGGTGCTGGTAGCCCAGCGATATCTCCAGGTGCATGACCTGCTCGCCGTAGCACTGGAACCGGAAGTGTCCCGGTTCGATGATCCCGGCATGCACGGGACCGACAGCCACTTCGTGGACCTCGTCGCCCTTTATCTGATAAAAGTCCATATTGCCGATTTCCGCGCCATGTCCGTGCTCTAGCCGTGCTGCCTGGCGAAAGGCCGCTGAAAGCGTACCGGTTTGGGCCAGGGGTGGTCCTCAAAGACAATCCCGAACTGTTCGGCGATCTCCCGTTCGAACATCTGTATCTGCGGGCAGAGCGATGCTATGGATGGAAATGTGTTGGCCGATACCTTGGTTGCGGCCATGCCGAGCAGGCCTTGAGACTCTGACGCAATCAGGCAATACAGTTGCAGCGACCGCGCCATCCTGTACACCGAAATATGCCGATATCCGCCAGCCGTGGTCGGTGGCGTCCAGGATGTCACGCAGGAAATCTCCAGTGCTCTTTTCCGGGATGTCCCGGCGCGGCAGGGAGGCCCCATTTCGAAATGTGGAAAATCTCCCCTTCATTTGCCACCTCCGAGGAGCGCGGCGCCTTCACGCAGGAGCTGCTGGAACGGGAGCGGTATCCACAACCCCAGCATCAGGATTATAGCCCATCAGCACGAGCAGCGGAAGCACGGTCCAGAGCTGTATCTTTGTATCCGGTCTGGTTCGATGTCGGCCGGTATCTTGCCCAGGACGGCCGGCAATACGGTGGATGCCATGCCGATGAAGATGATGGACAGAAATACCAGGAAGAGGATGCCTACCGTTGGTGTTGCCCTGTAAGAAGGCATTGCTGACAATCGTAAACTCGCTGATGAACGGGCCAAACGGCGGCGAACCGGTGATTGCCAGAAAAGCCACGAGGAAGAGGGCGCCGGACCAGGGTATGCGCCGGAGCGCCCCCCGGATGACCTCAGTGCTCTTGCTGTTATATGCGCGGTGGATGTTGCCCGAAGCCAGGAACAGCACCCCCTTGGTCAGGCCGTTGTTGACCATGTGAAGCAGCGCGCCGAACAAGGCCCCCTTGCTGCCGAGCCCGAGGGCCACCGTCAGGATGCCGACATGTTCGACGCTGGAGTAGGCAAGCATCCGTTTCAGGTCGTTCTGCCGCGCCATGAATACGGCCGCGAACGCCATGGATATCAAGCCCCATGCCCAGGAGCGCTCCCTGGAAGGAAGCAGTGTACCCGGTGGATGCGACGGATATCTGGTAGACCCGCAGCAGCGCCAGGAATGCGCAGTTGACAAGGCCGCCGGCAAGAAGCGCGCCCACAAGGCCGGGCGCCTCGCCGTAGGCGTCAGGCTTCCAGGTATGCAGCGGGGCCAGCCCCATCTTCGAGCCGAAACCCACCAGCAGGAAGATGAAGGCCGTATGCCGCCAGCCCGCATGCAGGCGGGGCGCGTCCTCGATCAACGAACTGAGCAGCAGCGTGACGTCCTGCTTGGCGACAATGGTGGAATAGGCCAGGAAGAAAAGTCCGAACAGGGCGATGGCGATGCCCACCGAACATATCAGCAGGTACTTCCAGGTAGCCTCGATGGAGCGGGCGTTGCGGTTGAAGTATATCAGCGGGGCCATGGTAACGGTCGTCGTCTCAAGCGCGACCCACAGAAGCCCCAGGTGCTGGGACACCGTCACCAGCGTCATGGCGGAGAGGCATACCAGAAGCGCCATGCAGAGGATGCGGTTGGATAATTCGTTTCTGTACCGCAGATAGCCGAGGGCATAGAAGGCGCACATCGTGAAGAGGATGCTGACGGATGATCAGCACCAGTTTCCCGAGTGCATCGAGGTATATCCAGCCTTGAGGAGATGCGGGAGGCGACATGCTCACCAGGACGAAAGTCAGGACCAGGTGCGGCAGGGCAAATGCGGGCAACACGACAGGACGCAGACGGTTGTCAGGAATCACCCATGCTAGAAGGGCTCCCAGGAGCGGCCAGGTGACGGCAATCCATATCATGCTCTATCCCTCTCGCAGAGTAGTCAGCCTTGAGGTATCAAGCGATGAGAACTCGCGGCTTATATGGTTTATCACGATACCCATGACGAATATTCCCACCAGAAGGTCAAGCAGCGCTCCTGCTTCCACCATCCCGGGCATGGCTTCTGCCAGGAGCAACCCGAAGATGAATATCCCGTTTTCCAGGAGCAGATATCCGATGACCTGTGAAATGGCCTTGCGTCTGGCAATCAGCACCAGAAATCCGCACATGAATGTCGCCAGGGACGCGGGGACGAACAGGAGCCCCTTATGCTCCGGTGACAGCGGCAGGTCTTGCGCGAAGATGAAAGCGGTGGCGGTGAGCAGGGCGCCCGATGATGAGCGAGGTGATGAAATCCTATAAACGGTTCTACCTCTCTCTTGATCTCCGCCTTCCGGATCGCGTTCATGATCATCCAGGGTATCACTACTCCCTTGGCCATCAGCATGCTGGCCACGATCCCGACCAGAGGCCAGGAAAAGGGGTGGATGATTGCGGGAAGTAGCGCCAGGGCGACACCCTGTGCCGCTACCGCGCGTACCGAGAACGCCAGGCGGCTTGAACCCAGCACGATGAAATTCAGAAGCAGGGTCAGCACGAGTAATTGGTCAGCCAGAGTGGACATCTATCACCTCACGATCAGTACGAATGAAAATGCAGTCAGGATCGTCGCCGCAACCAGCAGCTGCGGGACGCGGATCATCCGCAGGCGGGCCATTACCGACTCGACCACGCCGATGGAAACTGCCAGCACGAGCATGGAGACCATGAAGATTCCCCAGTCGAGATAGCTGTTGCCGCTGCTGAAGGGTACGGCTATATTCATGAACAGGGCGCCCAGCAGGTATAGTTTTAGCGCGGCTCCATAAAGTATGACACCGAAGTACGGGCCGCTATGGTCCAGCACCATTACCTCGTGTATCATCGTAAGTTCAAGGTGGGTGTTGGGGTCGTCGAACGGGATCCTGCAGTTCTCCGCCAGCAGTACCACGAAAAGGCCGGTCAGCATAAGGAGAAGCGCGGCGCCGCCGGTCATCCATGCTGAAAAATTAATGTTGGCAAGCATCGGTGTGAGCGAGAGCGAGCCGCTGAGACGCGTCAGAGCGATCAGCGCAAAGAAGAGGGTGGGTTCGGCCAGAGACGAGAACGTCACCTCGCGCGCCGCGCCCATACCTTCGAAGCTCGACCCCGTATCCATGGCGGCAATCGTCGTAAAGAAGCGCCCCAGGGCAAAGAGGTAGACGAACAGGACCATGTCGCCCTGAAATGATATCGGGGCAGGATGCTTGCCGAGCGGCACAAGCAGCGCGGCAAAAAGGGTGGACGCCAGCGTGATCACTGGCCCGGCCCTGAATATCCAGGTCGTGGTGTCGCTGAATACGGTACCCTTACGCATCAGCCGTGACAGGTCATAATAGGGCTGCAGGTAAGGCGCGCCGACCCGGCCGGCAAAAGCGGCCTTGGTCTTGCCGATGACGCCCAGCAGCAGAGGAGGCATGACTAAAACCAGTATGATATGCAGGATCGTGTCAACCATGGCCGTCTCCTAATGTACCCACAACATAAGCGCTACCAGCGTGACAAAGAAGTATAACATGTAAATATGCACACGGCCGTGCTGGATCTGCCTGAGGAAGGCGAAACACATCCCGGCAAAATGGAACGGCGGCATTATCAGACGTTCAATGATAGTCTCTTCAGGCAGGTAGCAGTGTGCCGCCATTTGCGGCGCGAAACCTTTGATCTCGGTATTCGTCACGTGGGTACGAACAATACTTTTCATAAGCGTGGCCAGCATCTCAGAGAACGATGTGCCGGTATATTGCATGCGTGAGGTCGGCCAGAGGTAGCCGCATCCCCATGTCGATGCCTGTGTGGACGGCAGGGTTGTCTGTCGCCGCCGAAGCATGAAGGCAATTGACCACCGCCATGCCAAGCATGCCCAGCCCGGCGACGGTAAACCATATGAGCTGTACAGGCGGACCGGCCTGCGCAGCGGCAACAGGAGTCAGCTGTCGCCATCGCCGCCGTCACCAGAGGGACGAAGGCCTGGGGCACCAGCCCAGCCATCAGGCATGCCACCGCAAGCACAGCCATGGGTATGAGCATCAAAGCCGGTGATTCGTGGGAATGGGCTGCCTGTTCGGAACGGGGGTTGCCCAGGAATGCCACACCATATAGCTTGACGAAGCTTATCACGGCCACGCCCCCCACCAGCGCCAGCACGGGTGCCCCGAGTGCGACATATACCATGGATGACGCCGCCTCGCCGAAGAAGCCCATGTACAGCATGAACTCGCTGACAAAGCCGTTGAAGGGCGGCAGGCCGCTTATGGCTATGACGCCGCACAGCGAAAGGAACGCAGTCCAGCGCATGTGTTTCGACAGGCCGCCCATACGGTCGATCTCGCGGGTGCCTGTGGCATGTATGACGGACCCGGCGGACATGAAGAGCAGCGGCTTGAAGAAGCTGTGGTTAAGGACGTGCAGCAGCGCGCCTGCCATTCCCAGCCAGGCAAGGCGGGGATTGCCCGTAGTCTGTCCGATCATCGCGATGCCGATGCCGGTCGTGATAATGCCGATGTTCTCGATGCTGCTGTATGCAAGCAGGCGTTTGATGTCCCTCTGTGAAGCCGCCAGCGAGATACCCATGAATGCCGAAACGAGTCCGACGACAGTCAGAAGTTCACCCCACCAGAGCGGGCGGTCAGGCACGAAGGAAATAAAACGAAGAATCCCGTAGATCCCCATCTTCAGCATCACACCCGACAGCATTGCCGAGACGTGGCTGGGCGCATTGGCGTGGGCGGCCGGAAGCCAGATGTGCATAGGCATCAGGCCTGCCTTGGAGCCGAAGCCGACAAGTGCCGCGACGAACAGCAATGAAGCGGCCGCAGCCGGGATGTGCAAACCGGCCGTACCGGGGAAAAGGAACGACGATGTATGGAGCCGCAGGAGGGAGAACAACACGAACAGCGCCGCCGTCCCGATGTGGGTGGCGACCAGGTACACCATGCCCGCGGTACGGACCTCCGGTTCGTCGTGCTCGGTTATCAGCAGGAAGTAGGCGGAGAGCGCCATGACCTCCCAGGCGATAAGGAACAGCACGCCGTTTCTGGAAACTGCAACCATTGCCATGGCGGCGGTCAGCAGGCCGTAGAAGAAGGTCATCCCGGGTTCGGTGGAGCGGTGTGAGGCCGCAGGCCAGTATCCGTTGGCGTAGATCGAACCGCACAGGAATACGACGAATATGGGGATAAGGAAAAATGCCGAGAGCGGGTCGATTGCGACCTCGCATGCATCAAATGGGAGGTTCCAGGCAATGACGTATGTCGATGTATGCTGGGTCAGGAGTATCGATATGATTGAAGGAAGCGCCATTAAGGCGGCAACTATTGCACCTATGGTTGCAAACCTCTGTCCTGCGGCCCCTTTTTTTATGAACAATCCGGGAACCCCGGAGATTGCGGTCACGAGTATTGCGGCGAGCACGCGCGCAGATGGGTCCCCCATTACTTCCGAAAACATTATAGACCTTTCAGCAGATGTCAAATAACAGATTAATGTGTAACAAAATCATTGGTATAAACGTATGAACCCATGAAATTATATGCTTAAAATTTTTTATGTCAAATATATTTTGTTATTTATGCCTGCCATAATTCATCATCCTGAATCATTTCATCGTTGCCGCCATAAGTACCACCAGCGTAACGAATGTGTAGAAGATGTAGATATTGAGCTGGCCGTGTTGCAGCCTGCGGATGGGCGCCGACTTGGTATAGAGGTATTCGAGGAACGGGATGTATATCTGTTCCAGTACCGTCTCGGGGACGTGGCTCGAAAAACGGGCCGGTTCTGGGAACGCGCCGCTGACTGTCGGCTCATGTGCCGTTGGCTTTAGGAACACGCGGAAACAGCCGACCAGCATCTCGGCGAATGAAGACGCGGTGTACTGCATGCGCGGCGTCGGTCTGGTATAGCCGCACCCCCAGGTGCCCGCAGCGGCTTGCGGGAATCTCTTCACACGCCGCATTCAAATATTATAGCAACGACAACAGCGCCGGATACCAGGCTTATACCCAGGATGGATACCCATTTAAACGGCGTCAGGTCTGTAAGGTAAGTACCGGAAGTGGCAAGGGCTGGGTTCCAGTTCAGGATTGCATTGTTCAGGGCGGATCGACAGCAGCCAGGGGGCGATGCCGATAAGTACGCAGACTGCGGCAAGGATCCCCATTGGGACAAGCATAGTACGAGGCGCCTCATGACCACCCGCATGTTCGGGTGAACGCGGCATCACCCAGAAACACGACGCCATACACCTTGACGAAACATGCGACCGCCAGTCCGCCCACCAGCGCCAATCCAGGTGCAGCAAGGGCCGGGGACACTCCGGTTATGCCGCCGGATGAACCGATGGCACGGAAACAACCGAGGTAGATGAGTATCTCGCTCGCAAAACCGTTAAGCGGCGGCAGGCCGCAGATTGCGACCGCACCTATCAAGAAAGAAGGTGGCGGTCCAGGGCAGACGCCGCCATACTCCGCCCATCAGGTCTATCTCACGCGTCCCGCTGGCATGGATCACGGAACCAGCTCCGAGAAACAGAAGTGACTTGAAGGTGGCATGGTTGAGCACATGCAGCAATGCGCCTGCCATGCCCAAAAGCATCATGGGCTGGTTGCCGGCCGCCTGGCCGATCAAGGCCACGCCGATACCCATAAGGATGATCCCGATGTTCTCGATGCTGTGGTAGGCCAGCAGGCGTTTCAGGTCATGCTGTCCGATTGCGAATGCCACGCCTATCACACCCGACACCACCCCGAATGCCAGCACGACGCAGCCCCACCAGACCGGCACATCGGAGTAAAAGGAAAAGACGCGTATCATGCCGTAGATCCCGACTTTCAGCATCACGCCGGACAAGATGGCGGATATGTGGCTCGGTGCATTGGCGTGTGCCGACGGAAGCCATACATGCAGCGGCATCATGCCGGCCTTGAGCCCGAACCCGAACAGCGCCACTGCAAATACGGCGGCTGAAAGGCCAGTGCCCGCCGATAAGGAAGCTGTTGCCGGAAATGAATAGCTCCCGTTCACGCTGCCCAGAAGCGAGAACAACGCAAACAGAGCAAGGGTTCCTATGTGGGTGGTGATTATGTAGAGGTTGCCGGCTTCGCGGACCTCCGGTTTTTCGTCTTCCGTAACGATGGTGAAGTACGCTGAAAGCGCCATTACCTCCCAGGCCAGGAGGAACAGTATGCCGTCGCGGGCCATAACCACTACACTGATCGATGCCGCCAGCAGCCCTGTAAATAACGTCAGCCTGCGGATGTTATGGGCATGCTTTGCCGCAGGCCAGTAACCGACGGAATAGACGGCGCTGCAGCCGGTAACGGTGAATATGGCAAGCAGGAAGATTGCGGATAGGGGGTCGATACCGATCATGGCGGGCCCGAATGGAAGTCCCCATTCGATTGTAAAGGTCTGGTTTATGGGAGTGAGCAGGGCGATGAGCGCGCCGGAGACTCCGGCCAGCGAACCGAGCGCCATGAGTACTGCGGAAAGCTTCTGGCGTGCGGCAGAGGGACGAGGCGATAACAGCATGGGAAGGCCTGAAACGGCCTGGAAGTGCAACGGCAAGAAACAGGAGGGTGGTACATGGTATGTACTCTCCTGAAACGTTCATGTCTACCTCCTGATCTCCTGTTCGACTCGCGCGGCCGCCGCTATTATCCCGGCTGGGTCGCAAACGCCATAACTGAGCGTAGACCTGAAACTGTCCTCGCGCAGCGCATAGGCAAGCTTTGAAAGAAGGTGCAGATGTACCTTGACCGTGGGGCTGGTCAGCATGAAGAGTATCCTGACAGGTAAACCGTCAAGCGCACCGAAGTCGACGGGCCGCTTTAGGAAGCATAGCGTGATCGTCGATGGCGGGTTGTCAAGCAGGATAGGGTTTCGCACATGTGGGATTGCGATCCCGTCGCCGATTGCGGTGGTGCCCAGCGCTTCACGCGCAAGGAGCACCTGCAGAAGAAAGTCGGGGTCCACATGTGGTGGAAGCTTGAGGCGTTTGACTACACTCTTCAGTACCGAGAGCTTGTCGTCGCCCTCCACGTTACAATGTATACCGCCAGCTTCCAGAGCCTCTGCCAGTGTCGGGAAATGGATATCGGACTCCGCCGCTTCAAATAGCTCCGGCGGCACCTTAATGCCGTGATCCGTTGCCCATTCCAGCAGGTCCACACGGTTTATCTGATAGTTCCCGTTTATAAGGGTTGCCGGCAGCCCATCCTTCTTGATCCATTTGGTTACCGTTTTTTCTTCAACACTCAGCAGATCGGCTACTTCTGTTGCCTTGACCATCATTACATAAACTCCTTAAAACTAGAGAATAATCTAATTCTAATATGTCATGTGAGTATAACACCACTGAAATCAGTGTCAAGGCTCTTCTGTGTGTTTCTCCGGTTTCTGTTGCTTCCTAGCTTTCGTCCTGAACCTTCAGTTTCCTCCAGAGTGAAACCCTGTCTATACCGAGTATCTCGGAGGCGAGGGTCTTGTTCCCGCCCACTTCCTTCAACACCCAGTTGATGTAGCTCATCTCCTGTTCCTGTAGCGTGGGAATCCTGCCCTCTTTGCGCCTGAACGTCTTGATGCTCAGTTCCCGCAGGTCTTCCGGAAGGTGGGCCGCCTGTATTATATTCTCGTTGGTCAGGGCGACCCCGCGTTCGATTATATTCTCAAGCTCCCTGACGTTCCCCGGGAAGTCGTAGTTCATAAGGGTTTCAAGCACCTCGGATGAAACTTCAGTCACAGGCTTTTTCATAAGCGTCGAGTATTTCTTTAGGAAGTAAAAGCTGAGCAGCGGGATGTCGTCCTTCCTGGACGACAAGGGCGGTATTTTTATTGATACCACGTTCAGCCTGAAGTAGAGGTCCTGCCTGAACCTGCCCTCGTTCACCGAGTCGCGGATGTCGCGGTTGGTTGCAGCGACTACGCGCACGTCTACCTTTATAGGTTCGGTAGCCCCGACCCGCAGCACTTCTCTCTCCTGAATGACCCTCAGGAGCTTGACCTGCATACCGGGTTCCATCTCGGTTATCTCGTCCAGGAACAGCGTGCCGCCGGACGCCATCTCCAGGAGGCCCTTCTTCATGTTCATTGCGCCGGTGAAGGCTCCTTTTTCATGGCCGAATAGTTCGTTGGTAAGAAGCTCTTCACTGAAAGCGCCGCAGTTGATGGCGAAGAACGGCCCTTCCGCCCTTCGGCTCATGAAATGCAGATACCTCGCAAAAAGTTCCTTCCCGGTGCCTGACTCGCCGGATATTATGACGTTGCAGTCCGTGGGCCCTATCTGGCGCGTCGTCTCAAGGAGCCGCTGCATCTCGGGGTTCTGTGTTATTATCTTTACCTTGCCCTCGAACCGCGCAATATGCTCCCTGAGCTGCGTGTTCTCCTTTTTCAGACGCACCTTCTCCAGGGCTTCCTTAACGACCTTCCTTACCTCGTCCAGCTTGAACGGTTTTGCTATGTAATAGTATGCGCCCTTCTTCATCGTCTCAACTGAAGACGGTATCGTGGCGTATGCGGTTATCATTATGACCTCGGTGTCTGGGTAGAGGGACTTGGACCTGCCTAGCACCTCCAGGCCGTCCACCTTTTCCATCTTGAGGTCCGTCAATACCACGTCGAACTCCTGCGCGTCCAGCAGCTTGAGCGCGTTCGGCCCGCTGGTAGTGCTCGTTACCTCGTAGCCCTCTTTCTTCATCACGTGCTCAAGGTTCTTGAGGGCTACCTTCTCGTCCTCGACTATCAGAATTCTTCCTGTCTGGAACATCAACTAGATCTCCTTTGCGGGCAATGTTATTATGAAACTAGTACCGCTTCCGGGCTTGCTGTCCACGTCTATATCGCCGCCGTGTTCTTTTATGATGCTGTGCACTATAAACAGCCCGAGGCCGTAGCCTTTTTTTGATTCCTTGGTGGTGTAGAACGGGTCGAATATCTTGTCTATATATTCGGGGGATATGCCGGTGCCTGTATCGGTGATGTCCACTTCCACGTTGCCGTCCGGCAGTCTCCTCGCTTCGATAGATATCTTGCCTTCTCCGTTCATTGCGTCTATCCCGTTTTTTATCAGGTTCAGGAATACCTGCTGGAGGCGCGGCCCGTCGGCGAATACATTGATGCCTTCAGGTATAGACAAACGTATCTCTACTTTTGCGGGAGCCTCGCCCCGTATAAACCTGATGGAATCTTCAACCAGCTTCTTGAGCGAGACATCTTCCTTTTTTCCCGCCCTTGAGTAGTCGAGCAGGGAACGCACTATCTCCTTGGCCCTGTCCGTCTCTTCCTCTATCTGAGTCAGAAGCTCCTTTTTATATTCCAGGCCGTCTTCCTCTATTTCTTCTTTTAGTATCTGGCAGGAGGTAGAAATGTTTGAAAGCGGGTTGTTCAGTTCATGCGCTACACCGAAAAGCAGCGTCCCGAACGACGCGAGTTTTTCCGACTGCACGAGGTGGTTCTGGCGCCACTCTATCTCAAGGAGCATGCGGTTGAAAGCGCTGTTCAGAGAAAGGATCTCCCTGTCCCTCGATTCAACCGGCATCGGCGATAGTTCACCGCTTGCGACCTTCCTCATATGCCTTTCCATCCGTCCCAGGGGCCTGACGAACATCCTGTACAGGATTGCGCCGCCCGCAAACCAGGCTACGGCTATCAGGAAAACGGCTATCACGAACGAACCCCTGGAACTATCGAGAGTTGAGCGCATGATTGCGCGTTCGTTTCTCGACATCCCTTCGGCGGCGGTCACTATGTCCTTGCCCTTTTCCCTAAGCAGGTCTTCGCGTTTGCGGTCCAGAAGCTGTCCGTCGTTTTTGGGAAGTTGCTCAAGCAGGCTCCTGTACGAGATTATGTCGCTTTTAAGCCTGGCTATGGTTTCGCTGTCCGCATAGGGCGCAAGGTCTTTGTCACCGTTTTTCTGGAGCATCTCATCCGCGTCATTGACAAAGGACATCAGCGAATCGTAGTCGACCATCTTCCCGTACAGGAAGTAGTTCTTCTCGAAGCGCCTTATCTCAAGGGTGGTTTCGAAGAAGCTCGACGCCCTCTCGCCGGACTTGATCATCTCTTCAAGCCTGTTGAAGTAATGCCAGTTGATGACCGCCACGGCCAGCATCAAAGCGAGCCCTAATATGTAGACCAGGCCGACCTTTTTACGCAGGCTGTTAGGTAAGAAACTCATCGGTGCGCCTTTCGGATGCCGTCAGTAAATTGAAACAATAATAATACCATTCATTGCATAATGCAATACATAACTACCCCAATGCAACGACTTTCTAACCTTTTGTTATCACTATGGTTGCTGGAGCTATTGGCAGGCATGCGTTGCATAATGCAATAATATCGTTAAATGGTGCAACGGTATAAAATTATATAAAACAGTATGTTAGCGTTTGGCACGTTTATTGATATATAGATTGGCATACAAAGAGCGTTCAAATAAGAACGTAATAAAAAACGGAGGTGAGATATGAAACTGATGGAAAGGCTCGAAAACATCTTTGCGGCGACGGCATTCGCAGAAGAGGGCGAATTCGATACCGCAAGGGCGATGGTAAAGGGTGACGGCATGGATGTGAAGCACGGCGCCGTCTGCACAGGAAACGACTGCCTTACACAGCCGCCTTTCAAGGTAGCTTAACCGGGGGGCCCTATGGGACTCAAGAAAAACCTTGAAAACTTGTTTGCCGCCACAGCCTTTGCGGAAAGAGGGGAGTTCGATACCGCAAGAAGTATTGGGGGCAGGCGCTCCGTCTTGCTGGTTTTGACCGGTACCGCGAACGACAGGGCTTCCGTCAAGTATGCGCTCAGCATGTCGAAGAGGGTCGACGCATCCGTTGAGGTCCTTTACGTGTCGAGGAGGGTCGAGGAAGGCGGCATACTGGTTTATCTGGAAGGCGAAGCGGAGAAGGCGGGCGTCCTGTTAAAGGTAGTGAAGAGCACAGGATGCCTTAAGAAGGCCGTGATCGCCCATACGGAGAAGCGAAGGGACATCAATCTGGTAGTTGTGGAATCGTCCGAGGAACTGGACGAGGAATGTACTGAAAGGGAGCTTTTAAGGGCCTGGAAGATAACGGACTGCCCGCTTGTGGTGGTCTCCCAGCCCCTGAGGGCATAATCACGTTACTTTATAATTTGTCAGGAGGTTAATGATGGGCAGTTCACATGGCCACAAAAAGCCATACATGAAGGCGCTTTTCTTCGGCCTTATATCGGTTGGGCTTTATGCGGCCCTTCTTTTGAACCAGGACATGCTTAACAGCACATTCGGCAAGGGCGGTGTCTACGCTTTCCTTCCGATTATAGCGGCCTTCGTCTTTTCATTCGTACACGGGACTTTTACAGGCGACTTCTGGACGCTCATGGGTGTTGAAGCCTCAAAGAAGATAAAAGGAGGAAAATAAGATGCACGATGCGGTAGCTCAGGTGTCCAATTTCATTGATCTAAATTCCATGACTATAGGGTACCTCTTCATCGTCGGCTTCGTCGGCGGGCTTGTCAGCGGGTTCATAGGCTCGGGCGGCGCTTTCGTAATGACCCCGGCGATGATGAGTATGGGTGTTCCCGGCCTCGTGGCGGTCGCCAGCAACATGTGCCACAAGTTCCCCAAGGCGCTCATAGGCTCGATCAAACGCGCCAAATACGGCCAGGTGGACGTCAAGCTCGGCGTCATACTCGGCATATCAGCCGAGGCGGGTGTGATCTACGGCGCCAACGTCCAGGAAAAGATCAAGGCATCCTATGGCGAAGCCGGCTCCAACCTCTATGTCAGCGCCGCGTTCGTCGTAATACTTGCGGTTGTGGGTGGCTGGATAATGTATGACGCGTGGAAGACATACAAGGGCGGTAACAGCAATGAGGAAGAGAAGACAAGCAAGCTCGCCCTCTGGGTGCAGTCCATAAATATACCGGGGACGATGGTCTTCTTCAAGAGCATGAACGCCCGTATATCGGTCCTGTTCACGATACCGCTCGGTTTCGCAACAGGCCTGCTCGCCGCCACGATAGCCGTCGGCGGGTTCATCGGCGTCCCCTCGATGATATACGTCATGGGTGTCCCCAGCATGATGGCTTCAGCGACGGAGCTTGTCATCGCGTTCGTCATGGGCCTCGGCGGCTCGTTCAAGTACGCGATGCACGGCCTGGTAGACATACGCCTCGCCATGATAATACTTTGCGGTTCCCTGTTCGGCATCCAGCTTGGCGCGATAGGCACCACCTATGTTAAGCCGTTCATGATTAAAGTAGTCATGGCTGCCATCATGATGATCGTCCTTGTCAGCAGGGCGCTTGTGATTCCTGTATATATGTCCCAGTTAGGCCTTATGGAGAAGATCGCGGACCCGACGGTAAAGATGCTCAAGAACGTCAGCTTTGGCGTGATGGTGCTTGCCCTTATGGTTGGCGCGGGCATAGTGCTCCATGCGATGTGGCAGGGAAAAAGGGCCGAGAAGCTGGCGCTCGCAAAAGAGGGTTTACAAATTGTCTAGGTACAAGAAGATACTCGTGGCCTTCGACGGCTCCGATTCCAGCAAGAACGCGCTCAGGCAGGCCATAAAGCTTGCCGGTACGGAGAAGAGCTGGATAAAGGTGGTCTCGGTCGTACCGGACTATCAGGGCGACCTCGAACTCATAGGAGTCAGCAATATCGAGTCCGCCATCAAGGGGCCCGGCCGAAAAACTGCTCGAAGAGGCAAAGAAGATAGCCGCCGAGTATAATGTGGCTATACTCACAAACGTCGAGCAGGGCGAGGCCTACGAGAAGATAGTCGATGTGGCCGAGTCCGAGAACTGCGACCTCATAGTGATGGGCCGCAAGGGCCACCACAGGCTTGAGAGGGCCCTTCTCGGTTGCGTGACGGCGAGGGTGATAGGCCATACCCACAAGGATGTGCTCGTGGTCCCGAAGGACGCGTCCATTGAATTCGGCAGGATACTGCTTGCTACCGAAGGCTCAGGTTGCAGCAACCAGGCGACCGAACGCGCTATCGACTACGCAAAGTCCTATGGCGCGGAGCTTGAGGCCGTTGCCGTGGTGGATGTGACGGACGAGTTCCACACCTATGCCCCGGCAGCCGTGGAGAAGTTCATCCAGAAGTTCAAGGAAGTCCTCGAAGCCTTGAAGGCGAAGGCCGAGGCTGTCGGCGTCAAGGTCAAGACCTTCATAAAGGAAGGCGAGGCCTATGAGGTGATAAGGGACCTTGCGGAAGACGAGAAGGCCGACCTTATAGTCCTTGGCTCGCACGGCAGGAAAGGCCTGAGCAAGGTACTCATGGGGAGCGTGACCGAGAAGGTCATCGGACTGACGTCTTGTCCGATACTCGTGGTCAGGTCCTGAATTTTGCGATACTGAAAAAGCCGGGCTTTTGCCCGGCTTTTTTATTTTTCAGCCTCAGCTTTTTTCAGCGTATTGAATATCTCCTCGGCCGTCTTTTTCGGCAGGCCGGGCATGGCGCACAGGGTGTCGATATCCGCCTCCCGTATCGCCCTGAAGCTTCCGAAATGTCTCAGCAGTTGCATCTTCCTTTTCTTTCCCTACGCCCGGTATGTCGTCGAGCGGGGACGCGATGCCCTTCTTGCTCCTGAGCTTCCTGTGGTACGTTATCGCGAAGCGGTGCGACTCGTCCCGCACCCGCGCTAATAGATTTACCGCCGCCGATGTGGGCGAGAGCACCCTGGGTTCCGATGCGTCTTTTTTGTATACGCGCTCAAAGGACTTGCTCTCGCGTATGCCTGCGTATTTCATGCCCTTCTCCTGCGCCTTGGCGAGGCCTATTATGTCGATGTCTTCAATGTCCGCCCCGACATTCTTCAGGGCCTCGATGGCCGATGACAAGCTGCCCCTGGCCTCCGTCCACCATTATCAGGTCGGGCCACTCGCTGCCTTCCTCCATCACCCGCTTGTAGCGGCGCGATATGACCTCGCCCATCATCGCGAAGTCGTCCGGCTGGTCGACCGTCTTTATCCTGAAATGCCTGTACCCGTCCTTTTCCGGCTTGCAGTCATGGAAGCTCACCATCGAGGCGACCGCCTCCTGCCTCCCGGTGTTCGATATGTCGAAGGCCTCTATGCGTCTCGGCAGGCGTTTCAGGCCAAGCTCCGACTTCAGCGCCAGCAGGGTGAGGTCGCGGCCCGCGTCCGTCTTCAGGTTCTGCTCAAGGGACACCTTCGCGTTCTCAAGGGCCATCTGGACGAGCTTCACGCCCGTGCCCCTCTGCGGGACTACTAGCCGCACCTGCTTCGTGCGCATATCACAGAAGCAGTTGCTCCAGCAGTTCCCGTTCGGGAAGGTTATGCGAGACGAACACCTCCGGCGGGATCTCCTTGTCTTCCGTGTAGAACTGGTTGATGAAGTTCGCCAGTATATCGTCTTCCTCGGTCTCCAGTGCGTTCATCAGATAGAAGTCCTTGCGCCCGAGGAGCTTGCCCTTCCTGACGAACAGTATCTGTATGTCGGCCGCCGCGCCTTCCTTTGCCACGGCGATGATGTCCCTGTCCTCCATCCCCTGCGATATGACGTTCTGGGTCTCGGTGGCCTTCTTGAGCGCCGTTATGCGGTCGCGTATGTGCGCCGCCGCCTCGAAGTTCATGGCCTCCGCGGATGCCTTCATCTTCCTTTCGAGGTCGCGTACGAGTTCCTTGTCCTTGCCGTTCAGGAACAGCCGGACCTCTTCCACCATCTTCATGTACTCTTCCTGGTCTACCTCGCCGCCGCACGGGCCGGTGCAGCGTTTCATCTCGAATTGCAGGCACGGCCTTCCGATGCGCTCGCCGATGTCCTTCTTCCTGCATTTGCGCATGGGGAACAGCCTGTTTATGAAGTTGAGCGCCTCCCACATCGGCCCGGACGGCACGTACGGCCCGAAGTAGAGCGCCCCGTCCTTCACGAGCCTCCTGACGACCGAGAGGTTGGGGAATTTCTCGTTTATCGAAAGCCTGAGGTAGGGGTAGTTCTTGTCGTCCCGGAGGACGACGTTGTAGCGGGGCTTGTGTTTTTTTATCAGGGTGGATTCGAGGATGAAGGCTTCCATCTCGGAGGCCGTGACCACCGTCTCAAGGTCGGTTATCAGCTCGACCATCTGCGCCTTGCGCGGGTCCGGGTCGCCGCCCGCCTGGAAGTAGGAGCGCACCCGGTTCTTGAGCGACTTCGCCTTCCCGACGTATATCACCCGGCCCTTGGCGTTCTTCATCAGGTATACGCCGGGGCGGTCAGGCAGGTGTTGTAGTTTTTCTTCGAGGGTCATGTTGATATTGTACTACGAATATTTTGTCATTGCGAGGGGCTTTAGCTTGATTTGCTTGTCATCCTGAGCGAAGCCGAAGGATCCACCTTGACTTTTGTACTGTCATTCCCGCGAAATTCCAGTCGCTTCCCACGACATCTGGCAATCCAGTCTTTCTTATGATCGCGCCAAGTTGATTATACCGACAATTTTATCCAAGTTGCGGTGCATCTCTGTTTTAGTTCATGCGATGCAAAGTTGCGCCTAGGCCACCTTCATTCAAGAGCGGCACATTACAAAAGCCCTATCATATGGCGGATGGCTCAATTTTGTATGGTCCGAGTGCTCTATGGCGGATCAGTCTATGGAACGTGAGCATTCCGTAATGTCTTCGATTGTTTCTGAACCAAATATTCTCACGCACGCATTGTCTAAATCTTTGCGACTCTCAGACAGCATCGAGGTATACCGATTCAACCATCGAACATTTCTCAAATCATGTTTGTGAGCTGCCACTGTTTGTTTATCCAAGTCCTTATCTGGCGATAGCGTAACGTTCCTTCTAAACTTGCTCTATCACTACTTGTTCAGTCCAGTAATTGTTGAAATGGCACGGTGCCATAATGTTCTCCAGAAGTGACTGTATAAGAAAATTGCACATCCTCACTTTGAACCAGTAGATGCCAAAGCAAAACACAATGAGCTCTTTAAAAGAATTGTATTATCTTTTTTACATGTTTTGTAAAGACTGTTTACAGCTTTTTCACCTCGGATTAATGCGAGACCATGCACTGCGATATATCTCTTTTTTTTGTCCTTTGATTTCATTAATGCATCTTCAAGGGTAGATATCTGAATCTCCAAATCAAAAGACAGAAAGACCAACTCAGATTGTTCCAGTGGGTGTATTTCAATTTTCTCTTAGCAAAAAGTGAACGAAGTCTGGCTAAATCATCTGTTTGTGCAAATACTTCTTTGACAGGTAGAATTAAGACGACAATTCCTATGAAACAAGGACAATTCTCTTTTTAATCTCATTGATATTATCCTTTTGTAACTGTTAATCAATTCATAAATACTGGATGCGTGGGGCTGCTTAGTACTCCACCTTCACCAGATACAACCCCTGCGGCGGGGCGGTAGGCCCTGCCTTGGTTCGGTCTCTTGCCTCAAGTATCGTCTTCATGTCTTCCGGCTTGAACCTGCCGCGACCGACCTCCACGAGCGTCCCCGCGATGTTCCGCACCATGTGCCGCAGGAACCCGCCTGCCTTCAGGGACAGCCGTATCCTGTCGCCATCCTTGATTACTTCGAGCGAGCGGAGTTCCCTGACGGGGGTGTTGGAGTCGCAGTCGGTCGCGCGAAGGGATGTGAAATCGTGCTCGCCGACCAGCTCGCGCGCCGCGGCCTCCATCGCCTCAAAGTCCAGTTGCATCCCGACGTGCCACGCATAGTTCCGGTGGATAGGCGAGGGGACAGCCCTGTTGATGATGATGTAGTCGTACTGCTTGCCCTTTGCATCGAAGCGCGCGCTGAAATCCGGGCCGACCTCTTCGACATCCTGCACCCGCATCTGCCTGGGGAGGTAGTGGTTGAGCGCGCCGAGCCATGCCCTCGCGTCGAGGTTTGATTCCGTCTTGAAGTTGACCGCCTGCCCGTAGGCATGCACGCCCGCGTCAGTCCTGCCCGAGGCGGTGACTCGCAATTCCTCGCCGGTCGTGGCCTTGATGGCGTCCTCAAGCGTGCCCTGGAGCGTACGCTGACGCGGCTGAAATTGCCAGCCTGAGAACTCCGGTGCCGTCGTATTCCAGTATGATCTTGATGTTCTTCAAATGATTACCAACGGGTACTGCGTTTAATTGGTCGGTACGTTAAGTGCGGCGGATGTTGGTTTGGACGTGACAATGTACTCCTTGATGCCGTCGAATATCGCCTGCGCAAGCTCCTGACGGTATTCGGGCGTGCCGAGTTTCGACTCTTCTTCGGCGTTGCTTATGAAGCCGACCTCGGTCAGGATGCTCGGCATCTCGGCGCCGTAGAGCACCAGGAACGGGCCCTGCTTCACGCCCTTGTCGTTTATTATGTTGTCCTTCTGGAGGTCCCTCACGAGGCAGGCCTGCACCGTATGCGCGAGCCTCAAGGACTCCTCGCGCTTGAAGTCGAGCGCGAAGTCTTTCTGGATGGCGTTCACCACGCTCACGAGCTTTATGTCTTTTAGCTGGTCTATCGTCATCATGTTCTCTTTTGCGGCGAGGGCCATGATGTTCCTGTCCTTGGTGGTGTTCAGCAGGTACGTCTCGATGCCCTTCGCGGCCCTGTCCGGGCTTGCGTTCGCGTGTACCGAGATGAACAGGTCGGCGTCGTACTTTATCGCGATGCCGGGCCTGTCGTTCAGTTCGATGAACACGTCCTTGTCCCTGGTCATGACAACCTTGCAGCCGAGTTCCCTCTTTATGATATTCCGCAGCTTCATCCCGATATCGAGCACGACGTCCTTCTCGTAAAGGCCGTTCTTGCCGATAGCGCCCGTGTCCTTGCCGCCGTGGCCGGGGTCGATCACTATCGTGCCGATGCAGATCTTCTTTGCAGTATTGCTTGCAGTCTCCGTCTTGCATGAGGGGGTTTCCACTGCCACAGGCTCAGGCTGGACAACAGGCTGGACACTAGACTGTGCATCAGGTTGGACATTGGGTCGGGCTGGGTCGGCTGACAGGCTGGGATTCTGCTCCTGAGCTGCTTCCACTGGCGCTGTGGCTTTTTCTTCCACAGTCCACCGTCTCCGGCTTTGGCTGGGCATTTCGGCGGGGCCACCGTCGTGGTTACCTCCAATACCGGGGCCGGGCCTTCGTTCCTTGCGGACTTCAGCGAGATGACCCTTCCATGCCCGGACCTCTTCGCAACCGCCGCCCGTTTCCCTTCGACGTCTATCACCATCCTCTGCGGGTCGGGAAGCATCAGGGTGCGGTAGTCCGCAATGCTCTCAAGGTCGAGCACCACGCGTACCGTGTCGGCGTTGTACTGGCTTGCCCTTATCGTCTTCAGTATCCCGTCGTTTATTGTGACAGGCGCTTTTATCAGCGCGGCTTCAAGCGTGCCCTTCTTTATGTCGAACACCAGACGGTCTGGCCTCTTTATCCTCGACGCCTTGAACGTGGCCTTTCCGCCCAGGTCTATCACGACCCTCGTGTAGCCGGTATTCGACCAGTGCCTGATCTCCTTGACCAGTGCAGTATCGGAAGTACTTTCCTGTGCGGCAGGCTCGACTGTCTTAACAGGCTCGGCAGGTTTATACGTCAACCTGTGACGGCCTTTTCTTCTTCTCTGGCTTTTCCGGTCTCTCCGGCGCGGACTGCGGCTTCCTTCACAGGCGCAACTGCGGGTGCGGCGGCGGTGTCCACCCCGGTGAGTGACTTCAGCCGGTCTTTGGCTGTCTTTGCGTCCGCGGTCTTGGGGTATTTGCCGATGTACTGCTCGTAGTTCTCTATGGCTGAGTCGAGGTCGGCCTGTGCATGTGACAGTTTGTATATGCTGGCGTACGTATCGGCCTTCAGGAATAGAGCCTTCCGGGCGGATGGCGAATCAGGGTACTTTCTGATTATCGTATCAAGCTCGGTTATGCACTTTTCCCACTCGTGGTGGAACTTTCTCTTCTTTTTGTCTTTGGAGAGCTTTGCCAGGTGGGCGGACGCCTTCTGCAACAGCCTCTGGTCCTGCCCCTGTGAGGCAGCGGATATGGACGGGGATACCAGAAGGGCTGTAACCATCGACAGACAAACAAGAAATGCAACGGCGTACTTCGCCATAATGTTTAAACTCCTTGATAAATAAAACGGAAACTCCTTAATAATAATGTTATTGAAAAGGCAAGTCAACTACAATTAAGGCGGTTTGTCTTGAAAAATAGGCATGGTTGTGCTATTAATACCTACTTATCATTAAACAAGGAGTAAAAGTTTTGGCCATACCGACAGTAGCAATCGTCGGCCGCCCCAACGTGGGGAAGTCGACGCTGTTTAACAGGATACTAAGGAAAAAGGTTGCGGTTGTCGAGGATACCCCTGGCGTTACACGTGACAGGAACTATGCCATGGCCGATTATGAGGACAGGCGTTTTACGCTTATCGACACCGGCGGGTTCGAGGCCGCGTCCGAAGACAGCGTCCTTGTCCAGATGAGGGAGCAGACCTCGCTTGCTATCCAGGAGGCGGACGTAATCATCTTCGTCGCCGACGTCAAGGAGGGGTTGAACGCGTCGGACATGGCTGTTTCCGAGATACTAAGGAAATCAGGCAAGCCAGTCCTGTACTGCATAAACAAGGTGGACGGCCCCAGGCTGGAGGACGCGGTATACGACTTCTACAGGTTCGGGGCGGACGAGCTGTTCTCGGTTTCGGCCCTCCACGGCCCGGGGTTCGTGGAACTGATGGACCACTTGCTGGATGTGCTGCCGCCCGATACCGGAGTACCGGAGGATGAAGAGGAAACCTCTGCCCACGTCGCAATCATCGGCAGGCCGAACGTCGGCAAGTCCAGCCTCCTGAACACCCTTACCGGCGAGAAGAGGGCGGTCACGGACAACACGCCCGGCACGACCGTCGACTCGATTGACACCCCGGTCAAATATTATGGCAAGAAATACAACCTCATCGACACCGCCGGCATCAGGAGCAGGGGTAAGATCGAGTGGGGGATAGAGAAGTACAGCGTGATAAGGGCGATAAAGGCCGTCGAGCGCTGTGACGTCGCCCTGCTGCTCATAGACGCCGCCGAAGGGGTGACCGAACAGGACAAAAAGATCGGCGGGATAGCCCACGAAGAGGGAAGGGCGTAATAATCGTCCTCAATAAATGGGACCTGCTTGAAGAGAAGAAAAGCGGTACTCTGAGCGAGTATACGAGGAAGGTCCGCGAGGAGATGAAGTACCTCGATTACGCGCCCGTCATCTCCATATCCGCCCTTACGCGTCAGCGTGTAGGCAAGATCTACGAACTTATCGATGAGGTCGTGGAGCAGGGCAGGAAGAGGATATCGACGCACCAGCTCAACAAGGTGCTTGAGGACGCCGTGGGCCTGCACCCGCCAGGTATGCACAAGGGACGCAGGATAAAGTTCTACTACATCACCCAGGGCGACACTGCCCCACCGACCTTCATAGTGTTCGTTAACAGGCCGGAAGGCGTCCATTTCTCATACCTGAGATATCTTGAAAACAAACTCAGGGATAAATTCGAATTTACCGGCAACCCGGTCAGGATATTCCTGAAGAAAAGACATAAGAGCGAGCCGGAGGATTCCGATGCGGCTGGTGTCTAGTGGTGCATAGCCGCTGGTTTAAACCTGTTGCAAGACTGTTTGCCGCGTATTTCAAGGACGGCGGCGTATATCTCGCCGGGACGGTATCCTTTTTCGCCCTTATTTCCTTCATCCCGCTGCTCTTCCTCATGATAAACGTTTTTGCGAACGTCCTGGGTCATTCCCAGGCCTTGCAGGACGCTGTCATAAACTATTTAAAGGCCCTTTATCCGATGGCCGGCCCTGTCCTTAGAAAGAGAGGTCTCCCGGATGGTCAGCCACCGTGAGGCCGGCTGGATAAGCCTGTTTGTTTTCCTCTGGCTTGGCAGCATAGGCTTCGAGTCCCTTGATTACTCGTTAAACGTCATATTCAAAACGTCGGGCCAGCGGAAGTATCTTACAGGCAAGCTTCTTTCTTTCGGTTTTGTACTTGTGTCAGGGGTGTTCTTTATAGCCTCGTTTGCGGTCGCATATATCCCAAAGTTTCTCAGGCGCGAGGGTCTGATTATAGACTCCGGTCTCACAAGGTTTTTGATGCAAAGCGTGTTCATCCAGCTGCTGCCCTTTTTGCTTACGTTCCTCACCTTTACGCTATTATATAAAATCCTGCCTAAGGCAAGGATAACCTACAAGCAGGCAGCCGTGGGCGGTCTTGCGGCGGCTGTATTATGGGAATCCGCCAAGCATGCTTTTGCATGGTATGTAGCCTATATAGCCGATGTCGGAATTTACGGCTCCTTCTCCACTATAATACTGTTCCTGTTATGGATATACTATTCCTCTTCGATAATGCTTATTGTCGCGGAAGGCATGTATTTGGGGATTATCGAAAAATAGCTTGAAAATGTAAGGCTTTACTGCTATTAGTATATAAATGGCATAAAAGTCTAAAATGAGGCGTGGATGAGGAATATTTTGGTATTCGGTTTGGCGGGCACTTTCATGGAACTGCATGGTGAGTCCCTGTCACACCACGGTTTCGAACCAATAATTTATTCCTCAAAAGTCCCTGTTAGGGAACTTGCCGAGCAGGTTCCCGTCATAGTAGTTTATTCTGACGTCATCGACAAGACGATCGAGGCCGCGCTCAACACCCTGGTTTCGACTGAACGAAGGGCCCCCATCATTTTTGTTCAAAACAGCGGCGTCAAATTATCCCCGGTCCTCAGCAAAATAAAACAAAAAGCCAGGTACGTCCTCAAGGACGGCTATACAAAGACAGGTTTCATAAGCGCAGTGAAGGCCTGCTCTGAACTTCTGGACCTACGGGAAGACCTTGAATCGCTGAAAGGCGAGCTTCGCACCAGGACCTCCGAGTTGTCACACGTCCTGGATATAGGCAAGGAGCTGGCTTCTTCGTTCGACCTGCCCAAGGTGCTCGGCAAGATAATGGAGCGGATGTGCATCATGACCGGCGCCGAAAGCTGGGCTGTGATGCTGGTGGAGGACCCAGACGGCGAGCTGGTGCTCCAGTCTGCCAAGGGTTTTGCCACCAAAAAGGCCAGAAGCCTTCGCCTGAAAATCGGCGAGGGGATAGCGGGATGGTGTGCCCAGGACAGAGAGCCGAAACTGATATCCGACGCGGGGAAAGAAAAACACTTCTCCAAAAAGGTCGATAAGGTCACGGGCGTCAAAGCAAGGTCCTTGATGGCAGTACCGATATTGTCCAGGGACAAACTGCTGGGTGTTATAGAGCTTATTAACAAAAAAAGCGATGCCATGTTCTCCAAAGAGGACCTCCAGCTTGTTACGAGGCTGCTCGACCAGGTTGCGATCGCCATCGAGAGAGCTGTCATGTACCAGAAGATGGCAGACCTGGTAATAACAGACGACCTCACAAAGCTTTTCAACCTCAGATATCTCGACAGGACACTTGAGGTAGAGATCGAAAGGGCGATGAGGTATGGCCTTGCAGTTTGCCTTATATTTATGGACATCGACTATTTCAAGAAAGTAAACGACCGTCATGGCCACCTTACCGGAAGCAAGATGCTGGTCGAAGTATCACAGATCCTTTTGAAGGGCCTCAGAAAGGTCGACATAGTGGCGCGTTACGGAGGGGACGAGTTTGTCATAGTCCTGCCGCAGACCGATATATCCGCAGCCAAGATGATAGCCGAGCGTCTAAGAAGAAACATCGAGAAAAACACATTCCTGAAATCTGAAAACCTGTCCATCAAAATAACCGCCAGCTTCGGCATCGCATGTTACCCGGTCCATGCCGCCACCAAGGAAGAGTTGATGCGCCTTGCGGATGAGGCCATGTATAGGGTAAAGTATCAGACCAGGAACAATGTATACGTCTTCGGCGCGTAAACTGTAAGACAGGGAGGCTACATGGTCCTGATAAACTATGCTACCAAGGAGATTGTCGCAAAGGTGGTCTATTACGGCCCCGGTCTTTGCGGCAAGACCACAAACCTTCAGTATATCTACACAAGACTCAACCCCAAAAAACGCGGGAAGATGATATCCCTTGCAACAGAGGCCGACAGGACGCTCTTCTTCGATTTTCTACCGGTCGAGCTTGGTCTGGTGCAGGGGTTCAAGGTACGTTTCCAGCTGTATACGGTGCCTGGACAGGTCTTCTACAGCGCCACCCGAAAACTCGTCCTCAAGGGTGCGGACGCACTGGTATTTGTCGCCGATTCTCAGGCTGATGTCCTGAACAAAAACATCGAGAGCATCGATGATATGAAACAGAACATGCTTGAGAACGACCTCGACCCTACGACGATCCCGATTGTATTCCAGTACAACAAGCGCGACCTTGATAATACGGTCGATGTATGGCTTCTTGAGAAGAAACTGAACTACAGGCAGGCGCCTTCCTACGAAGCCGTGGCTGTCGGCGGTGCCGGTGTCATGGAGACCTTCATGGGAATAACAAACCTTCTCATCAAGGACCTCAAGAGGAAGCATACACTTATGGACACCGATACGCTCAAAGAATTGCCGCCTGACATATTTGCACAGAAGGCTGAAAAGCCTGTCGAGCCGGAGGAAGAGATACCAATCGAGGCTGTGCTTGAGATAGGTTCAGGGTACGCACAGGGAGAAGACAATGATGTCATGGCGGGCGAGCTTCTCGACCAGATGGAGACGATTGCTTTGGCAGATGCAGTCCAGGCCGAGGCATTCTTTGATAATGTCAGAAAGGGAACTCCGACCGAGGAGGCTAGACAGAAGGCCGAAAACATTGTCCCTTCCGCTCAACCCGCACTGGAGGATATTGGAGAGGTCGAGTATGAACTTGAGCTTGAACCAGAATCTTCGGAACAAACGCCGGAAATAAAGCCGGCCACGGAGAAGTCTGTAGTAGAGCCTGTTGTTGGGTTTGAAGCTGCGTCCGAGGAAGAAGTATCAGGGGGGTTTCTGGGGCTTGATATGACGTCGCCGGAGATGATGGAGCCGGAGGGGGTCACAGCGCCTGGGCCCAATGCATTCGAGCCTTCGGACCCGGAAGTCGCGTCGGTAATTTCAAGCAATCTTGCAACGAGGTTGGAAATTGACCTCTCAGAAATAACCGACGCCCTTGCGAGGCTTGAGGATGAGGTAGCTGCTCTAAGAAAATCCATCGATGCCATCAAGATACCGGAGAACTCAAAAGTCGCCGGCGACGGGGCGCTTCTCTCTCGGATAGAGGCCCTGGAGAATTCTTTTAAGATATCTTTGGAAGGGCAGGACAG
This sequence comes from Nitrospirota bacterium, assembly GCA_963845245.1. Lineage (GTDB taxonomy): Bacteria > Nitrospirota > JACRHJ01 > JACRHJ01 > JACRHJ01 > CAWJRJ01. The sequence continues at coordinate 211,833 of CAWJRJ010000018.1, forward strand.
ACTGCTCCTAGCGATACTGGAGTCGGTCCGCGAGGCAAAGAAGCTTAATCTTGAAGCCTATGAACAGATGGAGGACGGGATTAAATATATAGTTGACAAGGTAAGAGAGGAGCCCAAAGACGCCAGGAAGAAATGGTTCTGACGCCGGGAAATAAATAAGATGATGGAGCCTATCATGTGCCCCTTCTGCGGAGGGGCTGAACTTGTTGAACAGGAAGAGTCGGAGATCGAGACAGATGACGAGTATTGGGTCATCTACCACTGGCATTGCTCGGACTGCGGAGAGGTGTTCGAAAAGATAGTCACCAGGCCCATATCCGAGGCATTCGAAGACATGGAAGACGACGAAGGACCGTTGTGGAGTTAAGATATTTTCCGGATAAGTAAATCATTTACTTTAGAATGGTGTTTTATTTTGGCATGTGCTTTAAGTAATATTACCGATATTATTTATTGCTTCTTCCTGAATTTAAAAATTTAGATAAATTGTTCTTGACAACATGCTTTGTTTTAGAATAATATTGCACCCGGTTCGCTAATTAAGTCATTAGCTAAATTTATAATTAAGCAAAACCAAGCGTTTAGGAGGCCGGTGTGGTTGATCTACCTGGAACACTACTTCCGCTTAATTACTGGCCGGTATTAATCTACCTTCTTGTGGCAATCGCCTTTGGGGTAGTTACCATATCGGTCGGATACCTGTTTCGTCCGAGCCATCCTGACCCCTCAAAACTCTCCCCTTATGAATGCGGTTGTCCCCCAGTCGGGGATGCCAGAGAAAAATTTTCCGTCCGTTTTTATATTATCGCCATGCTCTTTGTGCTGTTCGACCTTGAGGCTGTTTTCATGTATCCCTGGGCGATCTCTTTCGACAGGCTCGGGGTTGTCGGAATCGTAGAGATGGCGCTTTTCATTCTGATACTCCTGGTCGGATATCTCTACGCATGGAAGAAAGGGGCCCTTGAATGGGACTGATCGAGGGACGTTTCGAGGACAACTTCATAACCACACGGGTGGACTGGCTTGTTAACGCCGCCAGGGCCTATTCAATCTGGCCGATGACATTCGGGCTCGCATGCTGCGCTATCGAGATGATACATGCATACGGCGCTCCTCAGATGGACTTCGACCGTTTCGGTGTCATACCGAGGGCCACGCCGCGCCAGTCCGACCTCATGATCGTCGCCGGCACGCTTACCAAGAAGATGGCCCCGGTTCTCAGGAAGGTTTACGACCAGATGCCAGAGCCCAGGTGGGTCGTCGCCATGGGCAGCTGCGCATGCACGGGCAACATCTACAACACCTACAGCGTCGTCCAGGGCGTAGACCAGATAGTACCGGTCGACGTGTTCATCCCGGGCTGTCCGCCCAGGCCGGAGGCGCTTTTCTACGGGATAAAGAAACTCCAGGATAAGATAATGCAGGGGCGTTACGTGAGGAAGCCCTTGTTCACACAGGAAGAGATAGTTTAGTGCATCCAGAGAATATAGTAGAGCAGATAAAAGAGCGTTTCCCGGACGAGGTTACCGATTCGGGAAGCACGTTCGGTCAGACCTGGGCGGTCCTCCGCAGGGAAAAACTGGCTGCGATCTGCCGTTTCCTGAAAGACGACCCCGACATCAGGATGGACTATCTCATCGACATAACCGCCGTTGACTGGTATCCAAACACCCCGCGTTTCGAGGTCGTCTATCATCTGCACTCCATGAAACACATGCACAGGCTTCGCCTGAAGGTCCCCCTGGAGGAGGACGACGCCACCGTTCCTTCTGTCGACGGTATCTGGAAGACCGCCTGCTGGCACGAGCGCGAGACATACGACTTGTTCGGTATAAAGTTTGACGGGAACTCCGACTTGAGAAGGATCCTTATGCCGGATGACTGGGAAGGCCATCCGTTGCGCAAGGATTACCCGCTTGAAGGCACGGAATGGCAGTTCAAGCCCTGGTGATGCAATAAACAATCCCTGAGAAAATCGACCAAGATGTCACTGGATACAAAAGAGATCACGGTAAACATGGGCCCACAGCACCCCAGCACGCATGGGGTACTGAGGCTTATACTCGAGCTTGACGGCGAAGTCGTAGTATCCTGCACGCCGCATATCGGCTACCTGCACAGGGGCTCGGAGAAGCTTGCTGAAAACCGCACCTACCAGCAGATAGTGCCTCTCACGGACAGGTTCGACTACCTTTCATGCGGTAACAACAACCTCGCATACGTTATGGCAGTGGAGAAGATGATGGGTATAGAGGTGCCTGAGAGGGCCGACTATCTCCGTACCATCATGGCCGAGCTGTCCAGGATATCCGCCCATCTCCTCTGGCTTGCCACGCACGCCGCGGACATTGGCGCGGTCACCGTGCTTCTGTACTGCCTGAGGGAGAGGGAAGAGTTACTGGCCCTTTTCGAGCTTATCTCCGGCGCAAGGCTCACTGTCAGCTACGTGAACATCGGCGGTGTCAGGCGCGACGCCACACCCGAGTTCATCAGGCGCACGCGTGAGATAATGGACTACATGCCGCGCCGTATAGATGAATACAACACCCTCATCATGGAGAACCGCATATTCCTGGGGCGTACCAAGAACATCGGGATAATCTCGTACGACGAGGCCATAGACTGGGGACTGACCGGCGGCTCCCTCAGGGGGTCCGGCGTTGATTACGACCTGCGCAAGGCTATGCCGTATGCCGCCTATGACAAGGTAAAGTTCGATGTGCCCCTCGGAGAGAAGGGCGATGTGTACGACCGGTACATCATCAGGATCGAAGAGATGCGCCAGTCTGTCAGCATCGTCAACCAGTGCCTTAACCAGATGCCGGACGGGCCGTACAAGGCAGACATACCCACGGTAGTGCTTCCGCCCAAGGACAGGGTGATGGCCGACATCGAGACCCTTGTGCACCACTTCGTGCTGGTCTCGAAAGGCTTCACCGTTCCGAAGGGCGAGATATACGTCGGATGTGAGGTGCCCAAGGGCGAACTCGGCTTCTATATAGTCTCGGACGGGTCCGAGAAACCCCTGAGGATGAAGGTGCGCTCCCCGTCGTTCGTGAACCTATCGGTCCTGCCGACGATGGTAAAGGGCCACATGCTTGCGGACATAGTATCGTGCATAGGCAGCATTGACATAGTGTTGGGAGAGGTCGACCGCTGAAATGGTAAATCTTAGCGAAAAAATACTGGCCGAGATAGAAAAATCGGCATCAAAGTACCCCGACAGGAAGAGCGCTCTGATGGCCGGACTGTGGGCAGCGCAAAACGAGTACGGGCATCTGGCCCCTGAAGTCCTGGCCTCCGTGGCCGCAGCCGTCGGCGTCTCAAACGCCCATGCACAGGGCCTTGCCACGTACCACAGCCTATACTGGAAAAAACCGGTCGGCAAATACGTCGTCATGCTCTGCACCAACATCGCGTGCACGCTCATGGGCGCCGAGACGGTGCTTGAACACTTAGAGAACAAGCTGGACATAAAAGAGGGCGAGACGACTCCGGACGGAAGGTTCACGCTCCAGGAGGTCGAATGCATAGGCTCCTGCGGGACCGCCCCGGCCATGGTGATAAACGAGACGTTTTATTACGACCTGACCGTCGAGAGGGTTGACGAGATACTGGACGGCCTAAAATAATGGAAAAAATTCTTCTAAAAAACGCCGACGTCCCTAACATAAACGATATCGACGTCTATATCGCCCACGGCGGGTACATGTCGCTCGACAAGGCCTTCTCCCAGGACTCGAAAGACGTCCTCGAAGAGGTCAAACGCTCAGGCCTTCGCGGCCGTGGCGGCGCGTGGTTCCCTGCCGGCATGAAATGGCAGTTCTGCGTCGAAGTCGACCGCTGGCCGAAATACCTCATCGCCAACGCGGATGAAGGCGAACCGGCCACATACAAGGACAGGCCTTTCCTCGAGAAAGACCCGCACCAGCTGATCGAAGGCATGATCGTCTCCGCGTATGCGATCGGGGCCTCCAAGGGCTACATATACCTGAGGGGCGAATATCCCGACGGGTACCGCATATTAAACGCCGCTATAGACCAGGCGTACAAAAAGAACCTTCTCGGAAATAATATAAAGGGCACCAGCTTCTCCTTCGACCTTGCGGTCCACAGGGGAGCCGGAGCGTACATATGCGGCGAGGCCTCCGCGCTCATCGAGTCCCTTGAGGGCAAGAGGGGGCAGTTCAGGGTGCGTCCGCCATACATGGCCACCCACGGCGCGTTTGCAAGGCCCACCGTCGTCAATAACGTCGAGACCCTCGTCAACGTTTCGCACATAATAAACATGGGCGCGGAAGCCTGGTCGTCCATAGGCACCAAGGAATCACCCGGGCCGAAGATATTCGGGATCAGCGGCCACCTCAAAAAGCCCGGGCTCTACGAACTCCCCATGGGCGTCACAATGCGCGAGCTGATTTACGAGCACGGCGGCGGCATAAAGGACGACAAGGAACTGAAGGCGATAATACCGGGCGGGATATCCACCTCGATGCTGACCCCTGCGCACCTCGATATAAAGATGGACGTAAAGTCGCTTCAGGAGGCCGGTTCGGCCATAGGCTCCGGCGCCACCACAGTAATGCACGAGGACGCCTGCATTGTCCATATGGTCTGGCGCGCGATGGCGTTCTTCTACCACGAGTCCTGCGGCCGCTGCACCCCTTGCAGGGAAGGCACCGACTGGATGGTCAAGATCCTTGCCCGCATCGAGAACGGCGAAGGCAGGATGGACGACCTCAAGATACTTGAGGACGTCTGCCACAGCATCCACAACAACTGCTTCTGCCCGCTGGGCGAGGGCGCGGTGATGCCGGTACTCTCATCGCTTAAATACTTCATGGGTGAGTACGAAGAGCACATCATGAGAAGAAAATGCCCCAAGGGCCTCAGGGCGAGGGCGAGACACTAATATGATAAACGTAAAGATCAACGGCATACCTGTTCAGCTTGAGCGCCCCATGAACGTCATCGAGGCGGCCAAGAAGGTCGGCATACACGTGCCGCACTTCTGCTACCACAAAGAGCTGACGATCTATGCCGGCTGCCGCATATGCATGGTGGAGGTCAAGGGCAGGCCAAAGCTTGTCGCCGGTTGCGCCACCCTCATGTCGGACGGCATGGAGGTCCTGACCGAGTCGGAGAAATGTATCAAGGCGCAGGCGCGGCATACTGGAACTCCAGCTTACGCACCACCCGCTTGATTGCCCGGTATGCGACAAGGGCGGCGAGTGCCTGCTGCAGGACTACGCTTTCAAGTACGGCGCAGACCGTTCCCGCTTCATAGAAAAGAAACGCCAGATCCCGGTCAACTACGAGAACCCGCTGATTGAGCGCAACATGGAGCGCTGCGTAAACTGCAAGCGTTGCGTCCGCATCTGCGCCGAGGTACAGGGCGACCACGTCCTCTCCGATATGCACAGGGGCTCAAGGGTTACGATGGAGTCGTTCATGGGCAACGAGAAGGAGTGCGTGCACTGCGGCCATTGCCTCTCCAATTGTCCGGTCGGCGCGATCCAGAGCAGGCTCTACAAACACGCCGGACGTCCATGGTATATCGAGCGCGAGGCGGAGACAATCTGCCCTTACTGCGGCGACGGCTGCCTGCTGACGCTCCAGTCCAGGGAAAACAAGATTTTGAGGGTGCTCTCCGACGAGACCTATTCAAAAGGCGCGAACCGCGGCAGCCTCTGCGTGCGCGGGCGTTTCGGATATGATTTCCCCAACAGTGCAGAACGTCTTACCAAACCGCTTATAAAGAAGGACGGATTTTTCGTCGAGGCCAGCTGGGACGAAGCGATAAATTTCGTCGCCGACAAGATGGCCGCGATAAAGGCGTCATCCGGGGCGGATGCCCTTGGCGCTGTCATCGGCGGACGTAATACCAACGAAGAGGTGTACAACCTCCAGAAGTTCATGCGCATAGTAGTCGGCACCAACAACATCGACAACATGGCCCGTTTAGGTCATGTGAACGCGCTTTCGGCCCTGGAAGACGCCTTTGGCCTCTGCGGCATGACAAACCAGATAAAGGATATTGCGAA
>CAWJRJ010000019.1:0-69753 GCA_963845245.1 Nitrospirota bacterium
GCCACCATTCGCTCTTGTCCGAACGGGCGGCCCAGCAACTCCGACTCAGGGCCATGGGCTCACTCGTGGCGAGGAGTTCCGGTCCGGCCTTTGGGTCAGGGACGAGCGCTCGTTCGTCAATGTTCGCGAAGTGCTTCCCGATGCGACTCTGCAGAATGTGCGCGTGTTTGAATTTGATGACCGGTTCCAGTTGCTGTCGATCAGTCAAGCGGAGCACGGTCGGTATCTTGGCGCCGGCACCTGGTCGCTGGATGGTGTGGCCCGTACCGTGTTTTCGGGTGAAACGGCACGAATCGAACGGTATGCGGAACTGACCTGGAAATCAGCTCTGAATCCGGCGGGGTCACCGTGATCGTCGCCAGCGACGGCCCGGAGGCTGTCACCGTGACGCTCGCAAGCCCCGAAGACTGTGCCGCTCGTGGCCTTGATCGTGCTGGTGAACGTTCCGGCAGTCGCTCCGGCGGTGAACACGCCCGTAATGGGGTTGATGCTTCCCCCGCCGTTCACGACGGACCAGACCGGCGTGATCACGAAGGCGCCGCCGCTCACGTCCTTCCCGGACGCGGTGAACAGCTGGGTGGCACCGGCCTGCACGGAAACAGGCGTCGGAGTGACGGTGATCGAGGCCAGCGGCCCCGAGTTCACGATGACCGTGCCGAAGCACGTCACGCCGCCGACCGTTGCCCGGATGGTGCTGGTGAACGTCCCTGTTTCGCATGAACTTGCGGATGTCCCGCTCTATGACTGCTCGCGCGCGCATCATATGCTCACCCCCCAAGCTTTCTGGGGACGCCCGCGCCCAGGAACAGGCTCACCTTCTTTGACTCCTCCTCACGGATGGAGCGGCCTGTGTGGTGTATGAACACGTCTTCAAGCGAAAGGTTATGGATCCCGACGGAGCGCACCTTCACGCCCATGTCTCCGGCAAGTTTCATCAAAAGAGGAGCATCGTCCCCGCCGTTGTCCACGAAGCACCTAAGATCGCCGTCCTCAATCGTCGCCTTGTGCACATAAGGTTCCTTCTCTGCCGCCGCACGCACGCGCTCTGCGTCACCGTCTATTGTCATTACCACAATGTCGCTGCCTGGCAGCCCAGCCTTCAGCTCGTCCGGCGTACCCTTCACGATTATGTTGCCATAGTCGATGATGGCCACCTTGCTGCAAAGCGCCTCCGCCTCCTCCATGTAGTGCGTCGTAAGGAATACGGTCAGGTCATAATCGCGCATGAAATCTTTCAGCAAATCCCATACGACGCGGCGGCTCTGAGGGTCCAGCCCGGAAGTCGGTTCGTCCAGGAACAGTATGGACGGCCTGTGCACCAGCACGCGGGCGATGTCGAGCCTCCGCCTCATGCCGCCGGAGTAAGTCGCGACCAGGTCGTCCGCCTTCTTCGTCAGGTTCACCCGTTCAAGCAACTCTTCGATCCTCTTCAGGCGTGTCTTGCGCGGCACCTCGTAGAACTTGCCGTAGATGTCCATGTTCTCCCTGGCCGTCAGGTCCAGGTCGGAGGACATCGCCTGAGGCACGACGCCGATCGAGCGGCGCACCATGACCGGGTCTTTTATAATGTCGTACCCTCCTACCTTTGCAGTGCCACCGGAAGGCTTAAGCACAGTCGTCAACATCCTGATGAGCGTACTCTTGCCCGCGCCGTTCGGCCCGAGGAAGCCGAAGAACTCGCCCTTCCCCACCTCGATACTCACGCCGTTTACGGCGTTAAGCTCGCCAAAGGTCTTTTTTATATCCTGCGTTGTGACTGCGTAATCCGGCATTATCCCCTGCATTCCCTGACTATAGCATCCACATGTATCTGCGTGGTATCTAGTACCGGCACCCCGTATTCGGGCTTGTCCAGTATCAGCGGCAGTTCGGTGCAGCCGAGTATTATCGAGTCAATCCCGTTCTTCTTAACCATCCTGCCGATTATGTCTATCAGCTCCTGTCTCGTGGAGTCCTTGATTATCCCAAGCTCGATCTCGGTGAACAGCCGCTTGTGGATGAGGTCTATGTCCGCCTCGTCCGGCACGGCAAGCGGAAAGCCTTCGCGCGAGAATACTTTCTGGTAGAAGTCCGCGCGCATAGTAAAGCCTGTACCCAGAAGCCCCGGATTCACAAACCCCCTCGCCTTCGCCCTACGGCTGGTCTCATCCAATATGCTGATGAGCGGTAATGGCGAGCGTTCCTGCACCTCGTCGAACACTACATGCGGCGTATTCGATGCTATAGCCGCGAACTCCGCGCCCGCGCGTTCTAATGCCTCCACCTTATCAACCAGCCAGTCCACAAGACCGCCCTGCTGGCCTGGTTCGAACATCGTCATAAGCTCGCCCATGTTCGCGCTGTAGAGTATTATCTCCGGGTAATTCAGTCCGCCGCCGTTATTCTTGAAGGCGTCGATTATACCCTTGTAGTATATGATAGTCGATTCGGGACCAAGCCCGGCGACCAGGCCTATCTTCTTCATCTCAGCTCCATATATAATAGCCTTCTTCGGTCGGCATTAACCCCGTGTAAGGGTAACGCGCTGGAAGGTGGTCATTCTGCAAAACTTTACATGTGATTTCCCCTAATGGGAAAACAAATTTTCTTATCGAGCATGCCGGACACCAGCCATCCAACAGGTGAAGTTCGACATCTACAATATTGATTTTATTTCGCCTGTACGTAATCCGTAGGCAGCCGTCCTTTGACAGAAGCATCCTGAAAAATCCGAATAGGTCCCTGCAAACATCTTCCCGGGTCCACTCACCCATAGGCTCCCAGGCGACATCGTTATAGAGCCCGGCCACTGGGTATACACCCCAAGTTTCACAGACCGCCGATATATCGAACCCGTCTTCGTTTCTTTTCGGTATAAATAGCGTTATCCTATTTCTGGCCTTATCGATGTCGAAGCTGGCTCGCAGTTCCGGGTGCATGAGGACGGTCTTTTGCGCATAAGCCTCAAAAATTCTTAGAAGTTCCAGATCTGGCATCGACCCCTCTAATTAAAAAAGCAATATAGTTAACCGAGAATGTATCTGTTGGTCACAGCTATCTTCTTCATTCGTCCTCCGGCAGGGTCAATACTTCGTCCCCTTCCGGGTACTCGTATTTCCCTGTATCGGGGTTGAAGGTGTAGAGATAGTAATTGTCCAGCGTCTTGCCGTTTATATCGGTTACGAACCCGTTCGGCGACCTGTCGAATACGTAGGCAGTGTCGCCGGTGATGAATGTAATCCGCCCTTTGCCGTCATTTTCATATTGGATATAACCGCTCAGGCCTTTATCGCTCCAATAGACTGTGCCCTTGTCGCCTTTCAACTTTATAGTAATTGCCGCTGACGCGGCTGACGCGGTTAAAAGGACTGCCAACAATGCAGCAATAAACATTCTCATGGCAACACCCCTTTGCTTCCCTTCACCATTTACCTCCCCTCGCCCTACGTGGCATCTACAAATTCCCCTCCCCACCTGCGGGGGAGGGCAGGGTGGGGGGGATATTGGGTGAGGGCTCCTCCCAATAGTATATCGCCTCGTCAGCGGCCCTCATTCCTTTGTATGGATGGCGGCCCGGCAGCACGTCGTTCTGGAACACCCGCCATGCCGTTTTTCCGATGGGCAGGACCACTCTTTTGTTAACACCGAACGTCCTCCAGCCCTCCCTGTGCAGAAGTTCTAGCTGGGCGCTGCATATCGAGTTATGCCGGTAGGTGATCCGCAGTTGCGCGTCTGTTGACAGCATCATCCTGACCAGCCCGAACGCCTCCATGCATATTTCTTCACAGGTCTTGTCGTCGCCCGCCTCCCACACTCCGTCGTAATACGCACCGGCGAACGGGTAGATCCGTTTCTTCTCGCAGACCAGCTTTATGTCGAAGCCGCTGTCGTGTTTCTTGGGAACGACGAGGGTAATCCTGCTCCCGGAACTGTTGCGTTCCATCGTCGCCCGGAGGCGCGGTCGCGCAAGCACCGTCCTTTTGGCATGGTCCTCAAAAAGCCCAAGAAGCGAATCCGGCATAACGTTTATCTCACTCTTGATTTTTTTCTGTTAAGTCCTTCCGGCTCAGGCAGTTCAGCCTCGGCCATTACTTAATATCTCTCTACTTCATCACCAATTTCAGTACAAAGAATATCGCCGCCAGTGCGGCAATCCATCTTATGTACCGCATGACGAAAAGAAGGAACGAGTCCCCGTACCACACCGACAACCCCGCCACAACAAACGCGGCGGTAACGCCTGCCGCCATCGGGACGTCCCAGAACAGCACCCACGAGCCGCCTATCATGGCCCCGATGCCGAATCCGATGACGAACCGCATGATCAGGACCGCAAAATCTACCTTCTCGTCGTGCAAAATTACTCCTCCGTATTCTCACCCGCAGGCGTCTATCCTTTATTTACTTGCGGCAGCCTTGGCCGCATCCTCCGCCTTCTTCTTTATCCCCAGCAGTATCGCCTTCTCGGCCATGGTGTATGCAGGGACTGCAATGTATCGCGTCACGGGGTTTACGTATACGTTCCTGCCGTATGTATTTCTTGACCGCAGGATAAGCCGCGAGAACCCGTCCTGCTTCTCCTCAATGGAGAGTGCAAGGCTCATTGCGAAATACTTCTCTGGCATCGGGCCGCCGTACGGCACGCCTTTCCCGGTTGCCTTGTCCGTGGCACCGAAAAGCACGAGCAGACGGTGAGCATCCACTTCGTTAATGTAAACATCCATGCCCTGGCTCAATGTGACCTTGTCGCCCGGCTTGAACTCCGGCCCACCTTCTGAAGCCGTCTCGTCTTCCTCTGCTGCAAACGGGGAGCGGATATATACCTTGCCGCCGACAGGGTCACGGACGTAGGCCGACTTTGCGAAGTTGAAGTCTCCTCGCCCAGCCCGCTCGATCCACGGCCAGATGACGGAAGGCGGCGCTTTAACGGTTACCGCACGCGTGCGGGAGTAGTCGGGCCTTGGCATGAGAGAGTCGCCCGGCATCGGACGCCTTGATTCTTCGTCCGTCGCGCGGGTGTTCCCTTGCTGCCTTGCGCCGATGACGACCGCAACCAAAAATATCAGAAAGAAAATAAACGGTGCCGCATGGAATACGTTCATTCACCTCTCCGGTATCTCCACCAGCACGCTCATGCCTGGCTTCAGTATCCCCTCCGGGTCGTCCACCTTTATCCTCGTGCGAAACGTCCGTATGTCCTGCCGCCCGCGCGTGACGTCGCGTTCCACGGCGAACTCGCCCTCACGCCCGATATCATATATGGTGCCGTTAATAACCTTGCCCGGCACCCCCTCAAGACGGATAAGCGCCTTCTGGCCGACCTTCACGATATCGACGTACCTCTGCTCCAGGTCGAAACGCACCCATATGGACTTGGGGTCGATCAGCGTCATGATGCTGGTGCCGGGCGAGACGACCTCGCCCTCCTCGAGAGAGCGGTACTCCACCACGCCGTCCACCGGCGAGTATATATTGGCATAGCCCAGACGGGCCTTCTGTAGCTCCACGTTCTGGGTGGCGGCCCCGACCTGCGCCTTAAGGGTCGATAACATCGCCCTGCGCCTTCTTTAGCGCGGCATTGGACGCGTCCACCTGTGAACGGGAAAGCTTCAGCGCCGCGTTGGCGCTCTCAAGGTCCGCAGCCCGCGTGTCCCTGGTAGTCTCGGCGAGGTCCAGGTCGGCCTTGGCCACTATGCCCCTGTTGTAAAGCTCCTTTGAGCGCACAAGGTCCTTCTCGGACTGGGCAAGCTGGGCCTTCGCGTGGTCCACTGCCGCCTTCTGGTTCTCTACGTTCGCCAGTGCCACAGCCACCTGGGCGCGCGCATTGGCCACCGTGTCTGTTCCGCTTATAGCGGCGGAACGGGCAGCCGATAGGTCCGCCTCGGCCTGTCTGTATGCGGCATCCAGGTCTTCGCTTTCAAGCGTGGCGAGCAGCTCCCCGGCCTTGACTGCCCCCCCCTCCCGGTACTTGACCATAACCAGCTTTCCGGCTATCTTTGGGGATATGCTATACTCGAGCGCCTCTACCGTACCGGTCGTCTTGACCGAGGCGGGTGGACCGCCATTTTTGCTGTACAGGTAAAAATATATAACTGCCGCCAGGGCGGCGATTACGGATAAGGCGACTGCTTTCTTTGTCATGGGGCTCATTTTATTTCCTTTATTAATATTCTGAGGATAACTTTATTACAATCGGTGCCGGGTGTCAACAGCGATAAACCCTAACCGCATAAAAGAAATCTGTTGACAAAAAAGGCTTATGCCATTATCTTTTAGCGGATGAACGACGCCACCCCAACAAGACGGACAGAGGCACGTATATACTATTATATACCGGCGACCCTGATACTGTCCCTGCTTTTTGCGTGTGGCAAACCGGCCGAGACGGCGCCCCTGAAGCTAGCGCCAGTTAAGGTGGAGCAGGGCGAGGCCCCCGCGGCGGAACTGCTGAAAAAAGAGGATTCCGAGAAGATAAAGGTCAAAAGGGATAAAGACGGCTCCTACTCATGGGAGATATCCGGCAAGGAAGTCAAGGGAATCGTGGAAGCAGACAGGGCGCTTAGAAGGCGCCTTGTACAGGAAGACGAAAAGGAAAAGTAATTGGACTACATGCATCCGGGTTATATCGACATCATTAAAAGCGGCATAAGGATAGCCAACCGCAACCTCTCCGTGCTCCTGACCCAGTTCATAGCCGGCATGGCCATGCTGGTTATTTTCTTCATTTTCCTGTTCATACTGGCGTTCGTGGCCGTCGGCTCGATCCCGTCGCTCACGCTCGAGTCGCTATCGCCCGATACTTTGACCGACATCGTGCAGACCTCCATCGCCCTGGTCTCGCTGGGCGTATTCTTTTTCTTCTCCTTGCTGCTGATAGTCGCGCTCGTTACCGCATTCGTGCACTCGGGTAACCTCGCCTGCTTGATAGACACCGCAAAAGGGAAGGCTCACGGTTTCAACGCTGCCACATTCTTCGACAAGGGCCGCAGGTTCATGGCATCCATGCTGGGGCTTTATATAATATGGGGCCTGTTCGCGGCGGGATGCTTCCTTGTTTTCTTTGCCGTTGCCGGCGTTGGGTTCGAGGGGATACTCATCCCGCTCAAGGATGCCGGCAAGTCCCTACTGGCGTTCATACTGGGTGTGCCATTCATAATAGTCCTGATACTCTCCTCCATGCTGTTCCTGTTCTTTATATACGCCGGGTGGGCGCTATCCGGAATAATCCTCATAACCGAGGAGAAGCACTCGTTCTCATCGCTCTCCGGGGCATACGAGTTCATAAAGAGGCATTTCTGGGACTCGCTGCTCTTCGCCCTGTTGATGTTCATACTGATATTCGTCGCAAACATCATTAGCAACTCGTTCTTCGGCTTTATAAATGTCGGTCTGACCAAAGGCCCCACCGCGCTTGCGTTCATGCTCCTGCCGCTCATGCTCATCGCCATCATACTCCAGATGTACATAGGCCTGATCGCCCGTTCAAGCTTCGTGGCCTATTACGTATCACGTACCGCCCCCCTGCCAGTTCCTCCAACGGCCCCACCTCTAGACGATACGCCCTCACCTGATGCAGAGTTCATAATCGAGACCGAGACGCCCGCTCCTGCGCCGGACGACGAGGGGCGCACCCCAGAGGCCTAGAAACTCCCTGGCTCTTGACTTATACCTCCCCAAAAGAGTAAAATTGGGATAGCGTAATACTTTAACCATGAGGTGAAGTCATGAAGAGCAGGGTTATGGCATTTGCAGCGGCAATAATCATAATTGTCGGTGCGTCGGGATGCGCCAGCCGAGCGTGAGGCCCAATACACAACCACCGGCGCGGGGATAGGCGCGGTCACCGGGGCTATGCTCGGCGCCGCCTTGGGCAGCCTGTCCGGCCATGCAGGACAAGGCGCGGTAGTCGGGAGCGTGTTCGGCGGACTTGCAGGCGCGTCAATAGGCAACAACGAGTACCATCAGCAGAGGACCGAGGAGGCTGCAGCGCAGTATTACGACTACAACCAGCAGCACGCGGTACGAGACCTGCTTCGCATAGAAGACGTATCGGTGAACCCTCCGCAGGCGAACCCCGGTGACGAGGTCACGTTGAGCGCGACCTTTACCATCCTGGCTCCTTCAGGGAGGCCGCAGTTAGTGCACGAGGTGCGTGAGGTGCGCCACAACGGCAAGCTAATCGGCAGACCGCAGTTCACCTCCAGACGGGAGGGCGGCACATGGGCCAGTTCCATGCCGCTCAAGCTTCCGCTGGATGCGGAACCAGGTACATATACCGTAACTACAATAGTGGAGACAGACAACGCCGGTGATACCCGCGATACAGACTTCAGGGTTCTGAGCGGCAGCCAGTGGCGCAGGTAATTCAAAATCCATATCAACATTTATCAAGCGGGGCTTTTCGCCCCGCTTTTCTTTTGCCCTCATGCCTGATTCCAGAAAAAGTTGATTGCCGGACCCATTGGTGGTATTATTGCTGTTCGTGTTTACAGTTACAGCTATAAATAAATGAAATAAGGAAGAAAAATGTCCAAAAGAAAGATTTCCCTGCCTTCCAATGTGCACTCCCTCTTAAGGACCAAGCTGATGATAATCATCATCGTCAGCATTATCGCGATAACCGCGGGGGCGAGCTTCGCCATAATCACCGGCGTCTCCAAGGACCTGCCCCAGATATCCATCGCTCAAGAACTACAAGCCACCGACCGGCACCCAGATATTTTCTGAGGACGACCACGTAATCGGCAGGATCAAGGTGGACAAGGGAATATTCGTGCCGCTTTCCAATATCCCCGTGAGCCTCAGAAACGCGGTAGTCGCCGTCGAGGACGCGCGTTTCTACGAGCATAAGGGCATAGACTACCAGGGTATCGCACGCGCCCTGTTGAAGGACGTGATGAGCGCAAGTTTCAAGGAGGGCGGCAGCACCATAACCCAGCAGCTGACCAAGGTGCTTTTCCTGACTCCGGAGAAGAGCCTGAGCCGCAAGGTGAAAGAGGTAATTCTTGCCAAACGTATTGAACAGAACCTGACATAAGAACGAGATACTCGAACTTTACCTGAACAAGATTTACTTCGGACACGGCGCCTACGGGGTGGAAATGGCCGCCAGGACATACTTCGGGAAACGCGTCGGCGACCTTACCCTTGCCGAGTGCGCAATGATAGCAGGGCTTATACGTTCGCCGATGGGCTATTCCCCATACAACAACATGGAAAGCGCGAAGAACCGCGAGGCTACGGTCCTCACCCGCATGGTGGACGAAAAGTTCATAACTGAAGGACAGAAGGCCACCGCACAGGCACAGACCATAGTCCTGAAGAACCTTCGGGAGCGCGAGGAAGTTGCCCCGCACCTGGTCGAGCAGATACGCATATATCTTGAACAGAAGTACGGCGCGGAAAAGGTGTACGTCGAAGGACTGAACGTAAAAACCACCATAAACTATCAGATCCAGCAGGCGGCCCAACGCGCTGTCGAAGACGGCGTGCGCGCGCTCGACAAAAGGCAGGGTTTCAGGGGCCCGATAGCCAAAAAGACACCCGCCGAACTCGAAAAGCTGAGGGACGACCCGCCAGCCTCGGAAAACACATATAAATCAGGCGAGATTGTAAACGGCACAGTCCTGAAAGTGGACGCCAAGGGCGCGTTCATATCCGCAAGGGGCGCGAAGGGATACCTCGCATATGCCGACATGAAATGGGCTGCCACTGGCAAGGACGCGGCCAAAAAGACCGCGAAAGACATCCTCAAACCCGGGGACATGGTCGAGCTTAAGTCAAAGGGCTACGACAAAAAAGCCAGGCTGGTCTCGTTTGCACTGGAGCAGGAGCCGCTGTCGCAGGCTGCTCTTGTTGCGATGGACCCCTGGGAGGGCAAGGTCAAGGCAATGGTTGGCGGGGCTGATTTCCAGCGCAACGAGTTCAACCATGCCGTCAACGCACACCGTCAGCCCGGTTCGTCCTTCAAGCCGTTCGTATATGCGGTGGCCATGGAGAACGGGTTCACTCCCGCAAGTATCATAGACGACAGCCCCAAAAGTTACGACAACGATTCATGGAAACCCAGGAACTACGACAACGAGTACTACGGGCCGACCAGGCTGCGCGAGGCGCTGGTGCATTCCAGGAACGTGGTCACAATAGAACTGCTGCACCGCGTAGGGGTGGACAAGGTGATCGACCTGGCAACAAAGCTTGGCATGCCGGGACCCTTTGCCAAAAACCTCACCCTTGCTCTCGGCTCTGGCAGCGCTACCCCACAAGAGATGACGGCCGCATACTGTTCGTTTGCAAACGGCGGCTACAGTGTAAAACCCATAGTGGTAACACAGATAACCGACGCACGGGGACGACGTGCTTGAGACCAACGAGACGCATGTCGAACAGGTCTTCTCCCCCGAGACTGCCTACCAGATAACGAGCATCCTCGAAGACGCGGTAAAAAGGGGCACCGGCCAGCTCGCCACGTCGCTTGGCCGCCCGGTCGCAGGGAAGACCGGAACCACCAACGACTATAAGGACGCATGGTTCGTGGGCTATATACCGGGCCTGGTCGCAGGGGTCTGGGTCGGCAACGACAACCAGAAGCCCCTGGGCCACGGTGAATCCGGCTCAAGGGCGGCACTCCCCATCTGGGTGCGGTTCATGGGAGGCGCAGCGGGAAGCTACCCTGTCGGACGATTTCACCGTACCCAACGACATAGATGTCGTGACCGTGGACGCGCATGACCGGGCTACTGCCCACCGGCAAGAGCAAAGAGGTGGTCTCGGAATACTTCAAGAAGGGCTCGGAGCCACATGAATACGCATCAGCCCCAGCCACCGACCTCAGCATCCCCGGACAGATTATGCCGATAATCAAGGATATTAAGAAGCTACAGGACGTCGATTAGCACAAAAGGCCCGGGAAACCGGGCCTTTTTTCTTGACCAAGCCCCTCTGTTATGCTAATTTTCTTAGTTCCGAGAAATCATTTTATCTGAAGGAGGCGTCTTTTTATGTACATAGCACAGCCTATGCAGCATTTTCTTGACAAATTAAGCTCAAAATCGCCGGAACCGGGCGGCGGCAGCGCGGCAGCCCTCGTTGGGGCGGAGGCGGCGGCCCTGGTGGGCATGGTCTGCTACCTTACCCTCGGCAAGGAGAAATACGCCGACGTACAGGCCGAGATGGAAGACCTCAGGGACAAGTCCGAGGCGGCAAGGGCCGACATGCAGCGGCTTCTGCAGGAGGACACCGAGGCATTCGCGGCGGCTTCCGCGGCATACAAGCTGCCCAAGGACACGGACGAGCAGAAGGATGCGCGCGCAGTTGCCATACAGGCGGGCCTGAAGAAGGCTACGGAGGTCCCGTTTGCCATAGGAGAGAAGGCGCTTGAGATTGCGAGGCTATCCCTCGTGGCCGCCGAGAAGGGCAACAAGGGCGCGGTATCCGACGCGGGTGTCGCGGTGCTTTTTGCCGAGGCGGCGCTCCAGGCGGCGGCGCTTAACGTGCGCATCAACCTCGTATCCATAAAAGACCCGGCATACGTCAACGACAAATGGGACAAGATGCAGAAGATGGTGGACGAGGCCGGAATGTTCCTTGAAAAAGTACTCACGATCACATACGACAAGATAGGCTAGAGCATAAACACTGTTAATAACCGAAAGGAGAATTGAAAGATGTCGGCAAAGATAATCGACGGAAATGCAATAATGGAGGAGATCAAGTTAGAGATCATTAAAGAGGTCGAGGCCCTCAAGGCCAAGGGCATCGTCCCCGGCATCGCCACCCTGCTCGTCGGCGACAACTTCGGCGCCAAGATGTACCGCGGCCAGGTCGAGAAGAACTGCGCCGAGGTCGGCTTTACATATGTAAACTGCAACCCGCCCGCAGACGCGACCGAGGCCCAGGTTGTCGAAGAGGTAAAGAAGCTGAACGCCGACAAGACCGTGTCGGGCATGCTGCCGCTTCGGCCGTTCCCGGAGCAGATAAGCGACTCCGCAATCATAAATTCCATCGACGTCAACAAGGACATCGACTGCTTCCACCCCTACAACATGGGCAGGATAGCCCTGGGCGAGCCCGGCTTCCCGCCCGCGACTGCCGCCGCCTGCATCGAGATGCTCGACCGCCTGGGCGTTGATTTCACCGGCGCGGAGATATGCGTCGTGGGACATAGCAACATCGTCGGCAAGCCCGCGATGCTGCTCGCGCTCAACCGCAACGCCACCACGTCCAACGTGCATGTGTTCACCTCGCAGAAGGGCAACACCCAGAAGCACACCCTCGGCGCGGACATACTCATCGTGGCCGCTGGCAAGGCTGGCCTCGTGACGAAGGACATGGTAAAGCCCGGCGCGATAGTCATCGACGTGGGCATCAACCGCCTCAAGGTGCTGGACGCGGACGGCAAGGAAGTGCTGAACGACAAGGGCAAGCCGAAGATCAAGACTGTCGGCGACGTCGATTTCGACAACGTCAAGGAAGTGGCCTCCGCCATATCCCCGGTCCCCGGCGGCGTCGGAAGCGTCACGAACATGATGCTGATGAAGAACGCGCTTCGCGCCTGCAAGTTGCAGCACGGAATGGCGTAATCTTTAATTCCAAATTGTAGGGGCCGACCTTCGTGTCGGCCCTTTCTTAAAAAGGCGGCCCAAACGGGCCGCCTTTTTTACGCAAGTGCTGCGACTGAAACTCATCCCCTCTTCTCCACCCGATACCTTATTCGCCAGACTGGAAGAGCGACAATTCAAAATCTTCTGATATACTTATTTATTGATAATGGACTGGACAGGGTTTACTGTCCGCATGTAATCAACTGGATAAGGGAGGTATGGCCATGAAAAAGATAGTTGTCTCACTTTTTGCTTTGCTCCTGGCCTTGGGTGCGTCTTATAGCTTTGCCGAGACGGGTGGCGGGATGGCAGGGGAAAAGAAAGGCGAGCCCAGCGGCATGACGATGGAGCACAAGGGGACGATGAAGGAAGGCATGATGAGCCATGACGAGATGATGGACCACATGATGGAGATGATGAAACACATGTCGGGCATGATGGACAAGATGTCCGGCATGATGAAGACCATGCCTAAGGATAAAATGGAGAAGATGCACAAAATGATGGGCGAGATGTCGGCCCAGATAAAGCACATGGACAAGATGATGAAGACAGGGACGGGTACGAAAAAAGATAAGACGGAGATGCAGAAGAGGAAGGACCAGATGGACAAGATACTGCATGAGTTGGAGACGCAATAGGGGATGAATAAGGCCGGGACTAACACAACCTATACCTGCCCGATGCATCCCGAGGTGAGGCAGGCGGGTCCGGGCCCATGCCCGAAATGCGGCATGGCGCTTGAACCTGTCTCCCCCTACCCACCCCTGCCAGGACCGAATGGACATGCCCCATGCACCCGGAAGTAGTCAGGGATGCGCCCGGCAGCTGCCCTATATGCGGGATGGCCCTGGAGCCCCGGACAACCGTGCCCGAGGAAGAGGAGAACCCGGAACTCGTTAGCATGAGACGACGGTTCTGGGTGAGCCTGGCGCTCAGCCTGCCGCTGTTTGTTATGGAAATGGGCCCCCATGTTATACCCGGTTTCAACCCCAGGGAGCTGTTACCGCCCGTCATACTTAAATGGGCTGGCTTCGCCCTTGCCACCCCAGTAGTCCTTTGGGGAGGCATGCCCTTCTTCGTGCGATTTTGGCAGTCGGTCCGTACTTGGAACCCCAACATGTTCACGCTAATAGGGCTCGGCGTGGGCGTCGCATACGGTTACAGCCTTGTGGCTGTTTTTTTCCCGGGTATATTCCCCGCTTCTTTCCGCGTAGAAGGCGGCGAGGTCGGCACTTATTTCGAGGCGGCGGCCGTTATAACTACCTTGGTGCTTCTGGGCCAGGTGCTCGAACTGAAGGCCAGGAGCCAGACCGGGGCCGCCATAAAGAAACTGCTCGGCATGGCGCCCAAGACCGCCCGGAGGGTCGGCATGGACGGGAGCGAGGAGGACGTCCCGCTCGAACAGGTAAATCCCGGCGACCTCCTCCGTGTGCGTCCGGGCGAGAAGGTCCCGGTTGACGGGGTAGTCGTTGAGGGCTCAAGCTCCGTGGACGAGTCCATGGTTACCGGCGAGCCGATCCCTGTGCAAAAACAAAAGGACGACAAGGTCATAGGCGCGACAGTTAACAGCACCGGCTCGTTCATCATGCGGGCCGAGAGGGTTGGCGCGGAGACCCTGCTCGCGCAGATAGTACGGATGGTCGCAGATGCCCAGCGGAGCCGCGCTCCTATACAGAGGCTGGTGGACATAGTCGCGGCCTATTTCGTCCAGGTAGTCGTGTCTATCGCCGTATTGACCTTCATAGTCTGGGCGGTGTTCGGCCCGGAGCCGCGCTTTACGCTCGCCCTTATCAACGCGGTGGCAGTGCTGATAATAGCCTGCCCGTGCGCTCTCGGACTCGCGACGCCTATGTCCATAATGGTGGCGACCGGCAAGGGGGCGACGGCGGGAGTCCTGTTTAAGAATGCCGAAGCGATTGAAATAATGAAGAAGGTTAATACCCTGGTAGTTGACAAGACCGGCACGCTAACCATCGGCAAGCCGAAGCTGGTAGAGGTCGTAACCGCCGAAGGCTTTGACGAAGGCTCGCTTCTCTACTACGCGGCGTCCATAGAAAAGGGCAGCGAGCACCCGCTTGCGGCGGCGATAGTAGGCGGGGCGGAGGAACGGGATGTGAAGCCGGGCAAGGTTGAGTCTTTCGAGTCCAGGACCGGCCGGGGCGTCACCGGCAAGGTGGACGGGCATGACGTGGCGTTCGGGAACCTCAAGCTGCACGAAGAGCTTGGCGTCAACATGACAGGGCTTACAGAAAAGGCGGACAGGATGCGGAGGGACGGCCAGACGGTGATGTTCCTCGCGGTTGACGGAAAACCGGCCGGGCTCATAGGCGTAGCCGACCCCATAAAGGATACCACCCCGAAAGCCATAAAGGAGCTCCACGAGGAAGGCGTCCGCATCGTGATGCTGACAGGCGACAACCGTACCACCGCGGAGGCGGTTGCGGGCAGGCTTGGCATTGACGAGGTCGTCGCCGAGGTCCTGCCCGACCAGAAGGCTGAGACGGTAAAGCGTTTACAGGGTGAAGGCCGGATGGTGGCCATGGCGGGTGACGGCGTGAACGACGCGCCCGCCCTCGCGCAGGCGCATGTGGGGATAGCGATGGGGACGGGCACCGACGTGGCAATGGAGAGCGCCGGAGTTACGCTTGTGAAGGGAGACCTGGGAGGCATTGTCCGCGCAAGGCGTCTTTCCCGGGCGACGATGCGGAACATAAAGCAAAACCTCTTCTTCGCATTTGTCTACAACTCGCTCGGCATACCTGTTGCCGCAGGCGTCCTCTATCCGTTCTTCGGCATCCTGCTCAGCCCCATCTTCGCTGCGGCAGCGATGAGCTTCAGTTCGGTTTCGGTCGTTGGTAATGCGCTCAGGCTGAGAAAGGTCAGATTATAAGGCGACAGATCCTCATCTCCTCTTTTCCTTCCCCACCATAATACTGAACACCAGAAACATCACCGCCGACAACGCCCCCGTACCCGCGCCGTAATAGAACGTGGCCGCAGGCGAGACGTGGTCCCAGAGCCAGCCCCCGATTATGCTCGCAGGAAGAAGCGCAACACCGAGCGCCATGTTGTAGATGCCGAAGGCGGTCGCCTTGAACTCCGCCGGAATGATGGTCGCTAAGATATGCCTTCTGCACGCCCTCGGTAAGCCCCATGAAGATGCCGTACATAGCCCGAACAGCAGCCAGATCATCGACTTTGTATCCGCCACCGCGAAGCCGTAATAGACTGCGGTGAAAAGGATGAAGCCCGCCATGATAACGCGCTTGCGCCCGAACATGTCTGAAGCCATACCGGCTGGTATGGCAGAGAACGAATAGACCAGGTTGAACGTCAGATAGATAATTGGGATTGTAACGGCGGGGATACCCACCTGCTGCGCCCGGAGGATAAGGAATACGTCGCTTGAGTTGCCAAGCGAGAATATTGCAACAATCAGGACAAAGGCCTTGAACTTCCCGTTAAGACTCGCAAGTCTAAACTCCGGTTTGACATGTCCGGGTTTCTCCGCAGGCCGCGCCTTCTCCTTGATAAAGAATATGATGCATACAACGGCGATAACCGCAGGGACCATGGCGAGCCAGAAGACCTTCCTGTAGTCTTCATGGAGGAGCGTTAGCAGGAAGAATGCCAGACCGGGGCCGACTACCGCACCGACGGTATCCATGGCGCGGTGGAACCCGAATGCTGTTCCGACACTCTTCTGCTCGGTGGACTCTGCTATTATCGCGTCCCTGGGCGCGGTGCGGACACCCTTGCCGAGCCTGTCAATGAACCGTGCCTCCCAGGACATGATGCCAGCCGGTGGCCATGGCTATTATCGGGCGGCTCAGGGTGGATATGGAATAGCCCGCAAGCATCAGCCCCTTGCGGCGGCCTATCTTGTCCGAGAACCAGCCCGAGAAAACCTTCAATACGCTGGCGGTCGACTCCGCAACACCTTCTATCAGCCCGATTAGCGACTTGTTCACCCCAAGCACGTTCGCCAGGAAAAGCGGCATCAGCGGGTATATCATCTCCGAGCTGATGTCCATGAACAGGCTGACAATCCCGGCCGCGTATACGTTCTTACCAAGCTTAAATGGCTTCATATTAAAAATATCCTTGACAATAAGTGCTTTTTTTCATAATGTTTTAAAAATTTACTGGATTATAGCCGAAAAAGCAAATATTCAGGCACAAAATATTCAAGTACTGATAATTATCAAGGGAGAACGGATGTCGGGGAGAACGGCTGGATTACGCGAAGAGATAGCGCTCGAATACAGGAAACATTGCAGCAACTGCACAGGCTCATGCTGCAACCAGGAGCTTGAGGAAGGGTTCGTCGCCTTTAAGTGGGAACTCGACGTAATATCGAAGGACAGCAGCCATATAGCCGAAAACATAGGGAACAGCATCAGGCTCATGCCCTTCAGCAAGGACAGCAGGTGCCACTTCTCCGGCAGCAACGCATGCAGCCTGACGCTTGCCGAGAGGCCGCTCGACTGCCTGACCTACCCGGTCTACCCGAAGATAAGGCTCCACGAGGATGGAAAAAAGGAAGTGGAAGGTCTGGTCGTAAGAGAGGGCTGCCGCAGCCTCAAAGGTATTACGGAAGACACCAAGCTCATGAACCATATCAAAGAGTTCTGGAATATCGAGATCGAGGGTATAGACACCGAAGAACTGACGGAGTGGTGCAATAACCTGGGATTTCCGACGTAACAAATATAGGTTCAGCGTATCGCGTTCACCACCAGTACGGCGCAACCGGAGTTCCCAACAACTTTTTCTACTATGCTTCCCATGACGAACCTCGTAAACGCTGTCTTCCCGTAAGCTCCCATGACTATCAAGTCCGCGCCCATACCTTCGGCTGACTCCAATATCGAATCATACGGCTTCCCGACAGTAGTAATGGCCTCCGCCTCAACCCCTTCCAGACGGGCCTGCTCCACTACATTGTTTGCATTTTCCTCGACTACGGACCGTTCGCTTTCGTTAGACATCACGGATAACGCAATGAGCCTGCTCCCGCACCGTTTGGCAAGGGAGACCGCAGCGATAGCCGCACCCCGGCTGTGGGCAGAGCCGTCCGTGGCTACGAGGACAGTCTTGCACCCGAAGCTTGCGGAACCCGGGACCACAAGCACATTACGCTGCGCATTCCCTATGACTTTCGATACGACAGAGCCGATCAACGTCTTCTGTAGCCAGTTAAGGCCGCGCCGACCTACGATAATCAGGTCAATGTCTCTTTTTTCCGCTTCCTGAACGATTTTGGCATAAGCGTCGCCGCGCACGATTATTGTCTCGCATTTTACGCCTTCCTTCGCCGCGGCGGCCTTTACGGCTTCAAGCTGTTTTTTGACCTCCGCTGTATTCATATCCGGGACACGGGCAACCTGGCCCGTTATTCCGATTACGGACATTACATAAAGCGTGCTGGAACATTTTTTAGCAAGGCTTATAGCCTCACGGGCCGCCCCTTCGCTGTGAGTAGATCCATCAAAGGCAAGAAGGAGCCTCCGCAGCGCCGTTACCGGGCAGTATTTTTCGCTTCTTGGCATATATCTTTCCTTTTATAAGAAGAGAATTGTTGGAATAAATTGATCTGTTTTCTTTACCGTGCAGGTAAACAAATACCTTATTCGTGGTGTTCCTGTTGCTTCCCCTGTTGCTTCCATTGGCTCGTTTTAAATTGATGGAAATCCTACTAAAACAATTACCCATTGTCAAGGAAAACCGCCTAAAACCTTGACATTATCTGCCTTTAAATGATATTATCCCCAATTCAAGATTATCTTACCAGAGGGGCATAATGGATTATAAAGACACGCTTAACCTGCCGAACACCGAGTTCCCCATGAAGGCCAACCTGGCCGTGCGCGAGCTCGAATTCCTTAAATCATGGCGCGAGAATAATATCTACGGCAAGCTGCGCGACAGGGACAAGGACAGGCCGTCCTTCATCCTGCACGACGGCCCGCCCTATGCCAACGGACATATACACATCGGCCACGCCCTGAACAAGATACTCAAGGACATCATCGTAAAATCAAAGTCCATGGAGGGCAAGGGCGCGCCATACGTGCCGGGCTGGGACTGCCACGGCCTGCCCATCGAGCTTCAGGTGGACAAGGACTTGAAAGGCAAGAAGGAGACGATGGCCCCGGGCGAGTTCCGCCTGCACTGCCGCGAGTATGCCGCGAAGTTCGTGGAGATCCAGAAGGAGGAGTTCGTCCGCCTCGGCGTGCTGGGCGACTGGGACAACCCGTACCTCACGATGAACTACCCCTACGAGGCCGCAATCGTGCGCGAGTTCGGCAAGTTCGTCGGCAACGGCGGCGTATACAAGGGCAAGAAACCGATTCACTGGTGCGCATCCTGCGTCACGGCCCTGGCCGAGGCCGAGGTGGAGTACGCGGACCACTCCTCGCCTTCGGTCTTCGTGAAGTTCGCGCTTGAGGACTCGCTGGCTGCGTTCGCATCAGAACAACCCCGCCGCAGAGAAAACCATAAAGGCGTTACGGGACGCCGCAAAGGGCAGGCCGGTCTTCGCCGTCATATGGACGACAACACCCTGGACCCTGCCAGCGAACCTCGCGCTCTCGGTACATCCGGACTTCGAGTACATACTTGCAGACGCGGGAGACAAGGGACTGCTTCTCCTCGCGAAGGAGCTTGCCGACTCCGCGATGCAGAAGTTCGGCGTCGAGGGCTACACCACACTGCTCATGGTAAAAGGTAGCGAGCTTGAGGGCCTTAACTTCAGGCACCCGTTCATAGACCGTCTCTCGCCCGTACTGGTCGGGACGCATGTAACGCTCGAAGCCGGTACAGGCATCGTACATACCGCGCCCGGCCACGGGCAGGAGGACTACGAGATAGGCCTCAAGTACGGCCTCGACGTATACGCGCCGGTCAACGACAAGGGCGTCTTCAACAAGGATGTCGAGTTCTTCGCCGGTACCCACGTATTCAAGGCGAACGTGCCTATCATAGAAAAGCTTACCGAGGTTGGCGCGCTGCTCGCATCCGAGAAGGTGTCGCACTCATACCCGCACTGCTGGCGTTGCAAGAACCCCGTGCTGTTCCGCGCGACGGAGCAGTGGTTCATCTCCATGAACACGAACGACCTCCAGAAGAAGGCGATGGAGTACATCGACAAGGTCGAGTGGATCCCCAAATGGGGCAAGGACCGCATCCAGGGTATGGTAGGGAACAGGCCCGACTGGTGCATCTCGCGCCAGCGCTCATGGGGCGTGCCGATCACGATATTCAAGTGCGCCGACTGCGGCGAGCTTCTGATGGACCAGTCGCTTGTCGAGCACGTGGCGGACATGATGGAGCAAAAAGGCGCGGATATATGGTTCACGCTTGAAGCGCACTGCCTCATGCCCAAGGGCACGAAATGCCCCAAGTGCAGCGGCGAGAAGTTCGAGAAGGAGACGGACATACTGGACGTCTGGTTCGACTCCGGCGTCAGCCAGGCGGCGGTACTCAAGCAGCGGCCCGACCTCTCATGGCCGGCCGACCTCTACCTCGAAGGCAGCGACCAGCACAGGGGCTGGTTCCAGAGCTCGCTCCTGACATCCGTCGGCACGGTAGGAGTTGCCCCATTCCGCTCGGTGCTCACCCACGGCTTCACGGTGGACGGCTCAGGCAAGAAGATGTCCAAGTCTATAGGAAACACCGTCGATGCCCCAGAAGGTCATAGACCAGTACGGTGCCGATGTGCTAAGGCTTTGGGTCTCTGCATCGGACTATACCGAAGACATGAGGATATCGGACGAGATACTTAAGCGGCTGTCCGAGGCCTATCGCAGGATAAGGAACACCGCGCGTTACATACTCGGCAACCTGACACGGTTTTCGCCCCGAGAAGGACGGCGTCCCGTACGACTACATGCTCGAGATAGACCGCTGGGCGCTCCACCGTTTCCAGGTGCTGAACCGCAGGGTCATCCAGGCCTACGACGACTACGAGTTCCACATGATATACCACAGCCTGCACAACTTCTGCTCCGTGGACATGAGCGCGTTCTACCTCGACGTCCTCAAGGACAGGCTCTACACCTCCAAGCCGGAAAGCGTCGAGCGGCGCTCGGCCCAGACCGCCATGTTCCACATCCTCTCGGGGATGATGCGGCTCATGGCCCCGGTGCTCTCGTTCACGGCCGAGGAGGTCTGGGCGTTCCTGCCGGACTACCCGGGCAAGGAGGAGAGCGTGCACCTGGCGGCTTCCCGGAGCTGAACGACGATTGGGAGAACAAGGGCCTTGAGGAGCGCTGGGACAGGATACTTGCGGTCAGGGGCGAGACGTCGAAGGTGCTGGAGAAGATTCGCGCCGACAAGGTCATCGGCCACTCGCTCGACGCGCACGTGGACATATACGCGGACGCGGACCTTTACGAGTTTCTTAAGGTCTATGAAAGCGAGCTTGCCGGACTCTTCATAGTGTCAGAGGTGGAACTGCACCCCGAGGCAGATGCGCCTGAAGGCGTATATGCCAGCGATACGGTTGCCGGGCTTAAGGTAGGCGCGTCGCCCGCAACCGGGCTTAAATGCGAGCGGTGCTGGTGCAAGAAGAAGGATGTGGGATTGAACGCCAAACATCCGGCCCTCTGTGCGCGCTGCGCATCGGTCCTTTCGGAATAGAGAAAAACCTTGTCAACGAACACCAAAAGTAAGATAATACTAATTATCGTAGCTTCGGTATATCTGCTGGACAGGCTTACGAAGCTGATGATAGTTGAAAAGATTAGGCTTTTTGACTCTGTAACGGTTATAAAGGGCTTTTTTGAGCTGACCAACGTACGGAACACCGGGGCCGCGTTCAGCCTGTTTGCACAGGCAGGGGATGGTTTCAGGGTCCCGTTCCTGGTAGCGAGTTCGGTCGCGGCCATCCTGTTGCTGCTCTACTTCATGAGGAAGGTGGACCCGCGGGAGACGCTGGTGGTAGCCGCGCTTGCCATGATACTCGGCGGTGCGCTTGGCAACCTGACGGACCGCCTGATATACGGTTACGTTATAGACTTCATAAACTGGCATATAGGCGCGCATTACTGGCCCGCCTTCAACATAGCGGACTCCGGCATAACCGTCGGGGTATGCATTCTGGGCATCGAGATAGCCCTGAGGAAGAAAACAATCTGACCCGCATCGTTATTTCTATTCGCGGGAGGCGTTAATGGAAAAAGATACCAAATACTACTACAACAAAGGCGTAGCCATCCTGGAAGAGGGCAACTGGCTGATGGCCGTCCAGCTCTTCAAAAAATGCCTTGAGATGGACCCGACCTTCACGCCGGCCATGCACGAGCTCGCCGACATATATTACACCAACGGCCAGTACGATGCCGCAGCCGTGATCCTGAAGGATGCCATCGTGGCAGACCCCAAGGACTTCGACGCCAATTTCGCGCTTGGCAACATATACTTCGCACAGGAGAAGTACACCGACGCCCTGCGGCTTTTCAAGAGGCTGGAGCAGGAGGCGGCGGAGTTCACCCCGGAACTGAACTACAACATCGGGATGACATACAAGAACCTGAACATGCCCGACCTGGCCCTGCAGTACCTCAACTCCGCCATCGAAGAGGACCCGTCCTACTACGAATGTCTGGAGCCAATTGCGAAGCTGCACCTTGACGCCGGAAAGCTTGAAGAGGCCAAGAAGGCCCTCAACGAGGGCCTCGATGCAGACCCCGGCAACATAAACCTGCACCACATGCTCGGGCTGGTCTACTCCAAGGAGCTTTCATGGAAGGCGGCCATCGAGGAATGGGAGACTGTCCTGAAACTCGCCCCCGATACGGACGACACCCTCAGGGAACTTGGCTGGGCCTTCAACATGTCCGGGGACTATGAAAACGCGGTAACCTCCCTCAAAAAGGCGATCGAGATGAACCCGGAGAACCTCCAGGCGCGCATAGACCTGGGCGCGGTGTTCATGAGCAACCTGAAGTTCGAGGAAGCAATAGACGAATGGGAGAAGGCCAAGAAAGACGACCCCGCCAACCCGCTTATCAAGAAGTTCCTTTCCGACGCGCAGGCCCTTCGGCATAAAGAAGGAAAAGGCAGCGACTGATGCACCCAATATTATTTAAGTTAGGCCCCCTCACCATCCACACGTATGGCGTGCTGGTGGCGCTGGCCTTCCTCGCCGGGATAATGCTTGCCGCACGCGAAGGGAAGCGCAAGGGCATCGAGCCAGAAAAGATTCTGGACCTGGGCTTCTACATACTCGTCGCCGCCATCCTCGGCTCAAGGATACTCCAGGTCGCCGTCGAGTACCGCTACTACATTCAGCACCCGCTCGAAATAGTGATGATATGGAAGGGCGGGCTGGTCTTCTACGGCGGCTTCATCGGCGCGGTCTTCACAGCTATATGGTATCTGAACAGGCACTCGCTGCCGGTCTGGAAGGTCGGGGATATCATAGCCCCGTCCATCGCGCTGGGCCAGGCGATCGGCAGGCTCGGCTGCTTCTCGGCGGGCTGCTGCTACGGCGCACCTTCCTGCGTACCCTGGGCCGTAACGTTCACAGACCCGGACTCACTTGCGGTTCTGGGAGTGCCTGTGCACCCCTCACAGCTATATGAGTCCTTCGGCGCGTTCCTCATTTTCCTGGGTTTGTTCCTGTACCGCAAGAAGATACAGTTCGACGGCCAGCTTTTCTGGCTCTACGCCCTCAGTTACTCGGTTCTGCGGTTCTCGCTCGAATTCCTGCGCGGCGACACAGACCGGGGCTTCCTGCATGCGGCAGGCTGGACGCTGTCCACTTCGCAGGGTATCGCGATCGGGGTGTTCCTCACCTCGCTGGTCATGCTCTCAAGGCTCAAGACGGCCTCACGCCATAAGATCAAGAACCTGAAGGGCTAGACAATATGCAGCGCGCTTGCGATATAGGGAAGAAGAACAAGCTGGACCCTGAGCTGAGGAAGTACGTCCTCTCGTTCGCGATTGTCTTCGGGCTTGTCAGCCTCGTAGCGGGGTTTTACCTCGGCTTCGGCATCGTGTCGCACGAGTCTGTTATGGCCTCGCCGATCATGGAGAAGTTCTTCCTCAATACGTTTATCGCTATTTCATGCGGCGCGGCCGGGATGATTATCGGCGCGTTTGTGGGGAGTACGATATATAGGGTGAAGACTAAGGGGAAATAAAACTATTATTTATTTCCCCTCTACAGTCATTTACTTCAGTTTATAGAATATGAACTAAAGCTGCTCTCTCACCTCTTCGGCCGTTACCACCATAACTCCCCGAGCCCAAGGGAATTGTTTCTTTGCCGCCTCGGCAAGTTCGCCTGAGAACTGAAAGTGAGCCTTCCCGCGTATCCTGCAACCCTTTCCGGGACCGCGCCCGCCCTGGACCTGCCGCGTGCCGCAAAGGAGTTCTATCCTGTTGTCACCCGCGAGGTTCCGCTCCGTCTTTTTATAACCTGCAACTGGTATGAGGATTTCGTCGTCCTTTATGCCAAGGGCTCTGATATAATCTCCCCAGGTAGCTGCAAGATGAGGCCCGTCCGGACCCGCTGTTGCAATGGCGACCCATTCCGCCTTGTCGAGAACCTCTCTGCATTTCCCCTCAATTTTAGTCATAACGCACCTCCTGAAACATTTTACAGTTAACCACATCCAATATGGAAAGCGCTGTCATGTATTATGTAACAATGTATCTGCCTGACATTGTTATTTCAATTAATATAACATGCCGAATAGCGTCGGTCATCTATATTATTAATTTAACTGTCATCCCACTCACCACTCATCCAGCATAACGACCCACAAAAAGCGTGGGTGCACCGGTTTTTGGTGTGGACCTCCCCGCTCAGAGCCCCCGGTTGGACGAAAGGCGGGCCCCGATGTATACTAATAAAAAATCCAACAGGAGGTCAGAAATGGACAAACAAGCCATGAATATTGCGGCACATGTGATGGACGACTACGGGAAGGCGTGCGGAAAAAAAGACGTGAACGCGCTTATGGATATGTTCGCGCCGGAGGAGGATATTGTAAACATAGGCACGCAGGGCGACGAGTGGTGGGTAGGCCGGGCTGCGCTTAGGCGCGGCTTCGAGCGCATGTTTGCCGAGGCGGAAGGCATAACAGTCCGGTACGAGGACCTAACGGGGGCGTCCGCCGGGCCGGTCTGCTGGTTCTCGGCAAAGGTGACCTTTGGAATGACGGTTGATGGACGGCGGATGACGATAACGGGGCGCAACTCAGGGGTGCTCGTGGAGCGGGGCGGCAGGTGGCTCATCGCGCAGTCGCACTTCTCGATCCCGGCTCCGGGTGCAGTGGGCAGTTCCATACCGAAGGCGGCGTAGCACATAATCGGGCAAGCCGCGCCAGTCTGCCGACGATTTAATAATCCAGGGGGGGCTCCCCCACATTGTAGGGGCCGACCTATGTGTCGGCCCTTTTCACATCCGAGATGTTCAACCGCTCGATTGCGATAAGACCCTCATAGGCCTTCGTATCTATAGCACCCCACGACATGGTCGTTCACCATGCCCACCGCCTGCATGAATGCGTAACAGATCGTCGTCCCGACGAACTTGAAACCTCGCTCCTTCAGGTCCTTGCTCATCGCGTCCGACTCCGGCGTGCTGGCGGGGATGTCGGTCAGCTTCTTCCATGAATTGCGGATGGGTTTTCCACCGACGAACTGCCAGATGTACTTGTCAAAACTTCCGAATTCCTTCTGCACCTGGAGGAATGCCCGCGCGTTGGTTATGGCCGCGCCGACCTTCAGCCTGTTCCGCACAATCCCTGCGTCGGCAAGCAGTCTGGTGACATCCTTATCCGTGTACGCGGCAACTTTCTTGACGTCAAAGTTGTCAAACGCCCTTCTGTAGCCTTCGCGTTTATTCAGGATGGTGGACCAGCTAAGGCCTGCCTGCGCACCTTCGAGGACAAGGAACTCGAACAGTCTTCCTGTCGTCATGCGTCTCAACGCCCCACTCGTTGTCGTGATAGGACTGCATGAGTTCGCTACCGTTGGCCCATTCGCAACGCTTCAAAAAACTTCCTCCCTGGCAGACTAGAACCCCCCTCGCCTCACGGGAGAGGGGGCTGGGGGTGAGGGCTTACCGCAACAGCGCGAGTACCACCTCATCCAGCTTCACCAGTATCTCCTTGAACTCCCCGCCGAACCGCTTGGAGCCCGAGAACAGCCTCGCCCGAAGCTTTTCGACCTCCGGGTCGTGGCTCCTTATTGAACTCATGCCGCCGTTCATCATCGCAAGCCGCTCAAGGAGCAACAGGCTCTTCACGTCCTCGAAAAAAGGGATAACCTTCTCTCTCAGCGCAAGCACCTTCCCGGACGCATCCGGGTCGATTGATTCCGCCGCAGCCTTCAGACGTTCCGCGATCTCCTTTATCAGCCCGAACAGCATGGAGTACTCCACACCCCGCACGCCACGCCGCCACTGGAGCACCCAGGAGTTGCGCCAGTACCAGAGAAAGTTGCGCTCACCGAACTTTATGAACTCACGCGCCGCCCCAAGCATCTCTGCGGATGCCTTCACCGCATCGGGGGTCACCCTATACTCCTTGGACTTTGCCCTCTTATACCGCCCTGCCGGAGGCGAAGGCTTGCCTTTGGGCTTCAGGTACTCGACGAGGTTCAGGAGCGCCTGGTTGCCCTTTTTGCTGCCCGGCGTCTCAAGGTGCGGATACGACAAAAACACTCTTCCGTTGCCAAAACCAGTCTCTATTATGGCAGGCTCACCCACCAACCGCTCTGGATTGAGGTTAATACCATAAGATTCTTCCCACTTCTCCCACTCACCGTATTTACCCACCCCGGATGAATCCAGGTCGGCGAGACAGAAGTCCCTGCCCGGCCCGGCGTAGGAGGCGATAACCTTTATGCCGTCCCCCTCGCCCAGGTGGAACTGGCCCGGCCACCATACATGGAACGCGAACGGCTTCCTTATACCGCGCCAGAGGGGATGAGACGGCTCGTCTGCCCTCAGTATCACCTCGCCGCTGAAGCTCGGGACCCGGTGCTTCGTGGGGATGCGTGATACATGCGTGAGGGCAAGACCTCCGTCCACATCCAGCGCAAGCCCGGCTCCGCCGCAGAAACCCATGTAGCTCCCGCCCCGCGCCACGAAATCGCGTATCGCCCCCCTGCCCTCCTCGCCAAGCATGACAGTCTTGTCCGACGCCCAGCCGCCCGGCACGAACAGGATGTCGTATGAATCAAGCGAACCGGCCCTGATGTTCTCCGACGTGACTATTCCAGAGTCTATGCCAAGCGCCCCAAAGCTTTTAAAGGCCATCAGGCCCCACAGAAACGACTCGTCCCACAGAAATGCTATCTTGGTCAAAACCCGCCTCCAATATACGTTTGAGAAGTAATGCTAACCCCCACTCAAGACCCGTGTCAAGCCTTTCTTAAAAAACGGATAATTACTTCTGCCGATTCCTTGACCGTTTTAATATTGTTTGCTATTCTTTTTTTAACAGTCTTTATTAAAACAAGACATTTAACGGAGGGGATATGAGCAAAAAAGAGGAGCTTGTCGCCCGGAGGGCAAACTTTGAGAAGAACATCGCGAAGTGGATCGAAATTGAGGAACTGACTGTAGGGAGCTGCGACGCAATCATGAAAAAGTCGAAGAGCCAAATAGTCAACGCGATGATGAAGGCAATAAAGATGGACTCGATGAAGCACAAGGAGCTTCTTAAGGTCGTTCAGGAGTGCCTTGAGGGCACCATCACGATGACCCCGGAAGAGCTCGGCACCATCTCAAGCCTTATCGAAGGCCACTCCAAGTTAGAGAAGGACGCGATAGACATCGCGGAGAAATCGCTTGCCGACAGCAGACATTTCGTCATCTCGCAGATCATAAAGTACATCCTGGAGGACGAGCGGAAGCATTTCGCTATGGCGACCGACATGAACGCGTACAAGAGCCATATCTACCCGTACGCATAAATCGGGCGTTTAGCCTCTTTTGCATTGACAAATTACCGAAAATACTTTATAAATTACAGTGGCCGGACAACCGGCCACTTTTTTATTTAATCTATGAAGCACCGGACGGGCTTGTAGCCCGGCTGAAAAACTATCAGGAGGATGGACAAAGATGGGCAAGGAAAAGAAAGCAAAGAAATCTCTGGATACCAGGGTCGAGATACCGGCCGTAGAGAAGAACGCAATCAAGGCGTCGCTGAAGGCGCTCAAGGCCGAGAGGGACACAGCAGAGGGCGAACACGACAAGAAGAAGCTCAAAGCCGTCCGCGCAAAGATGAAGCGCGTGAACCTGAAGCTCAAGAAGGTCAAGTCGATACCTGAGCCGCCGAAGGAAAAGGCCGCTGCGGAGCCAGCGGCAAGCTAAGAATATAGATTAGGATTACGGGCGGGTAGCTCAGCTGGAAGAGCAATGCCTTTACACGGCATGGGTCGCAGGTTCGATCCCTGTCCCGCCTACCATAATATTCAAGGACTTACGGGAGACCGTGAGTCCTTTTTTATTGGCAGTGTGCGGTTTGCATATTATTAATATAATCATCCAATACTGCAAGAGCCTTTACTTTGTGTGTAGGCGCAAGGTGAGCGTACCTTAATGTCATGGTAAGCATCTTATGGCCTAATAGCTCTTTTTAGGTTGTTAAATCTGCCCCTGCCATCATTTCTGTCTTAGGGTCATTTACTCTGATAGAAACCTTGTTAGCCTCCACCTCTTTTGCTTTAGCACTAAGGTAATTATTAACCACCCAGCCTGCCAGTATCATAATGAACGGCTCAGTGGAAAAATGCATACGGTTTCCTTCCATGCCATCAACAAGTAAAGCCATCGCAAGCACCCACAGGATGCAGTAAAGCATAAAAACAGCTGTCATAACAATGGCTGGTTCTTTTTCCCATTGTCGAAATATATTAAAACAAGCCAACAGGATTATTGCGGGAAAAACAAAGGCGAAATATTTGAACAGAATAAATTCGTAAACAAGCATCCAATTTTGGATGGACACTGTTGGCGCTACCAACATTTTTGAATATGTATTGCGAGCTTCATATGTAGAATAACCTTGAAAATAATATTTTATTGCCTTGTCGAGTATGAGCCAAGGGTTTTCCCTCATTAGTCTTATTGCCTTTGTTCCCATTTCTTTTGAATAAACAATTACGGCATAATGGTTCCAATTTACCGCCCCATTTGATTTATACAATGCAGAGAGAACAGGCATACTCAGATATTTCTCAGGCACCTCCGAGCTTGCTAATTTTTCAATCATTTGTTTTTGGGCCTCTTTTGGCTTATGAGACAAATAAACAAAGGAAATCGGAGGTGACGGAACCAACTCACGCGAAAGGTTGTAGCCTTGCCAACTGGAGTAACCAAAGACATCAAACTTTATATAATTTTTAATCGGCCAAGCCATAAGCACCAGTAATGTTATAAGTATACAAGCGGTTATTTTAATGAAATAGCTTTTTTGAAAATTATTGACGCGATGTCTAATCAAGAGCGGCAAACCGATAAGGATGGGAAACGGCCAGATGAAATGGAACAAGCTCCGGGTATAGACCATTGCTATTGTTAACATACAGATATATATGTAAGTTACAAGCCGTGGCTCTCTAAAATATCGGTATGCACAATAAGCCATCAATGACAGGAAAAACAGTTCATAAATTGTATAAAAATAAATGTATATCGAGCTGTACAAATATGGATTAAAAATAAAGGGGATTATTACAGCGGATAAAATAATGCGGTTGGTTATCATGGACTCCGCAAGACGGGTTATAACCAGTACAGCTGCGCATCCCAAGATAAAGCCAAGAGCCACAAGGCTGGTTTCCGGCAAGATACCAGTAAGTTTTTTAAGATGTAATGAAGCTCCTAATAAAACATTGATAAGCGGCGGCTGGGAATGAAGATTTATAATAGATTCCCAAAAACGGTTTTCCAAATGCACTGGGTCGAGCAATTGCCAATATTCGTGATTTATTGTAGCTCGGAATCCTGCCAGATACGCCGACAAGAATCCTGCCCAATATAGCCACAAGAATCTATATTTTCCGGAGAATATTCTTTTGACGGAAAAAATAACAACAGACACAATATTGCATAGCCTCATGGTTAAACGATTCTCCTATAAATCAATTTATTAGTCAATAAAAATGACGGCGTGCGCTTCCACGACCTTCGGCGCAAAGCGGCGAGCAGGATGGTGCGGCCACATTGTTTATAAAAGGTCGGTAAATTACTGGGTCACAAGGATGTCAGGATGACCTAGCGTTAAGCGTATTTAAACATAGAGGGTTTACATAAAGACTTTGATGTTCTGATGAATGTAGGGGATGGGGGATGGTGCATGCGACATTTGCTAAAGTGACCGCCAAATAGGAAGAGGCCGGATAAATTTGTTATATTATTGCGAGAAGGCATGGGTCGCAGGTTCGATCCCTGTCCCGCCTACCATACTATAATAAAGAGGCTGGCCTTGATTGGTTGGCTTCTTTTCTTTTATCGTTCAGCAGTGGTTCCGCAGTTGCAGCTCCATCGGGTGCGGAGTTACCATCAACGCTTGTATGCGAAGATCTGCTTGATGAAGTTCTCCAGGACTACGGGGTCACGGAGCCTTTCATCGTCCTCGACCGGCAGGAGCGGGAATCTTTCCATAAAGGAGCGCGCAAATATCCCGGCATCATCATCTGTGGGACCACCAGTTTCCGGATACACTTTGATACCGTCAATCCCGCAGCTGGGCGACCTGCTCTTAAATACGAAGCCGCACAATTCCTCTTTCTCAAGCCCGGCCATCCTAGTGCCAGCCCATTCCATCATCTTTGCCGTATAATCAACACGCGTATTCAGGGTGACCAGCCTGGGGGACGACGGGCCGCCTTCCAGATGCATGGGCTCACGCGGGACCGGCAGGCCGCATTCGACTTCGGGACATACAGGGACTAACTGCACGAACCCTCCAAGAGTCTCTGTTAGATATTGGTCGAGTTTGTTTCCGCCGTCGTACCGGACATTGTTGCCCAGAAGACACGAACTTATGCCTACTTTGATTCCGGGTTCCATAATCTATTTCCCAATCATTTATATGCGGCTGATAAGCTATAGATCCTAATTATCCTCTACATACCGATAAATTTGCTAGTACTTATTATATCTTGCAAATCGCCGAAGCGGGTTCAAAAATGTGTTATAATTTTGTTAGATAGATCCTTCCGAGCCCAAAGCATCAATCCCAGCCCTACGCTTCAACCGGCATCACCTTGAAAAAACAACTATTTTGATATGGTTCGCCTATGGAAAGACCCAGGGTACTGGTAATAGACGACGACCCCAACATTAGAAGGACCCTGTCGGATATCCTGAATGCCAAGGGCTACGAACCAATATCGGCAAAAAACGGGGCCGAAGGACTAGGACTCTTAAAAACACGCCAGGCCAACGTGGCACTCGTAGACCTCCAGATGCCAGGCGTTTCCGGCCTTGAAGTACTCGGAAGGATACGGTCCGACTACCCATCAACTGAAGTAATAATACTTACAGGCAACGCAACATTGGACTCGGCTATAGAGGCAACCAACAAAGGTGCCTTCTCCTTCATGCAGAAACCATACGAGATAGATCAGTTGCTCCTCCACATCAGACGTGCCGTCGAAAAACAGATGGCGGAGATTGAAAAAATCAGACTCTACGATGAGGTGAGGTCCCTTTCTCTACACGACCCGCTGACGGGGCTTGCAAACAGACGCTCACTTAACATACAGGCAGAAAAGCTCCATGAATCCGCAAAACGGTATAACAGACCTCTCTCAGCCATCATGCTGGACATCGACCATTTCAAGATGTACAACGACACATATGGCCACCTGGAAGGCGACAAGGTGCTCATAAGGGTAGCAGCGATCCTCAGCAGGCTGGTACGAAATGCCGACTACGCGTTCAGGTACGGCGGCGAGGAGTTCCTTATACTGCTCCCGGAAACAGGTGCCGCGGATGCATATACACTTGCCGAGAGGCTTAGGGACGCGGTGGAAACCGGAACGGAAGTCACCATAAGCCTCGGTTTGTGTTCTTTCCCATGCCCATCAATCGAAGACCTCATCAAGAAGGCCGACTCAGCCTTGTACCAGGCTAAACAAACGGGCAGGAACAAAGTAGAAAAAGCTTCAGACGACCAGCGAAATGAAAGGTGTGCTTGAGTTAACCCAAGAGAGTGCAGCATGAAAATCCGAAACAGGATAATACTTGTCATACTGCTCATCAGTGGCCTGTTCGTAGGCTGGCTGACCGTGCAGATGAATGAGGACAAGAAAGAACTGAACGTAATGGTCGAGGAAATGGCCGGCTCCAGACAGAAAGAGCTCGATGCGGCGCTGAAAATGAAGGGGATGAGGCTCAAGAGCCTGGCCGATGATTACAGCTATTGGGACGAGATGGTCAAGTTTATAAAGGAACGGAACGTGGGATGGGCCCACGATAACCTTTTGTCCGGGCTGACTACTTTCAAGGCGGATGCAGCATGGGTGCTCGACCCGGAATACAACGAGATTTATTCCCTGTTTTCAAAAAGGGCGGGCCTTCTGGAAATGAACCATGGAAGTGTTGAATACCGTAAGATCTTCAAGAACAATCTCTTTCCGCACTTTTTTGTAAATACCAAGGCAGGCCTTATAGAAATAAGAGGTGCACCAATCCAGCCGGTCAGCGATATTGAACGAAAATCGAAGCCGAAGGGTTATTTCATGGCCGGAAAAATATGGAGCGGGGAGGATATTGCTGAACTGGCTTCAGTCACGGGAAGCAATGTTCAATTGCTCAAAATGGATGCTACCCTGCCTAAACACGGCCCAAAAGATGTAGTGGTCCACTTATTGGAATACCTTCCAGGATGGGACGGCAGGCCGGTGGCCAGGATCCATATCGACGCCTCACCTCCCCTTTACGAAGCCGCCGTCAGTTCCATGCACAGACAATCTGTCCTTTTTATTTTTTTCCCCGTCGCAATTATTGGTGTGCTTACTTTTTTTATGTTCAGATGGGTGTACGCACCACTTGCGGTAATATCGAAGACCCTTGATACCCAAAATCCCGGACTGCTGAATGATCTCGAAAAAGAACCGACGGAACTTGGCATGGCCGCACACCTTATAAAGCGGTTCTTCGAGCAGGGGGAAGAACTTGGGCGCGCCGAAGCAGCCCTGATGGAAGAAAAAAACAAGCTGGATATGATCCTCAATAACGTTGCGGATGCGATAAGCATCCAGGACACCGAGTTCAGGGTAATATACCAGAACAGGACGATGACCGAAATGATTGGGAAACACATCGGCGAATACTGCTATGAAGCATATCAAGGCCGCCAGGACATATGCTCAGATTGCCCTATTGCGGCTACCTACAAGGACGGTGCGGTACATACTCAGGAAAAAAACGTACAATGGGGCAACGGAACACGATTTATCGGAATAGCTGCTTCACCGCTTAGGGATTTGTCCGGAAATATTTTCGCCGGGATCGAGTCCGTCCGCGACATAACCGAGCACAAACTTATGGAGGTGGCGCTTCGGACCAGCGAACAGAAATATCGCAACCTCGTCGAAACTACTAACGATTTTATATGGGAGATGGACGAACAGGGTCTCCTCACATATGTAAGTCCGCAGACATCTGTAATGCTTGGATACACGCCTGATGAAATGATTGGCAAAAGACCAGCGGACTTCATGCCAAATGACGAGGGTCAGCGTGAGATGAATATATTCCGTGAGCATCTAGTAAAAAACGAGCCGCTTAAGTCTATTTATAATACCACATTTCATAAGGATGGCCATCCTGTCTCGTTAGAAACCAGCGGAGCTCCTTTTTTTGATAGCGAAGGAAAATTGAAGGGGTTTCGTGGGATCTGCCGTGACGTCACCGAACGCAAGACGATGGTAGAAAATCTGCGCAAAACCGCAGAGCAAGTCCAGGCGCAAAAGGAGTTCACCGAGAACCTGCTGCAGAATTCCACCGTTCCGACATTCGTGCTGGACAACGACCACCGCGTTATTATCTGGAACAAGGCCTGCGAGGAACTTTCAGGCATGAAAGCGTCTGAGGTTATTGGCACGGATGAGCAGTGGAGGCCTTTTTATGACAAAAAGCGGCCCGTCCTGGCAGATATAGCCCTGGACGATGACTTCAAGGACATGTCTACTTATTATGGTTCATATAAGTGGTCCCGCGGCGCATCGGAAGGCCTGCACGGCGAAGGGTGGTACCCCGCTATAAACGGCAAGGACCGCTATATATTCTTTGATGCAAGCCCTATACGAAATTTCGAGGGAGAAGTTATCGCCGCAATTGAAACTTTGCAGGACATCACCGAGCGTAAACGTATAGAGGATGCCTTGCGCGAGAGCGAAGCGAAGCTGCATTCCATGACGGAAACTGCCCTTAACGCAATAATCATGATGGACAACGATGGCGCAATCTCCTACTGGAACCGGGCTGCGCAGAGTATGTTCGGATACAATGCTGACGAGGCTATAGGCAGGAATCTCCATGCGCTGCTCGCCCCAAACCGGTTTCATGAGGCTCATAAAATTGGATTTGCAAGCTTCAAGGATACCGGGGTGGGGGCTGCGGTCGGGAAGACACTTGAACTGGCGGGATTAAGAAAAAGTGGCACAGAATTTCCAATAGAGCTTTCTTTATCTGCATTAAAGATCAAGGACAAATGGCATGCTGTCGGGATCATACGCGACATTACAGACCGCAAGATGGCCGAGGAAGAGATACGCGAGAGCAGGGAGAAATTCCGTAATTTAGTAGAAACAACCAGCGACTGGGTTTGGGAAATAGACACCGACGGCGTTTACGTCTATTCGAATCCGAAGCTTAGGGACATATTGGGATTCGAGTCGGAAGATGTCATTGGTAAATCACCGCTTGACCTGATGCCCCCGGAAGAGGTAAAACGCATTGCCGATATTTTTGCCAAAATAATCGCGTCCCAGAAGCCTTTTTCATGCCTTGAAAATACAAATTTGCACAAAGACGGACATACAGTAGTTCTGGAGACGAGCGGGGTCCCTTCTTTCAACCCCGATGGGACATTGCGGGGTTATGTCGGAGTTGACCGCGACATCACCGAGCGCAAGAAGGCCGAGGAAGAGATACGCAAGCTGAACGAAGAGCTCGAACTGAAGGTCGAAGAAAGGACACGACAGCTCCTTGACGCCCAGGACGAACTCGTACGCAAGGAGAAACTTGCTACGCTCGGGCAGGTAGCCGGCATCGTGGGGCATGAGCTTCGCAACCCTCTGGGCGTGATGAACAACGCCGTCTATTTTTTAAAGACGACCTTGTCGGAAGCCGATGAGACCACTACAGAATATCTGGGCATTATCCATGACGAGATCGCTTGCGCGGAGCGCATCGTCTCTGACCTGCTCGACTCCGTCCGGACAAAGCCACCGCACCCCGAGCCCGTATCAATTGCAGAACTGATAAACAAAAGCGTGGACAATTGCAGGATAACCGAAAATATAATAATGGCTCTGGAACTTCCTGATAGTCTCCCAATGGTCAGAGTGGATACGCAGCAGATGAAGCAGGTCTTTGTGAACCTGATCAACAATGCAGTCGACGCAATGCCGGAAGGCGGCACCCTGGCCATAAATGCACAAGAGGATAAAGAGAACCGGGCTTTGCGGATCACAGTCAGTGATACAGGCACGGGCATCGCCCCGGAAAACATGGAAAAACTCTTTCAGCCGCTCTTCACGACAAAGGCACGCGGCATCGGGCTGGGGCTGACCGTTGTGAAGAACCTTGCCGAGGCAAACGGCGGCAGGGTGGCGGTAGAAAGCGGGTTGGGTGAAGGGACGAAATTTACGGTGGTCTTGTCTGTCA
This sequence comes from Nitrospirota bacterium, assembly GCA_963845245.1. Taxonomy (GTDB): domain Bacteria; phylum Nitrospirota; class JACRHJ01; order JACRHJ01; family JACRHJ01; genus CAWJRJ01. The sequence goes on from CAWJRJ010000019.1 coordinate 35,458, forward strand.
TGGGGGGCGCGGCATGAATATCCAAACAAGGATACTTCTTCTCATATTCGTCGTAATCGGGCTTTTCTCCGGCTGGCTTGCACTCCAGATTCATCAAGAAGAAAAAAAACTCTCGGCGATATCCGAGGAAACCGTCAGGGAAAAAAAGGACAGCTTCGTCAGGTCCATTGAGCTCAAGGGGGCCAACCTCAAGAGCCTGGCCAATGACTACAGCTATTGGGATGAGATGGTCCAATTCATAGAAAAGAGAGACAAAGCCTGGGCGTACCAGAACCTTGAGTCCGGCCTTGCCACATTCAAAGCTGACGGCATTCTGGTCCTGGACCCTGATTTCAATAAAGTATATTCACTTTATTCGAAGAAGGCAGGAAGTCTCGATACCGGGTTGGGTAAAAACAATTTTGAGACAGCTTTCAGCCGCGGCCTCTTCCCCCATTTCTTCGTTATGACCAAGGCGGGCCTGCTTGAGTTCCGCGGCGCCCCGGTCCAGCCTGTAAGCGACGTTGAGAGGAAGTCTGCTCCAAAAGGGTACCTTCTCGCCGAAAAGCTATGGACAAATGCAGACGTAGACGAACTTGCCGTCCTGACCGGGTGCGGTATAGAGATAACAACGACGACGAGGCCAGAACCAGAACGCGCTCTCAATAACGGCAAGGTGCACTTCGCCGAATATCTTGCGGGATGGGACGGCAGGCCCGCGGCCAGCATGTACCTCAACACGACACCGGGGTCCTATAATGACATTACAAAGGCGATGAAGATGCAGACGGCGTTCTTTATAATCTTCGCGGCCACCATACTCTGCATCATCTCGTTCGCCATGATCAGGTGGGTGTCCAGGCCGCTTGCACGGATATCGAGGACCCTTGTCGACCAGAACCCAGCGCTGCTTTCAGGTATGGAGGATGACCGGACAGAGTTCGGCATGACCGCAGGCCTGATAAAGCGGTTCTTTGAGCAGAAGACAGAGCTGGAATACAGGAACATCGTACTATTGACACAGCAGTACGTCTCCCCGGACGGGATACTTGTGGTGGATGTCGAAAACACAGTCACATCATGCAACCAGAGATTCACCGATATTTGGGGGCTGAGCCCCGGGCTGCTAAAGCCGGGCATGGAGGAACCGGAATTGCATCATGCGATCGCCAGCATGCACGTCCAGGACCAGATGGTCTCGTGCCTGAAATACATGGACGGCCGGAAAGACATGGTAGGAAGGAACGAATACGTACTTAATGACAGAAAGGTGGTTGACGTATACACTACCCCGATGCTCGGGCCGAATGGGAAATATTACGGGAGGGTCTGGTACTGTCGCGACATAACCAACAAAAAGAAGGCCGAGGACGCCCTCCTGCAAGAAAAGAACAAACTGGAGACCATACTTGATAACATAACGGACGGCGTCAGCATCCAGGATACCGGCTTCAGGATATTATACCAGAACCACTCTATCGTTGAAATGTACGGCGCACACACCGGCGAACACTGTTACAGAGCATATGAAGACAGGCAGCAAGTATGCGACGGCTGTCCTCTGGTTGCATCATTTAGAGACGGGGCCGTGCACACCTTGGAAAAAACGACGACAGTAGGCGGCAGAACTGTCCACGTAGAGATAAAGTCCGCACCGCTGAGAGACATGTACGGGCGGGTCGTCGCAAACATAGAATCCATCCGCGACATCACAGACACAAAGAGAAGTGAGAAGGAGATAAAGAGGTTGAACGAGGATCTGGATACTAACAGGGTACAGAGGGCTGGTTAGTCAGGGGAAACGGTGGCAGGGTCGACGTGGCGAGCCAATTTAGCAAAGGGACGACTTTTGCGATGTCATTGCCTGTTAACGAGTGAGGGATGATGCGCAATAATGTGCTAAAATATGGAACCTATTGTGTGGTCATCATCCTGATGTCCAACCTTGGTGCACTGACTGATCTTGTAATACATCCGGAAATCCCTTACTTTGACAAAGAGCATCTGGTTGTAGGCGGAGTTTTTTCGGCAGTGTGTTTCGGTCTGATTTTCGTACTTGATACATATGTTTCGTACCTGCGAAAAAGCGAAAGCGAGATACGCAAGCTGAACGAGGCCCTTGAAATCAAGGTGCAGGAAAGGACGAAGCAGCTCCTAGATGCGCAGGGCGAACTGGTCCACAATGAGAAACTTGCTACCCTGGGGCAACTGGCAGCGAACGTAGGGAACGAGCTTCGAAACCCACTGGGCGTGATGAACAACGCCGTCTACTACCTGAATACGACCTTGTCGGGGGCGGATGAGACCACAAAAGAATATCTGGACATTATAAAGGAGGAGATCTCCGGCGCTGAGCGCATCGTCTCGGACCTGCTGGACACCGTGAGCACTACCACACCACATCCCGAGCCTGCAACTTTCGGAGAACTGATACCCTTGAGCATCGACAGATGCCAGATCACTGATAACATAAGGGTGGCGGCAGAGCTATCAGACAGTCTACCCAAGGTCAGAGTGGACACTCATCAGATGAAGCAGGTCTTTATGAACCTGATAAACAACGCGGTTGACGCCATGCAGGAGGGCGGTACCCTGACCATAAATGCACAAGAGGATAAAGAGAACCGGGCTTTGCGTGTCACGGTCAGTGACACAGGTGTCGGTATTACACCCGAAAACATGGAGAAAATGTTCCAGCCACTTTTCACGACGAAGGCACGTGGCATCGGGCTGGGATTGACCGTGGTGAAGAACCTTATTGAAGCAAACGGCGGCAGGGTAGATGTGGCCAGCCAGTTGGGCAAGGGGACGACATTCACAATAACACTGCCGGCGGAAGAAGGTGGCTGATGGAAAAAATGACCAAGGTACTGGTGGTTGACGATGACCGGCGGATGGTCAAGACCCTGTGTGATATCCTGAAGGTCAAGGGGTTTGATGCAGTGGCATCATATACCGGCGAGGAGGCCATCGAGATGGCAACATCCTATACCCCGGATTGCATACTTATGGACATCCGGATGCCGGGGATCAACGGAGTCGATGCCTTGGAGGCAATAAAAAAACAGTTGCCAGGCGTCCCTGTAGTGCTGATGAGCGCATACGCCACCGAGGAGATGATGTCAGAGGCCAGGCAAAAAGGAGCGTATTCGGTCCTCAGCAAACCGGTAGATATTCAACAGATCCTCTCGTTTCTTTCTTTGCTTAGAAAAGAAGAGAACATCCTTATTGTTGATGACGACCCTAATTTTTGCAAGACGATCGGAGATATACTGCAATCGCGGAGCTACGCGGTGGAAACGACTGACGACACGGAAAAGGTGCTTGGGATCATGGAACAAAACTACAGGCTGGTCGTCGTGCTGGATATGAAACTGGGAAGCAAGAGCGGCCTGGATGTCCTGAAGTCTATACGCGCCAGATATCCTACGAAGCCTGTGATACTTGTGACGGGCTATAAAGAGGACATGATGGGTTCGATAGAAAAAGGCCTTCAAATAGGCGCCTATACATGCCTGTATAAGCCTTTCGAGGCCGAAACGTTGATAAAACTTGTCGAGGAGATCAGCATCAAGAAACTCCAGGGGTTGCTGGAGGACGCAGCATGAGGGCCTCAGGCGGCCCTTTTATTTTCTTTAAGAATCTCAACAAAGGTTTCCACTACCTTTGCGTCAAACTGCGTGCCTGAGCAGCGGATGAACTCGGAGACCGCATATTCGATCCCTGGCGAAGACCTGTATGGCCTGTCCGCTGTCATGGAGTCATAAGAGTCGGCGACGCATAAAATGCGCGCCAATAGCGGGATTTCTTCCCCTTTCAACCCGTCCGGATAACCGGCGCCGTCCCAGCGCTCATGGTGGTGCCGTATGACGGGAATAACGTCGTTGAACTGTTTTATGTGTGAAAGTATCTCCTCACCTTTGGCAGGGTGCAGCTTTACAAGCTCGAACTCCTCTTCGGTTAGCTTGCCAGGCTTGTCCAGTATCACGTCGAAGGTTCCTATCTTGCCTATATCATGCAGGAACCCGCCCAGGCGCAGTTTCTCGATATCGGCAGCATCTATACCCATCTTTTCGGCGATCATGACTGCATATTTGGTAACACGCTCTGAATGACCCTTTGTCCAAGGGCTCTTTGCGTCAATCGCCGAGGCAAGGGCCTTCACGACGCTAACAAACATATCCTCAAGGTCGGTGAGAAGCTTGGTGTTCTCCAGTGCAATGCTTATCTGGTTTGAGAGGTTCTCCGCGTTTTGCACGTCTTCCATGGTAAAGCCCGCAACCCTGTAGCTTCCCAGGCACAAAAATCCCACACCCGCTCCCTTGCTTAATATAGGCACGTATACATCGGACCTTACACCGGTACTGATAAGCATCTTATCTATTTTTGTGAGCCCTTTTTCTTCCTGTATGTCCGTCCTGACAATGGATTTCCCGCTCTTGATGCACTGGGAGCCGGTCCAGTCTTCCAGAGGCAATACCTCGCCTTTTTTCATACCGAGCCCCCAGCCATAACCGTACCGGAGCAAGCTCCCATCGGGTTCCAGCAGGATGACGCAGCCCACGTTTGCGGGGATCAGCCTCCTTATAAGGAACACGACCCTTGAAAGCATCTCGTCCCGGTTGAGGGTGGACAGTATCATGCGGTCAAGCTCTGCCAACACCTTTAACGCCTCCATCTTCCTGGCAAGGTCAAGGCTCTTCTTTTCGGATTCGGCATAGAGCGAGAAGTTTTCGTAGGCCACACCGAGCTGCGAGGTGACGCCTTTAATTATCTCCATCACCCGCGGGTCGGATGGCATTTGTTCGAAGTTGCATACGAGAAATCCCGAAACCTTTTCCCGCGATATAATAGGCGTTATTATGAGAGCCTTTAAGCCAAGGGCGCTTGAGAATTGATTGGGTATTGAACCATTCATTTCGCCCGGAGCAAGCGATAATGTTCTCTGGGTCTTCGCTATTTCGACAAGTGCAGGGATTTCTTCCAACTTGACCCTCAGGGACAGGAAAAAAGACAACAACTCATCAGCGCCAGTGGCCCGCAAAGGCCTGAGCCGCCCGTCTTCTTCCAGCATTATTACTCCCATGCTCACGCAACCCAATAGTTTGGTAAGCAATGAGAGTATCTTCTCCGCGACCTCTTCCCAGTTGAGGTTTGCGTTTGTGATAGCGGAAGCGTCCAGCAGCGCCTTTGTGACCGCGACCTCGGCCTTGATAGCTTCTTCGGAGCGCTTTCGTTCTGTGATGTCCATGATAGTGCCAATAAGGGCCGGCTTGCCATCGTAGGCGGTCGCAGTCCCAAGGATCTCTATTTCGATGGCCTCGCCGTCCTTGCGTACCGCTGGCATCTGGTAGCGCCTTGAGGTATCTTCGCCGGATAGTATGCTCTCCATCTTGTCCTCGGCGGGTCTTCTTTCCTCCGGTAATGTCAGGTCCAGTACGCTCAACCCCATCAATTCCTCCGGCGTACATCCGAGCATCTCGGCGAGCCTGGGGTTCGCATATACCAGTTTATTTTCCTGTACTATGTATACCCCCACGAGCGAGTCCTCCACGAGCAGGCGGAACTTCTTCTCCGATTCCTGGAGAGCCAGCTCGGCATTGTTGCGCTGTTCTTCCTGCGCGATGTGCTGCATCGCGAACGATATGTCGGCGGCAAGCTCATCGAGAAGCGCCACCTCCTCCTCGTCGAAGAAGTCCGGCTCATCTGAGTATACGGTAAACGCACCCTCGACACGCCCTTCAGCGAGCCAAAGGGAACGCCGCGACCGAACGGTAACCGCGCTTTAGCGCCTCCTCCCGCCACGGGAGCATACCTCGGTTGTGCTCAATATCGTTGAATACGGATGCCTTGTCATTCCTTACCGCATACCCTGTCGGGCCGCGCCCTTCGGGCACGTCCTCCGTCGAGACGCGTATGTTGTCGAGATATCCATCTTCGTTTCCAGCAAAGGCGACCGGCCTCACTCTCTGGTTCTCCGTGTCCGCCAAACCTACCCAGGCCATGAGGAACAGGCCTTTCTCCACCGCGATGCGGCATGCGTCGTCGAACAGGTCCTGCCTGTCTTTTGCACGTACTATCATCTCGTTTATGCCGTAAAGTACCGAATACAGCCTGCTCAGCCTTGCGACTTTCTCTTCCGCGCGCCTGCGCTCCCTGCGGTCGGCAGCCTCCGCCAATTCCCTGTCTATCGCCGGCGCCAGCCTGGAAAGCTTGTCCTTCATTATGTAGTCGTGCGCGCCCGCCTTCATGGCAGCGACGGCTGTGTCCTCGCCTATTTTTCCCGACACTATTACGAACGGGATGTCCATCTCCTTCTCGTGCAATATCTCAAGCGCGGCCATCCCCGAAAATCTCGGCATCACATAGTCGCACAGGACTACATCCCACGCATTGCCGTCCAGCGCGACGGTTAGGGATTCAGGGGTGTCCACACGTTCATAGGCGATGTCGTAGCCCGAGCGCTTCAGCTCCATCGCGACTAGCAGGGCGTCTTCCTCGGAGTCATCGACTATTAATGCCTTCAACTGTTTTGCCATAAACACTCCAGGTTATATCGGCGGCGGCACGTTAAGAAGAAGCCAGTAAAGCCCTATCTGGCGTACCGCCTCGGTGAACTGCGCGAAGTCCACCGGCTTCCTGATGTAGCTGTTGCAGCCCAGGCTGTACCCGTCGATCACGTCGCGTTCTTCCTTGGACGACGTGAGGATTACCACGGGAAGCATCTTTGTCGCCTCGTTCCCGCGCAGTTTCTTTAGCACCTCTATGCCGTCCATCCTTGGAAGCTTCAGGTCAAGCAACACAAGCATAGGGGTTTCGTTCATGTCGCGGCCCGCAAAGCTCCCTGTGCCGAAGAGGTAGTCCACGGCCTCCACACCGTCACGCGCCACCACAACCTCGTTCATTATGTTGTTCTTCTTGAGCGCGCGCAGTGTCAGCTCCACGTCGTCAGGGTTATCTTCGACCAGAAGAATCCTCTTGTCCTTCATGCCGCCTCCTTATTTGTAGTGGACACACCTTGCCCGACCGTAAAATAGAACGTTGCGCCTTTCTCCACTCCCCCTTCCGCCCATACCTTACCGCCGTGCCTGGTTATTATACGCTGGACCGTGGCAAGCCCTATGCCTGTTCCCGGGAAGTCAGTGACCGCATGCAACCGCTGGAACGGCCCGAACAGCTTCTCGCTGTATGCCATGTCGAACCCGGAGCCATCGTCCCTGACAAAATAGGCCTGAGTACCGTCCATCGTTTCCATACCGAACTCTATCTTCGCAGTCTGATGTTTCGATGTAAACTTCCATGCGTTGCCGAGGAGGTTCTCAAGGACAACCCTCAGAAGTTGCGGGTCGCCTTCCGCGGCCAGCCCTTCATGTACTATTAGTTCGACCTGGCGTCCGGGCTCCGATTCCCGCAGCCCTTCAGCCACGTGCCGCACAATGGAACTCAAGTCAACAACATTGTTTTGCATCTCCCCCCTCGTCACACGGGAGAGTTTCAGAAGGTCGTCTATTAGCTGTCCCATCCTCTGGCTGGCGGCGCGCACCCGGTGGAGACAGTCCCTGCCCCGGTCGTCCAGTTTCTCCTCGTAGTCTTCCAGTACCGCCTGGCTGAAGCCGTCGATGCTCCGAAGCGGAGACCGCAGGTCGTGGGACACCGAGTAGCAGAACGCCTCCAATTCCTTGTTAGCGGCAGTGAGTTGGACCGTGCGCTCGACCACACGCTGCTCCAGCTCATCATTCATCCTCATTATGGCCTTCTCGGCCTTCTTTTTCTCGGTAATGTCGCGGGCAGCAGCAAATACGCCTTTTACATTTCCCGTCTCATCACGGTAGACCGATGCATTGTAAAGTACAGGTGTGACGTGACCTTCCTTGTGGCGAACCTCAAGCTCATAGTCAAGCACATAACCCGAACTGAACACTTCCTTGTAACCCGCCCTCGCCTTTTCCGGGTCGGTGAAGTAGTCCGAGAAGTCTGTGCCTACAAGATCGGCACGGTTGCGCCCGGTCACAGCCTCAGTAGCTGCGTTTACGTCGGTTATCTTGCCGTCCGGGCCAATAGTCACAAGCGGGTCGAGGCTGGCCTCGATTAGGCTTCTGTTGTAAACCCCGGCAAGCCGGAGGGCCTCCTCGGCCTTCTTGCGTTCGAGCAGCCGCCACATGCTTTCCATAAGGAGGATCAGCTGCTGGACATCGCCCTGGTCGTACTCTTCGGCTTTGTTGCCTACGCCCGCGACAATAACGATTTTGGATCCATCGAAAACAGGAACGTTCATGTGACGCACCAATGCCACGTGGCCCTGCGGGCAACCTTTCTTCCATTGGTTGTCGGCGGCGTAGTCGTTGGTGATGATTGGCCGGCGCTGCCTGACCGCTTCACCCCATAGTCCGGTGGACTCTACAGGATAAAGAAACGGTTTCTCCGAGATGGCGCACTCTGCCATGGCGGATTTCGACCAAGAGTTCATGGTAAGGATGCTCTCATCCTCGTTGAGAAACGCCAGGTAGCCTATTTTGCTTTGGGTCAGCCGTACGGCTTCCTCCAAGACGAAATCCGTGACCTCCTGCATGGTTGCATCCATCATCTGGTTCAGGTGCAAAAGCGCTTCCATACGCTGGGAGTTAAGCGCGCCCGCCTCATCGGCCCTCTTTCGCTCCGTGATGTCCCTAGCCGCCGCGAACACGCCGGTTACCCCTCCTGTCTCATCCCTGTAGACGGAAGCATTGTATAATACGGGCGTTGTATGGCCATCCTTGTGGCGGACCTCAAGCTCGTAGTCAAGCACGTAACCCTCGCGAAACACCTCTTTGTAACCTGTCCTCGCCTTTTCCGGGTCGGTGAAGTAGTCCGAGAAGTCCGTGCCGACAAGCTCTGCGCGGCTGCGCCCGGTTACGGCCTCAGTCGCCGCGTTCACGTCTGTTATCCTGCCGTCCGGGCCAATCGTCACCAGAGGGTCGAGGCTGGCTTCAATGAGGCTTCGGTTGTAGGCGCTTGCAAGGTGCAGGGCTTCTTCAGCCCTTGTCCGCTCTTCAACCTCTTCACTGAGGTATTCGTTCACCTCCTTGAGCTTGGCAGTCCGCTCGTCAACCAATTCCTCCAGGTGCTCGCGGTGTCTGCGAAGGTCGTCCTCCGAACGTTTCAGGGCACGAAAGGCAAGGGCAAAAAAACCTATGATAAAACAGACGTTGACAAGTGTGGAAACAGCGGAACCGTATTCTTTTGTCACCAAGCCTTTGCCTATGAAAAAGAGCCTGATTTTGCCCGTGGAAATCTCTAAAACAATGACTGCGGGGAGAAGCCACCTTGCCAACAACCCTGCCGAACCTTCGTCAGAAGCAATCTTCATTATCCCGAATTCCGGCTGCGAAAACATTATCCCGAAGAACAACAACAAGAAGGCAAATGAGGTGTGGACCGCTATATGCGTATAACGCACCAATGGAACAAGCGGGATTACCCCATAAATAGCACCGATTATCGCAAGCAAAGATATAGCGCCCGCGATATCAGTCATGATTTTAACAACAAGACGGTCGTTGCCTTTTTTATAGAAAAAGAGGGCTAGCCCAAAAAAAACAAGGTTCACACAAGTTACAGGAGCCATCCTGCCGGGGAAAGGCGAGAGTGCGGAGAGTTGCGGGTCGTTGAATAACAGTTGGTCGATACCTAAATCTACATTGGCGGCATATTCTATGGAGTTAAGTATACCGAGCGTAACTGCGACAAGCGGAAGCGCCTGAGCAACCACCTGAAGTACGGATTTCTCCCTGTCTCCATACCTTGCGTGTATTGTAAGGGCTATTCCAAGGCAGATAAACGAAATTGCGGTATTGACCTTCATCGAGACATGGCCCGGAATTACGACTTTCAAGGCAGTTATATCAAAAAACCACCCCACGAGGACCACGACACCGATGAGCGCAACGATGGTGCCGAGCCACCCAGCAACTTTTACAAAGGAATCTTTTTTGATTGTCATGAGAAAATTCCTTCTCATCCCGGCCCTGTTGCGGGTTCGCCTGTAGACTATAGATATCAGAATATATTGTTAGTATAGCATATTTTAAATATATAATTTGAATCTGGCAGGAAACGCACTTATATGGGATGACTCAGATATCCTGCAGCGGTTGTCATAATAACAGCAACAGATTAACTGATTTACTACACTGGTATTTTATGCGTGATATATGATTGGCAGTGCGATAAAGTTCAGAGCATAGATCCTTGTTGCTACTGGCCGGTTTTCACCCCGCCGGCCTCGAGTTCCTTGTTGGCCAGTTCGGCAAGACCCATCTTCTGATAGGCGCTGGAGAGCATGACATGCGCCGAGTCCATATCAGGCTTCAGGCCTATCGACCTGTTGAACATTTCCGCAGCCTCAGGATATTTCTGTGCGTCGAAATACTTCTTGCCCTCCACAAAAGACGCCATCGCCCTTTTGTCATCTGACCCGGACTTGACCTTATAAACCGAGAAACCGCCAAGAAGAAAACCAAACGCAAGGCTGACCGCAATTGTTATAAGAACTCTCTTCATACGTCCTCCTCGATTATTATTCTTTTATGGTTACTTATTTTACTTATTTTGAATGAATCCACAACCCTTTTTATCGCAATAGTTGAAAAAAGCCTCAAATGGCTTTACAGGATGCCGGATAGCATTCAAACATTAAAATACTTTGATGGAATGCCTCCTTTGTGGTATCTTTTTATAAAACCTAATGGCACGATAATGAACAAGAAACTTGCACTGATTATTTTTCCCGTCTGTCTTTCAATCATCCTGCTGGCAGGCAATCTCCCGCGTTTAATAAAACATCATCATTCAAAACCCCACCCTATCATAAAGGCTATCGAAGAGTCGTCTTCCGAGGATTCCAAGATCTCCGTTGATGATGTCGGCCTCGGCAACAGCCGGATTGATTTTACTCGTGATAAATACTACCTCTCCTTTGAGCCGAAGAGGGTTTATCACAGCAAATTCAAGCTTGTCAATATAGTAGCCAGACCTCCGCCTACCGTTATTTGCTGATCTCCTGTGTCCCCAGTATCGTTTCCACGGATGCATTCCAGTACGCGTTTGCTGACAGATCCCTGTTGCACCGGTGGAATAACACTATGAAAAGGAGTGCGGATAATGAGATATTTACGGGCATTACTGTTTTCAATTATGGTGGTTACCTTTGTATTTGCAGGTTATGGATGTGCCAATAAGCAGCTCAAAAGCGATGGAGGCCAGATAAAACCTTCAACGCCACCAGAGGCGGCAAAGACTCCTTCCGGAGATACTGATAAGTCGAAGCGTGAATCGAAAGAGATAGAGGCCCCTCCCGGACAGAAAGAGCAACCAGAGCCGGTCGAAACAGCAAGAAGCGAGAAATCATTACAGGCGATATATTTCGACCTGGACAAATATGACATCAAACCTGACGATGCCAGGATACTGGAAGGAGGGGCGAAATGGATAAGGGCCAGAAAACCCGGGCTTGTTATGGTCGAGGGGAACTGCGATGAGCGCGGCACCGTCGAATACAACCTGGCCCTTGGAGAGAGAAGGGCAGAGGCGGCAAAAAACTACCTTGTTTCGCTGGGCGTTGATGCCAACAAGCTGAAGACGATCAGCTATGGGAAGAGCAAGCCAGTGGACCTCGGGCACAACGAGGAGGCCTGGGCGAAAAACAGGCGGGATTCTTTCGTCGTTCAATAAGATACCAATAAGGGGGGCAAGTTGCCCCCCTTATTCATCCCCTCCCAAAAACCTCTCGTTATTTTCATTTTTTATTGACATATATATAATCTTTACTTGAAAAAAAATATAATATGATTATAATCTAACAACTTTTAATCAAGGAGGGTATAGATATATGAAAAAGGGACTTATATTAAGAGCTTTGTTTTCGGCATCATTTGTTTTTGTGGTTGCTTTATGCGCGATGGTAACGGTTTCAGGGAAGGATGCTGCCGCTGCCGAGGCGACAGTTGCCGCTGCGGACGGTTCTTCTTTCAGTATCTCCGTGGGTTCGTTATTCCTGCGCCGCGAGGGGACGCATAACTATATACTCGTATCGAGTATAGGCCCGGGCGGGACAAAGACGGTGCTGGATTCCCAATCCCTGAACCTCGACGATTACGAACCCGGCTTGGATGTCAGCGCCGCATATAAAAGCAAGGGCGGCCTTGAAGCCAATTTCAGGTATTTCGGCCTAAACTCATGGTCTGAGGATTCAAGGATTGTGCTGAACAGACTTGTTGATAGCAAGCCTATGAATCCTGGGACCGAAGGCTTAGCCAGCGCTGCCACTATCTACAGCAGCTATAGTTCACAGCTTGACAGCGCTGAGATCAATATGGGATGGTGGCCTGTTGAATATATCGGGGTATTTGCAGGCCCGCGTCATCTGACTATTGATGAGTCTAACAAGATAACTATTCTTAATGACTCGGTCGCCTTTTCTTCCTCTGCCGATAACGAGCTTTGGGGCGGACAGGTAGGAGTAAAGGCAAACCTGTTTAAAACCCGCAGGGGCTGTACAGCCAGTTTATGGGGCAAGGCTGGTTATTACGATAACGCGATCTCTACGAAATTCGGCATTCACACTAATTTTGAAGGCTCTTCGATTCAAGCAAGGGGCAAATCCCACACGGGGACATTCGCTGGTGAGGCCGGCTTTGACTACAAGATCGTCGTAGTGCCGCATGTCGCGCTGTCAACCGGGTACGAGATACTGTGGATTGAAAAAACCGCCCTTGCGACAGCGGGCAATTACGACCATATAGTCGACACCGACAGTGTGCTCTATCATGGCGCAAAGGTCGCACTTACGATAGACTGGTAGAAGGTCTTTTTTATAAAAAAAGGTTGACTCCGGAAGGTAAATATAGTATAAATTACGAGCTTTATGGGGTCGTAGCTCAGTCGGTTAGAGCGCCTGCCTGTCACGTAGGAGGTCGCGAGTTCGAGCCTCGTCGACCCCGCCATAAAGAATAAAGGGTTACGGTTCATCCCGTAGCCCTTTTGTTTTATGTTCAGACAATAAAACAGCGGGATGGCACTCTGGCCATCCCGCTGTTTTCATTTGAAAAGTCTTATGCTAACCCCGGATCAGGCGCACCCGACGACAAGGACCGGGCATGGCGCGTTCTTGATGACCTTGCCGGTAATATTCCCGCCGAGAAGCCTCATCAGGAAGCTGCTGTTGTCCTTCTCAATTATTATCAGGTCGCACTTTTCCTCCCTTGCGACCTCCACTATCTTCTTGTCCGCATCGCCTTCTTCGAGCCTGGTCTTTACCAGGGCCCTCTCGGAAGTCGCGGTCTTGTTGGCCTGACGGATGGCGGCCTGCGCGCCTGAATCAAGGACGTCGCCGATGTTCTTCACACCCACAAGCTCCAGGTCACCCTCGTAAGGCGGTATGACCTTCACCACAGTTATCCATGCGCCTTCGTCCTGTGCAAGCTTAATGCCCTTCAAAAGGGTTTCATTAGATTTATGCAGCGCGACCAGGATTTTCCTGAAGCCTCTCATAATATTACCTCACTACGAGTACGGGACACGGCGAGTTCATAATCACGCGCTCAGTCGTGCTGCCCATTATAGCCTTGTTCACCCCGGTCCATCCGAAGGTACCCATCACGATCAGGTCCTTCCTGAGTTTTGCGGCATTGTCAACCACCCTGTCGGCCGCGCTTCCCTCCTGGACCATAGTCGCCACGGTAAAACCGTTTTCGGCGGCCGTATTACGGGCATCCTCCACCACTTTTTCCGCTTCGTCGAACATGCTTTTCTTTATAGACTCCGTCCTCATGAAGCCTATCATTTCCTCGTACCTCGGCATCGCATAGAGGACAGTGACTTCGCCGCCGTTCTCGCCTGCGAACTGCCCGGCCTTTATCAGGGCCTTCTTGCTGTTCTCGGAGCCATCGAAGGCTACCAGCACCGACTTGTACTCACCGGTGCAGTCGCTACACGGTTTCTTCACCACCAGAACATCGCATGGCGAGGAGGCTATGACACTTGCCGTAACGCTCCCCATTATCAGCCTCTTTATGCCGCGCCTGCCGTGGGTGCCCATCGCGATAAGCCCCGCGCCACGCTCGCGCGCCACAGTGTTAATTATCTCCGGCGGTTCGCCCTGGCAGACAAGGCTCTCAAGCTCAATGCCGAACTCGGCGTTGTACTTTTCCCTGGTCTGCATGCAAAGCTTGTTGCCAACCTCAAACCTCTTCTCAAGCTGGACAGGGGCTATTCCGAACTCCTCCTCGTCGAAATATACTGCGTGGACCATAATGACTTTGCCACCGTGCAGTTTGGCTCTTTTGGAGGCGTCTATCAGGGCGGCCTTACTGTACTCAGAGCCGTCAAAACCAACTACTATTGTCTCGTACATCAATGTGCCCCCCCGCCCTTTTTGAACACCAGACCGACGCCAAAACCCGCGCCGAGAGCTGCTAAAATGGAGAATATGCCGTAGAGCGCGCCGTTGTTCTTGGCCATGCCGGCAAGGTACTTCACAACCCCGACCTGCTCGACCAGTACCTTCGAAGTCGCCTGTTCAACCACCTTTCCGCCTTTCACGGCATACACCGTTACGAGGTAGTCTCCGGGAGGTGCCTGGTAGGGCCATGCAAACTTCATGTAATATGTATGCTTGCCGCCGGATTCGCCCGAGGTAAATCCCCCCTCGGTGGATTCGAACAGTTTGGAATGCTCTTTATACTTTATGAACTCGCCGAACCACTTGTCTTTAGCCGCGCTGTCCGCAACCGGTGACAGTTCCGCGTGTTTGCCCAGGGCCGGGTAGCCTATGGTGTACTTCTCGAGTTCATCGGATGCCATCAGCTTGTTCAGGTCCTTTGTGGCGCGAAGCATATAGAGGTTCGGTGTGTTTTCTATTGTCAAGCGTGCCCACGTTCATCCAGAGGAACCCGCTGACCTTGCCCTTCTGCTTGAGCGTCTGATGAGCTTCCGGCGAGGCTATCTTGACCACCAGCTCCACGTCCGGGTCGCAGATGCCACGCACGCTGACCTCGCTCCCGTGGTAGAAGGAGTCAATGGTTATATGGTCGTGGTTCGCCTTTGCCGTCAGTTCCGCTGAGGCCTCTTTAAGGGGCGAAAATGACGCCAGTACCAGTACTACTGCTGCTATAATCAATGTCTTGAATGTCGTCTTCATTTTAATGTCCGCCTCCCACACCTAAAAGCATCGATGGCTCCAGCGTCACATCGAATACTATCTTTACAGTAACCACAAGCACTATGATTGCAAGCAGGACCTTCAAGCTGGTCGGCCTTTAGCTTCCGGCCGAAAACAGTGCCGACCTGGGCCCCTAACGTCGAGCCCACCAAGAGAAGCACCGCAAGCGTGAAGTCCACGGTATGGTTAGTGTATGACTGCAGGAATGTAACCTCTATGCATGTGAAAAGTATCTGGAAAAGGCTGGTCCCGACAACCACGTGCATCGGCATCCTCAATATGTAGACCATGACAGGCACCATGAGGAAGCCGCCGCCCACGCCCATTATCGCGGCCAGGACGCCAACAAACCAGCCGAAGAATATCGGAAGGATAAGCGAGTGGGTGACACCGGACTTCTCGAACCTCGTCTGCATGGGAAGCTTTTGCAGAAACGCGCCGAATTTTGATTCCCCGGCGGGTTTGGCCGACACCGCGGCCTCTTTCTTCTTCATGCTCTGGATGCTTTCAATCAACATATATACACCGACGATGCCGAGCATCAGGATATATGTCATCTTTATCACGAAGTCGGCATTGCCCATGGCCTTTAGAAACTTCATAAGCTGGACGCCGACCATGCCCCCGGTGAAACCGCCGACAAGCAGGTAGATGCCCATCTTGAAATCGACGTTGCCAAGCTTCCAGTGGGCATAAGTGCCGGATGTGGACGCCGCAACAATCTGGTTGGAATCCGTGGCGGCAGCGACGGTTGAAGGTATGCCCAACATTATAAGCAGCGGCGTCATAAGAAAGCCGCCACCCACTCCGAAAAGACCTGAAAGAAGCCCCACACCCAGGCCCAGGCCCACGGGTAACAGGATGTTTACACTGGTTAATGCGACTGGCAGATACAAATACACGGTAGTTCCTCCTCGATTTAAAAGCCGGCCCTGGCAACACCAGGACATATATAAAGATCCTCTTAAGCTAAGCAGGCCTGCCTGCTGATGGTCACAACCGGCCTACCAGCAGTTTTTACAAGCGTATTCAACTCTTTAGCGGATACGCCGCCATCCTGGACTGCAGGAGGGCTCAGAAGCACCATGTCAACGGGCGGGTGGTCTTTGATGTATGCCTTGACCGCATGTACGGCATCGAGTTCCGATGTCGTCATGCTCAGCTTGACGCCAGCGGCGCTGCACTTTGCCTCAAAGGTAGTGGCAGATCTCTTTCATCAGGTCCAGTTCCCTTGAAAGTATCAGTTCCCTTGCGGTATCATGCTCCCCGGCCTCGGCAAAGGCCGCTGCGGACATGATATCGGAGAACTTCTCCGCCAGGTTCTTCCTCTTTTCATGCACCAGCAGAACGGAAAGCCCGTTCCCGAGCGTCCTTGCCAGGTCGATGGCATAGGAAAGCCCCTCTTCGTAACGTTCGTTCAAGAATGTTACAAACAGTAAATCCCTTCTCATTCCTCAAACCTCCGTATAAGTGTTAACAAACTTCTACGTAGCTATAGAGCAAGAAGGATGCCAGAATACAAACTATTGATTTTAAAATGAAAATACGATTTTAGGCAGGAACGGTATGTTTCATAAATGAACAGCTATGAACGCTCTTCGCCTTTGAGGATTCTCCAGAGGCTGGTTCTTGAGATACCGAGAAGCTCAGAGGCCTTTGTTTTATTGCCTCCGACCATCTCAAGCACCCTCTCGGCATAGGCACGGTTCAATTCGTCCATAGTCTGAACGCGGCTTGGATCTATAGTTTCAATCTGGAACATGGAGATACTCTGCGGAAGACTATCAGGTGTGATAACCTCAGATTTCTCAATAATTAGCGCTCTTTCGATAATATTTTCCAGTTCCCTGATGTTTCCTGGGAAATTGTATGATTTTAGTATCTTCAATGCCTCCTTTGAGAAACCGGTGATCTTCTTGTTCGCCCTGGGCAGGTGCTTCTGGAGGAAGAATTCACACAGTGGGGCTATGTCGTCTTTCCTCTCCCTGAGGGGCGGTATCGATATCTCCATAACGTTAAGACGGTAGTAGAGGTCTTCCCTGAACCGGCCTTCCGCGATGATAGCCTTTACATTCTGGTTGGTTGCGGCTATGAACCTGACGTCGACCCTGATCGGCTTGGTCCCTCCGACCCTGTAGAACTCGCCGTCCTCTATCACCTTCAGGAGTTTCGCCTGCAGGCTCGGCGCCATCTCGGATATCTCGTCGAGGAACAGAGTCCCGGTATCCGCAATCTCGACAAGCCCCTGCTTCATCTTTATCGCCCCGGTGAACGCGCCCTTCTCGTGTCCGAAAAGCTCGCTGGCCAGCAGTTCCTCGGTCAGTGTGGCGCAGTTTATGGACAGGAACGGCATATTCTCTCTCCTGCCGGTGAAATGTATTATCTTCGCCAGCAGGCTCTTGCCTACGCCGCTCTCCCCGGTTAGGAGTATATTGCAATCCGACTCCTTAAGCCCTTCGATAACCTCGAGTATCCTCAGCATGCTGTCGCTCTGGGCTATAACGGACAGGTTCTTGTTCATCCCGAAGAAGGCCCTGAGCGCGATGTTTTCTTTCCTCAGGCTTTTCTGTTCGAAAACCTTTTTTACTTTTATTACAAGCTCATCCAAATCGAAAGGCTTTGTTATGTAGTCTGACGCGCCGAGCTTTATTGCGCTGATAGCCGAGCCTATGCTGCCATACCCGGTTATCAATATAACGCCCATATCGGGATGCTTTTCCTTCACCTTGACAAGAAGCTCCATGCCTGTCATGCCGGGCATCTTTATGTCCGCTATCAGCAGGTCAAAATACCACGACTCAAGAGCATTGAATGCGTCGAGGCCGTTTGCGCACGCAGTCACATCGTACCCTTCGGCCCTCATGGTATTCTGGAGGTGCTTGAGGGTTATCTCTTCGTCTTCCGCTATCAATATGCTATGTTTCATTTTCTCTTTGCACCGGAACCTTTATTGTAAAACAGACCCCACGGTTGTTGCAGTTTCTGACACTCATGTCTCCACCGTGTTTCTTGACGATATTAAATGCGATCGCAAGGCCCAAGCCTGTACCCTTGTCCTTGGTGGTGAAGAACGGGTCCAGCACACGGTCCAGGTCTTCCTCTTTAATGCCGGGTCCTGTATCGGAAACATCTATGCGTACAAAACCGTCTTCGGACTTGGTCGACACGACAAGCTCCCCATCGCCGGACATCGCTTCGATCGCGTTCGTGAACAGGTTTATGAATACCCGCTCCATTTGGCCCGGGTCGACCACGGCGGACAACTCGCCCGAGCGCGGCTCAAGTTTAAACGTAACCCCCTGGGAGTTTGTAACACCCTTGGTGTTCTCGTACACCCTCTTGATCAGGCCGTTCAGGTCGGTCAATACCGGCTTCGGGTCCTTGCCCCTTGCAAACTCAAGGAGGTCACCCACAATCCTCTTGACCCTCGCAGTCTGGCCGATAATATCGCCTATGACCTCTTTGGCATCAGGCGTGATGTTCGTCCCGGCGGCCTTGGAAAGCACCTGGGCGGATATATAGATATTATTGAGCGGGTTGTTAAGCTCATGCGCCACACCTGCGGCCATCGTTCCTATGGAGACCAGCTTTTTCGCCCTTAAAAGTTCCTGGTTCTTTTCTTCGATCTCCAGTGTCACGCTGGGCAAGCTGGTCCTCCATCGTGTTGAACTTCTCGATTAGTACCCCGACCTCGTCTTTGGACCTTTTTTTGTCCTGCGAAACGCTGGGGTGGCCGCCCTTGCCCGCCTTCTCGACTACGTCCATCAATAGCCTCAGGCGCGACGTGGTATCGCTGGCAAAATAGAACAACGTCCCAATACCTATGATCAGGAAGAGCGGAAAGATAATAATTATGGCGACCTGCGATGAACTGATCGCCTGGTCCGCCTCATCCCTCGCCGACTTGTCTAGTTCCTTCGATACCGCAAGTATGTCTTCGCCGCTTTTTCTGAGCGCGCCGATCTCGCTGTCAAGGCTCTTTAAACCGGTTACCAGGACATGGTCGGCGGGCAGTTTGAAAACCGTCACAAGCAGGTCCGCCTCCTCGCCCGGCCTGTCGAGGAAGGTCAACTCTAACAGTGGGAAAAAGTTTGCGTTTGCGCTTGAAGCGGCCTTCGTCGTTTCAAGCTCTTCGGTAAGTGTCTGTGCGTTTTTCTCGATAGCGGAGAACCTACCGCCATACTCAAGCACGAGCCTGTTTAGCTCCTTCAGTCTGCCGTTCTTGTCCTCCTGCGTACTATCGTTCAGTATGGCTTCGATCTGGTTCAGGTAGTCGTGTACGGCTAGCGCCTCGGCGCCAGATTTCTGCTGGCCGTAGAGAAGGAAGTTTTTTTCGTGGCGGCGAAGCTGGAGTGTCTTGCTGCGGATAGTATCCGTAAGTTCTATGTACCGTATCTCCCTGCGTATATCGATAAAGCTCTTGTACTCATAGGCCATCAATACGGCGATTATGGAAGCGCTTATAAGGAAGATTATGACGATTTTTTTCTTGAGAGACATATACATTATCCTGGTGGATTACGGCACTATCAGATATGCGTGTAATACTCCGCTTTCAAAAAGACTGTCCACCCACAATGCGACCGGGACGAATATTATGAAAAAGCTGGCGTCCATGAAACTTTTAAATATCAGTTTGTAGGAGACGTCCTTGAGTCCGCCGGCATTCAGCTTGAATACATTCGGGAAGAAGGCCGGGACGTTTTCCTTGTACCGCAGGAACGTTTCCCCGAAAAACGAGTGCAGCCTTTTCTCTTCAGATGCGATTACGAGCGGGTAGTAAAAAGAGAAGAAGCCCACATAGAAAAGGATCAATAATATGTTCTGAAACTCGAACGCCACGCCCAGGCCAGCGAGGAATGAGAAGAAGTAGAGCGGGTTCCTGCACATGGAATAGGGTCCGTTCATGACCAGCGTCTCGTTCTTCCTGCCGCCGATATAGGCCGTGCACCACAGCCTGCCCAGGACACCTGCCGCCACAAGGATCATGCCTGAAAGTTTGAACACGTCAGCCGTGACGCTTTTTGAAGGCCAGGAGTGGCGTGTGAACAATATTATCAAGGGGGCAAACAACAGGACGACCCTTGTTATCTTCCGCCTGTTATGCTCAAACCAGCTGTATCCTTCTTTCATATTGCTGAATATACCTCTTATGCTTGTCAGTCGTGGCTTCCGCCAACGACTATGTCGGAGATGAAAAGCGTGGGCTGTGCATCAGACACCGGCGCGCCCTGGCCGTCCTTGCCGCATGTGCCTATGGAGAAGCCAAGGTCTGAACCGACCATGGTTATGCTCTTCAGCACCGCCGGGCCGTTGCCGACGAGCGTCGCGCCACGCACAGGCTCGCCAACCTCGCCCTTGTCTATCATATACCCCTCGTTTATCTCGAACACGAAGTCGCCGTTTACGGTGTTCACCTGTCCGCCGCCCATCTTCTTCACGAGGAGCCCCTTGTCGCAGGCCCTCACAATGGACGCCGGGTCCATGTCGCCGGGCGCAATCATCGTGTTCGTCATACGTGTGATTGGCCGCGACTGGTACGAATCGCGCCTGCCGTTTCCGGTGGATGCCGCCCCCGCCTTCATGGCTGTCAGCCTGTCGTACATGAAACCCTTGAGCACGCCTTTTTCCACCAGCACCGTCTTCTGCGCCTCGATGCCTTCGTCGTCGAACCGGAACGAGCCGCGCCTGCCGGGCATGGTCGCGTCGTCGATCACGGTCACGAGCGGGGAGGCTATCTCCTGGCCTACCTTGTCTGTATATACCGACAACCCGTTCTGGGCCAGGTCGGCCTCAAGGCCATGCCCGACGGCCTCGTGCACCATCGTGCCGCCCGCCTCGCTTGACAGCACGACCGGCATCCTGCCCCCCGGTGCCTTCCTTGCGGAGAGCATCATCACTGCACGTTCTGCTGCCTTGCGGCCTATTTCCTCAGGTGGCGTCTCCATGAATATCTCAAAGCCGATGTTCCCGCCCGCCGACTCGTACCCGGTCTGGACGGAATCCCCGGCCCTCGCAATCACGTTTGCGGCGGCCACGATATAATATCTTCTGTCCCTTGCCAGGCTGCCGTCCGAGCAGGCTATCGTTAGATCCTGGAAGGTGTCCCGGTACTGCACCGTGACCTGGGCCACCCTTGAGTCATATGCCCTTGCGGCCCTGTCCGCCTCCCTGACAAATGCTAGCTTTCTGTCGATGGATACGCCCTCAGGCGGCTCGACTATCGTGTAGTCAACCGGGGCCTTTTTCTCCCTGAGGTCGATTACGATATCCCCGCCCTTCTCACCGCAGGCGTGCGAAATCTTTCCGGCAAGCTCAAGCAGGGCCTTCTCCTCCAAGCTGTTCGTGTACGCGTATACCGTCCTGAAGCCTATTATCACACGAAGGCCAGCACCGGTCTCTATGCCCGATACGACCTTGTCCACCTTGCCGTCGTCGAACATTATAGCCGTCGGGCGCGTGTTCTCGATGTAGAGGTCGGCGTACTCGCCGCCCCGCGAGAGCGCGGCTTTCAGAATTTTGGAGTAATCAAGGTCCAAGGTAACCTCTTAAAAGAAAAGGGAACAGTATAAAAACCGTTCCCTTTATCATAACATAAACTGTTATTTTCTTTTAGCAAAAAGAGTATAGACAAAGAAAACCTTCTACTTTATCAGCTCTTCCGCTATCTGCACCGCGTTGAGCGCCGCGCCCTTCCTGAGGTTGTCCGAGACTATCCACAGGTTCAGGCCGTTCTCGATGGACTCGTCCTCGCGGATGCGCCCGACATACGTATCGTCCTTGCCCGCAACGTCTATCGCGAGCGGGTAGATGTTCTTGGACGGGTCGTCGAACACCACGATGCCGGGAGCGGCGGCAAGTATCGCGCGCGCCTCGTTCGCGGTGAGCTTCTTCTCCGTCTCGATGTTCACCGACTCGGAGTGGCATCTGAAGACCGGGACGCGCACCGTCGTGGCTGTCACCCTTATGTTCGGGTCGAGCATCTTGTGCGTCTCGTGCACCATCTTCATCTCTTCCTTGGTGTAGCCGTTGTCGAGGAAGACGTCTATGTGCGGGAGGCAGTTGAATGCGATGCGGTGCGGGTAGACCTTGTTCACAGGGTCCTTGAAGGCGAGCAGGGCTATAGTCTGGTCCATCAGCTCGTCGATGGCCTTCTTGCCGGTGCCGGAGACGGACTGGAACGTCGTGACGACTATCCTCTTTATCTTCGCGGCGTCGTGCAGGGGCTTGAGCGCGACCAGCATCTGGATGGTGGAGCAGTTCGGGTTCGCGATTATGCCCTTGGGGATGGTCTTTAAGTCCTGCGGGTTGACCTCCGGGATGACCAGCGGGCAGTCCTTGTCCATGCGCCATGCGGCGGAGTTGTCGATGACGATGCAGCCGGCCTTTGCCGCGCTCGGCGCAAACTCCAGGCTCCTTGACGCCGCCAGCGGAGAACAGTGCAATGTCCACGCCCTCGAACGAGTCGTGTTTGAGCGTCTTCACGCTTGACGTCCTTGCCGTTGAACTGGAGCTTCTTGCCTTCGGACTTCTCCGAGGCCAGCAGCCTTATCTCAGAGACCGGGAACTTGCGTTCCTCAAGGACCGATATCATCTCATGCCCGACTGCGCCAGTCGCGCCCACAACCGCTACTACATAACTATCCTTCTTCTTAAGCATCATCTTTAGGCCTCTCTAACAAACTTCGCAACCATATTGCCAACTTCGTTCGTGCCCATTCCCATCTTGCCTGCGGCCAGGCTGTCCATCTTGGATATGGCCTTGATTACCGCCTTCTCTATCCAGCCTGCAGCCGCAGTCTCGCCCAGGTGGTCGAGCATCATTCCAGCCGCGCATATGGCCGCAAGCGGGTTGATGACGTTCATGCCGGTGTACTTCGGTGCGGAGCCGCCGATCGGCTCGAACATGCAGACGCCCTTCGGGTTGATGTTGCCGCCCGCCGCGATGCCCATGCCGCCCTGCGTCATTGCGCCGAGGTCGGTTATGATATCGCCGAACATGTTGTCCGTCACGATGACGTCGAACCATTCCGGGTTCTTCACCATCCACATCGTGGTGGCGTCGACATGCGCGTAGTCTGCCGTTATCTTCGGGTATTCCTTGGCTACCTCATAGAACGCCCGCTCCCAGAGGTCGAACGCGAACGTGAGGACGTTCGTCTTGCCGCAGAGCGTGACCTTCTTGCGCTTGTTCTTCTTGCGCGTACTCGAAGGCGTAGCGGATGCAGCGCTCGACGCCCTTGCGGGTGTTTATGGATTCCTGTATGGCGACCTCGTCCTGCGTGCCCTTCTTCAGCACGCCGCCCGCGCCTGCGTAGAGGCCTTCGGTGTTCTCACGGACGACGACGTAGTCTATCTCCTTCGGGCCCTTGTCCTTCAGCGGGCGTCTCGACGCCCGGGAACAGCTTTACCGGCCGGAGGTTTATGTAGAGGTCGAGCGCGAACCTGGTCTTTAAGAGTATGCCCTTCTCCAGTATGCCGGGCGCGACCTCGGGGTGGCCGATCGCGCCGAGGAGTACGGCGTCGAACTCACGAAGCCCGTCTATCTCCTTGTCGCTTATCGTCTCGCCGGTCTTCAGGTAGCGGTCACCGCCGTAGTTGAAGCTCTTGAAGCTGAGAGTAAAGCCGCCCTTCTTTGCCGCGGACTTTACAACCTTGACCGCCTCCGCAACAACCTCCGGCCCTGTACCGTCGCCGCCTATAAGCGCTATCTTGTAGTTCTTTTCCTTGGCCATCTAATAATTTCTCCCTTCGTGAATTTAAATCTGATCTTTTAGCCGATGCTGGATTCTATTATGCCACTCTCTTTTTAACCCACTCCATAAGCCCGCCCGCACGTAATCAGCTCCTGCATGAACGGCGGGATCGGGTTGGCCTGGTACGTCTTCTTCGTCGTTATGTTCTTTATTATCCCTTTTTCAGCGTCCACCTCTACCACGTCGCCTTCGCTGATGCCGTCAACCGCCTCGGGGCATTCGAATATCGGCAGGCCCATGTTGAACGAGTTGCGGTAGAAGATGCGCGCGTACGTCTTGGCTATGACGCATGAGACTCCGGCGGTCTTTATGGCTATCGGGGCGTGCTCGCGCGAGCTTCCGCAGCCGAAGTTCTTGTCGGCCACGATGATGTCGCCCTTCTTCATGCGCTTCATGAAGTCCGGGGTCTTCGAGTCTTCCATGCAGTGTTTGGCAAGTTCCGCAGGGTCCGAGGTGTTCAGGTACCTTGCCGGTATTATAGCGTCGGTATCTATGTCCGCGCCGAACTTCCAGGCATTTCCTTTTAATTTCATTTTATCTCTCCACTTGTAGGGGCCGACCTTCGTGTCGGCCCTTAATATAAATTCAATGCGTTAAAGCAGGGCCGACACGAAGGTCGGCCCCTACAATAAGGTACAAAATTATTTCAGTTCGTCCGGGCTGCCTATCCTGCCGAGTACCGCGGACGCCGCCGCGATTGCCGGGTTTGACAGATAGACCTCTGACTCCGGGTGGCCCATGCGGCCGACGAAGTTCCTGTTGGTCGTTGCAATCGCCTTCTCGCCCTTCGCAAGGATGCCCATGTGCCCGCCGAGGCAAGGCCCGCATGTCGGGGTGGAGACCGCCGCCTGCGCGTCCAGGAATATGTTGAACAGACCTTCCTTCATCGCCTGCCTGTATATCTCCTGCGTCGCCGGGATTATTATCATCCTGACGTCCGGGTGCACCTTGTGCCCTTTGAGCACCTTCGCGGCGACGCGCAGGTCCTCGATGCGGCCGTTGGTGCAGGAGCCGACGACGGACTGGTCTATCTTTATGTTCGAAAGTTCGCTTACGCCCTTCGTGTTCTCCGGCAGGTGCGGGCATGCGACCTGCGGCTCTATCTTCGAGCAGTCGTACTCGCGTATGTCCACGTAAACCGCCTTGGCGTCGGACTTGCAGGTACTTAGGCTTGCGCTGTGCGCGGCCTTCCTCGTATGCGCGTGTGATGTCGTCCGGCGCGATTATGCCGCTCTTGCCGCCGGCCTCGATCGCCATGTTCGCCATCGTGAGCCTGCCCGACATCTCCATCTTGTCGATTATCTCGCCGGTGAACTCCATCGCGCGATAGAGCGCGCCGTCCACGCCGATGTCGCCGATGGTATAGAGGATGAGGTCCTTGCCGGACACCCATTTCTTGAGCTTGCCCTTGTATATGAACTTGATGCTCTCGGGCACCTTGAACCATATCTCGCCGGTAATCATGGCCGCCGCGACGTCCGTGCTGCCCACGCCGGTTGCGAATGCGCCAAGGCCGCCGTATGTGCAGGTGTGCGAGTCAGCGCCGATAACCACGTCGCCGGAGCAGACGATACCCTGCTCCGGCAGGAGCGCGTGCTCCACGCCCATCCGGCCGACCTCGAAGTAGTTGGTCAGCCCGTGCTCCTTCGAGAAATCCCTGAGGAGCTTCGCCTGCTCGGCGGAGTTTATGTCCTTGTTCGGCACGAAGTGGTCGGGCACAAGCACGATGCGGTTCTTGTTGAACACCTTCTTCGCGCCGGCCTTCCTGAACTCGCGGATGGATATCGGCGCGGTGATGTCGTTCGCCAGGACTATATCGACCTTCGCGTTTATCAGCTCGCCCGGGACGACTTCCTTCTTCCCGCAGTGAGCAGCCAGTATCTTTTCTGTAATTGTCATCGGCATAAAGTCAACTCCTTAAACCGTTACTTTCTTTTGGAAAAAAGAAAGTAACATAAAGAAAATCATTATTAATATAAGTTTTTTGGGCCGCCTTTTTTACAAAAAAGGCGGGAACTGCTCAAGTCAAACGGTGAATTTTAGCATTACTCGCACATCTTTTCAACCGTTTTTTCACCCTTTTTCCTCAGGTATGCCAGCTTGTTAAGGGCATTCACGTACGCCTTGGCCGAGGCCACGATGATGTCCGTGTCCGAGCCCTGGCCCATGACCGTCCTGCCGGACTCCCTCAGGCGCACGACAACCTCGCCCTGCGCGTCCGTGCCGCCCGTGATGGCCTTCACCTCGTACGCGAGCATCTCGCTCTTGGTCTTGACTATCCCGGCTATGGTGTTGAGCGCCGCATCGACCGGCCCGTCGCCGGTGGACTTCACCTTGACTTCCTTGCCTTCCACCGGCAAGCACGACCTCGGCCTCCGGCTTCGTGCCCGTCCCGCTCTGCACAAACAGGCTCTTCAGCTCGTAGGTCTGCGGGATGCGGAACACCTCCTCGGCCACGATCGCTTCCAGGTCCTCGTCGAATATGTCCTTCTTCTGGTCGGCCAGGCGCTTGAACCGCTCGAAGGCCTTGTTCAGCTCCTCCTCGCCCAGGGTATAGCCCAGCACCTTCAGGCGGTCGCGGAAGGCGTGGCGGCCCGAATGTTTGCCCAGCACCAGCGTGCTCTGGGTGACGCCGACCGACTCGGGCGTCATTATCTCGTAGGTGGACTTCTCCTTCAGGAACCCGTCCTGGTGTATGCCCGACTCGTGCGCAAATGCGTTCGCGCCGACTATCGCCTTGTTCGCCTGGACGGTCATGCCGGTGACGCTCTTCACCAGACGGCTTGCGGCCATGATCTCCTCGGTCACGATGTTCGTCCTGGCCTCGAAGAATGCCTCGCGGGTGCGGAGCGCCATCACGACCTCTTCCATCGCCGCGTTGCCCGCGCGCTCGCCGATGCCGTTGATGGTGCATTCCACCTGGCCCGCGCCGTTCAGCACCGCCGCCAGCGAGTTGGAAACCGCCAGCCCCAGGTCGTTGTGGCAATGAACGGATATTACCGCCTTGTCAATGTTCGGCACGTGGTCGAACAGGTACTTTATCCTCTCGCCGTACTCAGCCGGGATGGCGTAGCCGACGGTGTCCGGGATGTTCACGGTGGTCGCGCCCGCCTTTATCACGGCCTCCACCACCCGGCACAGGAAGTCCAGGTCGGAGCGCGTCGCGTCCTCGGCCGAGAACTCCACGTCGTCTGTGTACTTCTTCGCCCTCTTCACCGCCGCGACCGCCATCTCCAGCACCTCTTCGCGGGACTTCTTCAGCTTGTACTGAAGATGTATGTCGGATGTCGCCAGGAACGTGTGTATGCGGCCACGCTCGGCGGGCTTTATCGCCTCTGCGGCGCGGTCTATGTCGCCTTCCGTCGCACGGCACAGCCCGCAGATGACCGGGCCCTTTACCTCTGTCGCGATCCTCTTGACCGACTCGAAGTCGCCCTCGGACGCGATGGGGAACCCGGCCTCGATTATATCCACCTTCATGCGGGCCAGTTGGCGCGCGACCATCAGCTTCTCTTCCATGTTCATCGAGCACCCCGGCGACTGCTCTCCGTCGCGCAGGGTGGTGTCGAAAATTCGTATTATGCGGGACATGTGTTCCTCCGTTATTTTATCTATTTGTAGGGGACGACCCGTGTGTCGTCCCGCTTATTTTTGATATTATTATGACGCGGTTATGCAAGCGAACAGGCCGACAGGCTACGCCTGAAGGCCGGATTGCTCCTTATTGTTAATATTTTCGTTATCATAATTGAAAAAGCCCCCGCCCCAATAGCGATTAATCGCAAAGGGACGAGGGCTTTGATTTAAGCTCCCGCGGTACCACCCTGATTCGACGGACGAACCGTCCGCACTTATTTTGCCATTAACGCAGGCTAACGGGTGAAACTAATTTCGGGGAGGGATTTTATAACCCGCCCGGTTCGCGCCACCGGCTCCGAGGTGAGTTCAACGCGGCTGACGGCTCCGGTTCGCACCAACCACCGGCTCTCTCAAGCCCGCCTTACGCCTACTACTCCTCTTCACAGCCTTTAAGGATTAGGTCTGATTTTAACCCGCCTGTTGCGGAAAGTCAATAAAAACTCGATAAGCGCCCATAACACATAGAATAACGTGACCCCGAACAGCACCACCGGCGGGTCGAGCGCCACTGCCACAAGTATGACGACCGCGACCAGAAGCATCCAGAACGGCCTCCTGTCCCGGACGTTCAGCTCCTTGAGGCTGTGGAACTTTACCGTGCTTATCATCAGGAGCGCAGTCACATATGTCATTACCAGCAGGACGATATTCTGGTCCGGGGCGACATTCCCGAAGGTATCGTTATAGAAGATGACTGTCGTGGCCAGCACCGCAGCGCCGCCCGGAATAGGCAGGCCGGTGAACCACTTCTTCTCGGAGCCTGTCATCTGGACGTTGAACCGCGCCAGACGCAGCGCACCGCAGGCCACGAACAGGAACGCGCCCACCCAGCCCCAGCGTTTGAAAGGCATGAGCGCCCAGATGAAGAACATTACCGCAGGCGCAACACCGAAGGAAACAAGGTCGGACAGCGAATCGAGCTCCAGGCCGAACCGGCTCGTGGTCTTGGTGAGCCTCGCCACCCAGCCGTCGAGCGCGTCGAAGATAGTGGCCGTGAGGATGGCCCAGGCCGCGTGGTCGAAATCGCCTTTTATCGAGGCGATGATCGAGTAGAACCCGAAGAACATCCCGCCCACCGTCAGCAGGTTCGGCAGTATGTATATCCCTTTTCTCAAGGAAGCACCCCTATTATGGTTTCCCCTGCCTTCGTCCTGTCGCCCACCTTTACCCTTGCCTCGGCCTCGACGGGCATGTAGACGTCCAGCCGTGAGCCGAACATTATGAGCCCGAACCGCTCGCCGCGCGAAAGGGTGTCGCCGGGCTTGACCCAGCAGACGATACGCCTCGCGATAAGCCCGGCTATCTGGACGAACATTATCCTCTTGCCGCTGCCGGTCTCCATTATGAGGGCGTTCTGCTCGTTGTCGAGCGAGGCCTTCTCAAGGTTGGCGGACAGGAACTTGCCTTTGTTGTAATGTATCTCTGCGATCTTTCCGGTCTCAGGCATCCGGTTCACATGCACGTTGAACACGCTCATGAAGATGGATACCTTCCTGACCTTCGCCTTGAGGTACCTGTTCTCCTCGACATCGCCCACGAACACCACCCTGCCATCTGCAGGCGCGATGATAAGCCCCGCCCCTTGCGGTGCGTGCCTCTCCGGGTTCCTGAAGAAGGAAAGCGCAAAAATGGCCAAGGCCGTCATAACCATGGCGGCCTTGTACCAGTGCAGCGCCCAGAAGGCCGCCGCGAGGGCTGCGAACACCCCCACGACCGGCAGGCCTTCCAGTGCGATAATGCTTGAATGGTCCATTTACTTTACTTAGTTCTTCTTCTTGTCGACGAGCTTGGACTTGCCCAGCCAGCTCATCATCGAGCGGAGCTTCGCGCCGACCTGCTCGATCTCGTGCTCCTCGCCCATGCGGGTAAGTGCGTTGAAGACCGGCTTGTTGGCCTTGCACTCGAGTATCCATTCCTTGGCGAAGCTGCCGTCCTGGATCTCGGTGAGTATCTCGCGCATCTCGTCCTTTACGTAGTCGTCGATGAGCCTGGGGCCGCGGGTCATGTCGCCGTACTGCGCGGTGTTCGAGACCGAGTAGCGCATGTTGGCGATGCCGCCCTCATAAATCAGGTCGGTTATGAGCTTGACCTCGTGCAGGCACTCGAAGTATGCCATCTCGGGGGAGTAACCCGCCTCGACCAGGGTCTCGAAACCAGCCTTGATGAGCGAAACCAGCCCGCCGCAAAGCACGACCTGCTCGCCGAAGAGGTCCGTCTCGGTCTCTTCCTTGAACGTCGTCTCAATGATGCCCGCACGGCCGCCACCGATTGCGGAGGCATATGCCATCGCAAGGGCCTTGGACTTCTTGGAAGGGTCCTGCTCGACGGCTATCAGCATGGGCACGCCACTGCCGCGTGTGAACTCCGCGCGTACGAGGTGGCCGGGGCCCTTCGGGGCTGCCATGAAGACGTTGGCATCCGCCGGCGGGACTATCTGGCCGTAGTGGATGTTGAAGCCGTGTGCGAATCCGAGGAATACGCCCTTCTTCATGTTCGGGGCAATCTCTGCCTTGTATATCTCGGCCTGATACTCATCCGGGAGGAGGATCATCATTACGTCGGCGACCTTGGCGGCCTGCGCGGCGGTCATGACATCAAAACCGGCCTTCTTGGCCTTGTCCCAGTTCTCGCCGCCCTTTGCCTCGGCAACAATAACGTCCATCTTACTGTCCTTGAGGTTGTTGGCGTGGGCATGGCCCTGGCTGCCATAGCCTATTATGGCAATCTTCTTGCCTTTGAGGTTTTTCATGTCAGCGTCTTTGTCGTAGTAAATCTTTATCATCGTATGCCTCCCGTTAAATAAAATGGCCCGCACCCGCTGTCACCGAATGGAGAAGAGTTGGTGTAGGCCGTCAGACTATTGCAGTTTTAGTTCCCTTGCTATCGCTACCTTGCCGGTCCTTACCAGCTCTTTTATGCCCATCGGCTTCAGAAGGTCTATTATGGCCTCCAGCTTCTTCTCGTCGCCGGTGATCTGTATCGTGTACGTCTTGTGCGATGAGTCGACTATCACGCCCCTGAATATCTCGGCGATCCTGAGCGTCTCCGCCCTGTTCTCCGCCTTTGGGGCCACCTTGATAAGCACCATCTCGCGCTCGACGTGGTCGAACTCGGTCAGGTCCGTCACCTTGATAACGTCTATGAGCTTGTTGAGCTGCTTCGTTATCTGCTCGATGATGTTGTCGTCTCCGGAGGTGACTATCGTCATCTGGGAGACGGCAGGGTCGAGCGTGGTGCCGACGGATATGGATTCGATGTTATAGCCGCGCCCGGAGAAAAGGCCCGAGACCCGGGAGAGTACGCCGAATTTGTTTTCGACTAAAACGGATATTGTGTGTCTCATTTCCTTGACGCTCCTATTTGACGCGGACGCATTTACATTTCGAGCCCTGTTTCGAGCTCTTGCATATCATCGCATTCCCCGGCGGGCAGTTGACCGGCCTGAAGAGCATCTCGTTTATGGCCTTGCCTGCCGGGACCATCGGGTACACCTTTTCCGTCTGGTCGCAGACGAAGTCCATGAACACCGGCTTTTTCACCTTAATAGCCTCGCGGATGACGTCCTCCACCTCGGACGGCTTCCTTGCGCGAAGCCCTACCGCGCCATACGCCTCGGCAATCTTTACGAAGTCGGGCGTGCCGGTGAGGCAAGTGCTGGAGTAGCGCTTGTCGAAGAAAAGCTCCTGCCACTGGCGCACCATGCCGAGGAAGCAGTTGTTCAGGATCGCCACCTTGACCGGCAGGTTGTTCAGCACCGCCGTGGCAAGCTCCTGGATGTTCATCTGTATCGAACCGTCGCCCGCAATGTCGAACACGAGCTTGTTCGGAAACGCGAGCTGCGCGCCTATGGCCGCCGGGAAGCCGTAGCCCATGGTGCCCAGGCCGCCGGAGGAAAGCCATGTGCGGGGCTTCTTGAACTTGTAGAACTGGGCGGCCCACATCTGGTTCTGGCCGACCTCGGTCGTGATTATCGCGTCGCCCTTCGTGATCTCGTATATCTTCTCTACGACGAACTGCGGCTTTATGACATCGTCCTGGTCGTAGTCCATCGGGTGCTCGGCCTTCCAGTCCTGTATCCTGTCAAGCCAGACCTTCCGTATAGAAGCCCCGGCGGATAGTTCCTGTCCCTTTATCACCTTGTTGAGGTCCTTGAGGACGTCGCGCACGTCGCCGACTATCGGGATGTCCACCCTCACGTTCTTGCGTATCGATGTGGGGTCGATGTCTATGTGTATTATCTTTGCATTCGGCGCGAAGCCTTCCACCTTGCCGGTCACCCGGTCGTCGAACCTCATGCCGATTGCAATAAGCAGGTCGGATTCGTGTACGGCCATGTTGGCGAAATACGTGCCGTGCATGCCAAGCATCCCCAGGCAGAGCTTGTGGTCTCCGGGGAAGCTGCCCAGGCCCATCATCGTGAGGGTTACCGGCATCTTCGAGGTCTCGGCAAGCTCCTTTAGCTCGCCTGAAGCTGAAGAACTGATAACGCCTCCGCCCGCAACTATTACCGGCCTCTTCGCCTTGCCTATCGCCTCGGCGGCCTGCTTTATCTGGTACATGTGGCCCTTTAAAGTCGGCCTGTAGCTTCGGATGTCCACCTTATCCGGGTATTTGAACTCGGCCTTGGCAACGGTGACGTCCTTCGGAATGTCGATGAGCACAGGACCCGGTCTGCCGGTGGTCGCTATGAAGAATGCCTCTTTGATCGTCTTTGCGAGGTCGGCCACGTCCTTGACAAGGAAGTTGTATTTCGAGCACGGCCTTGTGATACCGACTATGTCAGCCTCCTGGAAGGCATCGTTGCCGATAAGCATCGTCGGCACCTGTCCGGTTATGACCACCATCGGGATCGAGTCCATGTAGGCTGTGGCAATGCCGGTTACGATATTGGTCGCGCCGGGGCCGGAGGTTACCAGCACGACGCCCGGCTTGCCGGTGGCGCGCGCGTAACCGTCGGCGGCATGGGCCGCGCCCTGCTCGTGTCTGGTCAGTATAAGCTCCAGGTCCTTCTGGTCATACAGGACATCGAATATGTTGAGGACGACACCGCCGGGGTACCCGAAGATGTGCTTTACGCCCTCTTTCTTAAGGCTCTCAATAAGTATCTCTGCGCCTGTAAGTTTCAATTAAACCTCCTGCTTCATGATTGCGCCTGTGCCGGCGGAGGTGACATGAGCCGCATACCTCGCAAGCCAACCGGTCTTTATCTTCGGCTCCGGCTTCTTCCAGGCCTTCTTGCGCCTTATCAGCTCCGCCTTGGTTATCTTGACGTCGAGCTTCCTAGCCGGTATATCGATCGTGATCTCGTCTCCGTCCTTGACGAAGGCTATCGGCCCGCCCTCCATGGCCTCGGGGCTTATATGCCCGATGCATGGACCCTGCGTACCGCCTGAGAACCTTCCGTCCGTGACCAGCGCGACCGAATCCGCAAGCCCCATCCCCACGATCGCGGCGGTCGGGGAGAGCATCTCCCTCATACCCGGTCCGCCCTTGGGGCCCTCGTAGCGTATGACTACGACGTGGCCTGACTTTATCTTCCCGCTGAGTATGGCATCCATCGCCAGTTCCTCGGAGTCGAAGCATTTGGCCTTGCCGGTGAACTTCATCATCTTGTCCGAGACTGCCGTCTGCTTTATGACCGAGCCGCCGGGGGCGAGGCTTCCTGTAAGGACGGCGATGCCGCCCTCTTTATGGTATGCGCGGTCCATCGTCCTTATTATCTCGTCGCTGAAGACCGGCGCGTTCTTCGCTATATCCTTTATATCCATGCCCGACAGGGTCGGGTTCTTCTTCAGCTTCTTCTGGAGCCTGTTCAAGACAGCCGGGATCCCGCCGGCCGCGTCCAGGTCTTCCATATAGTATTTCCCTGCCGGGAGCAGGTCGGTGATATGCGGGGTGTCTGCGCTGAGCCTGTCTATCATCTCAAGCGGTATGGTGATGCCAGCCTCGTGTGCCACTGCCGGTATGTGGAGGCATGTGTTCGTGGAGCCGCCAAGGGCCATGTCCACCCTGATTGCGTTCTCGAATGCCGCCTGGGTCATTATCTGGCGCGGGGTTATGTCCTTCTTTACAAGCTCCGCAATCCTATATCCCGAATCATATGCTATCCTGCGCTTCTTGCCTGAGACCGCAAGGGCTGTTGCACAGCCGGGGAGCGACATCCCGAGCGCCTCGGTCACGCAGGCCATCGTATTGGCCGTGTATAGGCCCTGGCATGCGCCGGGCCCGGGGCAGGCGCACTCTTCCAGCGCGCAGAGTTCCTTCTCGTTTATCTCGCCCTTCCTGAAGCGGCCAACGGCCTCAAAGGTGCCGGTGACCAGGTTCTGCCGCTCCATCCCCAAACGGCCGGACATCATCGGGCCAGCCGTAACGACAATAGACGGGATGTTCAGCCTCGCCGCCGCCATAAGCATGCCTGGCGTTATCTTGTCGCAGTTGGTGAGGAGCACCAGGCCGTCGAGCGCATGCGCCTCTGCGATGGACTCTATCATGTCCGCTATAAGCTCGCGGGACGGCAGGGAATAATGCATGCCCCTATGGCCCATCGCGATACCGTCGCATATGCCGGGTATGCCGAACAGGAACGAGAAGCCGCCGCCCGCATGGACGCCCTTCTCGATGTAGCGTTCCAGGTCGCGCATCCCGATATGGCCGGGGATGAGGTCGGTGAAGCTGGTGGCAACCCCTATAATGGGTTTTTCAAGCTCTTTCCGGGTTATTCCCGTG
>CAWJRJ010000020.1:0-197313 GCA_963845245.1 Nitrospirota bacterium
TCACAGTCGTACGCATAATGGACGCGTTCATCTACCTTGACAGCCCCAAGAAGTTCGAAGAGGACTTAAAGAAGATGGTCGGCACGAAAGTGGGCGATATCTGCGCCCAGGACGTCATAACCGTGGACGAGGATGCCTCGGTCTCCGAGATTGCATCCATCATGTCCGACAAGGGTATCCACCTGCTGCCGGTGATGAGGGGCAAGAGCATCGTGGGCATCGTGGGCCGGGAGGACATGCTCAAGGCCGTTATCAAGGGCTGAGATGGCCAGGGACCTTGAGATAGTCTCCGGCTCCCCTGAAAAGACCAAAGAGACCGCGGCCGCCCTTGGCGCGCTGCTTGAGGCGGGGGACTACCTCTGCCTGCACGGCGACCTGGGCGCGGGCAAGACCACGTTCGTGCAGGGGCTTGCGGACGGCCTGGGCGTGGAGGACGAGTATATCACCAGCCCGAGCTTCGCCCTTGTGAACCAGTATTCCGGCAGGCTGACGTTTTATCACATCGACCTCTACCGCCTGCGCGGGCCTGAGGACATGGATGCCATCGGGTTTGCCGAGTATCCGGGCAGTGGCGTGGCGGCGGTTGAGTGGCCGGAGAGGGCGGGCGACAGCCTGCCCGCTGAGCGGCTGGACATATTTATCGAGTATGGCGGCGAGAGCGAGAGAAGGCTTGTCTTCCGCGCAACTGGCGAGAGGTACGAGGCGCTTCTGGAGGGTCTATGCAACAACTGCCGAAGGTGAAGACCGTCGGGATAATCTGCAAGCACGACAAACCCGAGGCATGGGAGGCAGCAGCCGAGCTTGCCGCATGGCTTGACGAGCGTGGTGTGGCCGCGCTTATGGACAGGAGCGCCGCGGCGCATGCGGGCCTGACGGGCACTCCCAAGGACGAGATACCGGAAAAGGCCGACGTCGCGGTGGTGCTTGGCGGGGACGGCACTCTGCTCTCGGTGGCGAGGCTGGTCGGCCAGAAGGGCCTGCCCATCGTCGGGGTGAACCTCGGCACGCTTGGTTTCCTTACCACCGTCCCGCTGGAGCAGCTCTACCCCACCATGGAGACCGTCCTGAGCGGCCAGTACAAGGTGCAGGAGAGGATAATGCTGCTCGTCTCCATCAAGCGGGACGGCAAGACCATCGCCCAGCACCACGTCCTGAACGACTTTGTGATAAACAAGGGCGCACTCGCCCGTATAATAGACTTAGACACATACATCGACGGCGATTACCTTACGACCTTCAAGGCCGACGGGCTTATCGTATATACCCCGACCGGCTCCACCGGCTACTCTCTCTCGGCGGGTGGCCCGATAGTCCACCCGACGCTCAGCTGCGTGGGCATCACGCCCATCTGCCCGCATACCCTTACGAACAGGCCGCTCATCCTGCCGGACACGGCAATCTTTGAGATTATCATAAAATCCGAGACGGAGGACGTCTACCTCACCCTGGACGGGCAGGTGGGTTTCCTCCTGATGCCGAACGACGTGATAGAGGGCAAGGTGGCTGAGCAGAAGATGTACACCGTCATGAGCCCGCAGGAAGACTACTACTCCATGCTCCGTGAGAAGCTTAAGTGGGGCGAACGATGAGCGTGCGCCCGATACTTGCCGAATACCTCGAATACCTCCGCGACGCAGGCGTTACAGAGCAGTGGGGGCCGGGCGGCCCGTGCCTTACAAAACCAGAAAATCCTGCACTGGCCGATAGTCCGCTTATTCAGTTCAAAACCCTCGAAGAAGTCCGGGAATACCTGGGCGAATGCACCCGCTGCAAGCTTTCCTCCGGCAGGACGAACATCGTGTTCGGCGTCGGCAACCCGAATGCGAAGCTGGTCTTCGTGGGCGAGGGGCCGGGCAGGGACGAGGACTTACAGGGCGAGCCTTTCGTCGGCAGGGCCGGCCAGCTCCTGACCGACATCATCGAGAAGGGCATGAAGATAAAGCGCAGCGACGTATACATCGCAAACATCGTGAAATGCCGTCCGCCTGAGAACCGCGACCCGGAGCCGGACGAGATAGCTTCCTGCGAGCCGTTCCTGCGGTATCAGCTTTCGGTGATCAAGCCGAAGATAATATGCGCACTGGGCAAGTTCGCCGCCCAGACGCTTTTAAGGACGAATGCCCCGATATCCGCCATCCGGGGCAAGGTATTCGACTACGAAGGCATAAAACTCATACCGACCTTCCACCCGGCGTACCTCCTCAGGAACCCCGACGACAAGAAGCTGGTATGGGAAGACGTCAAGAAGATCATAGCCATATATAACGAGGATTAAGGTTTAATAATGTTGTCACCCCCGTGAAAACGGGGGTCCAGCGTCTTTCAAAGTCTCTGGATTCCCGCTTTCGCGGGAATGACGGGCGGATTGGTTTATCCACTTTCCGGGAGGGCGGATGAAACGTCTGTGGGCGCCGTGGAGGATGGAGTACATACTGGGCGATAAGATCGCATGGGTGCGTGTTCTGCACCGAGCTGAAGGAAGACCACGACAGGAAGAACTATATCCTCTACCGTGGGACGAAGGCCTTCGTCATAATGAACATCTACCCGTACAACAACGGCCACCTGATGGTCATCCCGTACAAGCACGTCGAGACGCTTGAAGAGCTGCCGGACTCCACCCTCAAGGAGATGATGGTGCTGACGAAGGAGTGCTGCACGATACTTCGCGAGGCGATGAGCCCGCAGGGCTTCAACGTCGGCGTGAACGTCGGCTCGGCGGCGGGCGCGGGGATAAAGGAGCACCTGCACATCCACATCGTCCCCAGGTGGAACGGCGACACCAACTTCATGTCCGTGATGGACGACCTGAGGGTCATGCCCCAGCACCTGAAAGAGACGTTCGAGATCCTCGAAAAAGGCTTCAAACGCCTTAAAAAGAAGTAGTTTAAGTGTCATTCTGAGCGCTGCCGAAGAATCCAACTTTGACTTTTGCTTCATAAATCAAGAAGGCATGGTGCGCGGTGCACACCCTACCAGGCGTAAACGTGTCAGTGAACATTAACTTAGAACTGATGACCAGGATAAATTAGATCATTTCTATCCTGGAATGGAAGTTACTGCAAAAAAAATAGTTAAATATCCGATAGAGTAGAGTTTTAGTCGGTTGAGGAGGTTGACACAAAGGATATTGGATTTATACCCGCTGATTTGCGTCTAATAGAATTTGTCACGGAAAAAATGAGACAAGATAGGTTCATGTATTACCTAAGTATATGGCACCGCGATAAATCTTCATATTTTATGTTTCGAGAGGGTCAAAAGGTTAAATTTAAACCAAGTTATATAACAACAGTATGGCATAAGGATGAGCCTTCATTTACTAAATTACGAAATGGTGAAATCTATACAATAAGTAAGATTATAAATCGGTGTTATCTATGGCTTGATGATGTTCCTTTAAGCATATATTGGAAAGACGTTGAAAAAATACATCAATAGAAAGTAAGTAACCGGAGGTCACTGCTTGTCCGACGAGACGCCGCTGATGCGGCAGTACAATGACATAAAAAAGAAATATCCCGGCTCGATTCTCTTCTTTCGGATGGGCGACTTCTACGAGATGTTCGGGGACGACGCGATCGTCGCCTCGAAGGTCCTGGAGATCACACTCACCACCCGCAACAAGAACCAGGATACCAAGATACCCCTTTGCGGCGTGCCCTACCATGCCGCGGACGGCTACATCGAGAAGCTGATAAAGAACGGCTTCAAGGTGGCGGTCTGCGAGCAGGTGGAGGACCCGCGTTCCGCAAAAGGTATCGTGAAGCGCGAGGTCATACGCGTCATCACCCCCGGCACGCTCCTTGAAGACAACCTCCTGAGCGCCTCCGAGAACAACTTCCTGCTTGCAATGACGTCCCTCGCTCGGCGTGTCGGGCTCGCATTCGTGGATATCTCCACGGGTGAGTTTTATATATCCGAGCTTGCCGAGGAAGAGTCCGAACGGCTTGTGAACGACCTGGAGCGGGTGAACCCGAAAGAGGTCCTGCTGCCCAAAGGCGCGGCCGGGAAAGGGCAGGCCGCCATGGCCGCCGGACTGTTTGCCGGGCGTGTGAACTTCATCGACGACTGGGGCTTCGACCCGGACAACGGACGCCAGAAGCTCATAGACCATTTCGGCGTAGGCTCGCTTGAAGGCTTCGGCCTGGACGGTATGGACGCGGGCGTGGCGGCAGGCGGCGCGCTGTTCTCCTACCTCATGGAGACCCAGCCGCAGGCGCTTTCAAACATCAAAAGGGCGCGGGTATACAACTCAAGCTCCTTCATGGTGCTGGACGAAGCGACAAGGAAGAACCTCGAACTGCTTGAAAGCAGCTCCGGCAGGCGTGGAACGCTGCTCAACTGCATAGACGACACCGTTACCTCCATGGGTGCGCGGCGCATCAAGGCCTGGCTCGTGCACCCGCTTTTAAACCTTGAAGAGATAATATCCAGGCACGAGGCGGTGGAAGAGCTTGCCGAGAACTACAACATGCGCGAGCGTCTGCGCGAGAACCTCAAAGGCATATACGACCTTGAACGCCTCATGGCGCGCATCGCATCCGGCGTCGCTGGGCCTCGGGACATGGCCGCGCTGAAGAACTCGCTTGCCGCAATCCCTGTGGTGCGTGCAACGATAGCCGAGGCGGCTACGAAGCGGCTCAGTAGCCTCTATGAGGGGATCTCGGAGCACCCGGAGTTAAAGGACACCATAGACTGCGCCTTGGAAGACGACCCGCCGGTGAACCTGAAGGACGGCGGCGTGATAAAACCGGGGTTCTCGCACGAGCTTGACGAGCTTCGCGGCTACTGCACCGAGGGCAAGGGGCTGATCGCGCGCATCGAGGCCGAGGAACGCATCAAGACCGGGATCGACTCGCTCAAGATAAAATACAACAGGGTGTTCGGCTATTACATCGAGATAACCAGCCGGAACCTAGCAAGAGTGCCCGACTACTTCATCCGCAAGCAGACGCTGGTCAACGCCGAGCGGTACATCACCCCGGAGCTTAAGGACTACGAAGAGAAGGTGCTTGGGGCCGAGGAGAAGATACTGGAGCTTGAGAACCGGCTGTTCGGGGAGCTTCGGGACGAGGCCGCGCGCTATGCGGCGGACGTGCAGAAGACGGCGGAGGCGCTCTCCGAGCTTGACGCGCTTGGTTCGCTCGCCGAGGTCGCCGTATCGCGCGGGTACTGTCAGGCCGCGATGGACGACGGCGACGTCATGGAGATAAGCGAGGGCCGCCACCCCGTAATCGAGGAGATCACGGGCCGCGACCGCTTCATCCCGAACGATACATACCTCGACCAGGAGGAGAACAGGCTTATAATCATCACCGGGCCGAACATGGCCGGCAAGTCCACATACATGCGGCAGGTCGCGCTCATCTCGCTGATGGCGCAGATCGGCTCGTTCGTACCCGCGAAGTCCGCACGCATCGGCATCGTGGACAGGATATTCACGAGGGTAGGGGCGTCGG
Organism: Nitrospirota bacterium; assembly: GCA_963845245.1. Lineage (GTDB taxonomy): Bacteria > Nitrospirota > JACRHJ01 > JACRHJ01 > JACRHJ01 > CAWJRJ01. Next base: position 5,463 of record CAWJRJ010000020.1, read on the forward strand.
ACAACATCGCGCGCGGCCAGAGCACCTTCATGGTGGAGATGAACGAGACTGCGAACATCCTCAATAACGCCACAGCCAGGAGCCTGATAATCCTGGACGAGATAGGGCGCGGCACGTCCACGTTCGACGGCCTCTCCATCGCCTGGGCGGTCGCGGAGTACATACACGACAAGAAGAAGATAGGCGCGAAGACGCTGTTCGCCACGCATTACCACGAGCTGACGGACCTGGCGCGCGAGTACGAGGGCATAAAGAACTTCAACGTGGCCGTGCGGGAATGGAAGGACGAGGTCGTGTTCCTGCGCAAGATCGTGGAGGGGGGCGCGGACAAGAGCTACGGCATACAGGTGGCGCGGCTCGCGGGCCTGCCGAAGGAAGTGCTGGAGCGCGCGAAGTACGTCCTGTCGAACCTTGAGAAGTCCAAGTACGACGAGGCCGGACAACCCTCTATTGCAAAGCCAGCAGACGGGGAAGGAAGCCCCGCCGATTTCCAGATGGACCTCTTCTTCGCCAAGAAGGAATATCTGCTGGCTGACGAACTGGCATGCCTTGACCCGATGAACATGACGCCTATCGAGGCGCTAGCGAAACTCGGGGAACTGGTGGAGAAGGCGGCGAGGCTGAAAGAATAATTTTCAAAGGACTCATCGAGGGCATTTAATTTGAACAATATTATTGGTACCAAGCGTGGGGAAAAGCTTGCATTGATTTTTTCTCCGATTTTAGGTTTTCTATCTTTTGCACTGCCCGGTTTTTTTACCGGAGTTATCAAAATTTGGCAGATTGGTAGCTATGGAGCGTTAGCATTTTTAATAGGATGGGTAATACTGTTTATTTTGGGTTTTTTACTTGGTTATTTAGCTCCTCGCTTTTGGTGGCTTATTGGACTTTTCATGATTTTACCTTTCCCCGCTATTGAAGTATATGAATTAAGTATAAACCCAGATTATGACAACATTTGGCCCATTAGTTTTATTGTTTATGGAGTTTATGGCTTGTTAACTACTATCGGCCCATTTATTGGTAGTAGAGTTTCTCTCCGAGGCTTGGGGATGAGATAGTGCATAGAGTAGTGTGAAGAACATAATCGAGCGCGAAAAAGACTGTATCTCGAAGATGGTGCGGATATATTGCAGGGGGAACCACGGGACTCAAGGTGAGCTTTGCAATGACTGCCGTGAGCTTCTGGACTACGCGCTCATGCGCGTCTCAAAGTGCAAGTTCGGCGTGGAGAAGACGGTTTGCGCCAGATGCCCGGTGCACTGCTACAAACCAAGCATGCGCGAGAAGGTAAAGGCCGTGATGCGTTACGCCGGGCCTCGGATGCTGTTGAAGCATCCGGTGCATGCCTTGTGGCATATGCTGGATTCGCGCAAGAAACCGCAACAAAAATAAAAAAGCCTGCCATGTTTCGGCAGGCTTTTAAGTTTACCTCTGGTTCTACTATAAGCGGCGATGTCCTTCCGCTTGCCGGATATCCTTTGTCCCAGGAATTCCAACAGTTCTTTGTTGACGAGTTCGGCATGCGTCCAGTTAAGGCCGTGCGGGCCGCCATTTATAACCACCAGCTTGCTTCCCTTGATAAGTTCAGGCATACGCATTCCCGTGGCCTCGATAGGCAGTATCCGATCGGCGTCGCCGTGGATTATCAGCGTGGGCACATCGATCTGCATCAGGTCGTCCCGGAAGTCAGTCAACCATGCGTTGACGCAGTCCAGGGTGCCCTTGGGAGAGGCAATAGCCGCCACGTTCCAGCTCAGCTTCACGGCATCCTCGCTAATCCTGTCGCCCATGAGGACGTCGGTGTTGTAGAAGTTTGAGAGGAAGCTTGAGATCAAAGCCGGACGGTCCGCGGCTATGGCCTTCTTGAAGCCGTCGAAGACACTGGCGTCAACGCCTTCCGGGTTTTCGGGAGTCTTCAGGAGGAACGGCGGGATCGCGGCCATGAAGACCGCCTTGCTCACCCGCTCGGTCCCGTAATTGCCGATATAGCGGGCAACTTCGCCGCCGCCCATCGAAAAGCCGACCAGTGTCATGTCGTGCAGGTCCAGCTTCATCACAATCTTTTGCAGGTCCTCGGCCAGGGTGTCGTAGTCGTAGCCCGACATCGGCTTGCTTGAATTGCCGAACCCCCTGCGGTCGTATGTTATGACCCGGTAACCGGAATTTACCAGGACCGGCACCTGTTTTTCCCAGGAAGACCCGTTCAGAGGCCAGCCGTGTATCAGCACGACGGGTTTGCCTTTGCCGTGGTCCTCGTAATACAGTTCTATGTTGTTAGAGTTCTCCTTACCAACATTGATGTAGTTCATTCGGGCATCTCCTTTGTGTTGAGTCTTTAATTATTTTGGTGATTTATACCTCTCTGGATACATCTAAATGTAACTCTAGCCAAGAATATGTCAAGTTCCTCAAAATAAAAAGCCTGCCGTTTATCGGCAGGCTTTTGTGCTTTATTTTCTAATTTTTAAGTCTCTTCAAACAGCTTGAATGCTGTGTAAACTACAACCGCCACAGTCCCTAATCCTGCTAGTACCAATCCGATGAAGAATACAGGGAAGAGTTCCATAATGTACCTCCTTTGGTACAATCCCTTGTTTCACTTCTTGTATTTAATATACCACTCAGGATTGAAATTGTCAAATCCTGATAGTGAGGGTCGTGATTATTTGCGGCTAAATACTGTGGGGAGTGCCCCTTTATTTTCAAGGGCTTTCATTGCGGCATCTTTTATGTAGTCCTTGCCAAGGTCCTCTTTTCCGGTCATCTCCTCGATGTCTATCCTTATTACCGCCGTAAGCTTAAACTTGTCTTCTGGAAACGGCCCGAACCCGCCCTCGGGCTGATACTTGTCCATCAGGAGCTTCAGGCCGTGGATCCTCTCCGCCTCATCCTCAACGACTGTAGCGCGCCCATTTATGATAACACTCCGATACAGGTATTCAGCCCCGCAGGGGTTCTCTGCCGCCTTCACAAGCGCGATAGGGAGGTCGGCCTCGAAGCATACCCGGTTGTCTCTCGTTATGTCCTCAATCTTCTCGCCCTCGCGCGCGCTGTGGAAAAAGATGCGTCCGTCTGAGTATGCGAAGTTCAGCGGCTTCACCATCGGGTATCCGTCCAGCCCGTTCGTGCCGAGCCTGCCAACGTGACAGTCCGCGAGCAGCCTGATTATGACATCCCTGTCCTTGATCTCCTTCTTGCTCTGCCTCATCGTCCACCCTTCCCGGCAAGCCTTAGTGCCACCGCCATGTTCCTTATGTCGTCCTCCGGCCCGCTCTTGGGGGTCTCCATCACGAACGGTATGTCACGAAGCATAGTGTGTCGCAGTATCCTTTTGAATGAGTCCTCGCCCAGTTCGCCCAGGCCTATCTCCTCGTGGCGGTCCTTGTGGCTGCCCAGGGGATGCTTCGAATCGTTCAGATGGATGAGTTTTACTTTGTCAAAACCCAATGATTTATCGATGATAGATATTGTATCTTCAAGTCCCGCTTTATGTTTCAGGTCATAACCAGCGCCGTAACTGTGGCAGGTGTCGATTGTTACCCCCAGGCCTTCAATGCCTGACAGCCGGATTATTTCTGCGATGTCCTCAAATGAGCAGCCCACGTCGCCACGCTCACAGGCGGTGTTCTCAAGCAGGAGACGGCTTTTTGTTTTCAGGTCTTTAAAGACAAGTTTCAACCCGGACGCCACCCGCAAAAGCGACTCATTCTTGTCGATGCCCGACGCGCTCCCGAGGTGCGTTACGACATACTCCGCATCGATCTCATCCGCCCGCAGAAGCTCAGTCCTGAGTGCGTCCACGGACTTGTGGAACAGCTCATCGTTGGGGGACGCAAGGTTTATAAGATATGAGGTATGTACGAAAACGGGCGAGATGCCCGATTTGGCTCTGGCCCTTTTAAAAGCCTTGGCCTCATCGATTATAATTGGCGGGAAGTCCCATGCCCTGGGGCTGTGGGTGAATATCTGCATCGTGGTGCAGCCGACATCCAGGGCCCTTTGTATGGAAAGCGAGATGCCGCCCGCGATTGAGACGTGGAAACCTATGCGCATCTAGCCGTGCAGCATGCTGATAAGTTGTATCCTGGTTTCGCGCAGCCGTTCGGACACAAGCTCCGCTAGCTTCTCCATTATTACGAAGCCCATGTGGCAGTCGCCTTCCATGAGGTCTCTTATCTTGGCGCGGCCAATGGTGACGAGTTTCGATGCGTTTATGCACCTGGCCGTTGCAGTGAACTTGTATGGCTGCACAAGAGCCGACCACCCGAAGGCCTGGCCCGACCCGACCGAATGCACCACAGCGTCCCTGTGATGGCCCACCTCGAACTGGATGGCAATGTTCCCCTGAAGGAGTATGAAGAGGTTGTTCGCCTCCTCGTTCTCCTTGAATATGATGGAGCCCTTCGGAAGCTCGACAGTCTCGGCTATGCCGGTCAAAAGCTCAAGCTCTCTCTCGCTCAAGCCGTCAAAAATGTCAAGGTTTTTAAGAGTCTCAATGGGGACCATCTTAATCCTCCGGGTCAGGAACGTTTGAAATCTATTTCAATATCGTGTGTGGAGCATGATATGCACGGGTCATACGCCCTTACCAGCATCTTTAATTGGTTAGTGATGAAGGCGTCGTCCCGGTCGATAAGTAATGGTACTATAGCCCTAAGGTCCATGTCAATATTTCTTAGGTTCTGCCCGGTCGGTATGATGCAGTTCGCGTCGGTGATCCTGCCATCCTTGTCGTAGGTATAGTCGTGTATGAGTAACCCCCTGGGGGCCTCAACGATACCCACCCCGCGTCCGGCAACCGGCTTAAACGAGGTATCCTCGTCCTTCAGGCCACGTCCCAGTATCGTGTCTATAAGGATTATTGAGTCCTCAAGGCAGTGGATGGTCTCCACGAGCTGTGCCACGTTTATCTTGTACGGGTTGAAGCATGGCGCAGACAGTCCCAGCCTGTCAGCTGCCGCAACCGCCTTTGGGTGCAGGCGGGTATGGCCGTTATTGAACCTCGATAACGCGCCGACCATGAACGAATCCCGGTTCGCGCTGACATGTTTTGTCGTGGAGGTGGGGACGACAGTCTCCTTTATATGTTCCTTGTATTGCTTGTACGGGAAAACATACCCGTCCGAGGACTTGACGTCACCCTCGATCAGCTCGTATATACCCTTTGATTCAAGCGAGATATACTCCGTCTCGCGGGTGAACTCCGGGAATTTCAGACAAGAGAACAGCTTCAAAGTCGTATCGAGGTCGGCCCTCGCATCTACAAGGCGAACCCCGACATCCATCAGCGAGGATACGTCGGGCAGCTTCGTGAAGCCGTTTATGGCCATCGCAACCGGGTGCACGTGCCTGCCTCCGACCACCGCGCACAGGTCGTTGGCCAGCCGCTTAAGCCTGAGGGCCATTTTCACTATCTCGCCATGCGTCCCGGCAAGAGGTACGACGCTGCCCACCCCGAACAGGTCAGGGGCGACCAGGAAAAACAGGTGCAGGATGTGGCTTTGCAGCATCTCTCCGTTGAAGATCAGGCGTCTCAGAAGCCGCGTCTGCTCGGAGATTTTTATGCCGAAGGCGTCCTCGGTGGCCCGGAGCGACGCGGTGGTGTGCGATACGGCGCATATCCCGCATATGCGCGACGTTATCCATGACGCGTCGGTGCATGGCCTGCCCTTCAGCATTACCTCGAAGAAGCGCGGTGACTCCACGATGTCGAGCCTTGCTTCTTTTACTTCGCCGTCCTTGACGTTGACCATGATATTGCCGTGGCCTTCGACCCGGGTGACGTTATGGACTTTTATCTCAAGGTTTCTCATGTGTCTCTTCCCAGTATCCGTTGAACTCCCTGAACTGTGCCGCGACTTCTTCAGCGCTAACACCGTGTTCCAGCATTATCGCCCTGTGCTGTTCGAACGTCGGGTTATCAAGCGGGCCCCTGCATCCGCAGCAGCCGGTGGCGTGCGCCGGGCATATCGCCCCGCAGCCCGCGCGTGTGATCGGGCCAAGGCAGGTCTTGCCGCGCTCGAAAACGCAGATGTTCTCCGACATCCTGCACTCGTTGCAGATGGGGTAGTTGGGGATGTTCGGGGCCTTGCCTACAAGGAGCGATTTTATCACCTCCATGAACTCGCGCTTGTCGATCGGGCAGCCGTAGAGGTTGTAGTCCACCTTCACGTATGCCGAAAGCGGTTTTACCGGCAGGCTGTCGAAATGCCCCGCCATGTCTCCGTATACATATTCCGCTGTCTTCAAAGGGTCGTGGAAGTTCTTCAGGGCATAAAGCCCGCCCTGCACCGCGCATGCGCCCATCGCGATGAGTACCTTCGCGTTCTCGCGTATCCTCTTCAGCTCTTCTATCTCGTGCTCGCGGGTGATGGCCCCGTCTATTATCGCGATGTCGTAGTCTTCCCTCTTGTCGTCGATGGCCTCGCGGAAGTTGACAAGCTCCACCTTGTCCAGAAGCCCGAGGATCTCGTCTTCCAGGTTCAGTATCATCAGCGAGCAGCCTTCGCAGCTCGTGAAGGCGAATACCGCCGCCTTTGGTTTCATCAGAAGGCCTCCTTCAGGTTTCTGACCTTCGTGTAGGGGAACACCGGCCCCTTCTGGCAGACGTATACGTTGTCTATCTGGCAGTGGCCGCACTTGCCCACGCCGCATTTCATGCGCCGCTCAAGCGACAGGTATATCCGGCTCTCGGATATCCTGCTGGTCAGCACCGACTTTATCACGAACTTGAACATGACCGGCGGCCCGACTATCAGCGCGATGGTGCGGCCGGGTCGAATTTTACATACTCCATCAAGCTTCGTGATCACCCCGACATGCCCGTCCCAGTTCCCGTATGCAAGGTCCACCGTGGTCTCTATGTCGAAGTCACGCGTGTTCCGCCAGCGTTCGACCTCGTCGGAAAACAACATGTCCGAAGGCGTCCTGGCCCCGTAGAGCAGGGTGAGCTTCCCGAAATGCGCGCGGTTGTCGAGCGCGTAGTTTATCATCGAGCGAAGCGGCACAAGCCCCAGCCCGCCCGCTATGAAAAGCAGGTCGTACCCGGTGAAGTCCTCGGTCGGGAATCCGCGCCCGTACGGCCCGCGTATGCCAACCGTCGCGCCTTGCGGCAGGGCGTGCAGCGCGCTGGTGAGGCTCCCGGCCTTCCTGATGCACATCTCGAACGTGCCGTCCTGTCTGGTAGGGGAGGACGATACCGATATAGGTGCCTCGCCCACGCCGAACACGGACACCTGCACGAACTGGCCCGGCTTGTGCCCGAGCGGCAGCCCGTCCTTAAGGCGGAGCTTGAAGAACTTTTCCCTCGCGGTCACCTGCGTGGTCTCGACTATCTCGGCCATGCGCGGTATGTAAACCGATTTACTGCTAGTCAACATTTTCTCCCTCAGCTCTTGAGCTGGTTGAATGTCTGGAGCACGTCAATACCTACCAGGCAGGCCCTGCCGCACCGCCCGCAGCCCACGCATGCGAAGCGTCCGAACTTCTCCTTGAAGTATTTGCCTTTCCTCAGGAACCTGTGCCTCAGGCGGTCGCTCCTTTTGCCGCGCATGTTCTCGCCGCCCGCGAGCAGGGCGAAGTCCCGGAGCTGGCAGCTGTCCCATCTCCTGAATCGTCTGCCGTGGGTCATGTCGATATCCACGTCGTCCAGCACGTCGAAGCAGTAGCATGTGGGGCAGACGACGGTGCATGCGCCGCAGTCGAAGCAGCGCTCCTCGAGGGCGTCCCAGAGGAAGTCGTCGTAGGCCTCTGTGAGGATTGCAGGCAGCTTCCCCGCGTCGTACTCCAGCGGGTCCGGGAACACGGCCAGCTTTTTCCGCCATGTATCGATATAGTGTTCCTTCACCTTGTAGTTTGCCGGTGAGAAGTTGCCGTATCTCAGCATCTCCTCGCCTGCGGCGGTCGCCGTCTCGGCGATGTATTCGTTGCCCAGGTCTGTGAGGAATATGTCGTACCCGCCGCCGGGCTTCAGCGTGCCCATGCTCTTGCAGAACGAGTTCGTCAAAGCACGGCTCCTTGCAGTCGATGCCTATGAAGAACGTGCCCTGCCTGCGGCTGGCGTAGTTGACGTCCATGCTGCCTTCGGCGAATATGTCGTCCAGCAGCCATATGCCGTGCAGGTCGCAGGAATGCGCGCCGAACACCACCCGTTTCGGGGTCTCCAGCACAGGCTCCGCCATCGGCTCGTCGCCCATCGTGAACTTTATAAGTGTCTCCTTCTGGGGGAGCAGGTACTTCTTTGGGGGCAGGAGCGTGGTCTTGTAGTCGAGCGCAAGCTCGGAGAACGAGCGTATCCTCTCGAAGGTGTGCTTGAACTCCTTCGGCACCGGCCCGACCACCTCGTAGTCTTTGACAAGGCTGTCCACAAACCCGGCCAGGTCCTCTTTTTTTATAGTCTTTATGCTCATGGCTTACCTTTGGTCGTCATTCCCGCGGAGGCGGGAATCCAGTGACTTCTCAATTATCGGTTAAAGGAACTCTTGACTTTAGAATGCAATATATGGATGATATACACAAATAATAGCACGGAGATTAATTTATGTCCTGGATAACGCTGATTTTCTCATTTTTCATCTTCAGAATACTGCTCCAGTATCCCTATGTCCTTGCAATCGTTGTACTGGCATACATCTTCAGGGAAAGGATACCCGACCCGACGGCCTGGCTTCGGAGGCGGAAGAACTACAAGAGGCTGATGTACGAGGTAAGCGTCAACCCGTACGACTCCACCGCGCGGCGCGACCTGGGTATGGTGCTGCTTGAGAAGGGCCAGCCCAAGGAGGCGCTTGAGAACTTCCTTGAGGCATTGAAGAAGGACAGCGAGTTCGGGGAGGTGAACCACTTCACCGGCCTTGCATATCTTCGTGCAGGGGATGCGGCGAATGCGGTGGGCTACCTCCAGAAGGCCATCAAGATAGACCCGAAGCTGCGCTACGGAGAGTCGTACCTCTACCTGGGAGAGGCGCTTACCACACTCGGGAAGCCGGAAGAGGCGATTGACGCGATCAAGACGTTACCTATCTATAAACAACACGAGCATCGAGGGGATGTACCAGTACGCGAGGGCGCTTGCCGCGCTCGGGCGCAAGGACGAGGCTAAACAGGCCATCGAGGACGGAATAAAATACCACAAGAACAACCCTGGCTTTCGCAGGAGGCGGGACTGGCGGAGCAATGTGAAGTTGAAGGCGTTGCGGCGGAGGATGTAGGAAGATAGTGGAGAGCAAGGCGTATGACCTTAACACCGCGCTTTAAAATAACCAACGCAATCACAGCCGCGCTTACCAAGATTGAAAGGGCGCGCGGGTTTCTGGATGCGGCCAGACTGTCTGAGGAATGGATAGCGGGGATGCAGGCCCGCGCATTGGTTTTGGAAGCGCACTACACAACCCACATCGAGGGCACTCACCTTACCGTTGAACAGTCGGAGCGGTTGCTGGCAGACCAGCCTGTCCCTGAGGCTGACCCGGACGAGTCGCGTGAACTCCTAAACTACCGTAGTGCCTTCGGTCTTGTGGCGGGCTACCTTGGAAGCGAAAAACCCGTTACCGAGAGGCTCATTCGCGATATCCACAAGCGCCTGGTAGAAGATGTGCGTGGCGATGCCGCTTCGCCCGGCAAGTATCGCACCATACCCAATTATGTTGTCGATGGGCGCGGGGAGGTTGTTTACACTCCTCCGGCACCAAAGGAAGTCCCGCGCCTGATGGCAGAGCTCGTATCATGGCTCAATTCCGGCAATGAAATACATCCCGTACTTATGGCTGGCATAGCCCAGTTCCAGCTTGTCGATATTCATCCGTTCAGGGATGGCAATGGCCGGGCGGCGCGCCTGCTTTCCACGCTCTGCCTGTACCGTAGCGGCTATGATTTCAAACGGCTTTTCACCTTAAGCGAGTATTACGACCGTGACCGTGCGGCCTACTACCGTGCCATCCGTAGCGTCCGCGAACACAATATGGACCTGACCGACTGGCTCGAATACTTTACCTCTGGATTGGCCACGCAGATGCGTGAGGTCCAGGAGCGCGGCAAACGGGCGGCAAGGCTAGATCTGGTACTCGTGAAGGCCAGTAAAGCCGGTCTGAAGGAAAGGCCATTGGCCGTCCTGGGGTATCTCTTCGACAGGGGAAAGGGGACGGTTGCGCAGATGGAGGCCGCAATAAATATGAACCGGCGGACGCTTCAGCGCGACCTGAAATTGCTTGAAGAGAAGGGGTTTGTACGCGAAGTTGGGACCGGCCCCACCGACCCTACGAAGTATTATGAGCCGTTACTGTGACAAGCTGTGACAAGTTACTGTGACAAAAAGAGGCGTGACTGGCGGAGCAATGTGAAGTTGAAGGCGCTTAGGCGGAGGATGTAGGAACCTTGGACGCGTCTCTTATGCCGGACTTTCGAACTCCAATTAGGTAAAAAGGAAACTCGATGAAATATTTACTTTATATATTAATTGGAGTTAGTGTTCTTGTGTTGTATATCTTTGAGGCATGGATTATTACAGATTGCAGGCCCAAGAAATTTGGATATCTGAAATTCTTTGCTGTGGTCTCATTATACCTAGCAGGTATAGCTTTTATTGTTTACTTGATTAGCAAGTAATGCTCAGCCCACCAACTCCCTGAACTCCTCCTCCGTCAATACCTTCACCCCCAGTTCCACCGCCTTCTCATACTTCGACCCCGGCTCCGCCCCTGCGACGACATAGTCCGTCTTCTTGCTCACCGATGAACTGGCCTTCCCGCCGAGGGATTTGACAAGCGCCTCCGCCTCCGGGCGCGGCATAGAAAGCGAGCCGGTGAATACGAACGTCTTGCCCGCAAATATTAGGGCATGGGCTGGTTTTATCTCGCGTTCCTCGTATGTCTTCACGCCGTAGCTCTTCAGCTTTTCAATTACCTTTATGTTCCGCTCGATGCGGAAGAAGTCGTGTATGCTCTTCGCCAGCACTGGGCCTATCTCGTTGATTCCCTGAAGCTCCTCGACGCCAGCCAGCTTCAAGGTGTCGATGCTGTTGTACCTCTCCGCGAGTACCTCGGCCGAGCGGCTGCCGATATGCCGGATGCCGAGGGCGTAGATGAGTCTGTCCAGCGGGCGGTCCTTGCTCTTCTCTATTGCGCTAACGAGGTTCTCGGCGGATTTGCGGCCCATACGTTCAAGAGGGACGAGCTGGTCAACGTTAACTGTATAAAGGTCTGAGAAATCCTTGATGATGCCCTCGTTGATGAGCAGGCTGACCACCTTCGGGCCGAGGCCGTCGATGTCCATCGCGCCGCGCGATGCGTAATGCTCCACGTTCTTCTCAAGCTGGACGGGGCATGCGGTATTGATGCAGCGGGTTGCGGCTTCGCCTTCCTCGCGCACTGTATCGCCGCCGCAGGCCGGGCATTTATGTGGGAGCTTAAAGACGCCCTCAGTCTTCTTCTCCACCACTTTTACGACACGCGGGATGACCTCGCCGCCGCGCTCGATCAGCACCGTGTCGCCGATGTTTATGCCCAGGCGTTCAAGCTCGTCCTGGTTGAAAAGCGCCGCACGCGATATCGTGACGCCGCCGAGCGGTACGGGCTTCAGTATCGCGACGGGGGTTATCGTGCCGGTGCGTCCGACCGAGGGCAGTATGTCCTCGACGACGGTTGTTGCCTGCTTTGCCGGGAACTTGTAGGATATGGCCCAGCGCGGTGACTTCCCGGTCGCGCCGAGGTTTGCCTGGAGCCGGAGGTCGTTCACCTTCACCACCATGCCGTCGATCATATAATCAAGCTCGTCGCGCCTGTCCTCCCACTTGTTGCATTCGTCCACAACCTCTGCGATGTCCTTGCATTTTTTAATATGCGGGTTCACATTGAAGCCCATCATCCTAAGCGCCATGAAGCTGTCCTGCTGGGTATTGAAGAGGGTGGGGTCGCCCTCGGGGACGAGCGCGTATGTGAACATGCTCAAGCCCCGCTTGGCCGTGACCTTGGGGTCGAGCTGCTTGAGCGAGCCGCCGGTTGCATTCCTGGGGTTGGCGAACGGCTCCTCGCCGTTCTCAAGCTTTTCCTCGTTCAGCTTACGGAATGATGTGAGCGGCATGAACACCTCGCCCCGGACATGGAACCGCTTTCCTTTCAGTTTCTCAGGCAAGGCCTTCACGGCGAGGGGGATGCTCTTTATCGTCTTCGCGTTGTGCGTGATGTCGTCGCCGACAACCCCGTCTCCGCGCGTCGCCGCGGTGACAAGCTCGCCGTTCTCATATGTCAGGGACGCGGCAACGCCATCGATCTTAAGCTCGACGAAGTACTCGAACTCGACGCCGGGTAACAGCCGCCTTATACGGTTATCAAATTCAGTCAGTTCTTCCTTGTTGTATGTGTTGTCAAGTGATAGCATAGGTGAGATATGCCTGACCTGCCGGAACTCCTTGATGGGGGCGCCGCTTACGCGCTGGGTGGGTGAGGTGGGCGTGATAAGCTCCGGGAACTGCTCTTCGAGCCGTTTCAGCTCGGCCATAAGCTTGTCGTACTCATAGTCTGAGATAACCGGGTTGTCCTCGATGTAGTACTTCCGGTCATGGAGTTCTATCTCGTCCCGTAACTCTTTTATCCTTTTCTCGGCTTCAGGCCTGTTCAAATGAGCTTCTCCTGTAGATATATTAGAAATGCTCGACAATTATACATAATGTGTCTGATTTTTTAAATTCCTATTTAGAAAAAGGTTGAAATTAAATTGTTTTAATATTAATATATGAGCGAAACAGTTTTGTAAGGAGATATATGCCTGATAGGATTCTGGTAGTTGAAGACGAGAGAGATTTTGCTGATCTCCTCGGCCTGCTTCTGACAAAAAAAGATTATGATGCAAAGGTAACGTACTGTGGGGCGGATGCTTTAGAGGCTGCCTCGTCCTTTTCTCCCGATATAATACTGCAGGACTACATGCTGCCTGGCATACATGGCACAAACCTCCTTACCAGCCTGAAAAAAACCTGTCCGGAGTCCAATTTGATAGTAATGACGGCAAAAGGCGATGAGGAGGTCGCGGTAGATGTCATGAAGGCGGGTGCCGTCGATTATATTAGGAAACCTTTCGATGTCTATAAATTGCTAAGCATAATCGAGAGCACTCTCAAGCTCAGGTCCTCGCAGGCGGCTTTCAGGGAGCTGAGGCGGGAATTACGGAATAGAAATAATGAACTGATGGCCCTGAAGACCATATCTCGCGTACTCGTCTCCTCTGTTTCCACGTTCGAGAAATGCCAGATTGCGGCGGGAATAGTGCAAAAGAACATGAAGGCCGGGATGGTCGATATCTTCGTCACAAACGAGGCCGGCGGGCAACAGATGCTCGTTGCATCAAAGGGGTCGGACGATGCATTTAAAGTAAACAGGGGGATGGGGATTGTCTCATACGTGACCGAAACAAAGATGCCGGTCATAGTGGACGATTTCAGGAAAGAAAACAGGTTTATTGTACCGGCAGAGGCCAATTTTCTTGGGTTTGTTTCCGGAATCGCCGTGCCGTTGATGGTTAAGGACGTCGTAACCGGAGTGCTTGTAGCATATTACAAGGATGGGCGTTCTTTTGATCCGTTCGATACGGAACGTATGGGTAATTTTGCCAACCTGATCGCCTTGTCGTCATCTGTATAGTATTTTGGGTTGTGGTTTTCTATTTCGTCTATGGCTCTTTTGTTATTCTTCCTGCTTGTCAAATGTACTCTCCAATAGATATTAGAAATTGGTTGAATTTAAAACCAGTTAAGATTAATATCTGAGTGTTATGGTTTTGCAAGGAGAAAAATATGCCTGATAGAATCCTGGTTGTTGAAGACGATGAAGATTTTGCCGACCTTATCGGGTTGCTCCTGACCAAAAAAGGTTACGAGGCAAAAGTAACATACAACGGAAAAGACGCCATTGAAGCCGCGTCGAACCTCTTTCCGTCCATTATCCTGCAGGACTACATGCTGCCGGACATACACGGCATAGAGCTCTTGTCACGCCTTAAAGAAGCGAGCCCCGACTCTCATGTGATAATAATGACCGCGAAGGGCAACGAAGAAGTTGCCGTAGAGGTTATGAAGGCGGGCGCCACCGATTACATCAAAAAGCCCTTCGACACCGAAAAACTTCTGACGACTATAGAGAACACGCTCAGGCTAAGGTCCTCCGAGGCTGCCATAGAGAAACTGAGCCAGGAGTTCAGGGTAAAGAACAATGAACTCATGGCCCTGAACGCCATATCTAGCACGCTTGTATCCATAATGTCTCCGGATGAAAAGTACAAGACCTCTGTCGGTATAGTGCGGAAGAATATGAAGGCGGACCTGGCCAATATTTTTATCACTAGAGGCGTCGACAGGAAACTCATGCTCGTCGCATCCGAAGGGCTTGCGGATGACGAATTCACGGAGTGCAACTTATCAAAGGGCAAGGGGCTTGTCTCATATGCGGCTGAGATAAAGAAGACGGCCTTTGTCGCGGATTTCAGAAGAGAGAAACGGTTCAGCGTGCCCACAGAAATCCATGAACGCGGGCTTGTTTCAGGGCTTGCGGTGCCCATGCTGGTCAAAGGCAAGGTGATGGGCGTGCTTGCCGTATATTACAAGAACGAGCGCACCTTCAACTCCTTCGAGATGAAGTTGATAGGTAATTTTGCAAACCAGATCGCCTTATCGGTCAAGGCGGACTATCTATCCGGGGTTTTGGGTGATTTCCAGCGCCAGTGGCAGGTAACATTGGATGCGGTCCCGGACAGGATAACCCTACAGGATGCGGACCACACGATCATCATGGCGAACAAGGCAGCGGCTGAGGTCGCAGGTTTTGGGGTCAAAGATATGATAGGGCAGAGGTGCAGCTGGCTTTTCCATAACGTCAAAGAACCGCCCGAAGACTGTCCTGTTAGCGAGTCCATAAAGACGCTCAAGCCTGCCTTCAAGGAGTTTGATTTCGGGGGAGAGAAGTACAACGTATGGTCCTACCCCGTCCTGGACGACGAAGGCAAGCTGCTGGTCGTTGCCGAATACGTGCGTAAGGTCGGCCCTTAGGTTCCCTAAAGCTCAGTGAAAGTCCCCACCGCGTCCTGTCTTGCCACTTTCACCTTGATATGTCCGCAGGAACTTGCTTCAAGCGTTTCACGCGCCTTCTCGTAGGCTATCTCCGGAAGGTTGTTTATCTGGCTCAGGTGTGCGAGGATTATCTGGCTCAGGCCGTCGTGTAAAAGCTCTTCCATCAGCCTGCCCGCGTCCTCGTTCGACAGGTGTCCTTCCTTCCCCGATACCCTCTGCTTCAGGTGCCACGGGTACGGCCCGTCCTTCAGCATCTTCGGGTCGTGGTTTGATTCCAGCACCAGCAGGTTCACGCCCCGCAACCGCTCGATCACCAGATGCGATGCATAGCCCAGGTCTGTGGCAAGCCCGGCCTTGTGTTTTCCGCAGTGGAACGCGAAGCCTACGGAGTCCACGGCGTCGTGCGATGTGGAGAACGGCTCGAAGTAAAGGTCGTCTATCTCGAATGCCTCGCCCGGCTCGAACTCGCGCACGGTCAGTCCCTTGCCCAGCCAGGAGTTTCCGGCGGCACGCGTCTTTGAGGTGAGGTATACCGGGACATGGCATGCGCGGCCAAGCGGCCCGAGGCCCTTTATGTGGTCGGCGTGTTCGTGGGTTATAAGGACGGCGGAGAGTTCTTCTATCTTCACGTCTATCTCGGCAAGCCGCAGCCTCGTCTCCCGGAGCGTAAGTCCCGCGTCGATTAGTACCTTAGTCTTCCCGCCTTCAACGTAAACGCAGTTCCCCTTGCTGCCGGAAGCCAGCGTGCATATCCGTAGGTTTATCTCTTGCCTCCCGCCTGATAGGTTTCGCTCTTGATAACATATTGCAGGGGGTAAAGTCAAGCATAATACAAGATGTTGTGGTATTTGAAGTAAACCGGATTTGTTATTGCAAATAATAATCCTACTGTGTAAAATCCAGGTTAATGAAAATACTGGGAAATTCAATACTGGTCCTCATCTCCATCCTCGGCGCGTTCGCCCTCCTCGTCGTCGCGCAGGTAATCCATACCGGCGAGACGATAAACGCACTCTGGCTGATAGTCGCCGCCGCATGCTTCTACATAATCGCATACCGGTTCTACGGCTCGTTCGTCGCCGCGAAGGTGATGTCCCTGAGTAACGAGAACCGCACGCCTGTTGAGACTATGGCGGACGGGCGGGACTACCACGCCACGAACAGGTGGGTGCTGATGGGCCACCACTTCGCCGCGATTGCAGGGGCAGGCCCGCTCATCGGCCCGGTGCTGGCCGCGCAGTTCGGATACCTGCCGGGCGCGCTGTGGCTGCTTATCGGCGCGGTGTTCGCGGGCGCGGTGCACGACTTCGTCATCCTCGTCGCATCCATGCGCCGGGGCGGGAAGTCTCTTGCTGCGATTGCCGGGGACGAGATAGGCCCCATAACCGGCACTGCCGCCGGGATTGCCGTAATCTTCATTATCATAATCGCGCTGGCGGGGCTAGGGCTTGCGGTGGTGAACGCGCTTTCGCATTCGCCCTGGGGCACGTACACCATATTCATGACGATACCGATAGCCCTGTTCATGGGGATCTACATGCAGAAGCTGCGTCCGGGTAGGGTGGCCGAGGCCACCGTGATCGGCGTGACGCTCCTGATACTCGCGGTGGCGACCGGGCATTTCATACCCGGCTCGTCCGCAGCCGTACTGTTTGACCACTCCCGCGAATCGCTCGTCGTGATGCTTGCCATATACGGCTTCTTCGCCTCGGTGCTGCCGGTGTGGCTCCTGCTTGCCCCGAGGGACTACCTCTCCACTTACATGAAGATCGGCACGGTGCTCATCCTCGCGGTGGGCGTGATACTTCTTGCGCCCGAGATAAAGATGCCTGCGGTGACTCCCTTCGTGCACGGCGGCGGGCCGGTCATACCGGGCAAGGTCTTCCCGTTCCTGTTCATCACGATCGCCTGCGGGGCCATATCCGGCTTTCACTCTCTGATATCCTCCGGCACCACGCCCAAGATGATAATGCGCGAGTCGGACGCGAAGATGATAGGATTCGGCGCGATGCTGGTCGAGGGCTTCGTGGGCATGGTCGCGCTTGTGGCGGCAACGATAATGATGCCCGGCGACTACCTTGTGATAAACAGCAAGCTAACCCCCGATGCCCTGGCTGCTATCGGCTACCCCGTTTCGCGCATAGGAGAACTTTCCCAGATGGTGGGCGTGAATGTGGCGGGGAGGCCGGGCGGCGCGGTCTCGCTTGCGGTGGGTATGGCGTCCATATTCTCAAGCCTGCCGGGTATGCGCTCCCTGATGGCATATTGGTACAACTTCGCGCTGATGTTCGAGGCACTGTTCATCCTCACCACGATTGACGCGGGTACGCGGGTGGCGCGGTTCCTGATACAGGAGTTCGCGGGCAGGGCCTACAAGCCGATCGGAAGGTCTGACTGGATGCCGGGTACGGTCGCGGCGAGCATGCTGGTCGTGCTGGCCTGGGGCTGGTTGATATATAACGGGAGCGTCGCGACGGTCTGGCCGATGTTCGGGGTGGCAAACCAGCTTCTGGCTGGTATCGCGCTGTCGGTCGGGACCATCGTAATAATTAAGTCCGGCAAGGCGCGGTATGCCTGGATAACCGCCGTCCCGATGGTATTCATAGCCGTTACTACCTTTACCGCCGCGCACCTGCTTTTCTATAGTTTTCTGGCTAAGGCGTTTTCGGAGCCTGAAATGGCCGTTACCTACCGTCTTGATGCCGCACTTGTGGGCCTGATGGCCTTCCTTTCCCTTATTGTAATCGCCGAATCCTGCCTTAAAGGGTTTGCATTCATTAAAAACGCCGATGCCGCAGGACTCGAACAGGCTCCCGAAACCGAGAACTGATCTGTTTACCGGCCCTCCTTTACTAAACCCGTCATATTTGCTATAACTATAGGTATACATAGTAGTTAAATGTCTTTACCGGCTTTCCGGCCTGGACTGCATGAGTACTTTGAAAGGAGGGTTCTGATGTACGGGACAGATGCTGTTACCAGTGGACGGAAGCGAGGTTTCCAACCATGCCGCCGAACAGGGGCTTTTGCTCGCGAAGGCCCTGGGTTCCAAGGTCATATTCCTTTACGTAATAGATATATCCATAGTCACACTTCCAGACGCGGAGATGGGGATAAGCAACATCGATGCGATAAGGAAGAGCTTTACCGAACAGGGCAACAAGGTGATTGCCTCCTTCAGTGCCTCCGCGAAGGAGATGGGCGTCGGTTTTGAGACTTTTATAACCGAGGGTGACGTCCATGACGAGATTATAGATATGGCTGCGGACAAGGGCGCGGAACTGATAGTCATGGGTACGCACGGCAGGCGCGGCCTTAACCGCTTGCTTTTGGGCAGCGTTGCGGAGTCGGTGACAAAGAGGGCGCATTGCCCCGTTTTGTTAATTCGCCCCGACTAGTGTATAATTGGTCAGTGGAGGCATAAATGGAACTTTGGTCACTAGGTGTCTTGATTATGGGGATTGCGGTACTTATAGCCGCGGTCGCAGCCGTACCGGCCCTGCTTCAGCTTAAGTCTACGCTGAAGTCCGCTGAGGTTTTCATTAACGGGTTGGATGTTACATTGAAGAGCCTTATCGAGGGTGAGATAAAGCCTTTGTTAAGGTCTGTGAACGACACCATGGATGAAGTCGAGGGGGTTGTCAAGGCAGCGAAAGAGGGTGTTGAAAAAGTTGACGACATGCTGGAGGCGGTCAGAGGGGTAACGAATACCGTCAAGTCGGTAAACGAGATCCTAAGCACAAGGATAAAGGGGACCCTTATCGATATAGTGGCGTATGCAGTCGGACTTAAGAGTGGCCTGGGCTTTCTTGTCGACCAGGTCAAGGTGTTCAAAAAGAAGGAGGTGGCGTGATGTACGAAGAGAAGGAATACTCAAAAGGCACAATGGTAGCAGCATTTTTGGTTGGTGGTCTTGTCGGTGCCGGTATAGCGCTTCTTACCGCTCCGCGCTCGGGTAAGGAAACCCGTGAGAAGATCAAGGAGCTGACCGAGGACGCCAAGGAAAAGATCCTGTCGGTCGCAGAGGATGCCAAACACCGTATCCAGGACACCGTAAAGCACGGTAAGGACGTTGTCCACGAGAAACGCTCTTTCATAGTTGGCGCGGTGGAAGCCGGTAAAAAGGCCATGGAAGAGGAAAAACAGAGGATGACTGGCTCCGGCAGCTGATGGTAAAAAATAAAGCATCGATAATGGCCGCCTGTAAGGGCGGCCTTTTTTTGTTTGCCATGTCAGACTGACCGGATGTATGATAATAAGATAATGAAGACTCCAGAAAAGAATGACAGTACAAAGACATTGACCCTGCCGGTTGAGGGTATGACCTGCGCTTCTTGCGCGGCGGCGATCGAGCGCGGGCTCAAAATGATGCCGGGCGTAAAGGATGCCGGGGTGAACTTTGCCATTGGAAAGGTTAAGGTAGATTACGACTCCCAGGAATCAAAACCTGCCGAGTTCATCGACAAGATCAACGGTTTGGGTTACAAGGCGGTACTTTCAGTCTGGGATGCCAAGGTCGGTGGGATGACCTGCGGGGCATGTTCCGCGGCGGTTGAGCGGGGTCTGAAGAAAGTCCCCGGTGTGATAACCGCTAGCGTGAACTTCGCCATGGAGACCGCTCATGCCGAATACATACCCGGGCTGGTTACGGCGGAAGACCTGAACGCCGCAGTGGTGAAGGCCGGTTACAAGGTACTCGAACAGGCCGAGGCCACACCGGAGAAGGAAGAGGCGGTAAAGGACGAAGAGCTTGGCCGCATAAAGCTCAGGCTGATTGTCAGCGTCGTCCTGGGCGCATTGATAATGTTCTCCTCGCTCCACGGCATTATCGAACTCCCTGTCCCCCATGATATCATGAACTATATCCTTCTTGCCTTGGCAACACCGGTACAGTTCTGGGCGGGCTGGAGGTTCTACCGGGGCGCGTACGCAAGCCTCATCCCACGGTAGTGCGAATATGGACGTCCTCGTCGCTACAGGCACGTCTGCCGCATATTTCTACAGCCTTGCCATTACATTATTCCCGTCGTACTTCTCACAGTTCGGCATGGATGTCTATTACGACACCTCCTCGATGATAATCGCGCTTATCCTGCTGGGCAAGTACCTCGAGGCCCGCTCGAAGGGCCGGGCTTCGGACGCGATCAAAAGGCTGGTGCGGCTTAAACCTCGGACGGCCCGGGTTGTGCGGGACGGCGCAGAGGTTGAGATAGCCGTGGACGACGTGGCGGTAGGTGACGTGATAGTCGTCAGGCCGGGTGAGAAGATACCGGTCGACGGGACGGTCATTTCCGGCTCGTCCAGCGTGGACGAATCGATGATAACCGGTGAAAGCCTGCCGGTTGATAAAAAAGAGGGCGACTCCGTTGTCGGGGCTACAATCAACCTCAACGGCAGTTTCAGGTTCACCGCCACCAAGGTCGGTACTGAAACGATGCTCGCCGGAATAATAAGGCTGGTTGAGGATGCGCAGGGCAAAAAGGCGCCCATCCAGAGGCTTGCGGACAAGGTTGCTGGCATCTTCGTCCCTGTCGTTATAGGCATAGGGGTGTTGACCTTCTCAGTCTGGTATTTCTCCGGGGCGGGTTTCACGTTCTCGATGCTCAATTTCATTGCGGTCCTTATAATCGCCTGCCCGTGCGCGCTTGGGCTTGCCACACCCACTGCCATCATGGTTGGAACAGGCAGGGGGGCGGAGAAGGGTATCATAATCCGGGGCGGGGATATCCTTGAGAGAAGCGCAAAGATCGACACCATACTATTAGATAAAACCGGCACGATAACCGAAGGCAGGCCGAAGGTAACGGATGTCATCGATCTATCGGGAAAGGGTGAAGCGTATCTGCTTGGGGTCACGGCGGCGGTCGAGACACTGTCCGAGCACCCGCTTGCAAGGGCTGTGGTTGAGAAGGCCGTCGGGGCAGGGGAACACGGGCATGGTAAA
Source organism: Nitrospirota bacterium (assembly GCA_963845245.1). Lineage (GTDB taxonomy): Bacteria > Nitrospirota > JACRHJ01 > JACRHJ01 > JACRHJ01 > CAWJRJ01. Next base: position 26,462 of record CAWJRJ010000020.1, read on the forward strand.
GAGGTGTCCGGTTTCATGGCCCTTCCAGGCTTTGGCGCAAGCGCGTCTGTGGACGGAAACGATGTCGTCATCGGTAACGAACAGCTTCTGAAGAACAACGGCATCGAGCTAGGTGCCGCACAGGAGAAGGCCACCGCCCTTTCCGCGCAGGGTAAGACAGCAATATTCATAGCAGAGGCAGGCAAAGCCATCGGGGTGATCGCGGTTGCCGATACCATAAAGCCCGGCTCCCGTCAGGCCGTGTCGGAGTTTAAGGCGATGGGCCTGGAGGTCGTTATGCTCACCGGCGATACCGAGGCAGTGGCAAGGGCCATAGCGGGTGAGGCCGGTATAGATAAGTTTGTCGCCGGTGTCTTGCCGGAAGGCAAGGAGAACGAGGTCGTAAAACTCCAGAAGGCCGGACGGGTGGTCGCTATGGTGGGCGACGGCATTAACGACGCCCCCGCGCTTGCCCGTGCGGACATCGGCATCGCGATAGGCACGGGCACCGATGTGGCGATAGAGGCCTCGGACATGACGCTGGTGCGTTCCGACCTGATGGACGCGGCGCGGGCAATAAATATCAGCCGCCAGACGCTCCGTGTGATAAAGCAGAACCTGTTCTGGGCATTCGTCTATAACATTATAGGGATCCCGCTGGCGGCGGGCGCGTTTTACCCAATGTTCGGGATACTGCTCAAGCCCATATTTGCCGCCGGGGCTATGGCGTTCTCCTCTGTCTCGGTGGTCACGAACTCGCTCAGGCTCAGACGTCTGTAACCCCTTTTTTGTTGAATTCCCGCCTCGGTTATATTAAAATCCAGTCAGTTATTAAATTCAGCCCAAGGAGAGCTATATGAAAGACATTCTCAGGCTTTCTTTTTTCATCGCGATCGCCACGCTTCTGCTTAATTCCGGATGGGTCTCCTATTCCGCCGAGAAGAAGGAATGCGGTGGCAAGGCGGTCACCATCGACGAGGCCACCTTCCTCAAGGCGCATGGCATAGCCGAGGAAAACTACTCCATATGGTTGAAGGAGCACTCCGTCTGGCGCAGGAAATATTCGGAAGAGCTTAAGAACTACTCCTTCATACCCAAGCAGAACGATACCGGAGGAAAATAAGTATTGGCTGATACCGAGAGCATTTTTCTGGTCGCCGCCCTTTGGCTGTCCGTCGGGGCTGGTGTTGCATTCCTGGCCTGTCTGCCCATTAAAAAGAAACCCCTCCTGATCGCCGCAGAGGCGCTTACACTTTTATACGTCATTGCCCTGACCATATCGCTCACTGCAAGGTCGCTCAAGTCCGGCCATGCGCCGATGAGCAACCGCTATGAGTCGCTTGCAAGCTTTGCGTGGTCGCTCGGGTTCGCCTACTGGTATGTCCGCATCCGTTACAAGGAGAGCCGGGTAGGCTACTTCCTGATGCCGTTCACTGCCCTCGTCATGTTCATGGTCACCAAGGCCCCGAGCGAGATAACCCCGCTCTACCCGTCGCTCGACACCTGGATGTTCTCGACGCACGTCGGCTCGGCGTTTGTGGGATACGGCTTCTTCGGCGCGTCGTTCGCGGGCGCGGTGCTCTATCTCGTGGACAAAGAGGAATCGAACCGCAGGCTTGAGGCGCTCCTGTTCAGGACGGCCTATTACGGCTTCACGCTGTTCACCATCTCGATGGTCATCGGCGGCATCTGGGCATACCTCGCCTGGGGCACGTACTGGCTCTGGAAGGTGAAGGAGCTCTGGTCGTTCCTGATATGGATCTACTATGCCGGGTTCCTGCATGCGTTTTATGTGAAGAAGCTCAGGGGCAGGGGAGTGGCCTGGCTTTCCATCCTCGGTTTCGCGATTACCATGTTCACATACCTGGGCGTGGGCATATTAATGAAGAGCACGCACCAGCTATAAGTCAGCCCTCACCCCCGGCCCCTCTCCCGCAGGTGGCGAGGGGAGATATAATGTTGGAAAAAGGGATTATGAGAAAAATCTGGGAATTCCTCAACTCGCTCAAGCTCACCGTCTACCTGGTGCTGGCAATCACGGCCGTTACCATCTACGGCTCGCTCGTGCTTTATATCCACCCCGATATCTACGGGGAGATGGACAACAACCTTTTCTTCCACTGGCTTCTTGGCCCCGGCCTGAAGAACTTCGGGAGCGCATGGTGGCTGTTCCTTCTCGTTGGCTTGACCGCCTTATTCGGTATCAACACCCTCGTCTGCACGATAGACAGGCTCCCGAAGCTTTTCGAACGGTACAAGAACCCGCTGATGAACCTGCGCGACATCGAGGTCGGCGGCGAAAAAGGCGTCGAGGTTTCGGGCGGCAAGGCCGCCCTTGAGACAGCGTTGGGCCGTAACGGTTATGCCGTCTTCACTGACGGGCCGAAGCTCTATGCCGAGAAGAACCGGTGGCTGCCGTTCATCCCTTACGTCGTCCATCTGGGCGTCATGCTGTTCCTCATAGGGCACCTCATCAGCGGGACAACCGGGTACAGGCATCCGGGCTTGTTTATCTATGAGGGCGATACTGCACAGTCCCCGGAAGGCGGTTACCAGCTCCGGCTCGATAAGGTGATTGTGGACCAGTGGCCCGACGGCAACCTCAAGGACTACGGCAGCCTCCTGACCGCCATAAAGGACGGCCAGGTTATAAAGACGGGGAAGACCACGGCGAACACGCCGATGTTCGTGGAGGGCAGCGCGGTCTATCAGCGCGCATACGGGCAGGATTTCCGGGGGTTCATAGCCCACCTCATAATAAAGTCCACCGGCTTCAATAGCAAGGTCCTGATACCCAAGGGCGCAGACTACGTCGACCTTCCCGGCAGTCCTTATCGCATCAGCGTGGACCGCTTCATCCCGGACTTCGCCCTCGACGAACGCGGTGAGCCCTATTCGCGTTCAGAGGAAATGGTCAACCCCACCATCATGATCACGCTCTACAAGGACAAGAAGCCAAAGAGCGAAGGCTGGCTGTTCCTGCGCGAGCCCCAGCGTGACAACTTCAAAGACGACGACGTCAGCATAGGCCTGGTGGACGCGGACATCAGGGCGTACAGCTCGTATCGACGTCAACCGCGACCCGAGCGCCATCCTCGCGCTTATTGCGGCCGCACTCGTTATGTTCGGGACGTTCATCACGCTTTATTTCCGCAGGGAAAGGGTGTGGGCGACGCTCGACGAAACCGGCGGCAGGGCGCAGGTTGTCTGCACGGACGAGGAGATGTACGAGAAGCTGAAGTAAAAAAATATAACCCACCTCAAAAGGATAAATGACATGCATCGTCGTGTTTCATTATTAGTTATTGTTTTACTGTGCTTCTTTTATAGTTCTGCTTATGCAAATACGGGCGTTTTTTTTGGAGCCGGGAGTCAGGTAATCCCAATAAAGAACAAAAATATTCAACTTGTTAGAGAGAATGTTTCGATTAAGTTACGGATTGATAATGAACAAGGGAAATGGGGAATTCCGTTTTTCCCGAGAGCTGATGTTGAAGCTGTTTTTGAACTAAAAAATACATCCGACCAGAATGTTAACCTTCAAGTCGGTTTCCCATTCCTAGATTTACAGGGTTTTGGAGACGAAAAACTTGTTCTTTCAAAACTTGACTTCCGTGTAAATGACTCAGAGGCTGAACGCGACGTTACCCTGAAAGAAGGTGTAATAGAACCCAAACTTGATCCTGATGGCCTTTTTAGAAAGGTATTTACATGGGATGAACAATTCCAGCCTAATCAGACAAAAACAATAACGGTGCGTTACCGTTTGCTTATGGGTGTAGCATCCGCAAACTCATTAATGCGTGACTTTGATGCAAATGGTAGAAAGTATATTGAACTTGACAAACTCTTTCCAGCAATTAGTTATAGTTTTGGCTATATAACTAAAACAGCCTATACATGGAAAGAGCCTGTGGAGAAGGCTGTTTTTACTTTGGATTGTACTGATTTTTTTCGTGAGCTGGAAAAAACTGACTTACTCTCAAGCTTCGGTGAAGACTACACTCGTGGGTTGACGCGCCCAGTTATGCTCTTCGATATGGGTCCATCTTACCAAGCAAGAGATAGTTATATATTTCGATGGGAATTTAGTGGCAAGGTTCCAGAAGACGGTATAAATGCTAGTTTTATTGTGCTGTTCATTCCAGCGCTTGCAGGAGAACTGCCAAGCTTTTTGGCAGAGCGGACAAAGCCGACCAAGGATAATGTTAGTAAAAAGGAATATCAATCCGTCCTTATGGGTTATTATACTCGTATCCTCAAGAATAAACCTAAAGGCGAAAGCCCATTTGTAAAAAAATATTTCGAGCCGGTTGGTTTGACAAAAAGTGAGTTATTCTTCGATAGTGATAGAGAATCCATTTCTGCTATTATTGAGAAACTGAAGGCTATTAAATAGTAATTAAGAGTATGTGAAACAGCCAGCAGCTTCAGCTCTCAATCACTTCAATTTCCTTAATCACAATGTCGGCACATTCTTTCGGTTTTGCCTGCAAAATAAAATGAGGGCCAGCGACCTGATGGATGCTGATTCCATTTGAAACCCTCTTAAAGTCCTCGATACTTTCTTTCGCTACCAGCCTGTCGCCAATCGCTTGAATATATGAACAATCTATTGGAGTCTTATCGTAACTTGGTTTTAGTTTTAAAATTTCATTCAACCGGCTGTGAATTACATTTGGCGGAACAGACTTCAATGTTTTTCTGAACAATGAAATTAATCCGTCGTCGGCTCCTGAGCCCAGCAACATGGCCTTAATTAAGAAGTCCGGCAATAGTTGAGTCAACCGTGCAATGGGTAGATAGTTTATGGCCTTTATAAGGGAAGGATGCGGCGTCCTTAGAAACGTGGCGACAAATATTACCTTCTTGAAATTAAGAGGTGGATTTTGCGCCAACAGATAAGCGATTGGTCCAGAGAATGATTCCGCGAGTACTACGAAATCCTTGTCCCTAGGCAGTTGTTCTTTTACATACTCTGTTAATTGAGTATATGTCAGTGAGGAAAGAGGATAAGAGATAGGTCGGGTTTTTAAATCTTTGGGCAAGTATTTAATTAATGGACCGAAAAGTAGGCCGGTTCCGTCCAGGCCAGGCAACAGTATCAGTTCCATGTCATAGCGGCTTCCGGAATTAATAACTCCTATTTGGCTTCATAACTCCCTCATCCCCCTCTTAGCTTAAGAGGGGGACAGAGGGGGCGTTACTATTTAGCTTCCACTCACCGACAGCGGCTTCAGAAGTATACTCGGCGCGCCGATGCGCCCGACCAGCCTCAAGTCAGAGCCGACGGTTTCCACTTCCGAGAACAAGCTGAGAATGTTGCCTGAGATTGCCGCCTCCCGGACAGGGTAGACGACCTTCCCGCCTTCTATCCACTGGCCCGAGACGCCGACCGAGAAATCGCCGGATATCGGGTTCGCCGTGTGCATCCCGAGGACTTCCTGGACCATCAGCCCGCTCGACACACCGGATATGAGTTCATCCTTGGTCGCGTTCCCTTTTTCGATGTAGAGGTTGTTCGAGCCGACGGAAGGCTGGGAACGGAAGCCGCCGCGTACCGCGTTGCCGGTGGAGACGCCGCCGGTCCTCTTGGCGGTGTATGCGTTATGCAGGAAGCCCGAAAACACGCCGTTTACGATAAGCGGAGTCCTGCGGCAGGGGATGCCCTCGTCGTCGAAGGACTTCGAGCCCGCGCCGCCGGGCAGAAGCCCGTCGTCGTATATGTTGATAAGAGGGGAGCAGACCTTCGCGCCGACCTTGCCCGCAAGAAGCGAACGGCCCTTGATGAGCGCGTCTGCGGAGAACGAGGCAGACAGGACGCCCAGGAACTCGGACGTCACGGTGTTCTCAAGGATGACCGGATAAAGGCCGGTAGGCGACTTCTTCGCGCCGAGAAGGCCGATGGCCTGCCTTGCCGCGTTTGTGCCGACCCAGCCGTAGTCCATCTCACCCAGCCGCCTCTTGTAGTCGAACTCGTACCCCATCTGGGATTCGTGTTCTTCTTCCGCGACGGCCATTACCCCGCATGAGAAGTACGTCCCCCTTGAGGACACCTTTATGCCGGACGAGCTGAGTATCACCCACTCGGCCTCGCTAAATGACGCGGAGGCCTTCCTTATACGCACGATGCGGGGGTCATAGGCGCGCGCTGCACGCTCCACCTCCATCGCATAATCTATTTTTTTCTGTTCCGGGACGCCGAGCGCACCCTCGTCGTATTCTTCAAAGTCCGGGTAGGCCGCATCAGGTTTGGAGGGTATGACATTGCCATCGTCCGGCTCGGAGTTGCCCGCGTTCTCGAATGCCTTTGCCGCCGCCTCTTTTACGGCATCCTCGGAGCCGGTGGAGTAGGCGAAGCCCATCCTGCCGTCCGCCAGCAGGACGCGTATCCCGACGCCCCATGTCTGCGACTCCTCGAATGCGTCCAGCTTCTGCTCCTTCACCTCGACGGATGTGGAGGACGAGCCACGGACGTATATCTCGAAACCGGCGGTATTATTGCCTGAGAGGGTCTCGGCCGCCTTCTCGGCGGTGGACATCAGTTTATTGTTTGTCATATCTCACTCAGAGTAGCTTGCGGATGCGGTGTCCGATTCCCATATCCTGATGCTGGACACCTTGAGGTTGCCGTCGTTCAGCTTTTTTACAAGCCCGTCGTAGAGCCACTTGGCGATGTTCTCAGACGATGGGTTTATCTCGGTGAACGGGAATACGTCGTTGACGAAGGAATGCTCGAGCACCGACAGAAGCTCGTTGGTCGTGTCTTTGAGCACCTTGAAATCAATCGCAAGCCCGATATCGTTCAGGTTTTCCGCCGCCACATGTACTTCCACCTTCCAGTTGTGGCCGTGGAGCCTCTCGCACCTGCCGTTATAGTTGCGCAGCTGGTGAGCAGCAGCAAACTTCGTCTCAATCATCAATTCATACATTAATCCACCTCGAAGACTTATAGAATTATTCCTGCCCGTATCGTCCTACTATATTTTAAAAAGCCCGCTTAGTCAAGGAAATCAAAAATATATGTGATGTCAGAGCCTTGCAAAGGCACCCGCCGTCTGGTATATTTAATTAACGGTCGCAATGGGCCGTTTTGAATTGTATCCTGATGTTTTTAATGGTATATTGTCGTTCTTATCAACGGGAGAGGTGGGAGAGGAAGGAATGACTGTTATGTTGCAAGAGAAGGGAAAGACTAGCAAGCTGGTCTGCACTGTCAGGAAGGCGCTAATCTATGCGGACGACGTGATCCACATCCTCGTTGCCCTGGCGTTGCTTGTCTCTGCAGTTTTAATGCTCATCTTCACCGCGACCAACTTCCAGGACATGTCGGTATCATCCACACTGCTGGTGATAAACGACGTACTGTTCGTCCTTATCATTATGGAGCTTCTCTGGACGGTCATAAGGTACCTCAAACGCCAGGAGTTCTCGTTGAAGCCGTTCCTGGCGATAGGCATAATCTCAAGTCTGAGGCGCATACTTATGCTCGAGGCCCAGATGTCGATGACGGACCATACCGATTCTACCAAGCTGATGGAGCTTGGCATAAGCACCGGGATCGTGTTCGTACTGGTCATTGCATACTACCTCATGCACAAAACCGAGAAACCGGTCTGATGGAGATTTCTGGATCATGATGGGCGAGATATTAGGGCTCCTGACAAAATGGTTGGTCAACTCTCTTGCGCTTTTCGCGGCTGACTACCTTGTCAGAGGCATAATTATATACGACTTCTGGTCCGGGCTTGCCGCGGCCGCGCTCCTTGGGATAGTCAATGCGATCATCAGGCCCGTATTAATTCTTCTCACGCTACCTATAAACATCATGACACTGGGCCTTTTTACGCTGGTAATAAACGCCTTCATGCTGAAGCTTGTGGCATGGCTGGTAGGTGGCATTACAATCAACGGTTTCTGGGCTGCCTTCTGGGGGGCGCTCGTGATAAGCCTGGTAAGCTGGTTCCTTAGCCTGTTTTTTGATTCGAGGCTGAAGGTGAGCGTGATCAGGCGCGGAGGCCGCCGCTAATGTCCCACCTGCATATCCCTGACGGGCTGCTGCCGGTTTGGCTCTGGGTGGCCGGGCTTGTAGCCGCATCGGTAGTTGTCGGTTTTTCGCTCTTCATGCTTCGCAACGTCGACCTGCGGAAGAAGATACCGCTTCTCGGCATGATGTCGGCCATGATGCTTGTGGGCATGAGCATCGAGGTGGTGCCCTACCACCTTAACCTCTCCGTGATAACCGGCATAATACTCGGCCCGTGGCTTGCCATGGTTGCCGCGCTCATCGTCAACCTGTTCCTGGCGCTGGTCGGGCACGGTGGAGTTACGGTCGTGGGGCTGAATACGCTGGTAATCGGGTTCGAGGGTGTCATGGGGTATATCCTGTTTTCCGTATTCAGGAAGGCACTTAAGCCTGCGCTGTCCGCCGCCGTCCGCAACCTTCCTTACCCTTTTTATGTCTACGTGCCTAATGCTGCTCATTGTTTTTCTCGGGAACGTCGACCTGAACATTGCCTCGACCGGGGAACTCAGGGAGGTTATGGAGAGCACACCCGCCGGGTTCGCAAAACACATAGTCTATTCGGGCGGCGGTTTCAATTTTAAATTCTTCGCTATAGCGTCTTTTGCCATGGGGCTGATCGGGTGGACTATTGAGGCCGTTGTCACTGCATTCGCGGTAGCGTTCATCGACAAGGTTAAACCCGACATAATCGGCAGGCGGAGCTGACCGTGGACATTGCCAGGATAGACTACTGGGCCGCATCCGGCGTAAGCACAATGCACAAGGCCTCAGTGCCCTCGAAGGTACTGGCGACTGCGGCCGTGATAGCGACGGTGATCGTCGGTTCTTACCTCCCGCTCCTTGCCGCGCTTTACCTCATGGTACTTATATCCGTCAGGGCTGCGGGCCTACCTGTGGTCAAGGTAATGGTAATATCCGTCCTGCCTGGGCTCTTCACGCTTCTCTTTGCGCTTGAGCAAGCTCGGGGGCGGCCTGCTTATCCCGGTAACCATCCTCCTGAAGGCCTTTACGGCGGCTTCCGCAATGATACTTCTTCTATCGACAACGCCCTACAACGACATATTGGGCTTTGTGAGCAAGGTGATGCCGAGGGTGCTTCGGGACGGGCTCTTCATGACCTACCGTTCCTTCTTTATACTTTTTCAGCTGATGGCCAATTTTATTACCGCACTGAGGTTAAGAGGCGGGTTCCAGCCCAAGAGGTTCTGGCGGAACTCGGGCAACATCGGCTCCGGCGTGGGGATACTTTTCATACATGCCTATGACAAGTCCCAGAGGCTCTACGACGTGATGTCCATACGCGGTTATTCTGGAAGGTTGAGCGGGACGCATAGATACCGTGCGGTTTCTGTTAACGACCTGCCGTACTTGCTGGCAGCGGCTGTTTTTCTAGGCGAGGCGGCATATGCAATGCAGTCCGGCAGGCAGGGCAGTCTGTATACGTTTGGCATACTGCTCATCGTTTACGCGTTTACTTTGGAGGTCTTACCGGTTTGGAAGAGATAGTTAGGATAAGCTGCGTGGAGCACGTCTACCCGGACTCCACCCAGGTCAAGCTCTGCGGCCTCGATTTTGTCGTCAGAGACGGCGACCGGGTCGTCATAATCGGCCCGAACGGGAGCGGCAAGACCACACTCCTTTTTCATATACTGGGGATACTCAAGCCAAACCAGGGCTCGGTGCGGGTTTTCGGCCAGGACCCTGCGAAGGATTATGATAAAATAAGGGAGAAGATAGGGGTGGTGCTCCAGAACGTGGAGGAGCAGATAATCGCGCCCACGGTCGAAGACGACGTCTCGTTCTCGCCCCGGAATTACGGGTACAGCCCGGAAGACACAGAGAAGCTTGTCGGACTGGCTCTCGACGAGCTTGGCATAAGTCATGTCAGAAAGAAGATATGTCATTACCTGAGCGGTGGGGAGAAGAGGAAGGTGGCGCTTGCGGGCGCCCTGGTGCTGAAGCCTAAATTGCTGGTGCTGGACGAGCCCTTCGAGGGGCTCGACCCGATGTCCCGCCGCGAACTTATAGAGCTTCTAAACCGGCTCAACAAAGAATGGGGCATGGCGATCATCATGTCGACCCACGATATAAACATAGTAAGCCAGATGGCGGATTACGTATATGTGCTCGGACCGGGCGGACAGATACTGCTGCGGGATACGTCCGGCTGACATTTTTGCGAGGACGGACTTTTACAGGCAGGCCCGGCTCGATTTCCCCATACTGGTCGAGCTTTTCAAGGAGCTACGGGAAAGGGGCGCCGTGTTGACGATCCCTGCCGATATGAACGACGCCGTGGAACAGCTTGCGAGGCTGATGAAATCCAGGCAGGACAGCGGTATATAAATCAAGGAGTCGGCCTATGTGCGAGACTAATGCATATTTAAAGAGCGGGGGGAGCGACGAGCTGTTCCTCGAGAGCCTGGCCAGGGTAGAGGTTGACGGCGATATGCTATACCTGACAAGCATATTCGGCGATAAAAAAACCGTGAACGGCCGCATTCTGGAGATTAATTTTCAGGGCGGCAAGATTATCCTTGAAAGGATCTGACCCAGAGGCATGCGTCTAAGAATAGGCGAACTGCTCTTAAAAGAAAAATTAATCAACCAGAAACAGCTGGACGAGGCCCTTGCCGCCGCCAGGAAGAACAAGAAGCGGTTGGGCAAGGTACTGGTCGAGGCCGGCCACCTGACCGATTCCCAGCTTGTCAAAGCGCTTTCCCGCCAGCTTAAAGTCCCGTTGGCGGACGTCAAGAATGCGCGTTATAGATAAAAAAATCCTCTCCCTGATAGTCCAGCAGGACGCCGAAAAATACCTGATACTCCCGCTTGGCCTTGAATCAAAAAAACTTAAAGTCGCAATGGCGGACCCTCTTGCTTATGAGGTTATAGAGGGTATAAGGTTCAAGACCGGACTGGCCATCATGCCGTTTATCGCCTCGGAGTCTGCGATAATCGACGCAATTGAAAAGCATTACCAGGTCGAGGTCAAGGCGTTCCACCTGATGAACTCGATCCAGACCTACGACGACGCCGAATTTCTGAAAGACAGGGCCGAGGACAGGGTCGTCAATGTCGAATCCCTTTACAAACTCAGCGAGACCCCGCCGATAATACAGCTTGTCACTATGATGATAGTCGAGGCGGTGAAGATGCGCGCCTCGGATATACATGTGGAGCCGCGCGAGGGGAATGTTGCTGTAAGGTACAGGGTTGACGGCGATATGAGGGACGTCCTGACCATCCCGACGCGCATAAAGGATTACGTGACATCAAGGATAAAGATAATCGCCGACATGGACATCACCAACAGGAGGCTTCCACAGGACGGGACAAGCAAGCTCAAGCTCTCGGACCGCGAGGTGGACCTTCGTATCTCGACCCTGCCGTCGCTTTACGGCGAGAAGGTGGTCATCAGGCTTCTTGATAAAAGCAAGGGGCTTGTAGGGCTTTCAGAGATCGGGTTCCCGCAGAAGATCGAGGAGGCCCTGCTGAAAATACTTGCCCGCCCGCAGGGGCTGGTGCTTGTGACTGGGCCCACCGGGAGCGGAAAATCGACCACGCTCTATGCAGTGCTCCAACAGACAAAATCCGACAAGGACAACATAATCACGATAGAAGACCCTGTGGAATACAGGCTGCACGGCGTAACGCAGGTGGGGATAAACGAGGCCATAGGGCTCACTTTCCCGTCGATATTGCGCTCAGTCCTGAGGCAGGACCCGGACATAATAATGGTAGGCGAGGTGCGCGACCTGGAGACCGGCGATATCGCGATGAAGGCCTCTCTTACGGGCCATCTCGTACTGACGACGCTCCATACCAACGACACCGTTTCTAGCGTGACCAGGCTTGTGGACCTCGGCGTACCGCCGTTCCTGGTTGCTTCATCCATAAGTTGCATACTGGCACAGAGGCTGGTGAAAAGGATATGCCCACATTGCAGGAAGCCGGAGAAGATATCAGGGATCGCTGCCGGGTTCAAAAACCTTAAGCAGACCTACAGGGGAGCCGGCTGCCACAAGTGCTACAACACCGGGTATTACGGTCAGGCTGGGGTTTTCGAGTTTCTGCCGCTCGATGCCAAGATCAGGCAGATGATAACGTCCAGGGCGTCGGAGCCGGAACTGCGCGCAGAGGCCAGGGTGCGGGGGTTCAGGACGCTTTTCGAGGATGCGGTGGAAAAGGTAAATGCTGGTGTTACCACGATCGAAGAGGCGCTTTTAAAAGTCCCTCTCGATGAACTGCACTAAACCAGAAGCCCGTCCACCATCCGGATGACCCTGTCGGCTTGCCGTGCTAGTTTCTCGTTGTGCGTGACGATCACAAACGTAATACCCTTTGTCTTGTTTATCTCCATGAGCAGGCTATGCACGGAGTCGGCGGTCTTGGTGTCCAGGTTTCCCGTCGGCTCATCCGCAAGTATGACGGACGGCTCAACCATGAGCGCGCGTGCGATTGCCACCCGCTGTTGTTCGCCGCCTGACAGTTCACCCGGCCTGTGTATGTAACGCTCGCCCAGCCCGACCTCGTCAAGTATCGCACGTGCGCGCTTCTCCGCCTGGGCAGGAGGAGTACCTTTAATCTTTGAAGGGAGGAGCACGTTTTCCAGCGCGCTGAACTCCGGCAGCAGATGGTGGAACTGGAAGACGAAGCCTATCGAAGAGTTTCTGAATGCGGCAAGCTCTTTGTCTCCATGAGTAAAGACGTCCTGTCCGTTATATAGGACGCTTCCAGCGCTTGGCTTGTCGAGTGTGCCGAGTATGTGCAGGAACGTACTTTTGCCTACGCCAGACTCGCCCACTACCGAGACCACTTCGCCTTTTTCTATGTCGAGGTCGATGCCGTTAAGTATGTTTATCTCGGAAGGTCCGATTTTAAAACTCTTCCGGAGCCCTCTGACGCTGATGTGTGGTGCAGGGGTCATTTACCCGTCACCTTGTCGACCAGGTCTTTTTTCACGTCTTTTGCAGCCGCTTTCATACCCTGTTTTATATCGTCCGCCTTCCCGCCTATTTCGCCGGATTTTTTCTTCACGGCTTCACCGGCTGTCTCTGTCTTTGCGCCAAACCAGCGAAACCCGCTTCCGCCGAAAAAGAATATGAATGCCGAGAGCCCGATGATGGACAGTACACTTATAAGAAGGACCCTTTTAATTTTTTTAATCTTTTTTCCCGATTTCGCCATTTGTCTTATCCTTCATCTTCTTCTGTATATTCTTTAGCACGACCATGAAATTGTCATCTACCAACCCGTCCCTGGCTCCGACCTCCAGCGCCTTGCCGAGCAGGGTGGTCAGGCCGGGTATGGTTTCTTCCTCGGGCTTTATAGGAGGGAGGATCACTATCCTGGACACGTCGCCTCCGGTTATTATATTCTGGCCATATCCGTCGGTTATGACATCCACCTGGTCGAGCATCAGGTTTACCTTGCCCAGTATGCCCTTACTGTCGCTGGAAAGTACCACCTTCTGGATTAGCCCGTTCCGCAGTTTCACGTTTACCGGCTGTCCCCCTTCCTCAATCGGCAGGAACTGAAGCTCTACTATGTCGCCCATCTGATATTGGTACAGGTTTTTTTCTATCCTGCCATATACGATATCGAAGTCATACCTGAATACCGGAGAGATCGCCGGAAGCTTCCAGCTTGTCCTGATTGTAATTATACCCTCGCGCTCTGCGCCGCTGTGTTTGTAGACTATGCCTCTGAGCAGGTTTCCGGTGCCAGAAGTGAACTTTGTCTCATCACCCGCGCAAAACGCGTTCGGGGCGAGCGCCAGGACCAGGACCAATGCTACTGCGGCTGCTTTTAGACGGGCCATTTTTCCTCCTGCTTTGTTATTCGTACCGTAACGCCTCAAGCGGGTCCAGTTTTGCGGCCTGCCACGAAGGGTAAAGCGTGGCGGTGAAGCTGATGATTATGGCCGCCGCCGAGACCGCGACGAATTCCACCGGGTCCATACGCACCGGCAGGTGGTTTATGTAGTAGATGTCGCTGGGCAGGTTTATCAGGTTCGTCTTCTGGACCAGAAGGCATATCGCGTATCCCGACACGAGCCCGATTACCGTGCCCACCACGCCGATCACCGTACCGTTTATCATAAAAATCTTCATTATTCCGGCGCGGGTCGCGCCCATGGACTTGAGTATCGCTATCTCACGCGCCTTCTCTATCACGATCATTATCAGGGTGCTGACGATATTGAAAGAGGCGACGAGTATGATGAGCACGAGTATGACGAACATCGTCAGTTTTTCAAGCTTGAGCGCGGAGAAGAGGTTGCGGTTCATCTGTACCCAGTCCCTTGCGTGGTACGGGAAGCCGAGTGTGTCCTGTATCTGTTTTGCCAGGACGCCTGAACGGTCAAGGTCGTCGATTTTTATCTCGATACCCGTAACCACCGGACCCATGCCGAAGAACTTCTGCGCCTGCGGGATGGATATATACGCAAGCTTCGAGTCGTACTCGTACATACCGGTATCGAATATGCCTTTTATCACGAACTCCTGGAGCTTGGGGGCCATCCCCAGCGGCGTCATCGAGCCGAACGGGGAGACTACCCGCACCTTGTCGCCTATGGACGCGTTCAGCATCAGGGACAGCTCTTTCCCGATCACGATATAGGGTTTGTCCTCGTCGGGCTTCAGGTAGTCGAGGCTGCCTTTGACGATATTTCTGCGAAGCTCGGTTACCTTGCCTATCGTGGACGGGTCTATGCCCTTCAGTACAATGCCGGACACTCCGGATGGTGAGGTGAGCATGACCTCGTTATAGGTGAACGGGGTTGCGGATACAATATGCGGGACCTTGGACAGTTTGTCCAGTACACCCTTGATATCCGTTATGCCCTTGTCGTTGTATGAGGTGAGTATTATCGGCGAGTTCGTGCCGAGTATCTTCTGTTTAAGGTCGTTCTCAAACCCGCTCATTACCGAAAGGACTACGATGAGGGTCATAACGCCCAGCGCAACCCCGCCGATGGATATGAGCGTATTGAGGGAAAGCGGGGCGCTTTTGTGCTTGCCCTTCAGGTACCTCAACGCCACAAAGAAAGAGTAAGACATTTATCCCTTTTCGTCCGTTTGCACAGCCGTAGCTTCAGTCTGAATATCCGTAGAGCCCCTTCTGACTTCTTTTTTGAGCTGCGGGAAGAGTATGACGTCCCTGATAGATGCAGCAGTCGGTGAACAGCATGACAAGCCTGTCGATGCCTATACCCTGTCCTGCCGTTGGCGGCATCCCGTATTCCAGCGCACGGACGTAGTCCTCGTCCATGAACTGCGCCTCCGCGTCGCCGCTCTCTCGCTGCGCCACCTGGTCCATGAAACGCGACGCCTGATCCATCGGGTCGTTAAGCTCCGAGAAGGCGTTAGCCATCTCGCGGCCTGCAATGAAAAGCTCGAAACGGTCTACTATCTCCGGCCTCTGGTCGTTGCGCCTGGAAAGTGGCGAAAGCTCAACAGGGTATTCCGTAATGAACGTCGGGTTGATGAGCTTGAACTCCGTCGTCTTCTCGAATATCTCGTTAACCACCTTGGCAAGGCTTATGCCGGGCATCAGCTTTACATCGTTTGCCTTTGCAAAGTTTATAGCCTTGTCGATGCTGTTCAGGTCTTCCGGAGTCGCATCTGTATACTTGACTATCGCCTGCTCCATCGACATCCTGTCCCAGGGTGCGGTGAAGTCTATCTCGTCGCCCTGGTAGGTTATCTTCATCGAGCCGCACGACTGCATCGCGATTGCGGCGAAAAGCTCCTCGGTCAGTTCCATGAGCACGTTGTAATCCGCGTATGCCATGTAGAACTCCAGCATCGTGAACTCGGGGTTGTGCTTGATTGATATGCCTTCGTTTCTGAAGTTACGGTTAAGCTCGTACACGCGCTCGAACCCTCCCACGATGAGCCGCTTCAGATATAGCTCCGGTGCGATGCGCAGGTAGAGGTCCATGTCCAGGGCGTTATGGTGGGTGGTGAACGGCCGTGCCGTCGCCCCACCCGGTATGCTCTGCATCATCGGGGTCTCTACCTCAAGGAAGCCCTTCTCCTCAAGGAATGCACGTATCGCCTTGATTATTCGGTTACGTACCCTGAAGGTCTCTTTCACCTCCGGGTTCACGATAAGGTCGACATACCTCTGACGGTAGCGCATCTCGATGTCTGTGAGGCCGTGGAATTTCTCGGGCAGGGGCCGGAGCGACTTTGAAAGCAGGGTGAACCGCTCCACCTCGATGGTAAGCTCGTTAGTCTTCGTCCTGAAAAGATGCCCCTCGACGCCGATGTGGTCGCCAAGGTCAAGGAGGTTCATCAGCTTGTACTGCTCCTCGCCGATGTGGTCCTTCTTCATGTATATCTGGACCCTGCCGGTGGAGTCCTGTATGTGCGCGAATGCGGCCTTGCCGAAGCTGCGGAAAGCGACTATGCGGCCCGCGGCGGTGATGTGAACCTTGTCGGCCTCAAGCTCCTCTTTCGTCTTCTCGCCGAAGTTTGCGTGGATATCCGCCGCCTTGTCCTTTACGTCGTAGCGCTGGCCGTAGGGGTTTATCCCCATGGCTTTTATGTCTTCAAGCTTCTTCTTGCGTACCTGTATTTGTTCGTTTTCCTCAAGCATTAATCTAGTCCTTTCAATGATTTATAAAGTCTTGGAATTATAAGAGAATTGGCGGATGGTGTCAACAGTATTATTGACTTTTTACCACGGGCATGATTAAATGGAATTAGAAAATTGCGTTAGCGTATGTCGTTGGAGGCTGGACATGAAATTTAACGTGATGTTGGAAAAAGCTGAAGAAGGTGGCTATAACGTTACCGTGCCTGCGCTCGATGGCTGCTTCACGGAAGGCGATACAATAGAAGAAGCTATGGAGAACGCAAAAGAAGCCATCCTTTGCTACCTTGAGGGCCTTGAGAAAATAAACGAGATTAAATCAAAGCCGAATGCTGTGTTTAAAGAGGTAGAGGTCGCGATTTGAGCGACACCTTCTCCGGCAAAGAGGTGGTCAAAGCGCTCCATCGTCTCGGTTTTGTGGTTGACCACCAAAGGGGAAGCCACATCTTCCTGCATAACCTCGAAAGAAACATTTCAGTAGTAGTTCCCAACCACAAAGAATTGAAAAAAGGGACATTGAACAACATCCTCAAGAAGGCAGGCCTTACCTTGGATGAACTCAGAAGGCTTAAATAAGGCTTTGAATCTTCAGGAGAGGAATAGTTTATGATAATTAAGAAAGTCTTAGGACAAGATAAATGTACTATTCAAGGTGACGAATTAATCACGAATGGTAAAACGGTAAATATACTCGGCCTGCAGGACGTAACCGCAAATTCAAAAGATGCATCACTTATCTTGACCGTAATTTTAATAGCTGGTCTTGTTCCAATCGTTCCAACTTTATATTTTGTTATTTCAAAAGGTGTAATTTCAAGTTCATTGTCTGATTTAAGTAAATTTGAAAATGTGTGGAACTTAATAGTTTTCTCCATGGTAATAGGAGCTTATTTATTTGTGTTCTGGGTAATTACAAGAGTAAAAAAATATGCCAAAGAATATAGAAGTTTCTGGTCTGTATATCTGGACCGTCCTCGAAGTTTCTTTTGTTCTGATCAATGGAGGCCACGTGGATACATGGGATTAGACAATATCAACCCCAATAGGGAAAGGGTTAGCCTTTTGGTTGAAAAAAAGGATGATATTAATATAGAAACGAAAATGAAAGAGTTGGAAATAATGCTTGCGCAAAAACGAGCGCTCGCTAATAACGATAGAAAGTAGTTTTTACTTCAGTATCACGCCCGTCTTGTAGCTCCAGAGCGCCAGGTCCATCTCGTCCATGTCGATGCCTATCTCGTTTGAGAAATCCCGCAGCCGGTCCTCGATTTCGATGTATTTCTTGCGGTTGGCAGGCTTGTCGTTCGTCGGCAGGACGCCAAGCTCGAACAGCATGTTGACGATATGCTTGTCGAGTATGGCGTACCCGGAATAGCCGATGTTGCGGAGGAAGTGGCTGGCCTCCTTGTAGCCGATACCCTTGATGCCCTTGTTGGCCGCGAAGAAGTCGCGCCGCTCGTGGAAGTCCGTCAGCGAGTTCAGCTTCTTCTTGAGCTTGAAGCCGGTCTCCTGCATAAGATAGTCGCGGGTGTGGATGATGTATGTGGGGCGTACCCTCCAGAAGCGGTACCGACCGCATAGGGTGTTCTGCAGGCCTTCGAGGTCGGCGGTAAGGATGCCGTCGCCTGCGGCCTCTATGCATGTGATGCCCATCTTGGCCGAGGTATTGGCTGTGAGGATGCAGAAGCACAGCTCCTTGAATATAGCGAGGTCGCCCTTTTTATAAACCAGCGGGAACTCCGCAAGCCGCGCCCGTATCTCGTCCTTGCGCTCCTTGTAATGCCGCAGGAGGTCGTCTACCGTCATATGTCGTCCTTCAACGTGCCGGGCTGTGCTCTCTTGCCGAGCAGATACGCCTCGATGAAGCCGTCGAGGTCGCCGTCCATGACGGCACTTATGTTGCCCACCTCATAGCCTGTCCTGTGGTCCTTCGCCATCTGGTAGGGCATGAAGACGTAGGAGCGTATCTGGCTGCCCCAGGCGATGTCTTTCTTCTCTGCGTTTACCTTGTCCATCTCGGCCTCTTTTTTCTTTACCTCGAGGTCGTAGAGCCTTGAACGCAATACCTTGAATGCCTTGTTCTTGTTCTTAAGCTGTGAACGTTCGTCCTGGCACTGCACGACGGTGTTGGTCGGTATGTGCGTGATGCGTATCGCGGATGAGGTCTTGTTGACGTGCTGGCCGCCCGCTCCGGAAGCACGGTAGGTGTCTATGCGCAGGTCCTTCTCGTCTATCTCCACGACGACGTCGTCCTCGATCTCGGGATATACGAACACCGACGCGAAGCTTGTGTGGCGGCGCTTATTGGCGTCGAATGGGGATATCCGCACTAACCTGTGTACTCCCGCCTCGGACTTGAGATACCCATATGCGTTCAGGCCGTTCACCTCAAACGTGACGCTCTTTATGCCCGCCTCGTCGCCGGGGAGCAGGTCCAGTATCTCGGTCTGGTAGCCGCGCCTCTCGGCCCAGCGCAGGTACATCCGAAGGAGCATCTCGGCCCAGTCCTGGGACTCGGTGCCGCCCGCGCCCGGGTGTACGGTTACCAATGCGTTGTTTTTGTCGTTGGGGCCGGATAGCATCAGCTCAAGCTCGGCGGAGTCCACCGCGTGGTCGAGCTTCTTTATGCTGTCGTCTATCTCGGGCAGCAGGGCCTCGCCGCCTTCCTCCAGGGTCAACTCCGCCATCACCTGAAGGTCTTCGAGGGATTTTACAAGGGCCTTCCAGATATTGACCGTGGCCTCAAGCCCGGTCTTCTCCTTCATCAGGAGCTGCCCAGCCTCGGCGTTGTCCCAGAACCCCTCCTCTTCCATCTTGGTTACTATCTCTGCTAGCCGTTTTTCTTTTCCGGCCAGGTCAAAGATGCCCCCTCAGGGCCGAGACCCTATCCTCAAGCGCGGACAGTTCGCGCTGTATGTCTTCCTGTGCGATCATTACACGTTACTCCTCTTTTTTAACGATACCGATACTATTATTAAAGCAGAAATCAGGGCGCATGCATAGGCGAAAATATCGCCGTAGCGCGTGTAGAATGTTAGCTCGTTTACAAGCGGGACCTCACCGGACAGGGTTTCGCGCGTGAAAATTCCTGTCCTAGAAACGACCTCTCCTGATGGCAGTATTATCCCGGTTATACCTGTATTGGCAGCCCTAAGCATCGAACGCCTGTTCTCAACCGCACGGAAGATCGCCATATTGAAATGCTGGTAGGGGGCCGCAGTCTTTCCGTACCATGCGTCGTTTGTTACGGTGACAAGACAGTCCGCGCCGCCGAGGGCGAACCGGCGCACAAGCTCGGGGAATATCGCCTCGAAGCATATAGCCGTCCCGATCCTGGCCTTATTAGTGTCCAGCAGCGTGTAGCTCGTTCCCGCGCCAAAATCGCCTATTCCGCTCACCATCTTCGATACGAACGGCAGGAGCTTCTTCAAGCGGTATGTACTCGCCGAACGGGACAAGGTGCATCTTGTCGTACCGGCCTGCTACCTCACCGGAAGGTGAGATGAGGTATGCGCTATTGTGTTCCAGGTACTTGTCATTCCCGAGTTCTTCCACGCTCGGGCTTCCCGTCAAAAGAAATGTGCTGGATGCCTTCGCGACGTCAAGGAGCCTGGAGTTGTAGTACTTGTCCTGAAAATAAAAAGGCGTCGCTGTCTCGGGCCAGATTACAATGTCTGGTTTTGCGTTTGCGGCTTCAAGCGTCATTTGGGTATAAGTGTCAAAGATATCTCTCTGGTACTGGGCGTCCCACTTATGGAACTGCTCGATGTTCCCCTGGATGAGCGCGACCTTGAGCCGTCCATTCTCATGGGGAGGGTGCGACAGCCTGTACTGGCCGTACCCGAATACGAGCGCGACAGCCGTAAATGCCGCTACGGGTTTCAGTGCCCGTCCAAAACTTCTATTGCCTGTATCCGCAATGTATTCGGCAAGAGCTGCATTAACCAGCACTATAAGCGCAGATACACCGTATACGCCAGTGACGTCTGCTATCTGAATAATGGCCAGGTTTGCGTGCTGTGAATATCCAAGCTGGTCCCAGGGGAAGCCGGTGATGATGTAGTTTCTGGCAAGCTCGAGCGATACCCATATGGCAGGTGCGGCCAGTATAAAGACCGCCGGAGATTTTTTTCTGACATATGCTGCCAAGGCCGCGAACAGGCCGACATATACTGCTAGGTACGCCGAAAGCGCGGCCATCAGGATAATACTCACGGCGATGTTCAGGCCGCCGTAATAGAACATCGCGTTTACGATCCAGTATATTGATGATATGTAAAAGACGAGCCCGGCGACGAAGCCCTTATAAAAAGAACCTTCTGAGCCGTCTTTTATGGAGAGCAGGAGCGGGACAAGCGCAAACCATGCCACGACCTGGATGTCTGCCAGAGGGAATGAGACGCTTAAGAGTATGCCTGAGATTATAGGGAGGAGATACCCTCGGAACCTGCCCATCAGCCTTTTTGGCTCTGCAACCACTTTTGCATGGCCTCGCCCATGGAGCCTATGCGGCCGGTGTCTTCCTGGGCTTCGACCTGGGGTCTGCGTTCCTGGGGTTTCGGTCTGGGAGGCCTTGTGCTTTTCTGCTGCTGGGCGTTCTGCCGGGCGTCGGGTCTTGCCTGGAAACGTTCGCGCCGGGGTTTTTCTACGGGTTTGGTTTGGGGTTGGGCCTGGGCTTCGGAAACGCTTTCCGCTTTTGCAGGAGCAATCTTTAGCAGCGAGTGCCGGTAGAGCATCTGGCCATTGCCGCCGTCCATAAAGACGACGTAGCCATCAAAGTTCTTTATCTTGCCGCGAACGACGGAACCGTCCTTGAGAGTAGCCTCAACCTCGGTTTTGTCAGTTGCGTACCCTTCAAGGGCCTGGTCTATCGCATTACCTTGCATTTTCTTTTCCTGAATGCCGCCTGTAGCCCGGGCCTATGCTGCATATGCCGTGTTTGTATAGCAGGACCTGGCCCCGGCCTGTCCTGACGGAGACGGTGAAGCCGTCATAACCTTCCACCACACCGCGTATCTCATCGCCGCTGTTAAAGCTGAAAAGTGCAAGGGTCTTTTCTTTGATGTACCTGTTAAGGAACTCGTCCTGGACCCTTGACCTCGAAGTGATTGGAACTATTTCTGGCGTAGCGCCGAAGAAGGAGGGCTCCAGAAGATCGCTGCCAGGAGTGATGCTGGCAATCTCTTTTTTGGGGAGTGTGACAATGTTTCCGCCGGAATCGATACTTACGTCATACCTGCCGGCAAATGTAACAATGCCGGATAGTTTTTCCCTGTTTGAAAGCAGAAGCCTCAGGGGTGTAGTATTCTCGACTGCCCTGGATAAAAAAGTCTCTTCTATTTTAAGTCCGGTATCGGTCATGGAAAAAGTATAAAAGAAAGTGGTTGAGTTTGCAAGGCATTATTTGACTATAACCCTGTGGGCAA
Source organism: Nitrospirota bacterium (assembly GCA_963845245.1). Classification (GTDB taxonomy): domain Bacteria; phylum Nitrospirota; class JACRHJ01; order JACRHJ01; family JACRHJ01; genus CAWJRJ01. Next base: position 48,497 of record CAWJRJ010000020.1, read on the forward strand.
ACATATCCGCAGGACCGTGTTGGGCATGTTTATTCGGAAAGGCAGTCCTGGCAGGAACCATAGAACTCAAAGCGGTGCCTGTTTACCTGCACTCCCATCTGGCTGCTGATTTCTTGTTCTATATTCGCGGATATAGGGGTTTCCACGTCGAGTATCTTCCCGCAGTTTTCGCAGGTGAAATGGTAATGGTTGCAAGCGTTCCCGTCGAAGCGGCTGAAACCCTTGCCATAGCAGAGTTCAAGAATCTCGCCCTGGCTTTTAAGTATATTAAGGTTCCTGTACACAGTGCCAAGGCTTATGTTGGGTATCTTTTTCTTGACCTTGTCATAGACCCAATCGGCGGTGGGATGCGACTTGGTGTTTTTAAGCACTTCGAGAATTACCCTTTTTTGCTTCGTCATCCGATACTTGACCTGGGGTTCGTTCTTCATAAGTAGCATCCTCTGTTATAAAGGCAAAAAAATTTTTCTAAACATAGCATATCAAATTTGAAATATCAAGAATAATTAATGATAGTCCGCTTTACTTTCAAAGCCCCGTATGGTAGATTTGCTCTCCTAAGTACAGGTTTAATATAAGGAGGCCATTTTTTGGCAAATGTATCTATAGGCATCGACATTGGTGGTACTAATATCCGTTTTGGCATTGTCGACAAGGCCGGAAACGTTATTGCCCTAAAGAGGACAAAAACAGAGGCGGCAGAAGGCTTTGGTCGCATACTCGGAAGGCTGAAGAAGGGGATTTCCTCACTTTCGGAAAAGGCTTCCGAGAGTGGTCACACCCTCAAAGGCCTGGGTATAGGCGTCCCTGGGATAATATCTTCTGAAGAGGGGATCGTGAGGTTCTCACCAAACTTGCCCGGCTGGGTGGATGTACCTTTGAGAGATGCGGTTGCCAATTTCTCCAAAGTACCTGTTCATGTTGAAAATGACGCCAATGCGTATGCCTTGGGGGAGGCCACCTTCGGGGCGGGGCGGGGGGCTGACAGCCTGCTCTGCATTACCCTTGGGACAGGCGTCGGCGGCGGCATCATACTTTACAAAAAGTTGTGGCGGGGCGAGGACGGGATGGCGGGGGAGGTCGGGCATATGACAGTGGAGCCGCGCGGGTATCCCTGCCCCTGCGGTAATACTGGTTGTCTTGAGAGGTATTCCTCGGCGACCGCGTTGATTGACAGGACTGTCGAGGCCCTGTTAAAAGGCAGGAAGTCAGAACTCATGAAAATGTATATGGCCGACCCTTCCTCGGTTACACCGGAAACTATTGCAAATGCCGCCGGAAATGGCGACCGGCTGGCTATAGGTATGTACAGAGACGTCGGAAAGTATCTGGGAATCGCATCCGCTGGGATAATCAACTTTCTAAACATCGACAGGATTGTCATCGGGGGCGGGCTCGCCGGGTCATGGGACCTTTTTATCGGGCCGCTCAAGGCCGAGATTAAGGCAAGAGCCTTCAAGATTCCGGCCAGCCGGTGCGAGGTCGTACCGGGTGCGCTTGGTGACGACGCCGGGGTACTTGGCGCGGCCAGTCTGACAAAGACGTTATTATAACCATCTGTCTGTTAATAATTATTTTGACTTTGAGCCTTAATAAATATACAATAAAAAGCTCAAATGAAACTCGAAAACATTAGAAATTTCAGCATTATCGCTCACATAGACCACGGCAAGTCAACGTTGGCCGACAGGCTTCTGGAGATTACGGGCGCTCTTAGTGCACGCGAGATGGAAAATCAGGTCCTGGACGACATGGACCTGGAGCGCGAGCGCGGCATAACCATAAAGGCGCACGCCGTCAGGCTTAATTATCTGGCCGACGACGGCAAGATGTATATCCTGAACCTGATTGACACCCCCGGCCATGTGGATTTCACCTATGAAGTCTCCCGCAGCCTCGCTGCTTGTGAGGGCGTCCTCCTTGTGGTTGACGCCTCGCAGGGAGTGGAGGCCCAGACTCTGGCCAACGCCTACCTCGCCATCGACAACGACCTCGAGATAATACCCGTAATCAACAAGATTGACCTCCCAAGCGCGGACCCTGAGAGGGTCAGGACGGAGATAGAGGAGGTCATCGGCATTGACGCCTCCATAGCTATACCCGTCAGCGCGAAAGAGGGTAAAGGTATAAAAGAGACCCTCGAAGCGATAGTCAAGTACGTGCCGCCTCCAGTTGGAGATATCGACGCACCGCTTAAGGCACTGATATTCGACTCCTGGTTCGATTCATACCAGGGGGTGATAGTGCTTGTAAGGGTGATGGACGGGATGGTCAAGAAGGGTATGAAAATAAAGCTCTTCTCGAACGACAAGACCTTCGAGGTCATGGAGGTAGGTTACTCCACCCCGAAGATGCTCAAGTCCGAAGGGCTTTTCCCCGGAGAGGTCGGATACATAATTGCCGGAATAAGGAAGGTTTCCGACTCCAAGATAGGCGATACCATCACCACAGTGGAGAAACCGGCCGCCGGACCGCTGCCCGGCTACCGCGAAGTCAAGCCGATGGTTTTCTGCGGGCTATATCCTACAGACACCAACCAGTACGAGGAGCTGAGAGACGCCCTTGAGAAGCTGAGGCTTAACGACTCGTCCTTCTCGTACGAGCCCGAGACCTCGCTTGCGCTGGGCTTCGGCTTCAGGTGCGGTTTCCTGGGGCTTCTCCATATGGAGATAATACAGGAGCGGCTTGAGAGGGAGTTTAATCTGTCCTTGCTTTCGACTGCCCCGACCGTCGTTTACCGGGTCACAAAGCTTGACGGCGAGGTCGTGCTGGTGGACAACCCCGCGAAACTCCCCGATGTCCAGAAGATCGCATCGATGGAGGAGCCGATCATACTTGCCACCATCATGGTGCCTAACGAATACATAGGCTCCATATTCGCCATCTGTCAGGAGAGGCGGGGCATAAAGAAGAGCCTCAGCTACCTCGACCGCGACAGGTCGATAATAACATATGAACTGCCGTTGAACGAAGTGGTGCTTGATTTTTACGACAGGCTCAAGTCTGTCAGCCGCGGATACGCCTCTCTGGATTACGAGCTTATAGGCTACAGGGAATCTAACCTGGTCAAGCTTGACATCCTTCTGAACAGCGAGATAGTGGATGCCCTTTCACTTATAACCCACCGGGACAAGTCGGTTATAAGGGGCAGGGAGCTTGCCATAAGGCTTAAAGAGCTTATTCCCCGCCAGATGTTCGAGGTCGTCATCCAGGCCGCAATTGGCGCCAAGATAATCGCTCGCGAAACAGTACGGGCGCTGAGGAAAGACGTCATAGCAAAATGCTACGGCGGCGACATAACAAGGAAGAGGAAGCTGCTTGAGAAACAGAAGGAAGGCAAGAAGAAGATGAAGCAGCTGGGTTCGGTAGAGATACCTCAGGAGGCCTTCCTGGCCGTGCTGAAGGTAAAAGACTGATAGTACCCATACCCTTGCCGATAGGGTGGCTTTTATTGATGGAGGATAACGTGCTGGACACTGTAAAGAAGAAATCAATATTCAGGGAGTATCTTGAGGCCATAATAATAGCCGGGATCCTGGCGTTATTCATCCGGACATTTGTAGTCCAGGCGTTCAAGATACCTTCGGGCTCCATGGAAGATACCCTCCTGATAGGCGACCACATCCTTGTAAATAAATTCCTTTATGGCACCGGCATACCTTTCACCGACAAAAAGGTGCTTCCTCTACGCGAGCCGAAGCGGGGTGACATTATCGTATTCAAATACCCTGGCGACGAGACAAAGGATTTTATAAAAAGGGTGATAGGCACCCCGGGTGACGTCCTTCAGATAATAAACAAAAAGGTCTTTATTAACGGCAAACCGCTCGATGAGCCGTATACCGTTTACAAGGACGACGAAGTGCTCCCCAAGGCCCTCCAGGCCAGGGACAACTTCGGGCCGATAAAAGTCCCGCCAGGAAAATATTTCATGATGGGTGACAACAGGGACAAGAGCCACGACAGCCGGTTCTGGGGTTTTGTTAATGAGAACAAGATAATAGGCAAAGCCATGATCATATATTGGTCGTGGGATTCCGATACAAGCTGGGTAAGGTGGAGACGCATGGGGCAATTGGTGCAATAGCAGGCGCTGCAAAAGGAAGGAAAGTAAAATGCTTTACGGAAACGAGGGCGGATCAAAGATAACAGTATTACTGTACATCATTGTGGCAATTGTCCTGATCTACGCGGGAATAAAAACCATCCCCCCCTACCTGCATTATTACGCTATGGACGATGAAGTTGCCCAGCAGCTCCAGACTTCGTCTATAAATTCGGACGATGTAATAATTGATGGAATCCTGAAAAAGGCGCAGGAGCTTGAACTGCCTGTGGCAAAAGAAGATATAAAGCTTGTGCGCAAGGAAGATGGAAGCATAAGTGTGGACATTCAATGGGTTGAAGTTGCCGATTACGGTTACGGCTTCAAAAGGGAGTTCCCTTTTGTGCTTTCAACAAACACGAAAAAAATCAAGGAATAGCCTAAAGGTCCTTGACAAAAGATACAAAAAGATATAGTCTACTGCTCATCTCTTTAACGTAGTCCTGAGAGGCTAAGAAGGGAACCGTGTGGTTACTTATTATACTGAAAAAAGCCAAACGATAGCCTCTCTGCATGCTCAGAGGGCTTTTTTTTTGCCTTGAAACGGAGGTATGATTGTCTAGTATAAAGGCAATGATAATGAACAGGGAGGCTATAGACCGTGCCCTTGTACGTATTGCCCATGAGATACTGGAGCGCAACAACGGGACGGAAAGCCTGGCATTGGTGGGTATACGTACCGGCGGTGCGCACCTTGCCCGAAGGTTGGCTGAAAATATAAAGAAGATCGAAGGTGTTGACGTGCCTTTGGGGGCGCTGGACGTCACAATGTACCGGGATGACATATCATCCAGAAAGAAAAACCTCCCACTCGGCAAAACAGATATAGCATTTTCAGTCAAGGACATGAAGATAGTACTGGTAGACGATGTACTCTTTACCGGGAGGACAATCCGTGCCGCGATGGACGGTCTTATGGATTTCGGCAGGCCTCGCCAGATTCAGCTTGCCGTCCTGCTTGACAGGGGCCACAAAGAGTTGCCTATCATGGCGGATTATATAGGGAAAAACGTCCCAACCTCCAGGGCGGAATCGTTAAAGGTTATGCTCTCAGAGGAAGGCGGGCCGGACGAGGTGGTTATAATGAACAAAGAGGGCGGAGAATAACATTATGCCACTAAAAACCAAGGACCTTCTGGGGATCGACGAGCTGGACAGGGATGAGATAGAACATATAATAACGACTGCCGAGTCCTTTAAAGAGGTTTCCACCCGCGATATCAAAAAGGTGCCAACGCTGCGGGGCCGTACCATAATAAACCTCTTTTTCGAGCCCAGCACCAGGACAAGGACATCTTTTGAGCTTGCGGGCAAGAGGCTTTCTGCGGATGTCCTGAACATATCGGCATCTACGAGCAGCGTTGTAAAGGGCGAGACCCTGCTCGATACCGCCAAAAACATTGAGGCAATGAGCTCGGACATCATAATCATCAGGCATTCCATGGCCGGCGCGCCTCATATCCTGGCCAAGGCGTTGAAAAGCTCGGTAATCAATGCGGGCGACGGTTCTCACGAGCATCCTACGCAGGCCCTGCTTGACCTCCTTACCATGAAGGAGCGGATGGGCACGGTCGAAGGCAAAAAGGTTGCCATAGTCGGCGACATCGCCCATAGCCGGGTCGCGCGCTCCAACATCCTCTGCCTGAAAAAAATGGGGGCCGAAGTACGGGTCTGCGGGCCTGCCACACTCATACCAAAGGGCATCGCGGACATGGGTGTCAAGGTCTACTACCGGCCCGAAGAGGCTTTGGAAGGTGTGGACGTCATAATGATGCTCCGTATCCAGATGGAGAGGCAGACCAGGGGGCTCTTTCCCGGGGTGCGGGAGTATTCGCGCCTGTTCGGGCTCAATGCGCAAAGGGTCGGTCTGGCAAAAAAAGACGTGCTTATAATGCACCCGGGCCCGATAAACCGGGGCGTGGAAATATCCCCGGAGGTTGCGGACGGGCCGTATTCGGTTATACTCGACCAGGTCACAAACGGCGTCGCGGTGAGGATGGCGGTCATTTACCTCCTTACGGAAGGGAGGGCGTGATGGGATTATTAATAAAAGGCGGCAGGGTGATAGACCCGGCCCAGGGCTTCGACGGCCCACTCGATATACTGGTTGAAGACGGTTTTATTAAAGAGACCGGCCCTTCAGGCAAGCTGAAAGCGCCTAAAGGCGTCGATGTTATCGATGCGTCCGGCAAGATGGTGGTGCCGGGGCTTATCGACATGCACTGCCATCTGCGTGAGCCGGGTTTCGAGTATAAAGAGGATATAGACTCCGGTACCGCTGCCGCCGCTGCCGGCGGGTTCACTACCGTCTGCTGCATGCCGAACACCAACCCGGTGAACGACAACCGGGCCGTGACGGAGTATATCATCAACAGGTCCAGGGAAACCGGCAAATGCGATGTGCTGCCTATCGGGGCCATAACCAAAGGTTCCATGGGCGTGGAGCTTTCCGAGATGGGGGACCTTGCGGGTGCGGGTTGCATAGGTTTCTCTGACGACGGTAAGCCTGTCGCAACAGCGGAGATGATGAGGCGTGCGCTTGAATACTCCAAATCGCTTGGGCTTCCGGTCATATCGCACTGCGAGGAGCATTCCCTGTCCGAAGGCGGGGTTATGAACGAAGGGGCCGTTGCCACAAGGCTTGGCCTGAGGGGGATCCCTTCCGCTGCCGAGGACGTTATGGTGGCCAGGGATATTGAACTACTCAGGCTTGCAGGCGGCAGGCTCCATATATGCCATGTCAGCACCAAGGGTTCCGTCGACCTTGTCCGCAGGGCAAAAAAGGAAGGGCTGGCCATTACTGCCGAGACCTGTCCGCATTATTTTACCTTGACCGATAAAGAAGTTATGTCCTATAATACCAATTTTAAGGTCAACCCGCCCTTGAGGGCCGAAGAGGACCGTGAGGCCATCATTGCGGGACTGGCTGATGGCACGTTGGATGTCATAGCGACCGACCATGCCCCTCATGCGGCATCCGAAAAAGAAGTCGAATTCGACCTGGCGCCCTTCGGGATATCGGGCTTTGAGACGGCCCTTGCTCTCTCCCTGCATCTTGTCGACAGCGGGCGTCTTTCATTGAAAGATCTAATTTCAAAGTTTACCGTAAACCCCGCACTTGCGCTGGGGATAAACGTCCCGTCTTTAAAAACAGGGGGCCGCGCGGATATATCCATCATCGACCCCGGCCTGGAAAAAGAAGTGCGTCCTGAAAAGTTGATAAGCAAGGGGAAGAATACCGCTTACGCTGGAATGGTCCTTAAGGGCTGGCCTGTAATCACGATATTTAATGGAAAGGTTTCATGGCGGATGGAATAACTATCATTAAGAAATTTCCGAGCAAGGGCAGGGGGCTAATTGCCCCGCTTTTTGTGTCCGGGCTACTGCTTTTATTTGCGGTAGTTGATTGTTTTGGCGCCGAACCAGCCCACTTGGCAAACCAGGACGCCAGTCAGCTCAGGAAGCTGACCGCGCCCTTCACTTTTGTAGTTTTCGGCGACAACAGGACCGGAAACGAAGTCTATGGTGGGCTTGCTAAAAGGATTGTCGAAGAAAAACCAGCCTTCGTAATAAATGTGGGCGACGTGACTGCCGACGAGGGTGATGTGAAGTTGTGGAACGAATTCGTCAGGCTTTCAGCCCCGATAACAGTCCCGTACTTCATAGTGCCCGGTAACCATGAGATAAACGATAAGGGGTCGGAAGCAGAGTTCAAACAGTTTGTCCAGCAGCCCGGAAATGAGCTGTATTATTCCTTCAAGGTTGGCGGTGCGCTTTGTATAATACTTGATACGGAGCAGCCGGGGTTTGTATCCAGGATCGCCGGAGACCAGCAGGTATGGCTAAAAGGGGTGCTTGCCGGTTCGAAGGAGAAGTATAAGTTCGTTTTCCTGCACAGGCCTATGTACCCGTATAAGGGAGTGGGACATCACTATGGAGATTCTCTCAATAAATTTGAGGCAGACAGGGATAGACTTCAGTCCCTTTTTGTAAAGTACAAAGTGGACGCCGTGTTTGCCGGGCATGAGCACTTTTATAAAAGAGGCGAGAAGGACGGCATTGTTGAAGTCATAACTGGCGGCGGCGGCTCGCCGTTGTACACCCATGAGAGCGAAGGCGGATTTTATCATTATATCAGGGCGGACATCAGTAAAAACTCAGCGGTTTTCAAGGTAATAGACGATAAGGGAATGGTTAGAGACACCTTTAAGATATCGAAGGGCGACTGATTTATGAAAAAGGCAATACTAGCGCTTGCAGACGGGACATTCTATGAAGGCATATCATTCGGTGCCGAGGGCGAGGGCGGTGGCGAGGTGGTCTTCAACACCTCCATGACCGGGTATCAGGAGATACTGACAGACCCTTCTTATAAGGGGCAGATGGTCACGATGACATACCCGCTGATCGGCAACTACGGCGTAAACGCCGAGGACGTGGAGTCCGGCAGGCCGTGGGCGGACGGCTTTATCGTAAAGGAATGCAGCGACTACCCCAGCAACTGGCGCAGCCGCGGCAGCCTCGACTCCTACCTCAAGAGCTTTAACATTGTAGGCATACAAAGCATCGACACCCGTGCCCTTACAAAACATCTACGCGACAAGGGCGCTCAGCAGGGGATAATCTCAACGGTGAACATTGACCCTAAAGACCTCTGCGCGAAGGCTGCCGCAAGACCTGTTATGGTGGGGCAAGACCTGGCGAAAGAGGTCACCTGCAAGGAGCCGTACAATGCCAGGCAGACTGTCTGGACGTTGGATAAAGGCTACGGCGAGCTGGATCATCCAACGATGAAGGTGGTCGCCATGGACTTCGGGATCAAGCGCAATATGCTGAGGATACTTGCATCGCTTGGCTGCGACGTCACGGTCGTGCCCGCCACCACCACCTGGCAGGAGGTCATGGCCTATAACCCGGACGGCGTGCTGCTAAGCAACGGCCCCGGCGACCCTGAACCGGTGACTTATGCCATCGAGACCATAAAGAACCTTATCGGCAAGGTGCCCATCTTCGGGATATGCCTCGGTCACCAGCTGCTTGGCATCGCCCTGGGCGGCAAGACGTATAAACTGAAATTCGGACACCACGGGGCAAACCAGCCGGTGATGGACCTGTCCACCCGCAAGGTGGAGATAACATCGCAGAACCACGGCTTCGCGGTGGACATGGATACCGTGCCGCCCGAGGTGGAGCTTACGCATATAAACCTGAACGACAAGACGGTGGAGGGCATGCGCCACAGGGACCTGCCCATCTTCAGCGTGCAGTACCACCCGGAGTCAAGCCCCGGCCCGCACGACTCCTCGTACCTGTTCGACAGGTTTATGGCGATGATGGAGATAGAGAAGCTGAAGGTCACAAATTCGTAGGGGCCGTACCCTCGTGTCGGCCCTAAATAGGTTTTGAAGTGCAATGCATTCAGGTTATTTGAAAATCCCGAAAGAAGAGCTGGTCCGCCGCGCAGATAAGGCGCGGGAGATGCTTAAGTCATGCAGTATCTGCCCCAACGACTGCGGGGTGAACAGGCTCGAAGGTGAAGTCGGCCTCTGCCATGCCGGGGCGAACGTGAAGGTGGCGTCCTGGAACCTGCACCAGGGCGAGGAGCCGCCGATAACCGGCACGCGGGGCTCCGGTACGATATTCTTCAGCTTCTGCACGCTCAAGTGCGTCTACTGCCAGAACTGGCCCATAAGCCAGAAGGGCAACGGCAAGGAGACGGACGCGGCAGGGCTGGCCGAGATGATGCTGGAGCTGAAGGGCAGGGGGGCGCACAATATAAACTTCGTCACCCCGACGCATTACATGCCCCAGATACTTGAGGCGCTGGTAATCGCGGTCGACAAAGGTTTCGACCTGCCCATAGTGTACAACACGAGCGGGTACGAGGTCGTCCCGGCGCTCAGGCTGCTTGACGGGATAGTGGACATATACCTGCCGGACATGCGGTACGCATGCGACCTGCAGGCGAAGAAGTACTCTAAGGCGAAGATGTACTCGATGTACAACCGCGCCGCGATAAAGGAGATGTTCAGGCAGGTCGGGAACCTGGTTGTGGACGATGACGGCATCGCCGTCAAGGGGCTTATCATCAGGCACCTCGTGCTGCCGGGCGGCGTATCCGGGACTGAGGAGATAATGAAGTTCCTCTCGTCCGAGGTATCGAAGGAAGTGCATATAAGCCTTATGGCGCAGTACTTCCCGACCTACAAGTCGAATACGTTCCCGGAGTTGGACAGGAAGATTACCGCCGATGAGTACGAAGCGGCGGTCAATATACTGGAGAAGTACGGTCTTGAGGAAGGCTGGATACAGGAGTTCGAATATTCATAATTATGTAGGGGCCGACCCGTGTGTCGGCCCGAATGTAAAATAAAGCAAGAGGTATGAATGCCAAAGCGTGATGACATCAAGAAGATTCTTATTATAGGTTCCGGCCCGATCGTCATAGGCCAGGCCTGCGAGTTCGACTACTCCGGCACACAGGCCTGCAAGGCCCTGAAGGAAGAGGGCTACGAGGTCGTGCTGATAAACTCGAACCCGGCCACCATCATGACCGACCCCGACACGGCCGACCGCACGTACATCGAGCCGATAAGGCCGGACGTGGTGGAGAAGATAATAGAGCGCGAACGGCCCGATGCCCTGCTGCCGACGATGGGCGGCCAGACTGCGCTGAATACCGCCGTCTCGCTCGCCGAGATGGGCGTGCTGGCAAAGTTCGGCGTGGAGCTGATCGGCGCAAAGCTGCATGCGATAAAGAAGGCCGAGGACCGCGACGAGTTCAAGGAGGCGATGAGGCGTATCGGCCTCGACGTGCCGACATCCGGCTATGCCCACTCGAAGGCCGAGGCGATGAGCTTTGTGAATACCGTCGGCTTTCCGGCAATAATAAGGCCGTCGTTCACGATGGGCGGCACCGGCGGAAGCGTCGCATACAATATCGAGGAATACGAGCAGCAGATCGACTGGGGACTTCAGGCAAGCCCTAGCCATGAGCTGCTGGTGGAAGAGTCCCTGATCGGCTGGAAGGAATACGAGCTTGAGGTGATGCGCGACACAAAGGACAACGTCGTCATCGTCTGCTCCATTGAGAACTTCGACCCGATGGGCGTACATACCGGAGACAGCATAACGGTAGCCCCGGCCCAGACCCTCACCGACAAGGAATACCAGTTGATGAGGGACGCCAGCGTGCGGATCATCCGCGAGATAGGCGTCGATACCGGCGGCTCCAACATCCAGTTCGGGGTAAACCCTGAAAACGGCAAGATGGTCGTAATAGAGATGAACCCGCGCGTATCGAGAAGCTCCGCGCTGGCATCAAAGGCGACCGGGTTCCCCATCGCCAAGATCGCCGCAAAACTGGCGGTCGGCTATACGCTGGACGAGATAACCAACGACATAACCCGCGTTACCCCGGCATCCTTCGAGCCGACGATAGACTATGTGGTAACGAAGTTCCCGCGCTTCGCGTTTGAGAAATTCCCGCAGGCGGACCAGACCCTTACCACCCAGATGAAGTCGGTCGGCGAGGCGATGGCGATAGGCCGCACCTTCAAGGAGTCGCTCCAGAAGTCGCTACGCTCCCTTGAGATCGGCTCCTACGGGCTTGAGCGCAGGGACGAGGACCTTGCTACGATAAAGAACCTGATAAAGACGCCGACCGTGGAAAGGGTATGGCTGCTTGCCGAGGGTTTCAGGAAAGGGCTGACCATCCAGGAGGCCTACGAGGAGACGAAGATAGACCCGTGGTTCCTGAACAACCTCAAGGAAATAGTCGATTTCGAGGACGTTATCAAGGATGCCTGGAAGGATCTGGACAAGACAGTAATGAAGCGGACAAAGGAGCTGGGCTTCTCGGACCGCATGATAGCAGGGTTGATCGGCGCCACCGAAGACGAGGTGCGGGCCAGGCGCAAGGAGTTTGGCATTAAGGCCGTATTCAAGACGGTCGACACCTGCGGCGCGGAGTTTGTCGCCTATACGCCCTACCTCTATTCCACCTATGAGCAGGAGTGCGAGGCCGCACCGAGCGACAAGAAAAAGATCGTCATCCTTGGCGGCGGGCCCAACCGTATCGGCCAGGGTATAGAGTTCGACTACTGCTGCGTGCATGGCGCCTTCGCACTCAAAGATGACGGGTTCGAGACGATAATGGTCAACTGCAACCCGGAGACGGTCAGCACCGACTACGACACATCGGACAAGCTGTACTTCGAGCCGCTGACACTCGAAGACGTGCTTTCAATAGTCGAGAGAGAGAACCCGGACGGGATAATCGTGCAGTTCGGAGGGCAGACGCCGCTCAAGCTGGCCGTGCCGCTTGAGAAGGCCGGTGTGAAGATAATAGGCACGTCTCCGGACTCCATCGACCGCGCGGAGAACAGGGAACGCTTCAAGGAGCTTTTAAACAAGCTTGGCCTCAAGCAGCCGGACAACGGAATAGCGTGGAGCGCGGACGAGGCGGTCGAGGCCGCCGTCAGGATAGGTTTCCCTGTGATAGTGAGGCCGTCGTATGTCCTGGGCGGGCGGGCGATGGAGGTCTGCTATGACACAGACAGCCTGAGGCGCTACATGGTACATGCCGTAAAGGTGTCGCCGGAACATCCGATACTGATAGACAAGTACCTGGAAGATGCAGTCGAAGTGGACGTGGATGCCATATCGGACGGCAAGCTGGTCGTCATAGGCGGTGTAATGGAGCATATAGAGGAGGCCGGCGTGCATTCGGGCGACTCTGCATGCTCACTGCCTCCATATTCTCTCGATAAAGATGTCATAGAAGAGATATCCAAGCAGACGAAGGCCATGGCCCTGGAGCTTGGTGTAATCGGGCTCATGAACGTACAGTTTGCGGTGAAGGACGGCGAGATATTCATTCTCGAAGTAAACCCGCGCGCCTCGCGTACCGTGCCGTTCGTAAGCAAGGTTACCGGCGTGCCGCTCGCGAAGCTTGCCGCCAGGATAATGGCAGGCAAGACCCTTGAGGAACTTGGTTTCACAAAAGAGGTGGAGCTTAAGTATACCGCGGTGAAAGAGGCCGTCTTCCCGTTCGCCAAGTTCCCGGGCGTGGATACCATACTCGGCCCTGAGATGAAGTCTACGGGCGAGGTTATGGGTATAGACGAGGACTTCGGCAAGGCCTTCGCAAAGGCCCAGTCAGGGGCGGGCTCACACCTGCCGAACAGGGGCAAGGTGCTTATCAGCGTGAAGGACAAGGACAAGAACGCGCTCCTGGTGTCGATTGCGAAAGACCTGACCTCGATGGGCTTCAAGATAGAGGCTACAAAGGGTACCGCCGCATTCCTTAAAGGAAAAGATATCGCCGTAGAGGTTGTAAAGAAGGTCAAGGAAGGAAGGCCCCACATAGTGGACCACCTCAAGAACGGCGATATAGACATCGTCATAAACACCGTCTTCGGGTCGGATTCGCAGGCGGATTCTTACAGCATAAGGCGCACCACCCTTAACCAGAACGTGCCGTACTTCACGACACTTTCCGGCGCCAGGGCCGCCACCAGGGCCATAAGCTCAAACATAAAGAACGAATGCAGTGTCAAGACGATCCAGGAGTACCACGGCAGGGTCTAATAATTAGTAGAGGAGCGCGATTGTAATGGCCGAAAAGATACCGATGACGAAAAAGGGCTTTATGAAGCTCCAGGAAGAGCTGGAGCGGCTCAGGAAGGTTGAGCAGGCCCAAGAACATTAAGGATATTGAAGAGGCCAGGGGCCACGGCGACCTCTCCGAGAATGCGGAGTACCATGCCGCCAAGGAAAGGCAGGGGTTCATCGAGGGCCGTATGCAGGAGCTTCAGGGTAAGCTCGCCCATTCGCAGGTGATCGACACCAGCAAGCTTCACTAACGAGAAGGTGGTGTTCGGCGCGACCGTCGTGCTCCTTGACCAGGACTCGGAGGAAGAAAAAAAATATACGCTGGTCGGCACGGACGAGGCGGACCTGAAGGAAGGCAAGATATCCGTGATATCCCCGGTCGGCAAGGCGCTTGATAGGCCACCGCGTGGGCGATGTCGTGTCGATAAGGGTACCGGCCGGCACGGTGGATTACGAAGTACTGGACATATCTTTCGAGGAATGATGCTTTCTAAGGAAGCGGTAATAACATCCAATATAAATCTTTTCGGCGACTACTACCTGCTTGAGGTGACGGCCAAAGGCATAGGCGCCAAGGCGAGCCCGGGCCAGTTCTTCATGGTCAAGGTGGGACCGGGTACTGACCCGCTTTTGAGACGGCCCTTCGGCCTTCATAAAATCGTCTCGCCGGATTCAATAAAGATGCTTTACCGCGCGGCCGGTTATGGGACGAAGCTTTTGACGAAGATGGTCAAAGGCGACGCGCTGAACATACTGGGCCCGCTCGGGAACGGGTTCAAGGTTGCAAAAGATACCAACCATGCGCTGATCGTCGCGGGCGGCATAGGTGTTGCCCCGATGGTGGCGCTTGCCGAAGAGATAAAGAATAAACAGCCGGATACTCATGTTGTCTGCTTTATCGGCGGCAGGGGCAAGGACGACATCCTGGGCGTGAACGAATTCAGGAACCTCGGGCTCAGGGTCTATGTACAGCACCGAAGACGGGAGCCTCCCGAAGAAGGGCTACGTGACGGACCCGCTTGAGCAGTATATGTCAAAGTTCGAGGCGAAGGGGTTCGGCGGCTGGGCAATATACTCGTGCGGGCCGACCCCGATGCTCAGGAGCGTCGCGGCGGTGGCCGCTCGACATGGCATAAAGAACTTCGCGTCGCTGGAGGCCAACATGGCCTGCGGGATCGGCGCGTGCATGGGCTGTGTCGTGTCTGTGCAGGACAGTAAGAACGGCTCGCAGGTTTACAAGAAGGTCTGCGAGGACGGGCCGGTCTTCGATGCAGAGGACGTGGTATGGTGAAGAAGCAAAAGGCGTTTGTGCCATCTCTCGCAGTTGAAGCTCGGGCCACTGAAGCTCAAGAACCCGGTGATTACCGCGTCCGGCACCTTCGGATACGGCGAGGAGTACTCGAAGTACTTCGACCTGAACAAGATAGGCGGCATAACCGTGAAGGGACTGTCGCTTCATCCCAAGCAGGGCAACCCGCCGCCCCGGATATGCGAGACGCCGTCCGGGATGCTGAACGCCATCGGGCTCCAGAACGTGGGCGTCGAGGAGTTCATAAATAAAAAACTTCCCTTCCTGAGGAAGTACGACACTAAAGTAATCGCGAATATATTCGGCAATACAATCGAGGAGTACGAGGCTGTCGCCGCAAGGCTAGACAGGGCCGATGGCGTCCATGCGATCGAGGTCAATATCTCATGCCCGAACGTTAAAAAGGGCGGCATGGCCTTCGGCACAGACCTGAACTCCACATATGATGTGTTGAAGGCGGTAAGGAACGCGACCGGCCTTCCGGTGATTGCGAAGCTCTCGCCTAACGTGACGGACGTCGTGCCGTTTGCCGACAAGGCCGCGCATGCAGGCGTGGATGCGCTCTCGCTGATAAATACACTGGTCGGCATGGCGATCAACATCAATACCAGAAAGCCGCGTATCGCAAACATAACCGGCGGCCTCTCAGGCCCGGCAATAAGGCCGGTGGCCATACGCATCGTCTGGCAGGTCCACAAGGCAGTCGGCCTACCCATAATCGGGATGGGCGGCATAATGAACGCGGACGACGCGGTCGAGTTCATGCTCGCCGGAGCAACCGCCGTGGCTGTGGGCACTGCCAACTTCGTGAACCCCACCGCTCCGGCTGACATAGTCGAAGGCATAAGCAGTTATCTGGCTTCGAGGAAGATTGACCATGTTCAGCATATTGTCGGACAGGTGGAAGCTTAAGGTTGCCTGCCTGCTTTTTATAGCGGCGGTTACGACCCCGGCAGCGTCTTATGCGCGGCCCCCGGACCTGACGATATTTTTTTCGAGCGACACCCGTGGTCTGCTTAGAAGGTGCGGCTGCTCCGAAGGCCAGATGGGCGGGCTGTCGGCGCGGGCCGCATACATAAAGAAAAATTGGGTCGCCGGAAAAACACTCGTGCTTGACGCCGGTGATACCTTTTTCGACGGGTTGGACGTCCAGGCCGGCCTGTCTGATTTTTATTCGTTGAAGGGCCGTGCTATACTTGATTCCATGCGGCAGGCGGGTTACTCCGCGGCTGCCGTCGGCGAATATGACCTGGCGTTGGGGACCGGTTTTCTGGACAGGCTCTCCACGACAAGCGCTTTTCCATTCCTGTCGGCCAACATAAAGGCCGCCGGGAGCAACAAAAATGTTTTTAGCCCTGGCCTGATAAAGTCTGTCGGTGGAGTCAAGGTCGCGATAACGGCAGTATTGGACGACGAGTTCCCGTACGGGAGCTTTAAGGGCCGGTTCAAGGAAATTACTGTAACCGACCCGGCCGCAGCCGCAAAGGTGTTTCTGGGGAAAAGGGGTAACGGAGTAACCCTCAATATAATACTCGCGCACTTAAGCGTTAAGGATTTGCATAAATTTTCCAAATCCGTGCCCGAGGCTGATATAATAATCGCAGGTCACAGCCAGGATATACTGGAAAAGCCCGAGAAAGAGGGCAACACCATCATAGTCAAGGGCTTCTATAGGGGCAAACAGATGGGACGCCTCGACCTGTGGCTGAACCGCGACAGACAGGGCAAATTAAAAGCAAAGAAGATCAGTGATTTCAAGTACCAGTTGATAGGCCTCGACGAGTCACTGCCTCCTGACCCTGATAGTTGAAAAAATAATAGCAAGGTACAGGGAGAACCTGAAGGCCAGGGATTACAGGCCAGCCTGCGCGGAACAGGAGGGTGCCGGTACATACGCCGGGGCGTCCAGATGCCGGGCCTGCCACGAAAAGGCATATGTAAACTGGTCTTCTACCGCCCATGCGAGGGCGTATGCGACGCTGGTAAAGACTGGGGATCAGTACGACCCTGAATGTCTGTCATGCCATACTACCGGATATGGTTACAAGTCCGGGTACAGCTGCGGGAATGACAAAATGAAAAACGTCGCCTGTGAAGACTGCCATGGCAAGGGCTCCGGGCATGCCGAGGCAATGGCCAAAGGCGGTTTGGATAATGGTATTATGAAGAAAGAAGTCGACGAAATAGTGTGTCTAGGCTGCCACGATAACTACAACAGCCCGAATTTCGAGTATGATAAATACATGGAAATGGGCGGCGCGCACATGGGCGCATTGCCAACATCGCGTTAGCAGGAGACAATCTTGGACTTAAAGAAAAACCTGATCACCTTAACCACCGACTTCGGAAACAAAGACTATTTCACTGGGTCGATGAAGGGCGTCATACTCGGGATCAACCCGGACGCGAAGTTCGTGGATATATCGCACGAGGTGCAGTCACACGACCTGTGGGGTGCGTCATACCTTCTTGACGCCGCATCGAGGTTCTTTCCTCAATACACCATCCATGTCGCGGTGGTGGACCCTGGCGTCGGGAGCGAGAGGCGTCCGATCATCGCGGTCACGGACAAACATTATTTCATCGCACCCGACAATGGTCTGCTTTCATTCATATACAAAGACCCGGGATTTTCGCGCGTCATACACATAACCGCTGACCACTACTTCCTGCCGGTGATAGGTTCCACATTTCACGCCCGCGACATCTTTGCGCCTGTCGCCGCCTGGCTGTCAAAAGGGGTGGAAGCAGACAAGTTCGGGGAAGAGATAACGGATTTCAACCGCTTTGGCATACCCTCGCCCAGAACCGAGAGCAACTCCCTCACCGGAGAAGTGGTATACATAGACAAGTTCGGCAACTGTATTACGAACATAGCTTTTGAGGACATCAGGCAGTTTGTCGAAAAAACCGGGACCGAGACGTACCGGATGACGTTCAAAGAAAAAGTTGTGGAATCGCTTTCACCTTATTACTCCTCCCTGAAAAAGGGTGAGTCCGGCATTGTCGTGAACGGCAATGGTTACCTTGAGATCTATGTGAACCAGGGTGACGCAAGGCGGATGCTCGAACTTAAAAGGGGAGAAAAAATACAGGTTAATTTCGGATAAAATACCCCCGACCGGAGGCCACACCATGGCAGCAAAAAAGATTTTGGTTGTAGACGACGAAATGCACATCCTGAGGATAGTCAAGTACAAGCTGGAATCTGCAGGCTACCAGGTGCTCACCGCGTTGAACGGGACCGAAGCGCTCCAGATCGCAAGGGATGAGAAACCCTCCCTGATATTCCTCGACATCATGATGCCGGGAATTAACGGATATGAGGTTTGTTCCGAACTGAAAAACGACCCGGCCACCCGCGACATCATTATCATTATGCTTACCGCAAAGGGGCAGGAGTCGGACAAGATAAAGGGGCTTGAGGTGGGAGTGGACGAGTATATCACAAAGCCGTTCAGCCCACAGGACCTCCTTGACAGGACGAAGGACCTGCTTGGCTGATTTTGCAATGAGAAGTTACAAGATACTGACCTTTGGCTGCCAGATGAACGAGCACGACACCGAGAAGATGTCAGGGCTGCTTCGCGGCGAAGGTTTCAGGCAGGCAGACTCCCTTGAGGAAGCGGACCTTGTCCTGCTTAACACCTGCAGCATAAGGGAGAAGGCCGAGCAGAAGTTTTACAGCGAGTTAGGCAAGCTCAGGGAACTGAAGAAGGAAAACCCCTCCCTGATGATAGCGGTATCCGGCTGCATCGCGCAGCAGGAAGGCGCAAAGATACTAAAGAAGGCCCCGTTCGTCGACCTCGTCTTCGGAAACCAGAACCTCAAAGACCTCCCCGGACTCATCACACAGAGACAAAACGGAATACGTCTCGCAAGCACAGAGTTTACAGACGGCTACGAGCATTCGGCCCTTCCTGAAAGCAGGCTTGACGGCGTTTCGGCATTCGTCAACATCATGTACGGATGCGACAACTTCTGCAGCTATTGCGTGGTGCCATATGTGCGCGGGCGCGAGCGTAGCAGGAAAGCGGAAGACATATTATCTGAAATACGCGGCCTCGTCGGGAAGGGGTGCCGAGAGGTGACGCTGCTTGGCCAGAACGTGAACTCCTATGGCAAGGGACTTCCCGGTGCAGACGCGTGCAGCTTCCCCGAGTTGCTTGAAAAAGTAAACGCTATAGACGGGCTCTTGCGTGTAAGGTTTGTCACGTCGCACCCGAAAGACCTATCCGACGAACTGGTAGCTACAATGGCATCACTCCCCAAGGTCTGTGAGAACATCCACCTCCCGATTCAGTCGGCCTCGGACAGCGTTCTGAAGGCCATGAACCGCAAATACACCTTCGCATCATACATGGAAAAGCTTGGCAAGCTCAAGGCGGCCATGCCGGACATCTCGCTTTCGACGGATATCATAGTTGGTTTCCCCGGCGAGACGGACGAGGAATATCAACAGACGTACAAGGCGCTTGAAGACATAGGTTATGACAGCATATTCTCTTTCAAATATTCCAAGAGGCCCAATACCGCGGCCCTTAAGCTGATAGATCATGTTCCCGAGGATATCAAGGCGGAGCGTCTGGAAACCGTGATACAGCTCCAGAACCGGATCACCGTTGAGAAGAACCTTTCGAGAGTGGGGAAGGTCGAAGAGGTATTGGTGGAAGGGCCGGACAAGTCCGGTCTGCCGGGGCGCGTTAGCGGCAAGAGCAGGGGCGGAAAAATAGTTAACTTCGAAGGCGACACGTCACTTGTTGGCAGCCTTGTGAAAGTTAAGATTACCGAAGGCAAAAAGCACTCGCTGATAGGGGAGCTAATTACTTCAACTTAGGGGGCCTTCAGTGAAAATCATTAGAAGCTCTTTTATCATTTTTATTTTCTTGATTATCGCATCCCCATGTTTTGCCAAAGTTACCGGGTCTATATTATTTGTTCGCGACGGGGACTTATGGAAATACAGTTGTAAAAGTAAAAAGGAAGTGCTGTTTATAAAGAAAGCTACAAAGCCAGCCTGTTCCAGGGACGGAAAGAAACTCGCGTTTGTTAGGGACGGCAATATCTGGACTTCCGACATTACCGGGGAAAATCAGAAAGAAATATCAACGTTCAAGACTGATAATGATTTAGATTCTTTGGAATGGTTCCCTTCTGGCGATAAAATATTATTCTCCCGCTCCGAAGAATACCAAATAAGTTATACAGGCGACGACCGAAAGCTAAACTGGCCTCCAAATGAAATTGAAGGAAGGTCAAGCGGGCTCGTGACCCGGAGTATATGGATACTCTCGCTGAATGACCGCTCAATTATTAAATTTATAGGCCATACACCCGGTAGCATGTTTGATAGTATTAAGTTTACCGAGGTCGATTCACCAAAATGGCATCCCGATCCAAAGAAGATGCTGCTGATTTTCGCACGGGGTGGCGATATATGGAGTGCCTCAATGGGAACAGATGGCTTGGTCGAGTTGGATAAAGAAGAGCGTAGGCTGGCTCCTGTTGCCACACTTTACGACCATTATGGAGCCTCCCCTGCAACCTATGTTGCAGACCATCTGTCATGGTCCCCAAAGGGGAAATGGATTCTTTATGAAATTCATAGGCATAATGGAAGTGGTACAGGAGATATATACGAGCTTTCAGCAAACGGAAAAATAAATAGAAAACTGTATTCAACAGATAATGATTGTTATCCTGTTTACTCTCCGGATGGGGAACAGATTGCTTTTATAGATAATAACAACGGCGGTAATCTCTGTATCATTGACAGGAAAAAACATAAACTGAAGTTGCTACATAATTTAATAATTGGTATAGACCGCTTCATATGGCTCAAAGGCAATTAGAAGAATGAAGGTTTCCATACAAAGCCTCGGCTGCAAGATAAACCAGTTCGACTCCGGCGCGCTAAAGGAACGGCTTCTCTCAGGCGGCGCGTGCATTGCATCCGACGGCGAACAGCCGGACGTAAGCGTGATATTCACCTGCACCGTCACGAACAAGAGCGACTACCAGTGCAGGCAGGTTATTAGAAAGGCTGTACAGAACAAGCCGGAAGGCGGACGCGTGGTAGTTGCGGGCTGTTATGCGCAGACGAACCCGGACGAGATCGCTAAGATACCCGGCGTGGACATTGTGGTCGGAAACGACGGCAAGGACACGCTGCACGAGATTATACTGGGCAGTATCGGCAAGGGTTCGGACGAGGCCTTCTCCGCACAGGCGCTCGATGGCCGCTCCCGGGCATTCCTAAAGGTGCAGGAGGGATGCGAATCTTTTTGCAGCTACTGCATAGTGCCGTATGCTCGTGGCAAGTCCCGAAGCGCGGGCATGGACGACATAATCGGGCATGCCGACCGGCTGATAGAACGCGGTTACCACGAGATAGTCCTGACCGGCGTACATCTGGGTATGTACGGCAAGGAAAGAGGGGAGACCCTGTCCGGTCTGGTGAGCAGAATGCTTGAACGGCCCGGCCTCGGCCGCCTGAGGCTCAGCTCCATCGAACCGATGGAGATAGACGAGGCGCTGATGGAGCTGATGGGTTCGGAGAAGCTTTGCAGGCACTTCCACATTCCGCTCCAGAGCGGCACGGACTCCGTTCTTGAATCCATGGGGCGCGGCTATTCGGCAGTACAATATTTTGGTCTTATAGAGAAGATTGCGGCGAAGGTCCCCGGCGCATGCATCGGTGCGGACGTGATAGTCGGCTACCCGGTCGAGGACGAGGCCGCTTTCAATGAGACATACGAGCGGATTAAAGACTCCCCGCTCAACCACCTGCATGTCTTCTCTTACTCGCCCAGGACCGGCACGCGCGCCTTTGCTTTCGGCGACCCGATAAAGGGAGATATAAAGAAACAGCGAGCCGGGCGCTTCGTGAGCTTGCCGCTTCGAAGAACCTGGAGTTCAGAAAAGGGTTCCTCGGCAAGGTCATGCCGGTGGTGGTGGAAGAGGAAGAGTGTGACGGAACGGCGTCCGGGCTATCGGACAATTATATAAGGGTGAATTTTGGTGCGGATGGGTTGAGGCGCAAGTCAGCCGTACTGGTGAAGATCAACGAAATAACTGACGGCATATGCAAAGGTTCGGTGGTGTAATGACAAAGGCTTTGGCTCTTTTTTCAGGCGGGCTTGACAGCATGCTGGCCGCGAGGCTGGTGATGGAGCAGGGTGTGGATGTGACCGCCCTCAATTTTATAAGCCCGTTCTTTGGTGTAGGGAAAAAGGGACGCGAGGACGAGGCAGCCGCAGACTTTTTCAGGAAGTACGGCATAAAGAGCCTGGTTATAGACATTTCCGATGAATATGTGGAGATGATCAGGAACCCGCGTTACGGGTACGGGAAGAACTTCAACCCCTGCATAGACTGCAAGATATTCATGATGAAGAAGGCAAAGACCATCATGCAGGAGGAGGGCTACGACTTCATAGTGTCGGGCGAGGTGCTGGGCCAGAGGCCCATGTCGCAGAGACGGGACGCCCTGCGGATAATCGAACGGGACTCCGGGCTTGACAATTATCTCCTGAGGCCGCTTTGCGCAAAGCTTCTGAAGCCCACACACCCCGAGGAGCACGGACTGATCGACCGGGAAAAGCTTATGGACATCTCGGGCCGTGCCCGCCGGAGGCAGATGGAGCTTGCGGAGCATTTTGGTATATCGGATTACGAGACACCCTGCGGGCGGTTGCCTTCTGACCGACCCGATAATATCCGTAAGGATAGAGAAGCTTTTGAAGCAGAACAAAGAGGTGGAACCCGAAGACGTGAGGCTGCTTGCGGTAGGCAGGCATTTTACACTTCCCGGCGGAATGCTCTACGTCGGGCGGAACATCGAGGACAACAGGCGGATATCCGAACTTGTAAGGGACGGAGACTATACCCTTAAGGCCATGGTTGTGCCCGGACCTCTTGTACTTTACAGGGGCGTGCCGGATGTCGGCGGACCTTGAACTTGCCGCGCGCATCGCTGCACGCTACTCCGATGCCAAGACGCTGAAGTCTGTAAAGGTGTAGCGTTCGCGTTAAAGATGGGGACGAGAAAATTGTGGACGTAAATCCGATTGACGGATGTGGAACTCGAACCGATGCGGACAATATATTAGTTGAATAATTCAGGAATATTGGATATAGTTTAAATACATTTCAGCGGTTTAACCTTTAACCAGGAGGGTATTATGGCCGTAGCAAAGGTATTAGAGATAGTAGCCTCATCTACCAAAAGCTGGGACGACGCCGTAAAGCAGGGACTGGAAAGGGCCAACAAGACGCTAAAAGGCATAACCGGCCTTGAGATACTCTCCAAAAAGGCAAAAATCGAAAAAGGGAAGATTCTTGAATACAGGGTACACCTCGGCATAACTTTTATACTGGAGTAACATGTCTATTAGAACTTTGGTATTTACTATTTTTGCAGTATTCCTTCTTGCCGCATCCGGCTGTTCTTCCACCAGGATGAACCTCGCATATGACGCATCTCGTGGTGAGGTAAAAAGGATATCAAGGCCGGTTACCGCCACGCTCATTCCTGTTGTTGATGCCCGTGAAGGCATCAAGACTTACCCAAAACAGGTGATAGTGCAAAAGTCTTATGGAGGAGACCTGACCTATGAGATCAACGACAGGACCGTGGACGACGTCTTTACTGATGCCTTGACGCAGGAGCTGAAAAGAATGGGACTTGACGTTGTTTCCGCGCCCGGCATAGCTGGCCCGCTTGACAGGGATTCAGCCGATAATGTCAGGAAACAGCTCATTTCCAGGTATCCGGATGTCAGGCTAGCCTTTGGAGCGAAAATTACAGACTTCATTGCCGAATCCAAGAGGGAGGTTGTTACCACAGATGTTGACCTTAAAGCTGCGCTTCAGTTTTATATCCTTGATGTAAAGACAGGAGAGCTGCTATGGTCTGACTCCAGGTCGGATTGGAGCAATACTGTGGCTTCCGCAGACCGCGACTACATGGTGGAGCAACTAAATCAGGCCCTCTCAAGCCTGATTCACAAAACAGTCCGGGATAATGCGTCCCTTCGCGAACTCCTTGTAAAGATTTCAAACCGTTAGTGGTCCAAGTTCCTCAATTGTCATAATATTGACGAAATTCCCTATACGACAAATTTAATAAGAAAAAGCTGCCTAATACTTAGGCAGCTTTTTCCGGTTGTTATCACAATAGGGGTTTCGGTAGAATTAACAGGGTTACGCACAGGTTTTCCACAAAAAATGTGGATTGGTGTGCTAACTTGTCGATATATTAAAGGTTTTTGATATTAATTTCAAAAAGCCTTAATAATTGTATATTTAGTGTCTCGCTGAGCGGGGGTAAATCCGGCATCTTTTATCAAAAAAATGATATCTTCAAGCTCCATACTGTTTTTTACGCCTGTTGCAGCCACAACGTTTTCTTCGAGCATTGTACTCCCGAAATCGTTTGCTCCGAACCTTAAAGAGACCTGGGCAAGTGCTGAACCTTGCGTAACCCATGATGCTTGAATGTTTTGGAAATTATCAAGAAATATTCTTGAGAAAGCAAGCACGCGAAGGTATTCAAGCCCCGTTGCAGTCTCGCCACCCAGTTCGGTGTTCCCGGGCTGGTAGGTCCACGGGATGAAGGCGGTAAAGCCATGGTGGACGTCCTGTATTCCGCGAAGGCGGTATAGGTGCTCTACTATATCCTTCTGGGTTTCAATGCTGCCGAACATCATCGTCGCCGTGGTGGGCATCCCCAGTTCCTGGGCAAGCAGCATTACCTCTTTCCAACCCTCGTAGCCTATCTTTTTGGGGCTTACCGAGCCACGTACGTTGTCAACCAGGATCTCGGCTCCGCCACCCGGAATGGAGTCTAGCCCGCTTGCCATAAGGCGTTCGAGCGTGTTTCTGAGGCCCAGGCCCGAAACAGTTGAAATATGTTTGACCTCGGCCGGCGAGAGGCCGTGGATATTAATCCTGAACTTCTTTTTAATGCCCGAGAAGAGTTTCTCGTAGTATTCTATGCCTAGTCCGGGATGCAGGCCACCCTGTATTAGTATCTGCGTGCCACCGAGTTCCAGGGTTTCGCGTATCTTTTTGTGGATCTCCTTATCAGGAAGGAGATAGGCCTCCGGGTCGTCCTCTTTGCGGTAAAAGGCGCAGAACTTACACTGGTTGATGCATATGTTGGTGTAGTTGATATTTCGGTCAACCACGAATGTGACGACCTTTTCAGGATGGAGTCTGCTCCTGAACTCATCTGCCGCCCTGCCCAGGGACAGGATGTCTGCTTCCGAGAACAGCTTCAGGCCTTCTACTTTGGTAAGGCGCTTTCCCTGTTGAACCTTTTTAAATATCTCTTTCAATTCCAGGTCCTCAACTTCCTGTAAAAACTGTCGCGCTCTACAGGCTTCTTGCCAGCTTTTTTAATAAGTGCCGCGATCTCTTCAACCGACATGGATTCTTTGGTTTTCCCCCCGGCGGCGTGAGTGATCTTTTCTTCTATGACCGTGCCGTCCAGATCGTCCGCGCCGAAAAGCAGCGCTGTCTGGGCCAGCTTTTCTCCGGTCATTATCCAGTAGGCTTTTATGTGGTCGAAATTGTCCAGATATATCCTTGATATGGCAATAGTCTTTAAAATATCGATCCCGCTGACCGGGTGGCTTTCCGTTATGTCCGTATTCTTTGCATGGAAGGGCAGGGGGATAAATGCCAAAAACCCACCGGTTTTGTCTTGCAGAGCCCGAAGCCTTCTCAAGTGGTCGACCCTGTCAGAGTAGGACTCGAGGTGGCCGAAGAGCATTGTTGCGTTTGTCTTTATCCCGGTTTTGTGCGCCGTTTCCATGATCTGGAGCCAACGTTTTGCGTTTATCTTTTCAGGGCAAAGTCTCGAACGTACCCCGCTTTTGAATATTTCCGCACCGCCGCCAGGCATCGTGTCAAGTCCGGATGACCTCAATACTTCAAGTACACGTTTAATTGTTAAGCCTGAACTATTTGAAAGATAGTCTATTTCTACGGCTGTTAGTGCCTTTATCGAAACCGTAGGTACGGCCTGTTTCAATGAGTCGAAAAGCTTCGAGTAGAACGCGAGGTCCATCTCCGGGTTAAGGCCGCCGACGATGTGAAGTTCACTGACCTTGCCCTCCATATCTTTTGCTTTCTGTACCATTTCATCAATGGTAAATGAATATGCGCCATCTTCGCCGGCACTTTTGCTGAAGGCGCAAAATTTACACCTATTAATACATATATTGCCAGGGTTTATGTGCATATTCCTGCTAAAATACTTTATGTTTTTGTTCTTTTTCTCGCACATGTGATTTGCGAGCTCGCCAAGCGAGAACAAGTCATCGGAGTTAAATAATTCGATGGCCTCTTTGTCTTCGAGCCGGCCTCCATTGGCAAGCCTTTTTTTCAGTTCTTTAAAATTCATAGCATGTTTGTCCATCTTTTGAGTATATCGCCTTCCCCTGTACCATGGTGAGCGCAATGTCATCCTTCTTCGTATTGAGAAGGAGTAGTTGGTATGGGTCTTTATTAGTGACGGCGGGCGTGTCGATAGCTATAATGTCGGCATCCTTGCCGGGTTCCAGGGAGCCGGTTACTTTCCCAATGCCCAAGGCGTTTGCCCCGTTAATAGTAGCCATCTCAATGACCTTGCGGGCAGGCAGTTTGTTGACTAGGTATGCAAACCGCATCTCGTTCCACATGTTCAGGTCAAGGTTGCTGGCCAGGCTATCCGTTCCGATCCCGACATTGATTCCTGCGTCCAGCATCTCACCGACCGGTGCCAGGCCGGCATTAAGGAAGTGGTTGCTCCTGGGGCAGTGGGCTACTGATGCCCCGGCTGATTTTAGAAGTGCCATGTCCCGTTTATCAACATGTACTGAATGGACGGCAATACAGTTATTCAGCAGTTTGTGTTTATTGAGAAAAGATACCGACGACCTGCCCCTGTTTGGTTTTAGGGCATCCCAACCAAACTTTTTCATATACCTGTCAATAGCCGAAGGTTTTCCCTGTATGTAAAGATATTCATCAATAGTTTCAGATATATGAACTGATAAACTTAATCTGTTAGTTGAACTTAAATTAGATAACATACTAATAAGCTTAGATGAAACAGAATAGGGAGCGTGTGGAGACAGTCCGGCCATAATGCGGTCCGGTAATGTGTCGAGACCCTTAAGTCTGTCTTGCAGTAGCTTCATTATAGTATTGGCGTGGCGTTCATCCATGCCAAGTACCTCAAGATAAACCATCGCCCTGATGCCACTTTTAATAAGGTATGGAAGCGACGTCTCACGCGATGATGTGTCTGCTATGCATGTCGTGCCTGTTTTTATAGATTCCCGGAGGCCTGCCGCGGCCGATTCAGCGGCGATTGCCGCGTTCTCTTTTTTTCTTAGTTCCACTAACGTCATAACCCATTCAAAAAAAACAGGTTTTTCTCCGATAAGGTTCTTCAGCCAGGATAATTCCAGGTGGGCATGGAGGTTTATCAGTCCCGGCATGATCAATCTGTCTTTAAGGTCGACGATACGCTCTTTCGGATATTTTCTCAGTATCGTCTTTTGCGTACCGAGTGCTTCGATTTTATTATTCTTTATTAGAAGCGCGCCATTTTCGATGTCCGGAGACGTAATTGGCAGGATCTTTCTGGCAAGGATTATCATTTCTTAGAACAACGTCCTATAAGATATATTATGTAAACACGTGGCTATGGATTGCTCGATATGTCGTCTTGGGTGTTCAGGGTTTTGTCTGGTCCGGCGCTAACTATAGATAACTCGCCATTTCCTGTGGAAGGGACGGTCGAATAAGATTGCCCCCATGGGTCGGCCAAAACACCTGTAGAAGAAATGTATTCAAGCTTGTTAAGGTCGGACAGCGTAGTAGGGTACCCACCTGAATCCAGATAATAAAGAGACAGGTTTTCTTCCAGCATCTTAACCTGTGAAAGGGCATAGGACTCCTTTAAGTCCTCGAAACCTGTTTGTCTTGGGTTCATTATTTTCCTGGTGCCGGTTACCTGAACAAAAAATACTGCTAATGCCAGGACTATGGCAATATATGAAAACCGTGCAACATTTAATGGTATTGTGAATTTTTTCTCTGTCGGGACAGTAATATCTCCAACCAGGGTATCTCTTTTGTGACTAATGCCTTTAAAAATGTATTCTTTGTCGATAAGTTCCACAAGCGCTTTGCATGTGTCAAATTCACCCAGGCCGGAATACTCTATAACTTCATACGCGCTTCGTTTACCATCAATGAGTTTTAAGACCTTGATGGAATCTTTCGATAAAGTGTCTTTGCTTTTCTCGAACCCTCCGAATATGTCATCACCCGCAAGTTCCTCTTCGTTGATAACATCCTGTTTGGCTGTAAGTATCGTATCGCTGTCGGGAAGGCTTCGCTCTATAATAGGCCACTCGTCGAGCATCCGGATTCCGTCCATCAGAATATGTTCTGAGCTTATTGGAACAACCGTGTCTCGGTCATAGTCGACCTTGTCCTGATAAAATTTGTAATCTCCACCCTTCCATCTGAATACCTTGTAGATTGTCTCGCTCATCTGAAACGATAAGGTTTCTCGCAGGTCGTCCTTGGTGATAAGTCCTTGACCGACAAGTATGTGGCCAATTTTCTGCATTGTGTTTTTTTGGATTTCAAGGGCTTCAATCACTTGGCTTTCAGTTATTTTTCCACGACTTACAAGTATCCTGCCGAAAAGGTACTTAGGCCTCTTCTGGCTGTCCTCGGTCTTGACTACCATCCCATCTTCAAAATGGATATTGATGGTGTTATCAATTCCCTTCAGGAACAGTATGCCTGTTTTCTTTTGTAAGCCAATGAGTTGGAATATATCAGCTAAACCAAACTCTTTGATTGTACCTTCTAATGCCATAATTTATCTCTATTTTGTAATCCTGTGGGTATCCAACTGCGCAACTATATAGAAAAAGAACAGCAACAGCCCCATCAAAATAAGGTCAGGCTGTAAAAATGGCAGCCTGAAATCATAAGGCACTTCGAAGAATTGCCCGAAGAAGATGTCTTTTATCATGAAAATGAAAACTCCAGCAAATAGAAAGCCCCTCAAAGGGTGGCCCATGAGAAAATGACCGCTGCCAGGCAATATCAGTGCCGAGATTCTAAAGACGAGGCCGGATTTTTGGTGGTTTTCCCTGATTTCCAACATCTTCCTCACTCGGTCCTTTGCCTCAACCCCCTCCAGCTTTACAAAAATCTGATGACACTGAGGGCAGAGTTCCTTGCTATAGAAGGGTTTCTGGCATTTTCTGCAACTCACCTTGCCGCATTTATTGCAGTAGTGGGAGTTGACCCTTTTTTTCCTGAAGGCATTGAAGCTTAATGCCAGGACGATAAAAGATATGCCGGCAAGCCTGGTCCCACGCAGAGGGAGAACCTTTACGGAAGTATCCCAGAACGATGCCGCAAGGATATCGTTTTTGGATGAGAAAGCCATTCGCCAAAGGGCTTCTGACGGCAAGGGCTCGTCAAAAACCATGCGTCCTGGTGTTGAACCTTCAAGGTCTCTTATCTTAGCCACCGCTACTGGGTCCAGTTCCCTGGCAGCCAGGTCCGCATGTTCCCTTTCGGTAAACATAAGGCTTTCGCCGTACACCTGGCTCAGGTTAAAGTAGGGCAGGACCCTTTTAGAATCAAACTGGATCGCCGTGTTAAAATCTTTGATCGCTTCTTCCTTATTACCGGCCAGAAAATGCACATTACCCAGATTGTTCCAGTAGATGGCCGATTGAGGACGGATTTCAATAAGTTTTTCGTAGGTTACAGCAGATTCATTGAAGAGCCCTGATTTTCTTTGAAACTGTGCAAGGGACATCAGTGCCGTCTCATTAGCCGGATTTGATTCTATATATGACTCAAGGTATTCCTTTGTCCCGTCCTTTATCTGGCCCTTGTTTACCTCGTCCATCACCCATATAAGCCTGTTCCCGCTTCCATCAAGGAAACCGGCTAAATAGGACATGACATCAGGCATGAATATTAGTAGTATGAAGAATGTTATGGAGAGGAACTTCTCTTTCTTGTTGAAATAAACCCATAAAGCGAGGAATGAGATCGTAACCGCCCACCAGTAGCCAAGCGCTATCAAGATTATCAGGAAAAAGGCCGGTATAATAAAATGCTTGAGTAGTTCCTCTAAGTGCGGTTTTTTTAACGATTCCGAAATATCGTGGGCAAGTAGCGACGTATACCTTATGACCATGAAAAGCCCGAACAAGGAAAACAACACTGCAAGCGTAAACAACGCACTTGTGAATTTGTTGCCCGCATAAAAGAAGACCCACCAGAAGTCGTTTACGGAGTTACGAAACCCTTCAATAAACGAGTCGATAAATACAAGAGCCTTAAGCTTGTCTTGCGATAAATATGCCCACCCGCGGGCATAATATGGTGGAGGATAATTGGGAGATATCTGTATAGCGGCGTCAAAAAGAAGCAGCGCGCCTTTAACATCTTTCGCCTGAAGCAGGAATTTGCCCTGTTTTACCATTGAGGCGGAGAGCTCCTCGAAAGAGGTGATGCCCCGGTCAAGGCACATGCCCTCTATTTCTTTGAGGCCGGCCCCGGCGCGGTCGAAGTCGTGAGCGGAGATATCTTTTTTTACAGCCGCCCACTTAGGGTAGATATCCTTGATGTTTGAAACGGACTTGTCGCCCGGCTGTGCCAGTGCAAGCGACACGCCCGACGAAAGGCAAATGGAAATGGCAACAATCAGAATTATTATTCTTTTCATAGGTCTGGTAACCTTTATTGCCTGTTTTTTTGCCCTATCCTAGATTCCTCACCCTTGAGAAGCCTTCCGATATTCTCCATGTGTTTGAAGAATATGAGGCAGGTGAGGAATACGGTCAACGTCAAAAGCGGTCTGCCGCTTTGTTTGTCCAAGAGGACCATAAAAGGAACTGCGGCAAAGCTTGCCAGAGCTCCAAGAGACGATATCCTGAATATGGCGACTGTCACCAGCCATATAGCGAGCGCAGCCAGAGTAAGAAGTGGCTCAAGTGCCAGCAGTACGCCAAAACTTGTAGCGACCCCCTTGCCCCCCTTGAAACCGGTAAAAACGGTGAAGTCGTGCCCGATTACCGCAGCGGCCGCAGCAATAAGCGCAGTTTCATATCCCCCGAACCGCAGCGCAAGGTAGACCGCAACGGAACCCTTCAGCATATCTCCAAGGAGGGTGATGACACCCGCTTTCCTGCCCATCACCCTGAGGGCGTTTGTAGCCCCTATATTGCCGCTCCCCTGCTCTCGCAGGTTTACATTGTAAAAGCGCGCGACTATAACCCCGAAGGGGATGCTGCCGATCAAGTATGCGGCGGCAACCAGTACCCACCGCATTTAATTGTCTCCTCTAAGCCCTATCTTGTCCCAGAAATTAATGAAATACTGGGCTCCGGAAAGGACCGCAAGCACCATGGCAATCCAGATTGCAACGGTCCCGACCAAATATGGGTCAAGAAAACTTACCCTCATGCTCAAATCCAGAAGTAGCGCTATTATAGCTACAGCCTGGAAGAACATCTTAAGCTTGCCGCCATCGTAGGCCGGTATGATATGGCCCTCTGAAGCCGCCGCTGCCCGGAGCCCTGTTACCGCGAACTCCCTGCCTATTATGACTATAGCAAGCCACCCTGATAACTGGTTCAGCGCTACTAGCAGTATCAGGGCTGAAGATGTAAGCAGTTTGTCGGCAATCGGGTCAAAGAGCTTTCCCGCTTTTGTGATCTGACCAGTCTTTCTTGCTATATAGCCGTCCAGCCAGTCCGTGATCGATGCTATAAAAAATATTATAGTAGCCAGGAGGGCCCGGTCCTCCAAAGGCATCCCAAAAGGGGAAAAACCCGAGGAGAGGAAAAAAATAAAGACGGGTATCAGTAAAACCCTGGCAAACGTTAGGGTGTTCGGAAGGTTCAAAAGGGCTCTCCACGGGCAAATTTTCAAAGGTCCAAGCCTGTAAGATTTTACAGTATAACACTTGGAAATATCAACTAAAATATTTCGCTGTGACGGCCTCCCAGTCGCCCCTGGCCTGAAGCAGCATGTCAATGACCTCTCTGACCGCCCCCTCGCCCCCATTTCGCGTAGTTATACAGTGGGCGGCATCACGTACGTAGGGCTCGGCATTGGCAACGGCAAAAGAAAGGCCTACACGCGACATTACGGGTATGTCTACGATGTCGTCCCCGACGTAGGCAGACTCTTCTTCCGTAAGGTTAAGCCTGGCGAGTATCTGCCGGTATGCCGGTACTTTTTCAAGCGCTCCCTGATATACCTCGTTTATACCGAGTTCTTTTGCCCGTATATCCACGACATCCGACTTGCGCCCGGTTATTATTGCTATGGTCAACCCTGCCCTCTTGTGCCATCTTGATGCCGTGCCCGTCCCGCACATGGAATGCCTTGATCTCGTTCCTGTTGCTGTCCCATATTATCTGGCCGTTGGTCATGACACCGTCAACGTCGAGGATAAGCAGTTTTATCTTCTTGGCGCGGGCCAGGAATTCCGATTCGTTCAATACCAAAATCCGTTCCCCTTTCTCATACTACTCCGGCCTTCAGGAGGTCGTGCAGGTGCGTTATCCCGGCCGGCCTCCCCTCGCCGTCCACGGAGACGAGCGAGGTTATGGTGTGTTTCTCCATTACGGCCACCGCCTCTGCGGCGAGGGCGTCCTTCGATATCATCTTTGGATTTCTGCTTGCAAGCTCTCCGGCAGTCTTGTCGAAGAGGTCCACAGACTTCTCCAGATACCTCCTGAGGTCGCCGTCGGTTATGACGCCGACAAGCTTTCCGTCAGCGTCCACGACTGTCGTCATGCCCATCTTCTTCGACGTTATCTCAAAAAGCGCCTCGCGCATCCCGACGGACTCCTTCACAACCGGCAATAGCATCCCCGGTGTGCATCAGGTCTTCCACACGAAGCAGCAGCCTCTTGCCAAGGCTCCCGCCTGGGTGGAAGCAGGCGAAGTCCTCTTCCTTGAAGCCGCGTTTGTCGAGGAGCGTAATGGCAATCGCGTCGCCCATTGCAAGAGTCGCGGTTGTGGATGCGGTCGGGACCAGCCCCATCGGACAGGCCTCTTCCTTAACGCCTACGTCTATCGTCGCGTCGGACGCCTTCGCAAGGGACGAGTTCATCCCGCCGGTCATGGCTATTACCGGGACGGCCAGCCTTTTAAATACCGGCAGGAGCTTTACAATCTCCTCCGTCTCGCCGGAGTTCGATATCGCGATTATCACGTCGCCCTTGGTCACCATCCCGAGGTCGCCGTGTATGCCCTCGGCGGGGTGCAGGAAAAGCGCGGGCGTGCCGGTGGAGGCAAGCGTCGCGGCGATCTTCTTGCCGATAAGCCCGGACTTGCCCATGCCTGTCACGACTACGCGGCCCTTGCAGGCGAGGATGATATTAACAGCATTCTCGAAGCTGCCGTCTATCTTGTCGATGAGGGCAAGGATTGCCTCGGCCTCTATGCGTAATACGTTTTTTGCGTTGTTCAGCATCCTATCCTCTCAACGCCCCGTCAACCGCAAGTACCTGCTCCATTATAGAGACCATCTCAGGCACCGTGACCATGTTCGGCCCGTCGCAGAGCGCCTCGTCCGGGCAAGGGTGGACTTCCATGAATATGCCGTCTATGCCGACCGCCGCCGCCGCGCGCGCAAGGGGCGCGACGAACTGTCTCTGGCCGGAGCTTGACGTGCCCGCCCCGCCGGGGAGCTGCACGCTGTGCGTCGCGTCGAAGACTATCGGGTAGCCCATCGGGCGCATTATGGAGAGCGAGCGGAAGTCCACCACGAGGTTGTTGTACCCGAAGGACACGCCGCGTTCGGTCAGGATCAGATCCTCCGAGCCAGCCTCTTTGAACTTGGTGATTATGTTCTTCACGTCCGCCGGGGCCATGAACTGGCCCTTCTTCACGTTCACGGGCAGGCCGCACTTGGCAGCCTTCTGCAACAGGTCGGTCTGGCGGCAGAGGAACGCCGGTATCTGTATGACGTCCAGTACCTCGGAGGCCGGGTCTATCTGTTCAATGCTGTGGATGTCGGAGATTACCGGGACGCCGAACGTCTTTTTTATCCTCGCAAGTATCCTGAGACCTTCTTCAAGCCCCGGCCCGCGGAACGATGCGCCGGAGCTTCGGTTCGCCTTATCGTATGACGACTTGAAGATAAAAGGCACCTTCAGCTTCGAAGCCGCCTCGACAATCAACTCGGCGGCGGCCATCGCCTTGTCTTCGGACTCTATGACGCACGGCCCGGCGATGAGGACTATCGGGTTGCCCCCGCCGATCTTAACAGACTGAATTGGAATTTCTCTTGTCATTCTTTTCCTTCAGTGTCGGCCCTTCCTGGGCACGGAAGGCGGCACAGGAGGTGAGGGCCTACAGCGCGAGCTCTTCCGCCTTCTCGTGGTCAATCGCCGCCTTAATGAAGCCCCGGAACAGCGGGTGCGGGTTACGCGGCCTCGACATGAACTCCGGATGGAACTGGCAGCCGACGAACCAGGGGTGGCCGGGAAGCTCCACTATCTCGACCAAGCTCCTTGTCGGGCGATGTACCGGAGATCTTCAGCCCTTTCCCGCACAGCAGGTCGCGGTAGATGTTGTTGAACTCGTAACGGTGGCGGTGTCTCTCGAATATCTCCGTCTTGCCGTAGAGCGAGTGGGCGATACTCCCCTCCTCTATCGTGCACGGATATGCGCCCAGCCTCATCGTGCCGCCCATGTCGGACTGGCTGGTGCGGGTCTGGATCGCCTTCTTCATATAGTCGTACCAGCTCTGCATCAGGTATATGATCGGGTCGGCTGCTTCGACGTCGAACTCGGTGCTGTTCGCGCCCGGGCGGTCGCAGACGTCTCTGGCGTATTCTATCACTGCTACCTGCATACCGAGGCAGATGCCGAAATACGGGACCTTCTTCTCTCTCGCAAATTTTACCGCGGCTATCTTGCCCTGGATGCCACGGCTGCCGAAACCGCCGGGGACCAGTATCCCGTGCACGTCCATCAGGTAACGCTCAGGGCCGTGCTTCTCTATGTCTTCGGAGTCCACCCAGACTATCTCGACCTTGCAGTCGTTGGCTATGCCTCCATGCACCAGGGCCTCGTGCAGGCTCTTGTACGATTCCTTCAACTCGACGTACTTGCCGACCAAGGGCTATGGTGGTGGTGGTGGACGGATTATTTACCTTCCTTACGACTTCCTGCCATTCCGACAGGTCCGGTTCCCTCTCCGGTAATTCGAGCATCTTTACTATCTGCTCGTCAAGGCCCTCGTCATGCAGGAAGAGCGGCACCTCGTAGATGTTGGCTACGTCCTGCGCGGTGATTACCGCCTCTTTTGCCACGTTGGTATACAGGGCTATTTTCCGCTTCATATCCGCCGGGATGAGCCTGTCCGTCCTGCAAAGGAGGATGTTCGGCTGAATACCTATGGAGAGCAGCTCCTTGACGCTGTGCTGTGTAGGTTTGGACTTCAGCTCGCCGGCGGCGCTGATGTACGGCACAAGTGTGAGGTGTATATATAGGGCGTTGGTCGGGCCGACGTCGTACTTGAACTGCCTGATAGCCTCAAGGAAAGGAAGGCTCTCGATGTCGCCTATCGTGCCGCCTATCTCCACTATTACGACGTCGTTGTCGTTGGCGACCGCCTTTATGCTTTCCTTTATCTCGTCCGTGACGTGCGGTACCACCTGCACTGTCCCGCCCAGGTAGTCGCCTCTTCGCTCCTTGGTGATGACGTTGAAGTATATGCGGCCGGATGTGAAGTTGTTCTTCTGGGACATGACTGCCGAGGTGTAACGCTCGTAGTGGCCAAGGTCGAGGTCGGTCTCGGCGCCGTCGTCGGTGACGTAGACCTCCCCGTGCTGGAACGGGCTCATCGTGCCGGGGTCAACATTTATGTACGGGTCGAGCTTCTGGTTGGTGACCTTGAAGCCCCTCGCCTCAAGCAGGGCGCCTATCGACGCCGCGGCCAGGCCCTTCCCTAGCGAGGAAACGACGCCTCCCGTGATAAAGATGAACTTTGCCATCTATCTCTCCTTTTGGATAAGCCTGATAACCCTATCTAAATCCTCCGGGGTGTCCACCCCGATGGACTCCAGTTCTGTAATGACTACCTTGATCCTCTCGCCGTGGCCCAGTGCGCGGAGCTGTTCCAGCTTCTCCGTCTGTTCGAGGGCCGTCGGAGGGATTTTAGCATATTTCAACAGGAAATCTCTACGATATACGTAAAGTCCGATGTGTTTGAGGCAGTTTCCGCCAATAATCGACCCATTCGTCCAGATATCCCTGTGGAACGGTATGGGCGCACGGGAGAAATACAGGGCATACCCACCCTCGTCCAGCACCACCTTTACCACGGAAGGGTCGGCTATCTCATCCGACGACGTTATTTCCCTGGCCGCCGTCGCCATGTTAAGCGATGGCTCTGCCAGCAAAGGCTCCACAGCCGCATCGATAAGCTCAGGCGGTATAAGCGGCTCGTCTCCCTGGACGTTGACGTATATGTCGGCTTGTATCTTTCCGGCTGCCTCGGCGAGCCTGTCCGTGCCGGAGGGGTGGTCGGGGCTTGTCATCATGACGTTCCCGCCAAACTCTTGGACGGCGTCATATACCCGCTGGTCGTCAGTGGCCACCCAGACTTCGTCCACAAGACGGGCCATCTTCGCGCGTTCGTAGACCCGCCAGACCATCGGTTTCCCGTCAATGTCGGCGAGCGGCTTGCCCGGGAGCCTTGTGGACGCGTATCTGGCCGGTATTATGGCGGCTACTCTCAAAGGTACTCTTTGTTCTCCTTGTACCACTCCACGAACTTCCTGACCCCTTCGACAGCCTTTGTCTGGGGGTTATATCCGAGGACTCTTTTGGCTTTGGTGATGTCCGCATAGGTGATCGGCACGTCGCCTGGCTGGTCGGGATGATTCTCGATTACAGCGCTTTTGCCGAGATATTTCTCTATAAGGCCGATCAGTTCCCTCAGTTCGGTGGTCTGGGACTCCCCTATATTAAAGATATCGTAAGGCGCGTTGTAGTCGATTGCGTTTATGACGCCGCTCACTATGTCGTCTATATAGGTATAGTCCCTCTTCGAGAGGCCGTCCCCGAACATCGGCACCGGTTTGCCCTGGTCGATAAGCCTGGTGAACTTGTGGATGGCCATCTCAGGGCGCTGCCTCGGGCCATATACCGTGAAGAAGCGCAGGCAGGTGATGTTGAGTTTAAATAAGGCATGATATGTGTAGCAGATAAGCTCGCAGGCCTTCTTTGTGGCCGCATAGGGTGAGATCGGGAAATCGACGTTGTCGGTCTCGGAGAACGGCACCTTCTCGTTCTTGCCGTACACGGATGAAGACGATGCGAAGATGAAGCCTTTTATATTGTGGTCTCTCGACATCTCAAGAAGGTTCATCGTGCCCTTGATGTTGACGTCCTCGTACAGCATCGGGTCGACGATCGACGGCCTCACCCCCGCCCTGGCGGCCGGGTGGAATATCATGTCGAAGCCTTCTCTTGTAAAGAGCTCTTTCAGAAGGCCAATGTCGCGGATGTCGCCCTCGACCAGCTTGAAGCCGGGGTTCTTGAGGGCCTTGGCAATGTTCCTCTTCTTTATCTCGGGCTTGTAAAAATCGTCGAAATTGTCCAGACAGACAACCTCGTCTCCCCGCTCCAAGAGCCTGTCTGTCACACTCGAACCAATAAAGCCCGCCCCGCCGGTAACCAGAATCTTCATTTCATTAAGTCCTCATAAATTATATTTCGGTTAACTTCTTTAATGCCATCTATTTGAAAATGTGAAGCTAAAAGCAAGAATTTTACTGCTTATAACAAATTTATGCAAAGTTTTTTATCGCTTTCTTTAATTGCTCCAGCTTTACTGTCGCCGTCCCTATCTCGCCCACCACGATCCCAGCCGCATGGTTTGCAATCATGGCCGCCTTGTCCATTGGTGCGCCCTGCCGCCAGCGCAAGCATGAATACGGCTATAACCGTATCACCCGCGCCTGTAACGTCATAAACGTCTTTTGCGACCGTAGGTATGTGTATCGGCGTCTCTTCGCGCCTGAAAAGGCTCATGCCGTGCTCACCGCGGGTTATCAGGACTGAGTCGTTTTTAAGCCTGTCAAGGAGCTTTCGTCCCGCAGCGGCAAGGGATGTGTCATCGGCTATGTCTATACCCGCCGCCTGCGAAGCCTCAAGGTTGTTAGGTGTTACTACTGTTACCCCCTTGTAGTAATCAAAATGGTTTACCTTCGGGTCCACGGCAACCGGTATGCCGGTTTCCTTCGCTGCCTTTACCAGTCCCGCCACGAGCGCTTTCGTGACTACGCCTTTGGAGTAGTCAGAGACTATTATTCCGGAGATGGACCTGATATTTCTCTTTACATAGTCCAAGTATCATCTTTTCCGACTCGGACGATATGTCGCCCCTGCTTTCCCTGTCGAAGCGGACGACCTGCTGGCTGTGGGCAATGACCCTGGTCTTGATGGTAGTCGGCCTGGAGGTCTCGACTACAAGTCCTTCGGTATCCACGTTCTGGAGCCTCAGCTCGTGGACGATCTTTTTCCCCATCTCGTCGTTCCCGACCACGCCGCAGATTATCGCCTTTCCGCCAAGCGAGGTAATATTGTTCAGCACGTTTGCGGCGCCGCCGAGCATGATGGACTCATTTTGTATGTCCACCACCGGGACAGGCGCCTCAGGAGATATGCGGCTGACCTTGCCCCATATGAAATGGTCGAGCATTATGTCGCCCACGACAAGTAGTGTGGAGTCTTTCAGCCTGTCCAGGTATTTAATCAAATCCTTTTTATCCAAAATCTCCCTCCGAAAATTTACGCTACAATAAATGTAACTTTAAAAATATTCAGCCGGTTGTGTATCGGAAATAATGTTTTCCTGTTCTAATGTTCCTTCAAATCCAGAAGGTCTAAATAAAGATGATTTATGCGGTCTTTGAACACCGTTTTACTGAAGTCTTTTTCCACCTTTATGCGTGCTCTTTTGGCCAAGGAACAGGCCTTGTCCGGATTGTCCAGCAGCAGTTCAAGGTACCGCGCAAGCTCGTCAGGATTTTCAGGGTTGAACAAATAACCGGTTTTCTCGTGTTCAACAACTTCCTGGAGTCCACCTACCCTGCTTGCAATGACCGGTACTCCACATGCCATAGCCTCCACGGTGGAAAGCGAAAAGCTTTCGCCGCTCCATACGGACGGTTGGACATAGATGGCAAAGGCCGGAATGATTTCGGGGATGTCATGTCTTACCCCCAGGAATACCACCTCGCCGGAAATGCCCATCTCAATGGTCTTTTGCTTCAGATAAGCTTCAAGCGGTCCGCCGCCCGTCAGAAGGCAGACGAATTTTCTGCCATCCTTCTTTAATTTCGCGAGTGCCGAGAAGAGGACTTCATGTCCTTTTTCCCCAGACAGCCTCGCGTTCATACCTATTACCGGAATACCAGACTGAATGCCAAGGCGCTCTTTTGCTGCCTCCCCGTCTTTCGGGAGAAAAACCCCCGTGTCCACGCAGTTTGGTATCTTCGCTATTTTATTGGGGTCGGCCAGGTACCCGTAATAACCGTCCACCATCTCTTTTTTCATAAGTCCCGTCAGGGCTATGATGGCGTCCGTCATCTTTAATGAAAGCAACCCGAAGGGCACAAGCTTCCTCCAATCGCCCTTGCATCCACCATGGAAATGGACAATCTTTATAGTCACCCCGGCCATAGTTGCCGCAAAAAGTCCGTATATACTCTCTTTAAATCCATGCGCATGGAGAACCTTGATCTGTTTTTCTTCCATTAAATTTTTTAGAATTGCAACTGTATCTATATCATAATCTTGTTTGTTGATGACCGTGACCTCGAAACCCATGTTTCTGAATTCGTCCACGAATGGTCCGCCCTTTAAAAAGCAAACAGAAGGTTCGAACATTTGTTTATCAACGCACTCCAGCAGGTTTAGTACCATTATTACAATCCCGCCGACTTTGCCGCTTCTTACAAGATGCAGGACCTTTAATTTGCCTTCCGTGACACTCACTGTCGGCCTTGTCTTAAGGATATAAAATTTAATGGCAAACGCCAACCAATATACTGAAATTAATATTTTCTTAAGGCTTTTGAAATATTTATAAAAAAGTTCCGCTATTAACTGTGGTAATCCTATGGATTTTTGTTCACATGCCGAATTAACCCCCAAAATTTTGCCGTATTTAAAGAACGCCTTGAACTTAAAAGCAATATCTCCTTCAAAATTTTCCTTCGGGAATAACATAAGTACGTTCTGGTAGATGTCATCAGGCAATGAACTTCCGTCCGAGAAACTCAACGCGTTTACACTGGCGAGAGAACGAATAAATTCCTTATGCGTTTCTGAACGGTATCGTTTTATTATTAGTACTCGATTATTCTTTGTCATTTACAGATAATCTCCGAGACGCCGTTCTTGGCTGTCGTGATATCAGGATTTAATTACCAATGCCGACATCTGTGTATACCTTCCTTGTCTGTCGGGCTTAAGAAAAGGGTTGCTGTTCATGTATAAGGACATAATGCTATAAAGATATTTGTAGGGTTTTATCCTTCCTATAAACCCGAGAAAACGGAAGGTTCTGTTGGAACGCCTTATTGTCTGCTCCGGGTGGCTTATGACAAGCTCTACTTTTCCAAAATGCCTGCAAAGCATCTCCTTGAACTCGTCAGGTGTGAATTCTTTTACGTGCTCCGGGTCTACTGGTATCTCGGTAAGCTTTACAGGCGTGGTTACGACGGCCGCGCCGCCATTTTTCAGAACCCTGTTAATTTCTTCAATGAGCCTTTCAGGCTCATTAAGGTGTTCCAGGATATCTGCGGCGACAACAGCATCAAAACTTTCATTGTGAATCGGCAAACGGCATGAATCCCCGCGAACAAAATCCGCGTTTGCGTTCCTCTCCTTGAAAATCTTCTTGGCCAACCCCAGCCCTGTCCCTGAATAATCAAGGCCGGTCACCTTCCATCCGTCTTTCGTCATCATGTAGCTTAGTGCCCCGTCCCCACACCCAATGTCAAGCGCCTTCCGTCCGCCTGTCCCTGATTTTTTCAGGAGGTCCAGGACAAGGCTGTATCTGCCAGCCAGAAAAGGACTATGCTTCTTGACGGAACGACTAAGCGCTTCCCAATGATACGCTCCGCGCGCGCCATATTTCTGGAATTCCTTTAGCGGCATATCAGGCATTTTGATAACACGCTTTCAATGTGTATGCCCTATAATTTTGCATAAATTTTATAAACCTCCATGGTCTTGTCAATAGTTTTATCCCATGTAAACGTCTCAGCAGTAACCCTTGCCTCCGTGCCCGTCTTTTTCCTGGCCTTTTCGCAGGCAAGGTATCCAAGGGTTGATGCCAGACCCATGTAGTCGTCCGGTTTCCTCATGACAAACCCGTTCTCGCCATCCCGTATAATTTCAGAGACCCCGTTCTCGTACGTGGTTATGACAGGCAGCCCGCATGACATCGCTTCGAGAGTGGCATTCGAGAATGGGTCGAACTTCGTCGGGAGGACGAAGATATCTGCTGCACCGTAAAAATCCTCAGGCCTCGAAGTCTGCCCAGCAAAGACAACCATATCGGATACGCCAAACCTGGCGGCAAGTTTCAACCACGGTTCCTGGCGGTCGCGGCCGACCACCAAAAGTTTCATGTCCCGTATTGCGCCGTCCATATCTTTTATCAGCGGCAATGCACGTATAGCCGCCTCAAGCCCCTTACGTTCGAAACCGGATCCGAGGAAAAGGGCCACGGGCTCGTCAAAAAAACCGTACTTCTTTCTTGTGTCCGCCCTGTTTTCGATGACGGCACTTGGATTGAACTTCTCAGTGTCCACGCCGTTATAAGCTACATAAACCCTTTCAGGAGGGATAGGGTAATGTTTTAGTATGCCTTTTTTTGACAGGGCCGAATTCGTAATGACTGCCCTGCACCCGCCGTCACGATACTGTTTCTTCTCCATGTTCAATACTACCAGGTCGCGCGGGTTGAGCGAGAACCTCCTACCGGCCATCTTCTCGATATATTCCGCATGGCAGCCGCCGCCGACAGTGACTATCCAGTCGTTGAACGGCCGTATCTGATTATGGATTATACCTATGTCAGTTCTTTTCCTAAGAGCGGCATTCACGTTTTTAGTGAAAGTAAGTATCCTCAGGAAAGAAGGCACAGAAATCGCAGGGATAATATTGACTTCTGCATCGAGGTCCATGTCCTCGACTTCGTTCGCGAAAATCGAAACCTCATGGCCCTGCCTCAGGAGTCCTTTTGCGAGCTGATACGTCCTTCTCTCGCTTCCGCCCTTGCGGTTGAATAGTATGGAGACTAAGGCTATCTTCATGCCGCAAGTCTGTGATAAAGCGCTTCAAGGTTGTCAAGCATTGCATTTAAGGAATGTTCCTTGACCGCCATATCATATCCAGCCTTGCCCATACGTCCCACCCTGCCGGGCTCCGCAAGCAAATTCTTTACTGCATCCGCAATTGCAGCCGGGTCCATTGGAGGGACGAGAAACCCGTTTACTCCGTCCCGTACAACCTCCGGTATGCCGCCGACTGTTGTGCCTATTACAGGTTTGCTTGCGGCCATTGACTGAAGTACGAACTGTGGAATACCTTCAGAGGCGTAAGAGACGAGTAGGGATATGTCGAAGGAATTGATCACGTCTGCAACGTCTTCCCTGTGGCCTAACAAAAACACGTTTTTTGAGATTCCCAGTTCATCTATCCAGTTTATCATCCTTCTCTTCCTGCGCCCCTCACCCGCAAAAACCATCTTTATCTGAGGGTAATCTTTTAGGAGAATCGGTATGGCCTTTATTAAAAATTCATGCCCTTTCCAGCTCCTCAGGGCTGCTGCGGTACCAAGGACTATGTCACCCTGTCCTATCCCTAACTCGGTTCGCACCTTCTTGCCGTCGCCCGAGGAGAACCTTTCGATATCTATACCGGTCGGTATCGATGTGACCTTTTCCCCTGCCAATCCAAGCTCGTTGATAAGCTGCCCCCGGATGAACTCGCCCGTTGTAATAATCGCATCGCACAGTGGACCGTAAACAAGTTTTGTCAGGACATCCTTCTTTAAGTCAGATGATATGTGTCTGGTCCTGACTACTTTGGCTCCGGTAAGCCGACCGGCAATGGATCCGATCCAGCTGTCCCTCGAGCTATGCGTGTTAATAATAGACACCTGCCTTTTTTTCACAATTTTGGCAGTCTCGTAAATACCGAGGACAATGTCGGCCTTATCCATCGGCACGTCGTAAGTCTCGATGCCGGACTCCTTGGCGCGTCTGGATATTGTGGTGTGAGATGGCGTCGCAAGGATCACTTCGTATCCGCGTTTTTTTACGCCCATGATCTCATTGAATATCCGTATCTCCTGCCCACCCCAACCGTCAGAGACTTCTGTATGAAGGATTACAGGTTTCATCCAGCAGTCCAGTGAGAGAGGTCCCTGCCGATCAGTGCAGAGAGTTTCTTGATGTCGGGCTGATACTTCTCAAGCAACTCTTTTTTCAGTTCCTTGTCGATCGGGGGAGCAGGTTTCGAATTAAGCTTCACCATGAACCCCCTGGCCTTCTCGATCATTCTTTTCGGAAGCGCCGCAGCTATCCGCGCCTGGAACGGAGTCGGGTTGTGTATGATTTTGTGCAGACCACGGTGTCTTACATTTCCTATGTTCTCTTTTTTAAGGACAGGGACAAAGTCCGGGTTGACTTCCAGAAACTCAAATATAGTCCTGAAAGTTTTGGCAGGTTCTGTCTTGAAATCCTCGAAGATCAATACAAGTACGTTTTCCTTGCCGAATTTGTCGATGTATCTCTTAACCTGCTCATAATAAAGTGCTCGGTTAAAATAATAAAAATTGCAAGGCCACGTTTCTTTCTGGTTAAGAAAGGCAGGGTCCTTCATCCTTTTGGGCTCGGCTGCGAGGGCGTCCAGGAAAGGAAGTTTCTCGCCGCGTTTGCCAAAACGTCCCATAAACCTCCATAGGGAAAAAGCGACTTCGGCCGGATTTCTCAAAGAGATGATGATTTTGATATTACCTAGCGATTTTTTTATGAGATCTGGAGACTCTTCTGCATAAAGGTACGCTGTAGTGGCCTCGCCGACAGCTTTTTTGTCTTCTCCGCCTTCAAACAGCTTCCCATATGCCTTTAAGGTTTTAGCCTCTCCTCCCTTCCAATTAAGGAAGAATTTCGGCTCCTTGACCGGCATGAAAATCTGAGGGTGCTGCCTGAGGTTATGAAAAAGCGAAGTAGTGCCGCTTTTGGTAGCGCCTACTATCAAAAAATTTGGCAAGGTCACGAAGCAGCCTCCGGAATTCTTTCGTTCTTGGTTATGCGGATGCCAGTGCAGGTCACTTTGTGTACCATATCGATAATTTCCTTCCAAGCAGCTTCTCCAGCTTCTCAACATCGGACCGGTAGCTTGTCAGGAGTTCGTCCTTTATAGACGGCTCGAATGTGGGAGCTTTTTTTGCATTAATCCGTAAAAGCGTTTCTTTAATGCGGCTCCTTACACGTCCAGGCAAGAATCCGGCAAGAGCCTTTATTCTCTCGGGCGGTTTGCTGATAAGCTTTTGCAGGCCACGGTGTCTGACCTCTCGGCCAACGTTGAAGCGGTCTATCGATGGCACGAAACTCTCATCAAC
Organism: Nitrospirota bacterium; assembly: GCA_963845245.1. Classification (GTDB taxonomy): domain Bacteria; phylum Nitrospirota; class JACRHJ01; order JACRHJ01; family JACRHJ01; genus CAWJRJ01. Next base: position 93,242 of record CAWJRJ010000020.1, read on the forward strand.
GCCAAGGTACCTGAATACCTCTCGGCATTTCTCTATTGAATTCCCCGCAAATTCCTCGAATATTATAACATGCACATTGTTCTTCCCGAATGTGTCGTAGTACCTTTTTACCTGCTGATGATAAAGCGCCCGGCTGTAATAATAAAAGTTCCCGTGCCAGCTGTCCTGGTTTTTCGCCTTGAATCCAGGATCGTTAATGCGGGCATTCTCTGCTTTCAATGCTGACTTGAAAGTCTGATGCTCTCCCCTTTTACCCAGGCGTCTCATATGGCGCCAGAGCGTGAAAGCCATATCGGCCGGGTTCCTCAGCAGTATGATTATCTTCGCATCCGGTACGAGTTCCTTTATCCTCGCAGGCGTAGTGGGGTCGTACAGGTAACCCGTGGACGCTTCCCCCACGGCCCTCTCCCCATTCCATCCTGCAAAGAGCGCCTCATACTCTTCAAGGTTTTTTACGTATTTGTCCCAGTCTACAAAATAATGTGGCTCCTTCACCTTTGACATGAATATGTCCGGGTGCTGGTCCAGGTAATGGTATAAGGATGTCGTGCCGCTCTTTGCAGCGCCCACAATAAAAAAATTGGGTAGTGTCATCAAACCCTCAGCGCCATACCATGTCGCATTCCTTGCAAAGCTCCAGCTCCATGTGACGCTCTTCTGCCATTATCTTCCTGAAGTTCTTCATCGGCTCGCTCTGCCAGACCTCCATGACAGTCTGTTTGTTAAGGTCTCCCAAGACGAGTTTGCTCTCTAAGTCTATGCAGCATCCGACGACTTCGCCGTTCCATGCCACACATAAAGATTTCCAGGGATGGCGGCAGGGTTTGTACTCCCTCTGTTCAATAGCATACTTGACGTCCGAATTGTCCTGCAGAGTCCCGGCGAAGTTATGGAAACAGATCGGGTGGAACTTGTCCACCGGAAGCCCCTTGAAGAGTCCCCTGAAACTATCGGTAACCTCGGGCGGCTTACCGTCCGGCCTTCTTTCTTTTATTACCTGTATTAAAGTGCGCGGCCGTTTTGCGCCTCTAGCCTTCTTAAGTTCAAGGAACCCCTTGATGTTCTCCAGGGTGCGTTCGTATTTCGCGTTGACGCGCACCCTTTCATAGTAGTCCTTATCCTCTCCGTCGAAGCTGAATGATATCTCTTCCAGGGAACGGCAGTCGAGCAGCTTGGAAGCTATATCCTTTGTAAGTAGCGTGGCGTTGGTGTGGAGCCTTACCGGGATCCCGGCATCACCGGCCATCCTCATCATCTCTATTATGTTTTTGTTGACGAGTGACTCGCCGCCCATAAACAGGTTGATCCTCTGTACCTTCAGCCGTTTCAGTTCGGCGAGGATCTTCTTGTACAGCGTGAGGTCCATAAACCCCTTTTTTAATATATGTCCCGTGCTCTGCGGACACATCACGCAACGGAGGTTGCAATGGTTTGTCGGTTCAATCCATGCTTCGCGCGGGGAGTAGTTCAGGTCTACACGCCTTGCCCTGTAGGCAGTGCTGTACTTGTGCCACAGGTATTTCATCGTATATTTTCTTATTAAATTCATAGTGATTCCAAAAGATTTATATATTTTGGGGCGATCGCACCCAGGCTGTATTCTCTCTCCACTTTATCCCTTGCGGCCATGCCTATGGTGTTTCTATGCTCCGGATGCATTATGAGGGCCCGCAGTGCCTGAAGCCAGCCTGCGTCGTCACGCGCGAGAAACCCGTCTACGCCGTCGTCTATAATCTCATTGTTTGCTCCTACCGCAGAACATACCGCAGGTATCCCGCAGGCCATATATTGTAACGCCTTGAGCGCGCATTTGCCTTTGGTCCAGATATCATCCGTCAGCGGCATCAGCCCTATGTCGATTTTTAGCAAATCTTCGATCTCTGTTGCCTCCGACCACCTTAAATTCTCTACCTCTATGCCGTCCATGGCATAATCCTTGTCGGAAATCACCAGCAGTTTCATTCCGCCGGCCTCCTTGGCGATCACAGGCAATACCCCGGCCAATGAGTCAAGATATACGTGGTTTACAGAGCTTCCTATCCAACCCAGAACGACCTGCTTTGAAACACCTGCTGTCTTTGTCCTGTATCTCGTCAGGTCGATTACGGTCGGCAAAACCTCTACCCTCTTAGCTCCTTCCAGTATCATCCTGTTTTCAAGGAACTCGTTTCCAGTTATGACGGCCGTTGAGATACTGGCAGTTTTTCTCAGGCGGCGCAAAACCTTCAGCCTTGTAATAAACGACCAGTCCCCCTTGGGAGAGGTGAATATCGAGTCGTCAAGGTCGAAGATTATTTTTTTGCCAAGCGAGTAAAGCCTGCTCAAAAACCTTACGCTGAACAGCTTCTTTTGTATAAAAATAAAATCCGCCCGGCTTGCGGCCTCGATGCATTCCTTCTCTTCCTTGCCAGTATACAGATATCCGGCAACACCGCTTTTTACTCTTAGGTTAGGTATTACCTGCGCCTTATATCCATTCTCCTGTAAAAACGGCAACAGCTGATAGACCCTGTACCTGCTGCTCGCCCCGTCTCTCCCGGAAACAGTCAAAAAAAGTATCTTTTTGCGAACAGGGCTCAAAGCGAACGGTAGATCTGTTCCATGCTATTCAGCATCCCCTCCAAAGTATATTTTTCAGAAACAAGCCTGTGCCCCTCGCTGGCCAGCTTTCCAGCCTTGTCCCTGTTTTTGTATAACTCAAGTATCGCACCTGCAAGTTCTTCATGGTCACCCGGTTTTATCGATAAAGATGTTTTGCCGGGTATAGCCACTTCGTTTATACCGCCAATGTCCGATGCGATCACCGGGACCACCATGGCATGCGCTTGCAATATTACCTGCGGCACGCCCTCCGGCGCCTTGGCGGGCAGGCACAGCACGTCGAGGTCGCCCATTATGTCCGGTATATCTCGCCTGTATCCTGGCAGTATAATTTTCTCTTTGCCTTTAAGTCCGTCTACCATGTCTTTAATCTTTCCGGACATCCAGCCGTCTCCGGCGAGTGTAAAAAATATGTCGTCACTTTTTTTAAGCACAATCCCGGCCGCCTTGATGAATACGTCCGGGCCTTTGTCTCCCCTCAGTACTGATACCATGCCAACGAGGAAAGCGCTGGAAGGTATCCCGAATTCAGATCGGTATTTCCCCTTTTCGCGTCTGTGGTCAAACACCGAAACATCTATGCCGGTCGGGACTGATATTATTTTCTCAGCGGGGACGCCTTTCTCGACCATCCCCGCTTTTATGGACTCGCTGGTCGTCACTATCCTGTCGCAAAGCGCGCCATATACCATCCGTCCCATAAAATGGCTTCTGACCGGATTTGCTACGTGTCTTGAGCGGATGACCTTCCTGCCGGACAGCCTCGCCGCAATACCGACGCTCCAGCCGTCCTTCGAACCATGCGCGTTTACTATGTCGATTCTTTCTCTCAGTATGATGCGCAGTAGTTTTGCCACCGCCAAAGGGTCGAAGCTGCCGCGCATTTCCACCGCGTATGCCTTCAGCCCCCTGTGCCTGGCTTCGTCCAGTATCCTGCTGCCCGGTCTTGCCGCAAGGGCAGAAACAAAGCCTCTTGAGACCATCCGCTCCATTTCTAGGAGTATCCTCAGTTCCTGCCCACCAAGGTTCATGGAGGACTCGGTGTGGAGGACATTAGGCATGCCTTGATTTAATCTCGAAACAACCGATATCCGATGTTACTTTTTCATAAAGATCGCGGATGTTATTGTTAAATACGTTTTTATCAAACATCTCGACGGCGGTATTACGCCCTTTCTCGGCCATCGCAAGCCTTTTATTCACATTCGATATCAGTTCAACGATGGCCTCGCTCATTGCGCGCGCATCCCCGACTGGCACTATGACCCCGTTCTCACCATCAATAATATATTCGCGGATGCATTCAATGTCAGTGCCGATAACCGGCAGCCCCAATGACATACCCTCGATCAAGGCCAGTGACTGCGTTTCCGAAAGAGACGGTTTTACATAAAGATCACAAGCGCTGAATATTTCTTTCAGGTCGTCAACGTAGCCCAAAAGAGATACTCTGTCTTCTATATGAAGGTCCTTTGATATTGATTTCAGCTTCTCCTCATCCGGCCCTGTACCACAGATAAAACAACGATAATCCAGGCCTTCCGGTAGCATAGCCAATGCCTGCAGGAGTATATGATACCCTTTCTCAGTGGCAAGTCTACCGGTGCTTCCTATAACAAATGTTTTAGGTTCTATGCCGAGATGTTTTTTGGCTCCGTTTATCTCAGCAAGGTCCTTAAAATAGCTGGTGTCAATACCATTGTAGATTACGTTGCATGATTCCTTGTCAAGCCTGTAAAGCTTTCGGAGCCTCTTTTCCACCATTTTAGAAACAGGTACGAAAATTGTCCCCCTACCTTTGGAAATAGTCCTCGCAAAGAAGTTTAAAAGGCGGCTTCTATATTTTACCTCAGAATGTTCGTGCAAAACTACCGGTATATTAAATACCGCACCCAGAACTTGGGATATGAAGCCTAGTTGGTAGCTATGTGAATGCAGGATGTCGAATTTTCCGTTCATAACGATATTCAAGGTTTTTCGAAATATTGCGGCAAGGTTATTTGTGCCCAAGACATGCAGTTGATCACAATTTGCACGGAATTCGTCCTCAAGCTTTCCCCCGAGGGGCGCCAATACTGCTGTTTCAAAGTTTGTCTTGTCAAGGCCCTTCAATATCTCAAGGACAACTACCGCCACACCATGAGACCTAAGGCTCCATATTAAAAAAAGTACTTTTTTTCGCCCGTTGTGTGTTTTGTTCCTGTGGGGAAATAATTTGTGCCATACCTTGGCAATTCCGAAAGTGGGAATGCCCATGAGGCAAAACAAAAGTATTATTGCCCTTTTCCCGATTCCCGAGAACGGTGCTTTGATCTCTTCAAGAAATATCGACCGTTTATTATATCTGCGCACTTCACCGTCAAGGTTTATTCCTGTAATATATTTTGCGCCGCATAGATTTGAAAGGAACTTAACGTTGGTATGTCCCTTGAAGCTTGAATTATCGAAAAGAATTACAACCGAGGACACCTTCAGGACCCGAAGCCTCAAGACAAGCCTTAACATATAAAAAAAGTCTCCGAAACTTTTTTTATGATAGATAGTTTCGTCCACTAATTCGCATTGAGATGCAGAGCCTTCCGGGACAAGGTTGATGAACTGCTCAGGAGAAGCGGTTTTTTTCAGGTTAAGCAGAGCATTCTTTTGCGCCGGGGACTTGCATTCTTTTATTACTAAAACAGGCATTCTACTCCTAATCAGATCGAGTTTATAACGTACCAGAGTGTCTCCTGATGTACTTCCTGCGAATAGGTCTTTAATACCTTCTGGCGCCCGTTCAACCCCATCTCCATGCGCCGTTCCCTGTTTTCTATAAGATAGGAAAGATGCGTTACCCATTCTGCCTGGTTACCTGCGAGGAAACCGTCAACGCCTGTCTCTATGATGTCGGAATTGACTCCGACCGGAGAAGCCACTACAGGTATCGCGACCCCGAAATACTGTAGAATCTTGTTGCCGGATTTGCCTTTTGCCCATATATCGTCATTGAGTGGCATAACGCCTATGTCCAGGCTCCTCAGGTCCTCTACTTCTTCATCCTGGCTCCACATCTTCTTTATCACCTGCACTCCGTCGATGTCGAAAAAGCCCTGCGAGATAATCTTCAGCCGGACGTTTGGGTGTCTTTTGGAAAGCTCCTGAAGAGGACCGGACAGTTCTTTCAGATATTTGAGGTTTCCCCTCGTCCCCAGCCAACCTATGACGACCTCGTCACTACTATTAACCGTATAGTCTTTAGGGGTGTATTTGGATACGTTTATGGGGGTTGGCACGACATGGACGTTGCCGTTGTTGTATCGACAAAATTCGTAAAGGAACCTGTTGCCGACCAGTACCGCTTTGGAATTGTCGACCATGCCTATGAACTTCTTGAAAAATCTGCCGTCCAGCTTCTCCTTGCGTTCAACCTCATGGAACATGACCGAATCGTCCACGTCGAAGATTATATTCGGGTTCAGCCTGCTCATAAGCCTTATCTCGGCCGGACGCATGAGCTTCTTCTGTATAAAGATCACGTCGTATGCCCTTACTTTTGACAGCACCCCGATCCGCCCTATTATGCCTGTTGGCATGGGCAACAAGTCGCAGACCATCCCCTTATCCCTGAGGTAGCCTATAGAGTCCAGCACGCGTTGTTTTGTGCTTGGTTTTGGCGGACTAAGGGTGATGAATAGTACTTTCTTCGACATTTTATAAAAAATTGACGTGTGTGCGGGGCTGTTTCAGGTTCCAAAGGACCTGGTTGAACGTGTTGTCCCTGCAAAGTGGAATGCAATCTTTAAATTCTATGCTTTCGTAGGCCTTTTTTCTTTGCTTTGAGTTCCAAATTTCCTTGAAGCTGTTGTTATGCAGGTCGCCTATGCAGTACTTGTCGTATCCGCGCAGGTGACAGCAAAGGTACATCTTGCCGTCGGCGCATATGGTAGTGGCGAACTGGTGGCCATAGCATACCCTGTAGTTCCGCCCGTAATCCTTCATCTTCATCATCTCATACTTGTGCTGGGAGAACAGTACGTCATAACCTGGTTTTCCAAACTTGGTGCATTTGTTTATTATTTGCGAAACATCCGTCCAGTGGTAATCGAACATACCTCCCCTGTGTATCTGCATCGGGCGGTACTGGATGTAATCGACCCCAAGATCGCCGCATAATTCGGCTGCCCTTATCATGCCATCTTTTGTATGGTCGTTGGTAAGATAACCTACCCCGACGGTGCAATCACTCTTCAGACGCTTCTTGGTGGCGGCAAGCGTCTTTATGTTTTTCAACACCTTTTCAAACCCGGCCTCGTTCAGTCCATGGGTTATCTTGTAGGTCTCCGGGTCTGAAGCGTCAAGGGAAACCCTTACCCATACGCAGTTTTTTGCCAGGACTTCGCAGGCGTGTTTTGTTAGGAGGGTCCCGTTCGTAATGAATCCGACATCGAGGCCGAGGCTTTTTGCCAACTCCACCGTCTCAAGCGTGTACTTGCTGCATAGTGGGTCGCCGCCGCCGGTGAATATCAGACCCCGGACCTTGAAGTCCGCAAGCTGCCTTATGATGTCTTCCGCCATCTCTTTTGACAGGCTGTCGACGCTCGTCCTCTGGAAATAGCCGGCGACGCACTCCGGGCAGCGGTGGTTGCACCTGTTCGTCATGTCCATCTCAACGGTGATGGGTGCGGGATTTTTCCCATCCATCCAAGCGCTTACTCTGTCCAGGTGTTTCAATATCTTGTCCGAACTGAACTGCTTTACGTCCATTTTATCCGTTCCTTTTATTTATTTGAGTTTAGGTACTAAGATGTTACAGGTATTTTAGCTTCTGGGAGTTTTTTGTCAATTAAAAAGACCTGAAATATCGAAAAAAAACATAAGTTTCTGCTGTAATTTGACTCAAATGCGATATTATACGTTTTTTCTTACTTTTCAAAGATGCACTTGAGAACCAGGCTCTTTTATTATCTCTCTATTTTCGCGATAGCAATGCTTCGTATTCGCCCTGGACGGTCTCTACATGCCTGCTTAACGTGAACTGCTCCGCCTTGCCCCTTGCGGCTCGCCCCATCACGGATAGCCCGTTTTTATTTGTCAAGCAAGACTCCATCGCCTTTGTGAGGGCTTCATTATCGCCTTTCGGGATGATATAACCAGACCGGCCGTCTTCTAGTATGTGTCTCACCTCCCCGACATCGGAGGCGATGGACGGCTTGCCGCAGGCCATTGCCTCGATCAGCGCCCTTGGGAAGCCCTCCCACAGCGAAGGCATGACCAGTATGTCTATCCCTGCCATGGCCTCGGTAATATCGGAAAGCCTGCCGGTAAGGACTACCCTGCCATCCAGGCCGTTTTCTTTAATGAATTCCTCGACTTTATTTACATCTGATTCCAGGCCGGTCCCGACGATAACAAACCAAGACTGTTCATTAATGTTACTGACATGACGGGCCGCCTCAAGAAAAGAAATATTTCCCTTCCTCTTCTCTATAGAACCTACCATGCCGAAGACAAAGGCATCCCGAGGTATGCCATATCTGGCCCTGAAGGCCGATCCATCCATTCCCGGCTTGAACCTTTCGTTGTCCACACCGTTATATATCTTCAATGCCTTACCGGTGTTTTTAAAATACGTATAGAGGTCGGACGAGACCACGAATATCCTGTCGGAAAGCAGGGATATCCATTTTCCAAGTGCCCTTACTCTTTTTCCTTCCGGGTCCTCACGTATATGCCATATCACAGGATTGCCTGCAATCAAAGCAGCCAGCCCGATATTTTTGCAGAAGGGTACGGCACTGTTTAGATGTACCAGGTCTATTTTCTCGTCCTTCAACAAACGTATGGATTCCCGTATAAGCCCCAAATTTAGAAAGCCTCTTTTTTTTAACACGACAGAAGTGATGCCCTCTGAGTTCAGCTTTGCAACCAGCGGGCCGTCCTTGCTGAAAGCCGCAACTGGGGTATACTTATTCCTGTCCAGACCTGTCATCAGGTGATACAGGCTTATGGCCGACCCCTTGAGGGCAGCTGTATGCGAGCAATAGAGTATCCTTGCGGGGCTACTCTTTTCCGATGAGCGTTTCAATGGCGGCTATCGCCTCCTGGGTGGTTATCTCGTCAAGACATCTGCTCTTTTTGCTCCCGCCACAGCCGTCTTTTTTGCATGGCATGCAGGGGAACTCGTTTTTCTTTGAGACAATTACCCCTCTTGGGGTGAACGGTCCCCAGACGCTTGAGTCTGAGGGTCCGAAAAGTGCCACTACGGGCGTCCCCACAGCAGCAGCCATGTGCATGGGGGCCGTATCCACACCGAAGAACAGCGAACTTTGTTTGTAAAGGGCTGCCAACCTTTTTAGCGTAAGCCTGCCGGAGAGGTCCACCGGGTGAGTTTTCACGAGGGATATTATATGTCTTATCCGCTCCAGCTCTTTCTCGTCCGGCCCGGATGTCAAGACGACTCTGAAACCCCTGCCATCAAGGTAATCTATTACCTCGGCTACGGCCTCGTCCCTCCAGCACTTGAACAACCACCTGGACGTCGGGTGTACTACTGCTATCCTGTCTCTGTCTCTGATGCCGTTTTCTTTCAGAAGCACGTCTACATAATTGTCGTCATCTTGTGAGGTAAATAGCTGGACATCAGGTTTCATGTTTTCTATCCCGAGCGGCTCAAGGATATCCATATCCATGGCTGCCCGGTGCCGCCCGTTGTTGATGTAGCGCACTAAGATGCGTAAGCAGATGCTTCTTTCCCCAGAATCCCCTGCCACGCGGGTCGATGCCGATCCTGTACCTGGCGCCGCTAAGGAGGGCTATTATCACGCCTCTGTCGCCCTCTGTCATGTTAATGGCAAGGTCGTATCTGTGTGTCCTGATCTTTCGTATAAACTCGAACTCCGCTTTAAGTCCGGCATCCCTTTTTAATGTTACAATCTCGTCTATATTAGGGTTCAGGGTAAGCATTTCTTCCGTGCCGGCCGGGACGACCGCCGTGATACGAGCATCGGGGAACGTATCCCTCAGCGCCTTGATGGCTGGAGTCGTGAGGAGCACGTCGCCGATATTCCGGAGTTTTATTACCAGTATGCCCTTGATGTCCTGGCGCGGGATGGTACTCATAATCACTTTTTTTCCCGCATCTCCCATAGCTTCGCATATTTAGTGAAGGTGTAAAAGGAATAGAGTATGGATATAACGAGTCCGTAGATGCCGTCTCTGAACCCTTGCCGGATAATAAACATCTTGAAAAACGTAAACATAGGTTTTAGCGACATATCAAGAGGTCCAGCGCTCCTGCCCTCTTTTTTCATCTCTTGGGCGGCCAGGGTACTGTATTTGTCCATGCGTTTTATATAGTCTGATATCCCGGCGTAGGTGTAATGCAGCATGGGGGCCTTCAGATACCCAGCCTCGCCGGACAGTTCCACGGCCTCGTGCACAGCCCTGTCCTTAAACGCGCCTTTTCTCCTGTCAAAAAGCCTTATCGAATAGTCAGGGCTCCAGCCGCAATGCTTTATCTCGCGGCCCATGAAGTGGTTCCTGCGAGAGACGTAGTAACCGACCTTTGCCGGGGCTTCCTGCATCATACCTGATATTTCATCTATAAGCCCATCGGTGAAGCGCTCGTCCGAGTCAAGCACGAAGACCCAGTCGTTTTTGGCCAAAGAAACAGCATAAGACTTCTGGCCAGAAAAACCGCGCCATTTTTCCTGGTATACGTTCTCGGTAAACTCCCTGCATATCTCGACAGTGGCGTCGGTACTGTAGGAATCGACCACGACTATCTCGTCCGCCCAACTTGCACTTTCAAGCGCGGCCCGGATGTTTTTTTCTTCGTTGAAGGTTATTATCACAACCGAAACGGGTGGCATCAGCCCAGCTTCTCCGCCTCGTCAACGAGCATCACCGGGATGTCCTCCCTTACGGGGTACTTGAGCCGGCATTTCTCGCATACAAGCCCCTTGCCGTCCTCGGTAAGTTTTATGTCCCCCTTGCAGTTCGGGCAGCAGAGTATTTCCAGGAGTTCCTTATTTACAGCCATATACCCTCCAATTGTCGTTTACGCCAAGAGCATGGCCTTCACTTCATCAAATACAGCATCGACGGAGATGCCTGTAAGGCATCTTACGCTTTCGCACTCCCTCTTAAGGCATGGCGCGCATTCTACCCCGGCTGTTATCACCCTGTGCATCCTACCGTAAGGGCCTGTCCTTACAGGGTCGGTAGGGCCGAAAAGTGCAGCCGCGGGCGTGCCTACGGCTGCAGCAATATGCATAGGACCTGAGTCGTTGGTGACAAGCAGGCGTGCCCTTTTTAACAAGGCTGCAAGCCCCTTTATGCTTGTCCTTCCAAAGGCGAGGTTTCGAAGGATAAGCTTGTCTATGTGTTCGGCGAGCACGACTTCCTCGTCCTTCGTGCCTATGAATACCGTTTTCAGCCTTACCCCGTTGATCCTGTTTGCAATCTCGATAAAACGTTCGGCTGGCCACCTTTTGGTAAGCCACCTGGCCGATGGTGCAATAGCCACAAACTCCTCGCCCTCTTCAATGTCGAATTCTTTTAACAGCGAAACCGCCTCTTTATCGTGCCTTTCCTCAAGTACAATATCAAATCTTGGCGCTTCATGGTGTTCAATGCCGATAGATTCAAGCGTCAACAAATACCTGTCCACCGCGTGGATCGACAGGTCTGGGACCGCTACCCTTTCGGTGTAAAAAAGCGGGGCGCCCTCCCTGGCATTGGCAAAGCCGATACGGGATTTTGAACGACAGGCAAACGCCATCAGCGCACTCCGCAACAGGCCTTGGAGGTCTATTACGAGGTCGTAACGTTCCCTTCGAAGTTTCCCAACGAAACTTCCAAGGTTCCTTAAACCGTTTCCGCCCTGAAACATCCTGCGGTCAAAGGTGAGCGTCCTTTTTATCGCGGGGTTCCCTTCCAGCAGCTCCTCGTATCCGGCCCCTATTACCCAGTCGATTTCGGACTCGGGGATTTCCGCTTTAAGAGCATACGCAACCGGTAGCGCATGTATGATATCCCCCAGCGAGCTGGGCTTTATAATGAGGATTTTTTTGAGTCTTCTATAATCCAATCGGCGGCCTCCGGGAGCGCGTCCAGAATGATGTCAGGCCTAAGCCCCCTTGCATCCAGAAGCTCTTTTTCCTCCATACCGTAGCCGGTCAAAACGAGTACTGTTTTGCCTCCGGCATTAAAACCCAGTTCTATGTCAGAAACCTTGTCCCCGACGAAATAAGACCTGGACAGGTCGATACCCAGTTCCTTGGCTGCCTTTATTGCCATCCCTGGTTTAGGTTTGCGGCATTCACAGTCCACCTTTTCGCCATGCCGGGGGTGGTGCGGGCAGAAATAAAAGGCATCGACCCTTGCGCCATTTTCTTCCAACAACCTTTCAAGCGCAAGGTTTACATGTTTTAGCTCTTTAACCGTGAACAGTCCCCTTGCTATCCCGGACTGGTTTGTAACTACCACAATCTTGAACCCGGCAGCACGGAGCCGCGCAATGGCGTCGGCAGCACCTGGTAACAGGCTCACCTGTTCCGGATCCGAGAGGTAGCCCACCTCCTCGTTTATAGTGCCGTCCCTGTCAAGGAAGACTGCGGAGCTACCCAACGCCCCCCTCCAGTATCTCTTTTGCGGCCTTTAATACCCGCTGTGGCGTTACCTGTTCCATACATTTGTAATGTTTAAGGGGGCAGGTACGCTTAAGGCATGGGCTACAGTTTACCGGTTCCCTGACAATCCGGTGCCCTTCTCCGAAAGGCCCGGTCGCTATGTGGTCGGTCGAGCCGAATACCGCAAGCGTAGGCACTCCAAGGGCGGCGGATATGTGCATGGGTCCTGAGTCATTGGTTATAAAAAGGCTGCATCTTTTAGTAAGCGCCATGAGACCTCGGAGCCCGGTCTTCCCTGCCAGGTTGAGGGCCTTCTCTTTCATGGAGGCCTGCACCGCTCCAGCCGTGGCTACATCGCCTGGCCCCCCGAAGATTATTATGCTGGCATTATACTCCTTTACAAGCCTGTCCGCCACAAAACCGAAACGTTCAGGATGCCATCTCTTGGCTATGCCATACTGTGCTCCGGGGTTTATACCTATTATCATGTCATGCCTGTCTATGCCGTTTTCTTTAAGGAGTCCGGCCGAGTATTCGTTGTCTTTTTTGTCCAGGTAGAGCTTCGGCATAACGCCGTCGGTCTTCATCCCCAGTGCTTTGAGCAGGTCGAGGTAGTAATGGACCTGGTGTTTTTCTTTTGTATCCTGTGATACCTTCACGCCGTCGGTCAGGAGCACACCTCGCCCATCAGTCTTGTAGCCCATGCGGCGCGGGATCTTTGCCAGGAAAGCAACCAGAGCCGCCTCGAAGGCATTCTGAAGTAGTATCGCACGGTCGAACTTCCGCTTCCTCAGTTCGCGCCCAAGCCTGGCAATACCCGTAGCGCCGCCGTAGACCTTTTTGTCGTAGAGTATGAAGTTGTCCACGGCAGGGCTGCCTTCGAGGATTTCCTGAAGTGGCGGCCTTATCAGCACGGTTATCTCAGAGTCGGGAAAGCTCTTCCGTATCCCTGCAAGGGCAGGAGTGGTCATTACAAGGTCACCGACCCAGTTTGTGGCCCTTACAAGTATCTTCTCCGGCATCAGGCGTCCCCCGGCTTCGTTTTCCAGCGTCTGTGCATCCAGAACCACTGGTCGGGGTAGTCGGTTATAAAATCCTCTATGGCCTTTGTATATGCCTGGGTGTTTGCAATGATATCGGCTTCCTTGTCGCCGGTTTCTATGAGAGGGATCTCGTCACCAATTATAATCTCGTGCCGGTCGGGCCCGATGCGGCGCAGGAAGGCCGGGATCACAGGCACTTTCGTCCTTGCCGCCATCAGGGCAAGCCCCTTGTTGGTGCAGGCGGGCCGCCCAAAGAAGTCCACAAACACCCCTTCTTTTGCCTTTACGTTCTGGTCGAGCAATATACCGACCGCGTTTCCGGATGCCAGGGTTTTAAGGATATCCCGCATCCCGTTTGTCTTGTTGATTAAATAATTCCCGTATTGGCATCTGAGCCTTGATACCTCGATGTCCAGGTATGGGTTGTCCAGAGGCCTTACGACCACTCCTATCGGCGGCTTCATAATAGACTGGGCCAAGGCTATCAGCTCCCAGCTCCCGCAGTGGCCGGTAAGAAGGAATACGCCTTTGCCTTTGTTGAGCGCTTTTTTGTATGCATCATAGTTCTTTAACTGGAAATGCTTTTGAAAATTTCGTCCGTACCTCTTCGAAAATATGAACTCGATGATTGAATAACCTACATTTTTGTAAACTGACCGGGCAATACCCTCTATCTCGGTTTCAGTCTTAACTTTAAAGCTGTTGCGGAGGTTGTCGAGTGTTATATCCCTGTGCCTTTTATCAACCCTGTATGCAAAGGACCCGAGGAGGCCGCCAAACTTGAGCGCAAGCCCGAAAGGCAAAAGTCTTATCAACGACAGGATGCCCTTCGCTAGTACATATTCGGCAAACAACTTAGCCTTGCCGGCTTTTTTTTTCTTGCGCCGCTTCCTCATACCTCAGGTTCGCTCTCCAGATATTTTATTCAATAAGCCCTCGATCGTGGAGGAGCCTTCGATTATCTCCATTTTTATTCCGAACGCCAGGAAAGGGATATCAGCAGGGCCAAGCGCCGAAAGCTTCACGGCGTCCTTCTCTGTCACGACAACAAAATCAGCCCCACGTTCCATCGCCTCGGCCGTTATCTCAGACATATCATTACGATTGTACAAATGGTGGTCCGGATAGAATTTGCCCTTTAAAATCTTAGCATTAAGGCCGTTAAGAATCAACGGAAAAGAGGCCGGGTCAGCCACCGCCGCTACCGGGAAGACACTTCTGCCTGAAAGTTCTTCAGGGCCTACAACCCGATTGTCCCAAACATTGTAGATTGAAGAAGGGCGGTAGACAGCCTTTGCTACGGGCACTCCCGGCGGAAGTACGGCGGGTCTTGGACCGGCAGAATCGCAACGAGTAAGTACTATCATGTCGGCCCTTCCGGCTGCAACGGCCGGTTCTCTGAGGTAACCCAAAGGGATGGTGTAGCCATTACCAAACGGGTGGGCGGCGTCCATTAGGAGTATATTCAAGTCACGCTTAAGGGTCAGGTGCTGGTAGCCGTCATCTAATACAACTACATCAACCCCGAAACTTTTTACTGCGAGCATGCCCGCCTCGTAACGGTTTGAGCCCATGACCACCGGTACGCCCGGCAGGTTTTTTGAGAGCAGGACGGCCTCGTCCCCTGCATCAGATGGCGTCATTAACGGGCTTTTGCCGTCCGACACAACGCATGTGCTGCCCTCGCTGGCCCCCTTGTAGCCGCGCGTGACAACTGCGGGTTTGAAACCCTTATCCTTCAACAGTCCGCAGATATAAATCGTAAAAGGGGTCTTGCCTGTACCTCCTGCCGAAAGGTTACCCACGCTGATGACCTTGCATGGGAGGTATCTGGTTTTCAGAATGCCTGCCTGATAAAGGCCGGCCCTGGCACGTACGACAATTGAATACAGGCATGCGGGCAGATATAGGGGATAAAAGTAAAAGGGCAGCTTCTGCTCACCCTTCATAACCCCGAGTATATTTAGCGGAAGTCTCATCCGTAGAGGAATTTCTCAATGAGTTCGATGTTTCTCTCTAAAGCGCCCCTGTTTTTTACCAGCGTGTCTTTTGCTACTTTCCCAAGCTTCTCAACCCGCTCCGGTTCCTGTATGAGCCTGACAGCCTCTCTTGCAAGCTGGGTCCCGTCTTTTACCTCAATGCCCACCCCGCAGTCCTTGAGTATTGCACTGATTTCTGCGAAGTTTTGCATATGCGGGCCGAAGAAGACGGGTTTACCGAATGCTACAGGCTCAAGGACGTTGTGTCCGCCAACCGGCATCATGCTTCCACCTACAAAGTTTATGTCGCCAACCCTGTACATGCCGGCAAGCTCGCCCATGGTATCCACAAGAAGTATTCCCGGTACCGGTAGCCTCTCCGAAGTCTCCACGCTTCTCAGCCGGTGTTTGAACCCTTCCCGTGCTATCAAAGATGCCACGTTTGAAAGTCTCTCCGGGTGTCGTGGAGCAAGCACAAGCACAGTCTCCGGGATACTCTCCAGCACACGTCGATATGCCTTCAATATCTCGGCATCTTCGCCTTCGTGCGTGCTTCCGGCAACAAATACGGATGCGGACTCTGGTATGCCAAGCCTCGCCTTGGTGGTTATCTGCCCTTCTTTCAATGAGACGCATGCCTGGTCGAACTTGACGTTCCCGGCCACACGGACCCTGTCAGGAGGTGCGCCCAATGACCTTATCCGTTCTGCATCCGCGTGGGTCTGCATGTTGTACCCGGATACCAACGCCAATACTTTTTTAAAGAAAAAACGGGCGCGGCTGTAGCCTTTGAACGACCGGGAAGATATGCGTCCGTTTACCAAAACAGACGGGATATGGTTGTCGCTCAGGACCTTGATAAGGTTGGGCCAGATCTCGGTCTCCACCACGACGAAGATGTCGGGTTTTACGAGCCCAACCACCCTTTTTACCACTATGCCCAAATCAAACGGAAAATAGAATATGCGGGCATCAGTCGCCAGCTTTGTCGGTTGCAACGGCATTGCCGGTCTCTGTGACGGTTGAAAAAAATATGGAAATATCGGGGTGTCTGGCCTTCAGAGCCTTGACCATCGGTATAGCGGCCAATGTCTCACCTACAGACACTGCGTGGATCCAGACCCTCTTGCCCGAAGTCTGACCAAAGAAACCTTCCTTGAAGATTCCGAACCGCTGCCTTATTCCGGCCCTTTTTTTCCCTCTCAGAAGCAGTCTGATCGCCATGTATGGAAGGAAGACAAAGGAGAATACGTAGATAAGGAGGCTGTAGGCTGAGTATATCATTCGGGCCTGTCCCACCAGTTGTCCGCTTGTTCGGTTATATTGCGCAACGAATCTTCAAGTTCCTGCCTCTTTTGTTCCATGACGTCGTTGTCGGCATCCCGGCTGACCGTTATAGGACCGCCATAGATATAGACAATATCGTTAAAGGGGTACGGTATTACAAAACCATCCCAGGAACCGAGAGTTTTTTTTTCCTTGCGCTATACGTAACCGGGTATATAGGCAGACCTGTGGCCTTCGCGGCCTGTATTGCGCCGATCTGTGCGACAAACCTGGGACCTTTGGGGCCGTCCGGTGTGAATACCAGGCTGTAGCCTTTGGCCGCCAGCCTTAGCATATCCTTCAGCGCCGATATCCCTCCCCGGGTGGTTGAACCGCGCGAAGACCCAATCCCAAACCGTTCCATAGTCCTGCTTATGAGTTCGCCGTCTTTGTGCCTGCTTATCATTACAGATGCCGGCCTGTCCTTTTTAAGGATCGGGATCATCAGCATCCTGCCGTGCCAGAACGCGAGTATGATCTGCTCCTTGTTTACATCCACTTCGTTAATGATAACGGACCGGGACGTTATCTTTATAAACCTGATGATTTTGCTGGTGAGCAACGGGGCAAGGTAAAGGATCAGCTTCTCTTTAAATTTTCGCATGTTTGCCCTCCAGTCGGCCGAACTGCATTTCATACAACTTTTTATATATAGCGCACGACTCAAGGAGTTCTGAATGCCTTCCCATGCCGGATACGACGCCCTTGTCTATCACCACTATCTTGTCGGCGTTGATTATTGTCGAGAGCCGGTGGGCAATAACGAGCGTGGTACGGTTCTTCATCAGATTCTCAAGAGCAGTCTGCACTATCCTCTCTGATTCCGTATCAAGGGCAGATGTGGCCTCGTCCAGCACGAGTATCGGACTATTCTTTAAGATGGCCCGCGCGATGGATATCCTTTGTTTCTCGCCTCCAGAGAGCCTGACACCTTTTTCGCCGATGATGGTCTCGTACTTCTCCGGCATCTTTTCTATGAATTTATCCGCGTGTGCAGCCTTCGCAGCGCCTAATATCGCCTCCTCAGAGTATTTCTTAGTCCCATAGGAGATGTTGTACCTGATAGTGTCGTTGAAGAGTATCGTATCCTGTGTGACTACGGATATCTGCTGCCTCAGGGTGCGCAGTGAAAACTCCCTTATGTCCACGCCGTCTATCAGTATGGCCCCGCCGTCTATGTCGAAGAAACGCGGGAGAAGGTTCACGATCGTCGTCTTCCCGCCACCGCTTGAACCGACTATGGCGACAACCTCGCCCTTTTTTATCGTCAGGTTTATGTCTTTCAGCACTTCGTCTTCAGCTTTGTTGTATCTGAACGCGACGTTCCTGTACTCGATCTTATCCTTTACGCCTTCCGGCCCCTTGATGCCGGTGTCCATGGCTTCCCTCTCGGTGGCCGTATCGAGTACGTCGAATATCCGTTCCGAGGCTGCAATCGCCTGCTGCATGCTGTTGTGCAGGCCTCCAAGCGTTTTTACCGGGGGATAAAGCATGACGAGCGCCGCGGCAAATGAGAAGAAGTCTCCGGCCGACAAATCCCCGGCTATTACATGTCCTCCTCCATACCATATTATCAACCCGACAGAAAACCCTCCGATCGCATCCAATGTCGGCGCGACCCGGCTCCCAACCCGTGCGGATTTCAGATTTATCCTGGTGTTCTCCTGGTTTTGTTTCCTGAACTTTTCCCTCTCCTCGTCTTCCATGGTGAAGGCTTTTACTATCCTTACACCCGTAAAGTTCTCCAGAAGGATGTTCGAGAGCGTGGCGATGTTCTGCTGGGCCTGCCTGCTTATTCGCCTCATCCTTTTCCCAAACTTGTCTATGAACAAGCCGCCTATGGGGAAGACCAGCATGGCGATAAGGGCAAGCTTCCAGTCCCTTATGAAAATGACTACCAACAGGCCGACAATGGTAAATGACTGCTGAAGGAAATCCTTGATCGTGCTGGCGAGGAGCCTGCTCAGGACGCCTACGTCGTTCATCATGTTAGACATCAGTTTGCCGGTGGAACTGCTGTGGTACTCCTTCAGAGGAAGGTAGACCATGTGGCCGTAAAGGTCGTCTCTGACATCCCTTATCACATACAGTGAGGCGTACTGGGTGCAGTATGATTGCAGGTAAGTGAATACGTTCTTTACGATGTACAGCACAATAACGCCGAACGACAGCAGCACCAGATGGGAACCGTCCTTCTTTACAAATATATTATCGAGTACGGGTTTTACAAGCCACGCGGTGAAGGCAGTTGTAGAAGACACTATCGAAGTGCAGACTATAGCCAGGATCGTCCATTTAAGGTATCTTTTTGTGTAGGGCCACAGCCTTCTATACTGGTTTAACTTATCCAAGCGACCTCACAATCTCCTCCGCCGCCCGCATGGAGGCCCCGGAGCCGCCCAGCTTTGACTTTATGTCTTTCAGCTTCTCAGTCATTTCCTGCCGGTACTTTTCGTCCGTGAAGGTTTTGGTCACAAAAGAACTGATGTTCTCTGGGTTGGCCTCGTCCTGTATTAATTCTGGAACCACGAGCCCTCCAAGCACGAGATTTACAAGGCCTATATATTTAACCTTTATGAGCAACCTTCCGATACGATATGTCAAAGGCGAAAGCCGGTACATGATTACCATCGGTTTGTTATGCAGTCCGACCTGTAGAGTCGCAGTGCCGGACGCCACCACGGCGCAGTCCATTAACGCCATTACCCCATTGGTGTCGCCAGATACCAGTTTTACATCCTTGATGCCTGCAAGGTATGGTTCGAAACTCTTCATGTCAAGCGTGTCCGCCACCGGGATGACCGCCTGGAGTTCCGGCATGGAGGATTTTAAAATCCTGAACGCCTCGACCATCACAGGAAGGTGGAACGAAACTTCTTTTTTCCTGCTACCCGGTAGCAGTCCAAGTACTGGCCTTGTATGGTCGATTCCGAATGCCGCTGAAAGCTCTTCCCTGTCCCTCGTTTCAGGTTGCTCGTCGAGGACAGGGTGCCCCACGAAAACGCAGTCTACGTTGGCCCCATCATAAAACGCCTTCTCAAACGGGAACACGACCATCATTTTATTTACTAGTCCGGCGATTTTCTTTACTCTGCCCCGTCTCCAGGCCCATACCTGTGGGCTGATGTAGTATACCACGGGTACGCCGGCTTTTTTTGCAACTTTTGCAAGCCTAAGGTTGAAGTCGGGGTAGTCAATCAATACTAGCATCGCCGGAGGATCATTCACAAGGATATCCCGCATCTTGTCGAAAGCGCCCTTTATATCCTTGAAATGCGCGAGCACTTCCCATATTCCGACGACGGCGAGGGTCGTAATGTCCACGAGAGTCGATACACCGGCCTTGCGCATATTCAAGCCGCCAATGCCGAAAAGCTCCAGGTCTGGCCGGAGCGTTTTCAGGGATTCGGCCAGGTGGCCGCCGTGGAGGTCGCCGGACGCCTCTCCGGCAACCAGCATTATCCTGGTGCTTCCGTTTCGTGCCACGATTATAGACAGGCCTTTATCGTTTCACATATAAGGTCAACGTCCCCAGGAGGAAGTTCTGGGTAGATGGGGAGTGAGAGGACGTCTTCTGCCGCCTTCTCTGCGACGGGGAACGACCCTTTACCGTAACCAAGTTCTTTGTAAGAATTCTGGAGGTGCAGTGGGACTGGATAATATATTGCGGACGCAATACCCTTGTCGGCCAGAGCTTTCATTATGGCGTCTCTTTTTGAGGTCCGGACAGTATATTGGTGGTAGACATGGAAATACCCGGTTATCTCCGAAGGGACGGTTATTCCCGGCATCTTGGAGAGGGACTCGCTGTACTGCATGGCCCTTTCGCGTCTCAGCATGTTGTAGGTCTCTATCTTTTTAAGCTTAACCCTTAGTATGCCTGCCTGAATCTCGTCAAGACGGCTGTTGTAACCGACTGTATCGTGGTAGTAACGCACCTTGCTGCCGTGGTTTCTAAGCGAGTGAAGCTCCGCTGCAACCATGTCGCTGTCGGTCGTGACCATCCCGCCGTCGCCGTAACAGCCGAGGTTCTTGCTAGGGAAGAAAGAGAAGCATCCCGCGTCCGCAAAAGAGCCTGTTTTCGTAAATTTATAATGCGCCCCGAAGCTCTGCGCGCAGTCCTCGATGACCTTTAACCCATGCGTATTGGCAACCTCAAGGACCTGTCCCATATTAGCCGGGTGTCCGAAGATATGCACCGGGATTATTGCCTTGGTCTTTGCCGTTATCTTTGAGGCAATCATGGCTGCATCCATATTGAGGGTATTCTCTTCTATGTCTACAAACACGGGCTTTGCGCCTATATAGGATATGGCCTCCGCAGTGGCGATAAAGGTAAACGGCGTAGTTATCACCTCGTCGCCGGGCTTAATGCCTGTTGCGAGGAGGGCCAGGTGCAGGGCATCCGTACCGGAGGCCACGGCGACCGCATGCTTTGTGCCGATATATTCCGCCACTTCTTTTTCAAGGGCGGCCACGTTCGGACCAAGGATGAAATGGCAGGAGTCGAGCACCTCCCGGATTTTCAGGTCAAGCTCTTCTTTAATATCAAGGTACTGAGCCTTGAGGTCAACCATGGGTATAGTCATTTACAACACGCTCCTGCTCTTTATCTCCTGCTGTACACGCATCGCTATTTTCAGCGCTTCACGGCCTTCCCTTCCCGAAACAAGCGGCCTGCTCCTGTCCCTCACCGAAGCAAGGAATGCCTCGAGCTCGGCCTTCAGGGGCTCCTCTTTAACCACCTTTACCTTGCCGCCTACTATATCTGGCTTCCCTTCCGGGTCCTTCTTGTTAGGTATTCTGTGGTACGCGTATATCTCCTGGTCCTGATAGTTGAGGGATATATACGTGTCAGGCTGAAACAATCTTATCTTCCGCTCTTTTTTAATCGATATCCTGCTGGAAGTGATATTAGCCACGCATCCCGACTCAAACTCGATCCTCGCATTGGCTATGTCGACATTTTTTGAGATTACAGGTATCCCCACTCCGCTTATCGTTTTTACAGGTGATTTTACCAGGCTCATTATGATGTCTATGTCATGGATCATCAGGTCCAGCACCACGTCGACATCTGTGCTCCTGTCCGGGAATGGAGAGAGCCGGTTGCACTCGATGAATTTCGGTGTTGTAGTCATCTCAACCATCTTCACAACCGCGGAATTGAATCTCTCGAGGTGGCCTACCTGGAAGATACGATCTTTCGCATCAGAAATATTTATAAGTTCGTCGGCCTCTTCAACGGTTACTGTAATGGGCTTTTCGAGGAGGACGTCTGAACCGGCCTCAAAGAATGCCTTTGCGAGCGCGTGGTGATGTACAGTCGGCGCCACAATGGATACTGCGTCCACTTTTCCGAAAAGTTCCTCATGGTTTTTGAAGGCCTGTGTCTTGAACTTCTTTGCAATCTCTTTTGCACGGTCGAAATCGACGTCCACGACTCCGACAAGCTCGGCATTCTTCAGCTCGGAATAAATCCTTGCGTGGTGCTGCCCAAGATAACCTACCCCAACGACCCCTACCCGTAGTTTTTCCATTATATTCCCATTATGCAGATGCCAGATTTGTCGGCTGCCGCCAGCAGTTCTCTCTTCTCGAGCATCAGGGTCTTGCCGGCTTCAACCGCAAGCACTCTGGCCTTAGCCTCCCTCAATGCCTCTATAGTCCTCATCCCGGTAACAGGTACGTCAAAACGCATGTCGTGGCCCTTCCTGCTGACCTTGACGACGACGATGCCGCCCTTTCCGAGTTCCCCTGCTCTCCTGATACAGTTATCAGTCCCCTCCACGGCCTCGACAGCAACGACGGAGAGGTCCTTTACCGCCACGCTCTGGCCTATATCGTGGTCAGCAATGACTTTCGCCATTTTGAATCCGAACTCTACATCCGCCAACTCGGCCTTGTCGGGCTGTCTTTTGGTCATCACGCCCTTATCTGCCAGGTATTCACCCATGTATGTCGTCGAGTCTAGAAGTTCTATCCCGTTTTTTGAAAGCTCGTCCGCAACCGCTTTCAGGATGGTGTCGCCTTTTTTGTCAGGAAGGCTGGCCCATAGCCTGGCTGAGGTGAGGTCAAGCTTCAGGATGTCCGATGTATACATCCTCCTCTTTACGACCTGCCCCGCCATGATCGCCCTGGTGACGCCTTCGTTCTTAAAGGTACTGATCAGTTTACCGAGCTGGGTTATGCTCAACCAGTAAACCTTTGAGGCAATTCCTTCGATGGCACGGTCGGTCTCTTCGGATAGAGCAACCGCGACCACTTCGATGCCTTCTTTGACTGCATTTTCAGCCAAAATTAAAGGGAACTTGCCGTTCCCCGCGATTATGCCAAGCTTCTCCATTTTCAAAAGTCCGTTACCGTATCACGCCTCTCTTGGACTGCTCTATGAAATCCAGCATCAGCTCCACTTCCGGAGTCATGGCCTCCTCCGCAAGCACCTTTTCCTTGGCGTCTTTGAAGGTGAGCCCGCTTCTGAAAATGATCTGGTAGGCTTTCTTGATGGCGGCTACACGTCTCGCTGCTGAACCCTCTTCTTTTAAGGCCGACAAGGTTCAGGCCGTGAAGGATCGCGTGGTTGCCCGCAACGTTGGTAAAAGGCGGAACGTCCTGTGAAACCGCAGAACCTCCACCTATCATGCTGTGTGCTCCGATCCTGACGAACTGATGGATTGCCGCGAGCCCACCTATTACCGCATGGTACCCGATGTGTACGTGTCCGCCCATTTGCACGCAATTTACAATGAGTACATTGTCTTCGACAATGCAGTCATGGGCTATATGCGCGTACGACAGGATGAAACAGTCGTTGCCTATTTTGGTAACACCGCCGCCGCCGACCGTGCCACGGTTTAACGTTGCGAATTCCCTTATTTTGTTGCGGTCGCCGATTACAAGTTTCGTCTCTTCGCCGCCGAATTTATAGTCCTGGGGGACCTCGCCGATGGACGTGAACTGGTATATCTCGTTGTCCTCGCCGATCTCGACAAAAGGCTTGATGACCGCGTGTGCGCCGATCTTCGTACCCTTGCCGATCGTGACGTTATCTTCGATAATCGCATACGGGCCTACGGTGACGTCTTCCGCAAGTCTTGCGCCGGGGTGTACTATTGCCGTTGGATGTATATTCAAAACGTTCTCCGCATTACTATTCCTTGGTGGTCATCGCCATAAACTCGGCTTCGCACACTACCTTGCCATCGACCTTCGCCTCGCCCTTGAACTTCCATACCTTGCCCCTGGTCTGGAGGGCTTCTACCTCAAGTACGAGCTGGTCGCCGGGCACTACGGGCTTCCTGAACTTTGCCTTCTCTATGCTCATGAAATAGACCATGTTGTCATCGTTAGGGTTGGGGTTGGACTTAGACACGAGTATGCCGCCTACCTGCGCCATTGCTTCCACCATCAGCACCCCGGGCATTATCGGTCTGCCAGGAAAGTGGCCCTGAAAGAACGGCTCGTCCATGCTTACGTTCTTGAGAGCGGTAATCTTCTTCCCCGGTTCAATATCAAGGACCCTGTCCACAAACAAAAACGGGTACCTGTGGGGGAGTATCTTCTGAATTTCAATTATGTCAAGCATCTATTCTCCTCCAGGATGTTCTTTGTTCTTTTTCATGTTCTTCCGCACGTCTGGTCAGCTCACCTACCTGCTTCTTGATATCCGGGAGCCTGTGCAGCGTGGCCTGAAGCCTGAGCCATTCCTTGTGGGGTATTGCCGGTATTCCAGAATACGGTTTACCGGAATCGAGGTCGTTTGATACGCCGGACTTGGCGCCAACCATTACCCCGTCACCTATTTTGATATGGCCGACTGTACCTACCTGGCCCGCCAGCACAACATGATGGCCAAGCTCTGTGCTACCGGAGATTCCTACCTGGCCGCATAATATGGAGTCCTCGCCAACCACTACGTTGTGAGCGATCATCACGAGGTTGTCGATCTTGGAACCGCGTTTGACGACAGTATTGCCGAGAGCGCCCCTGTCTATTGTAGTGTTAGCACCGACCTCTACATCGTCTTCTATTATCACCCCGCCTATCTGGGGTATTTTGTGATGTTTTCCGCCGTCGGTAGCGTAACCGAAACCGTCGGCGCCGACAACCGCGCCAGCATGGATTATCACGCGCTCGCCGATCTTTACACCTTCGCGCACGGTGACATTAGGGTAGAGGATGGAACCTTTACCTACGATGGAGCCCTCTCCGATATATACTCCAGGAAACAGCGTCACACCTTCTGATATATCGGCGCCGTCGGCCACGTAAACGCCTGGGTATATGGTTACACCAAGCCCTACTGTAGCGCCGGAGCTGATATTTGCACCTTGCATGATGCCGGTTGGCCTGTTTATCACCGGCGCAAAGGCAGAGACTATTTTAGAGAACGCAAGGTATGGATTTTTGGCCCTGATTGCTGGCTTGCCTTCGACCTGCGTATCCGGGGATACGATAACGGCTGAGGCTTTTGTGGCCTTGAGTTCCTTTAGGTATTTAGGGTTAGCCAGGAACGTGATATGGCCTGGCGCTGCTTCTTTAATGCCCGCGACACCGGTTATAACTATAGTGCCGTCACCATCCAGGGTGCCGCCGGTAAGCTCGGCCAGGTCTTTTAAAGTCTTCTCCATCGCTCCTACTTCTTCACTGCGTCGTATGCCTTTATAATTTTGTCCGTCACATCTACTGCTTCCGGAGCATAAAGTACGACAGAGCGCTCGAGTATAAGGGTGTAACCCTCCTCTTTTCCGAACTTATTGAGAATCCCGTTCACCTCTTCGTACATACTTTTGGCTATCTCGGCCTTTTTCTTGTTCAGCTCTTCCTCTGAGTCGGCTTTAAACCTCTGCAGGTCCTTGTACTCCTTCTGGAGCTTGTCTTCCTTCTGCTTTCTCACATCGGCGGAAAGTACGGCTGACTGCTTATCCAACTCCTGCATCATCTTCTCAAGCTCGTTCTGCCTCTGGTCTAGCTGGGTCTGTTTGTCTTTGAACATCTTATCTATCGTCTTTATAGCATTTTTACCAGCCATTGACTCTTGCTGTATTTTGGAAAAATCGACATAGCCTATTTTTATCTCTGCGGCACTGGATATCGAGCACATTCCAAAGGCAAGTAACGAGACAACCGAAAGAACCAACGCTATCCTTCTCATCATATTCCCTCCGTCTTATTAAAACATTGAACCCATTGAAAATTCCAATTTGCCGGGCTTATCACCGGGCTTTCTGTTAAGCACATAGCCGTATTCAAGCCTGATCAACCCCATTGGGGACATCCACCGGAACCCGGCGCCCGTGCTGTAACTGAGGTTGCTGACTCCGAGGCTCTCGCCAAAGTCGAACGCCCTGCCCGCGTCGACGAATGCAACTCCCTTCAGCTTCAGCGCCGGTACCACAGGGAAGTTATACTCGGCGTTGAATATGACCTCTTTGTTACCGCCTATGGGCTGTCCCTCTTCTCTTCTGACAGTAGTGCCGGTTATCGGGTCTGTCTTTGATATAATAGCCTTGGGGCCGATAGACCCGAAGTTAAAGCCGCGAACGGTCGATATGCCGCCGACCAGGAACCTCTCGGCAAGCGGTAGGTCTCTTCCTGAGAGCCCGCTCGCATAACCAACCCTGCCGTGGAGCGAAAATGCGGTTTCCCAGTAGAACGGGAAGAACCAGGTTGTGTCGGCGATAGCCTTGTAAAAGCGGTTTTGCCCACCTAGTCCCGCATACTCGCCGTATATAGAGTTGCTGCTCCCGTGTCTGGTATCAAGGTAGTTGTCCCTGGTGTCCCGGGACAGGCTCGTGGTTACCTTGCTTGTGGAATGAAGGTTCAGCGTATCTGGCAAACTCAGTCTGGAACGTCGGGATTACCTCTGAGTAGGTATCGTCCGTATAGGCATAGCCGCCAGAGATGCTGTAATACTCCCAGAAACGGCGTCCCAAGGTTATTGCGCCACCCAATGTCCTCTTGGTGTACCCGTTGTAGGCGCGCATATCTTTAAAGAGGTCCAGCCTGAGCGATACTGGCCTGTCAAGCAGCCACGGCTCAGTGAAGCTTAAATTGAAATTCTGGCTTCGTTTGCCGAACTGACCCTTAAATTTCACCTGTTCCCCAAGGCCCATAAAGTTGTTCTGCGTAACCTCTCCAATGGCCATAAGCCTGTCGACGGTGCTGTATCCGCCGCCTATGCTGAACGAGCCGGTGGACTTTTCCTTGACCTTCACGTTCAGGTCGACGGTATCTTTCTGGTCCCTTCTGGCCGGGACAATCTCCATGTCCTCGAAGAAGTCCAGGTTCTTCAGGCGGTCGTAGCTCTTTTTCAGGCTTGATGTATCGTAGATATCGCCCTCGTTGAACTTGAGCTCCCTCCTGATTACCTTGTCCCGGGTTTTTACGTTCCCTGATATGTTGATGCGGTTGACAAATATCTGGTCGCCTTCATTGACGTCAAGGTTTACGTCCACCAGCTTTTTCTCCGGGTCCGGGTTGATTACCGGGGAGATGGATGCGAAGGCGTAACCCTTTGTGCCGTAAAGGTCGGTAAGCGTGACCACGTCCTGTTTAAGTTTGTCGCGGTTCATTATGTCGCCCGGCTTGCTCGTGACATTTTTAAGAAGCTCATCTTTAGTGAATACCTTGTTGCCTGATACGTCGATGTTCCTGTATCTGAACTGGTCACCTTCGGTTATAGGTATGGTTATCTCAAGCTTCTTCTTGTCCTTGCTCGGAACTATCTTGGGCTCACCGACAGTGACCTGTATGTAGCCGTTGTTGTAATAAAGCGCTTTTATCCGTTCGATGTCCTGGCTGAACTCGTCAACCTTGTAGGTGCCGGTCTTCATCAGGTACGACCAGATCGGGAAGTATGACTTGGTCTCCATGACCTTCTTGATCTTCCTGTCGCTAAATACCTTGTTACCGACAAAGTTGATCTTGGAGATGGTTACCTTTGAACCCTCGTCAATCTGGAATATGACCTTTACGTCCTTGGCCGACTCCTTGATTATTGGTAAAACCGTGGCGTTATAGTATCCTTCGCTCTGGTAGAACATCTTTATCTTTTCGACATTTTCCGCAACGAGTGAGGGGTTATACACTGAATACGGTGAGAGGTTTACTTTTTCCCTGATTTTTGAAGTCTCAATGTTCTTGTTTCCCTCGAAAGAGAAAGACGTGATTATAGGCCGCTCAACCACGTTAAATATAAGCCGTATCCCCCCGGCTGCGCCTTCGGCTTCCACGCGCACGTCGTCAAAAAAACCCATCTTGTAAATGGCGGCTATATCGTTCCTGACCCCGGATGGCGAGAAGACATCTCCGGGCTTGGTGCTTATCTTCGACCGGATAGTCTCCGATTCGACCTTTTTGTTTCCGGCAATCTGGACTTCTGTAACCTTTACCGGACCCTCTTCCTCAGCAATGGCCGGGGTGGAGGTTAAAAGGAAAAACAGCGAAATGAAAGCCCACAAAAAACTTGTCGTTCTATTCTTGAACACTCGGCCTCCTTAAATTCCCAGCAAAAGTGCTATAATATAACATTCCGCATTTGAAGTTGTAAACAAAAAAATATTCAGAAGAATTCGGCAGTAACCGGATTTGAGGCAAGCACTCCCTTCAAAGTCAGCCGCAGGTTCTTATCAGTGAATTCCAGAAAGCCGCCTTTGATCAGTTTCCTGATTTTGTCCCGGTATGATTCCATAAAATCATGTCCGAAACGTTCCATGAACTCCTCCACGCTGAAACCCGCAGCCTTCCTAAGCCCCAGCATTATGTATTCTTTTTCAGCTTCTGCTGCTGATATAGTCTCTCTGGATGCTACGGCACTTTTGCCCTGCATGACCGCCGTGGAATATTCCTCTATATCCCGAATATTTGACAGCCTGGCTCTCTGGAATGTTTGACCAGGCGCCGGCGCCAAACCCCAGGTAGTAACCACATGTCCAATAATTAAGGTTATGCGTGCATTCGTAACCGGGCGAGCGCGAAATTAGATATCTCGTATCTTCTAAATCCTGATTTTTCAAGTGATTCCACGGCTTTCAGGTACATTTCAACCTGAAGCATCTCGGGCGGAGGGATAAGCTTTCCAGCCTTGGTCTCAGAATAAAACAGGGTGCCCTCATCAATCGACAGGTCGTAAGCAGAGATATGCTGGACTCCAAGCTGGGTTGCTTCATCCAGGGAGACTGTCAAATCGTCAAGGCCTTGACCGGGCAAAGATATTATAAGGTCGATGCTTAAGTTGTCGAAACCGGCGTCTTTTAGCTTGCTTATGGAACTATATACATCTTCTCGCGAATGCGCCCTGCCCATCATGCGGAGTTCTTTCGGATTGAAAGATTGGACTCCCAGGCTTACACGGTTGATTCCGGCATCTCTAATCTTGGCCAGGTTTATTTTATCGATCGTCCCGGGGTTTGCCTCAAGAGTGGCTTCGGTTTCAGGCGGTAAATGGAACTTTTTTTTGATGATACGTAAAAGGGACAATATATCATCTTCTGGCAGGACGGTGGGAGTACCACCTCCGACATATAGGCTCGAAGGCTCTATGTCATGTTCGCAGGTCTCGATTTCCCTGTACAGGGCTTTCAGGTAGTTTCTGGCCTTTGAGCTATCGAATGGAATGGAATTAAACGAGCAGTAGTGGCATCTGCTGATGCAGAACGGGATGTGAACATATATTCCGGCTTTCATCAGTCCAGCGGAAGGGTCAGGGCGGCCTCATTGCATTCATCAGGGTACTTCACGCATTTATTTCGGCACTCCGTCCACACTTTTTGAGGAAGGTCGTCGTGCCTTGCCAGGGTGAAGCCCATCTTCTCGAAAAAACCCTGAACATAAGTCAGCACGAATACTTCCTTCACGCCGAGTATGCGCGCATCGGCAAGGCAGGCCGAGACGAGTTCCTTTCCTATGCCGCGCCCAAGAAAATTTGGAGACACGGCAACGGACCGCAACTCCGCGAGCCCTTCCCAGCCGACGTGTAAGGCGGCTACTCCGATAATATTACCGTCCTTTTCGTATACGAAGAAATCCCGTAGGCAGTCATAGAGCTCGCCGAGGGCTCGCGGTAGCATTTCGCCTCTTTCGGCGTAAGCATTTATAAGCTCTTTAATCGTCTTGACGTCTTGTATTGAAGCCTTTCGTATCATCTACTTTACCAGAGACCAGCCTTTCTCGAGCGCAGCCATGTTGACCGGGATAAGCCCCCTGTTCCTGGCTGAGACGGTCTCATCCAGCGCCTTCCCGACACATTCCAGGCCCACGGCTCCCGATATACCAAGGTATGCCCCGAGCATGACCATGTTAACGGCCCTGACGTTGCCAAGCTCCGCCGCAATGTCGTTGGCGGGCAACTTGTATATCTTTACGCCGGGTACCTTTATATCTTTTTTAACCAGGGATGAATTAAGGATGATGAACCCGCCCTTAGTGACACGTTCCGAAAACTTAAGCGCGGATGCTTCGTTCATCGCAACGAGGGCGCTGGGCCTGTCCACGACCGGTGAGCCTATCTCCTGGCCGGATATTATCACGGTGCAGTTCGCGGTCCCTCCGCGCATCTCGGCACCGTAGGAAGGGAACCATGTCACGCTCCGGCCATCCACCATGCCCGCCCAGGCCAGGAGCTTTCCTGCTAGCAGTACACCCTGGCCGCCGAAACCCGCAAATAATAACGTCGTAATTGCCTCTCATGCAGGTATGGCCGCCTTCCCCTTGTCCTTGAATACTCCGACAGGGAATACCTGCTTCATCGTGTTTTGAACCCACTCGATGGACTTCAGCGGGTCAAGGCCCCAGTTTGTAGGGCATAGCGAGAGTACTTCCACAAAAGTAAAGCCCTTGTCTGCCATCTGGTACTGGAATGCTTTTTTTATGGCCTTTTTGGTCTTAAGGACATCCTTGGCGCAGTCCATCGATGTGCGTTCTATATAATACGGAGTCTCAAGGGTGGCCAGCATCTCCGCGACCCTCAGCGGGTGCCCCTCCCCTTTGACCATGCGCCCTTTCGGGGTAGTTGTTGTGCGTTGGCCGACCAGGGTCGTAGGAGCAAGCTGTCCGCCTGTCATCCCGTATGTGGCGTTGTTAACGAAGATTACAGTGAAGTTCTCGCCCCTGTTCGCGGCGTGTATGATCTCGGCCATGCCTATGGCGGCAAGGTCGCCGTCTCCCTGGTAGCTGAATATGAGCCGGTCCGGCAACACCCTTTTCATGCCTGTGCAGGCCGCTGGCGGCCTTCCGTGTGCAACCTCCAGGACGTCGAAATTGAAGTAGTCGTATGCGAAAACCGCGCAGCCGACGGGTGCGATGCCGATGGTTTTCTCGCGCATGCCAAGCTCGTCTATAACCTGCGCTACCATCCTGTGAAGGGTCCCGTGGCTGCAGCCCGGGCAGAACCGAAACGGCGCTGATTTTAGGGACTCCGGTCTTTTGAATACCTGTTTCATTGGTAAGTTTGCCTCTTGGCTTCGGGAGAGAGTGTAGGTATTATTATATAATCGGGCGCAAATTAAACCGCTTCAGGCCCAGTCCCAGTTCTTATTTTTGTTAATTAATGCTTGACAAACCGCAGGCCTGTCTGGTAATTTAACCGCCGATGCCGAGATAGCTCAGCTGGTAGAGCAGAGGCCTGAAAAGTCTCGTGTCCGCAGTTCGATTCTGCGTCTCGGCACCATTCTTTCTTTCCAGCACATCCCGCTATATTCAATACCACTATTCCTTGCTTAATTTTTGCAATCCGTGCAGGCGTGTTCTTTATCGGCTTTCTCCGCCTGCATCTTTCCCCACACCGCATCGGCCATCTGGCAGTATTCCACTGAATAACGGTCCAGGTCATCTGCAAGGTCGGTTATTATCCTCTCAGCACCCGGGTGGGTAGCACGCGCGCCCGAAGCCAGCACCGCCTCCCTCATGTAATCTGGTTTGTCGATTATCATGCAAGGGGTCAGCATGTTCTTGTTGCCCTTCTGGCGTTCGCGGATCCCCTTGAAGAATGGAGACATCAGGGCTTCCTTTATCGTGGTCTTCCTGATATTGTCTACAGCGAAATGGCAGAAAACGCACGGCTCTATGTCGCCGTTTGCGTTCACATGGAAGTATTTCCTGCCACCGGCCAGACAGCCGCCCACGATATGCCCGTCGTTCCAGAAATCCGCCATGAGTATCGGCTTCTCGTTCCTGAAGCGCCATACGGCCTCCCTGAGCTTGCCTCTCTGCTCGGGGGTGGGCATAAGGTCGATATTCGGCTCTCTGCCGATCGGTATGTACGAGAAGAACCACCCAACGGTGCAACCCTTTTCAACGAGCATGTCTATATATTTTTCAGAGGTTATCACGTCATGGTTGCGCCTGGTGGCGGTGCATGAGAAACCGAACAGCACGCCGGCCTCTTTCAGGAGGTCCATCGCCTTCATTACCTTCTGGTAATGGCCCTTGCCTCTGCGGGCGTCCGTTTCCTCTTCAAAACCTTCGATGCTGATGCACGGCAGCACGTTTCCAAGCTCAGCCACCCTTTTCACCATCTTCTCGTCAAGAAGGCCGCCGTGTGTGAACACCAGAAACGCTACGTCGCTGTGCTTTGCGTATATGTCCAGAAGGTCCTCGCGGAAGAATGGCTCACCACCCGAAACCACGCAGAAATGGATGCCCATCTCCTTCATCTGGGTAAGTACGCTGTCGACCTCGTCGAATGAAAGCTCGTCGGTCTTTTTATAGCTGCCGGCATAGCAGCCGAAGCAGCCCAGGTTGCAGCGCATGCTTGGGGATATAACGAACAGGCCCGGAGGATAGAAGCCGCCGCCCTCCTTCTGGAAGGCAGTACGTTTGTTGGACCCTAGGAGCAGCTGGTTAATTATAAAGGCGTTAACCAGCCTCTTCCTTACGTTTGGGTGCGTCTCCCGGATGATCTTCTTGGCCACTACAAGGCTGGGATGGCCGTCGATGAAGAGCTGCCTTATATGCCTGATGGCGCGTATGTAATAGTCTTTTTTGGCGAGTTTCTCGGCGAGATACGTAAACCTGATCAGGTTTTCGTCTGAACTGTTGCCCAGCATGCCAAGCATGGTATCGACCACCTGGGTCATTGTGTAATTTCTAAACTGTTTGTAATAGTTCATTTAGCCTCCAGCTTCTTATCCGCCCTTAATAAGAATAATATAATGACAAACAGGGGGGTATTAAGTCAAGGAATTTATTCCCAGAAGTGATAGAAATTGAACCATTGGTCTGGATGGAGGCGGACGTAATGTTCAATAACTTCGGCGGTTTTTTCGACATTCGCCCTGAGGTCAGCTTCAAAATCACCTGTGGAAGAAAGCTCTATCGGCGCCTCGGCGACCGGATGATATCTTCCGTCGTCCCCCATGATTGTAAATGCAGGTATAAGCGGGGCCCCCGTCTTCATCGCAAGCATCGCCGGGCCTTTAGGGAAGCGGGCCTTCTTCCCGAAAAAATCCACTTCGATCCCGCTGTTGCCGGGATCCCTATCTCCCTGTATGGCCACCAGTTCGTTGCCCTTGAGCGCACGGCTAACTCCTATGGCAAAAGCTATAGGATTACCTGAGGATATAATGTTTATGCCTCTGATTTCCTTGTGTTTATCCAGAATGCGGTTTTGTTCCTCGGACTCGTAGAGCTGTTGGACTATATTAATCTTGAACCCGAGATATCTAAGCAGTATACCACCGAGTTCCCAATGCCCCAGGTGAGCTGTCAATATAATAGCCCCGCGGCCTTTGGCATGCGCTTCACGGATATGCTCCAGCCCCTTGAATTCCGGAACTTTGGCCGATATCTGGACGTCGGACATCTTCTCGAATCTGAACATGTCGAGCAGAAACCTTCCGTGCCTGCGCCAGAGCTTCTTTACCATGAACCGCTTTTCGGTGGTGGTTTTGGAGTCGCCAAGAATCTGGTCGAGGTTTTTAATCTGTTCCTCTACTACCCCTCTGGACTTGTTCGCGAACAACCAGTCTGCTATTCTGTCTCCTATGAAATCGGTGGCTGGCTTGGGGATCCAGCCCACACCCCAGTTCATCCACCAGTATACGGAGTGCTTGTCCAGGTGGAAGGTATGCGTCCCTTTAGCCATTTAGAAGCCCCAACACTTTAAGGCTTTCGATCATCGGTTTTTGAAAAGGAGCTGGCGTCTCCGACAGGAATGCGTCCCTTACCTCAGCCGGTGTAATATAAACGAGTCTTCGCTCGACTGCGAGCTTCCCCGCTTTTTTTGAAACGGCCCTTCTGGCAATAGGCCTAAGCAGTTTCGGTACGGACTTTATAACGGTGTCAAGGCATCTGGTTGCACTGTCGTCCCATACAACCTCCCTGCCCGATGCGGCAGGCGCACTGCCAGCCGCCCCTTTGGCTGGGTAATATATCCAGCCCGGGTGGGCGTTGAAGAACTCCTCAGCCAAGCCATAAAGCCCATCTCCGATCCCTTTCGAAATATAAAAAGACGGCAGGAGAAGGTCATCGTCAGGCCCGATCACGCCCTCGTCGACTGCGGTTCCGGCAAGCGGCGTTCCGGGATAGATCCGTATCCCCCCTACTGCAAAGACCTTGTCTGGTGCGGCCTCATCCAGGGCATCGAAAGTCTCCTGCAACGTATTCCTGTCTTCACCCGGGCCACCGAGTATCACAAAAACCATACTCATCATGCCAGCGTCCTTGCAGGTTTTTATTGCCTCCTTCACGTCCAGGGCGGAAAAAGACTTGTTCAGCTTCTTCAACATCCTGTCCGACAGAGAGTCGGCGCCTATCTCTATGCTCTGGCAACCGGCACTGGCCATCAACTCTACAAGCTCGCGGTCAAGCCCGATGGGGTTTGCAAGGCAGCCCCAGGAAATATTAAGGTCTCGCGCAATTATTTCTCGGCATACACTCTCGGCATGGTGCTTCGGGTTGTTGAAGACATTGTCCACGAAATAAAAGGGCGCTTCAACCCCTGAACCAACGATTCCAGCAAGCTCATCCGCCACCATGGTGGATGGGCGAAGCCGCATGCGCCTGCCCTCAAGGCCTGGGTACGTGCAGTAGATGCAGCCGAAGGAGCAGCCCCTTTTAGACTGCACACCCACCATGTCATAGCCTGAAGGAAAAAGCTCCCATGCCGGGCTATGGATGCAGGACATGTCGTCAATGGCGTTTGAGGCGTTATGCTTATAGTTGCCATCCCGCAGCGAGCAGACACCGGGTACCTCGACAGGGTCAAGCCCGTTTTCGATTGCTGCCGCCAGCTCCACCGCTGACCTCTCACCCTCTCCGACAACGCCAAGCTCAAGCCCCAGATATTCAAGGGACTGCCTTGGCATGATGGAAAAACCTGGCCCACCCGCCACTATCGAAGCGCTCGTGAGGCATTTGATATACTCGACCGTATCTTTGTATGCAGGCAGGAGGAATTCCGTCGATGATTCGATGTTCCTGATGGAAATACCTACAAGGCCCGGAGTCAAAGCTACGGACAGCTTTATCCAAGTCGTAGTATATATCTTCGGAGAACAGGAGGTCAAAAGTCTTCACCTCGTGGCCAGCCGTCAATAGGGCGGAGGCCACGAGGGCGAGACCTAGTGGAGCTGCGGTAAACGGCTCCCTTTCCCTGTTCAATGATACAAGTAGTACTTTCATTATTTATTTGCTGAGCTTTCTCACAAATTCAGAGATTTTCTCTCCGAGGTCCTGAGCTTCGTGCAATACCAGCTCCCATTTTTCCCCGTTGCCAAGGCCGGAACCGTTCTCATGCTCGAACGTCGCCAGTTCTGCACCGGTCTTTGCGTCGACGAGCCTGCCTTCAACGGAGAGACCAGCCTGACCTGCGCCCATGCCCCACATCATCCTGCCGACGGCGCTGCCAAGGTTGATCTTCGTGATTTTGCCTTCTATAATCATGTCGGCCTTACCCTTGCTGTCCTCGTCGAGGATAACAGCCTTTATGTCATGGTCCTCGAGGTCGTTCTTTATTGTCTTTGCGAGCTTCTCCTGGCACTCCTTCTGGAATCTCTTCATCTTTCTCATCTCTTCGTCGTCAACGTTGTCATAGTCGACCTTGTCAAGAGAGAACGGCCTGATCCCGATGGTCTTGTACTTGGAGAGGCTCTCGTCGGTCATTATCTTTTCCTTGTCGAGCACATCTGGGGCTTTAAGCTTCGCCATTGAAACGCCTGGTAATGTGAGCATGGCAACCATCAAAAACATAAGTACTTTCTTCATGATATTTCTCCTTTTCATTATTATAATTTGTGGTCCCCTGTTACTATAAAAACCAGCACCTCCTTTCCGTTATCGAGTTGAAATATATTTCAAGGCAGCCTTTGCACAAATCCTGCCGGATTCGACTGCGGATACAGAGCATCCTCCGTTCGGAAGGACAGTGGACCCGGCGCAATATAGCCCTTTGACCGGCATTTCAGGCCCGAACTTCTCATAATTGACACTTTCAGCTATAGGCGAAACCATACTGGCAAACCCGAAGTTCTCAACATAGTCCCTGTGTGTGTACACCTTTTTCTCGACTATGCCGGAATAAAAACCTGGGACTACCGCATCCATACCACTAAGGACCTTCTCGGCCTCAGCCTCGATAACGGCTCGTTCGGCGCCGTCCTTTGGTAACAGGAACTTCACCGTCCCGGCCAGGTGTTCCGTCCCGGGATCTATTACCGCATCCGGACAGGAAAATATTGCCATGGACTCGTCCGGAAAACGGCCTTCCTTCAGCGACCTGAACATGCCCCTCATGTCTTTAGTAAACTTTGCGTAGACATGCGTACCCTTTTTAATCCCGACGTTCCTGTTGAAGACCGTGAACACGCTGGCCATGGCCATACCTTCTTTATAATATCCAAGCGTATTAAGGAAACCCTGCGGAAAATGTTCTTTCCCGGCAAGGGAGTGTACTGTAGTATTAATGCCGACGCCGCTAATGACAACAGAAGCGTCTATAGCTCTGCCGTTGAGCAAAACGCCTTTTGCCATCCCGCTTTCGATTAAAATCTTTTGCGGCGATGCATTGTAGACGATTCCTCCGCCATTTTCACGAATTATATTAGCGAGTACCTCTGGTATTCGGCTTGAGCCGCCCTCTGGATAAAATGGTTTGTCGTAGCCGTACGTGGATCCGAATATCAGGTTGAACCAGTATGCGGGCATGTTTTCCGGCTCGTTGCCGGAGAAGAACGCCCCGATGTTGAGTATCTCCCTGAGGTCTTTGTTTTTTGTAATGAAGTTTGCCAGTTCGTAGTTGTTTGAATATTTCCTGTACGATTTAAGTTTCAGGCGCCGGATCATGCGATATCCGAACCCTGCAACCTCTCCCATTGACATCCCTATACACTTAAGTTCTTTCAAGGTATGAAGCCCCGGCGGAGTTGACATGGTTTTCCCGCCGATCTCAGACAATATATTAAACTTTACCGGCTTAACTTCTTTGGCCCGGCCAAGCTCCCGGAACGTCTTCAGGAGTTTCCTGCCAAAAAAATCAGCCCCTATGTCAAAACTGTGCCCCATAAGCTGGACTGTCCTGCAACGTCCTCCGACCTGTCCTGTCTTCTCAAGCACAAGCACCCTTTTGCCGGCTTTTGCCAGAAACGCGCCCGTCGAAAGTCCTCCAAGCCCTGCACCAACTATTATAGCGTCGTACTTTATCTCAGACATTTCCAGACATCCCCTTTATGGCGTCAGTAACCTTCCGTGCCGTATATACGCAAGACTCTATGCACGGAAGCCGATAAAAATCGCCAACAAGGAACGCGCCTGGTATCTCGGTCTCTATGCCCCTCTCTGCGCTGCCGGGCGGAATCAAGGTAATGGCGGGAGACCAGCCGACCTTCGGCAGTTCCTTGTAATCTCCGAAGACGGCCTTAATGTCACCGTCCGGCCTGTAAAGGAACATGCCCGCTATCGTACGCCCGTCAGGCAGGTGCTTCATCTCACCGCCATGCACACCATGAGTATTTTTATGTTTTGCAAAAAGCAGGATGTCGTATTTCTTGTACTGCGGGCACCTTGTCTCGATTATCACTCCCCTTGTTTTTGTGGAGAGCACGTCCGCGTTTATCTCCGGGACTATCTTTTTAAGGCTCTCCTGTCCTGTCGCAAAAACGGCGAATGACGCGCTTTCGTTCACTGTATGCCCGTCTTGCTCAAGGTGCGATGTCGAATCGTCCGTCTGCAAGCTTCCTCACCCGCGTCACCTTCGAGCCTGTCCTTATCACTCCAGGAAGCCTCTTCTCAAGTTCGCGTGCGACCTCAGCCATGCCTTTCTCCGGTACTCTGACGGGCGTGCCGCCATAGGCCAGAAGAAAAAGCCCGTGGTCTGCTGCAATGTACTCCGGGTCGATGTATCCGAAGCTCGAGAACGGCTGCACGATGTAGTCTATCATCTTCTGCGAGTAGCCCATCTCTTTAACGCAGAACTCATGGAGCGACATCCCGTGCATGGCTTGAAGCCTCGGGTCCCAGCTCTCGAGCCTGAAGTCGAGTTTGTGGATCAGTCTGTTCAGCTTCCGCCACTGTAAATATTCCCTCAGGCTGAAAAGACCGCTCTTGAACATCGACCAATTGTCGAGGCCGGTTATCTTGTCACCCACTATCAGCGCAAATTTCTTCAACTCTATATGTTCGTGCTTCACGCCAAGCTCGTTGATCAAGGCGCTGAAATGCGGGTTGAGCTTGGGCGCAAACATCATAGCGCCCTTGTTGATATAAACACCATCGTACTCCAAAGTAGCGAACCTGCCGCCTGCCTCAGGCCGCTTCTCATAGATTACAGGCTCAAAACCTTCCTTCTTAAGGAAATATGCAGTGGACAGCCCCGCAATACCACCACCAAAGATTGCAACCCTTTTATCCAAAACCAGAACCCTCCGTTACTTTCTTAAAAAAAAGAAAGTAACCAAAGAAAACCATTAAGCTAAAATACTCTCTAGGTTTGCACCTAGAATCCTTGAGCCGCAGGAACACCCCAGCTTTAAATCCCTTACGGCCTGGATCGAACCTGCGATATCCCTGTTCGCGGGGAAGTCGCTGCCCCAAAGCAGATGATCTTCCCCGAAAACCTCTATAGCAAGCCTGAGTAGCGAAGCACTGGTCACGCCGGAAGTATCCACGTGCATCTTCTGTAATGTATTGCCAGGCTCCTCGCCCATATCTTTTACAATGCCGCGTCCAAGCAGCATATTATACGTCCTGTCGAACCTGCCCGCAAGAAACGGCATCACACCACCAAAGCTGGCAAAAACCAGTTTCAGATGCGGGAACATCTTTAGAAGTCCGCAGTCGATAACCTTAGCCATGCATATCGCTGTATCGAACGAGTATTGAAACACCGGGGTTATCAATGGGTGCCTCAGTTCTTTATGCCCAAATGGCGTAAGTGTGGTCGGGTGGAAGAATATTGGCATCCCGGCCGCCTCGGCCTTTTCGAAGAACGGAAGGAACTTTTTGTCGTCCGGGTATATGCCGCTGCCGTTCGTGGGCATGGTCAGGCCGGATGCGCCTTTAAGTTTGGCGTTTTCCAGTTCAGCAGCCATCTCCACAGGTTCCGTAAGCGGAATTGCTGCAAGCCAAGCCAACCTGCCGTATGACTCAGTCACTATCATACTAACGGCTTCATTGTATTCTCTCGCCGCCTCGATCTCGGATATGCCTGTCTTAAGGTGATAGTCCGTCGTCGGGTATGACACCAGTGCCCTGCCTACACCTGCTTCATCCATGCGAAGCAGATGCCCCTCAAGCCCGCCCCAGCTCTCGTTATAAAAAGAGGCGTTCCTGTAGACTTCTTGAGGTAACAAGTGAAAATGTGCATCAAAAAGCATAATAGGCTTTCTTTTGTACCGCCCCGCGCTAACCTCGGAAACTACCTCGGTAAGCGGTGGGGGCCCCCCTTTCTTTCACCCGAAAGAAAAGAATGATTTAATATCTTAGAACTTCTTTAATCGTCTGGAACAACTCGGAGTTCCATACATCGAACACCTGCGTCCCTACAGCCCTTGCCATCGCGATTGCTGACTGGTTCTCCTCGTAGCCCGGCATCGGCTTGTCCAGAAGCGACTTGAAGCCGGGATGGTCCATACTGAATTTTTTCCCTACCATGCAGAGGTTCCTCATCTCAGGTTCCATCAGGGCAATGCCCGCGCATGCGACCGATGTAGCCGTCATGGCTTTCAGGTAATGGAAAAGCCCGTACAGCGTGCCCTCCATCCCGAGCGCCGCACCTACAGCAAGGTTCCCAACGGGCGCGCCCTTGAAAGGGTTCTTAGGATATGCGGTAACGGTTGTGCCCCATATCTCGGAGCGCTCCTGCTCGTGAAGAGGCCTGGTGCGGTGCAGCAGGTTCATCACTATCGCAGGCTGCTGGTATGCGTATACCGGCGAAGAAAAGATGAACGCGTCCGATTCGGACATCTTGTCGAAGATCATCTTTCCGTCGTCTTTTTTGTCTTCGAGCAGAGGACAGGTTTCGCCGCACAGGCAGCGGTTGCAGGCAAGGCAAGGCTTGACTTCGTAATTGATGAGCCGTATCACCTCGGTCTCTGCGCCTTTTTCCTGGGCTGCCTCAAGGGCCTGTCTCAGGAACCAGTCGCTTGCCGATTTCTGCTGTCCCCTTTTGTGCGTGCCGCATATGCCAAGGATCTTCATACTTTCCCACCTTCTATTATCTCTTTTATCCTCTGCATGTTCTTCTTCGAATGTTCGTTTATCCTCTGCTCAGCCGTCGCATTGTCGACAGCGGCCTTATCGTCCATCTCAAAGTCCTGCTCCCATGTCATATCAACGCCGCCGTCTTTCTCAGCGTATGTCCAGAGCAGGTTCATATACTTGAACGGGAACATGGGCTCTTCCCTGCTTGCGGTGCATTTGTAGCCAGCCTTGTCAAGCATGCCTGCTTGAGCGCCAGGACTTGCCTTCCTTGTTGGTAAGCTGGAAGGTTATCTTATCACCCTCGCGGGCAAGCATCTTTGCTTCCGTATACTCGTCGAAAAGCTCAGGCCAGCGTTCGATGTCGTTCGTTATGTCAAAGACGCGACCATAATCAGCCTTTATAAAAACGGTATTCTTCGTATGCGCCATGAATACCCTCCTAATCCTCGAATATGGCTACGGCACGCGACCAGCCTGCACCCGCAGCCTTTATTTTTACCGGAAAGCTTGCGAACTTGAAACCGTACGGACTCGGAAGAGAACCAAGGTTTGCAAGCCTTTCTATGTGACAGTACTCCTTCCTGCGTCCCAGCAGGTGTGCTGGCCAGAGTTTAGCGGTATCCTTCGTCCCGATGTAATCTTCAACCATATTCGCAAAAGGTCTGTCAAGGCCCAATGCGTCGATGCCTATCGTCTTCACGCCCATATCCAGCAGTGCGTCAAGCGCTTTCACGCCGAGGCCAGGGAAGTTCGTAAAGTATTCCCTGGTTCCGAAATATCTGTCAGCTCCGGTCATGAGCAGGACTATGTCGCCGGGCTTTACCGCATATTCTAAACTCGCGAGGCTCGCATCTATGTCTTCGGGCGTTATCTCTCCACCGTGCATTACATGTGTTACGTCAAGTACGACCCCATTGCCGTAGAACCAGTCAAGGGGGACATCGTCAATAGTTATTGCCGGCTTTCCCTCGGAGACAGGCCCGAAATGAAATGGAGCATCAACGTGCGTCCCGCAATGCACCGACGCCGTGACCGTCTCGTGCGACAAGAACATAGAGTCAGGAAAGCTGTCCCTGTCAAGTTTGCCTTCGAACTTCAGCCCCACGCGCCCAGCGCCTTCCGCATGTCCTATGCGTTCGATTTTCACCGGAAACGGTTCTGGGGCTTCATCGTCGATCGGGAGGCTGAGGTCGTATATCCTTGTCACTGGGTTATAGTCCTGCTGGTGAAATAATGTATGATTTCATTTACTGTGCTGTCGCCGCGGATGACACCGTCCGGTACCTTAAGGCCAAACTCCTTCTCAAGGGCCACCATTAATTCTACAAGTTCGGTGGAATCTATACCGAGGTCCTGCTTCAACGCAGCAGCCGGTGTTACCTCTGATGGCTCAAGCCCTATTCCGTCGACAAATACCCTGCTTACGCGTTCTTCAACGGACATAACGTCCTCCTTTCGGTACGGCTATATCCTTGCCAAGAACCAGGCTGGCGTTCACTCCGCCTCGCCCGATGGAGTTTATAATAACGTTCTCGATTTTTCTGAATACCACTACTCCACAGTCCTTAGACCAGCTCCAGCCTGCATCAGGGTCGGCACACCCCATGGTAATAGGTGCCTCGCCCCGCTCTATAGCCAGACAGGCAATAGCGGCGTCTACAGCGCCTGAAGCTCCCAGCAGGTTTCCAAAAAGCGTTTTGGGCGCGCCAACCGACACCGAGGTGTTAAGACTTTCCCCGAATAGTTTTCCAATTGCCCTCGCCTCGCCTTCATCCGAGTTCATGCCCCCCGTCGCTGCAGGCAATATATACTGGATATCATCGAACTTGATGCCGGCTCCGTCGATGGCAGCCTTCATGGCGCGTGCTATGCCCTTCCCTTCCTGGTCGTGTCCGGTAGGGGATATGCCGTCGGATGTGTGGCCGAAGCCTGTAATCTCGGCATATATCCTGGCTCCACGTTTCTTGGCACGCTCCAGCTCTTCCACCATCAAAATAGCAGAGCCTTCGCCTATGACATACCCGTCCCTTGAACGGTCGAAAGGCTTATACTTGCCCGTCAGGCTGAGTTCTCCCGATGTGTTGCAGCAAAGAAGCGCATATGGCGACACCGGTGCCTCGGTGCCACCTGCAAGCACCATATCGGCCCTGTCGGATATTATTGCCCTGGCGGCATAGTTGATTGCAAGGTGCGAACTTGCAATGTCAGAAATGATGGTCTTGCCAAATCCCTTCAACCCGTAGTTGATTGATATCTGGCCCTGAGGTGCGGCCGGAAACCAGGCAGTCGCCTGATAAGGGCTTACCTCGCGTACGCCGAGGCGGTGCAGGTCCCGCAGTTCTTCTTCGGCAAAGGCCCACCCACCCAGTGCATTCCCCAGGATGACCCCGATACGCTCCTTGTCCTCAGACTCGATATCTATCCCGGAGTCGTTTATGGCATCTTCGGCAGCAAGGAGTGCCATATGCGAGAAGCGGTCCAGCTT
The DNA here is from genome assembly GCA_963845245.1 of Nitrospirota bacterium. Taxonomy (GTDB): domain Bacteria; phylum Nitrospirota; class JACRHJ01; order JACRHJ01; family JACRHJ01; genus CAWJRJ01. The sequence goes on from CAWJRJ010000020.1 coordinate 135,921, forward strand.
CTTTAGCATCCTCTTCGGGAAAGTATCATCAGCATCCAGGTATTCCACCATGCCCGCATGCCTTGAAGGATAAACAGACGCATCGAAGCGGTCTATCTCTTTCAGATAGGTTGTGCCTGATAGTATGTTCTCCATAAAATCATCAAGCATTCTACCTGACGGCGAGACGACCCCTATTCCGGTTATTACCGCTCTTCTATTGCTCATCTCTTCCTAAATGCCTCTTAAAACCAGTGAGGAATGTATGCCCGAAAAACCGCTGCTGGTTTTTATCATAGTTGTTACCTTCTTCTCACGCGCTTCGTTCGGCACGTAGTCGAGGTCGCAATTCGGGTCCGGGGTCCTGTAATTTATCGTTGGGGGGACGACTCCCCTTTCGAGCACCATCGCGCCAAGGGCAAGCTCTATAGAGTTGGCGGCCGCAAGAGGATGGCCGATCATAGATTTTATTGAACTGACCGGGACATTGTATGCATGGTGCCCCAGCGCCGACTTTATAGCACTTGTCTCGAACACGTCGTTCTGTTCCGTTGAGCTGCCATGCGAGTTTATATAGTCGACGTCCTCAGGGGCCAACCTGGCCTGGCTCATGGCAAGCTTTATAGACCGTGCTAGCGCGTCGCCGTCTGGTGGCAGGTCGGTCATGTGAAACGCGTTAGAGGTGGAGCCGAAGCCGCATATTTCGGCGTAGATGTTAGCACCGCGTTTTTTTGCATGTTCGTATTCTTCGAGTACCAGTATCCCACAGCCTTCAGATAAGACGAACCCGTTCCTTGTGCGGTCGAAAGGGCGTGATGCAGACTCAGGCTCGTCGTTGTGCTTTGACAATGCCTTTATCACGTCGAATGCAGCCAGGGCGACCGGCGTGAGTGGCGCCTCTGACGCACCGGTTATCATGATGTCCGCAAGGCCGAGCTGAATACTCTCGTAACCGTATGCGACCGAATCCGTCCCTGCCGTGCAGCCGGTTGATATCACGCATGCGCCACCCTGGAGTCCGAAGTCAGCGGCAATGAAATTGGATGGAGAATTGAATATGGATGCGTCGTAAAGGAACCTTGTCGCAAGCGATGGGTCGATCGGTCCCTTTGCGTTGTCCGTAACGCGCAGGAACTCCTCCTCCATCCATTTCGTGCCGCATATCGCGTTGGCCATGGTTACGCCACAGCGTTCCGTATTAAGGTTTTTAAAGTCTATGCCGGAGTCTGATACCGCAAGCCTTGCGCCAGCGACGGCAAACTGGAGGTACCTGTCCATACCGGCAGCTTTATCGGTTGATATGCCAAAATCCGACGGGTCGAACCCCTTCACCTCTGCGCCTACCTTTGAGATGAACTGGCTGGTGTCAAAGGACTCTATAAGAGCGGTCTGGGAGCGGCCTTCCACCATGGATTTCCAGAATGGTTCCTTGCCTATCCCGCCTGGAGCAATAATGCCCAGACCTGTGATTACTACCCGTCTCAACCCTCTACCCTCCGCGCCTTGAACCGGATATATCCACCGTCGGGGCAGGTCACGGTATTAATGGAATCCGGGTCCTCCATGAATGGGTACTTCGCCCCGAAGTTCAGCGCAAAGAGTACAGGGAAGAGCGTGTGGTACGCCGCGCCACAAAAACCGCCCGGCGTTTTAAGCCCGGTTACCTCAACTTCGTCACCCACCTTGTAGTTATAAAAACACGGGCCTGTGACTTCTTCTACTGAAATAATCATTTTTTTAGGATTAGGTGCCATTTTATTCCTCTATCTTTCTTACCTTGAAGGTAAGCTTGCCGCCGTCCGGGCAAGTCGTTTTTATCTGTCCTTCAGAATCGGCGAATGGAAACTGTGCGCCGAATGTCCAGGCGTAGAGCACCGGGAAGAGTGAATGATATGCCCCGGCGCAAAAACCGTCAGGCGGCGTAACAAAATCCTTTACCTCAAAGCTGTCGCCTTGCTTGTAACCTTTGAAACATACCTTTTCCAGCTTGTCGACAGTCAATACAAAACCTGGGAACTTCATCATATAGATGTCTCCTTTAGCAACTCTTCCCTGCTTATGAACCGTCCGCTTTCTTCAACGCGTTTAACCAGTTCTACCATTTTCTTATTAATGCATGCCGGAAACCTGTGCTTCATTCCCAACACGGCTATCTCGCCGTTCAGGTAGTCGACCTCTGTGGTCTTGTGTCGCCTGATACTTTGGAGTACAGACCCGGGGAGCGGCTCTATCGAGAGGCTCTTCATTATGTTCCCGTACACCCCGGAGCTTATCTCCAGCGGAGCGTCAAGGAGAGACTTGAGCTTCTCAAGAGGCAGGTCGGGAAGAGCCCCAATCCTAATACCGGCCTTCTCCATGGTCTCGTATGCTTCTTTCATCATCATTACCCCGAGCCTGCACAAGCGCGGGTCCTCGAAGGTTTCCTGCAGGCTCATTCCCAGAACACATGCAACGGCGTTGTTGAGGTTTAATATCAGCTTTGTCCAGTGGATGCTGTGGATGTCGTCACTAACGGAAACGTCAAAAGAGCCGTCAAGCAAAGCCCTGGCTTCGTTCACAATGTCCCTGCCGCTTCCGGAATCAAATGCCCTGCCTATAATCAGGCCGCCGGGGAAGTTGTATGTTACCCTCCCCGGTTCAATGTACGTCGCACCGTACATCACGACCGAGGAAACTATGTTTTCACTTCCCAGTACATCGGCGGCTATATTATCGCTCATCACGCCGTTTTGCATCGTGACGATCAGGGAGTCTTTTGAAAAGGGAAGCGCTTCACGCGCAGCCCTCTCCATGTCCTGTGTCTTGACAGCAAATATTGCAGCCTCCGGCTCAAAGTCGAGAGAGGTCCGTGAAGGCAAAGTGTATGTTTTAGCGCCAGCGGCATTATCTATGACCAGTCCTCTGTCATTGATTGCCGCAACCATGTCGGGCCTGCCGACCAGGGTCACGTCATGGCCCTTCTCAGAGAGCATTGCCCCGGTCACGCAGCCTATCGCGCCAGCGCCTATTACCGCTACTTGCATGGGATACCCGTCTCCGTGTTCCAGCCGTGGCAGGCGTAGTATTCTGTCAGCATCCCGTCGTATTCATCCCTGTCAAGCCATGTATTCTTTGACTGCTCGTCCACCCCGTCCTGCCACTTCAGCGGCTCGAAATACCTCTGCGGCGGATAGTCGTCCTTGCGTGTAACACCTTCGCGACAGATGAACGAACGCTCGATGTTATTTATTCCTACACCGGCATTAAAGATATCTTCAGGCGAGATATCGAGCCCGCTCCCGGCCTTTATCAACTTTGAAAAAACTCTGAAATCAAATACGCCCGGGTCCGGCAGACAGTGGAAGGCTAGAAGTTTGCAAAGACCCAGCGCGTCAAAAAGTGCCAGGTAGCTCTCCCACCACCATACCACGCGTCCCTTACCTTTATATCCCATCGGGTCTGACTCGACAGGCCCGCCGTAAATCTGTTCTATGAAAGCGTTGTCGTACTCGAAGGCCTCCCATGGGCAGCGGCTCCTCAGGTGGTCCGCGCCCCGTGTGGCTGTGGCTACTCCGAGTGCATAAGCCTTGATGAACCGCAGGTCCACCGGATCCGACTGAGGAAGGTTCTTAATCCAGATGATATGGTCCTTTGACTTTTCCCCGAACCTTTCCGATGCCTCCCTTGCGCCGTCCGCGAGGATATTGCCAAAGCCGCGCCTGAAGGCGATATCTTCAACCAGACGAAGTGCAGTATCCGGGTCGTTCCATTCAAGCTGCATACCACCTGTATCGGAAGGACCTATCAAGTCTTCCTTGTATAGCTCTATCGCCCAGGCCAGTATATTGCCTGCCGAACTTGCGTCCATGCCGAGCCTGTTCAAGCTTTCGTTTAATGCTAATATGGCTTCAACCGAATTTATCCCGATGACCGGCCCCATACTGCCCATAACGCCGTACTCAGGACCTTCTCCGTTAAGGCCGGCATAACTGCCAGCCTTAATAGCATGGCTGTGCCGACACCGCACCGGGCAACTCCTGCAGCCCTTCTTTCCGGTGTAATATTTCTCTTCCAGTATCTCGGGCGATACATCGCCCTCATCCTTCAAAACAGTTGAAAGGCCGTTGTAGACCCGGCCCATCTGGATATTGGTATTGATAACCCTGTACAGGTGCGCCGTGCCATAGCGTGCCATGTCGCCTATCAGAAACTCGTCCTTCAACTTCCGGTTTATATCCCGTGTCAGCTCTCTGAACGCATCAGGATCATGAGGTGGCACCATCCCCGCATCCATCGCGACAACTGCCTTCAGGTTCTTCGTACCCATTAGACAACCCATCCCTGTGCGCCCGGCTGCGTTCTTCTTGCCGTGCATTACACATGCAAACCGTACAAGGTTCTCGCCTGCAGGCCCGATGCATGCAATTTGTGCTTTGTCGCCCAATTCGGCATTAAGGGCAAACTGCGTCTCCTGCGTGTCCTTGCCCCATAATTTGGAGGCGTCCTTTATTTGCAGAGAGGTCTTATCGCCTTGCTTAGCAATTAGTATATAAACCGGTCTGTCGGCTTTCCCTGTAATAAACAGGTGCCTGATACCTGTCGATGCGAATGCCGACCCAAACTCACCGCCTATGTTGGAATCACCGAGTAGGCTGGATTCAGGGCTTTTGCCTGTAATAGTTAGCCGGGCGGCAGCAGGGCCGGGCATGCCGGTGAGCATCCCCGCCCCGAAAATCAGCGGGTTGTCTGGGCTCATGGGGTCAAGCCCCTGTTTTGTATTTTCAAAGAGCAAGGCGCTGTTAATGCCGCGCCCGCCGATAAACCTCTTGATAAGGTTCTCAGGAAGTTCCTCGATACGGTTCTCGCCGGTAGAGAGGTCTACGTATAAAATGCGGCTGGTCATGAATAGCCGGATTACCCGGCAAGGTCCATGTTAAATCCGACCTTTGTCGCAGTATCCCTCATGAGCGCCTTGAAAGGAGTTGGGGTCTCAGATTCCAGGGCTCTTACAATATCGTGCTCTTCGACAATGTCAGAGTCCCGTTCGGACGCGTTCTCCTCGGCCTTTTTGGTGCCCATCCTCTCGGCCATTTTCCGCTGAAAAAACGGTATCAACGACAGCATATTGTCGAATTTTGTTTTTGCCTCAGGCTCCCAGTCCATTGTCAGACCTCCACGTAATTTTTAAGCGAATTCAGAATAAGCATGATGTTTCTGTCGTGTTGCGCAAGTGAATATAATCTCCAGACCAGTCTGTTGACAGGTCCGACAACCTCGTAATCCATCATGAAATGCAGTTCACAAGCGTCTTCAGAGGGTATTATATAAACCCTGTACACGCCGGTAAACATCCCGTCAACGAATTGCCACGATACCTCTCTGTGAGGCGTAGCCGATATTACCTCGACCTGCCACTCAGGCCCGAAAGGGACATGCACCTTCTGGCGAAACTTTGTACCTGGGGCTATCCTACTTCCTCCCGACAGGCGCGTATAGCGCATGGGCGACTCTTTCGGCCACCACTCGGACTCGCCCCAGGAGAGCATCTCCCTGTATATTTTTTCCTGTGAAGCATTTACTATCATCGAGTGGTGGTTGACCATCTACCAGGATATCTCCTTTATCTTCAGTTCGATATCCTTTTTGAAGGGCCTGGGCGTCGCTTTCAGCCATGCTGCAAAAACGATATCCCTGTTTATCCTCCCATTACCCGCCGCCGACGCAATTTCCGACTCTACCTTGCGGCCCGCGGCTTTTCTGAATATCCCCGGCACGAACTTCAATATCTCTTCATGCGTTTTCCTGGCGTCGTCGTCCCATACGGAATCAGAAGAAACCGGCTCGTCCTCCTTGTATATATCTCCGGAGACAAGCGAATCAATGAGGGCTTCATACTTCCCGAGCAGCTCGGCAAGAGGCTCGCCGTCAACGGTCAATGCCCTCTTCGCGATCATGCCGCAAAAACCGCACTCTTCGCAGTCGCTTGTTGCGCAGTCCTTGGTCTTGAAGAAGCTCAGGAAGTTGGATGGTATCTTGGAGTTGTCAAGGGAGATACGCTCGCTGACCGGATAGTCCGTTATATCGGCGAACTCCATGAGTTTTGCGGTATTGACGTATTCGTCACGCATGATGTATTCGAGGTTTGCTGGAAGAAACGCCTTTTTGCGAGGCAGGTTCAAAAGCTCCACGATGTTTCCATCGTATTTCCGTTTCGTGTAGGCATCAAGATACGAGAGCAGTGTATCCGATGTCTTATATCTGTCAATTATCTTAAGGCAGTCGATCCCAACCATCTCGTAATCTTCAATGTCCTCCGGCCTTATCCAACGTATCTTAACTATCTCGACCGGGTTCTTCATCTTGTCTTTTGTGCAGGAGAAGTAACAGTGGTCTACGAGGAAACCTTCGGAGCTATGGCCGCCCTGGGAGCCGTGGGTCATTACGTTTGCATGGTAGAAGGAGCGGGGACAGCCATAGAGGCAGCCCGGATTTGCGATGAGTATCAGCCTGCATTTCACGGCCTTCCTTATCGCCTCAAGCATCCTGAAATCCCGGTTTATCTCTTCGGAGAGCACGATAGCGTCGACGCCCAAGTCCTCGAATGCCTGAGCCCGCCTGACGCTTTCCACCCTCGCCCAGCTCGACACGTTAACCTTAAGGGAGGGGTAATGCTTCTTTATAATCTGCATAAGGTACGGGATGGTGACTGTAACCGAGTCTGCACCGGTGTCGGCTACCCAGCCTATATGGTCCAGTATCCTGTGGTATTCGTCCTTCTGGTATTCTTTGTTGTCCAGACACGAGGCGTTCAGCAGGAAATTGAACCTGTGCCCCATAGAACGAGCCTCTTTTATATATTCCGCGGCATCATCCTCGGTAACTGCGGGCGCCACAAAGGATGCCCTGCCTCCGGATACGATGCTCCCGGGTACCCCGCCGAAAAGTTCGACTGGGGTAAACCCCTTGAGCCCACTCAAAAGCGTCTTATCCCAGTTGCAGGCAAGTTCAAAATCCATACTCAAGTTAATGTCTCCTTCTCCATCTTGCCGATGAATTCTTCAAGAAATCCTATTTCGGCGTGCGAGTGAGCAAGGTAATGCTCAGGTATTGAAACCAGATGTTGCGGCAGGCCCTTCTCTTTTGCCTCGTCCCTGTGACGTTCCGCTTCCTTATGGTAATCCTTAAGGTTTACTAGAAGCTCCCTAAGCTGCTCAAGGAACTGGCCCTTGTGTGATTCCTCAAGGAAATAAAGGGAGGTATCAAGCGCAAGGTGCGGCCTTTCGAAATTAGTGATGTTGAGTTTTATCAGCTTGTCGAAGGTGCCTATCCCTTCGTCGGTGATGTGGTATATCTGCTTTTCCGGGTGGGCGCTGTCCTTCAGGACGGTCTTTGAGACCAGACCCTTTTTTTCAAGGATCTTGAGGTTGTGATAAAGCGAGCCTGAGGTGATAGGGGATATATGGATCAGTTCTTCATCCACGAGCTGCTTAATCTCGTAGCCGTACATGGATTTCTTCTTAAGAAGCCCTAGCAGCAGGACTTCCTTTGACATGGTGGAGAAAAAACCTGCCATGCCGGCCCCCTTTCGAATTATTGAAAAAAGCAGCTCTATTACGGATGAAATAGTTTACGTAAAATATCCCGCTTATAATATCAGAAGGAGGTGAGACGAGTCAAGGCAAGAGTTGAGAAATTTTGGCAAGTATTTCAGATAACAACCTGTCAAAATCGGAACTGCTCTCCTGTGCGATTTCAAGCACTTCCGTATGGTGGAAGCCATCTTTTGAAAGCCCTGCGGCACGGTTCGAAACAAGAGATATGCCGAGGACTTTCATGCCAAGGTACCTTGCCATAATCACCTCGGGAATGGTTGACATGCTTACCGCATCAGCGCCAATGGCTTTTAACATCTTTATTTCGGCAGAGGTTTCATAGCAAGGCCCGGTCATTGCCGCAAGCACGCCTTTTTGGGCCTTGACGCCGGCCCTGGAGGCAGCATTGACAGCAAGGTCTATATATTCGGCATCGTATGCGCCAACCATATCGACAAACCTGTCCCGGCCGTCTTCGGCTTGAGGTACGCCAATGAGCGGGTTTGTGCCCATCAGGTTTATATGGTCTTCGATTATCATGAAAGAACCCGGCTCAAGACCATCCGATATCCCGCCGGACGCATTCGTCACTATTATGCTTGTTGCTCCAAGTACGTTCAGGACCCGGACCGGGAAAGTGACTTCGGCCATCGACAGACCTTCGTAGAAATGAAAACGTCCCTGCAAAACGCCAATGCCACGTCCAAAAGCCTCGCAAAGAACCAGGTTACCGGCATGCCCGGGGACGGAAGAAGTGCTGAAATGTGGGATGGATTTGTACGGGATTGTTGTTCTGTCTGGCAGGACTTGGGCCAGGCTTCCAAGTCCTGAACCAAGGACCACCGCAACCGAAGGCCTTATGGGTGACTTTGACCTGATGTAATCAGCAGCCTCTGAGACTTGACTAGTGTACTTTGTCAATTTTCCTAGGTCCAGTCCGGGTCTTTTGGGACTGGACCTCCCCGGGTATATCCTTTGAAAAAACTATATTCTTGACCGGGACGCCTTGCCTGCCATACGGTTTTAGTTCTTTGCCGTTATACTCTACCTTCACCCCACCGGCATTGCCGAGGTCCAGGTTTATCATTTCGTCGGCCATGATGGAGAGGCTTTCTCCTTTGTTTATGACACCATGTTTTCTCTGACCTTTGTCCGCACTGTATGAATACCACGACTTATCCATAGCTATTAACTTTACCGACAGTGACGGCTTGGTTTGAGGCGCAGTCTCTTTAGGCATGACCTCTTTAACAGATGGTGTTGCGGGTTTGGAGGATGTCACCTGCCTGAAAGTATTGGCGGAGGTGGAAGGCACAAACGGTTTCGGAGATGCTGCATGTACAGGTGCATCAGAGGTTGAAGTCGGCTCCGGTGCTTTATTTGAGGTAAGCATGATTGCCAGTACGGTGAGGATACCGCCAAGTATAAAGCCCGGCCACTATCAATACGGGCAGGGGCATCTTCTTGACGACCAAACCGTGCGGTATACGCATAAGCGAAGGTTTCGGCTTGTGCTGTGTCTTGACCTGTGAGTATGAAGGCTCCGCAGGGGGAGGGTTCAGTTGCCGGTATTTTGCAAGCATCTCATTCTCGGGGATACCCAGCTCCCTTGCGTAGGACCTCAGAAAACCTGTGACAAAAACCTCGCCCGGTATGGAAGAATAGTCGTCCGCCTCAAGCGCAGTCAGAAACGACAGGCTTATGCGTGTCTTCTCGGCAATCTGTCTGAGTGTCAGCCCCTTGTCTTCTCGAGCTGCTCTTAGCTCTTCACCTAATGTAGCCATTTTCCCTTACTTTAACAGGTCGAAATATTTTTCAGCCGAGGCCGCAACCTCCGAGCCAGGAGCTAATTCCTTTGTTTTTTGAAAACACGCCATCGCATCTGCGTTCTTACCAGTCTTGAAATACACAATGCCCAACTCGTAGTAGGCTGATGCATTGTTTGGGCTCAACTCAAGGGTCTTTTTATAATACTTCACAGCGTCGTCTACCTGACCCATCTTATAGTATTCGTTCGCAAGGTTTTGCATTGCCCGAGTCATTGTCAGGCTGTACAAGGAGCGCCTCCCTGAAAGACTGCGCCGCCATCTCGCTGTCGCCCATGGAGTCATATGCAATGCCCATGTTTACGAGGGCAGAGTCACGCGACTTGTAGAACGTATTTCCAATCGCCGCTTTGAACTCTTTTATGGCCTGCGCGTAATCCTTATTTTGAGCGTAGATCAGTCCCAGGTTGTTGTGGGCATCCGCATAACCAGGATCCAGGGAGAGAACTTTCTTGAACTCCTTTAAGGCAGCCTCAAGGTTACTCTGCTTGTAGTGGACAACGCCGGCAGCAAAATGCGCGTCCGCGTTGCTTGAATCCTTCTCTATCGCGCGGTTGAACTCGTATAAAGCAGCCTCATAATTCCCGGACTGCATGCGGTTGAGGCCCATTTTATAGTGCGAAATGGCCTCTTGAGCCGGGGTGATACGATTTCCGGCGCAACCGGATGACAGGGCAGCCAACAATATCATTGAAACCGCAAATACGAGTATCTTAGAGGTCATATCATCCCTCCATGTTCATTTATATCTTCAAAATGCGTCAGGCTCTTGAACTCGCGGAACCGTGCCTGTATCTCTTTGTAGTCAAGGCTCTTCATCCTGTTAAGGCTGAAGTCTTCCACATTAAACGATGCCATCACGCTGCCGAATATCATAGCCTGCCTGAATGTAGACTCGCTGAAATTGTTAAGGTTGGCGAGATACCCCATGAAACCGCCTGCAAAACTGTCACCCGCACCGGTGGGGTCAAAGACAGATTCGAGCGGGAAAGCCGGGGCAGAGAACACCCCGTCGGAGTGAAACATCAACGATCCGTATTCACCCTGTTTTACTATAAGTGTCGACGGCCCCATCCCCTGTATTATTTTGGCGGCTTTCACTAGGTTCGGGACACCAGCAAGCTGCCGGGCCTCTGCCTCGTTTATAAGAAGGATGTTCACTTCAGCCAGCGTCTTGATGAGCTCGTCTTTCTTCCCATCTATCCAGAAGTTCATGGTGTCGCAGGCGACAAGCTTGGGTTTTTCTATCTGGTGAAGCACTTCTCTCTGCAGTACCGGGTCGATGTTCGCAAGGAACACAACGTCCGCGTTTTTGTATTGTTCTGGTATCTTTGGCTTGAACGTCTCGAAGACGTTTAAATGCGTTTCAAGAGTCTTGGCTTCGTTGAGGTCATAGCCGTATTCGCCTTTCCACCTGAAGGTCTTTCCGGGTGAGCGCTGGAGCCCTGCCACGTCTATCTTCCTGCTTTTAAGGAATGTGATGTGTTTTTCAGGGAAGTCCTCGCCTATAACTGCTACGAGGTTGACGCCGGTGAAATAACTGGCGGCGGTGGAGAAATATGTGGCGGACCCGCCCAAGACTTCGTCTGCCTCGCCGAACGGTGTCTTTACTGTATCGAATGCCACGGAACCGACTACTAACAGACTCATTGTTACACGCTCCCGACGTTAAAGTATTTTCCGATTAAAAGGTCAAGCTTCTCTTTAGTTTGTCCGGGGATGAGTGCGGCAGGGGTCATGATGGCATACTTGAGCGCCTCGCCGCACGGGCAAACGCGCGTCTCCGGTATACGCTTGACTGCAGCCTTGATTATCGCCTTCGCGGTCTCCACGTTGGCCATGAGCGTGGCGATGACCGCGTCAACAGTCACGTCCTCTTCTGTCTCATGCCAGCAGTCGTAGTCGGTGGCAAGGGCGAGTGTGGCATAGCAGACTTCGGCCTCGCGCGCAAGTTTGGCCTCGGTGGCGTTCGTCATGCCTATGACGTCTACACCCCATTTACGGTGGATCAGGGACTCGCCCCTCGTTGAGAACTGCGGCCCTTCCATGCAGAGGTATGTGCCGCCCTTGTGCATCGTGGCCCCGGACTTCACGCCGGAATCATAAAGTATCTGCGCCAGCTCGTGGCATACAGGGTCGGCCATACCCACATGGGCGACCACGCCCTCGCCGAAGTAGGTGCTGGTCCTGTGCTTCGTGAGGTCGTAGAACTGGTCGGGTACTACTATGTGGCCGGGCACTATCTCTTCCTTCATGCTGCCGACCGCGGATACCGAGATTATGCGCTCGACGCCGAGCTTCTTCATCGCATATATGTTCGCCCGGTAGTTGACCTCGGTCGGCGTGAACCTGTGCCCTTTGCCATGCCTCGGGAGGAAGGCCACCCGCCTGCCCTCAAGCGTACCGATTATAAAATCATCCGATGGGTCGCCGAAAGGGGTATCGACTTTTATCGTCTTGACGTCCGTCAGCCCCTCCATCTCGTAAAGGCCGCTTCCGCCAATAATACCTATAGATGCCTCGACCATATTCTCCCTTAAACAAATAATGATTACAGAAAACTACAGAGCGGCCCACGGACGGGCTAAAAACTTCATAATTATAGGATAAGCCTGACTGAATTGTAAAGGTTTTTTCGCTATTTAATTGAATTATAATAATCTTCGAGGATTATCTTGTGGTCGAAGCAGATTTGGGACGGCAGGTTGTCACGGGTAAAGACGCCGACACCCGCTGCATCGTCGCCTGCCTTTGGGGTGCCCTGTCGCCGTGGCTATGAAGACTGTGGTGATGGTATGGAACCTCGTGTCGCGGGATGGGTCTGAATAGGTGTGCAGTTGCCTTACAAGTTCAACATCAAGCGAGGTCTCTTCCTTCGCCTCGCGGACGGCGGCCTGCTCCAGAGACTCGCCATAATCGACAAACCCGCCCGGGAGAGCCCATCCCTCGGGCGGGTTTTTTCTTTGTATCAGTACTATCCCATCCGGCAGTTCGATGATTATGTCAACTGTGGGGACAGGGTTTCTATGTTCCGCCATCAGCCCTCTACCCAGGGCTCCTCGTTCTCGCCGGGCGGCACGGCCGTTGTCTCCGGCCCGACCTCCGTTTGTATGGGGGAGATTGCGGGGACCGGGGCCTTTACCGGCTCCGCTGCCTTTACCGGTTCCGCGCTTGCTCCGGTTCCGGGTGCGATGTATGCCCAACAAGCTCGACCGCCCTCTCCGGGACTATCGAGTTGATGGCGTGCTTGTATATCAGGTGCTGGCCGTCGTGCTTCACGAGTATGACGAAGTTGTCGAAGCCCTTCACCAGGCCGTCGATCTTCCCGCCGCCCGTGATGTTGATGGTTACGCCTATCTTCTCTTTCCTTACGTGGTTTAAAAAAGCGTCTTGCAGGTTGATCTGGGAACGGGACATGATTACTCCTTTAAAAGGTATCCATTATTCAATACTATTAAAAATTAACCCAAAACCCGGAAAATATCAAGGGCTTTCTTTATTTCCGTCCAAGGCCTGCCCGCTGTCGGGCAGGCCTGACAGGTCGATCCAGTTCACCCTCGGCTCGGCGTTGAACCATGTGAACTGCCGCTTTGCGTAGCGTTTGCTGTCCCTCTTTATAAGGCCGACGGCCTCGTCGAGCGTGTTCTCGCCGTCCAGGTGTGCAAGGAGTTGCTTGTACCCAAGGGCATACATCGATACCATTCCCCTCTTGCAGCCCATATCCCGAAGCGCCCTCACCTCTTCCAGAAAGCCCGAGGCCATCATTGCATCGACACGCTCTTCGATCCTTTTGTAAAGCTCAGCCCGGTCGCGTTTCAGGCCCGCAATCCTCACCGGCCTTCCGGTTGACGCAGCCCTGTGCTCTTCGTGCTGTCGGCTTATCGGGGTGCCTTCCTTCTGGTAGACCTCAAGGGCGCGGATTATCCGGCGGATGTCGGCCGGTTGTATCTTCGCGGCGGATACCGGGTCTACCTTGTCCAGCATGGAGTAGAGCAGCCCCGGCGAGTTGCGTTCCTTCTCCTCCAAGCTCGCCTCTAAGCACCCAGTCCGCGGACGGGCCATCGATTAAGCCGTTGGTCAGGGCGCGCACGTAAAGCCCCGTCCCGCCGACCACGAGCGGCACCCTTCCCCTGCTTCTTATGTCCGCAATCGCCTCTTCCGCAAGCTTTAGGTAATCCCCCACGCTGAACTCTTCGCGCGGGTCGGCGACGTCAATCAGGTGGTGCGGGACGCGGGCGCGCTCACTCCGCGAAGGCTTCGCCGTGCCTATGTCCATCCCCCGGTACACCTGCATCGAGTCGGCGGAGATTATCTCGGCGTTTATCTCTTCGGCAAGCGAGAGGGAGAGTTCAGTCTTTCCGACGGCCGTCGGGCCGACAATAATTAAGAGTTCATTCATATTTGTAGGGGCCGTACCCGCGTGTCGGCCCTGATTAATGTTCTCATTTCTGAAATTTATTTATTAATAAATAACTGATAACAACTACACCACCTACAAACGCAATAAGCCTCATCCAATCTTCGCCAATCAATTTAGCAAGCTGATCAAATAATTCTCTCATTTACGTTTGAACATCTTCTCCAACTCATTGCCGAAAATTTGATTACCGTCGGCCTGCCATGCGCGCAGGTATACGGCGACTCGCACTCGAAGAGCTGTTGTATCAGCCGCAGTATCGCCTCGGGGTGGAGCCTCTGCCCGGCCTTTATTGCGCTCTTGCATGCGATGAGCTGGTACACCTTCTCGCGCAGGTCCTCCACCTTGCCCTTGATGTCGGCTTCCTCTATGTCCGTGAGGATGCCGAGGACGGCCTCTTTTATGTCCACCTTGTCCATGAAGAGCGGCTTGGAGCGGATGAGGAACGAGCCGCCCCCGAAATGCTCCGCCTCGATTCCTATCTCGTTCAGTTCCGGGAGTATCCCCTCCATCAGCGCGGCCTCTTTTGCCGTGAGGTCAAGCTGTACCGGGACGAGCAGACCCTGCGAGCCGTGACCCAGCTTCCCATGACGCGCCTTCACCTTCTCATACTGTATACGCTCGTGCGCCGCATGCTGGTCTATCACCATGTAACCGTCCTCTGACGGCACGACGATGTACGTGTCGGCCACCTGCAAAGGCGCGGCCTGACCGCCTGTTTCATAGTGCCTCGTCTCGTCCGGTTTCCACTCGCGCTTCTCCGATTGAATACGCGGCAGGGTGAAGTTCTGCTGCCTGGGTATGCTCTGCGAATAGTCCCGCGTCGGGTAGTAATCAGGCTTCCCTTCCGACGATTGATACATATGTATCACGGGGCTCGCGTACGCCTCCAGCAAACGGGGTGAAGCCAGTCGGTATCTGATGCTGTATCTTCCGTTGCCTCCCGTCCCTTGAACGCGTTGGCGATAGCGTCATAAACTACCTTGTGCACCTCTGAGTTGTCGGCGAACCGCACCTCCCTCTTTGAGGGGTGCACATTCACGTCGACCAAGGCCGGGTCCATAGTTATAAACAGTATTGTCGCTGGGTGCCTGTCCTTCATTATCATCGACTGGTATGCGTCGTATATCGCGCGTGTTATTATGTTGTTTTTTACCGGCCTGCCGTTTAAGAATATCTCCTGCCTGCCCTTGTCGGAATAGGACTGGCCCGGCGCGGAAACGAAGCCGGACACTGAGAACGCGCCCCTCTCAAGGCCGATCTCCATGAGCCCGTCCGCAAAATTAACGCCATACACCTGGGCTATCCTGTCCTTTATGTTTCGCACAGGCGGACAGTCGAGCGCCTCCCTGCCCTCATGGGTAAGCCTCAGGTGGACCTCGGGGTGCGAGAGCGCGGTCTTCTCTATTGCAGCCGCGATGTGGCTGAACTCTGTCTCGCGACTCTTTAAGAACTTTAGACGTGCGGGTGTGTTGAAGAAGAGGTCGCGGACCTCGATGATGGTGCCCTTAGGAGTGCCTGCCTCTTTTGCCGTAATGAGCTTCCCGCCCTCTATGATAACAAGTGTGCCGGGCGCGCCGTCGCCGGTGGATGTGACAAGCCGCATCCTCGATACGGACGCGATGGAGGGTATGGCCTCACCCCTGAACCCGAGCGTGCGGATCGCGGAGAGGTCGTCAATGGAACCTATCTTGCTGGTGGCGTGCCTCTCAAGGGAGAGCAGGGCATCGTCCGGCCCCATCCCGCAGCCGTCGTCGGACACGCTGATGAGCTTGGTGCCGCCCGACTGGATATCCACGAATATGCGGCGGGCGCCAGCGTCGAGCGAGTTCTCGACAAGCTCCTTGACGACCGATGCCGGGCGTTCGACCACCTCACCGGCGGCTATCTTGTTTGCGAGGTTTTCCGGAAGGACTTTGATTATTACAGGCATGGGGAGGATTATATCAGATACTATACGGGTAATGTACAGCAAAAATTATTAAGCGTTCTCCGGCAGGGTGACAGGTTCATTTATGCCCGGTATGGCCGAACCCGCCGTCGTTTCTCGCGGTATCGGACAGGGACTCAACCACAATTATCTCTGCCCGGACCACAGGCGCAATCACCATCTGGGCTATCCTGTCGCCCCGCTTCACGATAAAGTCTGACGCGCCGAAGTTTATCAGGATGATGCCTATCTCACCCCTGTAGTCCGCGTCGATCGTGCCGGGGGTATTGACAAGGCTTATGCCGTGCTTGAGGGCCAGACCGCTCCTGGGCCGTATCTGTGCCTCGTAGCCTTCCGGCAGCTCAACCGACAGCCCTGTGGGCACAAGCACCCATTTGCCGGGCTCTATGACCACTTCTTCGGCTACTGCAGCCATGAGGTCGACACCTGACGCGTGCTTTGACTGGTACTCAGGAATTGGGAGCCCATCGGCTGAGGGCAGGGTCTTTATTTTGAGTTTGATTGTTTCAGGCATAGGGCGGGTTAAAACTCCGCGGCCTCGGCGGCGATGTCCTGTTTTGTAATCGGGCCGAGTGCGGTAAGGGCCATCCTGCCTTCCTTGAACACCGTCTTTACTATCCCCTCGACCTGCTCCTTGTTCACCTGGTTGATCATGCTCCAGCACCTCGTCGATGGTGTAGTGTCTGTCCAGGTAAAGCTCCTGTTTTGCAAGCTGGCTCATCCGGTTGTAGGTATTCTCCATGGCGAGGACGACGTTGCCCTTGAGCTGTTCCTTTACCTTCTCGAGTTCGTCCACCGTCACGCCGTCCTTGCGTATCTTCTTTATCTCTTTGGATATGAGCTTGACAACGGAAGGGGCCTTCGACGGGCTTACGCCCGCATATATCACAAGCAGGCCCGTATCCTTCATGGACGTAAGGTATGAATAGACGGAGTATGCAAGGCCGCGCTTCTCCCGTATTTCCTGGAAAAGTCGGGAACTCATGCTGCTGCCAAGCAGCGTATTCATCGCATATATGCCGAAGCGGTCTTTGTGGCTATAGGGCAGGCCTTCGGATGCAATGCAGATGTGGGCCTGCTCCAGCTTGCGGTGACTGACCTTCATGTCTTTGTTGAAGGCGGCCAGCACGGACTTTTTGGCTGGGCTTTTGCTCTTGCGGCCCCCGAAGCTTGCGTTGAGCATGTCTATCAGCTTGTTGCGGTCGAACTTGCCGGCGGCGGATATCACTATGTTAGACGGCTTGTAATACTTCGACATGTAGTCTTTTATGTTTTCTCTGGTAAGCCCGCCGACGGTCTTCTTGCTGCCGAGTACGGGCTGGCCGAGCGGGTTGCCGCGCCATACGGTCTCATACAGGAGTTCATGGACCAGGTCGTCAGGCGTGTCCTCCACCATCTTTATCTCTTCGATTATAACTTTCCTCTCCCGTTCGATCTCTTTGGGGTCAAAGATCGAGTGGTTGAAGATATCAGAGAGGAGGTCAACGGCCCTTGGAAGGTGCTCGTCGAGCACCTTTACATAATAGGTCGTGCCTTCCTTGCTGGTAAAGGCGTTAAGCTCCCCGCCCATGGAGTCCATCTCTATGGCAATGTCCCTGGCGCTCCTTTTTTTGGTGCCCTTGAACAGCATATGCTCTATGAAATGGGATATCCCGTTCTCGGCTGGGGCTTCGTCCCGGGAGCCCGACATCCACCCATATCCCGAGCGATGCGGAGCGGACGTGCGGTATGATCTCGGTTACTACCCTGATCCCGTTATCTAGTATTTCTTTTTTGTACATGGTTATAAATATACCATAAAAAAAGGGAAACAGGCCTTCTTACAGCCTATTTCCCGTTGAATATAACAGGAACTTATCCCTTTACTCTTTTTTCGCCAGGTCCCTGGCGGCCTCTTTCGCGCTCAGGCGGATCTTGCCCTGACGGTCAACTTCGAGGACCTTGACCATTACCTCGTCGCCCTCTTTGAGCTCGTCGGAGACGTTCTGCACCCTGTGCTCGGCAATCTGGGAGACATGCAGAAGTCCGTCGGTGCCCGGGGTAATCTCCACGAATGCGCCGAAGTCCATTATCTTGCGGACCTTGCCCTTGTATATCCTGCCGACTTCGGGCTCCTCTACGATGCCCTTGATAATATCTATAGCGCGCTGTGCAGCCGCGCCGTCGGACGAGGCTATGTTTATCGCGCCGGTGTCCTCGATGTCTATCTTGCAGCCGGTCTCCTCGACTATGCCGCGGATGACCTTGCCGCCGGACCCGATGACTTCGCGTATCTTGTCCGGTTTGATGTATATGGTGAATATCCTGGGTGCATACGGGGAGAGCGACGCCCTTGGTTCCGGCAAGCGCCTTAAGCATCTCGCCCAGGATATGGAGCCTGCCTTCTCTGGCCTGTTCAAGCGCCTCCTTCATAAGGGCCTTGGTGACGCCTTCGATCTTGATGTCCATCTGAAGGGCGCATACGCCGTCCTTCGTGCCGGTCACCTTGAAGTCCATGTCGCCCAGGTGGTCTTCAAGGCCAAGTATGTCGGAAAGGACTACTGACCTGTCGCCTTCCTTTATAAGCCCCATGGCAATGCCCGCTACCGGCGCCTTGATGGGTACGCCTGCGTCCATCAGGGCGAGCGTGCCGCCGCAGACGGATGCCATCGACGAAGAACCGTTCGATTCCGTAATGTCCGAGACAATCCTTATGGTGTACGGGAATGCTTCCTTTGTCGGAATGACTGGTCCTCAGCGACTTCTCGGCGAGTGCGCCGTGCCCTATCTCCCTGCGGCCCGGGCCCCTGAGGAACCTGGCCTCGCCTACGGAGTAGGGCGGGAAGTTGTAATGGAGCATGAACGTCTTGTTTGATACGCCCTCAAGGGCGTCTATCATCTGGGCGTCATCCGAGGTGCCGAGCGTTGCCGCCACGAGCGCCTGGGTCTCGCCCCTTGTGAACAGTGCCGAGCCGTGCGTCCTGGGAAGGATGCTGGTATCGCAGGTGATCTGCCTGATCTGCTTGACCCCCCTGCCGTCAGCCCTTATACCCTTATCCAGTATCATCTTCCTGACCATGTCCTTCTCGATGTCATGGAAGATGATGCTTATGTCCCTGGCCTTCGTCACGTCGTCCGGAGCCATCTCGGCTGTTATGGCAGCCTGGAAGGTGTCCAGCGACTTCTGGCGTTCGGTCTTGTTCGGGATCTGGATATACTCCGCGATCTTCTCTAACGACTTTGCCTTGACCGCTTCGACCAGGGCCGGGTCTATCTCTATCGGGTTTACCACCCTCTTTGGAAGGCCTGCCTTCTCCCGAAGTTCGTTCTGGAGCGCGACGCCCTTCTTTATCTCCTCGTGCGCAAGTTCGAGCGCGTCAAGCATGACGTCCTCGCTCAACTCCTTCGCCCACGACTCGACCATCATGATGGCGTCCGCGGTACCGGCGACGGTGAGTTCAAGCGTGGTCTCTTCCATCTCCTTGCGGTCGGGGTTCACGATGAGCTGGTCACCGATACGCCCTATCCTTACGGCGCTTACCGGACCGTTGAAGGGTATGTCCGAGACGGTGACTGCCGCCGAAGCGCCTATCACAGCCAGTATGTCAGCTATGTTTTCCTCACCGTATGAGAGGACGTTCGCTATAATCTGGGTTTCACAAAAATAACCCTTTGGGAAAAGCGGCCTCAGCGGCCTGTCGATAAGCCGCGAGGTCAGGGTCTCCTTTTCAGTGAGCCTGCCTTCCCTCTTGAAAAACCCTCCGGGTATCTTGCCTGCGGCATAGGTCTTTTCCAGGTAGTCGCAGGTAAGCGGGAAAAAGTCCAGCCCTTCCCTCGGTATCTTGGATGATACTGCAGTGGCCAGGAGTACGGTGTCACCGTATGTCACAACCACGGCTCCGCTTGCCTGCCTGGCTATCTTGCCCGTCTCCAGGGAAAGGGTTTTACCCCGTAGAGTCATTTCTACTTTATGAACCATCAATAATCTCCGATCCTCTTATTTTCTCAGCCCAAGCTTCTCAATTATCGTCTTGTAACGGTCTACGCTCTTGTTCTTCAGGTAGTCGAGAAGCCTTCTCCTGCGGCCGACCATCTGAAGAAGCCCGCGCCTTGAATGGTGGTCCTTCTTGTGCGTCTTGAAATGCTCGGTAAGATATTTGATGCGCTCACTTAAGAAGCGCTATCTGGACCTCCGGCGAACCGGTGTCCGCATCGTGTATTTTAAACTCCCCGATCACGCCCTGCTTTGCGTCTTTCTCCAAAGCCATTTTTAAATGTACCTCCTTCCGATGAAAGTTCTTTTTTTATACAAATTTACATATGTCCCAAGCCTTAGGAAATTATCACAAAGGCATGAGTTTGTAAAGCTTTTTTTAATTGAAAACTACTTTCAACTTTACCGGTGCAACGCCCTCCTCCAAACCTTCTGAGGACTCACCGACGGCAAGCAGATTGCCGGACTCGTCCAAAAGCCTCACCGGACGGCCAGGGACAAGACCTTCCGGCATCGTTATGAAGCCTTCCGTGGCGGGGCTTATGCCATTCATTATACCAGATGCAGCTTCACCTGCAACCACGGCAGAAGCAACGTTTTGCAGCATTTCCCGCATCGGTATTATACGCGCGGCTATCTCCTCTTTCGAGGGTTTTTCGGATAGCCCCATGGCGTCCCGGACCAAGTAGTCGCCCACCCTCGAACGCCTTAACGATCTCATATGGGCACAGCTGCCGAGTGCTTTTCCCATGTCGCGGCAAAGTGTCCTGATATAAGTGCCCTTGGAGCAGACCACGTCAAAGCTGACATGAGGGCCTTCGATGCCTGTGAGCCGAAGTTCCTCTATGGTCACCTTCCGTGGAGCACGCTCCACTTCTTCGCCAGCCCGCGCCTTCTTGTAAAGCCGCTCCCCGCCCACCTTCACGGCCGAATACATAGGCGGGACCTGCTCTATCTCTCCGATAAACCTGCGAAGAACCTCTTCAATATGTGCAGGCTCAAGCTCCGGCACCTGGCACTCCAAGGTTACCTGCCCAGAGGCGTCTTCGGTATCCGTCTCGGAACCGAGTTCCATCACGGCGCTGTAGCCTTTCTTGTCCAGGTCAAAAAATCTGGCTAGCCTTGTAGCCTTCCCAACCAGAACAAGTATAAGTCCGGTAGCGTCCGGGTCGAGCGTGCCTGTATGGCCGACCCTTTTGATCCAGAGCGTTTTCCGTATATACGCCGCCGCATCGTGTGAGGTCCACCCTGCGGGCTTGTCAACCAGCAGTAGGCCGTCCATTTATTGGACGCTGGCCGCCATGGAGTTTTTTACCAGTTCTTTGGACTTCGGGAGTACATCAGCTTTTGTGCCTTCGAGGTTATTAGAGATAACCGCTCCGGCAGCGTTCGGGTGCCCTCCACCGCCCAGAGACTGGGCCAGACCAGACACATCGACGCGCCCCTTTGAACGGAAACTCAACTTTACCTTATCGCCAGCCTCCCTGAAGAGGACCGCTACTTCAACTCCTTTAACTGCCCTAGGGTAGTTGATGAAACCGTCGGTGTCTTCAGCTGATGTCCCTGTCTGGCTGTAAAAATCCTCTTTTACGGTCACCCATGACAAAAGCCCGTCGTCGCTGATCTCTATGGTGGAAAGTACAAGCCCCAGAAGCTTCATCCTTCCGAACGACTTGGACTCGTATACGTTTTCTGAAATTTCCCAGGTGTTGACTCCGTACGATAGAAGCCTAGCCGATTTGGAAAGCGCCTCCTCATCGGTATTGGAGTATCTGAAAGAGCCTGTATCAGTGAATATGCAGGTGTAGAGGTTTGTAGCTATATCTAAATCAATTGGTATCCCCATCTCTACCACTACGTCATAGACCATCTCACCGGCGGCGGAGGCCTCCGGGCTAACCCAGTATATGTCCGACGTCTTGGGGTTGGTTACGTGGTGGTCGATGTTTATGACTTTTTTTACAGGCGCGTTCTCAAGGTCCTTCAGGCCGGTACGCTTGGGCTCGCAATCGACTACTATCAAGGCGTCGTGCGGCTCATCGATCCTCTCGGCCCTCTGGACCATGTCGGAGCCGGGCAGGAAACGCAGGAAATCTGGTACTGGGTCGAAACACAAAACCGACACTTTTTTCCCTATTTTCTTGAGCGCCAGTGCAAGCCCGACAGCGGACCCTATCGCGTCGCCCTCGGGACTTACGTGGGTTGAGATTACAAAACTGTCAAAACCCCTTATCGCTTCAGCTACGTCTTTTACAGAACCCATAGAATTATTCTTCGTCCTCGTGCTTGATGTCCAGTTTACGCAGTATGTCCAGGATGTGGGCGCCTTTTTCGATCGATTCGTCAAGTATGAAAAAGAGGTCCGGTATGTAACGCAACTTCAGCCTTTTACCGAGTTCGCCTTTGATAAAATGGCTTGCGCTCCTGAGGCCCTTGATGGTTTCTTTTTTTGCTTCTGCATCCCCGAACACGCTTACGAACACCTTAGCGTGTTTAAGGTCGTCGCTTAGTTCAACGCGTGTGAGGCTTGCAAACCCTACCCTAGGGTCTCGTATCTTCTTCAACAGGATGTCGGATATTTCCGCGCGAATCTGGTCCCCCACCCTGTCTGCTCTTTTAAATTCCATATTGTTACAGCTTGCCCGCGAACTTCTCTATGTCGTAGGCCTCTATTATGTCGCCGACCTTTATGTCGTTGAAGTTCTCGACGCCGATGCCGCACTCATATCCGGCCAGGGCCTCTTTTACGTCGTCCTTGAAGCGTTTGAGCGAGCCGAGCTTGCCCTGGAACACCACCACGTTATCCCTGAGCACCCTGACACCGGCGCACGAACGGGTGATCATGCCGTCAAGCACGTACGTGCCGGCGATAACCCCGATTTTCGGTACGCTGAACGTCTGCCTAACCTCTGCACGGCCAAGGATCTTTTCCTTGAATGTCGGCTCAAGCAGGCCTTCCATGGCCGACCTGACCTCGTCTATGGCGTTGTAGATGATGTTGTAGAGCCTGACATCGACGCCCTCGCTCTCAGCAAGCGCGGAGGCCTTGGGCTCCGGCCTGATGTTAAACCCGATGATGATCGCGTTGGAGGCCGAAGCGAGCATCACGTCCGACTCGGTTATCGCACCGACGGACGCGTGTATGACCTTGAGTTTGACAGCATCGGTCGAGAGCTTCAGGAGCGACTCGGCGACTGCCTCGGCAGAGCCCTGGACGTCGGCCTTGATTATGATATTGAGTTCCTTGACCGCGCCCTGCTGTATCTGCGAGAAGAGGTCGTCCAGTGTTACGCGCTTGTTGAGCGCGAGTTCGGCCTCCCTCAGCTTCTGCATCCTTGACTGCGCGACCTGGCGGGCCTTCTTCTCGTCTTCCATCACGACGAACGAGTCGCCTGCCTGCGGCACGCCGGAAAGACCTATGACCTCGACAGGCATCGCCGGTCCGGCCTCTTTCTCTTTCTTGCCCTTGTCGTTGAGCAGCATCCTTATCCTGCCGGAGTGAGAGCCAGTCACAAATGCATCGCCCGGCCTGATCGTCCCTGAAGATACGAGCACGGTCGCTACCGGGCCGCGGCCCTTGTCGAGCTTGGCCTCTATGATTGTGCCGCGCCCCATCTTGTTCGGGTTGGCCTTGAGTTCCATTACGTCTGCCTGGAGCAGTATCATCTCAAGGAGTTGCTCAAGGCCTATCTGTTTCTTCGCGGAGACTGGGACGAATATCGTATCGCCGCCCCATTCCTCCGGGACAAGGCCGTGGTCCGCAAGTTCCCTCTTTACCTTCTCAGGGTCGGCCTCCGGCTTGTCAATTTTGTTTATCGCGACGATGATCGGCACCTTCGCCGCTTTGGAATGGTTGATGGCCTCAATTGTCTGTGGCCTTGCGCCGTCCTCGGCAGCCACGACCAGTACGACAATATCGGTTACCTGCGCGCCCCTGGCCCTCATCGCCGTGAAAGCCTCATGGCCCGGAGTATCGAGGAACACGAGGTCCTTGTCCTTCAGCCTCACCTTGTATGCGCCGATGTGCTGGGTGATTCCGCCAGCCTCGCCGCCAGTGACGTTGGTCTTCCTTATAGCGTCAAGGAGCGAGGTCTTGCCGTGGTCGACATGGCCCATTATGGTGACTACCGGCGGACGCGGACGCAGGTCTTCTTCGCTGTCCACTACCTCCTCCACAAAGGCCTCTTCGTCGGTTATCGGGGTGACGTCGAGCTTGATGCCGTATGAGTCGGCTATAAGGACCGCGGCGTCCGGGTCTATGGCCTGGTTGATGTTTGCCATCAAACCCATCTCGAAAAGCTTCTTGATGATATCTCCGGACTTCTGGCCTATCTTTTCCGCAAAATCCTTTACAGTCAAGCCTTCTGTCACTTTTATCGCCCTCTTCCTCGCTACGGTACCGGGTTCCTCAGCCTTCTCCACCTTCTGGAAAAACTTGCCTTTTTGCCCTTTTTTCTTGCCTGTCGTCTTGAAATCCTGCCACTTGCGTCCGTCTTTTTTGGCCTGTTCGGCAACTTCAGCCGCAGTAGGAGCTTTTTTCTTTACGACGGGCTGGAGCCTGTTTATCAGCTTGGAAGGTATCGTCGGTATCCTGTTGTCGACGCCGTCAAGGACCTCAAGCTCAGGCCTTGCGGGTTTCGGGCCTTTATGCTGGGGCTTCTTTTGCTGCTGCTGTTGTGGTTTGGCGGGTTGCCCTTCCTTCGCGGCTGGGGCAGGGGTCACGGTTTCAGTTTCAGCTTCATCTCCAGGTGCCTCTACAATCACAGGCAACACCGGCTCGTGCAGCGTGGGCTCTATCTTTATTATTTCAGGCTTGTGCTTTTCCGGTTTTGGTTCAGCAGGTGCTGCTTCCACCGCTTTCGGTATCTCTGGCTGTGCTGGTGGTTCTTCTACTGGAGAAGCAGCCTCTTCAGGAGCATGAATTTCCTGTTCAGGTTCAGATACAATGGTTTCCGTGGCTGCGGCCTCAGGCAGTATAACCTCTTCAGGAGCGGCAAGAGTAGGCTCCTGAATGACTTCGGCTGGTTGCTCTTCAACCGCCGGGGGCACGTCAAGCTCATCATGTGAATGGGTCACGGTCATTATTGTGGGCCTGGGCCTACCCGGCTTTATGACCACTTTGGCGGCCTTTTCCGCTCTATCCACTTTCTTTGCAGGGGGGGGTGCTACAGGCATATCGTCTTCAGCAGGTGCTGCGGCCGGCCTGACGCCTCTTGGCGTACCAGCAGGTTTCAGGCTCATCATGACCACTTCCGGTTTGGCCTTGATCTTCTCCCTCAAGGTCTTCCTGGTCATCCTGTCCCTTACCGTCTTTGCCTGGTCTTCCTCAAGGTTTGAGGAATGGCTTTTCCCGGCTATTCCGGCCTTCTCAAGCTCGGCCAGGATTACCTTGTTTTCCACTCCCATTTCCTTGGCCAGGTCATAGACCCTTATTTTCGCCATATTCCCTCACCCCCTGCGTATGTTTATGAGACGACGAATCTCTTTTTTCAACGAATCCGAAAGCTCTTTATTTTTTATAAAAACAATGCCAACCGGGTCCATGCCAAGCATTGAACCAAGCATGTCTTTTGTAGAATATTCAACCAATCTCCCGGTAAATCCGGTCCCCACCTCCATTGCCTTCTTCCTGGTATTTTCGGAGAGGTCCCCGGCCATGATAACAAGCCCTACGGTATCCCTCATTGCCGCTTCGATTGCCGAGTCAAATCCTGCGGCAACCATCCCGGATTTCCGCGCCATACCCAGAAGGGAGGCAATCTTGCGGTTTATCTTTTTATCGAGTTCCGCGACGAAATCTTCAATCCTTGGCGGCTTTATACTCTCTTTGAAAGCCCTTGAGAGTGAGCCCTCCTTTAAAGCCTTTCCGATGCACGGCATCTCGGGGCAGACATAAGCGCCGCGGCCGGGGAGCCTTTCGGAATAATCTATGATAACCCCCTGCGGGGTG
This sequence comes from Nitrospirota bacterium, assembly GCA_963845245.1. Classification (GTDB taxonomy): domain Bacteria; phylum Nitrospirota; class JACRHJ01; order JACRHJ01; family JACRHJ01; genus CAWJRJ01. Next base: position 161,588 of record CAWJRJ010000020.1, read on the forward strand.
TTTGCAAGCTTGACCAACTCGCCTTTAATGCCCTTTTTCCGGCACGAAACACATGTCCTCTCGGAAGGCGGCATCTAATTGTCCCGTACCTCTTCTTCTGTTGAGGACTCTCTTCTTCTTGATTAGCAGCCTGTTCCTCTTCCTGGGCCTCTATCTCTCTTGCTATAGCCTCCTCGATCTCCTTCTCCCTGTCTTTCTGGGTCATCTTGTCATACTCGGTTTCCGAGTATATGTCTATCTTCCAGCCGGTGAGTTTGGCCGCAAGCCTGACGTTCTGCCCTTTCTTTCCTATAGCAAGGGAAAGCTGCGTATCAGAGACTATGACGAGGGCAGTTTTTTCCTCCTCGTCTATCGCAACCTTCTCGACGGTTGCCGGGGAGAGCGCCTTGCTTATGAAGACCGCTGTCTCCTGGGTCCAGGGTATTATGTCTATCTTCTCGCCCCTTAGCTCCCTGACTACCGCCTGCACCCTTGAGCCCTTCATGCCAACGCACGCCCCGACCGGGTCTACGGCGGAATCCTTGGAGTACACGGCAATCTTTGTCCTGTCGCCAGCCTCCCTGACGGCGCCTTTTATCGTTACGATGCCCTCGTATATCTCAGGGACCTCCATCTCGAAAAGTTTCGAGACAAGCTCCGGGTGACTCCGTGAAAGGACTATCTGCGGCCCTTTGTTTGTTGTACGAACGTCGAGCAGGTATGCCCTTATCCTGTCGCCCTGTTTGTAGTTCTCCCTGGGAGCCTGCTCCCGCATGGGGAGGACGGCCTCGGTCTTACCGATGTCGATAATGTAGTTGCCCTTCTCGTGACGCATCACTATGCCGTTTACCAGTTCGCCTATACGTCCGGAATACTGGCTGATAATAATATCGCGCTCAGCCTCCTTGACCTTCTGGACTATGACCTGCTTTGCGGTCTGGGCGGCTATGCGGCCATAACCCTCGAAGTCCTGCTGGAGAACGGCTTCGTTGCCGACCCGGGCGTTCGGGTCGATCTCGCGAGCCTCCGCCAGGCTCATCTCGTTGTTCTCGTCCTCGACTTCCTCGACTATCGTGTATATCAGGTTAATTGCGATGCTTCCGTTTTTCGGGTTCACCTTGACCACGATGTTCTCGTTGTCGGGGAACTTCTTCCTTGCCGCCGATACAAGAGCCGATTCAACCGCCTCGAGCAGGACGTCCTTCGAGATGCCCTTCTCTTTGCACAGCTGGTCGATCACAGTAATAAGTTCATGATTCATTTTAGTTTAAGCCTCCCTAAAATTCAACCTCAAGGCGGGCCTTCTCCACCTGGCTGTATGATATTTCGTATACTTTCCCGTTCTCGGTTACTATATTAAAACCCTCGTCGCCGGCGGAATCGATCCGCCCAAGAAAAACCTTCTGGCCGTCGAGTGGGTCCTTTGTCCTGACCTTGGCCAAAGAGCCTACAAACCTCGTATAATCAGCCGGCTTGTAAAGCGGCCTATCCAGGCCCGGCGAGGAAACCTCAAGGACATAGGCACCTTTGATTATGTTTTCCACCTCAATGAGTGTATCTATCTCGCGGCTGACGGCCTGGCAGTCGTTGATACCGACGCCGCCTTCCTTGTCTATGAAGAAGCGGAGGCACAGGCGCTTCCCTTCCGTCACGAACTTCACGTCCGCAAGTTCGTAGCCCATATCGTTAATTACGGGTTCCGCGACCCTCCGCGCGGCATCCACTACTTTTTCCGTCGCCATTGCGTTTCCAGCCTCAAACAAAAAGAGTGGGCTTTTAGCCCACTCAGCGATAAATCTGCCAGAGATGTATTTTTATACCACAAAAACGACATTAATGCAATAGCAAAAAATCAGTCAGTCCATACAGTTACGCCAGAGCTGCCATGGCCTTTTCAATCCTGTCCAGCCCCTTTTCGATTATTGCCATCGAAGTGGCATAGGAGAGCCTGATGTACTCATCAGCCCCGAAGGCGTCTCCGGAAACGACGGCAACTTTTGACTCCTCAAGAAGGTATTCCGCGAGGTCGGCCGATCCTTTTATCGTCTTGCCGTTGAAAGACTTGCCGTAATAGCTCGATACACGGGGGAATGCATAGAATGCCCCGACAGGCATGGGACAGGATACGCCCGGGATGGCGTTAAGCCTGCCGACTATGTACTTGCGCCTCTTGTCGAATTCGGCAACCATATCACCTATGAAACCCTGAGGTCCCCTGAGGGCCTCGACTGCCGCCTTCTGGGTTATAGAGCAGGGGTTGGATGTGCTCTGAGATTGGATTTTTGTCATGGCGCCTATGACGTCCTTTGGCCCTGCTGCGTATCCAAGCCTCCAACCGGTCATGGCATGAGATTTTGAAAGGCCGTTTATCGTTATGGTAAGCGCCTTTATGTCATCCCCAAGCGATGCGATACTGACGTGTTTGAATCCGTCGTACACGATCTTTTCGTATATCTCGTCCGAGATCACATAAATGTTATTCTTTACGGCGATTTTTGCAATCGCTTCAAGGGCAGCACGGTCATACCCAAGGCCAGTCGGGTTCGATGGGCTATTTAAGACCAACGCCTTCGTCTTTGGGGTGACGGCCTTTTCGAACGCCTCCGCCGTAAGGACGAATCCATCCTCTTCTTTTGTTTTGACCAGAATGGGTTTTGCATCGTTCAATATTACCTGGTCTGGGTATGATACCCAGTATGGAGAAGGTATCAAGACCTCGTCGCCTGGGCCGTAAAGCGCCTGGGCCACGTTGTAGAGTGAATGCTTTGCGCCTGTCGAAACAATGATCTCGGGCTTTTCGTACTTGATCCCGTTGTCGGACGACAGCTTTGCTATTATCGCTTCTTTAAGTTCGTCGGTACCCGGTACCGGGGTATATTTTGTAAAGCCGTCACGTATGGCTTTGATCGCCGCTTCTTTTATGTTATCCGGCGTATCAAAGTCCGGCTCGCCTGCCCCGAAACCAACGACATCGATGCCTTCAGCCTTCATCGCCTTTGCCCTGGCGTCAACGGCAAGGGTTGGCGAGGGCTTTATACCAACTGCTCTATTTGCAAGACCCATCTTACTTGTTCCCCCTTAAAAAAGATTACACAGCCAATTTAACAATCGCGTTAATTATTGATGCAGCTACGGAGCTGCCGCCTTTTTTCCCTTTATTGGTTATAAACGGTATTCCGGAAAGTCCCATCAGTTCATCCTTCGACTCTGCCGCTCCAACAAACCCTACGGGGACGCCGACAATCAAGGCCGGCCTTACACCTTCATCCCTGACGAGCCGCATGACCTCATAAAGCGCAGTAGGGGCATTACCGACGGCTACAATCGCGCCATCCATGTGTCCGATCGACGCAGCCATCTTCATTGCAGCAACCGCCCTTGTGGTGCCGGTTTTTTTTGCTGATGCGGCTGCCATCGGGTCGGCAATAAAACAAAAAGCCTCACGTCCTCCGGGACGGTTTTTTGAGATTCCGGCCTTGAGCATATTGACGTCGGCTATAATATTACATTTGCTGCGCAATGCTGTTATGCCGGCATTCACCGCCCCGTCCGAAAAAAACAACAAATCGGCAAAATCAGGGTCGGCAGTAGCGTGGACGACACGGATGACCACGTCCTTCTCAGGTAGCTTCAGGCCTTTGTCTTTTAAAAGGCCCTCGATTATTTCAAAGCTCTTTTTTTCAATCTGCGCCGGGTCGGAGATAATGGGCTGCAATATATTACTCTTTTGGGCTTTCGCGCTCGGTTGCTATGGCGAGTTTCAAAGCGCCGGACTCTTTGGCTATATCGAGGATCTTCACGACCGTACCGTGCATGATAGTCTTGTCGGCCTTTATTACAACTGTTTTATCCGGGCTGGTAGCCATGCGGGAGGCCAGAAGGCCCTTGAGATCCTCAAGGCTCACCTGCGCCTTGTTGAGGTAGATCTTATCTCCCGGCGTTACCGATATCGTCGTGGTCTGTTCCACCTGTGGTTCCGCCGTCACTGCGGTGGGAAGCTTGATCTTGAGCGCCTCGTTCATCATCAGGGGCGTCGTAACCATGAATATGACCAGCAGGACCATAACCACATCGGTTAGAGGCGTGATATTGATATCGGCCATTATCTTTGTTTTGTTTTTTGAAAAGCTCCAGCGCCTCATAGCTTCCTCTCGATGAGTATCTCAACCGACTCGGATGCCGTAGCTTCCATTTCGGTGACCATCCTGTTCACGCGATGAGTGAAGTAGTTAAACGCGATAACCGCGGGTACGGCCACAAACAGGCCGGCCGCCGTCGCAACGAGAGCTTCGGCGATGCCGTTTGCCACTACCGCCGGGCCGCCGCCGGCTGACATCGAGAGGTCATGGAACGCGCGTATGATGCCGAGTACGGTACCGAAGAGCCCCACGAATGGCGTAACGCTTCCAGTGGTGCCTATGATGCCAAGGTTCCTCTCAAGGTGGAGGGTCTCCTTCATGGCCGCCTTCTCCATAGATTCGCCCATGGCCTCTTCGCCGTGGTGGAAGGAGGCAAGACCTGCCTTGACGATGTAGGCGATGGAAGCTCCGGAGTTTTCACAGAGCGTTATGGCCTCGGAGACGTTGCCCGTCTTCAATACCTTTTTCAGGTTTGCAAGAAACTCCTGCTTCCCCTTCTCTGCCTTGTAAAAAACCCAGCCCCTCTCAAGCATGACGGACACAGAGAGTATCGAAAAACCCGCCAGCACGATCATGGTCCAGCCGCCTTTTGTCAGCAACTGGAAGAACGACAGGTCCTGAAACATCCTTTATCCTCCGTTTATTTATGTTGTTATTTCGAGTTTTTTGCGACAAACTCGGCAAGTGCATTGATTGAAGCAAATGCCTCCCTGCCGACAGCCTCATCAGGTACTTGAACACCAAACTCCTGCTCAAGACCTACTACAAGTTCAAGTGCGTCGATCGAATCAAGACCAAGTCCTTCGCCGAAAAGTGCGGTAGATTCATCGATGCCGGCCGGGTCTACCTGGAGTTTGAGCCTGTCCACAAGCAGCTTTTTCAGCCTTTCTTTTATCTCGCTTATTTCAACTTCCTGCATTTATTATAAACCTCCCGAATACCTGCCCACCATCTAATTCGAATTAGTATTTTATCCGTCAAGTCCGCTATTTGTCAAGGAGAATCCTGAAAACGTATGGCGGTAGCCGGTTCATGGGTTAAACCAGAAAAAACTCCTGAGAAACAGTATGCAGATCCGGTAGGTATCCCTAACGGCCCTGAAATGGCTTCTACTCAGGATCTGCTCATCATAGATGGCCTTGACCGGCACATTGGCAATTTTGAAGCCTCGCCTCCCTGCCCGGATAAGAAGTTCGCTTTCAGTCTCGAACCCGCTGCTCGCATACTTCATGCCTTTAAGTACCCGGGCCGTGTAAAGCCGGAACCCGGACTGCGAGTCCTCAAGCGTGTTGCGTGACATCCATGAGAAGCATTTTACGCCTACCATGTTGGTGTAATACCTGACGGGCGGGATTTTATCCCGGTCCTTAAGTCGGCAACCTACGATTATGCCCGCGCCGCCTTTTGAGACTTCTATAAGTTTGGGGATCTCGGACGGGTCGTGCTGCGTGTCGGCGTCAAGCGTAACAACCGCATCGTAATCCTCAATCAAAGCATATTCAAAACCCGTCTTTAGAGCAGCGCCCTTTCCCAGGTTTCTCCCGTGTGATATTACTTCGGCCCCTGCCTTCCTGGCCGCTGCTGCCGTGCCGTCAGTGCTCCCGTCGTCCACGACCACCACACGCTCAAGATATCTCAAGGTCCCGGTTACGACCTGACCGACAGTATCCTCTGCATCCAGGGCGGGTATCAACCCCATTAACTTCAAGGCAATACTTCCTCCAGGTGCCGGATAACCTCATTCAGCACTTCATCCCTGTTGTCCCTCGTAAGCCTTATCAGATGTACGCCGGTTTTGTGCTTTATCTCTTCAACGAAAGGCGCGCCATCAGTCGCAATAGTAGCTACAACCTGATTCTCGCTGTTCAGGGCAATATCGACCATGTCGCGGAAGCGTCCGCTGAAAAGCTCCATCTTCCCTATCTCGTCTATCACGACCAGATTGTTTTCCCTGAGCGCCCTTTCAACGGACTTCACACCGATCTTTTCCAGGTCTTCGATATTGACGGTATACTTGCCGACCTTCATCCCGCCCGCGATGTCCACATGGGCCAGCAGCCCCTCCTGCTTGTCTAATGTGATTATCCTGAAACCAGCCCTCTCGCCGTGCTCCTTGATCTCTCGTGTCAGGAAACCACCCATCTTCCTGTCTTTAAGGCGCGTGATGAGCCTCTCTACCAGCGTGGTCTTCCCCGACCCAGGCTCACCCTCGATCAATACCTTTATGCCCTTCTTCCCAGGATAGTCCTTGACACTTACGTCCAAAGAGAACTCAGGGCAGTTTGACGGGTTAGATATGCTGAACTGTTTCTTGCAGTGTTCCCGCCATGCGCAGATAACGCACGAAGGCTTTATGCCGCTGGACATGATGAACTCCTTCTCAGATACCAGCCGATGACCTCTCTAAGGTTTGATTCGAGGCTGTCCTTGCTGTTTATGATGAATATCCTGCCACCTATATGAAAGAGTTCGTCATTGAACCTTTCCACAGCCATCCCGCCGAGCGGCGTCTCTGGGAGGACCTGCTCGAAGAGATATACAATTTTATCCTTCATCCTAAGCTCTGTGTCTATTATAAAAAGGGAGAGGGAAGGCGACAGTTCGAGTGTACGTTCGAGGTATGCCTTTATCTCCCTGTCGTAAATCTGCTTTGGGGGCGAAGACTTTATCTCCGCATAGACAAGCCTGCCTTCGATAAGCCCGAGCAGGTCGTAATCGCCTCCGGACTTCACATTCCTGAACCTTGCGCCCCATATCACGTCGATCATGTACTCGCGCCTTAAAAGCTCGGCAATGAACCATTCAAGCGTCGGCCCGAAGCTTTTGATGTGTCGTCTCTTCAGGGCATAAAGGCCGGAAGGCAGGGACTCGATGATACCGGATTTTAACAGAAAGTCCAGGTAACCTTCAACAACGGTGAGCGTGGAATACCTGACTAGTTGCTCAGGAGTGAAACCCTCCTGTAACTTAAGGACGTCCCTGAGAAACAGACGGAACGAGTACTTCTTCATATACTCGTAGAATCCTTCGGGGTCCCGCTCAGGGACTATCAGGTCAGGGTCGGATTCCTTCTTCCACAAGAGGTATCCGCGCCTTTTAAGGGCATCTTCAAGGGAGCCTGCCCGCTCGGACAAAAGCCTCCGTAGCCTTTCGACCTCCTCCTCCAGATATCTTACGCGATCGTTATCCACCGCTTCAACCTCAAGAAAGCTTCTGACCGCGACTCCTGATAAAAAAGTCAATGGAGCGGTCGTAGGTCTTTTCTGCATCGGGCGAAAAAAAACATCCGGGGAGCTCATCGCTCTTTTTATGATAGGTGATGCACTCGCAACAGAGCCCCTTCCTGGAGCATGGCTCGTAAGTGCAGGTGCATTTCTTCTTATTCTTTTCAATGCCGCATTGAGGCATGTTTCCCTCCTCTACCGTACCCTAACGTATACCTGTCTATTTCTGGGGCCGTCGAACTCGCAGAAATATATCCCCTGCCATGTCCCAAGGACAAGCCTGCCGGCCTGCACAAAGACCGTCATGGAAACGCCGAACAGCGAAGACTTTATGTGGCCGTCCGAGTTTCCCTCTCCGTGCCTGAAGCCGCCATCTTCCGGGACGACTTTTGACATATGGGTTGTAATATCCTTTATTACATGCGGGTCGGCATTTTCGTTAATCGTTATCGCCGCGGTGGTGTGCGGGACGAAGAGGTGGCATATCCCGTCCTCGACTTTTGCTTCCATAACCGCCTTGCTTACCTGGTCGGTTATGTCGATCATCTCCACCCTGCTCCTTGTGATGACATATATTTTTTTCATTTTGTTACCTGTACGAACTTTCCGTCCTTGACCGACCATACTACATAACGGGCATTACTGTTGTCGCCCTTGGTAGTGAACTCGACCTTCCCCAGAGGGCCGTCGAAGCTGTTTTTGTGTAAATACGCGGCAATCGTCTTGCCGTCCGTCGAGCCTGTATCGTTTATGGCCTTCATCATTATATCGGTGGCGACATAGGCGTATATCGAATAAGGTCCAGGTTCACCGTACTTCTTGGTGTACTCCTCGATGAACCCTTTCGCGCTCTCTATGCTGGCCGGGTCGGGGGAGAACGTCATGTAAAAACCCTCGGCGCTCGGCCCGGCAATCTCGACAAGCTTCTGGTCCATGGCGCCGTCCCCGCCGAGGAATATGGCATCAAGCCCTATCTCCCTGGCCTGCTTCACCAGCAACCCGGCCTCGGGGTACATGCCGCCGAAGTATATGACGTCGGGGTTGACGCTCTTCACGCTGGTGAGAACACTCTTGAAGTCCTTGTCGCCCTGTATGATGCTGCCGTCGTATACGACCTTTACCTTGTCACCGATGTTCTTCTTGAACACTTCGGTTATGCCCTGGCCGTAAGTGGTCTTGTCGTTTATCACCGCAACCTTCGTCTTCTTCAGTACGCCTGTTACAAAGTCAGCTCCGACCTTGCCCTGCTGGTCGTCCCTGCCGCATACCCTGAAAACGTTCCAGTATCCCTGTTCGGTAAAGAGAGGGTTGGTTGTTGACGGCGTTATCTGGACGATGCCTGCGTCCTGGTAGACCCTCGAAGCCGGTATCGAGCAGCTGGAATTGAAATGCCCCACAACTCCGGCGATGCCCTCGTTCACAAGCTTGTTCGCCACGGACACGGCCTGCTTGGGGTCGTGCTGGTCGTCCTCAAGGACAAGCTCCACCTTCTTCCCCGCGACCCCGCCCTTTGCCATCCAGTGCTCGACAGCAAGGCTTGCGCCGTTTTTGTAATCCACACCGTACTTGCTCTGGTCGCCTGTCATAGGTCCGGCTATGCCGATTTTTATTGTATCTCCGCCCTTCTTTGAACAGCCAACCGAAAGCATTGCAGGGAACAACGTAATAATAGAAAAGAATACGAGATATTTCTTCATACTAACCTCCCTCAAGCCTCGAAATGTCCAGCTATTCCGGCAGCCGCCATATATATATCATCCGCCTCGGATACCGCGGATATCACCGCCACGGCATCAGCCCCGGCAGCTATAACTTCAGCGGCGTTATTCGTATTGATCCCGCCTATAGCGACAATAGGTATTTTAATACTCGCGCGAATAGACTTCAAGCCCCTCTATGCCTTTCGGGTCGCCCGCATCTTTGGTAGAGGTCTTGAACATCGGGCCGAAGCCTATGTAGTCCGCGCCCTCTTCCTGCGCAGCCAGCGCATCCTCAAGGCTGTGTGTCGAGATGCCTATTAGCATGCCATCTCCCGCAGCTTTCCTTGCAGCCTTTAACGGGAGATCGTCCTGGCCTAAGTGCACACCGTCCGCGCCGGCTGCCATCGCAAGTTCCACAGAATCATTTACGATGAACAGCACTCCTTTTTCACTGGCGAGCCTGGCAAGTTCAAGCGCTACCGGATAGAGTTCCCTGAGCGAATGGCTTTTATCTCTCAGTTGTATAACCCTGGCGCCGCCGCGTATAGCCTCTGATGCGACTTCCAGTACATCTCTGCCTTTTGAAAAATCCGGGTCGCATATGACATAGAGCCCGCTGATCTTATTGTGCGCCTTGGGCATCAAGGTTATTAAAAGTCGAAATTTTCAAGGTAGCTGGTATTGTAAATACCGGACCTGAAGGTGGGGTCCATGAATATCTTACGGTGCAACGGGATTGTAGTCTTGATGCCTTCCACGATATATTCGTCCAATGCCCTAGACATCCTGGCGATCGCCTCGTCGCGGTCTTTCCCGTGGACGATGAGTTTTGCGACCATGGAATCGTAATTCGGAGGAACGCGGTAGTTTGCATATACGGCGGTGTCGACGCGCACCCCAGGGCCGCCAGGCGCGTTGTAGGACGTAATGAGTCCCGGGCATGGAGTGAACTTCTGCGGGTCTTCCGCGTTGATCCTGCACTCGAAGCTGTGCCCGTTGATGTGTATGTCGTCCTGCTTGAATTTAAGCGGCATGCCTGCCGCTATCTTTATCTGCTCTTTTATCAGGTCGATGCCAGTAACCATCTCGGTTACGGGGTGTTCCACCTGTATGCGTGTGTTCATCTCCATGAAGAAGAAATTGTCGCCCGATACAATGAACTCGATAGTGCCCGCGTTCTTATACTTTACGTATTTTGCCGCCGCTATGGCCACCTCGCCCATCTTCCTCCTCATCCTGGGAGTTATGGCCGGGGAAGGCGCTTCTTCGATGAGTTTCTGGTGACGCCTCTGGACAGAGCAGTCCCTCTCGCCCAGATGTACGACGTTCCCCCTCTCGTCGGCAAGTATCTGCATCTCGACATGCCTGCGGCTCGGTGATGAACTTCTCAAGGTAGACCTCAGCGTTACCGAAAGATGACATCGCCTCGGCCTGGGCCATCAGGAAGGAGTTTATAAGGCTGCCTGCGGAATGCACGACGCGCATGCCGCGCCCGCCTCCGCCCGCGGAGGCTTTTATGATAACCGGGTAGCCGATCTTTTGTGCGAGGCCAAGTATCTCGTCCTCGCTTGTGATTATCCCTTTACTTCCGGGGATGACCGGCACTCCGGCCTTGACCATCGTCTCCTTGGCCTTGGCCTTGTCGCCCATGAGTTTCATGTTCTCAGGGCTTGGGCCGATAAACTTGATCCCTGCGGTCTCGCACATCTCGGCGAAGTTCGCATTCTCGGCGAGGAAGCCGTACCCGGGGTGGATCGCCTCGGAATCGGTTATCTCGGCAGCGGACAATATCGCAGGAATGTTGCGGTAGCTATAGGTAGAGTCGGCAGGACCAATGCAGATAGACTCGTCCGCAAAACGCACGTGAAGCGAATCCGCATCGACCGTGGAATGCACACTTACGGTTTTTATCCCCAGTTCCTTGCAGGCACGAATTATCCTGAGCGCGATCTCGCCGCGGTTTGCAATAAGTATTTTTTTGAACAAAATTACCTCGGTATTAAGACGAGCACCCCACTGTCGGTAAGGCGCTCCTACATCGGCTCGATATGGAAAAGCGGCTCTCCATATTCGACCGGCTGGGCGTTATCAACCAATATCTCGACGACCTTCCCGCTGACCTCCGCCTCTATCTCGTTCATGAGCTTCATGGCTTCTATGATGCAGAGTATCTGTCCTTTTTTTACCACATCGCCGACCTCGACATAGACGGCCGTCTCAGGTGAAGGGGAACGGTAAAAGGTGCCTACAATCGGAGACGTCACGACCACGAAATTTTTCTGCCCATTTTCCTTGGAAGCATCGGCTTGCGGATGGAAGCTGCGGCACAGGCGCAGGAAGCGACGAAGGCTCATGAGACATGGCCGGTGTCACGTGTTCCACTAGCACGGGCACCCTGCCCTGTGCGCCCTTCTTGATTTTTATCCGCGTGCCGGCCTTCTCAAGCTCAAGCTCGGTAACATCTGTGTCCTTAAGGACCTCTATGAGTTCCTTTATCTCTTTCAGGTTCATTATCTGCTCCTTGTTGGCTGATTTCCGGGCAGACTACTTCACCCTCTCCAGGTATTCACCGGTCCTCGTATCCACTTTAATGACCTCGCCCTCCTCAAGGTAGAGCGGGACCTTTACGACGGCGCCCGTCTCAAGGGTTGCGGGCTTCTGGCCGCCTGATGCAGTGTCGCCCTTTACACCGGGGTCTGTCTGGACAACCTTAAGCTCGACGAACATCGGGACCTCGACACCTATCGGGTTCCCGTTGTGGTACAGGACCTTTAGCACCATGTTCTCCAAGCAGCCAGTTTTTGCCGTCTCCAAGCTGTTTTTCCGAAAGGGAGGACTGCTCATACGTCTCGTTGTCCATGAAGAAGTATTCGTCGCCGCTGTTATACAGGTACTGCATGTTCTTCTCTTCAAGGTTTGGCGTCTCGACCTTCTCACCGGAACGGTAGGTGCGGTCAATCACGTTCCCGCTCCTGAGGCTTTTTAATTTGGTGCGGACGAACGCCCCACCCTTGCCGGGCTTAACGTGCTGAAACTCGATTATGATAAACGGCTCACCATCTATCTCAAGCTTTGAACCGTTTCTGAAATCTGCAGTGGAAATCACTTTAAACTACCTCCCCATCAATTTCAATTTAGCCCGGTCAACGGCCGGGCCTTTCACAAGTTAAAAATTAATCGCCCTTGAAAGCGACGTCATCACCTCGCAACCATCATCGGTCACAAGCACCATATCCTCTATCCTGTACCCGCCCCACCCAGGTATGTATATCCCCGGCTCTATCGTGAAGACCATGCCCGGCTGTACGGTGTCCTCACTCAGATACGATACCGAAGGCCCCTCGTGCACCTCCAGTCCGACACCATGCCCCAGCCCATGGCCGAAATAATCGCCGTAGCCCTTTGATGCATATGTAGCCGCGCGCAGCCAGGTCCACTTCCTTGCACGGCACACCGGGCCTTACTGCCTCTATCGCCCTTCGCTGGGCCTCTGCTACAATATCATATATCTCGGTTTGTTTTCTGTCGGGCTTGCCGAGGACACCGCTCCTGGTGAGGTCGGACTGATAGCCGTAAGCTTCCCCGCCAAAGTCTATTATCACGGTATCGCCTTCATTCATCACCTTGTCCGAGGCTATCCCGTGCGGCAGGGCTGCCCTGTATCCGGATGCGACTATTATATCGAAGGGTAGCTTCCTTGCACCCGCCGCCCTTATGTTGAACTCAAGCCCTATTGCAGTATCTTTTTCGGCCATCCCGGGCGCTACCCTCGATGCATTTTCCAGGAAGCCGTTCTCTGCCCTCTTTATCGCCTCGGCTATAGACTTGACTTCCTGCTCGTCTTTTATCACCCTGAGCCGCTCGACCGCGTCCCTGGATGCAAGGAGCTCTACGCCTTCAAGCCCTTTGGAGAGGGCTTCGTGCGTCTCGACCGAAACGTGCCTCCCCTCGAACATGAGTTTCCTTATACCCGCGTCACGCACCAGCGAGGCAATCTCCTGGGTCCACCTGCCGCTTCTGAATGACGACCTCGTAGCCAGACACTTCATCCGCGCTCTGGGTCTCGTACCTGGAGTCCGTCATGAACCATGCCCTGCCGGGGGTGGCCAGCACAAACCCGGACGAGCCAGAGAACCCGGTGAGATATGATACGTTGGAGAGGTTTGTTATCAAGTACCGCATCAGCCCCCGCCTCTGCGACTCTAGCCATAAGGCGGTCCAGCCTGTTGTGTCTCTGGTCGGCCATAATTATTCCTCTGCACCGGCAAGCTTCAAAGCGGCCCTCAGCCCCAGGAGGTAGCTATCCGCGCCGAAGCCCGCAATCTGGCCTGCCGCAACACTCGATATGTATGAATGGTGGCGGAATTCCTCCCTTTTGTAAATATTCGAGAGATGTACTTCCACAACCGGTATACCGACCGCGGCAATGGCATCACGTATCGCAATACTGGTATGCGTGTAGGCACCAGGGTTTATTATTATCGCCCCGTACTTGCCGGCAGCCTTCTGTATGATGTCTACTATCGCGCCTTCATGGTTAGACTGCTCAATCGTCAGTACCGCCCCAGCACTGCGACGCGGCATCATTCAACTTCTGGTCGATCTCGTCAAGGGTGAGGGACCCATAAACATCGGGTTCTCTTGTCCCCAGCATGTTCAGGTTAGGTCCGTGGATGACGAGCAGCTTTTTCAATTGGAGCCTCCCGGTACATATTAATTGTTAGGGCGTAGAATTTAGCACGAAAACCCTTTAAAAACAACAAAAAACCGCCTGATGGCAGTTTTTCGGCGGAATTGAGGCATAATGACTTCTAAAATTCTTTTTCAAGTCTCATTGCAGCAATCTTGGCCTTGAAGCGGCCTTTACCGAGGCCGGCATTTGGCGAGATTAAAAGAGTCAGGAAATATTCGTCGTTTATCCTGCTTATTATCAGGTTGCTTTTGTCTGTCATTACAGCGAATTCCTTGGCCGAACCCAACTGAAGCGAAAGTGACGCCTGTTGTACTTCTTTTAATATATTGCCGTATTCGGCGCTTAAAGACTGCATGTCAGCTTCCGGCGACACAAGGTATTCGTCTACAATAATGCCGTCCATTCCTACTACGGCCGCGCCTCTTGCACCCTTTACATCCTGGGTAATGCCTTTCAGGATCTCCGAGAAGCTCATCTCCCCGCCTTTTTTCTGATGTTGGTTAGGAACCGCTCAAGCCGCGCGATTGCGGCATTATCTATTTGCGCAGGCATTTTAATCGCCCTTGCCTCTTCGGTTTTTTTCTCCTCCACAGACCCGTTAAATTCTTCATGCGTAGTATACGTATCTGGAAGGACCTCAACCCCTTGACCGAATTGCTCTTCTGGAACTTCCTCCGTCGGAACCTCCCAAATACCCCCTGGTTCCTCGTCGAATCCGGTAAATGGCGCAGGTTCCGGTGTTGCGGCAATCTCCTTCTCCGCTTCTCCAGCAGCCTTGGAAGAACTTATACCAGCCAGGAGATAGAGGTCTTCGAGCTTCTGCCTTACCTGGTTGTTGCCTGGGTCCTCGACGAGCAGGTTTTTATAAATGCCTATGGCCCTGTCATAAAAACCCTGAGCAATGTATAGCTCTGCAAGGGTTTCTGTCTCGAATGGCTCCGCAGTTGTTTCGTCTGGCTTGGCTGCATGCACATGGGCTGGTTCTTCCGGCTGTTCTGGCTCGAATACATCCACGTCGAACGAAGAAATCTCTTCAGAGATTTCGTATACGCCGGCCTTGTTTCCAGAAGGGGTACCGTCGGATTCCCGGCCCCCGTCATAAGCCGCGAAGATATCCTCCAGCCCGCTTGTAGCCTTGAAGTCGACCGCATAACCGGAACCAGCAGAAGGTTCCTCGTGCACGGGTTCGGATGACAGCTCTCCTTCCCAACCAAGATCATCTACGGGTTGAGGCTCTTCAAGAAAAGCTTCTTCAATGAACGTGTCGGCAGTTTCTGGCTCAGGTTCAGGCTCAGGTTCAAGATCAAACTCAGTCAAAAGCTCCGCTGCCCCTGTCGTGTCCATATCAAGCAAAGGCATCTCTTGAACAGCCTCTACAAACATGAATTCCGGTGCTGCTTCGGGCTCTTGAACCTCTATAGGTTCTGCCATGAATTCCGGCATATCGAGGACTTCCGGCTCTAGTGTTGGCTGGGACTCTGCCTCCGACATGTCTAAAACAGGTGTTTCGATATATTGAGGGGTCTGTACAATTGCCTGTCCAGGCCCCTGTTGTGACTCGGCGCGGCGGGTTTCCGGTTTGGATTCCGTTTTTTCTTCCAGTTCGACTTTCACCGGGGGAACCTTGCCAGACTCGAGCTCCTCCAGTATCGACCTGATCTCTCCATCCTTTGGATTCAGTATCGATATCATCCTGTATGAGCGGATGGCGTCGGGGTATCTCCCCAGGCTTTTATATATAGAACCCAGCATACGGTGGGCAAGCAGGTTGTCGGGAATAGCCTTTACGACCTGCTCGAACTGGACAAGCGCTTCCTCAAGGTTGTTCTTTTCAACATACGCCTTGCCTAGAAGCACGCGGGCGCTCATGTAGAAGGGGTTGGCTTTAAGGCCGTCTTCGAGGGTCATTATGGCCTCTTCGACCATCATGGCCTTCATGTACTCCTCTGCAAGCGGCATGAAAAGTTTTGAGCTGGGGTCTCTGGCTAAAACAGCGGAAAGGCGGGAAATCTCCGGTGAAAGCCCTGATTCCTTGTCTTTTTCTGGAGGCATAAGGCTTTTCCTCAACAATTACCAAGAGTTTAGGTATTTTACCAAAGGGACACAAAAAGTCAAGCACAAAGTTTTTGCTTGATTTCAATACCTTCAATAGATGATAATCCAAATCATTATAAAACCAATCCAAAGGCGGCTAGATGAACGATACCATACTGCTTGTCGATGATGAGGCACATACCAGGGAAGCCCTTTCGCTGCTCTTGGGCAGGGAAGGCTATAATGTCATCACTGCGGCTAGCGGTGAGGACGGTATAGACAGCCTGGGCAAGAATATCGTGGACATCGTTATCAGCGACCTCATGATGCCTCGCGTATCCGGCATGGAACTCCTGCAGTACGCGAAGAAAAACCACCCAGAGGTCATGGTCATCATGATAACCGGCCACGCCTCCCTCGAATCCGCAATAGCCGCCATGAAAGAAGGGGCGTTCGACTACATCACCAAGCCAATAAAGATAGATGAGGTAAGGATCACTATCCAGAAAGCGCTGGAAAAGAGGAACCTGCTCCTTGAAAACATCCAGCTCAGGCAGCAGCTAAAAGGCAAATACAGGTTCGAGAACCTGGTGGGAACAAGCAAAGCCATGCAGGAAGTTTTCTCCCTGATGGAAAAGGTGGTCAACTCTGATAGCACAGTGCTTATACAGGGAGAGTCCGGTACCGGCAAGGAGCTTGTAGCGAAGGCCATACATTATAACGGTCCACGCAAAGACAAACCGTTTGTAGCAATTAATTGCGCGGCTATTCCGCACGAACTGCTCGAGTCCGAACTCTTCGGCCATGTGAAGGGCTCGTTCACCGGCGCCGTTTCAAACAAGTCCGGCAAATTCGAACAGGCCAATACGGGCACCTTGCTGCTTGATGAGATCGGGAGCATGACGCTTTCGCTCCAGGGAAAGATACTGCGGGTACTTCAGGAAAGGGAGATCGAGCGCGTTGGCGGCGCAAAACCCATGAAGGTGGACGTCAGGATTATATCGGCTACGAACGTAGACCTTGAAAAGGCCGTCAAGGACGGACAGTTCCGCGAAGACCTCTACTACCGGCTGCATGTTATCCCGATAAGACTTCCGGCCCTCAGGGAGCGTGCCGAGGACATACCGCTACTCGTCGCACATTTCATAAAAAAATATAACGATAAATTGAAGAAAAATATAACGGGGCTTGCCGCGGGCGTAATGGATAGCCTTGTAGCTTATGAATGGCCGGGCAATATACGGGAGCTTGAAAATGCCATCGAACGGGCGATAACACTGACAGACGGTGATTATATACAGGAAAGTGCCTTACCCCAGTCGATTACAATGGCCACGCAACACACGTTTTTCAACACCGCTCCCATGATACCGGACAAGGGTACGGATCTTGATCGGGAGATTGAAGGCTTTGAGGCAGTTATGATAACAACGGCTTTAAAGAAGGCAGGCGGAGTCAAGAGCAAGGCGGCCGACCTCCTTAACATAAAGAGGACAACCCTGATAGAAAAAATGAGAAGGCTGCGTATTTTAAGCTGACAGTGGTATTAATAACCTGCCCACACCCTCTGGAGGCTCGTAAGCAGGTAGAAGAACGCGGCCAAAGCTAATATCTCTTTCCCTATCCCCAAGTCTCTTGCCATATCATACCTCCCGCCGTAGAAATACAGCCAAAACCATCTCGGCCTTCCTTATAAACTGCCCCCAGTATATAGATGAATAATTAAATGCCGGTTAAAAAAAAATTAAAATTTATTAATAAATAGAAAAAGGCGCCCTTAGGGCGCCTTTTCTCAAATAAATCAACAAAAAAGCTAAAGCTACGTACCCATCTCCCAGGAGGCAAGGTACTCCTGCTGCTCTTTTGTCAGCACGTCTATCTTTATTCCCATGGAGGCGAGCTTTATGCGTGCTATCTCCTTGTCCATGTCTTCCGGGACCTTGTAGACTATATTCTTAAGCTTTTTACCTTCTTTAACCATGAATTCCGCAGCAAGCGCCTGGTTGGCGAAGCTCATGTCCATGACGCTTGACGGATGGCCTTCGGCCGCCGCCAGGTTGACCAACCTGCCTTCCCCGAGGATATTGATGTGCCTGCCGTTAGGAAGGGTGTACTCGTCCACGAACTCCCTGATGCGGCGCTTTTTCTTTGCCATATTCTCAAGTGAGACAAGGTCAAGCTCTACGTTGAAATGGCCTGAGTTTGCGACAATGGCTCCGTCCTTCATAACCTTGAAGTGTTCGCCCCTTATTACGTTTATGTCGCCCGTTACAGTGCAGAAGAAATCGCCAATGACAGCGGCGTCCGCAATAGGCATCACGCGGTATCCGTCCATGACGGCCTCGAGGGCCTTCATCGGGTCTATCTCGGTAACTACGACGCTGGCGCCAAGGCCGTTAGCCCTCATGGCAAGCCCGCGGCCACACCAGCCGTAGCCGCAGACCACGAACGTCGTCCCTGCAAGCAGCCTGTTGGTAGCCCTTACAATACCGTCCACGGTGCTCTGCCCGGTGCCGTAACGGTTGTCGAAGAGGTGTTTGGTGTCTGCGTCGTTGACTGCGACAACGGGGAACTTGAGGACCTTTTTCTCGGCCATGCTGCGTAACCTTATTACGCCGGTGGTAGTCTCTTCCGTGCCGCCGATTATGCCTCGTATAAGGTTCGGGCGCTCGGCGTGGATGGTCGAGACAAGGTCGGCTCCGTCGTCCATGGTTATCATGGGCTTCGTGTCGAGGACTGCATTAATATGTTTGTAATATGTCTCGTTGTCCTCGCCCTTTATTGCGTAGACCGGTATCTTGTCATGCTTGACGAGAGATGCCGCCACGTCGTCCTGGGTGGAAAGCGGGTTGCTGGCGCAGATCGTGACGTCGGCGCCACCTGCTTTGAGTGTCTTGCACAGGCTCGCCGTCTCAGTGGTAACATGCAGGCAGAGGCCCAGTCTGACGCCCGCAAGCGGCTTCTCCTTTGCGAAGCGTTTCAGTATAAGGTTCAGGACGGGCATGTTCTGGTTGGCCCACTCGATCCTCAGCTTGCCCGTTTCCGCCATGTTTATGTCCTTGATGTCGAAATCCATTATATGCCTGCCTCCTTTTTAAGTGATTTTGCCTGGTCGGTACGCTCCCATGTGAACCCGGGCTCGTTCCTTCCGAAATGACCATAAGCCGCCGTCTGCTTGAATATCGGTTTTTTAAGGTCGAGGCTCTTTATGATACCCGCCGGTGTCATGTCAAAATGCTGCCTCACGAGCTTTACAATGTTTTCCTGAGATATTTTCCCGGTTTTGTAAGTATCGACAAGGATTGAGACAGGCTCGGCTACACCTATGGCATAGGCAAGCTGCACCTCGCAGCGGTCGCAGATGCCTGCGGCTACAAGGTTCTTCGCAATGTACCTGGCCATGTATGAGGCCGAGCGGTCAACCTTGGAGGGGTCTTTCCCTGAGAAAGCGCCGCCGCCGTGGCTGCCCACGCCGCCGTAGCTGTCCACTATTATCTTGCGGCCGGTAAGGCCGGTGTCGCCCTGAGGCCCGCCTATGACGAACCTGCCGGTCGGGTTTATGTGATATATGATGTCTTCTTCGTCAAACAGGTCTTTCGGGATAACCGGCTTGATTACTTTCTCTACGATGTCTTCACGGAGCTCTTTCAAGGTAATGTCAGGGCCGTGCTGTGTCGATATGACAACCGTACGTACCTTGTAGGGCTTTTTGTCCCTGTACTCCACCGTGACCTGGGACTTGCCGTCCGGCCTGAGATATGCCAGCACGTCGTTTTTCCTCACCTCGGCGAGCTTGCGGGTGAGCTTGTGTGCAAGCATTATGGGGAGAGGCATGAGCTCCTCTGTCTCGTTGCATGCAAAACCGAACATTAGACCCTGGTCTCCCGCGCCGCCGACGTCAACGCCCATCGCGATATCAGCAGACTGTCTGTCGATCGCGGTCATGACGGCGCAAGTCTCGTAGTCAAAACCGTACTTGGCCCTGGTATAACCGATGTCCTTTATCGTCTGTCTCGCGATATCCGGGATATGGACGTAGGTATTTGTTGTGATCTCGCCGGCGACGAAGACCATACCCGTGGTTACCAGCGTCTCGCAGGCCACCCTGGCATCAGGGTCGTCTTTGATTATTGCGTCAAGAATCCCATCCGATATCTGGTCTGCTATTTTGTCGGGATGTCCCTCAGTTACCGATTCGGACGTGAAAAGGTAATCTACTCTGCTCATTAACTTGCCTCCTTGGTCATTAGTCCTGTTACTATACAATCTAAAAGGTCGCGTGCGGCTTTTTCCTTGGTAACTTCGCCGGTGTCCTTTACCAAACCCTTCCTGCCGAATATCATCAGCCGGTTATATATACTCTCAAAGCCAGTCTGGCCGCCGACAAGGTTTGCCGCCAGTAAGTCTAATTTTTTTTCCTTTAGTTTTTTCACGGCATTTGCTTCAAGTTCTTCAGTTTCCGCCGCGAACCCTATGATCAACTGCCCGTTTTTTTTGTCCTTGCCAAGCTCTTTCAAGATATCTACAGTCTTGACCAAGTCGATCGATGCCACATCGGCCCCCTTTTTTATCTTCTTGCTGGAAGGGGCCGAGGGCGTATAATCCGCTACGGCTGCAGCCATGATAACTATGTCTGACGAGCTGGACGACCCTTTCACGGCATCATACATCTCGGCAGCGCTTCTTACTATTACCGTCTTCCTTACGCCGGCCGGGAGCGCAAGGCCTGTCGGACCCGATACCAGTGTAACAGAAGCGCCCATCGCAGCAGCCTCTCTTGCAATGGCGTAGCCCATGCGTCCCGAGGAACGGTTCCCTATAAACCTGACTGGGTCGATATCTTCGTATGTCGGCCCAGCTGTGACTAATACTTTCAGACCTTTCAACTCGTCAGACTTGTCAAGGATCTGGGCCGCCGCCGAAATTATGTCGGCTGGCTCACTCATCCTGCCCCAGCCGAATTCGTTGCATGCCATCTCGCCCTGCTCAGGGCCGACGATATTTACATTGTAATCTACTAACTTCCTGATGTTCCTTTGAAGGGCGGGATTCTCGTACATCCTGCAGTTCATGGAAGGTGCGACAATTACCGGGCATTTTGCAGCCATCAGCATGGTAGAGAGCGGGTCGTCCGCTATGCCTGATGCCATTTTGCCGATTATGTTGGCCGTCGCGGGAGCAACAATGAAGATATCTGCCTTTGCGGTAAGCTCTATATGAGAAATGGCACCTTCGGACACTTCGAACAGGTCGGTACATACAGGCCTGCCGGTAAGAGCCCGGAAAGTGACAGGCGTAACAAGTCTGGTTGCGGCGGCTGTCATTACAACCGTAACAGACGCGCCTTCAGCCTTGAGCCCGCGTACAAGCTCTGCCGACTTGTATGCCGCTATCCCGCCGGTAATGCCAAGCAGAACCTCTTTTCCGCTTAACCCTGGCATTACTCCTCGAAGTCTTCCACGTCCTCGTCAAATGATTCGTCTTCGTCAACGGCCTCTATCTCGGCGTCATCGTGTTCGGAGATCGCGATCGCCTCAGCCTTGTATGCTTCCTTTATATCTTCCATCTTCTCGAGTGAGGTTGCAGCCGCCTCCTCCATGCTTTCGTGGGCCAGCCTCTCGCGCCTCATCCGGTACTCGAACTCCCTGGCCCTCCTGGCATCATCTCCCGTGAGGTATTTGAGTTTACCTTCAATGGCCTCCTGAAGGGCAACGGTTATGTTCTTCACATACTTGCTTTTCACCAGGGGCTGCGAGCCCTCAGTGAGCTGACGTCCCCTCTGAGCCACGGCCAGCACCAGCCTGAAGCGGCTGTCAACCATATCTTTTTCATACTCGATAGGGAGCTTGATGATATCCAATTTTTACTACCTCCTCAGTTTAGTCCGAAATTCTTTCTTAAAAGCTCCAGGTCGTAATTTGCAAGGCGGTTCTTTTCCGCCATTATTATGGATTTCAACGCATCCAGGGCGGTCAGAAGGTTGTCGTTAATGATAAGGTAGTCGTAAACATTCTCTTCAATTATAAACCTTATCTCTTCGACGGCCCTTCCAAGCCTCCTTTTAATGACCTCCTCGTCCTCGGTGTCACGGCCCCGGAGACGCCTTTCAAGCTCTTCCATGGAGGGCGGGAGAAGCGAGATAAAAACACCGCCCACTCCGGAGTTTCTGACCTGCATGGCGCCCTGGGTGTCTATGTCAAGTATGACGTCGTTTCCCAGGTTGAAAAGCCTTTCAAGCTCGGCTTTGGAGGTGCCGTAGAGGTTGCCGTGCACGTTGGCCCATTCAACGAACCCACCCTGCCTGCTTTATGCGCTCGAACTCTTCCTCTGAGACAAAATAGTAATGCTCCCCTTCAAACTCTCCCGGCCTGGGCCCTCTGGTCGTATGAGATATGGAATATGAGAGCGAAGGCATCGCACCGGAGAGCTGCCTGCACAGAGTGGTCTTGCCAGCACCGGATGGAGCGGAAACTATATAAAGAAGCCCTTTTTTCTTATGGAACATGCCGCCCTTGTAATTTTCTACTCTATATTCTGGACCTGCTCGCGTATCTTCTCGAGTTCACTCTTCATATCTACCACCCTTACGGCGATATCCCGGTCGGACGCCTTGCTGCCTATGGTGTTGACCTCGCGGTTTATCTCCTGGAGGAGAAAATCCATCTTGCGTCCAACGGGGCCGTCTTCCTGAAGCATCGTGTCGAGCTGGGCCAGGTGGCTCCTGCCGCGCACTATCTCCTCGGTAATATCGCTCCTCTCCGCAAAGAGCGCGACCTCCTGAAGCAGCCTGCTCTGGTCAAGCTCCATGCCCCCGGTAAGGACTTCCACCCTCTCCTTCAGCCTTTTGGCGTACTCTTCCACGACGACAGGAGACCGTTTTCCGATTTCCTCAAGGTTTGACGCAACGAACAAGTGCCCGGGCTTTTATGTCGGAGGCAAGGGCCGCGCCTTCCTGCGCCCTCATGCCGTTCAAAGACTCTACAGCCTGTCCAAGAGGGCCTTCAAGCGCCGCCCAGATTTCGTCGGCATCCTCGGGCGCTTCGACCTCGGCCATGATCTCCCTGAACTGGGAAAGCAGGTTTATATCAACCTCTCCCGGGAGACCGAAGGTTTCTTTCATCTCATCGAAGAGGGCTATGTATTGTTTCGCGGCCTCGGCGTTCAACCGAAAGGCCTTTGGGACTTCTTCCGACTCCGCCGCGCGTTATGAAAATATCTATCCTGCCGCGGGAAAGGGTCTCGCCCACCTTCTTTTTCAGCCTGTTCTCAAGCTGAAGAATGTCTCTGGGGACTTTAAGAGACAGGTCAAGGAATTTGTGGTTGACTGAGCGCATCTCGACTACGAATCCGCCGCCTTCTCCCTTCCCGAACCCCGTCATGCTCTTTATCATTCTCGATTGCCTCGTAAATTAGCAATCATATTACAAATTTTTTGCTTTGTCAACGAATTGCTTTCGTGTTATTTTACTAAAACGATAGGGAAAAGGGGGTTGTTTTTGTCTGATATGACGTGGAGGATAATCGATTCCGGGCCGGGAACGCCGCCTGGAATATGGCGCTCGACGAGGCGCTTCTCTTGGCCGCCTCAGAGGAAGGCTTCACTCCAACCTTGCGTTTTTTCTCATGGGACAGGCCTTCTCTTTCGATAGGCTCGTTTCAGAAGGCGCAAGAGCTTGATTTATCTAAGGTTAAAGAGACGGGCGTCCCTCTAGTACGCCGTCCGACCGGCGGCAGGGCCGTCCTGCACGACGCCGAACTTACCTACAGCATCACCTGCCCCATACCAAGCACTTTCTTCCCTTCAGATCTGCTCGGTTCATACAACATGATAGGCTCCTGCTTCGTGCGAGGACTGAAAGCACTTGGCATCGAAGCCGGACTCTACCCGTTACGCAGGGACGGAAAACACGCCCAGTCCGGGCACAACCCGCTATGTTTTTCCTCGCCTTCATGGTATGAGGTTCTGATCGACAACAAGAAACTCATCGGGAGTGCACAAAGGAGGCTCAAGGGCTCGTTCCTTCAGCAGGGGTCGCTGCTGATCGAGCTCGATATACCGGCCATTCTCTCATTTCAGCAGTTCAAGGATGATGAGGCGCGTACAAAAGCGCAGGCGGGGCTTATCCAAAAGATGACCGCCCTTCACGAGCACGCATCCGGCATCGGCATTGAGAAACTAAAGGGTGCGCTGGTCAAGGGGTTCGGAGATGAAATGGGTGCGGTTTGCAGCCCGGGAGAAGTTACGAAAGAAGAGTCCGCGCTTGCGGAAAGACTGTTTGAGGACAAATATTCAAGAGATAGCTGGAACCTTTACAGGGAAAAACTATAAAAGAAGCCCGGGAAACCGGGCTTCTTTTATATATTAAGATAGAGTAGCGTTACACTTCGGCGAATACTTCGAGCTTTACCTCCTCGAACACCACCGAACCGTCCTGCATCTTCGCCCTTATCTTGCCGCCTTCCTTGAACCTTCCCTTCAGCATCTCCTCGGAGAACGGGTCTTCGATGACCTTCTGGATTGCGCGCCTGAGCGGCCTGGCCCCGTAGGAGGGCTGGAAGTTGTTCTTGATTATCCACTCCTTGACCTCCGTGTCCACTTCAAGCTGCAGGTCCTGCTCAAGCAGGAGCCTGTTCAGGTCGTCTATCAGCAGGTCTATTATCTTCAGGAGCTGGTCGTTATCGAGCGGGTGGAAGACTATAATGTCGTCGATCCTGTTAAGGAATTCAGGGTTGAAGGCGTGTTTCAGCTCGCCCATGACCTTGTCCGACATTGCCTTCTGGTCCGTACCAGCATTCATTGTCTGGAACCCGAGGTTCACGTTCTTGTCGATGAGCCGCGCACCGAGGTTCGAGGTCATTATAAGTACGGTGTTCTTGAAATCGACCTTACGACCGTAGCTGTCCGTGAGCTGGCCGTCGTCCAGCACCTGGAGCATTATGTTGAATAGGTCGGGGTGCGCCTTCTCGATTTCGTCCAGAAGGACTACCGAATACGGCCTTCTCCTTACCTTTTCGGTGAGCTGCCCGCCCTCTTCATACCCGACATATCCGGGAGGTGCGCCCGTAAGCCTGGACACGGTGAACTTCTCCATGAACTCCGACATGTCCACCCTGATAAGGGCATCCTCGTTGTCAAAGAGAAATTCGGCAAGCACCCTGGCAAGCTCGGTCTTACCGACGCCGGTGGGGCCCAGGAAGATAAAGGAACCGATCGGTTTCTTGCGGTTCTTTATCCCGGCCCTTGAACGCCTGATCGCCCTCGAAACCGCCTTGATGGCCTCGTCCTGACCCACGATCCTCTTGTGGAGGTACTCTTCCATCCTCAGAAGCTTTGACGACTCCTTTTCCTCGAGCTTTATGAGGGGGATACCGGTAATCTTGGAGACTATCCCAGCTATCTCCTCCTCGCCTATCACTGGCTGGACCTTGTCCTGGGCCTCACGCCACAGACGTTGTTCCTCCTCGAACTGATCTTTGAGCCTTTCCTCTTCACGGGTGAAGTATTCGGCCTTCTCGTTGTCCTGCAGCCGAATGAACAGGTTTTTGTTCTTGGCGGCCTTCTTCATCTCCCGCTCGACTTCTTTCAAGTCGGACGGCAGGGTGTATTTCTGGAGCTTGGCCCTGGAGCCGGCCTCGTCGATTATGTCAATTGCCTTGTCAGGCAGGAAACGGTCGGTTATATACCTGTCCGAGAGCTTGACCGATGCCTCGACTGCGTCATCTTCGTATTTTACCTTGTGGTGCGCCTCGTATTTATGGCGCAGGCCGTGGAGTATCTTTACCGTCTCCTCCAGGCTCGGCGGCTGGACGTGGATCGGCTGGAAGCGTCTCTCAAGCGCGCCGTCTTTCTCTATATGCTTTCTGTATTCGTCAAGCGTCGTGGCGCCTATGCACTGTATCTCACCCCTTGACAGAGCGGGCTTCAACATGCTTGAAGCATCTACGGAACCTTCCGCTGCCCCTGCCCCGACAAGAGTATGGAGTTCATCTATGAATATTATTATGTTCTCGGCCTGGGATATCTCCTTCATCACAACTTTAAGCCGTTCTTCGAACTGGCCGCGGTATTTGGTGCCGGCTATGAGCGAGCCCAGGTCGAGTGCGACAAGTCTACGGTTTGCGAGGTTCTCGGGGACGTCGTCGTTCACGATGCGCTGTGCGAGACCCTCGACGATTGCGGTCTTGCCCACTCCAGGCTCGCCTATCAGGACCGGGTTGTTCTTCGTCCTGCGCGAGAGTATCTGCATTACCCGCTCAATCTCGTCGTCACGTCCGATTACCGGGTCGAGCTTGCCGTCGCGCGCAAGCTGCGTAAGGTCACGCCCGAATTCGTCAAGAGCCGGGGTCGGGCTTTTCTTCTCTTTGGAGGCCTGACCGGGGTTCCTGCGGACAAAGTTGATAGTCAACTGCCTTGCACCAAGCAGGTGCGCGCCCAGGTTCCTTAGTATCTTGCCGCCGATGCCTTCTTCTTCACGGATAATGCCGAGCAGGAGATGTTCGCTCCCGACATAATTATGACCTAGAAGTCTTGCCTCTTCTATGGCGAGCTCAAGCACTTTTTTCGCACGGGGTGTGAAAGGGATCTCGCCGAAGGCAAGGTTGCCCATACCGCCTGGAAGGTTCCTCTCCACTTCCATCCGCACCTGTTCGGTGTTGAGCCCAAGCTTGCGGAGGACAGCCACGGGAATCCCGTCATCCTCCCTCAATAGCCCAAGGAGCAGGTGTTCGGTACCGAGGTAATCGTTCTGATGGCGCTCGGCCTCTTCCCTGGCAAAAATTATAACCTTTCTGCCTCTGTCAGTGAATTTTTCAAACATCTTGGGACTCCGTCCATTTAAACATCATTTAGAGTTATATTAAAAGCTTTACCCATGAATGTCAAGGGGTTTAAGTCACACCATTAACGTTATCCTTACAAAACAGCCCCTATTGTAAACCAGAAATCAATTTAAAGTTGACATTTATCCATTTCAACCTTAATCTACCCGTAATCTAATTATATCGCATCCTGAAAAAAGGGCCTTATTTTTTATCATATCGGAATAATTGCAATGAGGATTAATTGAAGACGAACCTATTTAAACAGATAACCCAGACACCCGACGGTCTCGACAGAGATTCCGTCAACCATTTTCTGTCCATGCTCGACGAGTCCCCCTGGGAAGCCATACATATGGCCGGAAAACAACGGGCTGCGGCCTTTGGAAATAAGGTCGATGCATGTTCAATCATAAACGCACGTTCGGGCAATTGTACCGAGGACTGTGCCTTCTGCGCCCAGTCGGCCCACCACCAGGCCGAGGCGGACATATACAAGCTTCTCCCAAAAGCCAAAATAGTGGAAACGGCCCAAAAAGCATACAACAACGGCGTCAGACGGTTCTGTATCGTAACCTCCGGGCGCGGGATAGACTCGGAAGGAGAACTTTCTGTAATCGCTTCCTGCGTAGAGAGTATAAGGAAGATCGGAATCCAGCCGTGCGCAACATTGGGGACGCTTGACCGTGGTCAGCTCAAGACTCTGAAGGATGCCGGACTGAACCGCTTTCACCACAACATTGAGACATCAAGACGATTTTTCCCCAACATATGTACTACCCACGATTACGACGAACGGATCGCCACCTTGAACGATGCAAAGGATGTCGGTTTGTCACTATGCAGCGGCGGAATCATGGGACTCGGCGAGACCATGGAAGACAGAGCGGACATGGCCTTTGCGCTGAGGGATATCGGGGTGGACTCCGTCCCGATCAACTTCCTGATGCCCATTCCCGGCACACCGCTTGAAGGCGCGGACTTCATGACCCCTCTGGAAGCCCTCATGACTATTGCGCTGTTCCGCATGATACTGCCGGACAAAGAGATACGTATCTGCGGCGGCAGGATTTCCGCGCTACGCGACCTGCACCCGATGATATTCAATGCCGGGGCAAACGGGCTTCTGATGGGCGATTACCTAACTACAAGAGGACGTGACTATGCGATGGACCACCGGATGCTCGAAGACCTTGGCCTGAAACTGGCAGATGGATAAGAAGCTTTTCTCCATAAGGATGCGTGCCTCAAAAGGGGATATTCATATATCCGGCGCCGAGAGGATAGTAAGCGAAAGAGACATTGACAACGCCGTCTCCGGACTTGTTTCTAGGGCCAACACCCATAAGCGGGGCATCCCCACAAATATTACTATAACAATCGATTCTCTTGAGGGACGTGAAATACTGCCCCTCCCTCCCCTGCCTGTTCGCTCGCTCTATGCAAGCGAGGTTTCTGTCGGCCGTGAACAGGCGATTGCCGAGCTTATCAAGGCAGGTGTAACCGAGACGGCCGCGATGTCGGCAATAGCAGCAATTACCGCCGGGAATTCAAGGCACGGCGCTATAATTATGGACTCACTATTCGGTAACCGACTTGATACGGACGGAGCCAAAGGCATAAGGGCAAGGTCGGTAGACTATGATGAATCTTACCTTCCAATCATAACGCGCGATATTGAATCCGCGGGTCTTAGCAGAAGCCGTATTGCAGACGCCCTCGCTCTCGCAACAAAGGTTGCGGGCGCACCTGGTGCCGTGGCCGAGCTTTGCATATCTGACGACCCAGGTTACATTACCGGATATGTAGCATCCCCAAAATACGGATACATCAGGATAACGCCGCTGAAATCGGAAGGAGACTTCGCCGGAGGGCGGGTATTTTTCGTGGACAGAGACAGGTTCAACCTTGGAGCCTATACCACATACATGCGCGAGACGCCGGTGCTTGTCTGTGGAGATTTTAGAATTCAATGACATCAAACTACACAGATCGGCTAAAAGAACTCAATAAAAAAACCCTCCTGCGCAAGCTGAAGACGGTCGAAAACCTGCGCGGCATAAAGGCAACGGTTGACGGCAGGAAATGCACCCTTTTCTGCACGAACGACTACCTTGGCCTCTCGGCACACCCGGCTATCAAGGCGGCGGCAAACAAGGCAATCGAGGAATCTGGCTTCGGTTCTGGTTCAGCTCCTCTGATTGCTGGTAATGGCAGCTATCACGCCAGACTTTCTGCGGACATATCGGCCTTCAAAGGTTCAGAATCCTCCCTACTTTTCGGATCCGGTTATATCGCCAACACATCCATAATCCCGGCCCTTGCAGGCAGAAGCGACGCAATCATCAGTGACAGCCTGAACCACGCCAGCATCATAGACGGCTGCCGCCTCTCAAATGCTGATGTCAAAATATACGACCACTGCAACACAGACTCGCTCGCCGAATGCCTTACCCAGTCAAAAGACTTCGAACGAAGGCTGATTATTACAGAGGGCGTCTTCAGCATGGACGGGGATATTACACCGCTGCCGGAGATAATAGAACTGGCAGATGAGTACGATGCGATGGTGCTGATCGACGAGGCCCATGCGACGGGCACGATAGGGCCATCAGGACGCGGCACACTGGAACATTTCAATATCAAGTCCAACAGGATTATCCAGATGGGCACACTCGGAAAAGCGTTGGGCTCGTTCGGCGCATTCGCAGCATCAAACAGAGATACCGTAGACTGGCTCATCAACAGCGCACGCGGTTTCATTTTCTCCACCGCGCTCCCTCCCTCGGCATGCGCCGCAGCCTCCGCAGCGCTCAGGATAATTATTGACGAGCCGGATAGGCTGACCCGTCTTAAAGCAAACTCCGATACTTTACGATCTTCCTTGGAAAGCATGGGTTTCAAGGTACTCGGCGGCGGCACCCCGATAGTACCGGTTGTTACAGGCGGCGCGGAAGAGACATTGAAACTCTCGTCATATCTACTGGAAAGCGGCTTCTATGCGCCTGCAATAAGGCCGCCTACTGTGCCGGAAAATGAGTGCCGGTTGAGGCTGACGGTGTCGGCTCTCCATACCCGTGCGGATATAGAGGCCCTTCTGGATGTATTCAGGAAAGCATGAACAGGAAATCGATAATCATAACCGGGGCCTCAAGGGGCCTTGGCCGCGCCGTGGCCCTCAAGTTCGGTAGAGAAGGCTGGGCAGTGGTCGTCAACTACAATGCCTCAAAATCATCTGCGGACGAGGTAGTGGCCGAGATAACCAGGTCTGGCGGCGCTGGCATTGCCGTAAAGGCCGACGTACGAATTTACTCTGAAGTCGAAGCCATGATAAACGAGACAATAAGTCGGTTTCGGCCGCATCGATGCGTTGATAAACAATGCCGGGACCGGAACGGGCGGACTGATGCTGAAGCTGTCTGAACAGACATGGGACGATGTTATCGATATTAACCTAAAGGGCAGTTTCAATACCATCAAGGCCGTCTCACGCATTATGATGAAACAGCGCTCCGGACATATAATAAACATATCGTCGATACTCGGAGTCCGGGGCAAGACGGGACAGGCGGCATATTCCTCATCAAAGGCAGGGCTGATCGGCCTGACAAAGGCTGCGGCGGTGGAGCTTGCGCCGCGCGGCATACAGGTGAACGCGGTACTGCCCGGCTATATGCTGACGGACATGGGGTCGGCGGCCTCAGAGAAGGCCAAAGAAGAAGCACTTCAAGACAACCTGCTAAAGCAGTATTCCGACCCTGCCGAGGTCGCGGATTTCATTTATCATCTTGACGGGTATGAAGGCCGTATCCGGCCAGGTGTTCAACCTCGACAGCCGGATAATCTAACTTATTTCTTCCGCCACGAGCTTCCCGCTCACGAACGCAGCCGGTACTCCGCCGGGGTTCATCGTCCAGTGGCCTGCCATTAAAAGCCCGGTATCGGCGTCTTGATAGAAAGCTTGTGCTGCTGGTCGGCAGCCATCGACCATCCGGACGACGCGCCCAGGTAGTTCATCGTGTACCGCTCAAACGTGTGCGGGCTCGCAACAACCTTTACCTCTATCTTATCCTTAAGGCCGGGTATCGCTTCCGCCGCGATGTCAACAAGGTAGTCGCCTATCTTCTCCTTGACGGCACGGTATGCGTCCTTCTTCCCGCCTGCCCGAACCGGGCAGCCGGACATGAAGGTGCATGACGCGGTCATCCCGAGTATCACGATGCCCTTGCCTTCCGGGCAAAGAGACGGCTCCAGCACGGACGGCATGCCTATCCCCAGCGCATCACCGCCCAGCATCGGGAATGATTTCCTGTCCATATTCTTAGGGAAATACCAGATCGGCGTGCCGTCGAAACCCATCGCCTTCAGGTCCATGTCCACGCCCAGGTATACATAGAAGAACGACTCGGACGCCTTCCACTCCTCAACCGATGCAGTGAACTCTTTCGGCAGGTGCTCCCTGTCGACCATATTCAAAAAAGTATTCTTCGCGTCGCCTGCGGATATCACGGTACTTGAGTGGAATGCCTCTCCGCCCTTGAGCATCACACCGGCCGCTTTCTTGTTTTCGACAATTATCTTCTCGGCCTCAGACTTGTACCTTATCTCTCCGCCCTTTGTCAACGAACCTCTCAGCCAGCGCGTCAGGCACGGCCTGTATCCCGCCGTGCGGATAGTATGCGTCGGAGTCAAGCGTTACGGAATTAAACCAGGAGTAGTGCACGAACGATATGTCCGGGAAGATCCCATAGGCGTTCAGAGCCTGTCTCAGGGCCGGGTCATTGAAATACCTGGCGATAACGTCCGATGCCTTCTTCTTGTGGTACTTTGCGATCTTGCCGAACTTGAACGGGAATGTCGCATTGAATATCATCTTGCCAATCGGGGACATCTTGCCCGGCTCAGCTTTGATGAGCCGCCAGAGCTGTTCCTTGGTCTCATCCACCTCGTCCCAGAACTTTACCAGACTATCCCTCTCGGCAGGAAATGCCTGGCCAGACTCATCGACTATTGCTTCCTTGCCGAAGCCAGGCTTCATCTTTTTGCCGTCCAAGCCATACCTCGGGAGGGCCGGGCAGCCTGTCGAACTTCACCTTGTCCGCAAGCCCGAACTCAGTCAGTATCTGCCGGACTATGCCCCCCTCGCCTGCCTGGCTGATCCAGTGCACGGCGGCGTCGAACCTGTACCCTTGCCGCGTGAACGAACACGCGCATCCGCCGGGGTAATGGTTGCGCTCGACTATCAGGACGCGCTTGCCCTTATCGATAAGGTAGTTGCCCGCGACCAGCCCGGCAATGCCCGCGCCTATTATTATTACGTCGTATTTGTCGCTCATATGCCGCCGCTCACCCTCCTCCAGTCGGACTCGAAGCTCCTTCTTATGCCAATCTGCATCGGCAGCGAGAACATAGCCGCGCCCGGCGAGTAACCCTTCAGCCTTTTAAAGATGCGCCCGGCTGTGTATGACGAACGCCTGAGCCTGTACAGCAGTTCTTCGCGTTCCTTCACTCCCAGGTTCGGGTGGTCGAATACCGCATGCACCGCGTCCCAGCGGTCCCAGCTAATGCCGGGCAGAAGCCGTCTCCTTGTAGTCGTCCCAGAGCGGCGTGCCCGGAAGCGGCATCAGCAGGAACGGTATCGGCATCACGCCGAGCATGTCGCAGAGCTCAAGCGTCTTCTCGAAGCTTGCCTTTGTATCCGTGTCGAACCCGAGCACGAAGAACCCTGCCACCAGTATACCGTACGACTTTATCTTCTTTATCGCCTCGACAGTCTTGCCGAAGTCTATCTCCTGCGTCTGCTTGAGCTTCGGGCGTAATCCTCGCGCTCCGAAGCGTCTCAGGCTCCGCCGATTCAAGCCCCACGAAGACCTGGTTCAGGCCGCTCCTTGCGGACAGCCTCAGCACTTCGTCGCCGTCTTTTGAGGATGCAACCGCGAGCGAGCCCGCGCCGTGCCAGCGCATGAACCGCTTCATCCCGTCCATCTTCTCGTACAGCGAAAGCCGGTATGGCAAGTCGCCGAATATGTCGTCGTCCGCCATCAGGAAGAACCGGCCCATCTGCCCGATCTCTTCAATGACCGATTCGACCGGCCTGTGGCGAACCGTGCCGCCGTAGAACCTCGACGTGCCGCAGAAGCGGCACATGTACTGGCAGCCGCTCGTCGTGACTATGGAGTCGAAGAAGTACCTGTTCTTCAGCAGGTCGCGCCGGGGTAGCGGCATGTTGTCGAGCGACGGCCTGTCGCGAATTTGAATGTTTTCTCCTCTGGAAATTCTTCCCTCATCGTAGAGCGGCCCGCCGACGTAGAACTCCTTCAATCGCCCTGCTCGAAATCCTTTAATAACTTCGGGCCAGGTCTCTTCCGCCTCGCCTATCACTACCGCGTCCGCATGTTCCTTCGCCTCGTGCGGCATGGCGGAGACATGGTGCCCGCCCAGCACGACCGGAATGCCTTTCGCTCTGCACTCGTCCGCCAGCGCGTACGCGTTCACGGCCATCGGCGTCATCACGCTTATGGCGACCAGGTCCGGCCTGTCGGAGAGGTCGAGCTTCTCCCTGAAGAGGTTCACCAGCTCGACCTTGTGGTGCTGCTGGGGTCAGCGCCGCGAGGTGCGGCAGGACGTATGGCATCGTCACGCCCATCGCGCCGGGGTCGCCGTCTTTTTTCGGGAATATGATTTTAATTTTCATGGTGTAATTGTCCTCACTCACCACCTGCGGAAGAGAGGGCCGGCCAGTAGAGGGCCGGACTAACGCTTGCATCTAAACCTTAGTTTCGCGCCGGGTTCCGCGAATGTTTCGGGTGGATCTTAGCGTCCAGCATCTTCATCGCGTAGTTCATCCCGATGTAGAACATGAACTGCGAGCCGCCGTACAGCCGCTTCCAGATCGACTTGTGCGACAGCGTCTGCGCCACAGCCAGTAGACGCCTTCGGAGAGCTGTTCCGGCGTCATCAGCGCCGGCTTGAACACCACGTGCGTGCAGTCGTAGTGGTCCCAGTTGTGGTCGAATATCCGGCCCTCGGCAAGCAGCCGGTCGCCGGTAGCCCGTGCCGGGAAGCGGCGTGGAAATCAGGAAGAACGACGAGTCGATCTTGTTGTCGTCGATGAACTTCTTCGTGCGCTCGAACACGCCCACGTCGTCCCAGTCCAGCCCGAATATGAAGCTCGCGATGATGCCGATGCCGTGGGCCTTCAGCTTCTTTATCGACTCCGCGTACTTCTCCGGCTTGTTGAAGCCCTTGCCTATCTTCTTCAGGTTCTCGCCGGAGAGCGACTCGAACCCTATCGCAAGCCCGACGCAGTTTGATTCCTGGGCGAGCTTCAGAAGTTCCGGGTCGTCCGCGATGCTTATCGTCGCGTAGCTCTGCCAGGGTATCTTGTACTTCGCGAGCATCGTGAAGAGCTCCTTCGCGTATTTGCGGTTCGCGACGATGTTGCTGTCCGCGAAGAATATCATCCCCTTCGGGTACGGCGTGCTGAAGCGCTTCAGGCCGGTCAGCGCGGGGCGGTCGTAGAGGTACTGTATCTCCTTCTCCACCTCCTCCACCGGGCGCGTGCGGTACTTGCCGCCGTAGAAATGTCGTCACGGCGCAGAAGTCGCAGTTGTGCGGGCATCCGCGCGAGGTCTCGACAATCGTTATGGGGAAGTACTTGTCGTGTACGCAGAAGGTCCCAGCGCGGCTGCGGCAGTCCGGTCAGCGAGTGCAGGTAATCCTTCTTGTAAATCTTCTGGAGCCGCCCGTTCTTGAAGTCCTCGATCGCCTGCGGCCAGAGGTCTTCCGCCTCGCCTATGATCACCGAGTCCGCAGTGCTCCGCCGCCTCGTCCGGACACGCCGACGGGTGTATCCCGCCCATTATCACCGCCACGCCGCGCTTCCTGAACTCAGCCGCAATCTCGTACGCGCGCGACGCCATCGGGGTCATGGACGATATGGCGACGATGTCCGCCTTCTCGTCGAAGTTTATGTCCTCGACGATCTCGTCGATTATCCGCACCTCGCAGTCGGCAGGCGTCAGCGCGGCGACCATCGGCGCGCCCGCGGTCGGGAACGGGAACTTAAACTTTTTGCCGACAGCCGTGTGGCGGCCTTCAGGGGAGATAATTAAAATCTTCATTTATATTTCCTATTGTAGGGGCCGACCCATGTGTCGGCCCGGATATTTTACCGTTTAACGGGTTCTCTGAATCCTCCTCCCATTTTATGGGATTTTCTCTGATATACGCTTTTAATACATTTAGTTCGTCTTCGCTGCGGATAACGCGGTCGTGATAACCACGTTGCCATAGTTTGCCGTAGAATGGCGGCCAGCCATCATCCTTGATACCTCTTAAATATGCATTTGTAGTCTGGGATTTAAACCATTTCATAATGCGAGGCAAGGATTCATTTTTACAACCTGGGCCGACACATAGGTTGGCCCCTACAATTTGTATAATGCCATGAAAATGATTAGGCATTATGACATAATCATCCAACAACACTTCGGAGAATTTCCTGCCGATATCCCTCCAGTACTTTTCAACCATTGCAACGACGTGAGGGTTATCGAAAAACGACTCCCGA
The DNA here is from genome assembly GCA_963845245.1 of Nitrospirota bacterium. Classification (GTDB taxonomy): domain Bacteria; phylum Nitrospirota; class JACRHJ01; order JACRHJ01; family JACRHJ01; genus CAWJRJ01. Next base: position 196,747 of record CAWJRJ010000020.1, read on the forward strand.
TTATGCACGCAGACGGTTATAAAATAACACCCTTCCAGCGAATAATCATATCCCTCAAGACGCAGACGTTTTCTCGGTTCTTTATAATAAATCTTCATACCTATTGTAGGGGCCGACCTATGTGTCGGCCCTCTATTTAAATCTCGTAAGTTCCCTTACCTATGCTATTTACGCACGAGGCTAAAATGACTCCAGGATATTTTGAGTAAGCTTTTTTACCATCTTCATAATAGGGAAACGATTCTGTTAAAATTGTTTTGGGAGCATGCCAAAAACAACTCCAATCAGCATCCAACTCATGCTGAACTCTATTAAGCATTTCTAAAGCTTCTCCTTTATTTAAATGTTCACTTTCTTCATTTTTAGAGTTGGAATACAACGGCATAATCATTAGTCCCATTTTTATTACGTTACAGCTTTTATCTGCCAAGAATCTAGCATCAGAATTTTTAATAGATTTTAATTGAGTAAGTAATTCTTTCCATGTTCCTTTATTGTCATACGCATTAAGTTTTATATTCTTATAACTTAACCATGAATGTTTTAATTCTATAAGAACGTTTTGTT
>CAWJRJ010000021.1:0-237962 GCA_963845245.1 Nitrospirota bacterium
CTTGCAAGAGTAAAAGAGACTGCAAAAAATTGTGATACTATGATCTTTCTAAAAGATGGAAGATACTTTGATCAAGTAATTGCATTACTTAGAGAATATGGATTTCCAGATACGTCACTTTTTGCTATAACTCAAGATGTAGGAACAGATCAGGAAATTGTAGAAAGACTAACTTTAGGCGAAGTCACCAAAGACACTTTTACAACTAAATATTTTTCCATAATGGTGGTCAAGCGTGCATAAGGTATACTTTGTAGGCTGTGGTCCAGGTGACCCAGAACTAATAACAGTCAAAGCCAAGAAACTAATTCAAAAAGCAGATGTGATAGTTTACTCTGGCTCACTTATTCCACCAGAGATTATCAAAATGTGTAAAAAATCACAATTGCATGACGCCGCAAAATTAGTAAGAGAAGATATCTTTAAAATTCTAAAAGACAATGCACTAAAAGGAAAACTTGTTGTTAGATTACATGATGGAGACCCTAGCATTTACGGAGCAATAAGGGAACAAACTGACAATCTCAAAAAAGAAGGAATAGACTATGAGGTAGTCCCTGGAATAACCTCATTTTTGGCCTCGAGCCGCCGCACTTGGATGTGAACTTACGCTACCTGGTGTCACTCAAACAATTATTGTAACAAGAGCAGAATCTCGAACAAAAGTACCGAAACGAGAACAAATCTCAGAACTTGCAAAACACAAAGCCACTTTGATTTTTTATCTTAGTGTTCATTTGGTATCGAATATTGTAAAAGAGGCAATCAAGGGCGGTTATCCAAAATCAACTCCTGTTGGAGTAGTTTATCGCGCGGACTGGAAGGATGAAAAGATAATCACAGGAACTCTACAAGATATTGCAAAAAAAATAAAAGATGAAAAAATAACAAGGACTGCAATTATAATAATTGGAGATGTTGTTAATCCAAAATCATATGAGTATTCAAAACTATATGACAAAACATTCACTCATGGATATAGAAAAGCTCAAGTAAAATCATAACGGACTAACTTTATTTTTAATTCCAATCTTTGTCAATCGTTGATGAAACTTTTCAACATTGCCTGATGCATAAATTTTAAGACTATTTTTTGATTTCTTCTGTTTCAATATTTTTGAAGCGAGTTGTGCCACTGAGTCTGCCGATCTAGAAATAATATACTAGGAAATAATTCCTTTAAAATTGGTAAAAGAAATGGAAGATGGGTACTTGATAGGGTAATCACATCTACATTTTTTTCTAAATATGGAGTAATAGTTTTTTTAATTATATTGATTGATACTTGTTTTTTTGATAAAAATTTTCCAGATTCAACAGGATCAACAAGTTGTGTTGCATTAATTTTTGTAACTTGAATTTTAGAAGGAACATTTATTCTAATATATTTATCAAGAGATTTACTTTCTACAACTGATTTTGTTGCAAGTATTCCAATTCGCCCAGTCTTTGTTTTAGAAACAGCCTCCTTTAACGGAGGAAATACACCAATAATTCTATCCTTTTTCTCAATATCAAGTAATAATGATGGAGTGTTTGATCCAACTACTATGATGTCGGGATCAAATTTTTCTTGTAATTTTGAGATTGTAGATTTCATTATTTTGTTTAACTGGCGAACACCCTTTTTTTGTACCATAGGGATAGTTACCTGATCCGCAAAATAGATGACTATCGGCATTGATCTTTTTTCGTATAGGTTTTATCACTGATAATGAACCAAGGCCTGAATCAAAGACTACTATCTTTGGCATGATTGAGAAAATAATAAAGTCTGATTTACATTTTGTGAGCTAAATTTAGTCTAGTGTTGAGTATGTATACACCGGCTATTAAGAAGCAACTTTTGGACCTACCCGCATGACCGGCTTCGATAAGACCTGGACTCGACCGGAGTCTGCTGGCTTAACCGAAAAATTTCGTGAAACTGTAAAACCACAAGGTGCATTCAAACCTAGGATAGAGAGCGCCGTGAACAAATTACAGGGTCAAATATCGAAGATGGATTCTATGTTGGGCAAACTAAAGAGAAAGAGATGCTCAGTTGTTCAAGAGAATCGTAGCCGCAATGCAACATCACGATGCAGCAACAAGTAGAGTTCTATCAAATGAACTAGCTGAGATTAGAAAAGTGTCAAAGATGTTAGGAAATGCAAGAATGGCATTAGAACAAGTACAATTGCGTCTAACCACAATACATGACCTCGGTGATGCAATGGTAGCAATCGCCCCTGCAATGTCCACAATGAAAGGACTCGAGTCATCACTTGGAAGGTTCATGCCAGAAGCAGATTCTGAACTTAATGCAATGACACAAACTCTCAACGGTTTGATGATGGACTCACTAGCAGGTGGAGACTTTAATGTCGATACTGATGCATCAAACAAAGAAACCGAGAGGATATTGCAAGAAGCATCTGCAGTTGCAGAACAGCAGATTGGCGACAGATTCCCATCAGTTCCATCACCCTCCGGCGTATCGTCACAATCAACAATCGAGTAGGGAAACTCGGATGGGGAGACTGGCGAATGCGTCTCTTTTTATATTATTTTCATAAGAAAAGATTATCCTCCAAAGATAATATATCAATATTAATTTTCATCAAGAATTTTCTTTGCTGTTGAAAATATTTTACACTAATAGTCCCATATGAGATGACCATCTGAGTTTTTTATCTGCTAGAATAATAAAAGCAAATAATTATTCGCTTGTCATCATTACTCTAAATAAATCATATATTCAAAACTTGTTTTTGTTAAGTCTTGTAAAATAAAATACAACCACTAAAGATGAAATTAAAGTAAATATTGGATATGGAAATTCCGGAAGCGATTTATCAGGAGAAATTAATTCTCCCCACACTTTTGGATTAGGAATTCTAAGTGGAGAACTTTCAGAAAGTGCTTCGCCAAGATAAAATCTTACTGGCTACTGAATCATAAACAGATACATAAAAACCATATCGATCAGATCGTCCCACCAGATCTGTCGGGATTCTAAATTCATATGATTGATGAGGTATAGAAGAATAACGATCATTCCCATCAGAAATTCCTCCGATTCCTATGAAGTCCCTTGAGGAAGAAATCTTTTTGAAATTACTATTAAATCTTGCGAATCCGATCCCCCCTGCAAAACAAATGAATTATTATTACCAAGCATTGCTACAAAACAATAATCGTCTGAATCTGCAACTGGTGACTTGTCATCCTTTCCCATCTATACATATTGTTGCTCTATCAGAATTCTTGCTAAAATGAGTGATACCTACGGCATCAATCATAACGTAAATGTAATTCTCATGATGAGCTGTTCTGATGTATATGGAACCAGAATTTGTTTCAATTGTATTTGACCTAGATTCCTTCCATTCTCTGACAAAGGACCATTTTCCATCAAATACTATATCCTTCATTGCATCACTAATGGTAATTGGAATAGTTTGTGCATAAGCAAGATGAAATGAAAACAAGACTATTACAATCAAGGTTATTGATTTAACATAGGATCCTACTCTCCACTAACATTAACAAATCTATTCATGAAACTATTGCTAAAAATTCTGACCATCTCAAGGCTTACTAAATTAGTCTTTCTCATCAATAATTTTTTTCACAATTTCTAATAACTATGTGTGGGTATTTCAGTCAATGAAAAATTACAATCTATCAGCACTACTTGTAGTTATAACTATCGTGGTAACCATAGGTACTATAGATACTCTTGGTGAATTCAATACTCCACCTGATTCCTCAGGAAAACAATCTGATGGAATTAAAATACTAGGACACTTGGAAATAGTGGCAAAAGACAATAGTGGCAATATCAAGGAATATAGACAAACAGACAACATTGTTACTACCGTAGGCAAATCATGTATTGCTGTAAGACTGTTTGGAGGAAACGGATCACAATCTACTGGTGATAATACAGCATGTGGTGGTTCTACTCTTACAACCAAGTTTACATGGATTGGTATAGGCACCAGCAATACCGTGGAGACAACTGGTGATACAGCCCTAACTGTTCCATTTGGAAACCGAGGGTTGGAGCAGCAGGATTAATCAATAATACTGGGGTATACAATACAATCCAAAGACAGTTCGTAGCTAACAGTTCTGGTACTATACAAGAAGCAGGATTGTTTGACGCATCAACTTTTGGGCACATGTTTTCCCATAAGACTTTTAGTGGAATAGTACTAAACAACGGTGATGCATTGACTGTAACCTGGAGAATCACATATTCCTAGATTTTGTATTGCCACCAAATTGAGGAACGTTTTTTTAATTTAGTTGATGGAAAATTGCTTTCTAGAAATTCTGGAATAATATGAGGAACAAATTAAATAACCCTATATATACAAGTCATTTTCTGTGTCTATTTATTTTACAATTCCCTTCTCATGCGTGTACTTGGGTGCATTCAATCGGTTGTAGCGGGCGTGAGCCGTGGCTTCGGCGGCGACGGCGGCCCTGCAGCGTCAGCAAGCCTGATAGCTCCGCAGGGAATCGCTTTTGACCACTCCGGCAACATGTATATTGCCGATACCGGCAATAATCGAATAAGAAAGGTCACACACTTCGGAAACATATCCACCGTTGCGGGTGATGGTTATGTTGATGGAACCGGCAATGCGCGTTATAACGGCGACGGCATACCGGCCATCTCCGCTAGCCTTTATTATCCATGCGGGGTCGCTTGCGATGCCTCCGGAAATATATTTATTGCAGACATGCAAAACAACCGTGTCAGGGAGGTGTCTGCTACGGGTTATATCTCGACGGTTGCAGGCAACGGAACGGGATCGCTTGGCGACGGCGGCCCGGCCATCTCAGCCACGCTATCATACCCTATGGGGTTGGCCTTCGACTCTTCAGGCAACCTGTACATAGCCGATACTGCACGTGGGCGCATAAGAAAGGTTGATTTCTGGCCCGCCCTCGATGCTGCCGTGAGCCCCTCGGGAGCAGGCATTCTGACCATAGGCCCGGAAGGCGCCGGACCGAGCGGGAGCTATGCCTACGGCGACAAGGTAGACCTTTCTGTGTCTGTCAACAGCGGGTTCAGGTTCACCGGCTGGACGGGCAACGTGGCTGACAATACGTCAACATCCACTACAATAACCTTGAGCAATAAGGATGAGAGTGTCACTGCGAACTTCATCCCTACATATAAAGTCAGCGCTTCGTCAAATCCGGTTGTGGGTGGTTCTGTTGCCGGTGACGGAAGGGGACGGCCCCTTTGATCCGGGCACGGTAGTTCATATTACGGCGACGCCTGCGGCAGATTACCTCTTTTCAGGCTGGACTGGAGATACCGTAGAAAACTCTAATGCTTCGTCCACAACTGTAACGATGAACGCCGACAGGTCCATAACCGCGAACTTTGTCCGTAATGGCATAAAGCTTTCTTATTCACAAGATGGCAAATACGTCACGCTTACTGCAGAAGATTTCCTGAACGGCGATGCTCAGGCAGGAGATTTGGTCTACTTCGAAGCGAAAAGGCACGACGTAGTAAAAAACAAGGATTTTATAACCAAGTCCAAATCGGTCGTCGTGGACGCGAACGGGTCGTGCCCCACAGCCGTACTTAAGCTGAAGAACGGCGACTACCAGATAAATGGTTTCTGTAAAACCGCCGGGAAGTCGAGCGCCCTACAGAACTGCACAATTGCATCGGTTGCGGCATTGACCCCCATCGACAAAGCTGTCGTATACACAGCCACGCCGACAGTAACCTGGGGAGGCTTCACAGGCGCGAGCGGATACATCGTCCAGACCAGTACGAGCAAGAAATTCCCCGTCGGCATATACACCATTGAAACGGCTGTGGGCAACGTGACTTCCGCAGAACTGCCCTCCCTGACGTTGGGTGCAAAGATGTACTGGCGCGTTATAGCGATTATTCCTACCGGCAGGTCGGTACCGTCAACACCTAGGCTGGTTACATATAATTAAGAGTGATTGAAAAGGGTCCGAAAGGGCCCTTTTGATCATTGCGACTCACGACATGAACGATGCTACGCAATGGCCGTCTTTTGCCTCTTGGTCTTCTCGGTTTGATTTGCAAGGAGGTCTTTTATAGTCTCCTCACCAAATACTCCGGCAACGGCGGAATCGATCTTTCGCACCACATATTCTGCCTGCGGTAAGCCTCTCGACTGTGTCCCGCCTTCGCCCTCAAATCGCGCGGCTGATTTTATGACGTCATTGACCAGGATCTTATCGATTGCCTTTGCCGGGAGATAGGATTTGAGCTCGTCTCCGGTCTCGACGACCAGCCCGTCTTTTATAAGCTTCCCCAAAACTGTCTGAATGGTGCCGGCCGGGGCTCCCAGACTACCGGAAAGGGAACTCAAGGTGGGTAATTTCCGTCCCTGTGCGTGGGCCTCGGCAATTATACACATAACCGAAATGCCAAGCCGCTCTGTCTCGCGCCCAGTGAGGGATGCCTTGGCTAGCGCAGCCTTGGGGTACTGAGCGTAGAATGACACGGCTGCCCCCATGAGGAAGATGAGCCAGCTCAGGTAGATCCAGAGCATAAACACGATCAGTATGGCGAATCCCGAGTATACCGCCGAGTAGTTGGTGGACTTTACTACAAAGGTTGTAAAGGCCCAGCCCGATATCTCCCAGATTACACCGGCGAATACTCCGCCTGCAAGTGCCGCGGTGACCTTTACCTTAGTGCTTGGCATCAGGGCGTAGATGAAGGAGAAGGCTGCGCATGTCGTGAGGTACGGGATAAGTAGTCCGAGCCAGATGAGTACCGTGCCCAGCATGCCGAAGGAAAGCACGTCTTTCACGACCGTATTGCTTTTAATTGCCGCAGTCAACCCGATGGCCGAAAATATGAGGATGGGCCCTATCAGAAGGACGCTCATGTAGTCGCTGAATTTGCGTACCATGCTGCGCGGCGAGTGTGCCTTCCAGATGTAGTTCAACCCTTCTTCTATCTTTCCTATTAGTGAGATTACGGTATAGAAAAGCATCGAAAGCCCGATAGAGCCGAGAACTCCCACCTTCATGTTGTCCACGAACATCGTGATCTGTCCCGCAATCTCGACGCCCTGGTCGCCGAGAGGGGCAAGCATCCTTTCAAGGAAAGGCTCGGCCATGCTGTGTACTCCGAATGCCTTTAATACCGAGAAGGTTACTGCTACGAATGGCACTATGGAAAGCAGGGTGGTGTATACAAGGCTTGTGGCCCGCAATGTCAGCGCGCCGTCTGTGTACTGCTTTATAATAAAGTATATGAAGCGTGAAGACTTCAGGGCGAGCGCCTTGCGTCCGGGCAGTTGAACCGTATCCGGTGTATAGAAAAAATCCCTCAGCTCGACTAACCGTTTCGGAAGTCTGGTCATTTATAACCCCCTGTTATAAACAGAGTTTAGCATAAATGTCCTTGTTGCGCAGTAGATACCGGAAGATTTGATTGCGAGGGTCAATATGGCTCAACACACACGAAGCGTAGAAATCTGAAATTATTTGGAATTATGGGCAGGGGCGGGCCTTAGTGTATCGACGATCTTGCCGATGTCTTCGTTATCAAGGAATTTCAGGTCAACGTCGATGCACTTGCCAGCCTTAAGCGACGCCACTACATCACTTGGGGTTTTGCTACGTATATTATTTTTGTCTAGTGGTTTGTGGCAGCTTGAACAGTATATCCTGTAAAGCTCTCTCCCGCTCAGGAAATCCGGCGGCGCTTCAAGCCTGGTCAATGCGTCAGAGATCGCCTGCACCTCATTCTTGCTCAATCCCTTAAGGTGCGCCATACCTCCGACGTTAGAGTTTATTGCGGATTGTATTCTGACCGCACGCCTGCCAGCCTTGACCGTGTTCTTAAGGTTATTGTGGCATTTCGCGCAGTGCTTCGCGTAAAGCTGAGCGCCATTGAGCGTTTCTGCATGTGAAACGGCCACAAATGCCAGCATTAGCGTCAGTAAGACGTTGTATGTGATGTATTGATGTCGCATTGATTCAGTAGGTATGCAAAGAATATGCCTGTTTACTGTTGCCTCAACCTTAGGAACGCTAGAGACTCAATGTGGTATGTCTGGGGGAAGAAGTCTATCATCCGTACGGATTCGACCTCGTACCTCTCATTCAGTTTCTTCAGGTCGCGCGCGAATGATGCGGGGTTGCATGATATGTATGCGACCCTTTCCGGGGAGATACTCCGATTATCTTTTTAATCGCGGAGTCTCCAATGCCTTGTCTGGGTGGGTCGACTACCAGGATGTCCACCGGGGCAGACATCCGCAGGGAGTCCACGTTCGAGCGTATGAACCGGCAGTTGTCTATGCCGTTTAAACTCAAGGTTTCTCTTCCCGTCCGCCACCGCGCCGGGGTTTTCTTCAACCGCTGTTACAGCTGGCGGCATGCATGGCAAGCGGCAGGGAGAAGTTTCCCGCCCCCGAGTAGAGGTCAAGCACGTTTTTGCCCTCAAGGGGCCGAAGGCGTTTCCAGGACAAGGCGGACCACATCGAGGTTCAGGTTCCAGTGGCCCTGGAAGAAGCTTGCAGGGGACACAGTATACTTTAGCCCCAAGAGGTCGAAAGTCAAAAACGCATGGCCGTATTTTAGCAGCTTCTTGTTCTCAAACTCTACGGCCAGACCCAGGAAGCCGCCTCGCAGGAATGCATCTGCGAGCTTGTCCCATCCAGCCTTTGATCTGCCCCTCGCTTTGATCAGCGCTACGGTGCCATTATTGCAGGCGAGGTGCAGTTCCCTGATGTCCGTGCCGTCCAGAATTCCACGCGCCTCTTTAAGGCCCTCGTTTATCCCGTGTACCATAAGCGGGCATGAGTCGATGTTCACGACGTTGCTGGATTTCTCCCTGAAAAAACCGATCTTTTTACCGGAGACCTTGAACTGAGCCCTGTGCCTGTAATGCCACGGGTCGCCGGTGAGCGGGTCTGACAACTGGATGTCAAGTCTGGCAATGCGCAGGAGCGATGACTTTAAGACTTCCTCCTTGAGCTTTGTCTGATGCTGATAGGAGATGAACTGGAGCTGGCAGCCGCCGCACGTACCGAAGTATCTGCATAGCGGCAAAACCCTTTCAGGCGAGGGCTCCAGCACCTTTGTCACGGTGGCGGTGGAATAGTCTTTCTTGTCTTCATCAATGGTCACCTCTACCGTCTCGCCTGGTATGGCGCCCTTTATCATAACGACCTTGCCGTTAAGCCTCGCAATGGATATCCCGCCATATGCCGGGGAAACAGGTTCTAATATCAGCGCCGACCGGTTATCGTTCATGAACCTTTATTGCTCCCGCCGCCATTCAAAGTCTTCTCCGGGCAGTTTTTTAAATAATCCTCTACCTGTTTCTTAATGTCTATCATCATGGTTTCATAATCAGGACCGCTGTTTTTGGCCAAGATAGCCTTTAGCGACTGAAGTGATTTTACGACTGCCTCGATCTTTTCGGATTCCTCTTTTATAGACTCCAGATGTTCCTTGTGACCGGGGTCTCGCTCATCCCTGCTTATATGGCTCGCATAGCCGCCTATCACGGTCGATGCATTAAGCAGGTAATGCGATAGAGTTATAGTCAGTTGTTTAACGGCGTCAATGGCGCATTCACGCTTTTCGAGTTCATCTTTAACGCGCTCCGCCTCCCTCCAATAACCGAAAAAAAGGCCGGCAGCCGCGCCAAGTATGCCGAAAGGGACCCCCATGTGCGCCTGATAGAAACTGTAGGCTAGCATAGCGTAGAGGTGAAGTGCAAAATAACCCGCAACGGCCCCGATAAGGGCAGGCTTCAGTGGCTTGAGTCTGGATGGTGAGATAGTCATTAAGTAAAATATATCAGAATACAGCGCTACATAGATAGATAATATTAACCATGGGCTGACCCTTCGTTACCAGCATGACCCCAGTCTTGACGCAACCACCACGTCGCCCGTCAAACTTTCACAGGAAATAAAAGAATATTTTAGAAAGAACGGATAAAAATAAAACAAACCCCTTGACAATCAAACAATGCAGATATATTATTTTATCTAGTGGTGCTACGGCGCTATGCCGTAGCTTTTTTTTACGCCTGCGAATTCTTCATTCTTAGGGTACCAAAGTATTACTTAAGGTTTGAAAAGGTTTGACAGGTTATCGGGTTGACGTGCAGCCGCACGCACCCAAAGAAAAAGGGGTATTGAATTGAAGGGTACAGTTAAGTGGTTCAACGAGAGCAAGGGTTATGGTTTCATCTCACCGGAGGAAGGCAAGGACGTGTTCGTACATTTCTCCGAAATAAGGATGGAAGGTTTCAAGACCTTGACCGAAGGACAGGTTGTGCAGTTTGACGTGACCGACGGCCCGAAGGGCCCGCAGGCATCAAACGTCACGAGTGCATAATTAAAAAAGCGCTTAAAAAACCAAAAGGCCCCGGAAATTCCGGGGCCTTTTTTTATTTCCCTCGCAATCTTCAGAGTGATGCCGGAACTTAGAGCCCGCCGAGCTTGAAGTCTGAAAACAGCATGCGGTATGAAACGACTGCGGTGAACAACAGGTACAGGGCTATCGTCACCACTGCGAGCCTGCGCTGGACGGCGGGTATGGCCCTTGCCAGGCTGCCCCTGTTTCTGTATGGCATCAAGGCCCCCACTCCGATCCCCGCTATAACGCCCCCCAGCAGAGTTGCATACATGCCGTACCCCACGTAGCCGTACTCTTTCTGAAGGATGCAGAAGGGGCAGTGGTGGGTGGGCAGTTCATAAAAATAAAGACTGATAAACGAGATCAGAGATACGGCGGCGACGAGGAAGGAAAGAATGCTGACGGCGGAGAACAGGTAGCCGCCTCTGCCCTTCAGGTAGAAAAGGAGTCCGCTCGCGACAGTTGCTGCCATGCATCCAAAGAAGGCCGGTTCCATAAAGCCGTATGGAAGTGTTGTTATATCCGCGGCAAAACCGGGCTTATCCGCGCTGAACAGGCTGCCGCAGCATGAAGTGATGATGTCCGACTTGAGTCCGGAAAAAAAACTGAACTGCAATAAAGCCTCCAGGACCACAAGAGGCGCCAGAATGTCGAGCAGGATATATTTGACTTTGATGAGTGGATAATCGTAACCCCTGGTGTCCGTATGGTTGATTATGAGCCACACTCCACAGAAAATACAGTTGATGATCTTCAATATTAAAGTAGGGTAGCCGTATCCGTCCACATGTAAAGTGCCCGCCGCGCACATTGCTCCGGTGAACAGGCTGTGGAGGTCGTCGGCCGTGTAGATGTATAGAAACAGGGAGAGTATTTGAAACACAAGGGCATAACTCAGGATGGTGGATACCAGATAGGTACGCCGCTCTAAGCTCAACTGGAGCTCGCTGCCGCTCTTGGGGGCCCATTTCCTCAGGATAAGTGTCCCGTACCAGCCTGCATACACCACCATGCAGCTTATAATAAGGGATGATGCAATGAGCGCGAGGATGGCCGGGTGCTGGATCATCTGACGCTCTCTTTTCCGGTAATGTGCCCGTCCCGCATCTCTACTACGGTGTCAGCCAGAGGAGATTCATAAACGATCGGGTCGTGGCTTGCAATCAGGACGGTCTTCCCTTCCGACCTGAACGTGCCGATTATTTCCATAAACTCGCGGGAGAGCCTGCTGTCCAGGTGGGCGGTGGGCTCATCGGCTATGATGGCGGCGGGGTTGTTTATCAGCGCCCGGGCGATGGCTACCCGCTGGAGTTCGCCGCCAGAGAGCCAATCCACCCGGGCGTGCGAATGACGCGATATATTGAAAAGTTCCAGCAGACCGAGGGCGCGTTTTTTTGACACAGCCTGGTCCTCACCGGTCGGATAGGCCGGTAACATGATATTTTCCAGGACTGTAATTCCACGGACCAGGTTGAACTGCTGAAAGATAAAACCAAATGTCTTACGCCTGATGTCGGTGAGAAAACGCTCCGGCAGACTGGAGATATCAATGCCTGCGGAAGTATCTTCATCGGCCACGAAGTCAGCCCTGACGCCATGCAGGGTGATGCGGCCTGAACTGGGGCGGGCCATACAGCCGATGAGAGACAGCAGGGTGGTCTTTCCTGAGCCGCTCGGTCCCTTCAGTATAGTGACCTTTCCAGCATCGATTGCCAAGCTTACGTCATCCACCGCCGTGAACTGGTTCGGTTTGCCGGGGTTAAAGCTTTTGGTTATGTTTATAAGTTCTACCACAGCTAAGACCTCATGGCGGCGTCCGGGTCAGCCGTGGCGGACAGCCAGGCAGGGACGATGGTTGCCGCAGTGTAGGGCAGCACGGACAGGAAGAATAGCACTGCTAGCTGGTAGGCGTCTATAGACGGGACCAGCCTGAACTCCGGGTAGAGCACGGACCACCCCTTGAGGGCATGCTCGAAAAGCGCGGCAGAGAAAAAGAAAACGTGGCCGTAGGCCAGCACCACGCCGGTAAGAAATGCGGACAGAGATATCGAGACCCCCTCCCAGAACTTGAGGAGCAGGACGTCGGACGTCTCCCAGCCTATTGACTTTAGGATGCCGATTTCCTTTCGTTCTTCCGCGGACAGCCCGGTCGCCTTGTCCCAGGCGAAAATCACGAAAGACAGTACCGCCACGCCAAGCATGACAAGCATCATCCCACCCCGCCAATTGAAGATGGCATCGTAAGTCCTCAGCATCTCGCTCCTCATAATCGGGCGCGAATCAGGGAACTGTTCCGCAATCTTTGACGCGACAGTGCCGACCTCGCTCGGGTTGGCAACCGTAACGGCCAGGTCGGTGGCATAGCCTTGTGGCATATTGAACATAGACTGGAAGTCCTGGGCTGACATAAGGACCAGGTCGGCCGCTACAAGCTCAGACTCGTAAGGTAGTATCTGGTTAACAGTCAGAAGAAGGGGGGCCTTGTCGTATGTAGTGAACGTAATCAAATCCCCGGCCTTTATGCGCTGGTTTTTCGCTACGCCGCTTCCTATGATGACATTATCCTGAGGCACTGGGTGGTTATCAGGCACCATAAGGGTGTAGTTGGCGCCGAAGACCGGGTCGTAATAGTATCCCCACAGGCGCCCCGTCACCGAGCTCACACCCCTTATAGCCCTGATTTTTTCCGCATAGCCGGCAGGAATAAGTTCTTGACGGCCGGCAACCAGCTTCTGGACGACAATGTCCGGCGCGCCTTTGAGGAGCAGGGCAGCCTCGCGTTTGAGGGCATGCACGAAGAATATCAGAGATGCGAGCATGAAGACTATCAGTGTGTAGACCACGAATAATGAGAGGTTCTTTGTCTTCCTCCTGAGGAGCGATGAAAGGGCGAAATCCAGTATATTCCTGTGCCTGTTAACGGTAATGTTCATGTGCCCTCGCGGTTACTGCGGGAGGAGTAACAAATGACCCGGAAGGGAAATGCTCAAGGGCACCCGGATGGTCCTGAAAAGGGGCATGGAGGTCAGCCATTGAAGGGTGGCGGGTGTAGCGCGCTTCAGTAAACAGGCAGAGGTCGGTGAGCCTCAGTTCCTTCACCAGCCCTGCGCGGTAGAGACGCTCAGCCCGCGCTTCCGTCTGGCTATTGCGTGTGTGAAGCACAGCAAGGACAAGCAGTATTATGTTGAATATAGTAAAAATCAAGAATACCGTGGATTTGCGCATACGTAGTTCTCTTTATTTCAAGCTATTCAGTCGTTTCAAGGACAGCAGGGGTGATCTCGCCGTAGCGTAGTATCTTCTTTCCCTTGTGGTCGTTTAAAAAGCCCTGTGCATCGGCCATTTTTTCAAACGGTACGAGTTCCTGACCCATGGGGCCGTATACGTCGCTTCCAATAACGTAGAACGCCTTCCGGCCGTCGACGGCCTTGAGGGAATAATAGTCTTTGACCAAGACGGCTGAAACGGTCGATTGGCTCTGGCCCGGGTTGTATTTTTTTAGTTTTAATAAGTATGTAAAAAGGTCCTTGGGCCCGTCAAACCAGGCGTAAGTGGAATCCTTGAAGCCGACCTTCGCGCTCCAGGCCGGATACTTGCTGACGAGCATCCCGCATACTGCGCACTTGTCCCCGACGGAAGGAGCTAAACCGGCGCTCCCAGATGCAAAGACCGTACACGCTGCCGGTAGAAATAAAGCCAGCATGAAGATCAGGCATAGGCGTTTCAATAGGGCCACGTTAACTCCGTTTTATATGGTCAATGGATTACCCACTCGCTTTTCTTCACCAGTTCGGGCTTAGGGCCTTTTGTCAGCTGGACTATATAACAACCTTTCGATGCGTAGCGCTGTCCTGGTCCAAAGCTGAGGCGTTCATATAACGGCACAGGACCCGGAGATTTCATGCCGCCTCCGCCTGACAAGGGTGAATAAAAGTCCTGGAGCATGCCGGTTACGTCTAAAAAATTGTCGCGGTAATAATTCTCCCGCATTTCCATCAGGGCCTGAGTCAGTACCGCAATGATGGAATAAGTCCGGTCCGCTACCTCCCGCGCGCTGCCATTAGCCTCTTGGGATTTTGATAACTGGAGGTTGAACTTGAGCCGGGCTTCGTCCTGGGGCAGCCTGAACGGATATGCAATATATGTAAAGTCGCGCGCCTGTTCATTTAATGCCCATATAGCTTGACCAAGATAGCTTGAAGAAACGAAAACAATGCCGGGCCTGTCACTTCGTTTTGTCAGAGACTCCAGCGCAGGAAGCACCCCGGCGTCGTCCCAGAGGAGAAGGCATGACGGGTGTTCCTTGTCCAGCACATCCTGCAAGGACTCTATTGATAATGACTCCCCGGCCTTCAGGGTTAACTTTACTGGAGCCGGATGTTCCAGCCCCTGCCATGTTTTGTCAAAGCCCTCCGAAAGCGCCCTGCCTTCGGGCGTATCCCGGACGAGTTCCACCACTGTCTTGCCCTTCAAAGGCTCATCCTGGGCATTAATATATTGTGCCGCACTTTCGCCTTCCTGATAGTATCCCTTTGAGATGTACAAGGTATACCAGTCTGTTTCTGAAATGACAGGTAAGTCTGTAATCGGGAAAAGGCACGGGATATGGTTTGCCTCACAGAATTCATGGATAGGTTTCCAGTCTCCGTTTGATATACCGCCAAGAAAGGCGAATACAGGTTCCTTGCGGTAATATTCCTCCAACTGGCTGCGCCAGGTTTCCCGTGGTCCCTTTAATATCCAGGGCGACAAGGATAACCTCAGGTATGCAGACCCTTTTGCGTTAGGGAGCATTGTCTGCGCCATGAGGGCCTGCCTTGGGTCCCTCTCGTAAACTTTGGCCTGGTTGTTTTTGGAGAGGACATAATTCTCCAACGGCTTAAGCATCGCGTCGCGGTCTTCAGGGCTGACGTCGTCAGTGATGACCGTCGCAAACCGGAGGGTGTTGTCTGAAAAACCGGGCGACGGGTCCGTGGAAAGTGATTTAAGGTAGTAGATGAGGATACCCATGTCACGGTTGTCAAGTAGATATCGGGGCATGACCTCGTCGATAATCCGCCCGGATGGATGGACTCCGGCCCGCAACAGTTCGGCAAGCGATTCATCGGTATATGACGGACGCAGCGGGGGCGATGAAATTATCTCGAAACCTTTATAAAACCTTTTCAACGGCCGGAAAAGTGTCTTCCCGTTTGTGGGAGGCGTGATCACTCCGCCCTCAATTGATCCAAGCCCGCTGCGTAGATGGCAGCTTGTGCAGGTAAACTGCGTCCCTTCCACAGTGATATCCCCCTTTACAACGGCCTGCATCGGCTCCCCCGATGGGAGTATGCCCTTACGGTACATCTGTTCTCCGAGAAGGAGCGCCTTTGCCCGGTCAAAGCCGGATATCTGACCCTGCGTATCTTCCGCTGCAGAGGCCGCGGACCATACAAGGGTCGACAGGAGAAACACTGCGGTGAAGAAATATTTTATTGCAGCCGAGCCACCATTTTTTCGTGTGAATGACCTCATTTTATGCCCGCCTTCCTGCATTCTTCCATGAACTCTGAGGTGCTCATCAGCCCGTATATCCTGATCCACTTGCCGCTATCCGGCAAGCGGATCAATGTAATAGGTTTATGAAACATCTTGTTTGACACAAAGGCATCAAAAGCCAGCATTGTTTTGTCGATATCAGAACGAGTCCCGGTCAGAAACTCCCATCCCGGTTTTGACTGGTATCGCTTCAGGTATTCCTTCATCACCCTGGGCGTATCGTTTTCCGGGTCTATAGAGATCGATACAAGCCGGACCTTCCGGGTATCAGGCCCGAGCTTATGCTGAAGGTTGGTGAAGCCCGCCGACAGGATCGGGCATATAGTAGTACACGTCCCGAAGATAAATTCGACGATGACCGGCTTGTCTGACTGCAGGAGGTCCTTGAGGCGCACTTTCTTGCCGTCCTGGTCCACGAGGACTACATCAGGCACTGTATAATTCTCGACGGTGCGTTTATATTTTATATCAACGGCTTCCGCCCGTACTGCGATAGACAGGGAAAACAAAAAGGTAACTAAGTGCAGTGCTGCAAGAAATGTTTTTGTCATGGGCATAAGCTCCCGGCGCTGAACAGGTGAATCCAGTATGGATATCCATGGAATATCCGTGGTTGTAATTGTGTTGGTTTTTATGTCGAAGACCGGTAAGTTTTTAAAGTATAACATAACAAACCTCATTTACCGGACAGGATTCAGTTTTCTTGTAAATATATGGCCCTCGAAGGAGGGCCTGAAGGTTTTTGTAACTATGCTATAATTTGGACACAACCGCAAACGGGGGCAATAGCGGCGGTAACTTTGCCGTCGAACGTTATAGTTAGGCTCATGCACAGGGAATCAGTATGGAAAAAAATGTCCGGAACCCAGGCTTGAGAAAGACATCAGCATACATATTTTTTCCGTCTCGGCAGCGATGGTCGGAGTCTGTCTGACTGTAATCTGAATAATAAGAATAGTGATTACTATCAAATATGCAGACACGCTTTCCGGCGACTTGCTTTCTGCAGATGCTGTTTTGTTTTTGATTGCATATATCTTGTCTTATTGGGCATTACGCACGCGCTATACTAAAAGGCTGCATCGAATTGAGAATATTGCAGATAGTGTTTTCATTTCAGCTCTGTTGCTTATGGTAATAGTGTGCGTGATTATTACCTATCAACTTGCAGCAGGTTGATGATTTTGGAAGCTGTGGCCAGACTGGGTGCTGATAATGGACCAGAATTGAGCCTGTAGGATTACCGAGAGTAAGGCCGGTTCTTGTCAACTATGCTATAATTAAAGCACTTGCAATACGGGGGCACCATAATATAAAGGCAATAACAAGGAGGTAGGTATGAGGAAATATCTGGTTTCCATCCTGTCGGTCCTGATGTTTGTTGCATTTGCCGGCGGTGCCTTTGCCGCCGAAGCGGGGAAGTCTGAGTCCGCTGAGACGAAGAACCCCTGTGCCACCAAAAAGAATTGCGGGCTCGAGGGCATATCAAAGGTCACCGGCACGTTTAAGTCCATAGACCGCAAAAAGGGCGAACTGGTGTTAACAGGCGAGGATGGCAAGGACACGACCTTTAAGATAAAGAGCCTAAAGAGCAAGGGGCTCACTGCCGGCGACAAGGTCGAGGTGACCTGCGTGAAGAAAGGCGAAGAGTGCTTCGCAAAAAAGATTAGAAAGATGGAGAAGACCCGCGCCAAAGAGCTATGATGAGTTGTTAAAATGCCTTGCAGGATATATTAAACGATAAAGGCAGTCCGCCTGAGATGCCCCCCCTCCAGGCCGGCTGCCTTTTCAATTACATGGGCCATGAAACGGTTTTACTGCCTCGGTCTATCCCCGCACTCATGGAATATCCTGAATGGGCACAGCCTGCAGCGTTCAGGGTCAAGCCGCTGCACTATCTCCTTCAGTGCCTCGGTTTTGCTGTGGAAGATGTTATCTCTGCCTATCTTCTCGATATATCCGCCTTTTGTCAGCACCACACGTACGTCGTGCTTGAGGTTGCACAGGTACAGCTTGCCCCCGGAGACATGCAGCCGGTGTGCCTCGGCCGCGAGCATCTCGCAGCCAGCTACGTCAATGAAGTTAATGCCTGTCGCGACTATCAACAGGTGACATTGCTCGGGGAACTCGCGCCTGATGCGGGCTATCTCTTCCGCCATGTGGTTTACCGCGCCGAAAAAAAGCGAGCCGTCCACCCGCAGTATCTTCAACTGCGGACATTCCGGAGCGGGGTAGTGTTCCGCGTTCCTGAAGCTATGACGCTCTGCCTCCGGGTCCGGCACGAGCGTCACGAAGTGCGGGTGCGAGGTGCGGTTGAGGTAGAGCATCAAGGAAAGCAGCACGCCGACGTATATTGCAAACTCAAGCTCGACGAAGAGCGTGGACAGGAACGTCACGGCCATCACCACAGCCTCACGTTTGCTGGCCCGCACGATGGTCTTTATGTGGTGGACGTCTATGAGGTTGTATGCGACCAGGATAAGTATGCCCGCCATAGCGCCTATCGGCAGATAGGCAGTCAGCGGGGCAATGAGTAGGAGTATCGCCATAAGTGCCAGCGCCGCGAAAACGGCCGACATCGGAGTCTTGGCGCCGGCAGAGTAGTTCACGCCTGTGCGTGTGAACGAGCCGGATGCTGCGTAGCTGGAGAAGAAGCTGCCTACTATGTTCGAGAGCCCCTGTCCGATGAACTCCTGGTTGTTGTCGATGAGCTGCTGGGAGCGTGTTGCGACCGAGCGGGCTATCGACACGGCTTCGACGAGGCCCAGCATGGCGACGGCGAGCGCGCCCGGAGATAGCTGGCGTATAGAGCGAAGCGAGAGGTCAGGCGATGACAGCGGAGGCAAGCTTGACGGGAGCGACCCGACGAGCTTCACTCCGTGGGCGGCCCCATCAAGGAATAGTGTGAGCACGCTCCCAAACACCATCGCGACAAGCATTCCTGGGAGCTTCGGAGTGTATAGCCGCAGGAATATCGCTACGATGAGCGTCGCGGCGGATATTGCGACGACATAGGGGTTTGCCTCGGCTATGAGTGTGAACAGCGCCTGCCATGTACGTATGAAGGAGTGGCCCTTGGGTATCGACACGCCAAGCATCCCGCCTACCTGGCTCGTGCCGATGAGTATAGCGGCGCCGGCTGTAAACCCGACGACGACCGAGTGTGAGATGAAGTTGACCAGCGCTCCAAGCTTCACTGCGCCGAGCGCAAGCTGTACCACCCCTGCGAGGAAGGTGAGTGTGAGGACCATCTGGATGTAGTCTGCGCTTCCGGGCTCAGCGAACTGGCTAATGGTGGAAAAGAGCACGAGCGATATGGCGGTGGTCGGCCCGGAGATAAGGTGGCGTGACGAGCCGAAGAGCGCGGCGATGATTGCTGGGACGATTGCGGAGTATAGGCCGTACTGGGGAGGAAGCCCCGCGATTATTGCAAAGGCCACGCCCTGGGGCAGGACAATTACCGCTCCGGTAAGCCCAGCGAGCAGGTCGGACTTAAGTGTCCTCCTGTCTAACTCATGCCGCCAGAGAAGGAACGGAAAGTATTTGGTTATACGTCCATCGCCAGGCATGTTATGTCGCTCCACGGGTGGTTTAAAGGCCTGCTATATAAAGTTTAGCAGGATAAACCCGTGCGTCAATGGCAAATGAGGTTCCCCGATAAAATGACATCGAGGGCAAACGCCTGGCGCGCAGGGGCGTCCACGGCAGTAACGCATCCCAAAAGGAAGGCAAGCAGCATTATCTCTCAAAGAGTTATTAAATGGGTCATGGTAAGCGCACCCAGGATAAAGGCAAGGACCATGGAGACGCTTTGCGTGAAGATGAGCACCGTGCGTTTTGGGAACCGGTCTACAATCACCCCGCCTAATAAGGACAAGAACATGGCAGGCAGCGTGGATGCCGCGGCGACCAGCCCGACGTAGAATGCAGAATTTGCGAGCTTCAGCACCAGCCAGCTTTGAGCCACGAACTGCAGCCAGGTCCCTATCATGGAGATGACTTGGCCGCTGAAGTAAAGTTGGTAGTTCCGGCTTTTTAATGCAGGGAATATCGAGAAAAATCCTGTGCGCCAGCCTCGTGATGTGTCCACTTAATCCAACTCAAACCGTATCTATTGTCTGTGTCCAAGATGCCACTGTTTACAGAAATCACATTTGTATGGACGGATATCGTCCATCTCTTCTCCGTAGACTTGTTGGGTGTTCAACATTGACATGGCTTCCGCTTCAGACCTGTACCTTTTCTTACCTGTACAGGATTTAACCCTATACAATGGATCTGACTGTTTAGCGTGTCGTTCTTTTTTCATGGTGCTCACCTATCAAAATAACTTCTGGCAGGTAACCCCTGTTTTTTCGAATCCCGCTCTCAATTCCTCACCCGTTCGATCGAAGAATACATCGCTATCCGGACCCTATTGCCAGCGTTTGCCCATTATATCATAAATCAGAAATAAAACAGGACTATCCGTTAGGGTGGTGCCATGTTTTGTCATTATCATCGCAATGCCATAGAGTTCCGAAAAAGTATGCTCACACCGTTTAGCAGTAAAAATCACGTTCCGCCACTCGCTCTTCACATGAAATCCACGGCTTAAAGAAGTTCAGACAATGTTCTACAATTTTGTAGCACGCGTAACACTTCCGTAGGTTGTTTCTATCTCAATTTTTCCATTACATATATGAACAAACACATGACAGGCAGGCGTCCGCAGACATTATGTCTAACTGGCACGCTAGTTGCTATATATAATTGCATCGGAACTTTATACCAACATGGAGGTCAGTGATGAGACAGATAGCGATATACGGAAAAGGCGGAATAGGAAAGTCGACTACCACACAGAACCTGGTTGCGGGCCTTGCCGAAGCGGGCAAAAAGGTGCTTATCGTGGGTTGCGACCCAAAGGCGGATTCCACGAGACTGATACTGCATGCCAAGGCTCAGACGACCGTGATGGACATGGCGAGGGACAGGGGCGGCGTCGAGGAGCTTGAGCTTGACGACGTGCTATCTGTCGGCTACAGGGGTATCAAGTGCACCGAGTCCGGCGGCCCGGAGCCGGGCGTTGGCTGTGCGGGACGCGGTGTTATAACCGCCATAAATTTCCTCGAGGAAAACGGGGCGTACTCGCCCGGACCTGGACTTCGTATTCTATGATGTCCTCGGCGACGTCGTCTGCGGCGGGTTCGCGATGCCGATGCGCGAGAAGAAGGCGCAGGAGATATACATCGTAACCTCCGGCGAGATGATGGCCATGTACGCGGCTAACAATATCTGCAAGGGTATCGTAAAGTACGCGGTGAGCGGCGGCATACGCCTGGGCGGTCTGATATGCAATTCCAGGAAGGTTGACAAGGAGTATGAACTTATTGCGGCACTGGCGGAGAAGCTCGGCACGCAGCTGATACATTTCGTGCCGCGCGACAACGTTGTGCAGCGCGCGGAGCTTAAGAGGATGACGGTTATAGAGTACGAGCCGGAGGCTGTCCAGGCTGACGAATACCGTACTCTCGCTAGGAAGATATCCGAGAACAAAAACTTCGTGATACCGACTCCGATGACAATGGACGAGCTGGAGGAGCTGCTCATAACCTACGGCTTCATGGATGCCGAGGAAGAGGCCGCAGCCGCCGCAAAGGCCTGATGGAGGAGAATCTGATGATAGACACAAAGCAGGTGAAGGGGTACGTTGACGAACTGCTGGCCGAATACCCTGAGAAGACCAGGAAAAAACGCGACGGGCATATAGTTGTCAAGGAGAACGAGGCTGCTGAAGGCACAGAATCAGCCTGCAGCAGCTGCGCGGTTAAGTCGAACGTGAAATCCATACCCGGCGTGATGACTGCCAGGGGTTGCGCATACGCAGGGTCCAAAGGCGTTGTCTGGGGCCCGATACGCGACATGGTGCACCTTTCTCACGGGCCGGTTGGCTGTGGATATTACTCCTGGAGTTCGCGCAGGAACTTGGCGCAAGGCAAGCCCGGCGTGGACAACTTTGTCCCGTTCCAGTTCACTACAGATTTTCAGGAAAAAGACATCGTGTACGGCGGTGCTGCCAAGCTTGAGGAGGCGTGTGCGGAGATAAACAGGCTGTTCCCCGGTGCTAAAGGGATATCGGTACAGTCCGAATGTCCGATAGGCCTGATTGGCGACGATATAGAGGCGTCCTCCAAGAAGATGGAGACCGAACTCGGAATATCGGTCGTACCGGTAAGGTGCGAGGGATTCAGGGGCGTATCGCAGTCACTAGGCCACCATATAGCAAACGATGCAATCCGCGACCACGTGCTGGGCAAGGGTACGCTGCCGGACCCCGGTCCGTACGACGTGGCCGTGATTGGAGACTACAACATTGGAGGCGACGCCTGGGCGAGCAAGAGCGTGCTTGAGGAGATGGGGTTGCGGGTGGTCGCCATGTGGTCGGGTGACGGCGAGCTTGAGACGATGAAGCTCACGCATGCGGTGAAGTTGAACCTAATACACTGCTACCGGTCTATGAACTACATCGCTCGGCACATGGAAGAGGCCTACGGTATCCCGTGGCTTGAGTACAACTTCTTCGGGCCGACGAGGATAGAAAAATCGATACGTGAGATAGCGTCTAGGTTCGACGATACCATAAAGGAAAAGGCAGAGAAGGTTATAGCGAAATACAAGCCGACGATGGACGCTGTGGTTGCGAAATACAGGCCGAGGCTCGACGGCAAGAAGGTCATGCTTTACGTGGGCGGGCTTCGCCCAAGGCATGTCATAGGCGCATACGAGGACCTCGGCATGGAGGTTATAGGCACGGGTTACGAGTTCGGACACGCCGACGACTACCAGCGCACGATGAGTGTGGTCAAGGAAGGCACCGTCATATACGACGATGTAACCCAGCACGAGATGGACACGCTTGTGAAGAAGCTACGGCCCGACCTGGTAGGTGCAGGCATAAAGGAGAAGTACGTTTTCCAGAAGATGGGCGTACCGTTTCGGCAGATGCACTCCTGGGACTACTCCGGCCCGTACCATGGCTTCGAGGGCTTCCCGATATTCGCACGGGACATGGACATGGCGGTGAACTCGCCGACATGGAAACTGGTAAAGGCACCCTATTAACTTTTCTTTGGCCGCTTTCTTTTATGAAAAGAAAGCGGGACCTAAAAGGATAAATATGAATACATCGGAATGGATTAACACGGTTGAATACAAGGAGCTGAACTTCGCCAGAAAGTCGGTGATGATCAACCCGACCAAGGCCTGTCAGCCGCTCGGCTCGTTCTTCTGTGCCTCTGGTTTTGAGAACACACTCCCTTACGAGCACGGCTCGCAGGGCTGCACCGCATATTTCAGGAACAACCTGTCGCGCCATTTCAGAGAGCCGTTTCCGGCGGTCTCGGATTCAATGACAGAGGACGCGGCCGTCTTCGGAGGACGCGCAAACATGCTGGAAGGCCTGAAGAACGCACATGAGATATACAAGCCCGCAATGATCGCAATGTGCACCTCATGCATGGCCGAGGTCATCGGCGACGACCTCAAGGCGTTCATATCGAACGCGCGTGATGCAGGCTCTATTCCAGCGGACTTCCCAGTGTCGTATGCCCATACGCCCAGCTTCATAGGCTCGCACCTCACTGGGTATGACTCCATGCTGAACGGTATAATCGAGACGCTATCGGAAGGCAAATACAAAAACGGTGAGCGAAACGGCAAGCTGAACATAATTCCCGGATTCGATACACACGTGGAGAACATACGCGAGCTGAAACGCTACATGGGCCTGATAGGGATCGATTGCACCGTCCTTGCGGACAACACAGAGACGTTCGACTCGCCGCTCACCGGGGAGTATGAGATGTACAAGGGCGGTACAACCCTTGTGGACGCTGGCGACTCGGTCAATGCCATTGGCACCGTCTCCATGCAGTCGTATGCGACTACAAAGACGCTTATGAACATGAAGACCAAGTTCGGGCAGGCCGTCGAGTCCTTCAACTACCCTGTCGGGATATCGGCTTTCGACGAATTTTTAATTAAGGTGTCCAAGATGATGGGCAAGCCGATACCGGAGGCGATAAAGCTCGAACGTGGTATCGCGGTGGACGCGGCGACCGACGCGCACCAGTACTTCCATGGCAAGAGGTTCGCCATATTCGGGGATCCGGACATGATGATCGGTCTCACCCGATTCCTTCTTGAGATGGGCGGGGAGCCGGCGCATATAGTCTCCACCAACGGGACGAAGAAATGGGCGAAGGAACTTGAGGCAATACTTGCCGCATCCCCGTATGGCTTATCCGCAAAGGTATACCCGGGCAAGGACCTCTGGCACATGCGCTCGCTTTTGATGACTGAGCCGGTGGACATGCTTATAGGCAACTCGCACGGCAAGTACGCGGCGCGCGACGCGGTCATACCGCACGTGCGTATAGGATTTCCGATAGTGGACAGGGTAAACCTGCACCGCTACGCCACCCTCGGCTACAAGGGCGCGGTCAACCTGATCACCTGGATAACGAACGCGTTCATCGAAGAGCTGGACAGAAAAAGCGATGACGCGCATTTCGAATTGCTGAGGTAGACCCCCGCCTTTCTTGGAAGAAAGGCGGCTCAAAGAACTTTATAACGGTTTTCTTTGGTTACTTTCTTTTTTCTAAAAGAAAGTAACAAGGACTTTAACATGATCCCACATGTCGAAAAAAACTTTGAACATAGCTGCCGTCCTAATGCCGCGGAGGGGGTATGCAGGAGCCGTGGCGGGGAGTCGTGCGCATTCGACGGCGCAATGATAGTGCTGCAATGCATTGCGGACGCGGCGCACCTGGTGCACGGGCCGATCGCGTGCCTTGGGAACTCATGGGAATCACGCGGAACGGTATCTGACAAAGGTATCCTGCACAGGCGGTCGTATACGACGGACCTGAACGAGATAGACATCGTATACGGGGCCGAAGAAAAGCTACTTGAAGCGATAAGAAGGACAAAAGTAGATTCAGGCGCGCAGGCGATATTCGTGTACTCGACATGCGTGACCGGACTGACCGGAGAGGATATAGCGGCGGTATGTGTGAAGGCCGAGATGGAGCTTGGTGTGAGGGTGATACCCGTGGAAGCGCCCGGTTTCGTCGGGCCGAAGAACCTGGGCAACCGGATCGCCGGAGAGGTACTGCTCGACCATGTAATAGGCACCGGCGAGCCGGAGTCCGGGTCGCTTGCAGATATAAACCTGATAGGCGAGTACAACATTGCCGGAGACCTGAAAATCGTCGAGCCGCTCCTGAGGAAGGCCGGGTTTAACGTTCTTTCACGAATCACGGGAAATGCGACATTCAGGGAGATTACCTTTGCGCACAGGTCGCGTCTGAACGTGATGGTCTGCAGCAGGGCCCTGATCAATGTTGCAAAGGAGATGGAAACCAGATACTCAATCCCATTTGTCGAGGCATCGTTTTTCGGAAAGACGGAGATGTCGAAGGCCCTGCGCTCGATTGCGGGAATGCTTGACCTGGGCGGTGCGGATGTTTCAGACAGGGTAGAATGTGTTGGTGGAGGTGGAGGAAAGAAGGCTTGATAAGAAGCTTGCAATGTTTAGCCACCTATGGGGCAAGAAGGCAGTGCTTTACACAGGCGGAGTAAAAAGCTGGTCGATAATTTCCGCTCTCATGGACCTTGGTATTGAAGTAGTCGCGGTCGGCACAAAGAAAAGTACCGCAGAGGACGAGGAGAAGATGCGCGGCATCCTCGGCCCGGATGCACCGTTGCACGAGAACATGACGCCGAAAAACATACGGGCCTTGATGAAGAAGCACAAGGCCGACATCCTGATCGCCGGTGGCCGGAACATGTACCTTGCGATAAAGGAAGGATTCCCGTTCGTGGACGTCAACCAGGAAAGACACTTCGCGTACGCCGGATACGACGGGCTTGTCAACCTGGCAAGGCAGATAGACAACTCGATAAACTTCTACAAAAGGGCGTCAATCATTCTTGAAGACGGGTCGGAACGCACGATACAGGTAAAAGAAAACCAGAAGTTGTCCGTCAACCCGCTCAGGCACTCGTCATCGATGGGGGCGGCAATGGCATTTCAGGGAATAGACCGCGCGGCAGTTGTCCTGCACGGCGCCCAGGGATGCAACTTCCTCGGCAAGGCGCTCCTGACGAAACATTTCCGCGAACCAATATCTCTGGTCAGCACGAAACTATTCGTGGAAGACGTGGTGATGGGCAGCGAGGAGAGGCTTGCAAAAGTCGTGGAAGAGGTGCGGTTAAAAGAGAGCCCGGCGCTTATAGGCGTGCTGACTACCGGCCTTTCCGAGGTGAAGGGTGACGATATAGGGATGGCGCTGAAAGAATTTGGTATCGGCATGCCTGTTATCCATGTACCGACGCCGGATTACAAGGGCGGCTTAGAGGAGGGGTATGCGCTGGCGGTCGAGAGGCTGGTCGCGCTTGCAATGCCCGGGGAGCGTAACCGCAAGCTGGTTAATATCCTGGCAGGCAGCGCTCTGACACCGGGCGACATAAACGAGGTCAAAGACACACTTAACGATTTCGGGCTGGATGCGGTAGTGTTGCCGGACCTTTCCGCAATGGACGGGGGCCGCGAGGGTTTCTCTCCGCTTGCATCAGGCGGGACGACGCTTGGACAAATACGGTCCATGGGTACCGCGCTGGTCACAATCGGCATAGGGCCGGATATGACAAAGGCGGGTGAACTGCTCATGGAAAAGTGCGGCGTGCCGTTTACTGCATTTGACAGCCTTACAGGGCTTAAAGAATCCGACAGGTTTTACAGGCTGCTCTCTAAGACGGCGGGTATGGTAGTGCCGAGAAAGTACCAGCGTGACAGGCAGCATATTGGTTGACGGCATGAGGGACGCGGCAGTCCGCTTCGGCGGCAGGAAGGTCGCCCTGGCCCAGGAAACCGGCAAGGCGCTTGCCCTTTCGACACTGCTCTCCGAGATGGGCGCGGAGGTGCCGCTTGCGGTCATACCGGTAAAGACAGAGGCTGCGCCACGCATAATAGCTGGAAGCATCATGTGGGTGATTTCAGCGATATCGCGGGCAGCTTCGACCTGCTGATAGCCGGGTCGCACGGCGCACAGGCAGCTCAGGCGCTCGGCGTGCCGCATATGGAATGGGGTTTCCCGGTATTTGAACGGCTTGGTTTCAACGCATCCGTTAACGTGGGTTACAAAGGGACGTTGAGCCTTATAAATACGATAGGCAACATGCTTGGAGGTGAAAAGTGAAAGTGGCATTCTCAACCACCGACGGTATACACATCGACGAGCATTTCGGACGCGCTGGCCGTTTCGCGGTATATGAATTCACGGAAAGCGGGTTTGTGAGGCTCGAAGACAAGGTCTTCGCCGAAGGCAGAGACATCCAGGTGGAGTCGACCAAGGGGCTTGGCGAACTCCACGACGACGCAGTCAACGCAAAGGTCGATATGCTTTCGGACTGCAAGATAATCTATTTGACGATGATAGGGGGGCCCTCCGCGGCCAGGCTTGTCAAGAAAGGGGTTATGCCCATAAAGGTCAAAGAGGGAGAGTATATAGAAAAGGCGGCGCAGGAGCTCATGGCAACGATCAAGGATACGCCGCCGCCATGGATGAGGAAGCTAATCTAAATCAGGGAGGTTTTTATAATGAAGATGATAAGGGCGATAGTAAGGCCGGAAAAAGAAGACGACGTGGTATTGGCGCTGGAGGGCGCGGGTTTCCCGGCGATGACGAAGGCGCACGTGTTCGGGCGCGGCAAGCAGAAGGGCCTTCAGGTGGGGCCGGTACATTACGACCTTCTCCCGAAGGTGCTCCTGCTGCTGGTGGTGAACGACGAAGACGTGCCGAAGGTGATGGGCGTCATAACCGACAACTCGAAGACCGGGTTCATCGGCGACGGCAAGATATTCGTCAGCGAGGTCGAGGACGCTTATACCATAAGGACAGGAGAAGGCCTATGAAAGAGATCATGGCTATCATACGGCAGAGCATGATGAAGGAGACGCTGGCGGCCCTAAGCGAGATCGGCGTCGACTCGGTAACGGTGCACAGCGTCAACGGGCGGGGCAGGCAGGGCGGCAACATAATGGAGACGCGTCGACCCGGAGATGAAGACGGACGTCGAGTCCGTTTCGAAGATATACAAGTACCCGACGCCTTCCTCGATGGCCGGGGCTCTCGAAACTCACCAAGCCTGTGTTCTGGATCCCGAAGAACCTCTTGAACATTGTGATCTCCGAGGTCCCGGTGGAAAAGGTCATCGAGACTATAACGTAACGTGAACCGGTCCGGCAAGTGCGGCGACGGCAAGGTATTCATACTTCCGATCAAGGACGCGGTGAGGATACGGACCGGCGAGACTGGCGACGCTGCCATAATATAGGGAAGATGACATCCCCCTCTCCCGGCGCAAATACAGCGCCACCCTCCCCCTCGGAGTGGGGAGGGATAAAGGGTGGGGTGCTATTATTAGGAGGGCGAGATGGCAAAGGGCGTGACATGCGGCGGGAAGGAATGGGTCCCGCAGTTTATACTGGCAATAGACCATGAGCTTTGCATAGGGTGCGGTAGGTGCTTCAAGGCCTGTGGCCGCGGCGTGCTGAGCCTGGTGGAAAAGCCCTTCGAGGGCGACGATGAGTTCGGCGACGATATGGGGAACAAGGTGATGTCCATTGCCAACAGGGACGATTGCATTGGGTGCGGCGCCTGCGGGCGCACATGCACAAAAAGGTGCCACAGCTATGAGGCCTCAGTTTGATCTAAAAATGCTTCCGGAGATGGGCAAACCCTCCGAAGAGCGCATGGATGAGTTCAACGATATCCTGGCACTCTTGCTCGACAACGCGTTTGTCCGCGACGGGGAGACCGAG
Source organism: Nitrospirota bacterium (assembly GCA_963845245.1). Taxonomy (GTDB): domain Bacteria; phylum Nitrospirota; class JACRHJ01; order JACRHJ01; family JACRHJ01; genus CAWJRJ01. The sequence goes on from CAWJRJ010000021.1 coordinate 28,796, forward strand.
AAACTTGCGCGGTTCATCGCATGCGCATCTCTGAAGGACAACCACCTCTGGCAGGACATGGGGCTGCCGGACAGGGGCGTGCTATCCGCGATTATGAAGGAGTACTTTTATCCGCTTTACAGGAAGAACACCCATGACATGAAGTGGAAGAAATTCTTCTACAAGCAGATCTGCGAGCGCGAGGGGTTTCACCTCTGCAAGTCGCCTTCATGCGGGGAATGTATCGATTACGTCAAATGCTTCGGGCCGGAGGAATGACGGTGATTATCGCGCCTCTTCTCATATCTCTGAAGGTTGCATCGTTTGCTACGGCCTTTGCGCTTGTCGCGGGCGTCGCAGCCGCATTCATGCTGGCGCGCGTCAAGCTCCCTGGGAAAGACCTGATTGACGCATTCATGACACTTCCGCTGGTGCTACCCCCTACCATAATCGGATACTACCTGATAGTGGCTATTGGCAGGAACGGGTTTATCGGGCGCTGGCTTGAGGACGCATTGGGCGTCTCACTGATATTCACCTGGCAGGGCGCGGTCGTGGCGGCGGCCATTGTGTCGCTGCCGCTGGTGCTTAAATCGGCACGGGCCGCGTTTGAGGGTGTGCCGCCGGAGCTTGAAGATGCCGCAAGGACGCTCGGCAAATCCGAGGGCGCTGTTTTTTTCCTCGTTACCCTGCCCCTCGCATGGAGAGGGATACTTGCCGGGGCCATGCTGGCGTTTGCACGGGCGATGGGGGAGTTCGGCGCGACACTTATGGTCGCTGGCAACCTGCCGGGCAGGACGCAGACGATATCCATGGCCGTATATGACGCCGCGCAGTCTGGCGACGACAGGCTTGGGATGACGCTCGTGCTTTTGACCTCCGCCGTATGCGTAGCCATACTTGTTATTTCCGGCAGGCTTTTGAAGTCGCCATGGAGCAGTACGACATGAAACTGATAGTTGTTTTATTATTCGCAACAGCAATCTTTTGCCAACCGGTATATGCACTGGCGGAACAGGAGATAATCGTCTCGGCGGCGGCCAGCCTGCGGGATGCATTCATAGAAACGGGAAAGGATTTTGAGAAAGAAAATCCCGGCATCCGGGTGATATTCAACTTCGCGGCATCGGGGGCCCTGGTGCAACAGATCGCCGGCGGCGCGCCCGTCGACGTATTTGCGTCGGCAGACGAGGCTTCGATGGACCTGGCGGAAAAGAAAGGTCTGATACTCAAGTCCAGCCGTCGCGATTTTGCGAGGAACACCCTCGTACTTATTGTCCCTGCCGCGTCCGCGCTCGATATAAAGGGAGTAAGAAGCCTTACCGGAAACAACGTGACACGGGTAGCCGTGGGAACCCCGGAGACTGTGCCGGCAGGGCGGTATGCGAAAGATATCCTGACGGAGAACGGCTCCTGGGATATCCTTGAGAAGAAGTTCATCTATACAAACAACGTCAGGCAGGCCCTTGATTATGTGAGCCGTAACGAGGTCGACGCAGGGTTTGTATATGCATCTGATGCCGTTGTCGCCAAGGGCAAGGTCAGGGTCGTCTCGGTTTTGAAAGGGAAAAGGCCCGCGGTATACCCCATCGCATTGACGGCTGCGAGCAGGCAGGGCGGCCCCGGGAAAAAATTTATCGAATTTGTTCTAGGTAAAGGCGAAGCCTCCCTGCTGAAATACGGGTTCATGAGGCCCCAATGAATATAAATGCCAACATAAAACTGCGGCTTGAGTCCGGTAAAAGGGTTTTTCGCCTGGACGTATCCGTTTGCTCTTCGGACAATTTCACTATCCTCTACGGCCATTCCGGCTCAGGCAAGAGCCTGACGCTTAAATGCATGGCGGGGATAATCAGGCCTGACTCCGGCCGGATAGCAGTGGGCGGACGGGTGCTGTTTGACTCCTCAAAGAAAATAAACATACCGGCGCGGGACCGCAGGCTAGGATATGTTTTTCAGGACTATGCGCTTTTCCCGCACTTATCAGTGCTTGAAAATGTAGGGTTCACTTTGAAAAGAGGTTTTCATGTCCGGATGCATAAGGATGACGTCAGGCGCGTGATGGATATCCTGAGCCTTCTCGGAATTGAAGATATTGCTGAGGCACGGCCCGGAGAAATCTCTGGTGGGCAGAGGCAGCGTGTAGCGATAGCCCGCGCGCTTATACTCAGGCCTGACGCCATACTAATGGATGAGCCGTTCTCTGCTCTCGACACGATGCTGCGCGCAAAACTCAGGGTCGAGCTTAAATCGTTGCAGGAAAGGTACGACATACCGGTCGTCTTGATCACACATGATCCGGCTGATATAGACGCCTTTCCGGGGACTGTCGTCAATTACTCGGCCGGGAAGATATGTGCGGCATTGCCGTCAGCCAGTAACCCAGTGTATGCAACCATGGAGGCGCTATGCAGCAGGTAAAGGTATGCGACACGACCCTGCGCGACGGGGAGCAGGCTGCCGGTGTAGCCTTTTCAGTCGAGGAGAAGGTGACGATAGCTCGACTCCTGGACGACGCCGGGGTGCATGAGATAGAGGCCGGGACGCCCGTTATGGGCCGGATGGAACAGGAAGCAGTTGGCAGGATCGCAGGACTTGGCCTTCGCGCAAGGGTGCTTGCATGGAACCGTGCGCTTGTGTCGGATATAGACTTGTCGGTCGCAACAGGCGTTGATGCTGTCTCGATATCGCTTCCCGTGTCAGACCTTATGATCGAGCGCAAGCTTATGCGCGACAAGGGATGGGTCTTGTCCCAGCTTAAGAGTGTAGTAGGGTACGCCAAGGCGAAGGGGCTTTACGTATGCGTCGGCGCGGAGGATGCATCGAGGGCGGACATTGGGTTTTATGTCCGAGTACGGGGCGATTGCCGTAAGGCTCGGGGCGGACCGTATACGCTTCTCTGACACAGTGGGCGTGCTCGACCCGTTTCTGATATACGACAAGGTGTCCGAACTGGTAAAAGAGATTTCGATACCCGTGGAAGTACACACGCACAACGACTTCGGCCTTGCAACAGCAAACGCGCTCGCTGGGCTCCGCGCGGGCGCGGCCTACGTCAGCACAACCGTGCTGGGTATCGGCGAGCGCGCAGGCAACGCGGCCCTCGAAGAGGTCGTGCTTGCGACGAGGCATATAATGAAGCTCGACTGCGGTATCGACGCCTCAAGGCTTGCCAGGCTTTGCAGTTATGTGGCAAAGGTATCGGGAAGACCCATCCCTTCAGGCAAGCCGGTGGTGGGGGGCAGGATATTCAGCCACGAGTCGGGCATCCACGCCGACGGTGTGCTGAAGGACCCGTTATCGTACGAGGCATACCCGCCCGAGGAAGTAGGGTTGTTGAGAGAAATTGCAATAGGGAAACATTCCGGGCGTGCCGCTCTCGTGCACCGTTTTGCAAAGCTCGGCATAGACCTGAGCCTTGAGGACGCGGAGGGCATGCTCGCCGAAGTCAGATGCATAAGCGTAGGCCTCAAACGGAGCCTCGACGACGAGGAGCTTGTACGGCTCTACAAGTCCAGGCCCGCTGCATAACACCTACAACAATGTAATATTCGATACATTCCCGTTGTTTTTTTCTCGCCTTCATTTCCCGGGGCAGCTGTCTACACCTTGATATTAAAAGGAAAAGACTTCTGGCACACGGGTTGCAATTATAGTTAGGACAACAGTAACCCATTTGATCCGGAGGAGCCATGAGCGTTCTTGAATTTAAAGGCGACAGCATATTAAACAGCCATCCCTGCTTCTCCAGGGCCGCGCACCACAAGTACGGCAGGGTCCATATGCCGATAGCGCCCAGGTGCAACATACAGTGCCGTTACTGCGTGCGGGATTACGACTGCGCAAACGAGTCACGGCCGGGAGTTACGAGCCGTGTGCTGTCACCCTCCGAGGCAATGGACAGGGTCCGGGCCGTTACCGGCCGTGACGAGAGGATAACGGTGGTGGGAGTGGCTGGCCCGGGCGATCCTCTGGCCAACCCTGAGACGTTCGAGTTTTTGCGCGCGGTGAACAGGGAGTACCCGCACCTGACGCTCTGCCTGTCCACCAATGGTCTTCTGCTGCCGGACAAACTACCGGAGCTTTTGGATGCCGGTCTCGATACGCTGACTGTGACTATAAACGCGACATCACCAGAAACGGCCGCGTCTGTGTACAGGTGGGTAAGGTATGAAGGCAGGACGTATGAAGGGCTGGAGGCGGGAGAACTGCTCTTGGGCAAACAATGGGGCGGCCTTAAGGCGGCGGTTGAGGCTGGACTGGCCGTCAAGGTGAATACTATAACCATCCCCGGAATAAACGAGCACGAGATACCTAAGGTCGCAAAAAAGGCGGGTTCGCTCGGCGCGACCATAATGAACATCACGGCCCTCATACCTCAGGCAGAGTTTGCGGGCATCGCCAAGCCATCAAAGGATGACATCGCGAAGATGAGGCTGGTATGCGGAGAGCATATTCCCCTGCTCACTCACTGCCGCCAGTGCAGGGCGGACGCCACGGGCCTGCTGGGAGAGGACAAGGACATGGAGATGGAGGCGTTCCTGGCGGTCATCGGCGAAGAGTACACCGAAGCCGTTTGCTGAAGGTGCGACAGCCGTCGTCGCTACATTTGTAGGGTGTTTCGCATTGACCTGGCTTCTGGTTCAGACCGGTACCTCTTTTTACCATTACAGGAATTAACTCTGAACAACGGGTCAGGAGGATTGCTGTGGCGCTGTTTCTTTATGAAGCGCACCTATCAAAATAACTTCCGGCAGGCAATACCTGCCTTTTCAAATCCAGCTCTCAATTCCTCACCCGTTTGATCGAAGAACCCATCGTCCATAGCCCACTGCATCCCGTATTTTTTATACGCCCAGTCCGCGTAATGATAGTTCAGCCGGTCAATGAGCACATTGTCAACCTTGTCCTTCAGCATATCAACCAGTCCTTCTGCTCCTGGAAGCAGGGGAGCTATCATGACGAAGGTTTTTATCCCTGCTGCATGCAGGATGCCTAGAGCCTCGACTCTCTTGGCAATCGGCGGTGTGTTCGGTTCAAATATCTTTCTCACTTTTTCATCCGCAGTGGTTATGGTGAACCCGACCTCGGAATCCTTGGCCTTCTTCAAAAGCTCGATATCTCTCAGGACCAACGGGGATTTGGTAAGGACCGTGAACGGCCAGTCGTTTTTTACAAGGATTTCAAGGCATCTCCCGGTGAGCCGGTATTTCCTCTCCAAAGGCTGGTATGCATCACAAACCCCGCTTATCCAGACCCTGCCTCGTTTCTTTTTCTTTATCTCACGTTCCAGCAGTTCAGGGGCGTTTACTTTTATGTCAACGAATTCACCCCATGGTTCGCGGTGTCCTGTGAACCGTTTCATGAATTTGGCGTAGCAATATACGCAACTATGCTGACATCCGACGTAGGCATTCAGCGCGTAGTCGTAGATCTGGGATTTCGACAGGATGCTCTTTGCTGTAATCTCTTTAATAATCATAGGCAAAAAAAGAAGCGGCGTCAGCCGCTTTGGGGATGTTTCGGGGAAACTTTGTCGCTCCCCGATACTAACTCATTAAAATATATAAAATTTGGTGGAGGCGGCGGGAATCGAACCCGCGTCCGAAAACCCTAAGCGATGAGCGTCTACATACTTAGCCGGCGATTTTTTAACCTCTAAAGGTGCCCGCCGACAGGCTCCTTTTAAGAGGCGGTCCTGACCGTGGTCTCACCCCACCATCGCAGGAAGGAAAGTGGGGAAAAGTCCATGCTTATTACACCCTTACCCAGGCTCCATGGACGAGAACCCGGAAGGGCGTTAACCGCGATTAAGCGGCTAAGGCGTACTCGTTAGTGTTGTTCGCGAGTATTTGTTTTCCATCTTTTAACGAGCTGATGGGACTCGGTATGCAGCCCAAGCCTCGATGCTCCCGTCGAAGCCTGTCGCCCCCATGCATAAATTATAATAAAAAATAGGGTTTTTTGCAACCACTATATTTTTGCGGCAAAGCCGATTGACAAAACGGATACCTTCGGCTATATTTATTTTCTGTCCCGTCCGGACCTCTTTTCCGGGTAAAAAGTCTTCATCGGGTCGGACCTCCCAGTAACAAGAAATATATTTTGGTTTTCAAGCAGTTTCGTTTTGGTAGTTTTTGGCGGTTGCGGTTGTGTTTACCACCATATATATACATTGCGGCATCTAAACCACAAGTTGTAGTTTGAGCCTTTCCTGCTACTCCAATATATATATTTGGTCTTTATCCCGCCATTAATATTATTAATTGGAAAGAACAGTTGAAAGGATGTAGAATCGCTCCCCGTAATAGAGGACCGCGTACTGTTTCCACTGTTAGACCAGGGGTGCGGGGACGGCCCTGACACTTTAAGATAGCGTAAACGTGGATGTTTTTTTCAGACAAAAGGAGGATTTAAAGATGGCGCTCGTAAACCCGCACGGAAAAGCAAAGAAACTTATGCCCCTTCTTCTCGAGGGCAAGGCCCTGACAGAAGCAAAGGCGGCCGCCAAGTCCATGGACCAGGTCAAGATGACCTCCCGTGAGACCTCCGACCTCATCATGATGGGCATAGGCGCCTTCACCCCGCTCACCGGCTTCATGACCAAGGCCGACTGGCAGGGTGTCTGCGACAAGTTCGTCATGGCCGACGGCACCTTCTTCCCGATCCCCATCACCCTGTCCACCAACAAGGGCCAGGCCGACGCCCTCAAGATAGGCCAGGAAGTCGCGCTTGTGGACGAGGAAACCGGCGAGCTGATGGGCTCGATGACCATCAAGGAGAAGTATTCCATAGACAAGGCCCACGAGTGCATGTCAGTTTACACCACCACCGACATGGAGCACCCCGGCGTCCAGAAGGTCATGGAGCAGGGCGACATAAACCTTGCCGGCCCCGTGAAGGTCTTCTCCGAAGGCCACTACCCGGAGACGTACAAGGGCCTGTACATGAGGCCTGCCGAGACCCGCAAGCTGTTCGAGGAAAAGGGCTGGAAGACAGTCGCCGCGTTCCAGACCAGGAACCCGATGCACCGTTCGCACGAGTACCTTGCCAAGATAGCCATCGAGATACTGGACGGCTGCTGCATACACATGCTGCTCGGCAAGCTGAAGCCCGGTGACATCCCGGCGGAAGTCAGGACCAAGGCCATAGACGCCCTCGTCGACAACTATTTCGTCAAGGACACCTGCGTCGTCTCCGGTTACCCGATGGAGATGCGTTATGCCGGACCGCGCGAGGCGCTCCTCCACGCGCTGTTCCGCCAGAACTACGGCATGAGCCACCTGCTCGTAGGCCGCGACCACGCCGGCGTCGGCGACTACTACGGCCCGTTCGATGCCCACCAGATATTCGACAAGATCCCGGAAGGCGCACTCGAGACCGCGCCGATGAAGATAGACCTCTCCTTCTACTGCACCAAGTGCGACGGCATGGCTTCAAGCAAGACCTGCTGCCACGGCAAGGAGGACAGGATGATCGTTTCCGGCACGAAGCTCCGCAAGATGCTCTCCGAGGGCGACGACGTTCCCGATCACTTCAGCCGTCCGGAAGTCCTCACGATCCTCAGGGCATACTACGAGGGCCTGACCGAGAAGGTCGAGATCAAGATGCACAAGCATGCCGAGGGCAAATAAGCTACAAGGCTGACATAAAGTCTTTCGTTAAGTAAATTATACGGGAGGAGGTGCAATCAGGTTTTTTACGGGTTGAACCAAAAAAGGGCCGCATAGGCGGCGAAACCAGAAACAGGCGAATCTGTAGGAGGTGTTTAATTATGCCAAGTTGTGTAGATGTTACCAAATGTGACGGTTGCAAGGGCAAAGACAAGACTGCTTGCCAGTACATCTGCCCGAACGACCTGATGAAGTTGGATATGGGTATGATGAAGGCATGGAACCAGGAGCCGGAAGGTTGCTGGGAGTGCTACAGCTGCGTGAAGATATGCCCGCAGGGCGCCATCGAAGTCAGGGCCTATGCTGACATAGTGCCTTTGGGCGGCAGCGTTGTCCCCCTGAGGGGCTCCGACTCCATCATGTGGACTGTCAAGTTCCGTAACGGCAAGCTCAAGAGGTTCAAGTTCCCGATCAGGACGACCCCGGAAGGCTCGATCGTTCCGTATGCCGCTGGCGACGAGCCGGGCGACATCAAGGACGAGCTCCTCTTCACCGAGAAGGGCAAGACGCTTCCGAAGCTTGCATAGCCGAAACGGACATTGACGAAGAACAATCCATATAATGTTTAAGGAGGAATTAATATGTCGTTAGAGAGAGAGAGCTGCACTTCCTCATATTGTGAGGCGCCGCAGATAATAGAGATGGATACGGATATACTCCTCATCGGCGGCGGTATGGCCTGCTGCGGTGCTGCCTTCGAGGTTATGCCCTACGCGAAGAAGTACAACCTGAAAGTAACCCTTGTCGACAAGGCAGCCATGGACCGTTCCGGCGCCGTTGCCCAGGGCCTTTCCGCCATCAACACCTACCTCGGTGGCCAGGACCCCGCTGACTACGTCAAGATGGTCGCCAACGACCTTATGGGCATAGTCCGCGACGACCTCATCTATGACGTGGGTCGCCACGTCGATGATTCCGTCCACCTGTTCGAGAAGTGGGGCCTCCCGGTATGGAAGGCTGACGATGCAGGACATTCGCACACCGGCGCGGAAGAGGGCTACAAGTCCCTCGTCGACGGCGGCAAGCCGGTCCGCTCAGGCAAGTGGCAGATCATGATCAACGGCGAGTCCTACAAGGTCATCGTAGCCGAGGCCGCGAAGAAGGCCCTTGGCGATGAGAACATCTATGAGAGGGTCTTCATAGTGAAGCTCCTCCTCGATGAGAAGGAAGACAACAGGATTGCTGCCGCGGTCGGTTTCTCCACCCGCGAGAACAAGATATACATCATCCGCGCAAACGCGATGCTGCTGGCCGCCGGCGGCGCCGTCAACATCTTCAGGCCGAGGTCGGTTGCTGAAGGTATGGGCCGCGCATGGTACCCGGTATGGAACGCAGGCTCCACCTACACCATGGCTGCACAGGTCGGCGCAGAGCTGACCATGATGGAAAACCGCTTCGTCCCCGCCCGCTTCAAGGACGGTTACGGACCGGTCGGCGCGTGGTTCCTGTTCTTCAAGGCGAAGGCCACCAACGCCCTGGGCGAGAACTACATGGTAAAGAACGCCGAGATGCTGAAGAGCTATCCCCCGTACGGCCTCGCCGCAGTCCCCGCCACCTGCCTCAGGAACCACCTGATGCTGAAGGAGATGAAGGACGGTAACGGCCCGATAATGATGGACACCGTTACGGCGCTTGCCGACCTCGCGAAGACCATGGACGAGAAGGCGATCAAGCACCTCGAAGCCGAGGCGTGGGAAGACTTCCTCGACATGTGCGTCGGCCAGGCAGGCCTTTGGGCCGGCATGAACATCGAGCCCGAGAAGCTCACCTCCGAGCTTATGCCGACTGAGCCGTACATGCTCGGTTCGCACTCAGGCTGCTGCGGCATCTGGGTCTCCGGTCCCGAGGACATGGGTCCCGCCGAGTGGCATTGGGGTTACAACAGGATGACCACCGTCAAGGGCCTCTTCACTGCCGGCGACGGCGTCGGCGCTTCCGGCCACAAGTTCTCCTCAGGCTCACACGCCGAGGGCCGTATAGCCGCCAAGTCCATGGTCAGGTTCTGCCTCGACAACAAGGACTTCAAGAGCACGGTTTCCAAGACAGGCGCTGAGCTTGCGGCCGAGATACAGAAGCCATTCAAGACCTTCGAGCAGTTCAAGAACGTGACCACCGACGACTACGTAAACCCGAACTACATCAGGCCGAAGATGCTCATGTACCGCCTGAACAAGATCATGGACGAGTACGTAGCCGGTACCTCCACGTACTACACCACCTCAGGCCCGCTTATGAACAGGGCGCTTGAGCTTCTTACATGCTGAAGGAAGACGCCGAGAAGATGGCCGCCAAGGACCTTCACGAGCTGATGAGATGCTGGGAGAACTACCACAGGATATTCACCGCTGAGGCCCACCTCAGGCACATCCTGTTCCGCGAAGAGACCCGCTACCCGGGCTTCTTCTACAGGGCGGACTTCCCGCAGCTGGACGAGGCGAACTGGAAGTGCTTCGTCAACTCCAAGATCAACCCGAAGACCGGCGAGTGGACCTGCTTCAAGGTTGCACACAAGGACCTCGTACCGAAATAAGGTTTTACCTTCTGTCCGCGCGCCCTTTCTGGGCGCGCGGACAGTTTCTTTTTCAGGTTGTTTTCAGCAAAAGCCCACCCGCCCTATCTCATTGAAGAATCTAATGTCCCTATAAAAAAGTACAAATTGACACGGCAGTGCTTTAGATTTATCATGGGCGAGAAAATCCCGGCAAGTGCCTCTCGTCCTATGCGGCAAAAACCATATAGAAATGGTGGTTGCCGGATTGGATGAGCGCCACCGGGCGCCCGTCGAAGTAAACCCATAAAAACGGAGAAGCGGTATGGCGGAGAACAAGAGCGTTTTAGTCGTCGGAGGCGGTATAAGCGGTATTTCCGTGGCCGTCGAGGCGGCCGAGGTCGGCTACCAGGTACACCTCGTTGAGAGAAACCCTTACCTTGGCGGAAGGGTGGCCCAGCTTAACAAGTACTTCCCCAAGCTGTGCCCACCTTACTGCGGGCTGGAGATAAACTTCAGGCGTATCCGCCCCAACCCCGACATAGACGTCATGACGATGTCCGAGGTGGTGAAGGTGGAGGGCAACCCAGGCAATTTCACGGTGACGGTGAAGACCTCGCCTCGCTACGTGAACAGCAACTGCACAGGCTGCAACAAGTGCGCGGAGGCCTGCCCGTCCGAGAGGTCGAACGAATTCAACTACGGCATGGACAAGACCAAGGCGGCCTACCTGCCGCATGTCATGTCCTTCCCGATGCGCTACGTCATTGACAAAACGGCGTGTGCGAGCGGTTGCCAGGCCTGCAAGGACGCCTGCAAGTACGACGCGGTGGAGCTTGACATGCAGCCTGAGACCAAGACCCTGAAGGTCGGCTCCATAGTATACGCGACGGGCTGGAAGCCGTACGACATGGGCAAGCTCAGCCTCCTTGGAGAGGGCAAGATCCAAGAACGTGATATCTAACGTCATGATGGAGCGCCTGGCCTCGCCCGGCGGACCGACCGCCGGCAAGATACTCCGCCCGTCGGACGGCAAGGAAGTAAAGAACATAGGCTTCGTTCAGTGCGCGGGCTCGCGCGACGAGAACCACCTCTCGCAGTGCTCGACCATCTGCTGCATGGCTTCCATAAAGCAGGCCTTCTACGTTAGGGACCAGTACCCCGACTCAAAGGCAGAGATATTCTACATAGACCTCCGCACGCCCGGGCGTTACGAGAAGTTCCTTAACCGCGCCGAGGCGGACGAGAACATAACCTTCACAAAGGGCAAGGTTGCACAGGTTTCTGAGGACCCGGCAACCGGCGACGTTACCGTTGACCCTGGAAGATGTCTTCGGCGGCGGCAAGAAACATGTGACCGTGGACATGCTGGTGCTTGCAACAGGCATGGAGCCTGAGCTTCGGGGCACGGCCGGGTCGGCCGCGGCGCTCTCGGAAGAGGGCTTTGCCGTTGCAGACCTGCAGAAGCCGGGCATATTTGCCGCCGGTGTCGCAAAGGCCCCGGTTGACGTTATGACCTCAATCCAAGACGCGTCTGGTACCGCCCTCAAGGCCATCCAGGCGATAGTGAGGAGTTAGTCTATGGAAAAGAAAATCGGAGTATATATATGCGGAGGCTGCGGCATTGCGGATGCCGTGGACATCGAGAAGCTGGCGAAGATAGCTTCCGGCGAGATGAAGGCGCCCGTCTGCAAGACCCACCCGTTCATGTGCGGGGCCGAAGGCGCGGCGATGATAAAGAGCGACATTGCCAATGACGGCGTCAACACCGTGGTGGTTGCCGCCTGTTCGCAGCGCGTCATGTATGACGTGTTCAACTACGGCATGGGAGTGGTCCTTGAGAGGGTGAACATCAGGGAGCACGTGGCCTGGGGCCAGCCCGGTTCCGAGATGGTAGCGTCAGAGACAGAGGGCGAGGAGCCGAAGAAGGTATATAACAAGGCCACCCAGATGATGGCCGACGACTACGTCAGGATGGGCATAGCCAAGGCCCAGAAGATGGACCCGGCCGAGCCGCTGGTTCAGGACCTCACCAAGACCGTAATGGTGGTCGGCGGAGGCGTCACCGGCATGAAGGCCGCACTTGAGGCTTCAAGCCTCGGCTACAGGGCCATCCTGGTCGAGAAGACCGGCGAGCTTGGCGGCTGGAACGCGAAGGCCCACAAGCAGCTCCCGACGAAGGCCCCTTTCACCGACCTCGAAACCCCGATAGCGGGCACACTCGCGGACCAGGTGAAAGCCGACAGCAACATAAAGGTTTATATGAACGCGGAGGTCACAAAGACCTACGGCGCGCCCGGCAAGTACGATGTTACGATTACCGCCGGAGGCAGCGAGTCCGAGGAGAAGGTCGGCACCATAGTCATGGCTGTGGGCTACACTCCTTATGACCCGACCAACCTCGCAGAGAAGTACGGCTACGGCAACATCGCAAACGTCGTGACGAACACGCAGGTCGAGGACATGGCGAAGGCCGGCAGGATAAAGAGGCCTTCGGACGGCAAGGACGCCAAGAACGTGCTGTTCATACAGTGCGCGGGCTCCCGTGACGCGAACCACCTCCCGTACTGCTCGTCCGTATGCTGCCTCGGCTCGCTTCAGCAGGCAAGCTACGTAAGGAGCCAGTCAGACGACGCCAAGGCGTACATCATTTACAAGGACATGCGCACCCCCGGCCTCTACGAGAACTACTACAAGAAGGCCCAGAACGACCCCGGCATCTTCCTCACCAAGGGCGAAGTAACCGCCATCACCGAGGCAGGCAACGGGGACGTATTTGTGGAGATTGCGAACACGCTTATAGGCGAGAACATAAAGATAAAGGCGGACATGGTCGTGCTCGCGACCGGCATAGTCCCGAACACCAAGCCGCTTGAGGTAGCATCCAAGGACCTTCCGATCAGGACGCTCGCCATGGACTACGCCGACCAGGCTGCGGGCATCAAGCCGCCGACGCCCGCGCCGATCCTGAACCTCCAGTACAGGCAGGGCCCGGAAATCCCGACTCTCGAGTACGGTTTCCCGGACTCGCACTACATATGCTTCCCCTACGAGACCCAGAGGACCGGCATATACGCCGCCGGCGCGGTCAGGGCCCCGATGCCTGTCGGCATGGCGCTTAACGACGCATCCGGCGCGGCCCTCAAGGCCATCCAGTGCATCGAGCTATCCTCGAAGGGCGCGGCCGTCCACCCGAGGGCGAACGACCTCACGTACCCCGAGTTCAGGCTTGAGTCCTGCACGCAGTGCAAGCGCTGCACTGAGGAGTGTCCGTTCTCCACCCTGGACGAGGACGAGAAGGGGACGCCGAAGCCGAACCCGACACGCTGCCGCCGCTGCGGCGTCTGCATGGGCGCATGCCCGCAGAGGATCGTATCCTTCAAGAACTACTCGGTCGACATAATCGGCTCGATGATCAAGGCCGTGGACGTCCCGACGGACGACGACGACCAGATGCGCATCATCTGCCTGATGTGCGAGAACGACGCATACCCCGCGCTCGACATGATGGGCATAAACAGGCTGAAGTACCACAACAACATCAGCATAGTGCCCGTCAGGTGCCTGGGCTCGGTCAACGTCGTATGGATCGCGGACGCGCTCTCAAGGGGCGTGGACGGCATCGTGATGGCCGGCTGCAAGTTCGGCGAGGACTACCAGTGCCACTTCATAAAGGGTTCGGAGCAGTGCAACAAGAGGATGGACAACGTCCAGGAGACCCTGAAGAAGCTCTCCTTGGAGATGGAGCGCGTCGAGCAGATACAGGTGACCGCTGCCGATTACGCGAATCTTCCGGCGATGCTGGACGGATTTGTCGAACGCCTCAAGGCCATTGGCCCCAACCCCTTCAAGGGATTTTAGGAGGTTAATAATATGAGCGAGTTTATGGTTGAGCCTGATTTAAACTTTATCAAGGGCTTGACGGCCTCCGGGGCCGATAGCGTCAAGAAGTGCTACCAGTGCGCCACCTGCTCAGTCGTCTGCAACATTGCGCCGGAGGGCACGCCCTTCCCGCGCAAGGAGATGGTCTGGGCGCAGTGGGGCCTGAAGGACAAGCTTGCGGCGGACGCCGACGTCTGGCTGTGCCACAACTGCGGCGACTGCACGACCCACTGCCCGAGGGGCGCAAAGCCCGCCGAGGTGCTGGGCACACTCAGGAAGGCGACCATCGAGAAGTACGCGATGATCAAGCCCCTGGCTGCCATGGGCAACAACTTCGTCGCGCAGATAATAGTGGCGGCCATCGTGATATGCGGGCCTGCTCGCGCTTTCCGGGCACCGAACATCTTCGCCAACTACCACGAGAGTCGGCGAAAGACGGGAAGTTGAACATAATATTCAACAACTTCATCCCGACACACAACGTGGATGCGTTGTTCACGCCGCTCTTCCTGCTGGGCGTGCTGACGGCCGGGTACGGCATATCGAAGTTCTGGAACGACATCTGCGACAACGCGGGCCTGGGCAGGCTCACAGGGCGCAACGCGCTCCCGAGCATCGTCCCGACGCTGGTGCAGATAATAAAGCATGACGTGTTCGCCAACTGCGGCGTGAACAAGGACAGGAAGACCCCGCACCTGCTCGCGCTTTTCAGCTTCATAGCGCTGTTCGCCACGACCAACTGGGCCGTCTTCTACCTGTACGTCCTGGGCTGGAAGCCGGGCTCATACTCGTCGCTTGCCAACCCGCTGAAGTGGCTCGGCAACATCGGCGCGGTAATGCTGATAGTCGGCGCCATCTGGCTGATCAAGAACCGCAAGGCCAAGGAAGACAAGCAGACGAGCTCCAGCTTCGACTGGAACCTCCTCTACCTCATCCTGCTCATCGGCATAACCGGCTTCGTGGCGGAGCTGTTCAGGCTCGCGGGCGCATACGCCCCGGCGCAGGTGACGTACGTGCTGCACCTCATCTTCATCGCGCAGCTCTTCATCTTCGCCCCGTACTCGAAGCTTGCGCACCTGTTCTACAGGACGACCGCGATGGTGTTCGCAACACACACCGGGCGCAAACTCGTTACCGCTCCTTACGCGGCCCCGGCAGCACCTGCCGCTGAAGTCAGCCGAGACGGAAGCAGCGTAAGCGTATCAGCAAAATTAGGGTTGATTAACCCTGAAAATTAAATGATAATGAGGGAAGGCCAAACGGCCTTCCCTTTTTTGTTTGGCCCGGATATATTTAAAGTATAACCGTGAGACTTTCCATGAAGCTGGACACAGTAATCTCAATAATCCTCCTTTCCGCTTTCATCCTCGCCGCATGTAGTTCCTCCGACAAGCAGGCCGACCTTATAAAGGCCGCAGGCAGGGGAGACGCGAAGGCCGTCGCCTCGATGCTCCAGGCTGGCGCTGACATAAACGCCAAGAGCAATACCGGTATGACGCCGCTGATGAGCGCCGCAACAAGCGGCAGGCTGGAGACGGTGCGGCTGTTGCTTGACAAGGGGGCCGACCCCAATGCAGCGGACATGCAGGGCGTGACGGCCCTGATGCTTGCCGCAAGCGCGGGCCAGGCGGACGTTGTACGTGCGTTGATTGACAAGGGGGCGCAAGTGAACGCGAAGAACAACTACGGCCTGACGGCCCTCCACAACGCTGCATACAGCGGCTCAAAGGATGTTGTGCTGGTCCTGCTGGAAAAGGGCGCGGATATCTACGCGGGGAACATCGAGGGCAGGAAGCCGGTGGACATCGCGAAGGACAGGGGCAACATGGAAGTCGTGAGGATTCTGCAAGACGCGGCAGGGAAGAGGACCATTAAATAAAAAAGGGAAGACCAAGCGGCCTTCCCTTTTACATAAATTTTGAAGCTGTCGAGCTACTTGCCTTTTACGTTCTGGTGCGCCTGGGCCATCTTCTGTATGATGGGCACCGCAAGCGTTGTTACTTCCTGCGGCACGTTCTCGCCTAGCACCCAGTAAAGCGCCGTAAGGTATGTCGCCTGACGGGCGACGACGAAGAACTCCTCCGGGGTAACATCCGGGTTGTTCGTAAAGTCCTTCAGTGCCTGCAGGCTGTTCTGAATCTTATCCCTGATCTCTGCTTCTGTCCTCATCTGTACTCTCCTTTATAATATCAATGTAGTCTTTTATTTCTTGTGAATAAAAGCACGTCATTATAACAAAGGGAGCGCGCGTTATCAAGGGTTTATCAGAGAAGGTCGATATTTCCCTCTACCTCGCCCATATCGAATACCGGGAGCTTCGGCGCGTCCTTGCCCAAAAGACCGTCGATCGTGGCCTGCGGAGCGCTACGGTACCTCACCTCCGCATGGTAAAACAGCGGCCCTGCGGCGTCTGCCGGGATGTCGAAGCTGTACTCGGCTATGTCGTATCCCTTGGGCCTGATGCGCCTGTCAGCGATGACCTGTGTAGCCTCCGGGAGGAAGGTTGTCGCATCGGGTTTGTCGCCGGACTTGCCGAGCACCGAGCGATAGACCACGGCTGCCGGGTCGATCTCGCCCTTGTCGTCCAGCGCGCCGGAGCGGTATACGAGCCTGCCCTTGCTGTCCCGGACTGTCACGTCAAGCCACATCTGCCGCACGTAGGTGAGCCCTGTCGGCAGATAATGGCCTGCGCCCGAGTTTATAACCTTTATAGGCATGCGGTAGATACCGCCTTTGGCCGCCTTCTTCTCGCCCATGAACTCCACGGTGCATGCGTGACCGAGCCTGTCTTCAGCCATCTTCTCGTGTGGGTGGTAGCCCAGAAGCGCGGTTACGGCAAGGTTGCCTCCGACGAAGTTGTGTTGCCAGATATGCTTCCTCTGCTTGCCGCCCATCGCCTCTGGCGCGGCATAGCCAGGTATGTCAGGCCTTGGCGTGCTTCCGGTCGCCGGGTACTCCGGCGTCTGTCGCATGTGGCAGTCCTGGCATGTTACGGTTGTCGCCGGGTCCCCGGTATTGTACGGGCCGGTGCGCCACTCCGAGTAAGTATTCTCTATGGCCATTATGTTGTGCGCGTGGTTCACGTCGTGGCACATCCCGCACAGCTCCGAACGGGTATGAAGCTCGGACTGTTCTGTGGCATGGAATGGTGATACCGCGTCCTTGAACGGGCCGTACTTCGTGCCGGGGTCTGAATTTGCGGCGTCGCCCGGCTTCTCGATAAACGCGCCGTTTCCAATTCCCGCCGACTGTGCTACCGAATGGCAGAAGTCGCAGGATACGCCCGTGGCTGCTACGCCCTCAAGCTTGTCCGTGTACCGGGCCTGGTCGTCCGCCAGGTAGCCCATGGGTGTATGGCAGCGGGAACACATTGCGACCTCGGACTTCTCGTGGTCGTTTCCGGCTTCCTTTACGTATTTGAGATAGACGGCCTTGAACACCGGGTCGGTCCAGGCGTTAGCCATCATAGAGCCCTTCCACTGGTTGAATATGTCGGCGTGACATCCGGAACAGACATCGGGCGAGTAGAAGTTACCGGCCTTGTGCGAGCCGGGCATGTCGGGCACCGTCCAGACCATGTTCGAAGGCGCGGTCGCCTTCGGCAATACCCATATGGGAGAGGCCTTGGGGTGCTCCTTTGTCCATGCGGAGTAATCCGCCGCAAAGGCGTATACCGGTAATAGTAATATGGCGGCGACAGATAATAATATCTTCATATAAGACCCTCCGGTAGTCATTGATGTTGCTTAAAAATATAGATGCCCGGTGGGCTGCTGTCAAGGCAACTTGATGAAATATAGGCATTTGCTGGTAGGTTTTGATAGAATTGAGTTAGGATAAGACCTGAAAGGAGTGCCATGTCGTTAAGCCGCGCCATGCTCTACCCAGTCGCCAGAAGGTTCTTTGCAGGGGTGAAGCTTGAGCCTGCGCTGGAGCGCATTAGGGAGGACAACGCCCTTGGGATCGGCGCCACGGTTGATTTCCTCGGGGAGGATGTTTCTAATGCGAGCGAGGCGGAAATGGCCAAGGCGGAATACAGGCGCGCCGTGGAGGCGATTGCGTTCGAGGCGCTGGACGCGTCTGTCGCCATCAAACTGACGCACATCGGCCTTGACATAAGCCGCATTTTGGCGGAAAATAACGCCTTGGAAATCGCCGCCGCCGCGATAGAGAGGGGCGTCTTCCTCTGGGTGGACATGGAAGGCTCGGAGCACACCGACAGCACTATTTCAATCTACAGGAAGTTGATGTCGAAGGGCGTCCCGGCCGGTATAGCGCTTCAGGCAAGCCTCAAGAGGACCTGGGACGACGTCAAAGCCCTCACGGCTGATGGGGCGAGGATAAGGCTTGTGAAGGGCGCATATAACGAGCCTCCCGAGATCGCCTTGCAGGATATGGAGGCGATAAGGGCGCGTTTTATCGACATTGCCCGTTACCTTCTTGACACCGGCTCGGCTTTTGCCATAGGCACGCACGACCTGTCGATAATAGACAATGTTCGGAAAATGACAGGCGGTGCGGACAGGGTCGAGTACCAGATGTTGATGGGCCTCAGAGACAGTACGAAGAAGAAGCTCGTCAAGGATGGGCTCCGGGTTGTGGAGTATGTACCGTACGGCGCCGACTGGTACGGCTACGGTATAAGGCGTCTGACCGAGAAGAAAAGGAATACGCTCTACTTTATCCAGGGATTCATGGGAAGGTAACAATGGCTGAATTATACAGTGTAAGTCTGCTTCTAATAAAGGTATGCGGTCCTTTTGCGGTCCTCTGTCTCATGCTGATGTTCTCATTTCTGGTTTATACCACAAAAAAGGTCCCCAAGCCCGGTCAGGTGATATACCTCTATGCCAGGTATCACCTTGAGAGAAAGAAGCACGCGGGTATATTGACCTACCTTTTCGTCGGATGCTCGATATTCTTCATTCTCTCCTTGATGGGCCTAATAATCGGGCTGCTTTTCCACGCCGCTTAAAGAGTACTCCCCCCAAATAAAACTTGAAAAGACCCTGCCATTAGGATAAAATACTTAGGGCTGTAATGCCCTAATTTTAAAACGGAATTTGGCAGAAAACCAGATGTCGCAAAACACAAGGGAAGATGCGCCTGCTGGCAGGAAGGCCCTTGAGCTTGATGGACTGACCCCTGAAGCCCTCTATCGTGAGGGTTCGCAGTACTTCAAGGCAAGGGACTACGACTCCGCCCGCGACTGCTTAGAGCTATACGCTATACAAAGGCCGGATGATGCCGCAGGGCAGCACTTTCTGGCGAGGGTATGCTACCACCAGAACAAGGACTTCGGCCACGCTGAGGAATGCATCAAGCGGGCGATAGAGCTCGACCCGGCCTCCGAGACGCGCTACCTTGAAACCCTGGGCACCATATATGTACATCTAGAAGATTATGCGCGGGCGGAAGAGGTATTCGCCTATGCGCTCTCGGCCGATAGGAAAGATAACCCCAAGCACACCTACTCCCTTGAGTTCTACTTAAACCTGGTACGGAAGAAACACAAAGGCACAAAACCGCAGCGTAAGACTGAGGTGCCGGTATTCATAAAGACCGGCGTGGACAGGTGGCATGAGAGAAACCGCCAGCCGTTGTTTCTTATCCCGTCCATTGTAGTACACCTCCTGGCACTTCTGTTCGTCTGGTTTATCTCTTCTCACGACTTCAACATCAAGGAGACAAAGGAAGACTTTACCTATGTGGATGTTGAAAAGCCTGCCGAGCCCGAGCCTCGCGAGCAGGTTGCTGCCAGTGAACAGGAAGAACCTGGACAGACAGCCAATGAGACCTCACCTGAAGAGCAGGCCAAACCCGCACCCGCCGTCCCAAGGAAGGATGTCCAGGCAGCGGACTTGAGCAAGGAGCCAAGCAAGGCGGCCACCGCAAGCCCCTCCGCGAAGGCGCAGGCCGAGTCAGGCCGGAAGCAGATGGTCGGTCAGAAGTCCATGGCAGGTGTAAAGTCCGGCGGACCTGCCGACAGCGCTTCCATTAAAGGTATAACTTCAGAAAAAACGGTCGACCTCAAGAGCCGGGCCGTAACCGCATATCAAGCCGACGTCGATTTTGCGAAAAAGGGTATGGGCGAGGCCTCGCAGTCCAAAGGCAAGGCGGGGGCCAAAGAGGCCGTGGCCGGGCGCAGTTCCGAGCGACAGGCTGCAGCTCCCGCGGGCGGTGGGGAGGGCATATTCCTTGGTGACAGGGGCCAGTCGGACGGTTCGAAATGGTCCAAGGAGAAAACTGGTGCCCTTAAGGCTGGAAGTCCTGATTCGGCTGAACCCGGTGTCGCAATGAAGTCAACTGAGAAGAGCCTTGCCGTCGGCAAGGCGGGAAAAAGGCTTATGGCTTCAAAGGATGAACCGGGCAGTTTCAAGCCAATGCCGCTGGGCATGGAAGGGCTGGGACATAAGTCTGATACAAGGTCTGGAGGCCAGGGGACTGTGGGTGGCATAGAGAAAGGCGCATCATCTGCAACGGCGCGCGGTGGCCAGGGCCTTAATGTCGGCCGTGAGCGTACGGACAGCGTTTCGCCTTCCGGCAAGGTGAAGGGTATCCTGGGCGTCCCAGTCGCTTCTCAACAGGAAGCGGGTCCGGG
This sequence comes from Nitrospirota bacterium, assembly GCA_963845245.1. Taxonomy (GTDB): domain Bacteria; phylum Nitrospirota; class JACRHJ01; order JACRHJ01; family JACRHJ01; genus CAWJRJ01. The sequence continues at coordinate 49,419 of CAWJRJ010000021.1, forward strand.
ATCGCTAGGCAGCGAGAGGAAGCCGGACCTCGGCTCAAAGGCGGGCATAAGAAAATTTGTTTCCGCAGAACCCATTCCTGGAAAGAAGGGGCTGAATTTAGCCGGCCAGACCGGCCAGGGCGGCGCACAGGGCCGTCAGGGTAGAGGACGCGAGGGCGCACCCGCAGATGTGGAACGGGGACAGTCCGCTGCGCCGCAGGGTGCCGCTGGGATGCAGAACGCCAGACCTGGATCCGAAGGTGGCAGGACAGGGGCGGTTGGCGGCAAGTCCGCTGCTGCGCGCTCAATGGCCTCTGGCGGACAAGATACCGGCGGAGAAGGCTTCTTTGAATCGGCCGCCAAGAAGATGACTGCCGCTCTGGGATTTGGCGGCAGAGGCACGAAACCTGGAGGAGCCCCATCGGAGGCAGACCTCAGAAGGCCGAGGAGTCTCTCCGGCATCGGAGGCAGAACTGGCCCGGGCTCAGCCTCGGGCACTGGCGGTGCAAGTTCCGGCAGGGGCCAGGGGCTTAGGATCGGCGGCGGTGAAAAGGCCGGGGCTGGGCTGGCTGCTCCATCCGTGGCAGGCGGCACCGGGCAGCAGAGCGCAGGCTCGTCCGTTTACGGCTCAAAGAAGATGTCCGAGGACTCGCTTTGGGAGCCGGGCGGCGGGCAGGATCGCCTCAAGTCCGCCGGAAGAGGCGAGGCGCGGCCGGGCGGAACTGAAAAACAATCTGGAGTATCAAGGTCCGGCAGGACAGTTGCCAAAAACACGCTGGGCCCCTCAGTCACTATTACGTCGCCGAGGCCGGGCAGGACTAACAGGCTCTCCCAGGTGATAACCGGTACGGTCTCGGACTCCCGTGCCAGGAAGGCCACAATAACCGTAAACAACGAAGCAAAGGTCATATCGGTAGAGAGAGGTTCATTTGAAGCGGTCGTTGCCCTTTCGAAAGGGAGGAATACCGTTACCGTCATGGCTTTCGATATGGAAGGGAACGTTGGGAAGGATAGCATAACGCTTGACTATTCCGAGTCGTCCGAAGGCCCGCCAGTCAATATAATATCGCCCAGGGACGGACAGGTTTTCGATGTCAGCGAACGGAGCGTGGTGAACGTAAAAGGCACGGTGTGCGACCAGGAGATCAAGAAGGCGAAACTTATATTCAACGGCAATCCCATGGATATAACGGTGAACAGGGGCTTCTTCGACCAGAAGGTGGCCCTGGTGGAGGAGCAGAATACCGTGTTGGTGGAGGCCGTCTCCGCTAACGGCGTGGTTTCAAGGAGCAAACAGATAAGCATAGGCACAGTGAATGTGAAGCCCAAGGACATTATGCTGATCCTGACCTGGGACAAACCTCATGCGGACCTTGACCTGCACCTCTACGGACCACTGGGTGGACATATCTCATATAAAACGCCAAACATCTATGAATCGAAAGAGGCTATTGCCGGAGCCCAGCTTGAGCAGGATGCCAAAGGGAACTATGGCCCGGAAGTTATTACTCAGGACAGGGCGGACAAGGGTGTTTATACCGTGAAATCAAACTACTTTTACAGCGGTGGCGACGGAAACGCGAATGCGACCGTCACTGTGGTATTGTACGGCGACAACCCATCCCGGAGGATAGTGAGGGTGTTCGGCCCGCACCTTCAGGTGGACACGAAGAGCGGAGAAGATATCTGGGATGTGACGAAGTTCAAGATGCCGGAAGGAATTTTCCTGGAGGAATAGGTTATGAACAAGAGAGTTGTGATTTTGCTGGTGTTTGCTGCTACACTTTTATTTTTGCCCTGCAAATCCAGGGCCGAGACACCTGATGAGATATTAAAGGTGGCAGTCCAGTTGTACCAGAACGCCGACTATGACCTGGCGGCAGACCAGTTCTCCAAATTCCTGGATATGTTCCCGACGGACGGGCGCGTGCCGGACGCACTGTATGGGCTGGGAGAGTCGGACTTCGCCAAGGGGTCTGTCAAGGAGGCGTTGGCCGCCTTCGAAAAGCTTGCCGCAGGATATCCTGGATCAGACAAACTTTCGGACGCGAAGCTCAGGGTCGGCGACTGCCAGTACCTGCTCAGAGACTATGTCAAGGCGGTGGAGGCATACCAGTCCTTTCTGGCAGCATACCCCGACAAGGACACAAGGGCAGACGCGCTCTTCATGATGGGCCACAGCTATGTAAAGCTCGGCAACTTCGAGAAAGCGGCGGCCGCGTTCTCCGAAGTGGAGAATAAGTACCCGGCGAGCCCTAAGGCAGTCGAAGCGGCATTCATGGCCGGTGAATCGTATGCGCAGCTGGGAGACTTCACGAAGGCGCGCGCGGCATACCAGTCCGTAGTGTCGAAGGAGCCGGGCGGCAAGTATGGCCAGAAGGCCGCGTTCAGGATTGCTGACACAGCCTTCCTCGGCGGCAAGTATGAGGAGGCAAAGGCTGGACTCGATGGATTTCTCCAGAAATATCCGGACTCCGAGGACGCCCCTCTTGCCAGGATGGAGTTGGGCGACGCCTGGCTCAAGACCCGCGGTTTCGAAAACGCACTTATACACTATGACACGTTCATTAACAAATATCCAACAAGCGACCTTTTGCCGGAGGTGGAGTTCAGGGTTGCAGAAACGCTGTACCAGAAGCAGGAGTATGCGAAGGCCTCGGAAAAGTATCTTGGCCTGCTTTCGAAGTATCCTGATGCCGATGGGCGCGACAGGTATATGTATGGGCTGGGCTGGTCCAGTTTCAAGCTGGGCGACATGAAGTCATCGGCAGAGCAGTTCAGCCGCCTGGTCGAGACCTACCCGGAATCGACATATGTCGTCGGTTCTTTACTTAAGCTTGGTGAGATATATACACGCGACAAGAAATATACTGAGGCTGCAGACGCGTTCAAAAAGGTATTGGAAAAAACAAAGGACTCCGGCGAGCAAAAGACGGCCAGGTATGGTCTTGCCTGGGCTTATTACCAGGCGCATATGTTCAAGGAGGCCCAGGTACCGCTTGAAGAGTTCCTCGCCGCTTCGCCGACCGAGAGCGAGGCTCTTGATGCGAAGTACCTGTTGTCGCGCTGCAGGCTCTACCTCGGCGACTTCCTGCCTGCCATATCGGGGTTCACAGAGATTGCTGACAAGTACAAGGAATCCCCGCTGGCCCAGGATGCGCTCATGGGACTTGGCGAGTCTTACGAGCGCCACGACGAGCTGTACAAGGCGATAAGCGCATATCGCAGGCTTTTGAAGGACTACCCGGATTCGCCAAAGAAGGCCGAGGCCCTCTTCAATATCGGCCGGAACTATCTGGAACATGAAAACTACGCCCAGGCCCTTGAGGGTTTCGACGGCCTGCTAACGCAGGTAAAAGAATCGGAATTCCACGAGCGAGCATACTTCGGGATCGCTGAGGCGTATTACGGTTCGAAGGACTACGCAAAGGCAAGGGACAATTACCTGGAATACATAAAGAGGTACCCGCAAGGCTCGCTAAGGGAGCAGGCGTTGTACGGGCTGGCCTGGTCTCAGATGAGCCTGAAGGAGTACAAGGACTCCTACGACAATTTCGGTAAACTGGCTGCGGATTTCAAGGACAGCCAGCTAGTCCCTGAGGCCGTACTCGAGATGGGGGAGGCACTTTATTCGCAGGAGAAGTACGAGGATGCGGCGAAGGCTTATACGGACGTGATAAACAGGTTCAAGGGTACCGAGCCGGCACGCAAGGCGGTTTACGTCCTCGCCTGGGCCAACCTCAAGCTCGGCAGGCTGGAAGATGCCTCGGGCGGGTTCAAGGCCTTCTCCGAAGGGAGTCCCAAGGACCCGCTTGCCGCCGAAGCCGATTATCAAAGGGCCCTTATACTGGTGCAGAAAAACGACCTGGACGGCGGCGCGGTTTTACTGCGCGCCGTTATTGAGAAACATGGATCAGAAGACGTCGGGACCCGTGCAAAGCTGCAGCTTTCAAAAGTCCTCACCGCCAAAGGCGATTCGGCCGGCGCGCAGGCGCTCATCGACGACCTGAAGAAGGGCCAGTCAAGCCTGGCGCAGGATGCGGACTTTCAGGGGGGGCTGGTCAAATTCAACGGAGGCGATTTCAGCGGGTCTAAAAAGGCATTCCAGGAATTCATGACGGCATACCCGAAGAGTTCTTATAACAACAGGGCAACCTATTTCCTCGCGCTCAGCCAGCTTAACCTGAAGGATTACGGCCCGGGTTCAGAGAACCTGGCAAAAGTAGCCGAAGGCCCTGACCAGGAGCTGAGGCCGGATGCTGTATACTGGCTTGCAGACTCACTCTACAACCAAGGTAGGTTTGCGGACGCATTAAACAACTATGACATGTTCATCTCGCAGTACCCGGATAACAAGTTGATGCCGGAGGCTGAGTACGGGCGGGCATGGGCGCTTGACAAACTCGGCCGTACGGACGAAGCCAAGACCGCATTCAAGGCGCTTACCATCAAATACCCGGACGGACCCCATGCAGCGGACGCATGGTACAAGGTGGGAGAATACGCATTCAAGGGCAAGGCATACGAAGAGGTTGTCACCGCCTTCGACAAGTACCTTTCCCTGAAGAAGACCGGCGCACTTGTAGCCGATGCGAGGTACCAGATGGCCGTGGCCCAGGAGGAGCTTGGCAGGAGTGAAGACGCAGTCTTATCATATAAGGCGGTCGAGACGGCAGGCGGACCGTTGAAGGGTCCTTCGGCCATCAGGGCCGGCAGGCTGCTTATCAAGTCCGGCAAGCCAGCCGATGCGCTGGAACATTTCGATGCGGTTGTACAGGACAGGGATTACGCATCGGAGGCCCTGGTCGGAAAAGGCAGGGTGCTTATAATGGAAAATAAATTCGACGACGCGCTTTTGTCGCTGCGTAAAGCGCCCGACTATCCCGCGGATACGGCAGTCAGGGCCGAAGGATACAGCCTTGCGGGCGACGCCTGTTACAGCAAGGGAGATTTCAAGGGTGCCATAGTCGAGTATGTAAAAGCCACCCTGCTTGGTGATAGCGATTTCAAAGGCCAGGCGCTTTTTGGCACCGCATCGTCTTATGCCGCTCTGGGCGAAAAGGACAAGGCCCTGGCTGCGTACAGGAAATACCTGGACGCTTACCCTGATGGCAGCAAGTCATCGGAAGCAAAGGCCGCCATAAAAAAGCTTGAGGGTTAGCTGGAAGTGATGGGTTTTAAAAGGAGGCAGTATGAAAAGGGCCATTTTTGTTATACTCATCGTTGTCTGCGCCCTGCCGGCATATGCGGGCGAGGTACCGTCCACAGACGCTTGGAAGGCATACGTTGAGTCGGCCAAGGACCCGGATCCGTCTGTAAGGCAGGAATCCGCAAAGAAGATGGGTGAGACCGGGGACAAAGGGTTGGTGGTGGTCCTGTCTGGCATGGCTATGGGCGACACCGACGAAGGCGTAAGGGTTGCATCCATCGGTGCGCTCTCAGCTATTGGGGAAAGGTCTTCCCTGTCCGTGTACGAGAAGGCCATGTCGGACCAGAGCGAAAAGGTGCGCAGAAGCGCTGCCGAGGCCCTCTCCGGACGTTGGGAGGAAAGCTCTCAAAAAATCCTTATACAGGCTCTCAAATACGACAAGTCATCCAAGGTGAGACAGGGCGCTGCCGAGTCGCTCGCCAGTCCCGGTGTCATGGGAAGGCTTAAGGCGCACCACTGGGACGCTGCCGACGAATCAGAGGCCGCGCTTATACAGGCGATGAAACAGGACGAAAGCTTCGAGGTGCGCGCGACCGCCGCAGGGGCCCTTGGGAAGTTCAAGAGCGGGAAGTCTTTTGAGCCGCTTATGGATGCATTGGAAGACAAGAACGCATCGGTCAGGGCGGCTGCCGCGGAGTCCATCGGGATGTTTGACAAGCCGCAGGCGGTTGACCGGCTGCTCGATGTCCTTTTCTTCGAAAAGGATGACTCGGTCGTAGTCAGCGCGCTGAAGTCTCTTAAATACACCCAGGACCCCAGGCTTACCAAGCCGGTCATCCAGTCGCTCAAGTCAGGCAGCGCCAAGGTAAGGTGGCAGGCCATAGATGTCCTTGAGTCCCTGAAACCGGAGGAAAGCGTCGAGCCATTGAGGAAGATAGCGGAGGACAGGTATGAACCCGATGGCCTAAAGGCCAAGGCGCACGAGGCGCTTCAACTCATGGGGGCTGAATAAGAGGTGGAAATGTCTGGATACGAACGGCTCGGAAAAGCTCTGGAAAATATATTCACGATAAACCTTGGCGTGGCGCAGGGCGAGAGGGTGCTGGTGTTCACTGATACGATACCAGACGGCTTGGTAATTGACGATGTACAACGCTCAAGGCGGGAAGGTCTCGTAAGGATAGCGAGGGCTGCCTCCGATGCGGGCCGCCGCCTCGGGATAGACGTGGTATATACGGATTTTCCGGCGCTAGGCAGCCACGGGATGGAACCGGATGCAGGGCTTTGGAGGTTGGCGTTCGGCGACAGCGCAACATCCGAGCTTGAGAAAACAGGTATTCTTGCCCGCTTGAGGGAGAAAAAAACCTTTCCAGATGATGTTAAGCGCGCCCGAGATATTGTGGAGAGGTACAAGGATGAGGCGGTAGACGCGGTAATTGCTCTTTCGAACCACTCGACAAGCCATACTCGGTTCCGTGACCTTCTTACGTCGGTTGCGGGCACCAGGTATGCCAGCATGCCCTTGTTCGAGGAGGACATGCTATGGGGGGCTATGTCGGCCGACTGGGACGCCGTCGAGAAAAGGAGCCGGGCTGTCTTATCGGTGGTGGACGGCGCCGCAAGGGCCAGGATTACGACACCGGACGGTAGCGACATATCATTCAGTCATAGAGGGCAGAACGCCGATGCTGGATACAGGCATGCTTAAGGAGCCTGGTTCATTCAGCAACCTCCCGGCCGGCGAGGTTTATCTTGCTCCGGTGGAAGGCACAGCCGAAGGGGTGCTTGTCCTTAACTGGGCCCCGAACAGAAAGCTTGCCTCGCCGATTAGGGTCAAGGTTGAGAGAGGGCGCGCGCAGGAGGTTTCCGGCGACGAGCCGTTTGTTGCCGAATTTATTGGGAACCTGGACAGGTTCCCGGACAACAGGAACGTTGCCGAACTTGGGATTGGTACGAACGACAGGGCGTCGAGACCCGACAACGTCCTTGAATCCGAAAAGATACTCGGCACTATACATATCGCCTTCGGGGACAATAGCTCTATGGGAGGGACAGTCAGCACGCCGTTCCATCAGGACTTCGTGTTTTTTAGCCCTACCCTGACTGTCGAAAAAAATGGTTTGGTGCAGTCTGTCATATTGGACGGCAGGCTTACGGTATAAGATGCCACAAAATAAAGAAGACGGGTTGAGCGGTAAACATTCAAGGCCGGCCTATATTGCGGTCATTGTGTTGTTTCTGGTCTTCGCGCTGTCGATAACTGCGCTGTTCTCCAACTACTTCAATACTAAAAAAGAACTAGAAGAAGATTTTACGCAGGAAAAAATTGTTCATGTCCGTTATACCGCCAGGGAGGTCGAAGATTTCCTGACCCACGAGCAGGTAGCCCTTTCTAATATTGCCGGATTTCTGTCGCTGTCCGGGAGTCTTGACAAGGGCAGGACGGTATTGGAACAGTTTCTCAAATCACATAATAGACAGCCCAAGTTTTTTTCCTTCTTAGTGCTCGACCCGAACGGCAGGTTCCTCTATTCGGTGCCGGAGTCCCTGGATGACAGGCACATGCAGGATTTATCCCAGGAGCGGTTTTTCTCGGATGTGGCCAAGCAGGGCGGAGATTCCTATTCCAGTATTGGTGCAGCCAAGGCTGGCGAGACCAGCATAATCTACTCAGTCCCTGTGAGGAGAGGCGGAAAATTACTGGGAGTGCTTGTGGGGAAGGTCAACGTGAAAGCGCTTGAGCAGATGTATATAGGCAAACTGGCCACCATCTTCTGGAGGCACTGCCCTCCTGTTCGACGACAAGGGAGGTGTCCTTGCACAGCAGGGGCCTGAGCCTGGTAAGGGTATTGATGTATCAGGCTTGTTCAAGAATATCCCGCAAGGAAATGAAGGTTTTGTCCTGATGGAGTCACCATCCACCGGAAAACCCCTGCTGAAAGCCTACTCGCCGTTGGATTTTGGAGACGCCAAATTTACGGTAGGCCTGGTGCTGCCTGCTGACCAACTTTTCGACGATGCGAGGTCAGACCTTGAGACCACCCTACTTATCATATCCCTGATGACCCTTGTCTTTTCATGGGCGCTCATTTCTGTTGCCAGGTCGAGCAGGTACAAGGCTGGTATGGAGGAACGGACAAGGCTGTCGAATTATCTGATGCTTAGAAACAGAGAATTGACGGCTCTGAACGAGCTTTCAAGGGAGATCGGCGGAGTAGGCGAACTTGGAGCCATGCTGTCGAAGGCACTGGACATCATAGTGGAACACGTGGAAGCCAGGGGTGGCGCGATACGGTTGCTATCTGATAACGGGAACTGCCTTGAGCTGAAGGCCCAAATGGGCATGCCAGCAGGTTTTGCGGACAGGGCCCTTTGCCTTGACGTCGCTCAGTGTCTTTGCGGACAGACCTTGTCTGGGGGCAAGCCTGCAAGTATGGAAGGCCCGGTACCGGCACAGGCACAGGGGGCTTGTATGGAAGGCTGGGAAGGCGATGTCACGCTTGTGCCCTTGACCGCTGGGAGTAGGCAGATTGGCATATTGTACCTATGGGGCCACGGTGAGTGGGAGAGCCCGGAAGAGCTGGAAAACTTCCTGCTGGCTTACGGCAACCAGTTGTCATCCAACATAGAGAACATGCTACAGATTGAAGACACCAAAAGGTATGCTGCGAGAGCCGGCGCGCTTTTCCAGACCGCGCAGGCGCTTGACAAGGAGCCTTGACCTGGATGACCTTCTTGAGATAATAATGAAAGAGGCCGCTGCCCTTCTTAAAGTAAAAAGGTCCCTTCTCATGTTGTACAGCGAGGAGGAAAACCTGATAGACTGCCGGGTGGCGCTCGGTTTCCCGGACTCGCCCGCAGGTAGCCTCTCGTTCAACCCTTCCGGAGTATTCTGGGAGGCCATGGAGGACGGCGGGGTCAAGGTGGTTGACCTGCGCCATGCAAAGGTGGAGATGCCCCGCAGGTTTTTTGAGCGGATCGGATTCCAGGCGTTTATACTCGTACCGCTCATGTCGAAGGGTAAGGTGCTGGGGTTCATAGTCCTTGAGCCGGAGGAGATAGGCGGGATATCGGCAGAGGACCTTAAGATGGTGGTCGGGTTTGCAAACCAGGCGGCGGTGGCAATCGAGACGTCTTCATTTTACATACGTACGGTGGAGAGGTACAACTGAGGACCTGCAACAGCTTTCAAGCAGGATAATATCGGCTCAGGAGGAGGAGAGGAAGAGGATATCAAGGGACTTGCATGACGAACTCGGGCAGGTGCTGACTGCAACGAAAATAAACCTGGACATGATACATGCCGGGATCCCGCCTCGACTCGAACAGCTCAAGACAAGGATAGGCGATGCGATCGGCCTTGTGGTTTCGGCGCTTGACAGCGTCAGGAGGCTGTCTTTCGACCTAAGGCCTTCAATGCTTGACGACCTTGGCCTCCTGACGGTGGTTGGAAAACTGGTTTCTGATTTCAAAAAGCGTTCCGGGATAGACGTGGAATTTAATGCGGAAGAATCTGGAGGACAGGCTTGACGCGCAGGTCGAGGTTACGCTTTACAGGGTTATTCAGGAGGCCCTCACAAATATTCTGAAACATCGCAGACGCCGCAAAGGCCGTTATCAGCCTGAAACGGAACCTGGAGAAAGGTACTGTCTCCCTTTCCATAGAGGACGACGGCGTAGGTTTTGCAGCCCATGCCGAGCAGCAGGACAGAGATAACAGGGGGTTCGGCCTTATGGGCATAAGGGAGCGGGTTTCGCTGTTGGGCGGAAATTTCAGGATTTTTTCGGATGAAGGAAAAGGCACAAAACTTTTAATTGATATCCCTTGTTTGAAAGGAGAAAGCAATTCATGGAAGACACTCTGAAGATACTGCTCGTGGATGACCATACGATCGTGAGGCAGGGGTTGAAGGCGCTCCTCGAGGCACAGGCGGGCTTTACCATTGTAGGGGAGGCCGAAAACGGCAGGGAGGCGGTCAAGAAGGCCCAGGAGCTTAACCCCTGACATCGTTATAATGGATATAGCAATGCCCGTACTTAACGGGCTGGAAGCTACCAGGCAGATAAAGAGGGCGCTTCCGGACACCAAGGTGCTGGCGCTCACTATGTACAACGACGAGGAGTACGTCTTCCAGATACTCAAATCCGGAGCTTCCGGCTACCTCATAAAGGAGACGGCGGCGAACGAACTTATCGCCGCCATACTGTCCCTCCAAAAAGGGAACCCGTTCTTCTCCCCATCCATATCCAGGAAGATAATGGAAAGCTACCTGAACGAGGACGAAGACAAAAAAGGCAAGGGTGAATCCGATAAACTAACGAACAGGGAGAAGGAGGTCCTCCAGCTTATCGCCGAAGGATACACAAACAACGAGATCGCCAACCTTATGAACATCAGCGTCAAAACCGTTGAGACGCACAGGGCGCATGTGATGAGCAAACTCGATATACATGATGTAGCAGGGCTCATTAAATATGCAATTAAGAAAGGTTTGGTGGTTTTGGACTCGGGTCCTTAAGGAGCTGAGTTCTCGCAGGTTTTTCGCGCCTTGCGCGGTTCTGCTCATTCAGGACGTGCTGCTATTGAGCGAAAAGAAGCTTCTCCGGTGTATATCTCCCGTCATCGGGTTGGCCGGAGACAGCTTCTTCCCCCATCAAAAGTTTTTTGCCGAATTTTAATTTTCATCCTCCTCTCGTATTTTCCGTAGAAATCCAAGTATTTTGGAGTCCATCGTAAAAATCCGCCTGCGTAAAAGTGCCTCCGTAGTGAAAATAAAATTAAAAAGGTACGGTTGTTGCACTTATAAATGGTTGAATAATAAGGGAAATTCCTTAGATGAGACTCAGGTCTTTATTTTAGAGATATACATTGATGGCCCTATATAACAACAAGAACATTAATCAGGTATTTTAGTTTTTTAAAGAATAAACACTTAGAGAAAAGGCGGTGTAAACATGAAAAGGACGTTATTTACGGTGATGGTAGCCCTGGCAATACTGACAGGCGCCTATAGCATCGCTGGCGCGGCGGATGGTCCCCATACGGACTACCGGCCTGATGCAAGCGACACCTCAAACTCCGGACGCTACTACGGGGGCTGCAATGGGGCGGCCTGCCATATTACAACTTCAGTGACATTCCTGCCCACTGTCCTTGACACGACGGCCCCTAACGAAAAGGACTATACCAACTTCTGTCTTGCCTGCCACAACGCGGCGGGTGAGGCACACAACAAGTCGGCTGGCACCCCATCTAACAACGTATATAAAGGTAGCACTACCATCCTTGGCAATAGCGGCGTTTCGCACAGCTGGAACGGCAATATCCACAACGCCGGCACCACCACCCCGACCTCTCCGGGTTTCGTAGCGGTCGTCGACGGTACCGACTATATGCCTGGTACGAACAAGAGGGTGACCTGCCAGACCTGCCACAACGCCATGACCAAGAATACCACCAACAACACTACCCAGAATATAGAGAACTGGGTCACTGCCACCAGTTCTAACGGCACCAGCTACACCATCTTGGGTTATCCCAACACCTCCCAGTACCTTGGAAAATATATAAAGGTCTACCGCTCCAACGGTGGCACGCCGATAAGCCAGCCGTATAATACCCGCGATAGGTACAAATACCTTGTAGACCCGTCGCAGTACACCTATAACCCCCTTAATGGCACGATAACCTTCAATACCTCACAGACAGGTAACAGCATATACGTTGAGATACCGCAGCCTTACCTGAGGGTGGATAACACGGCAAACGCAATATGCCTCGACTGCCACAGAGACCGCACCTCAAGCAGCGTCTCGCACGCCCCCGGCACCGGCACCAAAAACGGCCACCCCGTCTCGGTTAATTACGGTTACAACTTCGGCTTGCACAGCACTCTCAAACCTTCTGCGACCGGCAACGCCTATACAGAGGGTGGCAAGGTATACTGCACCTCTTGCCATGACCCGCATAACGCGGCTTCAAAGAACGGCCAGATAATGCGTGAGGCGGACGACCAGACTCTCTGCGGCGATTGTCACAAGACCAAGTTGGGCGGTTACTCTACGGCTGGTTCAGTCAACATCCATAACGGCTCCAAGCACCTCAATGGTCCGACCGTCTGCCTTGACTGCCACAGCACCCATAACGACAACAACATAATGCTTATAAAGAGCGTGATAAACGGCAAGACAATAAACTTCCAGAACTTCTCCGGTGCGAACAGCTTCGGCAACGACAGCGGTTCAAGCATATGCGAGGCCTGTCACTCGACCACAAGCCACCACCTGGCGAGCAACGACCCCAGCGGCCAGGGCCACAACACAGGAAAGAACTGCATAATCTGCCACAAGCATGAGACGGGTTTCCAGGCCACTGGATGCACCACTTGCCACGGACAGCCGCCAGCGGCTGGCAGCGTTCCTTCAGGCTGGGCCGGCGACGGAGAAAAGCATACCGCTCATATGGGTTATATACTCACCAAGTTCGGCCTGAGCGGAACCAACGCCTGCGCCTGCTGCCACGGCAGCACCATACCGAGGGCCGACCACAACAACCCGGCGAATTGCACTGCAGGCATAGACACCACATCGCCGATATACTGGAACGGCGGCACGTTCTCGAATCCCGGGCTATGTAAGAACCCAACCTCGGATACCTGTACAAACGTCGCCTGCCACAGCGCAACAGGCACCAGAAATTGGTTCGGCGCGAGCGGGTGCGACAGCTGCCACCCGTACCCTGGCTCGGCCACTAACGTCTGGCCTTCTACCAACGGCCACAGCATCCAGGTTGACGCGCCCAAGTTAGGGCATATGGCGGCGAGCGGATACAACGCGGCCACCGATACATATGCCGCGATGGTGGCGGACCCGACCAGGTGCGGCAAGTGCCACCCGAACGTGCCCTCGAACCATCAGAACGGCACGATAAACCTCAGCCCGAACGGGTACGCGGCCTGCGGCGGCGGCAACTTCACGATAAACCAGACAGTGACCCGTACGACAGTTACCTGCGATAACGTCTTGTGCCACACCGGCAAGACTACACCGAATTGGTGGTAATAGTTAATAACAATCAAAGAAATGGAGGAATGAGGTAAAGAAAGAGTTTTAAGGTTTATATGGGTTTGGATTCTTAATGGAAAGACTAATCTGTTGAATTCGGTACGTTGATTACTCAACAAGGGAGAAAGAAAATGACTAAATTGAAACTGATGCTAGCGACGGCCATGGTAGTCGGCCTCTCGCTCGCCTTCGCAGGGTCCGCCCTTGCGGCGACTATATCATGCGGCCAGTGCCATGGCGCCTACATCAACGACAACCACGGCGGAAAGACATTGATGCCGGGCGTGTCTGCGACTGAGGACACCAAGACACCGCAGGCCGGCGACATATGCAACAACAATGGCCGCGGCCTGCACGGCATCCATATGAACTACTCCTCGGTAAGCTACGGCAAGACCGGCGCTACGAGGGGCAACTGCAACTACTGCCACAACAAGCATGTACATGAGAACGGCTTCGTGGAAATGTCCGGATACAGCCCGGCTTCCGCTATTGGCCAGGTAGGCAACTTTACCATAACCAACGGCGGCACCGGCTATGTCGGCGGCGATCCGGGCGGCGACTATGTCACCGTAGTCGGCGGCAACGGCGACGCACAGGCGTTGGTTACTACGGTTAGCGCCGGTGGCGTTATAACTGGTCTTTCCATGGGCGCGCATGGCCACAGCAAGGGCAGTGGCTATACTACTGGTTCTGCCAACATCTCGGGCGGGTCCGGCACGGGCGCTGTCATAAGCATAACCTCGATCACCAACAACGGTTACCGTCAGTCGGTTACTTCAGCCGGCCTGGTAGTCTCCGGCCCCGGTATGACCGCAAACGGCCTTGACATCACGCAGATGACCGGTAATGCAAACTGCGCCACCGCCTGCCACAAGGGCACCAGCGCAACCAACACCGCGCCGTGGGGCAACTTCACGACGCCGAGCATCCACCTGACCTGCAACAGCTGCCACGGTGACGCCTCCAACTACGGGCCCACCGCATCGAACACCGGCCTCGGCAACGGCTTCTCCGGCACCGGCGGCCACAAGGTGCACCTGTACTCTGTCGGCGGAAGCCACGGCAACCAGCTGCTCGGCGGCACCAAGATCGTGCTTGGCAGCTTCTCCACCGTCATCGACATGAACGGCAACAGCGACAAGGTCTGCGCGGCCTGCCACCCGGACAACACGAACGACCTTTGGAGCCAGGGCAGGGCGGACGACGGCAGCAAGAAGGCCTACCCGCACGCGACAGACGGTACCAACGTCCAGGCTAAGAATGCGAACTTCGCTGCCCCTGCCGGCATAGTCGTTCACGAACGCGTCGGGCCTTACTCGACACCACTGGCAAACTGTCATGCACCAACTCCTGCCATTTCAACAAGTCGTCAGTGCAGAGCGCCGACCCGACATGGACGGCCAGCAGCGGATGCGAGCTTTGCCACAACCATACTCCGACCGAGGCCGCGAACAACAGCGCGTTAGCCATGGGCGGCAGGCCGCTCTCATACGCGCACAGCCTGCACTTCAACGCGATATCGTCGATGCATATCGGTTCTGGCACGGTATCCAGGACCGACCTTACGCCGACCGGACTTCCGTCCTGCAACGACTGCCACACGGACGCGCATACAGTCAACGCCGTTGGTGGCCCGCAGCTCTATCAGCTGCCGGTAAAGGATGGCGCCGCCGGCTTCTTGACATACGGTGGGCTACTCCGCAGCCGGTACCATATCGGTCAACGGTACCTGCACGAACACCAAGTGCCACATCAGCGCATCGCCGGCATGGAACTCCATAGCGACTGGCGTCGTAGTCGGCACGACCGGCTGCGCGACTCTGCCACAGCTATCCGGGTGTTGCGGGCAGAGACTGGACCGGCACCAACGGCCATTCGATCAGGGCAAACAACGTTCCAGGATGCCACGACTCCTGCTATCAGGAAGTCCATAAGCTCACCTGAACGTGGCCACGGCGTATAACAAGCTGACTGACTACATACGCAAGCGTGACCGCTGATGTACGCAAGTGCGGAAAGTGCCACGCAGGCGCGACCCACATGAACGGTACTGTCAACGTAGCCGATTCCAACAGCCTCGGCCAGTGCAACAGCACCAGCTTCACGTACAACAACATTTCGTCGAACCCGACGAACAGGATAGTGAACTGCAGCAACGTAAGCTGCCACTTCGGCAGGACCACGCCGAACTGGTTCTAAATCTAATATGCAGCGTTTGGGCCCCCCTGACGGGGGCCCAAAACGGCTGTGTTACTCACAGGGTGCGCAAGACCTTGCGCATCCTTTAAGAAACACAGAGGTAAGGAGAACGAAATGAGCACCATGAAGAAAACAGTCTTAGCGATATTTACCTTGTTATTGGTTGCCGTGTTTGCTGGTTGTGCGTCCGAGCAGCAGCAGGCCGAGAAGGTAGTTTTTAATACGCTGGGGACGGTTTTGACGCTAAGAGACCGGCCGCTTTACACCAAGATTGTAAAAATCTCCTACGAACATACCGGCAAGAATAAGCCTGGGGAGAAAAAGGCGTACTATATAAAGGGCTATGTAACTGTACGAAGGGTCGCGATGAAAGATTTCAAGTTCAGAGACCAGACAGTACCTAAAGGGTCTACCCAGGACTACCGGTATTATTATGAAGCCAAGGTCGTCCAGGGCGTTAAGAACGCCCTGGTCCTGGTGCCGAGCGGGCTGACGATAAAACAGCAGGCGGGCTGACCCGTCTGGTATTGTTTGTATTTCTTGCAGGGCGCACAAGCCATTGCGTGCCTTGTCAGGGATACAGAAAACAAAATATTAAAGAAATTATAGAAATATTCAAAACGGAGGCTTAAATGTCAAAAATGAGAATAGCAATAATCGCGCTCCTGGTCTTCGGACTGACCCTGGGCCTGTCCGGCATGGCCCTTGCGGTGACTATATCCTGCGGTCAGTGCCACGGCGCCTACGTCAACGACAACCACGGCGGAAAGACATTGATTCCGGGCGTGTCTGCGACTGAGGACACCAAGACACCTCAGGCCGGCGACATATGTGATAGCACAGGCCGCGGCCTGCACGGCATCCATATGAACTACTCCTCGGTAAGCTACGGCAAGACCGGCGCTACGAGGGGCAACTGCAACTACTGCCACAACAAGCATGTACACGAGAACGGCTTCGTCGAGATGTCTGGATACAGCCCGGCCTCCGCAATTGGACCAGGTAGGCAACTTTACCATAACCAACGGCGGCACCGGCTATGTCGGCGGCGATCCGGGCGGCGATTATGTTACCGTAGTCGGCGGCAACGGCGACGCACAGGCGTTGGTTACTACGGTTAGCGCCGGTGGCGTTATAACCGGTCTTTCCATGGGCGCGCATGGCCACAGCAAGGGCAGTGGCTATACTACTGGTTCTGCCAACCTCTCGGGCGGGTCCGGCACGGGCGCTGTCATAAGCATAACATCGATCACCAACAACGGTTACCGTCAGTCGGTTACTTCAGCCGGCCTGGTAGTCACCGGCCCCGGTATGACCGCAGACGGCCTTGACATCACGCAGATGACCGGTAATGCAACCTGCGCCACCGCCTGCCACAAGGGCACCAGCGCAACCAACACCGCGCCGTGGGGCAACTTCACGACGCCGAGCATCCACCTGACCTGCAACAGCTGCCACGGTGACGCCTCCAACTACGGGCCCACCGCATCGAACACCGGCCTCGGCAACGGCTTCTCCGGCACCGGCGGCCACAAGGTGCACCTGTACTCCGTAGGCGGAAGCCACGGCAACCAGCTGCTCGGCGGCACCAAGATCGTGCTTGGCAGCTTCTCCACCGTCATCGACATGAACGGCAACAGCGACAAGGTCTGCGCGGCCTGCCACCCGGACAATACGAACGACCTTTGGAGCCAGGGCAGGGCGGACGACGGCAGCAAGAAGGCTTACCCGCACGCGACAGACGGTACCAACGTCCAGGCTAAGAATGCGAACTTTACTGCTCCTGCCAACATAGTGTTCACGAACGCTTCGGGCCTTGCCGACACCACTGGCAAACTGTCCTGCACCAACAACTGCCACTTCAACAAGTCGTCAGTGCAGAGCGCCAACCCGACATGGACAGCGAGCAGCGGATGCGAGCTCTGCCACAACCATACGGCGACCGAGGCTGCGAACAACAGCGCCTTGGTCATGGGCGGCAGGGCGCTCTCATACGCGCACAGCCTGCACTTCAACCAGATATCGGCGATGCATGTCGGTTCGGCACGCCGCGCGGGCTTCCGTCCTGCAGCGACTGCCACACTGGCGCGCATACGATCAACGCGCTTGGCGGACCGCAGCTCATTCAGCTGCCTGTAAAGAATGGCGCCGCGGGCCTCGACTCGACGAAGGTCACCTACTCCGCTGCCGGCACCGTATCGGTCAGCGGTACCTGCACAACGACCAAGTGTCACATAACTCCCTCGCCTTCCTGGGACTCCATAGCGACTGGCGTCGTAGTCGGTACGACCGGTTGCGCGACCTGCCACGAATATCCTGGCGCTCCGGGCAAGGACTGGGCTACGACCGGAAACGGCCACCTTGTCAGGTATGACGCTCCGGTCGTCAACACCCACATGAAGGCGACTGGCTTCAACTACCAGACCGACAACTATGCCTCAGTTACTGCCGACACCGGCAAATGCGGCATCTGCCACAGGAACGTAAAGCACATGAACGGCACCGGCTTCGCTCACCTGAGCACGGTGACCGACACCACATACAGCGAGTGCGGCACGACTCCGTTCACGTTCTCAACAGGCGGCACCGGTACCGGCACAGACGCAGTAACCTGCAGCAACGTGAAATGCCACAGCGGCAATACTACCCCGAACTGGGGACCATAGTCTAAACCAGACAGCTTTGGGCCCCGCCCCGGAAGGCGGGGCCCAAAGTCTGTATTTCTTGCAGGGTGCGCAAGACATTGCGCGCCATCCTAGGAATACAGAAGAGGAAATTAACCATTAAAAGTTTTCATCAATTTTGGTTTTCTATTAAGGAGGATAAAATGGGATACACCAGTGAGTCGAAAAACAGAAGGTGGGGGTTGCCGGTAGGCCTTCTTGCCCTCATCCTGATGATGGTCCTTATAGGGACTGCGACGGCGCCTACCCCCGCAATGGCCGCGGCCATTACCTGCGGTGGGTGTCACAGCACGCCTCCCAAGGACTCGGACAGCGGCGGCTGCAAGCAGACGACCAAGAGCCACCCGGACCACTCCACCGGTGCGGACCTGACCACTTGCGACCGCTGTCACCCGACGACCACTAGCTCTGTGCCGACGGCCAAGCACAACAACAACATCGTCAACATCACTTCGGTGGTTTCACCTGGATTGAGTTACAACAGCCTTAACGGAACGTGTACAAACGCCTGCCACAAGAACGAACCAAACCCGACCTGGGGCGGGAGCGGCGCGGACTGCAACATCTGCCATTTCAGGAGCGGCGCAGTCGGCTCATACACTATGTCCGGACTTCATGCTGCGCCCGGCAGGACATATATGCACTTCAGCTCTGCCATAAAAGTTGTGGACAATACCAAGACTGTAACCTGCAATAACTGCCATCCTGCGGTGCCGTTCGCGAACAACACGACCAGCCCGCGTTCGCACATCAGGCTGCCGAACACCGCTGCAAACTTCAAGGCCCGCGCCGACATGTCGCAGGCCCATACATATGTAAGCGTTACCGGCATAGGTTATACAAAAGGTGCGACTGCGGCGGCGGGCACCTGCGCGCTTTCATGCCACAACAACTCAGGCGACACGTTCGGCAACTACACGATCTACTTCAAGACCGGCCAGACCAGGCGTTTCGGGCCGTACTCCACGGCCAGGTGGGGTGCGTCCGACCTGAAGTGTAATGAATGTCACAGCACGCCGAGTCAGTCGGCTACGTTCGGCGGTTCAAGCTCAGTCAACGCAAACAAGAGGCATAAGGCCCACATGTTCAGCTACAAGCTGAACCCATGGAACTTCGCCGGCCAGGACCGCAACATCTATTGCGACGACTGCCACAGGACACCGAACATAAACGCGACAAGGGGCTTTAGGGGTCACTCGACAATCAGGCCAGGGCGGCAGCGGAATCATATCACTCCCTGTCAGATCCCAGAACGCAAAGGTCTACCTGACCTGGCGCAGCAACATCGGCCATGATGGACTTCCAACAGCATTCGATCCGTCGACCGTAACATGCTCCAACGTTTACTGCCATACCATCATGACCACGGCCCAGTGGACAGAGCAGGCCTGCAACTCATGCCACGGCACAAAGGACGGAATCAACGTAGGTTCCGGCGCACCCGGCTACAAGGACTTTACCTCAATATCCGCGGCACAGTACCGCACGTTCGAGGACTATTCCGGCGGCGGCGGCGCGCATTACTCGCATGTCACCAAGCGTGGCTACGCCTGCCGTACATGCCATTACGATGGCGGCGGCGACGGCAACCCTGCGAACCATCACAATAACAGCCTGACGGTATCCAGAGATAACGTAAACGTCGGTGTCGAGCCGCAGTACTGGTTCAACAACATGACCTCCAAGTACGACAAGGTTACCAGGAGCTGCAGCGACGTTGCTTGTCACTTCGGCGCGTCCCAGAACTGGGACTGCACACCGCTGCATTAGCCTTCTGTCCATGTTTAATACGGGGGCGGCGCTAGCCGCCCCCGGTATAAAAGGTTAAATGAAGAAAAATTCACGAGGATATACGCATGGTCACAAATACATCTGGAATGCTTGTGTTTATGGGCGTAATCTTGTGAAATCTTGAATATAAAACTTAAGAATAATTTAAAAGTTTCCAACGAGGAGGAAGAAATGACGAAGAGGATGAATAAATATTCCCGCAAGGCCCTTGCAACCACAGGCATAATGCTGGTGATCGGGGTTCTCATATGGGCACTGATGGCGTTCGCGTATAATGCCACGGTAGCCACATATTCGGACGCCACGCATTCCACTGGCAAGACGAGCTTCGGCCGCGGGGTAGATACGGTCTACACCAACATGACCGGCGGCATAGGTTCCAACACATACTATGCCGAATACTGGGGCCCGTCCACGAATGGCGGCACCGACATGGTGTACGAACCCGGAACGAGGAGCGCCCAGCTGACATCGCGGACGACCGGCGGCCTCAGTACTTCATACGTTACACAAGCTACGGACAATAGCGGCACCTGGCAGGCGAGGATATTGCACAACCCGCAGTATACCGCTCCGCAGGCGATAGTTATGGATGTCCCGGCCAAAGGGCAGGTTCTTACAGCCGGTACGGCAGTGACCCTCCAGTTCCATCTCGTTGACAGGAACGGCAACACGATGACCGGCACCGACTACCGCTCCAAGATGTACACATACATGTCATACAACGGCTCAACAAGCTCCCCCGGCTGGCGCGCATACGCCGCCAACAACAGCAGGGCTACCTGGACGTTCAACTCAGGGACCGGCATGTACACCAAATCCTTTACGCCTGCCACGGCGAGCACCGGCCTCGCCCAGCTGCGCGTTTATATGTACAACTGGTGGGGCACGACCAACGGCGCGATTGAGACCGGTGACGCCTATTCCATAAGCGGCTCCACCTCGAACGACCTCTATACACAGGAGTTCTGGTATGCGACCGGCGGCACCACGACCCAGACCAACGCATTTAATATAGTCAGCGTTGACAGCATGAACCCGAAGTTCGTGGCAAACCCGGGCGTGCCCACGATTAACTACACCTATTACTTCGACATATTCGACGGCAACGGCAACGCTGTAACAAGCGGCATCACATCATGGACGAACGTATGCCGTGGCGCAGCCGCATACGTTACCGCCGGCACACAGCCGACGGCTACGGTTTATGCCGCACCCGCATATGACGCAACCTCCGGGCACTGGAAGGTAACCTGGACGCTGCCCGCTCCCGGCAAATACGGCATTGACCTCAGGGCTACCCGCGGCAACCAGGTGAGGATGGAGGATGTCGTCCAGTACGCGGCATCAAGCGCGTTCAGCATGCTAGGCGACGTCACCCCGCCTGCAAACGTAGCTTTCGGCACGGTTACCCCGTCAGACAACAGGGTAACGCTTAACTGGACAAACCCGACCACAGACCAGGGCGGCGGCGCATTGACCGGGTTCAACGGCATCATCATACTTCGGAACCAGAACAGCCCGGTACCAACGGGCCCTTCAACAGGGCAGGAATACAGCGTGGACGGCTCAAATTCTCCATTGCCTCCTTATGGTCCGCGCCCGAACTCCATTGGAACGAGCAGCGTCGTATATATAGGTAACGGTACGCAATACGCCGACGGCGACCCTTGCGGCGTACCTCTTACAAACGACACAATAACATATTATTATAAGGCATATTCTTTTGACCAGTACTACAACTATTCTACCGGCATAGAGGTGTCGAGCACACCACATGACGGAGTCGCAATCGGGCCTGTGACAATTACCGGCGTTACTGCCGGCGACCAGCAGAACACCATCAACTGGATCAACCCGAGCAGGTGCGACTTCAAGGGAGTCGTGGTAAGGTACAGCACGGTTTCGTTCCCGACCGTGTGCAGCATTTCCCCATCTGCATACACTGAAACCAGCAACGGCAACCTTGTAACATATCCTGTAGGCACCGGTGTCAAGCCCGGCGGAACGCCTGGAGGAGCCGACAGCATCCCGCACACAAACCTTACAAACGGCTTTACGTATTACTATACAGTATGGGCTTACGACGACGAAGTAACGCCGTTATACAGCGCCGCGGCGAGCCCGGCGACCTATGCATCCCCGCATGACGTTACGGCGCCAGCACAGATCACAAGCCTGAGTGTTGTGGGTGGCTCTACGAACGCTTTCGGGTGCACGCTCTCCTGGACGGCCACAGGCGACGACGGGATGGTCGGGACTGCGACAAAATATGATATAAGATA
The DNA here is from genome assembly GCA_963845245.1 of Nitrospirota bacterium. Lineage (GTDB taxonomy): Bacteria > Nitrospirota > JACRHJ01 > JACRHJ01 > JACRHJ01 > CAWJRJ01. The sequence goes on from CAWJRJ010000021.1 coordinate 71,573, forward strand.
TTCGAAGAGCCCGATTTACATCTCAGGGGATCCGGTAGCTACCGCCACCAACTGGAACAATGCATGGGAGGCCGTAGGCACGCCCTTCCCACAGCCAATGGTCTCTGGGACGGTACAGACATATGACGTCGCCGGCCTTTCGCCGCTGACGCAGTACTATTTTGCCATCAGGGTTGCGGACGAAGTTCCCAACTGGTCTGGTGTATCCATAACTAATGCCTCGACGACGACCCTGTGCAACCCGAAGATTTCGGCGTGCAACCAGTGCCACCTGATGCCGCCTGACGACGAACTGCCTGGCGCGCACCCGCGCGGCACCGGCAATATCGGCAACCATGACCTCCCCATACATGCGGGACAGGGCGGCGCAGACCAGTGCGACGTCTGCCACGCAGATGGCAACGTATGGCGCAACAACACGACGCTCTACCAGGTCACGCACCAGAACGGTGTGATAGACATAAACGGCCCCGGCATGATCGGCAACGAGTGGGAGCGCACCCAGGTCCCCCCGCAAGGCGGCACGTTCTACCCATCGACCACCGTTGTATACAAGTTCAAGAACTACTCCTCGGGCGTAGGCTACAAACAGACGACGGGCTACTGCCAGAACACGTACTGCCACGGCTCCGGCCTTTCTTCCCCGATGTGGGGCCAGGGGACAATAGTCTGCGGCGAATACTGCCACGAGACCCCGCCCGCGACAGGACGCCACGTCAAGCATTACCACCCCGGCCAGAGTTACGTCAACTTCGGTCCGGCCTCGGTCAAAGTAAGCGGCTATACCAATGGAGAAGGCGTAATCGACTCTTCGGACGACGGAACCATAGGCTGGAGCCCGGCGGCTACGGCCAACTCGATGCCGCTGCCTGTTGGTAGCAACAGGGATTTGCGGTACGCCACTTACATATCCTCCTCGAACGGCTCAACCAAAACCTTCAACGTGGGCAACGGGATATGGTATGTCACCGTCTGCGTAGGCGATTCGTTTGTTGCAAAAACGAAGCAGACCGTTATGGCATCCGGTGACGGCGGGGCCTCCTGGGTCAAGCTTATAGACAACTTTGACACCATGCCACAGAAGCTCTACAAAAAGGCGGTCGACATACCGGTGTTGGTAACGGGCAGCAGCAATCTGCGGATAAAGATAGGCAATGGCAGCAATCCGACACAGCTTTGTTACCTTATAATAAACAGTACGCCAGAAGCCCCGAAGTCGAATAACACCCTGTTAAAGAACACGGCTACGGAGTATGGTTTCTCGTGCGGCAAGTGCCACACCGACGATACGACCCAGGCGAGGCATACAAGCCACGTCGACGGGCCGGTACAGAGAGGCATAAGGGACGCCGAGAACGCATTTGACGGCAACTCAAACCCCAAGAACCCCCTCGGGCTGTACACTTCAGATGTAGCGTTATTCGGCAACATATCGACATATATCGACGGCCAGGGCTACCCCTACACCAACGGCCGCGGCTGCAAAAACCTGTACTGCCACGGTTCCACGCTGCATGCTGGCGGCAGCAACCATACGCCGACATGGAAGGACGGATACATAGACGTGACCGGGGCCTCGATCTGCGGGTCGTGCCACGATGCGGGCTATGCGGACACCACCCCGTTGTCAAACATTACCACCGGGTCGCATACAAAACACACGAATAACACCTACGCATACAGGTTCGACTGCTACAAGTGCCATAACAGGACGGTTCTGCAGAAAGACCCTGCAAACGGCAATAAAATAAAGATCGCCAACAAGATCTATCACGTAAACGGCCAAGCGGACGTTTACTTTGACCCGACCGACAACACGATGCTGTTTGGCAAGTACTCGACCTCTCAAAAGACGTGCTACAACGTCTACTGCCACTCGAACGGTCTCCTGGATAAGGCGGACAAGCCTATAAGCTGGGCAACGAAATATGCGACTCCGCAGTGGGCCAGCGGCTCAAAGACCTGCAACTACTGCCATGGCACCAGCAGGCCTGACGGCATGCCGGACTATGCGAACTTCGTGAACAGCACTTCTGGAACTCCCAACAGTCATCCCAAGCATGTGGACGAGAACAAGCTCGGCTGCTCCAAGTGCCACTACAACACCACCAGGAACAACGGCGCCAGCATCTATACGACGATGCAGCCCTCGCTCCATGTGAACGGCATAGCCGACGTGACGTTCGATTCGGAGAACAACAACGGGACGTTCAACGGCTCATTCGACCATGCCAACCAGCAGTGTTCAGGCACTTACTGCCATGGCCGTAGCTCACCGCCACAATGGGGCGGCGTGGTTGACTGCGGTAGCTGTCACGGAGTCAGCCCAACGAACCCGAACCCAGGCATCGGCGCGCACCTCATACATAACAACGGCGCCTTCAGCCTTGTCACCAGTGTCGTCACCAACGCATCGAGCAGCACGACTTACAATTTCACGTGCAACTTCTGCCACTTCAGCAGGACACACGGCGGCGGCGAGTACATAACGGGCGTGCAGACGGCTGAAACGAATTTCAACACCGTCACCCCGACAAACGGCTACAACAACAATGGCGCAACATATACGCGCGGTACGGCGACATTGACCGATACAAGTAACTGGCACTACTCCGCCGGAACCTGCGCAAACACCAAGTGTCACAGCAGCAACAGCACCGGTGGCGCACCGAACAACGCTTTTGTCACCTGGACCAGCAAGTTCGTAGGTACATCAAGAGAGTGCTACCAGTGCCACAACGGCGACGCGAGCGCGCCCGCCGGCAGAAGGATGAAGAGCGGTGCGCATGCGATGCATGTATTTACCTCCGTATACAGGAGGTCATGTGAGGAGTGCCACGCATTGACGGCTTCTTTAAACACCGTCGCCGACAAGTCTAAGCATGTAAACGGCACGGTTGATGTGAGCATCCTCCCGGCATACGGCGGCACTTTCGACAGCTCCAAGAACTGCAGTAACGTCTATTGCCACTCAAACGCCAACCCGTCGGCATGGGGCACGGGCACGGTATACTACAAGTCGATGAACTGGAACACCGGTCCGGCCACCACCTGCACCAGTTGCCACAGCAACAATCATGTTGTCGGCGGTGACGGAGTCAGGTCTGAAGATCAGACGCTTTCGTTCAACCACAGGAAGCACCTGAACCCGGCCACCGACTCGCTGCTTGGCGGCTACGGCTCCAGGATCGGCTGCACGAACTGCCATAACCTGACGGCGAAGACCAATACATCCCTATATACAAGCATTGTGCCGTCTAACCATAACAATATGAACAAGGACATCTACTTCTCGACCAGCTTCTTCACCATGTCCGGCGTAAACACCGTTTACGGTGGCGGCGTTAACGGTACTGCATACTGGGGTCAGTGGAACACCCCTAACTCCGGCAGCTGTACTGTCATATGCCACTCAGACGCGCGCGGCGGAGACCCGCTGGTGTTCCCGAACTGGTCAACGACTCAGGGCTCGTATGGCTGTACGTCGTGCCACGCGGCCGACGCGACTACGTTCGCGCTGCCGAACTACACCGGCAACGACAGCCACGAGAAGCACGTGAGCAACGGGGTTACCTGCAACACCTGCCACCGTCTGACGGCAGGCAACAACGCTGGGACGCCGTTCATAAACGCATCAGGCTTTACTTCCCACCATGTCAACGGCAGCGCGGGCAACGACGTGAAACTTTCTGTCATAGGCAATTATTCCACGGTGTCGAGGTCGTGCTCAAGCCTGAGTTGCCATGGGCACAGGGTCTGGGGTCAGCATTATGCTTCGAGCTGCAACAGCTGCCACGCCGCGCCGCCCGCGTACGCCCAGCACACGTTCCACAGCGGCCAGACGGGTGTAACAGCGAACCTCAATACCGACACCTCGAACGCCACTACCTACAAGTTCGGCTGCGGTAAATGCCATACCCTGGCCGCTACTTCTCATAACAGCGGCAACGTCTCGTTGTACCAGACCGCGGAGGTAAAGTTCGACGCGACGGTCAACCCGGTGAACTCGTTGGGCAAATACACCACGCTCGGCGCGTTATGGGCTACCGATGCCCAGGGCAAGACGTACACTGCCGGTACCTGCAAGAACCTCTACTGCCACAGCAACGGCCAGACAGGCACTTATGCGAAGTACAGTTCCGTCAGGTGGAATACGACGGCTGTCTACTGCACAAGCTGCCACGGCGACGCGACGGCAGGGACTCTTTCAACGCCGCACAACAAGCACGTGAACACACTTGCGGCAGGCAGCTATAACTTCGGTTGCGTGCAGTGCCACAACAGGACTGTTGCCAGCAACTCCGCGATCAGCAACAAGGCGAACCACGTCAACGGTGTCAAGGACGTGTTCTTCAAGAAGTTCTCATCGGTGGCGTTCGGCAACAAGACCGGTTCGTACAATACGGTAAACTGCTCGAACACCTACTGCCACAGCGACGGGAACGGCACGTCAAAGACGCCGACGTGGGCGAGCGGGACTATAAACTGCGCGAGCTGCCACAACTACACGGTTGCGTCCGGCTCGGAAATCACGACGGGCAAACACACGCAGCATATCCACAACGGCAACCTTGGCACCTACAGGTGTGTAGACTGCCACAGCGACACGGTTATGGCGAACAACTCCACCATAATCTACACGAACGGCACGCACGTGAACGGCGTCAAGAACCTCAACTTCCTTGACAAGTCGTTGAACAACTTCACGGGCGCGTATGTTACGGCAACCAAGACCTGCCGCAACAACTACTGCCATAGCTCCGGCCAGGCCAAGAGCGGCACCGGCTCGTTCGCCAACCTCTCCACGCCGGTATTCAGGACCACCGCCGTATGGACCGGTGGTGCGCTTGACTGCAAGGGTTGTCACGGCGCGGACACCGGCTTCACCAGCCAGTTCGGCGAACCGAACTACACCAACAGGTCCACGGCAAGCAGGGCATGGTACAACGGCCACGCGAAGCACGTGAAGAGCGTGACCGATTGCAATAAGTGTCATAACCTGACGACCGCCGACGGTGTTAGCATACTGGCCGGAGGCATGCACATCAACGGCAGCAGGGACGTCAACTTCAACCTGACACTGTTACCGGGCGCTTCATACAACAGCACGAGGAAGATGTGCACCGTGCCTACCTGCCACACAGGCACGGTAAGGTGGGGCGGCACGGTCCCGAACAGCTGCCAGAGCTGCCATGCGGACATGGGCGCTGGTAAATACACGAACCACAGCACGACCGGCAAGCACGCAAAGCATACGAATTCGACAACATACAAGTTCGCATGCGAGAACTGCCACAAGACGATGGACACCTCCGGCAACACGACTCATGCTGGTGGTAACGTATCAACATATCAGACGGCGCAGGTGGCCTTCAGGACCAACTCCACCACCTGGGATTACGTGACCTACGACGGGGCCGGTACGCAGTTCAAGTATATAAGGATCGACTCGATGTACGGCACGACCGTGACACCGATATACAAGGCGGTCTCTACGACCAGCCCGCTCTCCGACAGCGTGGTGGCCAGCCGCAAGTTTACGCAGGGCAGGTGCTCGAACGTGTGGTGCCACTCTGACGGCCACAAGTTCGGCAACACGAGTACCGTATTCGTGAAGTATGCGAACTGGTCTACTGCGGAGACGACAAACTGCCGCAGCTGCCACGCTGGCGATAAGTCTGCTGCGCCGACGATGTCATCGGGCAAGCATACGAACCACATTAATAACGGCAACCTCGGCAATTTCACCTGCTCGCGGTGCCACACGGACACGGTAAGGGGCAACTCGACCGTATACAACTATGACTACCACGTGAACGGAGTGAAGAACATAAACTTCACCTCTATAGTGCAGGCAAACTATACCGGAGCCTACGTATCGGCTACCAGCACCTGCCGCAACGTGTACTGCCATAGCTCGGGTACGAAGTACACCAGCATGACAAACGCCACTTCCTCGCCTACGTTCAGGACCCCGACGTGGAGCGACACGGCCTGGGCCAGTAAGTGCAAGGGCTGCCACGGCGCGGACAGCGGCTTCACCAGCAAGTTCGGCGAGCCTAACTATGCGAACAGGTCAACGGCGAGCAGGGCCTGGTTTAACGGTCATTACGTGTCCAGCCACGTCAGTGTAGCAGCCGACTGCTTCAAGTGCCACGCTGCCACGGTTTTGAGTAACGGCACTTCCATCAACACATCGGGCAAGCACCTTAACGGGTTCAGGAACGTCTCGTTCACGGCAGGCGGCACTTATGACGCCACGAACAAACGTTGCAGCAACACCGCGACGGGTTGCCACGGCACGACCACGATGCGTTGGGGCGGTACTGGCACCTGCCAGACATGCCATGCGACCACCGGGACCGAGGTAAACGACTACGTATATGGCAACGGCACACAGGCCACCATAAGCATGACCCAGTACACCTCGATAGGCCACGGCAGGAAGATAGGCAGGTATGCCTACAGCAACCAGTCCGGCGCATCGAGCGCGAACCACAGCGCGGCGAGGAAGGTATCTGACTGCTCGACCTGCCATGACTCGACAGTGCTGCACAATATGACTTCCGGTGCGACGCCGAACTTCTTCAGGCTCAAGGGCGGCGGCGACCCGAACGCGCTATGCTCATCCTGCCACTCGACGACTACTGAGGCGCACCACAACCAGGCCAACACCGGCGGCAACGCCAACTGGGCCATACTGACGCCGAAATGCGTGGACTGCCATGACCCGCACGGAGACACAGGCGCAAACGGCAGGAGCAATGCGTACATGATCGGAGGTATGATAAACTACACCTCCAACAGCAAGTACGACGGCAGGCCTGCCGGTACCAACGGCAGCCTCATGAGGGCAGTGAACTTCCCTGCCAACGTGAGCCAGCCCACGGTGCTTAACTACACCAGCTTCGTGAGGCCCACTTACGACGGCCTGTGCCAGATATGCCATATAAGGGGCGTCGATTCGGCTGCTCCCGGCGGCACTACATCACCGATACACTTCAACAGGGCGCTTTATACGACCCATAACAACCCGACAGTCTGCACAAGCTGCCATAGCCACTCCACCGGCTTCCAGGGCGCAGGCGGCGACTGCAAGGGCTGCCACGGCACCGGCGGGTCCGCTACATTAGCTGGTAGACGCGACATGCAGCTAGAGTTCAACAACTCGTCCTCGCATCATATTGTAGGCAACTGGACGAACATCACGAAGTATGAATGTGCGGCATGCCACGCAGAGGGCAACTATGCCGACGGCTCCCTCTCCGCACTACATACGGGTACACATGCAAAGCCTGTTTACCTGAAGAAGTGGAATGCGGCTATCACTACGGGCAGCAACGGTACCTTTACCGTGATAAGCACAAACAGCCTCGCTACCAACAGCAGCGTGCTTACGCCGTTCTGCCTCGGCTGCCACAGCGACCAGAACAACGCCGCCACGCCGTTTGTGGCCTCAGGCGACACCAGGAACCCGACCAGCTACTCATGGGACAACAACTCTGTCGGGAGCAAGTACAGCAACGTATCGACTACGCCGTGGGGCAAGTTCAACTCCTCGACGTACAACGTCGTCCCGGCCGACCAGGTCACCAAGGCATTCAGCCCGCACGGCCAGACCGGCAAGAACGACATGCCAAAGAGCCTTAACTCGTTTGCCATCTACTCGGGCACCAAGGCCGTCCAGTGCTACGACTGCCATAACGCCCATGCCTCTAACGTCACCGGTGGCACTTCCTACACCAGCGGCAACAACGAGGGTGGCATAATCAAGACGACCTCCACCTATGTCCCGAGGGCGGGCGGCTCTACGGCTACGAAGAACGCGTACAGCTCAAGCGCCGACCTCTGCTTTGACTGCCACCTGGGCGAGAACGGCTCCGGCGCACCGAAGACCTACAGGGACTACGGTATACCGAGCGGCAAGGCGATTGTCGGCTACTACGACCGCGTGGGCATGAACTTCAGCAACTACAGCTCATCGAGGTGGTCAACAAGCGACGTGTGGCGCGGCAGCTTTGCCTACAAAGACGGCACGTTCAAGGGCGGCCACTTCGGCAACTCGCAGGGCTACCTACAGGAGGGCCTGGGCACCATGGGTACAAAGGTCAACGGCAACTGCACCGCCTGCCACGACCCGCACGGCGTTTCGCCTGCCATCAAGAGGGGCTTCACGAAGCTGACGCGTACAGTCTACGCGGCCGCCAGCACCGAAACCGACCCGGTCCTTTCGGGCAGCTATACCGGAACGGCGAACGCCTCGAACGTAAACGTCATACAGATTGTGGCCGGCGGCGCATTAGGCACGGCTACCTACAGGGCATCCACCAACGCCGGCAAGACCTGGGGAAGCACTACCAGCACCAGCACCGCCTGGGCGGCTAACGGTATTACCGCTACATTCCAGGCCGGTAACTACAGCGTTGACGATACATGGACCTTCCTGTCAGGCGCAAACCCGAACTTCATGGCCCCGGCACTGAAGGGTACATGGATGCACTCCCCGTACAAGGAGGACCGTACGCCGAGGAACACGTATACTACGGACAAGGGCAACGGCGAGGCCACTGCAAGGCTTGCAGGCATCTTTAAGGCCGACGACTACACCACCTATGCGGACCAGACGGGCTGGACTACCGCCAAGAGGTACTGGGATGACACTCACCGGCGGCACCAGCGCCGCAGGCACCAACAGGAAGGTCGGCGGCCCGGCCCCGAGGGCGAACCCGGACTTCAAGACCGGCTCTTACGTGCCGGGCTACAACACCCCTGCGATACAGGGCGACGGCTTCGGCCGCGGCCCGGTACGCAGCTACGGTGCCGGCTTCACGAACGTGACCAGCATGAGGGGCTGGAACGGCTACTTCATAGACGAGAACACATTCGGGCAGACTACTGCCAAGCAATACGGGTATGTCAATCCGTATAGCAATATGAGTACGGCCAACCCGGCTGCATGGAACCCCGGCAACTTCGCCGGCCTGTGCCTGAAATGCCATGCATGGCAGAAGAACACGGCGAGTTCCATATCGCTTTCGAACGTGACCTCGGCGAACCTTGCCACTGGCACGCAGAGGGTGACGACCAAGGTCCACGAGACGGTCGCGAACCTGGGCACCATAACGGTCAACCTCTTCCAGCGTAACGAGGGCACCGGCTCATACACATCAATAGCCTGCCGACTGGTGGGTATGCATATGAGCCAGTACAACGGCAACGACGGCTCCGCCAGCGAGACCGGCGGACCAACCGGTGCGGCCGCAGCTAAGCTACACTGCTGTCTATGGTATCCTGGATACGACGGGCCAATCCGGAACCAGCGACCAGCGCAGCCATTACTACCGCTGGGGCGTGAGCGGCAGCGCGCAGAAGACCGCTGGCACAGATACAGGCCAAGTACCACCAGTTCCCGTGCAGCAAGTGCCATACGCCGCATGCCTCCAGGCTGCCGAGGCTGATGAAGACGAACTGCCTCGACAACGACAACGTCGGCACGGCGCACACCACGATGGGCTATGTCGGCAACACCGCCACCATGAGCGGCACCGCTGCTACGAACCTCTGGGGCGCGCTTGCCAGGAACGTGGCCTGCCACAGCACCAAGATAGGCTACGCTCGGCAGCTGCGCTACGTACACCCCCGGCGGCTGGAACAACAAGACGCCCTGGTAAAGACTAAAGCAGGGGCCCCACGTACGGGGCCCCGAAATATAAACAAAAAGTAAACAGGAAAGGAGGAAAACCAATGAAGATAAAGTACACAGCTCCGAAAGTGGTAGCCAGCTCAAGCGTCCATCCCTGCTAAAAACAGACTGAAGTTGATATAATCAAGGGCTGATGGTAAAATATAACCATCAGCCCTTGTCTTTTATACAGGGATAGACCCTCTAAAGGAGATGTCAGATGAAAAAAATCCTTGTGACTATAAGTATTGTTCTTGCCTGCTTGTCCGTTATGCCAGCTTATGCCAGGGCAGACAAGATTTATGTTGCAATGACTGATGGCAGCAGCGTCGAGGTGGTGGACCCTGCCCTGCTTGACTCGTGGGGTGATATACAAACAGGCAAGAATCCCATGATGCTCGCAGCCTCAAAGGACGGCAGCTACGTATTTGTTTCGATTTATGGTGAAGGCAAGGTGCAGGTAATAGATACCAAGACTGATAAGGTTGTCAATGATATCAATCTGGGTCAGGGGCCACACGCGATGGATATCTCACCGGACGGCGGCTTGCTCGCGGCCGGAATACTGGACGAACCGAAAGTCTACATTATCGACGCCAAGGAGTTCAAGGTGATAAAAGCGATAACGACCCTTGGGGGCGTCTCCGAGGTGAAGTTTTCGCCGGACGGAAAAAAACTCTATGTCGTGCAACGGGAAAAACCCATGCAGGTAATTGATATGGCTAATATGGAGCCTGTTGCGGAAATGAATATTCCAACTGAGACATATGACATCGCATTTTCAAAATCAGGCGATAAATTATATGTGAACAGCACCGATGACGGCAACATGTCGATTATCGACATTAAGACATCGGCCGTTTTGAAGAAAATACCGGCCGGCAAGACGGGGCTTGCAGTGTCTCCCGACGGTAATGAGATATGGTTTGGGGGGCCGGGGGACAAGATAACGGTTTACTCCCTTACCAAGAACGCGGTGATAGCGACTCTACCGCAGGATTGCGACAGGAACTTCACGTTGCTGTTCAGCCCGGACGGGAAGACCGTTCTGGCTACTCCCGCCGGGAAAGATAACCTCAAATTATATGTTTACGATGCAATCAAAAAAACAAGGAAAGGGGTAGGTCGCACTCAAAGGCAACCCCCGCGGATTGGCATACATTACAAAATAATTGGATTATACGGGCTAACGGTTTATCGCTCCTTTATATCCCGCTTTTAAAGCCGCCGCCGCATCAAGTTCCTTGGATGCGGCTTCTTTTTGACCAACCTTCAAATACGCATAGGCAAGGTCGTAGTGGGTAGCCGCGTCCTTCGGGTATTCCTTCAAAAGTGTCAGATAGAGCGGTATGGCCTCCTTGAACGAACGCTGTTCCATCTTCCATGCGTCCGCGCGGTCAAGCCAGAGCTTCGGAGGCGCGCCGTTCAGCATCTTGGGGTTGGCGAAGAGTTCCGCGAAATAATCTGCAAGAAACCTGAACTTGTAAGGCACCAGCCCGTTTTTGTTGGATGCGCTGATCGATACCATGTCAGAGCTTAGACCCGACTCCTGTAGTGTCTTGAAGAAACCTGACACGAGCGAGAGAATTCGGGTCTTTTTCTCATCCAGGTAGATATCAGAGAAAAAGGATAAATCTATATCCAGGAGTACCGGCTTGTCGATTTTCGGCAGGTCTTGGAGAGACACGATGAAAACAGGGATGCCGCTAATCGTCCCAGAGGCGACCTTGCCGTTCAGGACCAGTTTGTCGAACTCTTGTGACTGGGAGGGGTATGTCTTTTTTAGGTGCTCCTTAAAACCGTCCAGGCTTTCCTTGGTGAGACTTGTAAGGCTCGGTATGACCCAATAAACATCCTTTACAAGGCCGAGCCTGGTCGCCGCAAATACTGTATTTTCTGCGGAGTAGGCCGGTTTCCCGTCTGACACATTACCCATGGACAGAAGCTTGTCCGAATCTCCCTTGCCAGCCGTATCTTTTAGTGACTTCAGAATGTTTTCGTCCAATGGCGCGAGTCCATCCATGTATGATATGTGGACAAGAGTGCGGTCTTTGGCGCCGTTTTGTGTCCAGTAAGGTATGTTGAAGTTCTCCTGTTCGAGAAGCTGCACCTTGATGGGGTCAACCGCCACATTTAATACCGGCAGTTGAGGCGCTTTTGGTTTTTCCTTCTCCTTTGCGCACGAGGATGAAAACAGGAGGATGAAAGCGGCAAACATCAGAAGGGACTTTTTCATGGGGCTCCTTAAACGGTTATGGCAGTATCTTCTCTACTTTGCATTCAAGCTCGCCGGCCTTCAGCCTGAGCTGTAACATATCACCGGGCGCGACCTGACCGGCGTCGGTAACGACCTCAAGCCCGGGCAGCCTTCGTGCTATGGCGTAGCCGCGCGTGAGGGGGGCAAGCGGCTCAAGGGCTGATAGCCCGGCCACGCAGCGCTCAAACCGCTGCTTTGCGCCTTGCAGCTTGTATGTCATGGCCATCCTGAGCCTGCCGGACTTGTCGTCCAGTCGCAGGAGGTGCTCGTGTATGGCCCTGCCGCGGGTCGACAAACACGCGCATCTCGGCATCGAGCCTGTTCCTCGTGCGCCTGAGCAGCTGAGATGTGTAATAGCTGAGCCTGCTCCGGAGGTCTTGCACCTTCTCCCGGACCTCCTCTTCGCTCTTGGCGACAATCTCGGCAGCAGCGGAAGGGGTGGGGGCGCGCATGTCCGCAACGAAGTCTGCGATGGTGAAGTCAACCTCGTGTCCTACGGCGGAGATAATCGGTATGGCAGAGGCATGTATCGCACGCGCGACCGTCTCGGAATTGAAGGCCGCCAGGTCTTCCATGGAGCCGCCGCCGCGCCCGGCAGATTATGACGTCGAGCCCGCCCGCCTCGTTGAGGTCTGCAATGGCCCTGGCAATCTCATGAGGGGCTGCATCGCCCTGCACGGATGCGGGCGCGATTATTATATGCACGCCCGGCGCGCGTCTCTTTAATACCTTTAAAATATCCCTTATTGCCGCCCCGGTGGGGGATGTGACCACGCCGACCGTCTTGGGGTACTCGGGCAGCGCCCTCTTCCTCTCGGGGGCGAACAGGCCCTCCTTCTCAAGCTTTTCCCTGAGCTGGAGGAATGCGAGCTGGAGCGCGCCGAGGCCCTTTGGGCTCCATGTACTCCGCGATTATCTGGTACTCGCCGCGCGGCTCGTAGAGCGATATCCTGCCGCGCAGGATCACCTCCAGACCGTCCTCCGGCTTGAACTTGAGGAAGCGGCTGCCGGAACGGAAGAATACCGCCTTGATCTGCGCGTCTTTGTCTTTTAGTGAGAAGTAGAGGTGGCCGGAGGAGGGGATGCGAAGGCCGGTGATCTCGCCCTGCACCCATACGTCGGCAAAGCCCGCTTCGAGCGTTTCCTTTATCCTGCGGGTAAGCTCGGAGACGGTTATCGGGGTGTTTAAATTGAAGCCGAGTTGCATAGGCATAGGAGTTTACTCCGTCATGCTTATACGTTCTATCGCTGTTGCCTTCCCGGTGTTCTGGTCGACCGTGATGGCGACGCCCTGGAGCGTGCCCGGCCCTTTTGCAGTGTCGAACCTTGTCGGCATCTGGGTGAGGAACCGGCTGATCGCAAGCTCGGCCGTCACGCCTATCACGGAGTCCTCGGGGCCTGTCAGGCCCGCGTCGGTGATGTATGCCGTGCCCTCAGGCAGGATCTTCTCGTCCGCCGTCTGGACGTGGGTGTGCGTGCCTACAACGGCCGTTACCTTGCCGTCCAGATACCTAGCAAGGGCTATTTTCTCGGATGTGGCCTCGGCATGGAAGTCCACAAGGATGACCTTCGCGCCTTCCTTCTTTAGCCTTGCTATCTCTTCGTCGGCCTTGCGGAACGGGCAGTCGATGATGGACATGAAGACGCGGCCCATCAGGTTTATTACCCCGACGCTTGTGCCGTTGGATGCGCGTACGATTGCGCTCCCGTAGCCCGGCACGCCTGGCGGGAAGTTAGCGGGCCGCAGCAGCCGCTTCTCCCGGTCGATGTATGTAAGTATGTCCTTCTTGTCCCAGATGTGGTTGCCGGACGTGATGATGTCTATCCCCATGTCGAACAGGTCGTCCGTGATCCTGGGGGTAAGGCCGAAGCCGCCCGCGGCGTTCTCGCCGTTTGCAACCACGAGGGCAGGGGAGTACTTATCCCGAAGCCTCGGAAGGCAGCTCATCACCGCCTTCCGGCCCGGGTCTCCCATTATATCGCTGATGAAGAGGATCTTCATTTACTTCGCGTACTCGACGTAACGGGCTTCCCTTATCACGGTGACCCTTATCTGGCCGGGATACGCCATCTCTTCTTCGATCTTCTTCGCTATCTCCCTGGAGATATGGGCGGCTGATACGTCGTCCACATCCTCGGGCTTTACTATCACGCGTATCTCGCGGCCTGCCTGAATTGCGAAACACTTCTCGACGCCGGGGAACGAGGTGGCTACCTCTTCGAGCTTTTCGAGGCGTTTTACGTATGTCTCAAGCGTCTCGCGCCTTGCGCCCGGCCTTGCAGCCGATAGGGCGTCCGCAGCCGCCACGAGCACGGACTCGACACAGGTGAATTCCACGTCGCCGTGATGTGCCATAATGGCGTTTAATACCTTGGCATTCTCTCCGTACTTCTTGGCAAGGTCAAACCCGATGCTGGCGTGCGTGCCTTCGATCTCGTGGTCTACAGCCTTGCCCAGGTCGTGCAGAAGACCCGCGCGCTTGGCGAGCTTTACGTCCACGCCGAGTTCAGCCGCCATGACGCCCGCGAGGAATGCGACCTCCCTTGAGTGCATGAGCACGTTCTGGCCGTAGCTGGTGCGGTACTTGAGCCTGCCCAGGAGCTTTATAACGTCCGGGTGTATGCCGTGGAGCGTAAGGTCGAAGGCAGCCTTCTCGCCTTCCTCACGCATTGTTTCGTCCAGTTCCTTACGTACCTTGTCAACGACTTCTTCTATACGGCCCGGGATGTATGCGTCCGTCCGCCATGAGCCGCTCGATGGATTGGCGTGCGATCTCTCTGCGTACGGGGTCGAAGCCTGATACTATTACGGCCTGCGGCGTGTCGTCGATTATGAGGTCTATGCCGGTCGCGGCCTCGAGCGCACGGATGTTCCTGCCCTCGCGGCCTATTATGCGGCCCTTCATCTCGTCGTTGGGGAGGTTGACCAGGGATACGGTGGTCTCGGCCACGTAGTCGCTGGCGTAACGCTGGATGGCAAGCGCCATTATGTCCTTGGACTTCTTGTCCGCAGTGGCCTTGGATTCGTCCTCTATGCGCTTTATCATCTTGGCGCCTTCGTGGGTGGCCTCCTCCTCCATGCGCAGGAGCAGCTCCCTCTTGGCGTCCTCGGAGCTCATCCCGGCGATACGCTCAAGCTGCCTTACCTGCTCAAGTATGCCGTCCTCGTACTTCTTTTCCTTTTCAAGCAGGACATTCTCGCGGTTTGCGAGGTCCTTTTCCTTTTTCAGGATGTCCGAATCCCTCTTGTCGAACTGTTCGGACTTCTTGTCGAGATGTTCCTCTTTCTGGACGAGGCGTTTCTCTGAGGCGTTAAGCTCGGTACGCCTGTCTTTTATCTCCTTCTCGAAGTCCGAACGCTGCTGGTAGAGCTTGTCCTTCGCTTCGAGAAGCAGTTCCTTCTTCTTCGTCTCGGCGTCGCGTTCCGCGTCCTTCAGCATCCTCTTGGCCTGCTCTTCGGCATCTTTTATCTTGGATTCCGCCATCCCCCGCTTTATCAGCATGCCGATCGCAAGGCCGACAACCCCAGCCACCGCTATCCAAATGTAATCAACATAATAACTGAGCCCTCCCGTTTTGATATTTATACTGGTTTTGTTCCATCCGTAGTCTTCAGTCCTGCAAGTCTACTGCTTATCTCTTTTTCATATCCAACGTCTGCCGGCCTGTAAAATGACTTTTTCACAGGCAGGTATTCCTGTTCTACCCAATGCCCCGGGTAATCGTGCGGGTACTTGTAGCCCTTGCCGTGCCCGAGCCTCCCAGCCCCTTTGTAGCTGGCGTCGCGCAGGTGGTCGGGGACGGGCATGACGGCCCCGTCTTCGATCGTCCTCAGCGCCTCGTTTACGGCAACGTACGACGCGTTGGACTTCGGTGCGCAGGCCACGTAGATGGCCGCCTGCGCCAGCGGTATCCTGCCCTCCGGCATCCCGATGTGTTCGAGCGCGTGAAGGGCCGAGACCGCGACGCCCAGCGCCGCCGGGTCGGCGTTGCCCACGTCCTCCGAGGCCGCTATTATTATGCGCCTCGCAACGAACAGCGGGTCCTCGCCCGCATAGAGCATCTTCGACATCCAGTAGATCGCCGCATCAGGGTCGCTGCCCCTCATGCTCTTTATGAACGCGGAAATGGTGTCGTAGTGCTCGTCCTCCTCGTATACGACCGCCTTCTTCTGAATGGACTCCTCGGCGACGCCGAGGGTGAACCTGATAACCCCGTCGTTGCCTGGAGGGGTGGTCAGGATGCCTATCTCAAGGGCGTTCAGCGCCCTTCGCGCATCCCCTGCGGAGCTTGATACGATAAATTCCACGGCCGCATCGTCCAGGGCGACCTTATAGGCGCCCATGCCGCGCTCAGTGTCGCTAAGCGCGCGCGCAATGAGCGTACGAAGCGCATCGCCGTCAAGCGGCCTGAGTTCAAAAATGCGGGAACGGGAGGAAAGGGCGGGTATTACCGAGAAAAACGGGTTTGCCGTG
Source organism: Nitrospirota bacterium (assembly GCA_963845245.1). Classification (GTDB taxonomy): domain Bacteria; phylum Nitrospirota; class JACRHJ01; order JACRHJ01; family JACRHJ01; genus CAWJRJ01. Next base: position 87,987 of record CAWJRJ010000021.1, read on the forward strand.
GAAGCGCCGATAAGGATTATGGCGCCCCTCTCGACGTCCGGCAGGAGCGCGTCCTGCTGGGATTTGTTGAAACGGTGTATCTCGTCTATGAAAAGGATTGTTTTTCTGCCGCTTGAACGGACTTCTTTATCTGCGGCGGCGGTGACCCTGCGGATGTCCGCCACTCCGGAGGTGACAGCATTTATGGGCTCGAAGAGCGCCTTTGTCCTGCCGGCGATGACGTGCGCAAGCGCGGTCTTGCCGCAGCCTGGTGGGCCATAGAGGATGAGCGAGCTTATCCTGTCGGCTTCGATGGCGCGGCGTAGAAGCTTCCCTGGGCCGAGTATATGCTCCTGGCCCACGAACTCGTCAAGCTCCCGTGGCCTCATACGCCATGCCAGAGGCGCGTTTTCTGCGTCTTTTCGGGCGAGGCCGAACAAATCAGGCATGATAAGCCTTAACTAGTGCAAAAAGGATTGACGACTTAGGAATAGCTTTGGGAGAGGCTAAAAAAGCGGAAATCTCCGGCCCGGGGACCGGTATGCAGTTTGGGCGCGCAAATATGGAGGAGCCCCCCCTGTAGGAGGACTAAAATAGAACAAAAGACCCCTCTCGGCTTTAATGGTGCAAAAAGCCAAATTATAAACGGCAGGACCGGCCCACTCCAGTCTGGAGACGACCGCTGAAAGAAGCAATAAGAGGACGGCCATGCCGGCGCTAAACCCAAAAGACATCATTTCAACCTTTAAAACCATTCCGTTAGCTTTATTCCCGGGGGACCGTATAAGACCGGTTCCCCGCTTGAATTCAACCCCCGCCGACTGCCGTGTTGGAGTATTTTTTGAGCCTGGCTGTCACCAGGTGGGTGCCAGGTCGGAAGGTTCAGGCTTCCCCGAAGGGCATGCACACCCCTTCCTGTTTCCCAGCTCCCTATTTAATAGCGTTGGTCAAAAAAAGCTCCATAATCACAAACAGGGCAGGGGAACCCTATACTCTAACCCTGTAACACCTATAACATACTGCAAACAAGGCAAAAATTCAAGAAAAAAATCATTCTCCGCCGAGCATATCGAAGAGGTCCCCGGTCTTCTTTTCGACCATCTCCTCAACCTTGCGCTGGCGGTTCCGAAGCCGGAAAATTTCGTCCGCCATGTTGACCGCGGCGAGTACCGCTATCCTCTGGGCGCTGACGGTCGACGGGCTCCTCAGGGCGAGCGCACGCATCTTTTCGTCCACGAACCGGGCAAGCTGCCTTACGTATTCCGGGTCGGCATCTCCCTTGATCGAATATGTGCCGCCGAATATCTCGACGTCAACACTCTTGGTCATGCTGTAAGGCCCTCGATACCCTGTATGATGTTTTCCAGGCGCTCGCGCACCTGGTCCCTCTCCTTGCGCAGAAGGGCCGCCTCTTCTTCCACGGCTTTCTTCGCATCAAGCACGGAACCAAGGCGTGTAACCTCTTCTTCCAGCATGTTTTTTTCTTCCTTAAGCTCCTTTACAAGCTCGATAATTTTTGATATTCTCTGTTCCAGTGCGTCTATCTTTTCAAGGGACATATTCTTAACTCCTTTGGTAGGTGAATAAACAAGACCATTATCTTTCAGGCTGGCACGCATGTCAAGGTTTTTTGCCCCTGTTTTTTGGCCAACAAAGCGGTTTTATCGATATTTTTTTCTCATTTAGTAAAATGATAGTTGACAAAGGTAATTGATTTGAATAAACTCTTTAGAACTCGCAAGTGCGGGTGATTTTATAGACCATAATGAAAGGAGAAAAAAAAGATGAAGATGAAGACGATCGCAGCTTTATTGGTTTCTGGTGCCCTTATGTTCTCCCTCGCCGCCTGCGGCAAGAAGGAAGAAGCGCCTGCGCCCGCGCCCGCGCCCGCTCCTGCTACCACTCCGGCTCCGGCAATGGGTGGCGCAACAACAGCAGCACCTGCTGCAACACCTGCTCCGGCTAAGTAAGAAGTTCTCTCTAAAAGAGAATGGTTTTGAAAAAAAGGCTGGGTATCTTATTATTGTTCGCGGCGCTGGTTTCCGGTCCCGCCTGCTCTAAAGGCGGCGGACAGGGAGGGGGCGAAGCGGCAAAGGTCGTTGACGGCAAGGCAGTTTTCGATAGATACTGTGCTTCCTGTCATAAAGGCGGCGGAAACGTCGTGAATCCTGTCAAGACGCTTTCGCGCTCTGACAGGGAGGCCAACGGGATCAATAGTCCCGGCGACATAGAAAAAATAATAAGGAACCCCGGTCCGGGTATGCCGAAGTTCGACCAGAGCGCAATCTCTGACGATGAGGCAAAAGCTTTAGCCGAATACGTATTCAGCACTTTTTAACTGTTAGGCCAGTAGTTTAAAAAGCCCGTCTTAATGACGGGCTTTTTTATTTTCCAAAAGTTGACGCCACGGGCGGATTTGATATACTTCAAGGATTATAAACTTGGGAGGTAATCATGAAAAAGTTAGCTGTGCTTGTGATGGCCGGGCTGTTCGCGGTATCGGCCGCTGCCGCATCCGCCGACACCCCCAAAGGTGCCAAGATCGACGGAAAGAAAGAGTTCATGGAACACTGCAACGCCTGTCACGCAAACGGCGGGAACATCATCAACCCCAAGAAGACCCTGAAAAAGGCCGACCGGGAAGCAAACGGGATAAAGAAGCCTGCGGACATCGCTGAAGCTCGTCCGCAACCCCGGCCCAGGCATGACCAAGTTCGACACCAAGACCCTCTCGGACAAAGAGGCGAAGGCGGTAGCCGACTACATCATGAAGACGTTTAAATAGAGAACTTATATTTAAAAGAGCCCGCCCTAAACAGGCGGGCTTTTTTATGACCATCCTGCACCCATCACTTCTTGCGCCATTTTTTGTCCCTTGATTTACTCATACATCCCTGTATAATGCCTCAACGGCCTATCTCCAGAAACATGGCTTATTTTATTCTTTTTCTTAAGGAACAGGGCTATGGATACCACGTCTGTTGTACCAGCGGAGAGGATTGAGCGGTCGATCTTTTTGATCCGTGGGCATAAGGTCATGCTGGACTTTGATTTGGCGGACATTTACGGCGTGACGACCAAGCGCCTGAATGAGCAAGTCAAAAGAAACCTGGACCGTTTCCCGGAAGACTTTATGTTTCAGCTGACATATCAAGAGTTTGCAATCTTGAGGTCGCAAATTGCGACCTCAAGTTGGGGCGGGAAAAGACATATACCTTACGCATTTACTGAGCATGGGACTGTGATGCTTGCCAGCGTGTTAAACAGCCCTGTCGCCGTGAATGCCAGCGTGCAGGTCGTACGCGCTTTTGTACGGTTGCGCAAGTTACTTTCTTCTCATACGGAGCTTGCGCGCAAACTAAATGCGCTTGAGAATAAATACGATACACAGTTCAGAGAGGTATTCAAGGTTATACGCGAGTTGATGCAGCCTGACGGAACCTCCAAGCGGCGGAAGATAGGGTTTCGTCGCGATGGGGGAGAGGTTTAAACCCGTGCGCCGCAACGCATAAAAAGCTTTCGATGAAGCGTTCTCGGACTTTGAGGCAAAGGGAGGGAAATGAAAAAAATCCTCGCTACAGTGGTGTTGGGTTTACTGCTTATCATACCCGAAATCATTTCGCTTGCTGAAAATTCTGCGCCTGATAAGGAGATTAAGCGGGAAGTCATATTGACTACAAATCCTGGCCCATATGGTTCCGTAGTCTACAGCCCTGACGGAAAACTCATTGCCGTTCCGGGTGATAAAAATGAAATTATCATCCTCAATGCCGCCTCTCGTAAACCAATAAAAACTCTCAATGGTCATGTAGGGAATGTCTATGCTCTTGATTTCAGTCCTGATGGTAAATACTTGGCGTCCGGTGGAGAGGATGGATCTTTAATTTTGTGGAGTATTGATGGAAGAATCCTTGATAAAATTACATTCAAAGATGCAGGTGCTTTAGGTTTTACTGATGTCAAATTCAGTCCGGACGGTGACAAGCTTGTTGCGGTAACTTATAATTTAGTCGTCATAATGGATATTAGATCAGGGAAAGAAATCATCAATAAATTATATCGCTATCAAGAGAACTTTATCCGTTCGATGTCCTTTAATAATGACGGGTCAAAATTGGCATTAGGTATTCAGGATAATAAAACTAATTTGAAAATTTTATCTATTTCAGATGGGAAATTTCTAATTTCTGTGGATGGGGATAAGCTATGCCTTCATCCTCATATTGAAAAAATTACATCGGTTAAATTTACTCCCGATGGGACGAAAGTAGTTGCCTATTCATTTAATCACTCAACGCAAGTGTTGGACGCTTCTAGTGGGAAAATTCTTTGGCGGATAAAAAACTTCAACTCCAATATCAAAAGCAAATGCGATGTTTGCCATCCGCCTCATGATGGCGGAAAAGATTCGTTGGATCCATTATGGACTCATTCAAGGGGAGCTCATTCTTTTGATATTAGTAGGGATGGGAAAATGCTTTCAACAGGTAGCAAGGATAAGACGATAATAATTCGAGATGTTGATACTGGTAAAAGGTTGAAAACTTTTCCCAATATGTCTTCGACTGCAATTATTTTATCGATGGCCTTCAGCCCTGATAGCAAGGAAGTTGCTGTTTTAATACTTGACAGTAACATACGTTCAATCCCGGACTCTTTTCGTATAAAGCAGGACGCGCAAGCCCGAAACAGCCAAAGTAAGTTAACTTTTTATAATAAATTATTGTTCTATAATTTAAACGAAGATAGTTGTTCTTCAGAAATTCAAAATAGAATTTTAGACTTAACTGAGGAGAGGGATACAAAAATCAACATTGCATATTCAACCAAACCAGAATATGAAGCAACCGCAGAGGAAGAACGTCTGATGAAAGAATACGACGCCCTTATCGAGAAAGAGAAGAAGGCGTTTGAGCAAAAGACAAAGGGCGCTGCCCCTGCCCAGTAAAGGTGCCCCGCTCCTCACGCCCCCATGAACGAACTTATCAAATCAAGCAGCCTGCCCGGTAGCACACCCAGATAAATCACGACGGCCACTATGACGGCAAGCCCCGCCTGCCCTGCAAAGTCGAGCGACGGAACGGGATGTGTCTCATCTTCCGTCAGCTCGTCGCCCCGCATGTACAGGTACACCACCACCCTCAGATAATAGAAGACGGATATGATCGCGGTTATGATACCCAGGATGGAGAGGTTCACGTAACCGGCCTTCATGCCTGAGTAGAAGATGCCGAACTTGCCGATGAACCCGGCGGTCGGGGGCAGGCCCGCAAGGGATATCAGGCAGATAGCGAGCACGAAGCTCCGATAAGGGTGTGTGTACCCGAGGCCACGCAGTGCGGTAATGTCGCCAAGGTCGCGTTCCTTGCCGGAGAATGCCGCCACCGCGCCGAATGCGCCCAGGTCCATCAGCAATGTATGCGATGAGGTAGAAGACGGCTTGCGTGCCGCCGACGGCAGGGGCGGAGATTACCGCGAGCAGGACGTATCCCATCTGCGCGATGGAGGAATAGGCGAGCAGCCTCTTTATGTTGTCCTGGGTAAGCGCCGCAACGTTGCCGAACACCATGGTGGCGGCCGAGATGGCCCAGAGGGCCGGTACGAGCGATGCCCAGCCGGGTTTGCTCAGAAGTGCAAGCTTTATGAACAGGGCAAAGACGGAGGCCTTGGACATGGTGGACAGGAACGCCACCACGGGCGCGGGGCCGCCCTCGTAGACGTCCGGCGCCCAGAAGTGGAACGGGAAGAGAGAGGTCTTGAAGCCCAGGCCGACGATAAGCATCGCCCAGCCCGCAAGCCCGACCGGGTTTATCCTGCCGCCTGAAGGATATCGCAGACATAGAGCCGGAAAGAGACAGTGTGCCCGTCTGCGCATAGATCAGCGAGAGGCCGTAGGCGAAAAACGCGGTGGATATCGCGCCGACCACGAGGTATTTCAGCCCCGCCTCGCCGGAGAGGGCGTCTGACTTGTTGGAGGCCAGCAGTACGTAGAACGCGAGCGACATGCTCTCAAGGCCTAGGAATACCCCAAGCAGGCTGTTCGAGGAGGCGAGCAGGGACATCCCGAAGGCGGCGAACAGCACAAGGGCCGGGTACTCCTCGTTCCCAAGGTTCCTCCTGCCGCAGTATCCACGTGAGAGCAGCAGGACGAGGACGGCGGAGAAAGACGCCGCCGCCGTGAAGAACCTGCCGAAGCTGTCAGGCTGTATGAAACCCCCGACAGAGGTTACGGACGGAACGTAGAACGCGGCCGCAAGCCCCGCGGCAAGCGCCAGCGCAGCCCCTAGCATGTTCAGGGCCTTGGGGCCGATATCCGAAGCGAACGCCCCCAGCAACAGGACAAACACCGCCCCTAGTGCGAGTATGTCATACGGGAGAAGCGCTGCTATGTCGTTCAGGCTAATTATAATGCGCCTCCATTTAAAGCCCTGCGGTGCGGGCAGCGGCCCCCACGAGGTCCCTGACCGGGCCCTGTATCTGTCTCAACAGTATGGCCGGGTATACGCCTATTACCACCACCAGAAACGCAAGCGGGACCAGTACGGTCAGTTCTCTTGCCGACAGGTCTGTCATGCCGGGTTCCAGTACGCTTTGGCCTTGTGGCCCGAACAGCACGTTCTGGGCGAGCCTCAAAAGATATATCAACCCCGCTACCAGCCCGGCGAATGCCGCCGCGGCGATGTACGGGTGCGCGCGGAAGAGTCCGACGAGTATCAGGAACTCGCCCGTGAAGTTGTTGAGCCCCGGGAGCCCGAGGGATGAGAGGATGAACAACAGGAAGAAGGCCGAAAATGCCGGGGCCTTCGACCATAGCCCGCCGAAGCCGCTTATGTCCCTCGTATGCGCGCGTTCGTCCAGCATCCCGACCATTATGAATAGCGCCGCCGTCGAGATGCCGTGGTTCACCATCTGGAGCACCGAGCCCGCGAGAGACACCTCGTTCCAGGCCGCTATGCCGATCACCACGTAGGCAAGGTGCGAGACGCTTGAATATGCCACCAGCCTCTTCATGTCGGTTTGGGCGAACGCTATCCATGAAGCGTAGAATATGCCGATTATGCCGACAGTGAAAAGAACCGGAAGGAAGGCGGCCGCCGCCTGGGGGAACAACGGGAAGGCGAACCGCAGTATACCGTATGTGCCGGTTTTGAGCAGCAGGCCCGCGAGTATCACGCTGCCAGCGGTCGGCGCGTCGGTGTGCGCGTCCGGCAGCCATGTGTGCAGCGGGAATATGGGTACTTTTACGGCGAAGCCCAGCAGGAAACCCGGAAAAAAGAACCAGGGAAACCGGGAAGGATAACTGTGTGCCGACCAGCCTGTCAAGCGCGAAGGTGTAGTCGCCAGTCTGGCTCCCGTGGATAACATAAAGACCTATGATCGAGAGGAGCATGAAGAGGCTTCCGGTAACCGTGAATATCAGGAACTTGACCGCCGAGTATATGCGCCTGCCGTGTCCCCAGACGCCTATCAGGAAGAACATGGGTATCAGCATTACCTCCCAGAAGAGGTAGAACAGGAAAAGGTCGGTCGACTAAAAATACGCCCAGCACGCCCGTCTCGAGCACCAGCAGCATCGCATGGAAGAGGGGGACCTTCGTCTTCACGGAGCGCCAGGAGACGATAACTGACAGCAAAAAGAGTAATGCGGTAAGGTTGACCAGCAGCAGGCTTATCCCGTCCATGCCCAGGCTGAACCTCATGCCGTACCGGTCCACCCACGGCAGGTCGATTGCAAGAAACCAGCGGCCCGGCCCGGCGTATCCCTTCAAGAGAACCCAATAAAGCACAATGCTGATGACAAGCTCCGCGCCCGTCACCATAAGCGCAAGTATCCTGCAAACGCGCTCGCTCTTTTCAAAAAGAATAAGTACGGCGGTCAATACCGGCAGAAAAAGCATGTATATTAAGAAGCCAGAGTACATCAGTGAGAGCTCCAGGTGAAAAATATCAGTATTGCCGCCGCGCCGATCACGGTGGCTATTATATATGCGGACGCGCGGCCGGTCACGGATGTCCTGAGGTAAGTGCCTGCCCCGGCGAGTGACGAGCCAAGCCCGTCAAGCGCGCCGTCTATCACGCCCTCGTCCACCTTATTCCACAGCATGTCCGCAAACTTTACGAAAGGTTTTACCAATACTGCACTGTAGAGCCAGTCGAGCCGCCATCCGGCAAACAGGAACGACTCAAGTCCGGAGTACCGCGCCGAGATGCGTAGCCGGACGTCAGGCCTTTTTGAGTAAAGGTAGTATGACAGGACCAGGCCGGCAATGAATACGGCCGAAGTGACTCCAGCGAGTAAGAAGTGCGGCGCCCCTTCTGGAGCAAGGGGGCCTAGCCCTTGAGAGGCCAGGGCTTTTGAAAGACGTTCTGACCCGCCGAGAAACACAGGCATGTTTATAATCCCGCCCGCAAGACTGAGCAGCGGCAAGGGGTATGATCGTAGCCGGCATGATGGCCGGTATCGCGTGAGGTTCACCCTTTGGCTTGTCCAGGAAAACGAGATAGACTACACGGAAGATATAAAGGGTTGTAATCAGCGCGGTAAGCTCAGCCATGGCCCAAAGGATGTAGTAATAGAGCGTGCCCTGCGAAAAGACCGCCGTCAGGATGTCGTCCTTGCTGAAGAACCCGGCAGTGCCCGGGGCAGCCGCAAGCGCGATCGCTCCGGCAAGGAAGCTCCAAAAGACAACCGGCATCCTGGCGGCCAGGCCGCCCATCTTGAAGATGTCGTGTTCCTCGTGCATCGCCTGTATCACGCAGCCCGCGCCCATGAACAGCAGGGCCTTGAAGAAGGCATGCGTTATCAGATGGAACAGCGACGCGCCCACCGAGCCCGCGCCCACCGCAAGGGCCATGTAACCTATCTGGCTGATGGTGGAGTAGGCAAGAACCTTCTTTATGTCCCTCTGTACGAGCGCGACGGTGGCGGCATAGAGTGCCGTAACGGCACCCACGCCCGCTATAACGGCCATTGCCGTTTTTGACATGCTGATTACCGGGAACAGCCTCATCAGCAGGTATATGCCGGCCGTGACCATCGTGGCGGCGTGTATGAGGGCGGAGACCGGCGTCGGGCCCGCCATCGCGTCCGGGAGCCAGACGGTAAGCGGCAACTGAGCGGACTTGCCAGCCGCCCCGAAGAGCAAGAGCAGGCCGATAAACGTAGCGGTTGCAACTGGCATCGTGGCCTGTGCGGCGGCGTTGATATCGGATGTGTTTGTCGTACCTGCAAAGTACGAAAGCCATATGATAGCCATTCCGAATGCAACGTCGCCTATGCGCGTTACGATGAAGGCCTTCCTGCCCGCGTTTGCGTTGGCTATGTCGGAATACCAGAAGCCAATCAGGGCATAGGAGCAGAACCCGACCCCCTCCCAGCCTACGAACATCAGCGGTAGGTTGTCGGCAAGCACCAGCAGGAGCATTGAGAAAACGAAGAGGTTTAAAAGAGTAAAGTATCTGGCATAGCCCGGGTCGTCCTTCATGTACCCGGCGCTATAGACGTGGATCAGGAAGGATACCCCTGTGACCATGAGGGCCATCGAGGCCGAAAGCACGTCGAGCCGCACACCGATTTGTGCGCTGAACCACGAGAAGGACAGCCAGTCGGCAAAGACGATGTCGGCAGGTGAGCCGGACATCTGAAACGCGCGTATTGCATAAACGAACGCGGCGCCGACCGATGCGCAGGCGATAATCTCTACTACGCGTCGGTTCAGCTTCCAGCCGACTAAGCCGTTTATAACCGCGCCCGCAAGCGGCAAGGCCAGTATGTACAGGACAGGGTGCATGCGTTATCCCTTCATATCGCTGAAGTCGTCAAGGTCCACGCTCCGCTTCCTCTTCTGCATATAGACGATCATGGCGAGGCCGACCGAGACCTCCGAGGCGGCCATTGCTGCCAGGAACAGGACGAATATCTGGCCGTCCGGCTGCCCCCACCGCAGGCTCCCGGCGACAAAGGCCAGCCCGGCCGCGTTTATCATAACCTCGACGCCGATGAGTATCATAAGAAGGTTCCTGCGCACCGCGACACAGGCCACGCCCAGCGCGAACAGTATGCCTGAGAGGATGAGTATGTGAGTGATGGGCACCATCAGTCATGCCTCCCGAGATAGAGCGCCCCGACAAGCGCGAAAAGAAGGAGAAGCGATACCGCCTCTACCGCAAGCGCCTGTGTATTATAAAGTGCCTTCCCGAAGGCCCTTGGCGTAATGTAGACCGCGCCCGCGGCCAGTCCGTGCTCGGGTGTTGACGTGAGCAGCAGGGCGGTACAGGCCAGTATCACGGCGGCCAGGGCAGCCGCTGGCCCCCATACCTTCCAGTATGGTGTGAGCTTTCGCTTGGGCGTGCCCATCTCCAGCATCATCACTATGAACAGGAACAGGACCATTATAGCGCCCGCATAGACAAGCACCTCAAGGGCCGCGATAAGTGGGGCGCCCATCATGAAAAATATCAGCGCAAGGCAGAAGAACGACAGCACGAGGTACACGACGGCGTGTACCATCTCGCGGCGCGTAATAGCCATGAAGGTGGCCAGTACGGTTGCGGCAGCCAGAATGTAGAAAACAGTCGCGTTCAAGGCATGTTCCCCTTTACGTCCACAGTCGGGTACTCGTCCGGGTTCTCCCCCTTCGGGTTTACCACGCCGATGCCGGAGTGACGGTAGAAGTTGTAGCCCGGGTATTTGCCCTGGCCGTCGACGAGCAGGTCTTCTTTTTCATAGACCATGTCAAGGATGTCGTACTTGGTGAACTCGTAATCGGGCGTAAGCTGTATCGCGTACGTCGGGCATGCCTCCTCGCACATCCCGCACAGGATGCACCTGGAGAAGTTTATGCGAAACCAAGCGGGGTAGCGCCTGCCGTCAGGCTCGCGCTCGACCGACTGCATCGAGATGCATGAGACCGGACATACCGCCGAACAGAGGTAGCAGGCGACGCAGCGCTCCTCGCCGTCGGGGTCGCGTGTCAGGACTATGCGCCACCTCGCACGTTCAGACAGAGGCTTTTCTCTCTTCTGGGTACTGTATGGTTACAGGCCTCCTGAACATCTCTTCCAGAGTTGTGAAGAGTGCCCCGAAGAAACCGGATATGTATTCCATCATGCCCCTCCCCAGTGGAAGAAGAGGGCCAGGAATCCGGTGACGATGATGTTCAAAAGGGACAGCGGGAGCAGGAACTTCCAGCCGAAATGCATAAGCTGGTCGTAGCGGAGCCTTGGGAGGGTTGCCCGTATCCACATGAAGCCGAACGCTATGAAGGCCGCCTTGAAGAAGAACCAGAACAAAGACAGCCATGCAGGGCCGGGGCCGAGCCAGCCGCCCAGGAAGAATGTGACGGCGAGGGCGGAGAGGACTATGATGTTGACGTACTCGCCGATGAAGAAGAGGCCGAACCTCATCCCGCTGTACTCGGTGTGGTAGCCCGCCACAAGCTCGTTCTCGGCCTCCGGCAGGTCGAACGGTATCCTCTTCGCCTCCGCCGCCACGCTTATGAGGAATATGACGAAGCTGACAGGGGCATATACCACGAATGGTACCGGACGCTGTGCGGATATTATGTCGCTCAGACTGAACGAACCCGCAAGCATTATTACCGGCACCAAGGATAGCCCCATCGAAAGCTCGTAGGATATGAGCTGGGCCGAGCCGCGTATGCCGCCCAGAAGGCTGTACTTCGAGCCGGACGACCAACCGCCGAGCGCGATGCCGTATACGTTCAGGGATGAGAGCGCAAGGAAATAGAGCACTCCGACGTTGAGGTCGATGACCGGCATGTCGATACGGAACCCTCCGAACATAATGGGCGCGCCGAACGGGACCACCGCAAAAGACAATAGGACGGTGCCCGCGACTATGCCCGGGGCAATCAGGAAGATCGCCCTGTCCGCCTCGTCCGGTATGACGTCCTCCTTGGTGATAAGCTTTATGACGTCGGCAAGCGGCTGCAGGAGGCCAAATGGCCCGACCCTGTTGGGGCCGTACCTGTTTTGTATGCGAGCGAGCACCTTCCTTTCGGCAAGCACCATGTATGCCGCAAGCGTCAGGGTGACGAAAAGTATCAGCGCCAGCTTTATTATTATGATTATGATAGGTAAGCCCTGGGTCATGCCTTGGCCCTTATTGTTATCTTTTTGCCGGCGAGCCCGGAAACCGGGAATCCCTTGACCTTCGGTGCGATAGCGACGCCCTCTGCCGCCTTGGCGCTTACAGCAAGCCTGCACTCAAGCATCGTCCCGCCACTAGATATCTCGACCATCACTCCGGATTCAAGGCCCAGCCGTGCGGCCTCATCTTTATTCAAAAGCACGTACGGCTCCGGCGCGCGAAGCTGTGTCTTGTCGGAATAGGTCGACAGCTCCTCGGTCCCGAATGTCAGCTCCGTGGATATCAGCGTGAGTGCCGCTCCCCCGGTCTCGGATACGTCCGGCTTCACCGGCGGGTTGTAAGGCGCTCCCGGTAAAAGCAGTGTCCCATCTCCGGGCAACAGCCCCGTTAAGCGGCGCAAGCGCCGGAAACGCATCTGCCATCTCGGCCCGTATCGCGGCGGCGGAGGAGGTCAGGAAACATTCAGGCTTCATGATACAGGCAAGCTCCTTTAATGTTTCCCAGACGGGGAGCGAGTGGCCTGGAACCTCCGCTGAAAATGTCCTGGGCGGGTGCGCGTCCGGCCCCATGTCGTTGATTGGTACGCCGGAAATATACGCCTGACCGAACACCTGTGCCCGGCCCTCCTGGTTTACGAACGTGCCTTCCTGCTCGGCATATGCCGCTGCGGGCAGGAAGACGTCCGCCCGGCTTGCCGTGTTGCTTGGCAGATAGTCCATGACTATAAGGGCGTCGAGCTTTTCGAATGCCTTTGCCACTCTTTCACGGTCTGGGTATTGGCCAAGCGGGTCGGACTCGACAACCACAAGGACCTTGATCCGGCCCTTTTCGATGCCGTCCAGAAGGGTTTCGAAGTCAGGGCCGTCTCCCGCAAGGGTTGCGGCCCCGAACGAGTTCGGCCCGTACATTATATAGAAGAGCCCGCAGTCCTTACCTTCCGACCTTGCTGATGCCGTCAGCGAGGCGGCCTTCTCGATAAGCTCCTCACTGCCCACACTCGTGCCGACAATAATCGTGGGCCTATCGCCCTTGATGCCATTGGTCGCATCGGTGAGCGTGTCCACAAGCTTATCGGGTGCTACCGGCAGGTGTGTGAACTCAAACGGCAGCGATACCGGTCTAGGATCTATTACAATTACCGTAGCCCCCTTCCTTGCAGCCTGCCGCATCATAAGGGCAAGCATCGGGGCCTCGTTTACCGGGTCCACGGCCGCGCATATTATAAAGTCTGACTCTTCCAACTCTTTCAGAGAGCGGGCAAACTCAGGTTTCAGCATGGATGTCGCAAGCCTGTCCCTACTCTCGCGTTCAGGGTCGGGTGAATAGAACACGTTAACAGAGCCAAAGGCGTCCGCGAACTTCTTCATGTAGTATGCATTCTCAAGGGGCATCCTGGGCGAGCCTGTCAATGCGATACTACCGGCACCATGCCTTAAAATGGCCTCGGATATTTTGTTCGCGGCCTTATCCATTGCATCGGCCAGGTTTGCTTTTTCACCTTTTATCATCGGAAAATAGGGCCTGTTCTTCCGGCCCGCGAAGCCGTAGCCGAAACGTCCCCTGTCGCAGATGAACCAGCCGTTCACGGTCTGGTTTTCACGCGCCGTTATCTTTACGAGCTTCCTGTACCTCCCGCCTGGTATGGTGTTGCATCCGAGCGAGCAGTGCGGGCATACCGAAGGCGCAGTCTCCAAATCCCAAGGACGTGCCACGTAATGGTAAGTCTTGTCCGTGAACACACCCGTCGGGCATACCTCGGCGAGGTTGCCAGCGAATTCGCTTTCAAGCCAGCCTTCCTCGTGTCTGCCGAAAAAAACTTTGTTTGATATTTTAAGTGTTCCGAAGTCCGTCCCGCCGCAGTAGTCCTGGTAGAACCTGCTGCAACGGTAGCACTGTATGCAGCGGTTCATCTCCTGATAGATGAACTCGCCCAGGTACTGGCTCTGGTATGTTCGTTTTTTGCCCTTATACCTGCGTATGCCGTGGCCGCCTGCGATGGTATAGTCCTGCAGCAGGCACATACCGCCCTCATCGCATACCGGGCAGTCGTGCGGATGGTTCAGCATCAGCCACTCTATTACCATCCTGCGAAGCCTTGCGGCGTCACCATCTGTCGTCGAGACGACCATGCCGTCGGCGGCCTTGACCATGCAGCTCACCTGCACCCCTTTAACAGGGCCCTCGATGAACTTCATGGCGCACAGGCGGCACGCCCCCACCGAACCAAGGGCTGGGTGGTAGCAGAAGTGGGGGATCACTATCCCGACCTTCTTCGCTGCCTCAAGGACGTTGGTCCCTTCGGCGACCTCCACCTCTATACCATCTATAACAAGCTTAGGCAAAATATAATCCTCTACTGATTATGTAGCCATTGGCTCACGCCCTGTTTGACATTATTGACTAATCTATAGCTCGTAAAGCTATGCAGGAAAAACTCGCTTCGCTCAGACAGTTTCCTGCATGGCCGCTTTGCTTCGCCATGATTAGTATCCAACAAAGTCAAAATGTGCGTTCGTCAATAGCTACATAATAGTCACTGAGTTTGCAGTGGACAAGCGTGTAGCTTGATATGTTCTTCTACTTCGTCTCGGAACAGCCTAAGCATACTCTTTACAGGGTCGACCGCACCGGGAGCAAATGCACAGAAAGAGTTCGGATATATCACCTCGCAGTTCTCTTCCAGGATGCCGATGTCTTCATGCGTCGCAGTACCTGCCTCTATCTCTTTTAATATCTCAAGCACAAACGGAAGCCCGTCCCGGCACGGGGTACACCACCCGCATGACTCCCGCGTGAAGAATGTGAGCAGGTTTATCATTACGCGCACTATGCAGCACTTGTCATCAAGGACGGTAACACATCCGGTGCCGAGCCGTGAGCCCGCCTGCTGCACGGCGTCGAAGTCCATCTCGACATCCAGGTGGTCGGCAGTGAGTAGCGGCGTCGAGGCCCCGCCCGGAAGGCAGGCCTTGAACTTATAGCCGGGCAACATCCCGCCTGCATGCTCGAATATTATCTCCCTTAACGGCGTACCAATAGGTAGTTCGAAAAGCCCCGGCCTCTGTACCTTGCCCGATGCGCCGTAGAGCTTTGGCCCGGCCCCGTTCTCTGAGCGGGCAACGCCTTTCCATGCACCGGCCCCCATCGCTAGTATATGAGGCACGTTCGATATCGTCTCGGCGTTGTTGATTATTGTAGGCCGCATCCACAGCCCGGCTACGGGCGGGAAAGGCGGCTTCGAGCGTGGGTTGGCCCTCTTGCCCTCCAGGGCGTTCAATAGCGCCGTTTCCTCGCCGCATTCGTACCGGCCTGCGCTACGGTGGATCGTTATGTCCATCGAGAAGCCGGAACCTAATATGTTCACCCCGAGGTAGCCCGCATCTTTCGCCTCACTAATCGCGGTTGCAAGCGCCCTTGCCGCTTCTGCGTATTCATAACGGATGAATATATAGCCGCTTGCTATCCCTGTAGCATATCCCGCTATTATTATTCCTTCGATCAGGGTGTGCGGGTCGTGCTCCATTATGAAGCGGTCTTTGAAGGTGCCAGGCTCCATCTCGTCCGCGTTGACTACGAGATACCTGGGGCCCGGCGTCTTCTTCTCAAGGAAACTCCATTTCCTGCCGGTGAGAAATCCCGCCCCGCCGCGCCCGCGAAGCCCCGAGTTTGTTACGGTCTTTTCGACGTCGGCAGGGGACATCACTATGGCATTCCTCAAGCCCACATACCCGCCTGAAGACTCATATTCCTTGAGGCTGGCAGGGTGGCCGAGGTTGAAGTTCCTTGATAAAATAGCCGAAAAAGTCATAATAAATTCATGTTGTAGATGCAACTTTGCGAGGTCCGCCCGCTTACATTAACAATTAAAGATAACACATTTACCATATAAAGGGAACAGTTCACGCACAGTATATGATATCAGGGAAAACGAAGGCCCACAAACGGGCCCCGGGCATTTCAAAGCGGGACCAGCGCTTTTGATTTTTCCACATAATTATGATAATATATTAACCAATATGGTTTGACTCAGGTTGTCCAAAACCAAGACGGTTTATTAGTACCATGCTTTCTGTTGGCATCCAGATGTTTCCGCGGATAGGGGGCGTCATGAAAATATTGGCATTGGTACTGGTACTGCTGTTTCTCCTTATTGTTATCCCACCGGCATAGCTCAACCACTCGGCGCGATCGGACACGTCCAAACCCTTAAGGGGATGTCCAGCATACTTCGGGATAAAACCGAGCTACCCGCAAAGGTGGGGACGGCTGTCTACCGGGGCGACCTGGTCAGGACTTCAAAGGATGGCGCCGTGGGAATAGTCCTTGTAGACGATACGACGATTTCCCTTGGGCCCAACAGCGAGCTGTCCATCAAGGATTACGTATTCAACCCTAAAGAGGGGAAATTTGCTTTTCTGGCGCGTATGGCGAAGGGGACCTTCGCGTATTTCTCAGGGCTTATAGGCAAGCTCGCCCCGGACTCGATCCGTCTGGAAGTCCCGGATGCCACTATCGCAGTGAGGGGGACCAAGCTGCTGGTAGCCGTCCAGGAATAAGGCTGGGACGTAACCGTCCATCATATGGGAGGTTTCGATGAGAAGCATTGCAATCGTCATGCTGGCCGCAGCCTTGTTCCTGCCTGTCATATACGGCTGTTCAACCACGCATTCTGCCGTTGTATTGTCCCAGGACCCTGGTGGGCATGTCGGCAAGGCGGAAGTGGCTACGGAGGGGGGAAAACAGCTCCTTGAAAAACAAAACGACATGACCACTGTATCCGGCAAGACAAAAACTCCGTCCCCGGTAGTAACTGCTGACCGTAAATACATCGATTCGACATTCGGCGAGGTGTTGGCAATCGAACCTCCTCAACCGGAGAAATTTATCCTCTATTTCAAATCGGGTGGCACAGATTTGGTGCCTGAGTCCCAGACTGAGATCAATGACATCATTGCCTCCATAAAACGGCGCGGTGCAATCAGTGTCAGTGTCACCGGGCATTGCGACTCGGTCGGTTCGGTGCAGCTAAACGACAAGCTTTCCCTATCCCGTGCCGAGGCGGTAAGGGACCTGCTGATAAAGGACGGCGCCGACCCGGAACGTCTGGCGGTATCTTCGCACGGCAAAGGCGACCCTCTTGTACCGACTCCTGACGGAGTCGCTGAACCACGAAACCGGCGCGTCGAGGTAATCGTCCGCTAACA
Source organism: Nitrospirota bacterium (assembly GCA_963845245.1). Lineage (GTDB taxonomy): Bacteria > Nitrospirota > JACRHJ01 > JACRHJ01 > JACRHJ01 > CAWJRJ01. The sequence goes on from CAWJRJ010000021.1 coordinate 105,282, forward strand.
GGGTCAGCACATGTCCGGCTCAGCTTTGTCACGCAAACGTTCTCAACGCCTGGCCCCCCTGTGGGATGGGCGTTCCATGTTGATCGCCACAGGGCTTTTTCTGACGCTACTCGTGGCGTTGCTCTTGATTTTCCCTCCGTTATCCGTGCAGGAGGCTGAACTGCGCCTCTACGACCTCATGCTCTCCGGGCGCGTTACCCAGCCGAAAACCGGTGTCCCGCTGATCGTGGCGATAGATGATGAAAGCCTTGAAGAATACGGGCAGTGGCCTTGGCCGCGCTACCGGTTGGCGCGTCTTGTAGACCGGCTTGGCGAACTTGGTGCGGATGTTGTCGCAATTGATATCCTGATGCCGGAGCCGGACCGCACATCGCCAGATGTTATAATGATGGAACGGCGGCGAGACATGGGAATTGCCCCGTCAACCCATTTCAGTTCCGTCCCGAGAGACACAGGTTCACAACGTCTGGCGCAATCTCTGGAGGAAAGAAAGTCAATCCTAGGCTATCTGTTTACGTTTTCCGCATCTGCCAGATCCGGGACGGAAAACGTCCCTGCCGTCCCTGCCGGCATGGTCGTGGCCAGCGTGGCTGGAAACGGCGCCGGATGGCCAGTACCTGCCGGGATGATACGCAGCATACCGGCCCTGACCGAGGCGGCCCATGCCGAAGGTTTCACCAACGCCCAACACGATATTGACGGCGTCCTCCGGCGAGTACCTCTATTGCTACACCATAATGGCACATATTATCCTTCACTAGCGCTGGGGGCCATCCTGCTTGCACACCCGGACCGAAGCATCCGTATAATAGACGACTCGCACGAAACTACGCTGGTATGGGCAAACCATCGCATCCCCCTGGACAGGGGAGGGAACTTCTTTATCGACTTCAGGGAAAAAGGTAAGCCATTCCCATACGTCTCTGCAAGGGAGGTACTGGGCGGCAATCTAAAAACAGGAAGCCTGCGGGGGAAAATTGCCGTGGTGGGGGTATTGGCGAAGGGGTTGGGTGATATTCACCTTGTGCCGGACGGCAGGCCGATCAATGGCCTTGAGGTCCACGCAACCATCATGGACGATATCTTATCCGGCACCTACATATCCCATCCGGGCTGGGCAAGAGGCGCCGAACTTTTTGCCGTAATCTTCCTGGGTGTGCTGTGCTCCTGGTTCCTGAGCAGGGTGGGGTTGACCCTCTCTCTCTTCATAGTTGCTACAGCGACCGGCGGCAGTTATCTGGCCGGCCGGCAGCTGCTTCTTTCAAAAGGCGTTTATATATCGCCTTTGCTGCCGATGCTGACACCGGTTGTGATTATGACCGTCCTGAGCCTTTTGAGGTACGGTATCGAGGCTAGAAAGGTGCGACAGCGAAACCGCGACCTTATCGACGCCCAGGATGCGATCATAATAAGCATGTCCGCGCTCGCCGAGGCCCGCGACAAAGAGACGGGAGGACACATCTTTCGGACCCAGCGCTATGTCGAGACCATAGCCCGGCATCTCTCGACCCTTCCCGGCCGTAATGGCCTCGATAAGGCGGGAGTCAAACTCATAACAAAATCCGCGCCTCTTCATGATATAGGCAAGGTGGGGATACCCGACCATATATTAAACAAGCCGGGGCCGCTGACGGATGAAGAGTTCGAAGTCATGAAGACGCATACGCTCATCGGGGCCAGTGCCCTGTCAACTACCATCCGCAGGACCGGGCATCCGGAAAACCTCGAATTCCTGCACTACGCGCGCCAGATAACCATATCACACCACGAGAAATGGGACGGCAGCGGCTACCCTCATGGCCTGAAAGGGACGGACATACCCCTGGCGGGCCGCATTATGGCGCTTGCGGACGTGTACGACGCCCTTATCAGCAACAGGGTGTACAGAGGGGCCCTCCCTCACGAAGAAGCGACTAAAATCATCGTGGATGATTCCGGTAAGCGGTTCGACCCTCAGGTGGTCGAGGCATTTTTGGCGAAGAGCAGCGAGTTCATCCGCATAGCCAGGGAATTCTCAGACGAAAGCCATGCATTTGCTACGCATTAATTCGTCCCCTGCATTCTTTCTTTTTCCAAAATATAATCTATCTTATCCGGCGTCAGGTTGCCGTATAGTGTCTCGCCAACCATCATCGCGGGCGCGACATGGCAGGCCCCTAGGCAGACTATCGGCAGCAGCGTGAACGCCCCATCTTCGGTCGTACCGCCGAGATTCACGCCGAGCCGTTGTTTCAGGTGCTCGAAGACGTCATCCATGCCCATGACCCAGCAGGAGATGCTGTCGCAGACGAGTATAACCTTCCGGCCTACGGCCCGCCTGAATATAAGGTTGTAGAAGGTGGCGAGTTCCTCAACCTTGATTGGCGGGACGCCGGTTATGTCGGCCACGAGCTTTACGCCGTCGTCGCTCAGCCAGCCGTTTGCGCGCTGCACCTCGTGCATCACGTCTACTATCGCCTCTTCCGGGTGTTCAAGACCGGATATATGCGCCTTAAGCTCTGTTATCTTCTCTATCGGGAGCAGGTTCATCTGTCTATGTCCGCCATAACGTAGTCGACCGCGCCAGAGATTGCGATGAGGTCCGATATCAACCAGCCCTTAGCCAGCCAGGGTATCATCTGGATGTGCGCAAAGTCCGCGCCGCGCACACGTACCCTGTACGGGTAGTTGAGGCCGTCCGAGACGACATAGTACCCATATTCGCCCCTTGGGCCTTCGATGCTCGAATAACACTCGCCCTTCGGCGGCGTCAGGCCACGGCTCACGTTCACGAAGTGATGTATCAGGCTCTCTATGTCCTTCATCGTGTCTTCCTTCTGGGGAAGGCAGTAGCGGTAGTCGTCGGTTATCCATCGGCCCGGCGGCATATCGCGTACTGCCTGCGCTATGATGCGCGTGCTCTGGCGCATCTCCTCCAGCCGCACGAGGTAGCGGTCGTAGCAGTCGCCGGATTTCCCGGTCGGTATCTCAAAATCGAATGCGCCGTATGCGGAATACGGCATCTTCTTCCGAAGGTCCCACTCCATTCCCGCCGCACGGAGGTTCGGCCCGGTGACACCCCAGTCCACCGCGTCCGCCTGGCTGAGCGCCCCGACGCCCTTCGTCCTGGCCGCGAAAATCACGCTCTTCGTGAGCAGGCTGGCGTACTCTTCTATCCGGGCCGGGAACATCTTTATGAAAGATTCCACCATTTCTTTCCAGCCCTCCGGGAGGTCCTGCGCCACGCCGCCGATCCGGAACCAGCTCGGGTGCAGCCTGCCGCCGGTGATGAGCTCGACGATGTCCATGATAAGCTCACGGTCACGGAAACAGTAGAAGACTGGCGTCATCGCGCCTATGTCGTGTGCGTACGTACCGAGCCATACCAGATGGCTGGAGAGCCGAAACAGCTCGCAGAGCATGACACGTATGTACTCGGCTCGGTCCGGCGGCTTCACGCCCAGGAGCCTCTCCACCGAGTTCAGGTAGGCGAGGTTGTTGTTGACTCCCGCGAGGTACTCTGCCCTGTCCGTGTATACCACGTACTGGTGCCAGGACTGTCTCTCGCCTGTCTTCTCGTTCGCGCGGTGATGGTATCCTATGTCCACGGCACTGTCCACTATCTGCTCGCCCTTCAGCTTCAGGCAGTAGCGCACGATGCCGTGGGTCCCGACGTGGTGCGGGCCGAAGTTGAGGTAGGAGAAGTCCTGCCCGTCATCCGGTGAGTTCACGTCGTCTTCAAAATAAGACATTATGTCGCGGGGGTTCTTGCTACTTGCGTCCTCCGTGGTGTAGGGGGCCATCTCCGTCGCGCGGTAAGGGTGGTTCTTCCGCAGGGGATGGCCCACCCAGTCCTCCGGCATTATGAGCCGCCTCAACTCCGGGTGGCCCTTGAACTTTATGCCGAACATGTCGTAGACTTCGCGTTCGTAGAAGTTTGCCGAGGGCCAGACGCCTGTTGCCGTTGGTACCGAGGGATACTCGCCTTCGAGCTCGGACTTTATCCGAATGTAACCTCGGGCGTCGAAAGAGAACAGGGTGTGTACGAGCGTGAAGTCCTTGTAGGTTGCACGGTCCCTGCGGACCGATTCGTCCACGGCTGTCAGGTCTTCAAGCCTCTGGAACCTGACAGGGGCCTTGTGCTTGAGGAATGAAAGCACCTCGGGAAGCTTATCCGGGTGGGCCTTTATGGTGTAGATATCCTTGGCCGTGGGGTCTTCGATAATGGCGTCCCCGAACTCCGCCTTGAGCGGGCCGATAAGTGCTGCTATGCCCTCCGGGAAGTCCCGTTTGGGCTGCGGAGGTGTCCACATGAGCGGCGCCCTGCTGCCCCACAGATGTGGCGGATGTACCTCCGTTCCGCGCATTGCGCTGCCCTCGCAGCCGGGGCCCCTGCCGTCCCTGGATTTGCTGATTCCGTCAACCAGAACCGGCTTTGTTGTACCTTGTGTCCCGCCCTTTATGTGGAGGGTCGGCCGCAAAGGCCTCTCCTTGGCCGATATCTTCTCCTGGAGCATGACGAGCGCCCGGAGGACTTCCTCAGGTCTTGGCGGGCAGCCCGGTATGTAGACGTCCACCGGCAATATCTGGTTGATGCCCTGCACGACGCTGTAGACGTCGAACATGCCGCCTGAATTGGAACAGGAGCCCATGGACACGACCCATCTGGGCTCGGCCATCTGCTCGTACAGCCTGTAGATCGCTGGGGTGATCTTCTTGAAGACGGTGCCTGCGATGAACATGACGTCGGCCTGGCGGGGCGAACCGCGCATGACCTCCGCGCCGAAGCGTGCCATGTCGTAGCGGGGCGTGAGGGTGTTGGTGAACTCGATGAAGCAGCATGAGGTGCCGAAGAACATCGGCCAGAGGCTGTTCTTGCGCCCCCAGTTCAGGCCGTTGTTCAGGATGTCCTCAATGGAGCCCAGGACCACTCCTGCCGCGCCATTCCTTATTTCTGTTTCGGTCCCCATTCAAGGCCTTTCTTTTTCCAGACATAGACGAGACCGGCAAACAGCGTGACGATGAAAAACGTGATATAGGCGTAGCCCGCCCAGCCCAGTATGTCGAAGGCGACGGCCCAGGAATAGACGAATACCGCTTCGAGGTCGAAGATGATGAAGAAGATGGCGACGAGATAGAACTGGACGGGGACCCTCAGGCGCGCTCGTCCTGTCGGTATCACTCCCGACTCGTATGGGCGGTCCTTTTCGGGCGTGTGCCTCTTCTGCCCGAGCCATGTCGCAAGGAACATGAGCAGGCCCAGGATGACGACCACCATTATCGTATAAATGCCGAGGCTTGCGAGGTCGGTGCCCGAGGTTGGCTTCTCGCCGGCCGAAGCAGTAAACAACTGGAGTATATTGTGCTGGTTGAACATTAGTTCCAATCCGGATTTATGAAGTTATCTTCTAAATTTACAGGTGCGGGAACCCTTTGTCAAGGATAAGCATCGGCTAATAATTATGTGTCTATAACCTTATTTTTGTTGTAAACGATAAAAGCTAATTGTATATTATAAAAACTTTCCCGAAATCTACCCACAACCAAGGAGGTTTTATGGAAGAAAAGAAGTCGGGTCTCTCCGAAGACTGGCTGGCGGTAATCATCGGCCTTGCCATCTTCCTGCTTTCCATGTTGGCGTTCACCGGCTTTGAGGTCTTTGGCTGGGGTATCAAGACCAAGGTCTGGATGGACCCCTCAAAGATCATGTCGCCCGTCTCCGACAGATTCCATATCCCCGGTATTCTCTCGCTCATCCTCACCTACGTTTTTACGACAATCATACTCTCCATCGGCGCGAAGGCGATGAAGTTGGACGTCAAGAAGTTCGTGGTCGGCTTCTCCCTGGTCTTTTTCATCAGTTATGCCTGCTGGGCTACGGGCCATTTCGCGTACATCGCCGCGACTCCGGACCAGCTTGCGAAGTTCAATATCCCATGGTCGCTTAACCTGACGGGTGAGGCGGGCTTCATCATCGCTCTTCTAGCCGGGCTGTTCGTGGGCAACCTGATGCCCGGTCTGGCGGCAAAGATGGAGGAGGCGATACGGCCCGAGTGGTACATAAAGACCGCCATCGTCATCCTGGGTGCGGGGCTTGGTGTGCGAGGCGCGGAGGCGATGGGGCTGGCGTCCGCTGTAATGTTCAGCGGGCTGTGCGCGATCATCGGAGCGTACCTCATCTTCTGGACGCTGACCTATTACATCGCCCGCAGGTTCTTCAAGTTCAACAGGGAGTGGGCGGCGCCGCTTGCCTCCGGCATATCCATCTGCGGCGTCTCGGCGGCCATAGCAACCGGCGGCGCCATACGCGCCAGGCCCATCATCCCGATCATGGTCTCCTCGCTCGTCGTCATATTCGCGGTGGTGGAGCTTCTGCTCCTGCCGTTTCTGGCGTCGCACTATCTGTATAAAGAGCCGATGGTCGCGGGCGCATGGATGGGGCTATCGGTGAAGACGGACGGCGCGGCAGTGGCATCCGGCGCGATAACCGACGCGCTCGTACGCGCGAAGGCGATGGCGGCGGACGGCGTGAACTACAAGGACGGCTGGATAACGATGGCGGCCACGACTGTCAAGGTGTTCATAGACATGTTCATCGGCGTCTGGGCCTTCATACTCGCGATAATATGGTGCACGTTCATCGAGTGCAAGCCGGGCGAGAAGATACGCTTCGGCGAGATATGGGACCGGTTCCCCAAGTTCGTCATGGGTTACGTCCTCACCTTCCTCATCCTGCTCTTCGTGTGCATACGTAACCCCGGCCTGATCGCGCCCGCGAAGAACGTCACGGCTGGCGGTGACGTGTTCCGTTCGCTCTTCTTCGTCATGACCTTCTTCACGATAGGCGTCGTGTCCAACTTCAAGAAGCTCTGGGAGGAGGGCATAGGCAAGCTCGCCGCGATATACGTCATCTGCCTGTTCGGGTACATAGTCTGGATTGGCCTGGCAATTGCCTGGCTGTTCTTCCACGGGATCAAACCGCCTATCGTCGGCGCATAACAGGTTGGGTAACATCCCCCTCTCCCGGCGCAAAGCGCCACCCTCCCCCGCGAGGGGTGAGGGATAAAGGGTAGGGTGAAATTACAGGAGGATAAAATGGCGGACAAGCCGAACATTTCGGAAGAAATGAAAAAGATGGATTACGAGCCTCTTCTCCCGGCGGAGAAGAAGATGATCGTCTATAACCTCGTGATAGGCGTCGTGCTGCTCACGGTGCTGGTCTGGGTGAACCACACCTACTTCCCGACAACGCAGATACAGGCTCCGGTGGTGGCGCAGCCGGCGGGCCAGACGGCAATCCCGGGCAATCCCGTGGTGCCTGCGGCGAATGCGGCGCCTGTGGCGCAGGGGAAATAAGAGAAAGAGAAGATGGAAATAAAAAAGCCCGCCAGCCGGCGGGCTATTTAATTTAAAAGCGTAGCTTATTTAACGGCCTTCTTTATCGCCGCGTCTATCTCTTTCTGTATATCGCCCGGCATGGTCATGTTCTTCATGAATGCCCAGTTGCCCGCGTCCTGGAAGTAGAGCTTCATCCTCCACATCTCGGTCAGGATGTTCACGCTGGTCGAGCCGCCCTTCTTGTAGATTACGGCTTCGATGGGGAAGGCCGAGGCGTGGTCAATGCCGGGGCACGGGTTTGTCTTGTTGGCCCTCGCGTCGCCCGCAATGCCGAATGCGCTTCGCCTCGGTGCTCTGCGTTCGTAAGCCCGACTATGGCAACGTCTCCGGCTGTGTATGAATATATCGGTGTGCCAGCCGGACCTTGTTCGCGACGCCCTTCTTTATCATCTCCGCAACCTCATGGGCTGGCTTGGCGGATGATGCCGCGGTGACTATCTTTTCCGCAAACGGACCGCCGCCCATGCCGGTGATCTCGCCTGAGTCGCGAAGCTGGCCGATCTGCTTCATGGATACCGGCCCGACCGCCTTCAGGGCCGCCGCCACCTCATCGACAACCTTCTGGGCGGGCTCGTCCATGGAGTTGCCCCGGAATATGGTGCGGTTGACGGATACCGGGTTCATCATCTCAACGTTCGTCCCTGTCTCGTCCTCGTATACTGAAAGCCGGAGCGGGAGCGCGAACGCCTTGTCTGGGCCGCCTGCAATGACCCTGGAAGCGTAGGCATCGTTTGTGAATACCACGGTGAAGGCCTTGAACCGGCAGCCTGCGGGCGCGCCGTTTTCAAACGAGGCAAGCGGCGTAAAACCCGCTGCCTTGAGCGCGGCCTCTGCTTTTGAGGCCGTCTGGGCCGGGTCCGCCTTCAGCCCGTGCACCATCTGGACATACACTCCCTGGGTCTTTGCCGCCGCGAAGGCGTTTACGCAGAGCGCCAACACAGCAATCGCTGTAACCGCTGCCAACCGGATCGTCTTCATTGTTACCTCCTTACAAATAAAAAAAGAGGGGCATAGGCCCCTCTTTTAATAAGAACATTGTTAGAACATCATGTTCAGGCCGACCTCGTAGGAGTTTTCGGAAAGCGTGCTTTCAGTAGGTCACACGTCCACCAGTCGGGAGGGGTGCGCTTGTCTCCGATACTGTTTTCTCGAAAGCGTGCATGTAGCCGACGTTTAAGGAAACTTTCTTAGTGATGTTTATCGCCCAGGCCAGCGGTCACGTGGTGTTCCACGATGGCCGGGAAGCCGACTATCCTGAAGCCCTCGACAAGCGCGGTGCTGGTCGGGGTGCCTTGGATGTCTGGTCGTTCCGAGGAAGTTAAAACCATTATGCTGCTTGACCGGGTTGTTGCCGTAGTTGTAGCCCATGCGTATTGCGAGCCAGTCCATCGGCTTTGCCTGCATGCCCACAGCCGCAACCCACTGGTCCTTCCAGCCGAAGTCCTTGTAGCCGTCGGCATTGCCCCAGTTAAGCCACTTGCCGTTGACTTCCACGAGGAGCTTGTTGGGTATGATGTCATAGGCCACGCCGAGGACTACCTGCTGGGGCTGCTCAAGGGCCAGCGTTCGTGTCGTCGCTGGCCCAGTGGCCTGGTTGAAGTTCGAATACCCTCTTGAAGGTGTGTTTCTGCGCGGCTCTGGTAGGTGACGCCGAGGAGAGGGGGTCGATCGGCTTGTATATGACACCGACCTGTGTGCCGACGCCGAAGTTGTGCGCGCTGCCGTCGCCCAGGTCAAGCTGCGCCCAGTTGATCTGAAGGGCCGCGCCGACGGAGAGGTTCGGGAGTATCCGGTACGCCAGGTTCGGGGCGAACTTCATTATCTGGAGGTCGGTCTTTGATGTCAAACGGCCCGAAGTCGCCGAACTGGCCGCCGATGTTCTTCAGGTCGGAGTCCTTGTAGTCAACGCCCAGCCCGCTGACGCCGTAGGCCGCAAGGCCGAACCTCAGGTCCGGGGTTATCGGGGTGTAGATACCTATCGCCGGGAAGGCGTAAGGCGCGCCCTGGCTGGTCGGATGCATCGTCGATCCGGAGACCTGGCCCTGAGGCCTGCTAGACGGCAGGGTTACCTTGGCCTTGACTGTCGGGTCAAAGATGGTCGCCGCGAAGTCGACCTCGGACGTCTCGCAGGGAATGTAGCACATCGCGGCGGGGTTGCCGAAGACCGCCGTGATGGCGTCCTGCGGGGCGGCCGCGCCTACGCCGCCCATGGAGCGTGAGATCGTGCCGACACCGATAATGTTGTCGCCGTTTGTCGCGAATGCGGGTACCGCAAACGCCGCCACGGCCAGGGCCATGACAATGCTGACTGCTAACTTCCTCATTTTTCCCCCTTTCGATTCTACGCCGGCCAAATCCGGCGCACCCACAAAGCATGCGGGGGCCTATCCCCCGCACTCAGTTTTACTGCCGGTACTACACGAACAGTGGTATCTGGGCATTTGCCGCGAACTCGAGGTACATCGCGGCGCCGCCGAATTCAACCCCGTCGATGAAGTCGGACTGCTTCATACCGAAGAGGTCTACGGTCATCTGGCATGCGACCATCTTGACGTCGCACATCTGGCACATCTCGACGAGTTTGCGGATCGAGAGCACGTTGTGCTTCTTCATCATGCCCTTCATCATCATGGTGGCCATGGAGGGCATACCGGGCAGTGTGCCGAGGAAGCCCTGGAACGGTCCGGGCATACCCGGGTTTCCGTGCGGGAACACCATCATGTTGTCCATCCGCTCCTTGTGTATGATGTTCAGTCCGTAGAATGTGAAGAAAATCTGGGCCTCCATGTCGAGGGCCGAGGCCGCGGTCGCAAGGATCAGCGGCGGGTAGGCCATGTCAAGGGTGCCCTTCGAGGCTACTATCGCTATTTTGGTCTGCTCTTCTGACATTTTAATTTACCTCCTGAATAGAATTAAATCAACAAAATAAAACCTGATGAAAATGCTTTTTATTCCACCTCCTATGAAACAGAAAAAGCCTTTCCAGATGGACTACATAATCCTGGAAAGGCCTCGGGACCTTCAATACAGCCGCCATCATGAGCGGCATTTATTACAAACCCCGACGGGGGGCTCTAACCTCTATATTATCTCATCGGCCGTGATTATCGACTCCGCAACTTTCTCCATCTTTACGTTTTTGTCACGCGCAAGCTTTTGCAGCCTCAGGAAAGCCTGTTCCTCGCTCAGTGAGCCCCTCTTCATCAGGATGCCCTTTGCACGTTCGACCAGCTTCCGTATCCTCAAGGCCTCCCTGCATTCGCCGACCTCAGCCCTGAGCACCTGGCACTGCCTGAACCTTGAGATACCGAGCTCTATCGCCCCGAGCAGGCTCTCGCGGGTTATGGGCCTGAACAGGTGTGCCGAAACCCCGATTGTCTCTGCCTTCATAACCAGGTCTATCTGGCTATGGGTCGAATGCATTATTATAGGGAGAGGCCTTTCGGCCATCAGCTTTTCAGCTATCGACAGCGAGTCGTCACATGCAAGCGTGACGTCCATCAGTATAGCATCCGGAGACAGGTTGCGCGCGGTCTCGATAGCGTTGGCACAATCCTGAACTATGGTTACGTCCGTGTAGCCTTCGGCTTTCAGTATACCCGCAAGCCTGCTGGACTGCCTTGAACCGCCTATAATTAAAACTTTGTAAGCCATCTTTGTTGTTACTTTTCTTGGGATATGATAGAGTTTTAAAACAATTTTGTCAAGTTTTTTCCCGAGGCCCCGCCTCGATATTTCCCTATTGCATATACGGCGAAAGAGACTCCCACAGCTCCGGCGCGTACTTTACCGCGAGGGCGAAGTTCTGCTGCGCCATGGGCTTGCGGCCCATCTCTATATATTGCTTCCCGAGGTCGGAAAGGACATAGCCGTAGATGCTGACCGCTTTTTCCTCGTCCAGGTCCAGCGCGATGGTGGGTGCCGGCAGGCCCCTTGTTACCATGTAGGCCCAGGTCCTGAGGTTCTCCTCCACGTAGTCCTTCTCCATGGAACGGTATGTGATGCCGTACGGTTCCACGCTGTATGGCATGTTCACCGAATACCTGGATGAATAGTCGAACGCAAAAGGCCTCTCCTTGTTGAACTGCGTTATCTCTTTTATCATCGCTTCCGGGTCTCTGAAGTCCTCCGGCATGGCAAGAAGCTGTTCTATGCCTTTTATGCCGTTATAGTTTTTCAAATACTTGTAGTCCTTTATCTCGCCGACGTCGCCAAGTTCGCCGGGCTCCCTCCTGATGCTCTGGAGGAACCACTCCAGAGGCAGATGCGGGGTGTGGATAAGCAGGACGTCAGGCCTTTTCCTTTCGACATCCTGGAGGTACCACATCGGGAAGGCGCCGGAGTCGCCCCAGGTGAAAAGGACTGTGAACTGGGGCGCAAATGTGAGTTCGGCGTTGCCCATGTCATATGCAATGAAGTTGCGGCTTCTGTCGTTCTTCCAGTAGTGGGCCTTCAGTTCGGATACCGGATAAAAGACGAAAAGCAGGAAAAAGACCCCGACATAGGCAACCTTGTTGTACCGTTTTCCGTCCATAGGGAGCATGGAGAGGACTATAATGATTATGGCCGCTACCATTGCGTAGAACACGAAAAACATCCACGGGTCATAGGTCATGCCCATAAGGTGGAACGTCTCCTGCCCACCGGTTGTACCCAGAACCTTGTTGACGTAACCTGCCGGGATGTTGCCCAGGAAGATGAACGGCATCGTAAGCCCCAGCACCCAGGGACCGAGTTTCCTGTTTTCAAGGACCATGTAGGCCGCGCCACCCATCAGGACGCATAGGAAGATGTAAACGGGGATGTAGAACTGCTCCAGAAGGAAGATGTTCTCCTCGATGGGGTTACCACCGATGACTATTGCGGATATCAACAGTACGGAGCCGGAGAGCAGGATGAGGAAGTGCCGCCAGTCCTTGCGGAAATGGCTGTACAGGCCGAGCAATACGAGCGGTATACCCGCCCAGGTGAACTCCCTGACCATATTGAAGCTCTGGAGCTGTTTCCAGAAAAGACCCAACGACCTCTCGCCGCCTACCGACGGATATCCTTCGCGGTTGTATACCCACTTGAAACCTGCCCAGTCGGTGGCGCCGCCCCAGTTGATGAGCGGCTCCTGCGCGGCACGGATGGGGAGGTGCAGGTAGATGGAATGGCCCAAAGCAAAGAAGAAGGCCATTATAATGAGGGTCTTGAAATTCACCCTCTTTATCAGGCTTACGGGGTTCCACCTGTCGCTGCCGGTATACCCCTTCATTTCGACAAAAACGCTTCCATCGACTATCAGTATGTAGAGAAGATACACCGGTATCAGTACGAACTGCGATATGTGCACGACTCCAGCGATGCCCCATATGAAGGCCATGACGTAGAGGTAGGAAAGTGAATGCCCCCCGCCCGTGTCGCCCTCCTCTTTCCTTGCCCTCCTCCACCTTATAAGGAGCATGAGTATGCATGCGACCACGAATGCGTTCAGGGTATAGAACTTCGAGACGACCGCCCATGCCCAGAGGTTGTACGAGAAGGAGAAGGCGAATGCGGCAAACATCCCGGCGGCGCCGGCTGGCGTGGCCTTCATCCAGGGCAGGCCGGGTATGATAGGTTTATCGTCCCCGGTTTCAAGCATGGACTTGGTGATGTAGTAGATCAGCACAGAGGTCATCGATGCGAAGAACGACGACATCAGGTTCACCCTGAAGGCTACGTTACCCAGCGGCAGGAAGCTGAACAGCTTGCCCAAGCGTCACGTAGACCGGGTATCCCGGCGGGTGCGATACGCCCAGTGTATATGCCCCGGCTATCATCTCGCCGCTGTCAAAAAATGAAAGCGTAGGCGCTATGGTGGACAGGTAAACGGTCATAGTTGCGGCAAATATGAAAAGAGCGGTCATCTTATGCTTCGGCCTCCACCTCCCTGATGCCGGAAAGGCTCAGGTTCTCTCTGTAAAGGAATACAAATCCGATCAGCGTCACTGGTATGAAATTCGCCGCATGAGCGAGGATTGCAAAACCGAGAGCGGTCTCCTTGTCCAGGCCGAGTAGCATCATCGCGCCAGCCCCTGCTGCCTCGAATGTCCCGACGAAGCCCGGGGTGGAAGGTACGGCCACGCTGAACGCGGTAACTACCAAAAAGAATACGGCGGCATATGTCCCGAGACCAAGCCCGAAGGACTTGAACAACAGCCAGATGGGCAGGTACAGCGGGGCCCAGTGCAGTGCCGAATAAAATAGTATCAGCGCGAGCAGTTTTGGGTCTCGGACCACGCCAAGCCCGGTCGCGAACATTCCCGCAAGCTCCGCCGCTTTATCGGCAAGTTTGACAGAAATCGGTGACAATATTGTAAATATCCATTTTGTAACCGTCTGCGGTTTGTATACGAAAAAGGCCAGTACCACAATTGCGATGGCGTACAACCCAAGTGCGACCATCCCGGTGTGTCTGAACGTGCCGGCGAGGCTTCCGCCCGCAATATCCTTAGGCATATATGCGAGGACGACCACCAGCAGGAGCAGTACCGACATGGAGTCGAACAGCCGCTCCACGACGATCGTGGCGAATACGGAGCTTTTGGGGATGTCCTCCCTGCGGGCCAGCGCATACGCCCGCACGAACTCGCCAAGCCTGGCCGGGAGGACGTTATTTGCCATGAACCCGATCATCGTAGCCGAGAGAAGGTTCAGCAGGGAGACATCCTTTTTGACCGGTTCCATGAGGTAACGCCACCTGACGGTCCTGACGAGGAAGAACGCGAGGTTTACGACAGCCGCCGCCGCAACGAGCCATGGGTTGGCGGACTTTATCACCGTCCAGAGACGGTTGAAATCTATTTTTGAGAAGAGGAACACCAGGAGGCCTGCGCTTACAGCCATGCCGATCCAGAATTTAAGCTTCAATTTTTCTCCGCATCAGTACAGGATCGCCTTTACCCGCTCAACGTCCTTCTTTATCTGCTCCGCGAGCTCGGCCGCGTCCTTGAACCTCACTTCGTCGCGTACCCTCTTTATGAACTTCATCTTCAGGAATTTGCCATAAAGGTCGCCTTCAAAATCAAAAAGGTGTACCTCATAAGATGACGTCGCGTCGGAGAACGTCGGGTTTTTGCCGATGTTTGCAGCCCCCTTGTAGTCCTTGCCTTCAATGAGTACCGAGACTGCATAGACGCCTTCCTTGGGGGGAAGCTCATTGGGAGTCGTGATGTTTGCTGTGGGGAAGCCCAGCGTGCGCCCCCGGGAGTGGCCGGCTATTACCGTGCCCTCGATGGAATATGGCCGACCGAGGAGCTTGGAGGCCAGGCAGACCTCTCCGTCCACGATAAGCTGGCGTATCTTTGTGGAAGATACGACTATCCCTTCTACCTTGACCGGCCCTATGACATGCAGCTCGAAGCCTAACCGCGCGCCAGCATCCCGCAGGAACGGTATGTCGCCCTTGCGGTTTTTGCCGAATGCGTAGTCGTGCCCGACGAAAAGGGCCTTGACCCCGAGCGTGTCCACCAGCACTTCTTTAACAAAGTCTTCCGGGTTCTGGGATGCGAACTCGGGTGTGAAGTTTGCGCAGATGACCGCGTCCATGCCGGAGGCCTCTATCTGCTCCATCTTCTCCCTGAATGTGGAGAGGAGCTTGGGCGAGCGCTGGGGCGCAAGGACCTTGAGCGGGTGAGGCTCGAAGGTGAAGACGGCTGACGTGCCGCCGGTGGAGAGCGCCCAGGCCACAACCTGTTTGAAAATCGCCTGATGTCCCAGGTGAACCCCGTCGAAGTTGCCCAGAGTGACCACCGGGTCTTTCATGGGGGTCTTCTTGATATCCTTTAGCCCCCGGATAATCTTCATGAAATGCCTTTCTCCCAGGATATAAAAAGCCCCTACAAATGCAAAATTTTGTCACAACGGCCCATTGCTTGTCAACAGAATAAGGCTCGCCCGGTTTTTTCTTGACAGCCAAAGAGCATGAAGCTAATATATCTACTCTGCTTTTCCTGTTTAATACACTACTATATATGGAAGGTTCTGGCGATGAAAATAGCATTGGGCTGCGACCACGGCGGGCTTGAACTCAAAAACGCGATAGAAGCCGTCCTCAAGTCTCTGGATATCGAGGTGGTGGACATGGGGACGATGAGTGAGGAGTCGGTGGACTACCCCGACTTCGCGTCCAAGGTGGCCGAGTCCGTCTCGGAGGGCAAAACCGACAGGGGTATCGCGATATGCGGGACCGGTATAGGGATGTCCATCGTCGCCAACAAATACCACGGCGTCAGGGCGGCGCTGTGCCATGACAGCTATACAGCCAGGATGTCCAGGCTCCATAACGACGCCAACATCCTAGTGCTGGGAGGACGGGTCATCGGCACGGAAGTGGCCATAGAGCTTCTTAAACAGTGGCTCGCCACCCAGTTCGAGGGCGGAAGGCACCAGAAGAGGCTTGAGAAGATAAGCGAGATAGAAAAGAAGGTCTGCTGAGACCGTAATTGAAGGCCATAAATAGTAAGATCGTTGAAAGGGTAACAACAGATGAGTGCACTCAGGCAGTCGGACCCGGAGGTCTGGCAGGCGATAGAAGACGAGAAGAAGCGTGAAAGCGAGAAGATAGTCCTCATAGCATCCGAGAACTATGCCTCGCAGGCCGTGCTGGAGGCCCAGGGTTCGGTACTGACCAACAAATACGCTGAAGGGTACCCCGGACATCGCTACTACGGCGGCTGCGATTTTGCGGATGCGGTGGAGGAGCTGGCCATAAACCGCGCCAAAGAGCTGTTCGGCATGGAATACGTCAACGTCCAGCCCCACTCCGGCTCCCAGGCCAACATGGCGGTATACTTTTCGGCCCTCAAGCCCGGCGACACGATACTGGGCATGAAGCTTACGCACGGTGGGCACCTGACGCATGGCGCGACGGTGAGCTTCTCCGGCAACCTGTACAACTCCGTCTCCTACGGCGTTCGCCGCGAGGATAGCTATATAGACTACGATGAGGTGGCCTCGCTCGCAAAAGAGCACAACCCGAAGATGATAGTCGTCGGGGCTTCCGCATACCCGAGGATCATAGACTTCAAGAAGTTCAGGGAGATAGCCGACTCGGTCGGCGCGCTCCTGATGGCCGACATGGCCCATATCGCGGGCCTGGTAGCCGGTGGCCAGCACCCGAGCCCGGCGCCCTACGCCGACTTCGTGACGTCCACCACCCACAAGACCCTCAGGGGGCCAAGGGGCGGCATGATCATGACTACGCGCCGCGAGTTGGCAAAGGCGGTCGACAAGGTCATATTCCCCGGCATCCAGGGCGGGCCGCTCATGCACGTCATTGCGGCAAAGGCAGTCGCCTTTAAAGAAGCAATGGAGCCGGAGTTTAAGGTTTATCAGGCGCAGGTCGTGAAAAACGCCTCCACGCTTGCGGGTGAGCTGGCATCAAGGGGCTTCAAACTGGTCTCGGGCGGTACAGAGAACCACCTCATGCTGCTGGACCTTACAGGCAAGGGCGTCACCGGCCACGAGGCGGAGACCGCGCTGGACATTGCCGGTATCACAGTGAACAAGAACGGCATACCGTTCGACGAAAAGCCCCCAACCGTTACTTCGGGGATAAGGATCGGCACGCCCATCGTCACGACCCGCGGTATGAGGGAGCCTGAGATGGCACTAATAGCCGAGATGATCGCGGACGTGATACATGACATCAAGGACGCCGCAGTCCTCTCCCGTGTCCGTGAGAGGGCGGAAACCCTTGCGCTCAAGTTCCCGGTTTACCAGGGCTTAGAGACTTCTGCTGGATTTTAATGAAAGGCCTGAAATGACCAGACCCAGCTGGGACGAGTACTTCATGGATATCGCCCACCTGGTCAAGAAGCGTTCCACCTGCCTGAGACGGCAGGTAGGGGCCGTCCTGGCCAAGGACAAGAATATCCTGGCCACCGGCTACAACGGCCCGCCATCCGGAACAGCCCACTGCATAGACGCGGGGTGCCTCAGGGAGAAGCTGGGTATACCGTCTGGCGAGCGGCATGAGATATGCCGTGGGCTTCACGCCGAACAAAACGCCATAATACAGGCCGCCAAACATGGTACGGGCATAAAGGACTCCGTCCTGTACTGCACCAACCTGCCATGCGTGATCTGCTCAAAGATGATCATCAACGCCGGTATAAAAAAGATTATCTATGACGACGGTTACCCTGACAAGCTGGGCGAGGAGATGCTTGCCGAGGCGGGCGTGTTGCTCTTAAAGTTCGAACGGGATTCGAGGGGTTCAACATGAAATGTCCGTTTTGCGGGCATATAGAAGACAAGGTAGTGGATTCAAGGCTCTCCACCGACGCAGAGACGATCAGGAGGCGCCGGGAGTGCGAGAAATGCGGCAGGCGCTTCACCAGCTACGAGCGGGTGGAGGAGATCATGCCTATGGTGGTAAAGAAGGACGGGCGCAGGGAGCCTTTCGACCGTCTGAAGGTGCTATCCGGCCTGAAGAAGGCCTGCGAAAAACGCGCCGTCTCGATGGACACCCTGGCAAATGTCGTGGATGAGATAGAAAAGAAGCTCCTTGAAGGGGCTCAGAAAGAGATATCGTCAAGCGCGGTGGGCGAAGAGATCATGCGTAACCTTCAGGAGTTGGACAAGGTCGCGTACGTGCGTTTCGCCTCGGTCTACCGCGACTTCAAGGACATAGACGAGTTCGTAAAAGAGCTTGCAGGCCTTCTGGGCCAGGAGAAGAAAAAGCGTTGAAGGGTGCGGGTTTCAAAGGCGGAGTACATCCGCCCGACAACAAGAAGGCGACTGCCGCATTGCAGGTGCAGGATGCGAGGCTTCCCGATAGAGTAGTCATACCCATGGCCCAGCATATAGGCGCGCCAGCCCAGCCGCTTGTCAAGGTGGGCGATGTCGTAAAGAAGGGCCAGAAGATAGGCGAGGCGCAGGGTGCGGTCTCCGTGCCGGTGCATGCCTCGTTATCGGGTAAGGTGGTGGCCGTGGGCGGCTTCCCGTCCCCGATGGGTACCGACGCCCAGGCCGTGGTGATAGAGTCGGACGGGCTGGACGAATGGGCTGACGGACTCACGGGCCACGAAGACTACATGTCGATGAGCCCTGGCGACATAAAAGAGATAATAAAAGAGGCCGGGATAGTGGGTATGGGCGGCGCGACGTTCCCGACCCATATAAAGCTTTCCCCGCCCAAAGAAAAGAAGATAAAGTACGCCATCTTGAACGGGGCGGAATGCGAGCCCTACCTTACCTCCGACTCCAGGCTGATGGAGGAAAACGCGGAGGCGGTGATTGAGGGCCTCAAGATAATAATGAGCGTCCTCAGGGTTACTGAGGGTTTTGTCGGTATCGAGGCGAACAAGCCCGCCGCCATTAAGCGTATGGCTGAGGAAGCCGGCAAGGTCGCCTGTGAGCTTGTGTTGGAGACCTACTACGACCGCTCAGGGTTGGAGCTTGACGTACCCAAGGGCTGCCGCATGGGCGTGAAGGTGGTGCCGCTCGAGGTGAAGTATCCCCAAGGCTCCGAGAAGCAGCTGATAAAGGCCGTAACCGGCCTTGAGGTGCCGCCGGGGTTCCTTCCCATGGACGTGGGCGCGGTCGTGCAGAACGTTGCGACAGCGGCCGCCATATACGAGGCGGTACGCTTTGGCAGGCCGCTTATAGAGCGCATCGTCACCGTGACAGGCCCCGGCGTGAAAGAGCCTAAAAACCTCAGGGTGAGGGTAGGGACCCTTTTCGCCGACCTTATAGAGCAGTGCGGCGGAATGAGCGAAGACGCCTCTAAGGTAATAATGGGCGGCCCCATGATGGGTGTCGCGCAGACGGACCTGATGGTGCCGGTAATAAAGGGCACGTCGGGTGTTGTTGTGATGACCGGCAAGGATGCGCGAGTCGTTGATTTCGGGCCGTGTATCCGCTGCGGCAGGTGCCTGGATGTCTGCCCGATGGGGCTTAACCCGTCGGTTATCGGCCAGCTTATAGAGAAGGGCAAGTTCGAGGAGGCCAAAGACTACGGCGTCATGGACTGTTTCGAGTGCGGTTCCTGTTCGTTCGTCTGCCCTTCGAACAGGCCTATGGTCCAGTTCGCAAAATGGGCCAAACGCGAGCTTGCGAAGAAAAAGGCGAAGGCCTGAGTTATAAGTTTTAACCAGTTCTTTTAAAAGGGGTTTCATGGACACACCGGCCATTCCGCCAAAGGAAACGGCGCCGGCGAAGCCGCGGCTTGCGGCATCGATCGGCCCGCATATCCGTTCGGGCGAGACCGTTGAAAAGATAATGTGGACAGTGTCGGCGTCCCTCGTTCCGGCAGCCGCACTTTCCGTATATTATTTCGGGATACCGGCGCTTCTGGTCCTGGCCGTGTCCATCGCCTCATGCGTATTCTTCGAGGCCGCTCACCCAGAAGATCGCGGGTGGCAAGATAACCGCGGGAGACGGGAGCGCATTCCTCACCGGGCTCCTGTTCGGGATGAACCTCCCGTCGGGCGTGCCCCTCTATATCCCCGTCGTGGGTTCTGCAGTCGCAATAATAATAACAAAACAGCTTTTCGGCGGTCTCGGGTACAACATATTCAACCCGGCCCTCATTGCCCGCGCGTTCGTCGTCGCCGCTTTCCCCAGGCTGATGACCACATGGCCGCTGCCTTCTTCATCCCTGAGTTTCGCTACCCTGGATGCAAAAACCGGCGCAACACCCCTTGCAATCCTCAAGGAAGAGGGCTACCAGAAGCTTCTTGAGCATTTCGGGAGCAGCCACAGCATGTATGCAGCAGATGTTCGTAGGGCACAGGGGAGGCGCGCTCGGGGAGGTCTCTATCGTAGCCCTGCTTCTCGGTGCGGCATACCTCCTTATCAAAAGATATATATCATGGCATATACCTGTGAGCTTCATAGCGACTGTGGCCGTCCTGACGTGGGTATTTGGCGGGGACCCGGTCCTTTCCATGTTGTCGGGCGGGCTGGTGCTAGGCGCGTTCTTCATGGCCACCGATTACGTCACTGTGCCGCAGATCAAGAAGGCGCAGATACTCTTTGGGGTCGGGTGCGGCGCCATAACCGTGCTGATAAGGCTTAAGGGCGGGTACCCCGAGGGCGTCTGCTATGCGATACTCCTCATGAACTGCTTTACACCGCTTCTGGACCGTGCGCTAAAGACAAGGAAGTTCGGCGAGGTAAAGGTAAAGGCATGAACGATATCATCAAGGTGACAATAAACCTCGTCCTGATATGCGCAGCCGCAGGGGTAATACTCTCGGCCACCTGGGCCCTCACAGACCCAGTAAAGATTGCACGTGAGAACGAGGAAAGGGAGCAGGCGCTTAAAGGCCTGATCCCCACCGCCACAAGCATAAAGCCAGTAAAGGATGTGACGATTGCCGGCAAGGAAGGCATCATCTACAAGGCCCTGAACGGCGAGAAGACCGAAGGCTACATCGTGTTGAGCTACGGGAAGGGCTATTCCAGCTTCATAAAACTCTTGGTAGCTGTGGACGCAAACATGAAGGTCACCGGCATAGACGTCCTCGACCATAAAGAGACACCGGGCCTTGGAGACCAGATAACGAATGACTGGTTCAAGGACCGGTTCAAGGGCAAGGGCATTGATAACCTGGTAGTGGTAAAAGGTGAGACGCAGACGGACATACAGGCCATCTCCGGCGCGACTATATCTTCAAGGGGCGTGACGAGAGGCGTGAAGGAAGCCGTGGAGATATTACAGAAAGAATTGGAAACAGAGAAGAAATAAAACCATACTTTTCTTTCAGGTAAAAGAAAAGTAATCAAAAGAAAGCCATTATTAAAATTCTTTGGGCCGCATTTCTTTTAAGAAAGGCGGGACTTGGGGCTTCATGACCACGAAAATAAGCTATAAAAAACTTATAACAAACGGTATCTTCTCCGAGAACCCGGTGTTCAAGCTTGCGCTCTCGCTCTGCCCGGCGGTGGCCGTCACTACGTCGGTTAAGAACGGGTTCCTTATGGGCGTCGCTGTCCTGTTCGTCATGACCATGGTGAACATCACCGTGTCCATCCTCAGGAAGTTCATAAACCCGAAGGTGAGGATACCGGCCTACATACTCATAATCGCGACATACGTCAGCATGACGGACATGGTCATGGCGGCTTACTCGCGCACGGCATACAAGGAGATGGGCCTGTACATCCAGCTCATCGTCGTCTTCGCGATCATCATCTCCCGCGCGGAGCTTTTTGCAAGCAAGAACAAGGTCGTCCCGTCCGCGGTGGACGGCATAGGTATGGGGCTTGGGTTCCTTGGCGCGCTCGTGCTTGTCGGTGCGGTCCGTGAGCTGTTCGGCAAGGGGAGCCTTCTGGGTTTCAACCTGCTCGGCTCAAACCCGCTCCTTATCATGGTGCTCCCGACAGGCGGCTTCTTTGTCATCGGGCTTCTGATGGGCCTTTTCAACTGGGTTGAAGGAAGTACTTCGGCGGGACGGGCATGGGTTCCAGCGGGGGCGGGCACCACTAAGAGCAACACCGCCACCTTTTTGGAAAAAGGTGAGCGCCAAAAACTTTTAAAATTATAGTTTCTTTGGGTTACTTTCTTTACTAAAGAAAGTAACGGAGGGTTTGGATGTTTAAAGACCTGGGCACGATATTTATAGCTTCAGCTATCATAAATAACTTCGTATTCTCCCGCTACCTGGGGTTATGCATCTTCTTCGGGGTAACCAAGAAGATGGAGACCGCGCTTGGCATGAGCATGACATTCACGGCCGTCATGGTCATTTCCTCCGCGCTCTCCTGGATAGTCTATAACCTCGTGATGCTGCCGCTAAACCTTGGGTTCCTCAAAATAGTCCTGTTCATCGGCATCGTCGCGGGCTTCGTGCAGGGGGCGGATACCGTCCTAAAAAAGCTCAACCCGGCGCTGTACTACAAGCTGGGCATCTACCTCGTGCTCATCACCACCAACTGCATCATACTGGCCGTGCCGGTGATAAGCTCCGACGAGAAGTATAACTTCATGCAGGCCCTGACTCTGGGCCTTGGGCTCGGGCGCCGGTTTCTCGCTTGCGCTTATAATCATGGCGAGCATCAGGGAGAGGCTTGAGCTGGCGAACGTGCCGAAGCCCTTCCAGGGGATGCCGATCGCGTTCATAGTTACAGGCCTTATCGCGCTTGCATTCCTCGGGTTTTCCGGGCTTATTGCAGTATAGTAATTGTCCAGTGTTTTTGTTATAATAGACCATGCTCCCCCGATACGGGGAATTTGATAATTCAGGAGATTTTATGCAGGAAACGGTTCAGCCTGATCTCGTTCAGGTGGTGCTGAAAAGCCTCGCCTTCATGGGCACGGTAGGCGCGGTTTTCGGGATCAGCCTCGCGGTGGCGGCAAGGAAGTTCGCGGTGCATACCGACCCAAAGGTGGAGGCGGTACGGGACGTGCTACCCGGCGCAAACTGCGGCGCCTGCGGCTTCGCCGGCTGCCAGGGTTATGCCGAGGCCGTGGTCAAGGACCCGTCCATATCCCCAGGGCTCTGCTCGCCCGGCAAGGCGGACGTTGCCGCGCTGGTCGCGAAGATAACCGGCAAGGAAGCCCCGGAGGTCATCCCCATGGTGGCGACCGTGTTCTGCCGGGGTGACGACTGCATGGCGTCCCGCAGGTTCCGTTACGAGGGCGTCAAGGACTGCAGGGCGGCAATACTGGTATCGGGCGGGGACAAGACATGTCTGGCCGGCTGCCTGGGTTACGGCACCTGCGCGAGGGCCTGCCCGTTTGGCGCTATTACCATGAGCAAGGACAACCTGGCCGTGGTGGACCGGGAGAAATGCACCGCCTGCGGCGTGTGCGTGGCCGCCTGCCCGAAGAATATAATCGCCCTTACGCCTGCCGCGAAGATGGTGCATATAAGGTGCAGTTCCCGCTACAAGGGGCCGGATGTAAAGAAGGCCTGCAAGTTGGGCTGCATTGCCTGCGGGCTCTGCGCAAAGGGATGCCCCGAGGGCGCCATAACAATTACGGACAACCTTGCCAAGGATAGATTACGAGAAATGCACACACTGCGAGACATGCGTGCTGCTCTGCCCGCAGAGGACTATAGAGGACAGGCTCGACCCGGCCAAGGAGGCCGCGCCCAGGACCAAGCTTGCGAAGAAGGGCGATGGTGCGGCGGCACCCGAGAAGGCTGAAAAAGAGGCCTGAGGCTTTAGCTGATACGAATACAAATACAAAAAGGCATACCATACGGTATGCCTTTTTTATTCGTTGCAGCAGCAGATTAGTTTACCGTCTTGCCGCCGTTTATCGTCTTCATGAAGATGTCCACGATCTCGGGGTCGAACTGGCTTGAGGAGCAGCGCGCTATCTCCGCCACGGCGTCGTCGAAGGGCAGGGCCTTCCTGTACGGCCTGTCTGAGGTGAGTGCGTCGAAGGTGTCGGCCACTGCGAGTATCCTCGCCTCCAGGGAGAGTTCCGAGCCCTTCTTCTGGTGCGGGTAGCCCCTGCCGTCGAAACGCTCGTGGTGCTCGCCCACGATGGTCTTCACGTCCTTGAGGAAGGTTATGGGGTCGAGTATCTTTTCTCCTATCATGGGGTGGTCTTTTATGGCGTCGAACTCCTCGCCTGTAAGCTTGCCGTTCTTGTTCAGGATGTTCATGGAGATGCCGATCTTGCCTATGTCGTGCAGGACGCCGGCGTGCTGGAGGGCCTGCTTGCGGTCGTCGGGCAGTCCCATCTCCTCCGCCATCATCATGGCGAGCAGGGTGACGCGCTCCGAGTGGCCCTTGGAGTACTTGTCCTTGGCCTCCAGCGCGTTAACCAGCGCCCTGACGGTATCGAAATAGCTGGAGCGGATGTCGCGGTAGAGGTTCGAGTTTTCGACAGCTATGGCGGCCTGTCCGGCCACGGTCGTGAGCAGGTCCAGGTCGTCATGGTTGAAGGGTTCGCCGCTGAGCTTGTTGTTTATGTTCAGGATGCCTATGACCTTGCCTTTGATAAACAGCGGGGCGGCTACCAGTGAAGTCGTGGTGTACTGCGAGTCGTTGGTCACATGGAAACGCGGGTCCTTCTCTATGTCCACTACGAGGAGCGGTTTACCCTCCTTTGCGACATAACCGGAGATGCCGTCCCCGACCTTGACGTTACGCAGCCTCTTGCCCTCCAGGCCCGACCGCGAACGCAACTTCAAGCTCGCCTATGGCCTCGTTTATCAGCATAAGAGAGCATATCTTTGCGTTCATCACCCTTGCCAGCGTGGTGACGATCACCTCGAGGACGTTGTCCTTGTCGACGATGGAGTTGAGTATGTTGCCTATATGGTTTACAGTCGTGAGGCGCTCGACCACCCTCTCGAGGTCAGTGTTCTTCTGTGCGAGGTCCTTGATGAGCATCGCTATCTGGTTGTTGGCGCTCTCGACCTCTTTCACGCGCTTCGTGAGCTGCATGTTTATTGCCTCGAGCTCCTTCTTGTGGTTGAGTTCGAGGTCTACCTTTATCTTTTCGGCCTTGACGCGTTCGGTAATGTCGCGTACCACTTCGATCGCATGGGTGATGTTGCCGTCCGAGTCCTTGATCGGCGCCGAGATGCTGTGGACTATGCGCTCCTTGCCGTCCGGGAGGTAGAAGGACGACTGGTGCTCATGGACCTGCCCGGTGTCGAACACCCTCAGGACTCCGCAATGCGGGCACGGGTCGCTCCTGCCGTGGATGCTCCTGTAGCAGTTGGTGCCTCTCTGGACACCGGGGAATATCTCCATGTTCCTCGGGTTCATCTCCTCGATGACCATATCGCGGGAAAGGATGGATATGCCGTCCGGCATGGCGTTGATCATGCTCTGGAGCTTTGCGTGCGAGTGGGACATCTCGATGTTTCTGTGGAGGTCTATCTCTTCCTTCTTCTTTTCCTCGTTCAGCATCTTAATATGGTCGAGCATGTCCAGGAATTTAGTCTGAAGCAGCCCTATCTCGTCCCTGCCACCGATTTTCAGGTCGACAGGCTCTCCTTTTTCAGCCTTTTCCATCGCGGAGTGCAGGCGCTTGATCGGGCGGTTGATAAGCATCTCGAGGACTATTACCACCCCGAAGGCCAGAAGGAGGCTTATTATCGCAGAGAACAGGAACATCCGGGCAAGGTGCTCCTTTATCTCGCCCTCGGCGGTTACCAGGGAATAACTTACCTCCAGTACGCCGTTTATCTTGTTCTTCGAGTCATGGCAGCCGTAGCAGGCTTCGCGGTTGAATATGGGTGTGAGAAGGTATAGTTTTTTCTGTTCAGGTAGCTGGAAGACTGTCGGAGAGGGGCTGTACGCCGTTGTATTTGATGTATTTTTCGTCGTCGACCTGGGTGCCTATCTCGGACGGGTTGGACGACCGCAGTATCGTCCTGTCGTTGCTTAATATGCGGAGGTCTACGATATCCTTGTTGGTCGCGATACGCTCCATCGTGCGCTGCACTTCGTCGCGCTCGTTTCGGCCCATGGCGTCGACCAGGCTGTTTTCGATGGTGCTGGAAAGGAGGCGCAGGTTGCCTTCAACGTCTTTAAGGAAAAACGCGCGCTCCGAGCGGACATTATACATCACAGCCATAGCGAGAAAGAAGACGAGGAAGCCCGCCGCGAAGATTACTATCTTTGCAGTTATATTGCTGTTGATTTTACTAAAAAATTCTTTCATAATCCTCAAGGCGCAAGGAACTTATACAATAACTCAAAAGGACTATATGCAATTTTCAGGCCCTTATTCGGAAGCGTTGCTTTTTTTGTCTATAGAGTGTTCATTATTGTTTATTAACGGCTTTTAAAACATTAACACCGTTGGCAGCACAGGTTCGGAGTTTACTATGAGCTATTATAACCCAAAAGTGCTAAGATGGTGCGCAAAAGTGAGTAGTTCTCGATGCTCAAAAATGCGCAAACCATTTGGATACGCATGTTCATGTTAGCAGATAACCATATGTATGTAAAGGTTGTAGTCGGTGCGGGGGCGGACAAGTCCTTCACATACTCATGCCCGGCCGCTTTGCGTGCAAAGGCCCACGTGGGACAAAGGGTACTGGTCTCGCTCGGCAGGGGCGAGCGATATCGGCATAATCGTCGGCTCCACGAACGATTCCGGCGGCTTCGCGATCAAGGACCTGCTGGACATCCCGGACGATATCCCTTTGATTTCCAATGAGTTGCTAAACTTGGCCGAATGGGTCGCCTCATATTACCACAACCCCCTGGGCCAGGTGCTCTCCATAATGCTTCCGCCCGGAATCGAGGAGGGCAAGCCCTCCCGCCCCCGGAAGTCAGTAATGGAGGATTTGTCGCGTTATAATGCTCTAAAACTGGACACCGCTGTACTAAAACTGAACAGTGCGCAGGCCTCCGCCTTGGGCGAGATTGTCTCAGGTTGCGGCAAGTTTGTCCCGTTCCTGCTCCACGGCGCCACCGGCAGCGGCAAGACCGAGGTATACATCCGCGCTATCGAAGAGGTGCTCAAGTCCGGCGCGGGCGCAATCGTCCTGGTCCCCGAGATATCCCTGACCCCCCAGCAGCAGAGGCGTTTCTCGGCCCGGTTCGGGGAAAAGGTGGCGGTCCTGCACAGCGGCCTCACCGAGTCCCAGAGGCGGCAGCAGTGGCGCAGGATATGGGAAGGCGAGGCCTCGGTGGTTATCGGCGCGCGCTCGGCGGTGTTCGCGCCCTCTTGCAAAGGTCGGAATCATAATCGTGGACGAGGAGCACGACGGCTCATACAAGCAGGAGGAAGGCGTGCGCTACCACGGCCGCGACGTCGCAGTCATGCGCGCAAAGCTCGCCGGATGCCCGGTGGTATTGGGCAGCGCCACGCCGTCCGTCGAGAGCTATTACAACGCCACTTCCGGCAAATACAGTCTGCTTTCGCTCCCCGAGCGCCCCGGCGGCAGGCCTATGCCGTCCGTTACCATGGTCGATATGCGCGAGCAGCCCGCGACGCGCCCAGATCTCACAGCCGCTGTACGAAGCCGCGAAGCGTCATCTCGACGCGGGCCGGCAGGTGCTGTTCTTCCTTAACCGGCGCGGGTTCTCGGACTTCATCCTCTGCCGCGACTGCGGCCACGTGCCCGGCTGCCCGAGCTGTTCCATCTCGCTCACCTACCACAAGACGGACCTCTCGCTCAAGTGCCACTGGTGCGGCTCCTCCATGCCCCCGCCCGACAGGTGCCCCAAGTGCGGCGGCGACAAGTTCAAGCTCATGGGGGGCGGGACAGAGAAGCTTGAGAAGGAGGTGGAGGGCCTGTTTGAGGGCATCGGGATCACCCGCATAGACCGTGACACCGTCAAAGGCCCCGGCGGTTATGGCGACCTCCTTGACGAAGTGGAGTCCGGCCGCTCGCGCGTCATGCTCGGCACCCAGATGGTCGCGAAGGGCCACGACATGCCGAACATCGGGCTGGTCGGGGTCGTCATGGCGGACTACGGCCTGCACCACCCGGACTTCAGGGCCGCCGAGCGCACGTTCCAGGTGGTCACCCAGGCGGCGGGCCGCTCGGGCCGCGGCGACATGCCGGGCGAGGTGATAATCCAGACGCACCAGCCGGAGCATTACAGCCTCATGTATCGCCTCCGGGCATGACTACGCGGGCTTCTACAAGGAAGAGATAGAGTTTCGGCGCGAACTCGGCTACCCGCCGTTCTCCCGGCTCGCGCTGGTTATAATAAAGGCCGTAAAGAAGGAGAAGGCCTCGGAAGGGGCCGCCGCCGCGTTCAAGGCATTTTCGGACGTATCCGGCAAGGGCGTCAGCGTCATGGGGCCAGCACCCGCGCCGGTCAAGAAGGGGAGGGGGAAGTACCGCTTCTTCGTGGTGCTGAAGTCTGGGTCGTCGCAGAAGCTTCAGAAGGCCATCAACGAAGGCCTCAAAGCGTTGAAAGGCGAGGCGAGGCTTTCCGGCTGTTCCGTCGAGCTTGACGTTGACCCGCAGAGCCTGGCCTGAGTGCGCCGTTTTCCCGTCCCTCCCGTTCCTGTAATTTCTGGTACAATTATTAATATAAATCGGAATATCGTTTAACCTGTCCTTTCAACCAAAAAGGAGGACGTCATGAAACTTGGCGTCGTGATAAAAAGCGTGAGTGCGGGCCTGCTCGCGTTCTGTGTCCTAGTGCTCTGTGCGGGCGCTGCCCGCGCGGACGATTGGCTGGGCGTGCCGGGCGGGTCGAAGGATATTGAGGTATACGTCAAGAAACAGTCGGATATCACGTTCGGGGTACGCATGATGGATATAAAGTTCGTGAACCACAGCGATGTTGATCTCGCCGTCGCGTACACGGCCATACTCAGATGCCCCGGTCTGGGTTCAAAGGATGCGGACACCGGCAAGTCTTATGTTAAAAGGCACTCCGAGACCATCACGAGCTTTGCCTATACTCTCTGCGCGGGTGACGCTACGGATGATACTTCAATGTTTGAGGTACGTGTAAAGCCGTCCATGTATTAATGACGGTGACCGCGTTTTGCGTTCGCTCGTCATTCCCGCGCAGGCGGGAATCCAGGAATTTCGTATTTTTGACTTTTTGTGTTACAAATAAAAATTGTTCCACGTGGAACAATTGTAAATCTTTTTGTTTGTAGTGTCTTGCCGTTTATTCAGTTCTTCCTGCTCATTAAGCCCGTATCGCATAAGCCGTTGATTTATATAGTACATTACCCCAGCAACTCATGTTCAAAAACACGCATTTTTCGGCCATTTCCCGCAAAAAACTGCAAAAAAACACACGGTTTTTGATGTGTTATTTTGATGCGATCTTTATACCCCAGCCTTCCTGACCAAAGCGCTGATAATCAGAAGTATTAATGTTGAACTATTAATGTGCTGTTAACGCCCTTTTAATATTCGTCTGTTATTCTCCTTGCCATAGCTCACCCGTTTTCGTAAATCCAATCATAACAAGAAGGGAGGAGTTGACTATGTCCTTTTCGCGTTAGCGGTATATTTGACCAAATATTAACAATCTACAATCATTCAACCATATAAAGGAGGCGATAATGTTCAAGAAGCTTTTAGCCGCACTATTTGTTGCCCGTCCACAACTGACACGGTCTTCGGCCCGGCGCTTGCAACGGCCATGCTACCGCCTGCGCCTCTATTTGCCTGGGAACTCTTTCGCTAAAAAATGTAAGTCCAGTCAATGACGGCCCTCCGTTAATTCCATAATTTTTTAAGACCGGCCCCAATCGCGGGGTCGGCTTTTTCTTAGGTTTCGCGAGTTTTCCGGCCATTTCCCGTAAATTTTCCCGCAAAATTCCCGCAAAAACACCCCCGTTTCCGACACGTTTTTGAGCGTATTTTCCCCCGTTTTTTTAATCATGAGCGCGCGTGTTATACTTATCTATATAGAAAATTTTGTTAAGCGGACCGCGCAGGCCACGCCGCCGCTTTATGGAATGGAAGGAGCAGAGCAATGAAAAGGTCAGCGCTTGCAAGAAAAGAGACGTACAAATTAATCGATCCCGTGATGGCGGATCCGAAACACTACAGCATCGAGTTCGAGAACGACCAGGTGCGGGTGGTCAGGATAAAGTATGGCCCCCATGAGAAGTCGGTCATGCACGACCATGTGGCCGGGGTGGCCGTATTCCTTACCGACCAGAAGTCGGAGTTCATTTTCCCGGATAGGAGTACAGAGATCGTCTCGGCCAAGGCCGGGGAAACCAGGTGGATGGATGCGTTCAGCCACCTCCCCAGGAACCTGTCCGATGAGGAGATGGAACTGGTTTATATAGAGTTGAAGTAGTAGTAATCGCCGAGCCTCGGTTAGTGTTGAATACAGCCTCGGAGAAATCCGGGGCTTTTTTTCTTGATTTGCTCATACGCCCCTGTATAATGCTTCAAGCAAGAGTCAGGCAATACCAGTAAGCACGCACTACCCTATCGGAGTCGGGCTTTGAGTTAGCTTGGATATATCAAAGCACATCTCTGAAAACGGGGATGGGCTTTTTTTAGTGGAGAATTAATGGGCTTTTTTGGAGTGACGATTATCGTATTTATCGTTTATGTAATAACCTCGGGGACAATCCCGTTCATTTTAGGCTTCCTTTTTCAATCGTTTTTTATCGGCCGTAAACTTCCTAAATCCATCTCTTGGGTTACGGCAGCCATCATAACCATACCGTTATTTTATTTTCCTAATGAAAAGCTTAAATCAATACAAGGTTATATACTTCTGAAAGTGGTCTTGTGTTGGGTCTCAATTGCCGTTATCGCGGGTTTTATGGATTCTGGGATTCGAATGAGAGAAAAACTGAGAGATTGGAAAGTCAAAAAAGCTTTAAAAAATCGGGTATAGAAATACGTTGAATTGAAGCCATCTTTGCAAACGGGGGATGGATTTGTTATTGGTCTATGAATGGGGTAACCATGAAAAAGTTTAAAGTTGTGCTTTTAGAGGACCGACACAACCCTGTTCCTGCCACCAGAATAGATGATAAAATAACCGAGATGACGGGAGATGGGTGGACGTTTGTTCAACTGAACAGTGGTGGTGGAGGTGATGGCATGTCAGATCGTTGGGTCTATTTGGCTTTTGAGCGTGAATAGCAAGAGCCAAGCAATGCCAGTAAACACGTACTACCCTAATGGAGTCGGGCTTTAATTATACTAAATGTTTATAAATGTTGTGTTGCTGAAGCGGGGATAAAGATGGCAGGAAAAGAATGTCGATATTGTTCTGAAGAAATAAGTGAAAAGTCAAAGGTATGCCGTTATTGTGGAAGAGACCAAAGAATAATAATTACTAGAATAAAGGACGTTGCTTCAATTGCTACATTAGCAATGATAGGAATAGCAACCGTACAGGTTATCATAAACTATGGGCAATTCCAAGAATTGAAAAGCAAACGAATTGAAGCACAACAGGTATTTGATGAAGCAAAGCGTGTTTTTAGAAATGCTTCTACAAAATCCAACAATGCTATCGTAAAAGCTAATCATGTTTTTAGCAATGCATCTGGTATTTCCAATAAGGCGATAATGAATGCTCAGACCGTTTTAGTGAAAGCTGAAAAGAGTGCAAAGTCAGCAAACATTATTACCGAAAAAGCAGAGAAAGAAATGAAAAATACCATAGGTATGGTCAACAAGCAACTTAAGGCTTCAAATGAACACGTTAGTAAAACTGAAAAAGAATTAATAGAAAAAATTAATCTCCTGGATCCTCTTAAACAACCGATTTATGCTGTATCAGCAACGGTAGAAGCAATGACTCCATCAACCGGTCGCAGGAATATACATCTTGAAGATGAGGGAGCATACTTGTTATTAGTAGATAAGAAAGATGAAATTTTAGTTTCATTATCAGCGGGGGATTCACATTTAATAAGTCAGGATAACAATAAATATTTGCTGTACTGGAGCATGCTAAGGTTACCGGAAACCAGTCCATTAATAGGAAAACCGGTTAGTTTTTTAAAACAAACTGAATACCTTGCCATAAGATTCAACCATATGAATGATAATGAAAGGGTTATTGGCGGTCGGGTAGTAGTAATAATTAACAATGCTATTCAACTTAATTTTAAAATATCGGAGCAGAACATTACTGACAAACTTAAACTAATTGTAGTGCAGGATTTAAAATCTTCCTTATCCGTGCTGAAATAAACGTGATAAAACAGAAGAATAAAGAGAATATCGGAAAATAATAGTTTAAGGGTTATGGCGTTTATAAATACCCCGCCCCTCTATAATTAGGGACACATCCCCATTTAACGGATGTGTCCCTCACCCCTAATCTTCTGCCCCATCAGAAACACCACCGGCAGGAATATAAACACCCCGACCCAGCCGATCGTATACTCCCCGATATAAAACGTCATCGTCAGGTTGAAAATCAGGACAATCATGTAAAGCGCCGGACCCATCAGGTCCACCGACGGCATATACCTTTTCCACTCCCCCTACGTAGGGGCCGTGCTCACCTTAGGCGAGAGGAGCTGCCGCAGTTACCCTCGCTGCGTAGCGCCTGGAGCGGTGTGTCTCAACCCTCTACTGCAGAGGGGCAGGGTGGGAGTCACTCTATCTATCACCCCCCACACCACCAGCGTCACAAACCCGACGATAAACCAGCCGATGAAGTTCGATATCGTCACCCCGAAATACGCGCCGCCGTCCGGATAATAATAAATCTTGCCGAGGAACCACCTGTCGCCCCTGAAGCTGAGCGGGTCTATCACCACGTCTATCAGCATGAACAGCAGCGCCCCAAGGAATATCGTCCCAAACGAAAATCTATTCCCTCCTGTCACCACTGTTAGGGCCGTACCCACGTGTCGGGCTAGGCGTGTTCCTTAATACCCTCTCCACCGGGTGAGGGGGACTTGGGCAGGGTGGGGGTGCTTTCTATTAACCTGAACCCCAGCCCCTTCCCCTCCGCCGGACACATGAACACCCTCGCGGTGGCCCAGCTCGAATACGCCAGGAACGTGAACGAGAGCGAGTCCATGAACGGCACGCCGCATATCCACAGCTCGCAATTTACGGTGGAGGGGATGTAGTGGTACAGACCGAACGGGATGCCGTTCCGGATGGACGAGAACTCCGCGACGTACGCGATGGCCCACGCCGACAGGGTAAAAAGCAACGCCTTCCTCGCACCCACCTTGAGCGTCGCCGCAACCAGGTATATCCCCAGAAATGCGAACACGTATGGCCGGAATACGACGGTGGCGAATAGCAGCCGGATGTTCTCTGTCATAGGCGCTACATCCCATGCCTTGAACCATTTGACGGCACGAGCAAGCGCACCCTCAACCGGACTCTGCGGCAGGCCAAGCTCACGGACGGCCTTTGACGGGTCGAAGAACATTATCTTCTTCGCCATCCGCACCGCGTCGATCGGCGCAAGCGGCGGCTTGTGCGTTATGTGGTCTGCCACCAGCGTGCTCACCACCGCTATCGGGTAGACGAACGAGTAGGGGAGCCGCACCTTCGGCGCGGGCCTGCCGGTGAGCGTGCTCAACACCTCGAATATCTCCTTCAGCATCATGTTGCGGTTGCCCAGGATGTACTTCTCCCCGACGCGTCCCTTCTCCATCGCGAGTATATGCCCCTCGGCGCAGTCTTCCACGTCTATGAGGTTAAGGCCCGTGTCGAGGTACGCCACCATCTTGCCGCGCAGGAAGTCGAGGACTATCTGGCCGGTTGGCGTGGGCTTCACGTCGTTCGCGCCGATGGGCGTACTCGGGTTCACAACGACTACCGGCAGACCCTTCGCCGCGAACTCGAGCGCCACCTGCTCCGCGAGGAACTTCGACTTCTTGTAGTCGCCCACCATGTCGGCAAAGGTTACGGGCGTGGTCTCCGTGCCGGGCGTGCCGTCGCCGGGGTTCCCCAGCGCGCCCACCGTGCTGGTGTATACGACCCGCTCCACCCCCGCCTCGATCGCGGCGGACATGATGTTGCGTGTGCCTTCCACGTTCACGGCGTACATGAGGTCACTGTCCCGCACCCACAAGGAATACTCCGCCGCCGCGTGGTAGACCCGCTTGCAGCCGTTCATCGCCCGCAGCAGCGAGTCCCTGTCCGTCAGGTCGCCGTAGGCCACCGTGGCCTTCATCCCCTGTATGTTGCGGGAGTCGCTTCCCTTGCGGGCCAGCACCACCACCTCGTCGCCCCGCGCTATCAGTTTCCTCGCAAGGGCCGAGCCCAGGAACCCCGTCGCGCCTGTTACAAATGTTTTCATGCGGCTAGATTATAAAATAAAGGGGCTTATGTCAACCAAATACCCGGAAAACCAGCCATAATTCCCCTTCCCCTCGACCTCAGTGGTACACACCTTTTCCCCTCCCCACCTGCGGGGGAGGGCAGGGTGGGGGGAACCCGGGCATCTATCCCTTGACAGCGTTTTGGGTTTCCTATATTATCGGATATCAATTTAAGGGAGGTAGTTCAGGTGTTAAAGACTATAATCGTACTGTTTACAGGCGTATGCATGGAGTCGCTCGGGAACGTGCTGCTTCGGAAGGGCATGAAGGAGGTCGGCGAGGTCACCAGCTTCTCCATCCCGGCCCTATTCGGCGTATTCATAAAGGTATAACCAACCTGACCGTCATATCCGGCGTCGCGCTGGACGCGATGTTCTTCGCGTGCTTCCTGATCGCGCTCTCATGGACGGAGGTCAGCGTCGTACTACCGCTGACCGCCATCGGCTATGTCACGACCGCCATCTTCGCGAAGATCATCATCCACGAGGAGATATCCGCCCTACGCTGGGCCGGCACTGCCGCCATCGTGATCGGCGCCATCATGGTCGGCAAGAGCGGCGGAAGCTGATCAGTAAAAGTTGATACCCACAAGCAGGAACCCCTCGTTCATCCCCGGGTTCGGCTCCTCTATCCCGGCGTTTGAGATGTGCGTGTACCGGGCCTGCACGTCCAGGGCCATATCCGGCCTGAAGAAGTACTCGGCGCCCACGGCCGCATTCTGGGTGAAGCTGAACCTCGTACCCTGGATGTGATTGGGAACATCTATATAGGCCATACCCAGCATACCCTGCCCATACGGCACAATCTTTCCGGCGGAGGTGAAGTTGTACCGCAGGCCCACCGGAGTGAGGCCCACGAACGCCATGGTCGTCGAAGTTGGTTATCACCCCGCCCTTGAGTTCAACGTTGTACTCCAGCACGCCCCTGTACCATGAGCTCCCGATGGGCCTCATCAACGGAAACGAAACATGGGCCGCGCCCTGCGCGATGTCGATGTTATCGTCGCTGCCCCACATCCGGACGCCGTAGCCCGCATCGACACCGTACGAGAAGCTGGTATTGGCTATCTTGTCTTCGATTGAATTACTTGTGGGTTGAGTTGCGGCTGGCTCATCCGCGAAGGCTGCCTGGGATGTGAACAGCAGGGTAACGAGTGCGAAGCAGAGTAGTGGTTTCACGGCTGGCCTCCTGAGGTGGTTGAAAAGTATAATCGCCTGTTACCTTGTACTTACCTGGTCATCCGTCCTTCCCGGTCTATCCTGAAACTCGTGCCCTTCCATTTAACGGTGCTGCCCGTAAAGCTCATTGCCCATATAACGAAACTCAGAATGTCCTTCACACGGCAGGAGCCAAAGGTACCTGAAAACCCCCGGTCCCTTCACGAACGCGGCCTCGATGTAAGCCGCCTGAATGTATCTTATCGCGATGCCCAACCCGCAGACCGCCCAGCCGAGCCTGTCGAACTCGGACGCCAGCAGGAACATCACCGAGAACGCTGTCCCCTTCGTCAGGACGGACAGGAAGTACCCCTTCGACCTGCATGCCCTGTATGTGCGGCCCCATCGCAACTGGTGCGAGAAGTAGCCCCGTAAGCTCTCACTGCCCTGGATGCTGTCCACCACATACTGCGAGAGCAGCAGCTTGTAACCGGCCTTCTGTATCTTGTTTCCAAACTGGTAGTCGTCAGCAAGGTAGTCGGCAAGCGCTTTAAAGCCGCCTATCGCGTCCAGAGCCTCGCGTCTTGCCGCCATCGTGGCCCCCAGTGCGAAGCTCAGTCCTTCAAGCCTCTGTGCAACCGCTACAGACGGCAGGAAGTCCGTGTCGATCGTAAGGGCCTCAAACGCGCTTCCTGCATCCATCGGATACGCGCCCCGGTATGGGCATGTCACCATCCCGACTGTGGGGTCTGAGAATCCGTCCGCCACCGCTCTCAGGTAGCCGGGCCCCACGCGCATGTCTCCGTCGGCAATTACTATTATATCATACTTGGACATTTCGTGCATGTTGGCCAGGTTGCTGACCTTCTGGTTCACGCCTATCTCGTGGCCGTTTATCACAAGGTCGGTCTCGACCTCCGGAAATTCAGACATCAGCCGCCGCACAGTCTCAATTACCGGGTCGTTTTCGTCTGCGACTCCGAATATCACCTGGAAGCGCGGGTAGTCCTGTACGAGGAAGCTCTTTAAGTTGTCGTATGTGTTCTCGTCCTTGCCTTTGAGTGGCTTGAGGACTGTCAGCGGAGGGGTGTGATTACTGGGCTTGGTCTTTCTTCTGTAGAACGAGGCGAGGCAGTAAGTGGAGATCGCGTAGAAGGCAAGTGAAGCGAGCCAGAGCAGAAAAAGGAAAACCTTTAGTATGGTAAGGGTCATGGGAGGCTTTATCTGAGGCTGTTTTGGAGCTTCCGGGCCTCTTCCTTTGTGCTGAGGTCGTCTTTGGTTTTGGCGGGCGATGCGGTAATGTATTCAAGTTCCGCTGCCGCCTCGCCACGCATCCCGTTCGCCTTGTATGCCTGGGCGAGGTAGAGCCGGTTGACTAAAAGGTTAGGTGCGATCTTCTTGGCCTTCAGAAGTAGCTCCAGGCCTTTTTTCTTGTCGCCTATGAAGGCCCAGCCCGGCGCCTCGATGAGCACCTTTCCCCAGCTTCGGTATGCCCCGGCGGAATCATATGCTGGGTCTTTCCTGCTCACCGCTTCGAGGCCCTTCAGCGCATCCTTAACGAACCCGAGTGCGGCAAAGCCGCCGGTCAGGTCCGCCTTCTGGAGCAGAGACATCGCCCGCCAGTATGTGGCGATATAATCGCCCGGAGCGGTCTTCAGCGCGCGGTCCGCATAGTTCACCGAACGGTCGAACAGCGCGGCCCTTTTTTTCTTGTCCTTCGCCGCTTCGCCCAACAGGTAGTAAGCGCGGGCAAGCTGTACAAGTGCGTCGGCGGGCGGGTTTTGCTGGCCGCCCACGTATGCCTCAAGTTTTATCGCCTGCTCGGCGACCTGGGACGCGCTTTCCGTGCGGTCCATAGCGGATGTGGCGTCCTTGACCGAAAACGCGGCAAGCGCATTCCCGTGCCCAAACGCAAACAGGGCAGAAAGGAAGAACGCCGTAGCCGCCGTTCTCAGGTTGAACGATCCTACTTGCACAGCCGGGGCTTCGCGCCGAGTTTTGACAGAACTATCGCCATCATGCAGAAACCGGTAAGCGAGAATATGATAAGGTTGACGCCCACGAATGCTGTGAGTATCAGCCAGTAAGGGCTGACGAATGCGGCGAGGATCGCACTTAGAAGCGTCATAGACCCGCCCATCAGATAGGTTATCCTCTCCAGATACCATTTGTCCGTCTTCAACATGTACATCTTGTACCTCCTATTTGCCATTGAACTCTTTCCCTCCCCACCTGCCGGGGAGGGCAGGGTGGGGGGGGGTCAGCCCTGAGCCTTCAGGGCTTCCTTCCTCTTTGCCATGAACGCGAAGTATTCCTTCGCCTCACGGATGATGCGCTTTCGCTCCGCTGAGTCCAGAAGCGCCTTTTTAAAAACCTTTGCAATATATTTCGGCCTGTAATAGAAGCTCTTGTAGAACTTGTCGTACGCCATGAATATGTCTTTGCTTGATAAGTGCGGGTAGTTCACGATGCAAAGCTGGTGGCCGGATGTCATGACGAGGTCCGCGGGGTTGATGTACCCCTCCCGTACGCACAGCTCATAGAAATGCGTGCCGGGATATGGCGACGCGAGCGAGACCTGTATCGTCTCCGGGTCCATCTCGCATGCGAACTTTATCGACTTTTCGATCGTCTCCTTCGTCTCTCCGGGGAGGCCCAGGATAAACCCGCCGTGCACTATAATGTCCAGTTTCCGGGCGTTTTTCATGAACTCCCTGCTCTGCTCCAGGGTTATGCCCTTCCTTACATTATTCAGAACCTTCTGGTCGCCGGACTCGAAACCTACCATTATGGCCCGCAGGCCCGACTCCTTCATCGCCTTAAGCGTCTCATACTTCGCAGTCACCTTGCCGTTGCAGGCCCAGCTTATTCCCAGGGGCTTCAGCTTGTTGCTTATCTCGATGGCCCTTGGCTGGTCGTCCACGAAGTTGTCGTCGTCGAACATTATCTCCTTAACCTCGGGGAAGTTCTTGACGATATACTTGACCTCTTCCACCACATTGTCCGCGCTTCTTGTGCGGTACTTGTTCCCGGCATAGGTCTGGGGCCACAGGCAGAAGGTGCATTTGCTCGAACATCCCCGCCCGGTATATATGGACATGTATGGGTATTTGAGCCAGGGTATCTCGTAGTCTTTAAAGTTCAAGTCGCGCTTGTAAACTTCGGCCGCGAAAGGCAGGCTGTCGAGGTCGTGCAGGATCGGCCTGTCCGGTGTGTGGACAACCTTGTCGCCGTCCCTGTAGCTGATCCCGGCGATGTCCTTGAATGGCTTGCCGCCCGCCGCCTCGACGATGGCATAGTCGAACTCGCCCCTTACCACGAAGTCGATGGCTTTTGATACCGCAAGCGTCTCATCGGGCAGGATGCTCGGGTGCGGCCCGACGAAACATACGAGCGCCTTGGGGTTCTGTGCCTTCAACCGCTCGGCGAACGCGGAATCGCTTTTGAGCGATGGCGTGCTGGTATAGAGCACGAACAGCTCATAGCCGCGCGCAAGCTCAAGCGTCTTCTCGGCATCGAACCCGGCTGCAACCGCGTCCACCACCTTTGAGTCGTGGAGCATCCCGGCCGGGTAGGTCAGCCAGACCGGGAACCATAGAGATCGCACCTCGCGGGTCGCCTGGTATCTTGCGCCCGCGCCTCCGTCGAAGTCGCTGAAGGACGGCGGGTTCAGGAACAATTGTACTTCATTTCCTCCTTAGTGCCATCGCCGTGAATGTAGCCCTACTTTTTAAGATAGTATCTCCGATTTCCTCGATCTTTCGTATGACGCCGTCTATCAGCACGTCCGGGGTGGACGCGCCGGCGGTGACGCCCACGGTCTCCACCCCTTTAAACCATTCCGGGTCAAGCTCGGCGGCGTTGTCCACCAGATACGCCTTCGGCGCGACGGTGGATGCGACCTCCTGAAGCCTTTTCGAGTTCGCGCTGTTGTGCGAGCCCACGGTAATCAGAAGGTCCACACGCCTGCCCAGCTCAAGCACCGAGGACTGCCTTTTTTCGGTGGCGTCGCATATGGTGTTGTATACCTCGACCTGCGGGTATTTCCTTTTTATCTTTGTAACGATGTTCTCAAAGAATTTGATGTTCTGCGTTGTCTGGGAAACCAGGGCGACCGGCCCCGACCCATCGGGCAGACCATCTATCTCTTCCTCGTACCGGAAGACGACGGTGCTCTCAGGCGCGACGCCCTTGAGGCCCTTTACCTCCGCATGGTCCTTGTCGCCCAAGAGGAGTATTGTGTAGCCTCCCTGGGCGAGCCTTTTGACTATCCTGTCGATCTTTGACACCAGCGGGCAGGTGGTGTCAACGACGGTGAGGCCCTTAGCCTTTGCCTTCTCGATAACGTCCGGGGAAGCCCCGTGCGCGCTTATTATAAGCGTGCCCTCTTCGACCTCGTCCACGCGGTCGACGGACTTCACGCCCTTGTCCTCGAGGTCCTTGACCACGCTCTTGTTGTGCACTATCTCATGCAGGACGAATACCGGGGTCCGGGCCTCGGCCGCCGTCTTGTGCGCCAGGTCGATCGCCCGTTGCACTCCCATGCAGAAGCCCGCGTACTCGGCTAAATATACTTTCATGTTAACTTCCTATAACCCTCTCCACCTGCGGGGGAGGGTGGCGCAAAACGCCGGGTGGGGGGTATTTTAAAACGGGAAATCTATCCCGACAAAAGCGTTCAGGCCTTCCCTGCCGTATCCCAGGTCCACCCGTCCCACGATGTTCGGCTGTACGATAGCCCTGAACCCGACGCCGGGGTTGAACTGGTAATCCTCTATGAAGTCCTTCCGAAACGAGCTGTAAACCCTTCCCGCGTCCACGAAGGGTGCCGCTTCCCACTCGCTCCATACCCCGAATATATGGATCCTGAACAGCTTTATGCGTTCCTCGACGTTGAGGAGTATGTATCCGTCGTCCCTGTAGCGATAGTTGCCCAGGCCACGGAGGGTGTTCTCGCCGCCGAGGGTGCTCTCCTCGTAGAACGGCACCTTGTGCCCGGCCACAAGCTGGAACTCCCCTTTCAGCACCGTGATGAACCGCTTGTCGGATAATGATATGAATGTCCTCGCGTCGAGCCCGGTCCTCGTAAAGGTCCTGCCAT
Organism: Nitrospirota bacterium; assembly: GCA_963845245.1. GTDB lineage: Bacteria > Nitrospirota > JACRHJ01 > JACRHJ01 > JACRHJ01 > CAWJRJ01. The sequence goes on from CAWJRJ010000021.1 coordinate 145,570, forward strand.
GCGAGAAACTCTGGCCTATCTCCTCGAAGACATTTGCGAACACACCCTTGGTCGGGAAGACCTCGTCGTCTCTGGTGTCGTAGGTCAGCTTAACGCGGCGTTCGATCACCGCGCCTCCGTTGATGCCCTCAAGGCTGGGGTACTCGCTCTGAATGAAGGGCAGGGAGGTCGCCGAGCCCCGCCTGATAGTAACCCACCGGAGCTTCTCACCGTAGGAGAGGATCAAGTTATGCGGGAGGTAGTATCCCAGCGAGAACTGCGGTGACAGCTCCAGGTTGGAGTAGTTGGTCTCGTCTATCTCCCGGCTGTGCTGGGTCAGTCCGAAGAAACGGTACGTCGTGTCCCTGAAGAATGTAAGCCTGCCGTATAGCCTGAACTTGCCGTCCGCAAACTTGTTGTCCCAGTATTCGCCCGTATATTCCTGGTCCGTCCCCATCGAGCGGTTCACGAATATCCTGTAATTTTTGTCGACCGTAGGGAATCCGAGGTAGCGGAAGGTCAGGTTCGTACCGGTATTGTCGTTGACGACGACCGAGGGGGCTATTATGGCGTATACGTACTCGTTCTGCTCCTTCAGGAGCAAGACCGGCATGAAACCGTAGTCGTTTCCGCCGTTTCGGGACGTCGCATACACCGGAAGAGGTATAAGGGAGTAATCCGCCCGTGCTACTACCGGACAGGCTATGATAATAAAAATGGCCAGGCAAAGCAGCCTGACGCGATATGACGGCTTAGACAAAAGTTTTGGGCCTTTCCTTTGAAAATAAAAAAGATGAGGGTCGATTTTAGCACACCCTCATCCGGAAAGGCAACAAAACTTTGAGTTTATGCGGCCGCCCTGTCCAGCTCGGCAACCAGGTCCCACACCACCCTGAGCGCCGCCTCGAAGTTCGGAAGTTCGCCGTTTTCCCTCACATATTCCACATAACGCACCGTGTCGTCCCGGTCTATGACGAACACCGCGCGGCTCAGCAGCCGGTTCTCCTTTATCAGCACGCCGTAATTCTGCCCGAAGGAGGCGTCCCTGTGGTCGGAATACAGCTTCATGGCCCGGATGTCCTCGTCCTCCATGAACCGTTTCTGTGCAAACGGCAGGTCCATGCTCACGGTGATCCAGGCCACCCGGTCGTCGTTCATCCTCTCCGCCTCGTCGTTGAAGCGTATGGTCATCTTGTTGCATACGTATGTATCGAGCGACGGGACGGATGCGATAAGCCTTATCCTGCGCTTCGTGTCGGCAATGCTCACCGGTTTCATCTGCATGTCGATGCAGTTGAAGTCCGGGGCTTTGTCGCCCACCTTTATCTCCGGCCCGATCAAGGTTATAGGGGTGCCCTTCATGGTTACAACGCCAGTCCTCTCCATTTTTGCCCTCCTTAAGCCATACAGGTTGAATCTTGACAATTATGCATACCTAAAATCTAACAAGGAATAGGCGATGAGTCAAGGCGGCTACATGGCAGGGATTCTACACTGTAGGGGCCCTCGCTCACTTGTGGGAGAGGGTGGCGCAAAGTGCCGGGTGAGGGCTTGGGAGAGGGTGGCTATCGAATGTCTATTGGTATGTCTTGGGGCATGTCTGGTGGAAATCCGTAGAACTCGCGCATCTCGGGGGAATAAGTCCGCTCGGAGGCGTAAACCGTTAGCGGGGCAAGGACTTTCAGGCCCTGGGAGCCGTTCTTTACGGCCTCTATCAGAGCCATACGCGCCCTGTCCCCGGTATATGAGTGTATCGTCCTTAAGCGTTTGGGGTAGAGGCCGTGGTTGTTCATCTGTATGAAAAGCTCCGGCAGCCGTTCCGGGTGGTACACGAGGCAGAGCCTACCCTTGTTCTTCAGCATCATTGACGCCGCCTTCAGTATGTCCCGCATCCCGGCCGTCAGCTCGTGCCGTGCAGCCGCGCGCTCGTCGCCGGGGCTTATCTTGCCCGTGCCGGGCTTCCGAAACGGCGGGTTCGACACCACAAGCTCGAAGGATTCCTGCTCGAACATCTTTCCGGCGTTTTTCAGGTCTTCATGCAGGAATGTCACCCTGTCCGCCAGCCCGTTCAGCTCCGCGTTCCGCACGGCGCGGCCATACAGGGAGTCCTGTATCTCGATGCCCGTCACCTTCGCGTGCGGGTAGCGTTTGGCAAGCAGCAGCGACACGATACCGCTCCCCGCGCCGAGTTCAAGTATGCGGGTGCATTTCTTCAATTCCGGGAAATCGGCCAATAGGAGGGCGTCGAGCGAGAAGCGGTAGCCGGACTTGCTCTGGTATACCTGGACCTCAAGGTCGCGGATTTTTATGGAGTCGAGGGTTTCCAATTTTCGTATGTCCGATAAATTATTTATTTACCTTTTAAAGCATATAATATAAATCTAATAGGGATATTAAGCGCAATTAAAATACAAATTTTCCTCCATAGTCCCTCTACGACAAAAAAAGTAAACAAGCACACCATAATCATTAATATTGATAAAGTAATGATTAGATATTTTAAGACTCGATTTTTCATTGCATATCCCTAAGGTTCGGAAATCTTAGGTTATCAAAATACACTATTGGACAAATAAGTCAATGGGCGTGGGCGTGGAGGTGTTCTTCGTCATGCTCAGTGGTCGTGGTCGTGATCGTGGTCGTGCACCCTTCTGTCGCAGTGGGCTATGTCGCAGACGAGGTTACTGAACTCGCACTCGCCGACTTCCAGCTGGATGGTGGTGTGGTTTATCTGGTAGCAGGACATCAGCTTGCAGTTGATGTCGTCTATCACCTTCTTGCTCTTCTCGTGCAGGTCGGCGTCGATCAGGACATGCGCGGAGAGCGCCGTGATGTTGGAGCAGATGCTCCAGACGTGCAGCCTGTGCACCTCCACCACGTGTTCCACCGTCAATATCTCGGCCACGACGGCGTTGATGTCCATCCCCTTCGGGACGCCCTCAAACAGTATATGCGCGGATTCGTACAGTATTTTCCCCGCGCCGTACAGTATCACCAGCGAGAAGATGATGGAGAGTATCGGGTCCACCGTGTACCAGCCGGTATAGTACATGATGATGCCGCCGATTATTACGCCCAGCGAGATGAGCGCGTCGCCCACGACGTGCAGGAACGCGCTTCGCATGTTCAGGTCGTGGTGGTCGTGGCCCTGCAGTTTGTGCACGACCGCCAGGTTTATCACAAGCCCGAAGATAGCCGCCACCATCATGCCCAGGCTATGGACCGCTTCCGGGGCCATAAGCCGCAGTATCGCCTCATACATTATCAGGCCGGAGATGACTATCAGGGTTATGCCGTTTGCAAACGCGGCGAACACCTCGGAGCGGTGCCAGCCGTAGGTGCGGGTGTCGGACGACGGTAATCCCGCAAGCATTATAGCCAGTAGCGCAAGGCCCAGCGAGAACAGGTCGGTGAATACATGGGCGGCATCGGAGAGCAGGGCCAGGGAGTTGGTCAGGAAGCCCGCGACCACCTCGACGATAAGTATTATGGCGGTGAGGGCGATGGAAAATATGAGCCCTCTGTGACTGCTCGGAGTTTGCTTTGAGTCCGTCAAGTATCTTCATTAGCGAAAACCTCGTAAAATAACAACTTTGTTAACTAAATGATAACGCAAAGGGCTTTAATTTACAAGGAGACTTTGAAAAAGCCTAAGCCTTTGACAGTTGCAGCCGCAGGGGTTATCCTTTTTGGACATATTGTCAACGATAACCGGGGCCGGGCGAGGGAATCTATTCTTGACTGCCGGGTGCCAGTTCTGTTAGTATGGCGGATTAACCAAGGGGATTTAATGAAAAAAATCAAGTTTATACTTGCGCTTCACAACCACCAGCCGGTCGGCAATTTCGAGCATATCTCGGAAGAGGCCTACCAGAAGGCGTACCTCCCGATCGTGGAGGTGCTGAAGGAGCACCCGTGGTTTAAGGCATGCCTCCATTACACCGGCCCGCTGCTCGAGTGGCTGGTGAAGGAGCACCCGGAATTCATCAAGATGGTCCGGGAGATGGTTGAGGCCGGGCAGGTGGAGGTCATGGGCGGCGGGTACTATGAGCCGATCCTTGCACTACTGCCTGATGAGGACAAGCAGGGCCAGATACGGAAGCTATCAGGCTATGTCAAGGAACAGTTCGGGTGCGAGCCGTCCGGGATGTGGCTTGCCGAGCGCGTATGGGAGCCGCACCTGGCGCACGACATCTCCGCCGCAGGCATCGATTACGTCGTCGTGGATGACTACCACTTCAAGATGTCCGGCTTCAGGGAAAACGACCTGACCGGCTACTTCCTCACCGAGGAGCACGGCAGCATCCTCAAGGTCTTCCCCGGGAGCGAGAAGCTCAGGTACACCATACCGTTCCAGGAGCCGGAGGCAACCATAGAGTACCTCAAATCCATGCCGGACGCGGGCGAGCATACCCTCGCGGTCATGGCGGACGACGGCGAGAAATTCGGCACATGGCCGGGCACGTTCAAATGGGTATACGAGGACGGCTGGCTGAAGCGGTTCATAAAGGCGATCGAGAAGGAAATGGACTGGGTGTCCACCACCACCTTCGCCGAGTATATAAAGGAAGAGAAGCCGCGTGGGCGCGCATACCTCCCCACATGTTCCTACGCCGAGATGGGCGAGTGGTCGCTGCCGCCGAAGGCGATGCTCCAGTATGAGGACTTCCTCGAAGGGCTGAAGTCCGACCCTCAGGCCGCAACGAAGAGGCTCTTCATAAAGGGCGGGTTCTTCAGGAACTTCCTCTCCAAATATCCCGAATCGAACGCCATGCACAAGAGGATGCTGATGGTCAGCGCCAAGGTGCGGAAGGCGATAGAGCTTGCGGGCGGCAAGACCGGCAAGAAAAAGAAGCTGGTAGATGACATGCTGGATAACCTCTGGGCCGGGCAGTGCAACGACGCCTACTGGCACGGTGTATTCGGCGGCCTCTACCTCCCGCACCTGAGAGACGCCCTTTACCGCCACCTGATTCTGGCGGACGAGGCGGCGGATGCGATAATCGCGGATGCGGAAGGCAAAGACAAATATCTGCTTGTTGAGGAGGGCGACCTGGACGGCGACCTGTCCCGCGAGGTCATGGTGTCCAACAGGCTTTGCGCAGTGCTTATGGACCCGGCCGAAGGCGGCACGATATACGAGTTCGATTACCGCCCGGTTTCCATGAATTTCATGGACACCCTCTCAAGGCGTGAAGAGGCCTACCACAAGAAGATCGCCGAGGCCGTCGGGGCCGTGGATGATAAGGGCGCCACTACGATTCATGAGAGGGTGGCGGCAAAGGAAGAGGGGTTGTCGGAGCACCTCCAGTACGACTGGTACAGGAGGTCATCGCTCATCGACCACTTCCTCGACGGGGATGCCGACTTCGAGAGTTTCAGGCACGCCGCCTACCATGAGGCAGGCGACTTCGTCCTTGGCGAATATGCCCTCAAGACCCGCAAGAAGGATGACAACGTAAAGCTAGCGCTCACAAGGGTCGGCTCTGTGGCGGGCCAGCCCGTGAAGGTGGAAAAGGTGGTAACGGTATTGGCTGGCGAGGCCGGCTTCGAGGCCGCCTATACGCTCACCAATGAAGGACCGGACGAGCTCAATACCTCTTTCGGCACGGAGTTCAACCTGTCGCTTCTCGCGGGCGACTCGCCCGACCGCTATTTTGATATAAAAGGGCATGTGTTGAAATCGCGGAACTTTGCGAGCGCGGGCGAGCTCAACAACGTGTCCGTCGTGAAGATGGTCGACGAGTGGCTTGGTTATTCGCTCACGCTCGATTTCAGTGAAGTGGCGGTGCTCTGGAGGTTCCCGGTGGATACCGTCTCCCAGTCGGAGGCTGGTTTCGAGAGGGTTTACCAGGGTTCGTCTATAATGCCGCTCTGGAGGATATCCCTCAAGCCGGGCGGTAAATGGAATGTCAGTATCAAGTTTGCACTGGACAGGAGGTCCTGAGAAAAAGATGGCCAAGCAATATGTTTTCCTGTTTTTAGCCTTTATCCTTCTCTGCCCCGCAATCGCCTTCTCCGCCGACGTGAAAGAACCGGTAGACACCATCGAGAGGATGGCTGGAGAGGTGATAAAACATTACCCCAAAGCCGAAGGCAAGGTGACTGCCGCCGATGAGAAAACGGTAACGGTGGGCATCGGCGCAGCCGACGGGCTGAAACCCGGGATGGTGCTCTACCTCTTCAGGCCTGGCAAGCTTATCAAGCACCCGGTCACAAAGGCGATCATCGGCAACAGGGAGACTCCGCTTGGCAGCATGGTGCTGTCCACGGTAGGCGACAAGGAGTCCACCGGCGAGATCAAAGAGCTCCTTGTCACCCGCATAATCCCAGGAGACACCGCGCGCACATCGGACAAGAAGACGAAGCTGCTAATTGGCGTGCACGGTAAGGAACCCAACGAACTGGTGCTTGACCGGCTGTTGAACATCATGAGGTCTTCAGGGCGTTTCGACGTGATTGGCCCGGTCGAGCTTCCGAAGGAGACCCCGCTTGCCCCTGAATCCGCCCGCAAGTTTGCGCTTGATAACGGCTCAGACGGCCTGCTCGCCCTTTCCACCGCTCCCACCAAAAAGATCAACAGGATAGCAGCATCCCTGACTCTATATGGTGCGGACGGGGGGACCACCGAAAAGCAGGAAGGCGTGCTCGACTCGACCAGCGACATCTACTCCGAAAAAATCATGGATTACAACCTCGTTCGCGGAGAACACCGCGACTTCTACCACCTGGAGAACCTCCCATACAGGGCGAAACATTTTGCTGCCGGCAACATTGCGGGCGAAGGCAAGACCGAGTTCGCCATATCAGACGGCCATGCGATCATAATATACAGGCTTGAGGGCGGTGTGCTCAAGGAACTCTGGCGAGAGACGCCGGTCACGGGCAACGAGCATCTGGACGTCGAATGCGCCGACCTCAACAATAACGGCAGGGACGAGGTCTACGTCACCAACTTCAACGGGGCCGCCGCCTCGTCTTACGTGATAGAGTACGACGGCAGCCATTACAAAAAGATTGCACAGGACGTGCCGCTTCTTTTCAGGGTACTTGACGTGCCGGGCTCCGGGAAGACGCTTTTGACGACATGGGTAGGCAAGGACGCCCCGTACCCAGGTGTCATAGACGAGTATAAATGGAAGGACGGCTCGCTTGTCAAGGCCGGAAGGTTCCCGCTGCCTGACAAGATAAAGGACCCGTACGGTTTCGTCCTTGTCGACCTTATGCCCGATAAAAAGGGCGCCGCGCCCGGGAAGGGCCCGCTTGCAGGCCTTGAGATAGTGTGGATAGACGACGCGGACTACCTGCAGGTGCTCAACTCGAAGGGCAAAAGGCTTTGGAAAAGCCCTGAGCGCTTCGGTGGTTACGACAGCTTCTTCGAGGTGGACCAGAACAGCCTGGCCCTCGCCAACGTCGACAACAGGGGCAAGGTAAAGGGAAAGCTGATAGTCAGGACCGGGCCGGAGGGCACCACCGAGATTGTGCTGACCAAAAACATCCCGACAACGAATGTGCTGAGGCGGGTCAAGTTATACAGCGGTGCCGAGATATACTCTTTGGCGTGGAACGGCTCTGCCATGGAGACACGGTGGAGCATCAAGAATATCGAGGGGTATCTTGCCGATATCCAGATCGGCGACGTGTCGAACAAGGGCCGTGAAGAGATCGCCATAATAACCGACCCCACTTTCAAATACGTGAAGTCCAGCAAATCGGTGCCTCTGGGCAGCGCGGCCTCGCTTGGCAACATGGTGGCTGACACTGCCAGCCTTTTGATCTACAAGGTTCCGCAAAGGTGATTTTGGAAAAGACCCTCACAACAAAAGACACATCCGGCCTGTCTGAAAAAGAGCTGCTGGCCATGATAGACCAGGCCAGGGTCCCCGCGCATATCGCCATAATCATGGACGGTAACGGCCGGTGGGCCGCGCGCAAGGGGCTCCCCAGGATACTAGGCCACAAGAAGGGCATGGAGGTAGTCAAGGATATCATCACGGTATCCTCGAACCTGGGTGTGAAGGCCCTCACGCTCTATGCCTTTTCTCTGGAGAACTGGCGCAGGCCGCCTAAAGAGGTGGAAGCCCTGATGTCGCTGCTCGCCCTTTATCTCCAGAAAGAGATAAGGATGATGATGGAAAAGGGCATAAGGTTTAAGACGATAGGCCGTATGGAAGACCTGCCCAAGGAGGCCAGGTCGTGGGTGGACAAGGCTAAAGCAGAGACCGCCGGTAATACCGGCATGGTCTTGAACCTTGCGCTCAGCTACGGCGGAAGGTGGGAGATGATGGAGGCCGCCAAGAGGTATGCGGCGGCGGCGGCAGAAGGAAGGGTATCTCCAGAATCGCTTGACGAGTCTACTTTCTCAGGCTTCATGGACACCGCCGGCCTGCCGGAACTCGACCTCCTGATAAGGACGTCGGGCGAGGTCAGGGTGTCGAACTTCCTGCTCTGGCAGATGGCATATGCCGAGCTTTATTTCACTGATGCGCTCTGGCCTGATTTCAGGGCGCGCGACTTATACGAGGCGATATTGGACTACCAGGGCAGACAGAGGCGTTTCGGCATGACCGGTGAGCAGCTCGGGAGGGGAAATGCCGTATAAAAGGTTAATGACGGCCGCAATCGGCATCCCGATCGTATACATGATCGTTCAGTATCTGCCGCCTATATATTTCTTGTTCCTTATTATGCTGTTCGTTTCCGTCGGCCAGTTCGAGTTTTACCGGATGTTCAAGAACAGCGGCTACTACCCACAGACCGCGGTCGGCATTTTCGTCGGGCTGCTGGTGGTATCTGGTTTTTATATCGGCGCCACCTCGGAGCGCGAGATATCTAATATCTTCTCGCCGGACGTTATGGTAGCCTTTGCATTCGTAGTGTCTCTTTTGTTCCGGCTCTTCTCGGAGAGGGACAGCAACGGGGCGATGGTCGACACGGCCCTCACCTTTACCGGTGTCGTTTATGTAGCCTGGCTAATGGCCTATGTCGTGCTGCTCAGAAGTTGGGGCAACGGAGGCATAGACGGGCGGGACCTCATATTCTTCCTGTTCGTGGTCACCTGGGCAACCGATTCCGGCGCGTATTTCGTCGGTTCCGCTTTCGGCAAGCACAGGCTGTACAGCAAGATAAGCCCGAAAAAGTCAGTCGAGGGCGCGCTGGGCGGGCTCTTTTTCAGCGTGCTCTTCGCGGTCATATGCAAGTACTGGTTCTACCACGAGCTGAACCTGCATGACGCGGTGGCCCTGGGGTTGATACTCGGTACTGTCGGGCAGATCGGCGACCTTGCCGAATCTATGATAAAGAGAAGCGCGCGCATAAAGGATTCAGGGGGGATTTTCCCCGGCCACGGCGGAGTACTTGACAGGATCGACAGCGTACTACTGAACGCCCCGGCTTTATATTATTACACTATTATCGCAACATGGAAGGCCGGCGGTTGATTATGAAGAACCTGGCTATACTTGGAAGCACCGGCTCGATAGGGGTGAACACCCTCGACGTGGTGCGCCGTTTCCCCGGCCGATTCAAGGTGTTGTCCCTCGCGTGCGGCGGGAACATCGAACTCCTTGAAAAGCAGATACACTCCTTTGGCCCCAAAATGGTCTCGGTCAGGGACAAGAAATCTGCCGATATCCTGAAGAAAAGGCTCGGCAAAAGCCCCGTGGAGGTGCTGTACGGCGTGGAGGGCATGATAGCCGCAGCCACGGTGCCGAAGGTGGACGTCGTGATATCCGCCATAGTCGGTGCTGCCGGGCTTGTCCCCACCATGGCCGCAATCGAAGCCGGGAAGGACATCGCCCTTGCCAACAAGGAGACGCTGGTCTGCGCGGGCAGCCTCGTCATGGACGCGGTCAAACGGAAAGGGGTGAAACTCCTGCCGGTGGACAGCGAGCATTCCGCGATTTTCCAGTCGCTCAAGGGGCACAGGAAAAGGGACCTCACGAGGATAACCCTTACCGCATCCGGTGGGCCGTTCCAGGGGCACACGCTTGAGCAGCTCAAGAAGGTGAAGCTTGCGGACGCCCTCAAACACCCAAACTGGGAGATGGGCAGGAAGATCACGATAGACTCCTCCACCCTCATGAACAAGGGGCTTGAGGTAATCGAGGCCAAGTGGCTGTTCGACGTCGAGCTCGACCGTATCTCGGTGATTGTCCACCCGCAGAGCATAATACATTCCATGGTCGAGTTCCTCGACGGCTCGGTCATAGCGCAGCTCGGAGTGCCGGACATGCGCGGGCCGATCTCATATGCGCTCGGATATCCGGGCAGGCTTAAAAAGGACATACCGGGTCTGGACCTCGCCAAGCTCGGCAGGCTTACGTTTAGCGAGCCGGATATGGGACGCTTTCCGTGCCTCGGGTTTGCCTTCGACGCACTGCAGGCAGGCGGCACCATGTCGGCCGTCCTGAACGCCGCCAACGAGGTTGCGGTACAGGCCTTCCTCGAAGAGAGGATAGGTTACATGGATATTCCGGTTATAATAAAGGGTACGATGGACGCGCATACCCCCACGGAGCCCGGGACCGTCGAGGATGTGCTGAAGGCCGACCTCTGGGCAAGGGGTTCCGCCCGCAAGATTATCGGCAAAACGTGCTAATATACTGGTAGTAGTCTTTCATTATCATTTCAGGAGCATAACCTTGTCCAACCTATTTAACGTTATCGTGGGCCCGCTCACCAGTATCGGCGCGGCGGTGGTCGTGCTTGGGCTCCTCATATTTTTCCACGAGTTCGGGCATTTCATCGTCGCCAAACTAAGCGGCGTCGGAGTCCTCAAGTTCTCTCTGGGGTTCGGCAGGAAGATTGTCGGCTGGAAGTCAGGCGAGACGGAATACATGATATCCGCCTTCCCGCTGGGCGGTTACGTCAAGATGGTCGGTGAGGACCCGGAGGAAGAGGAGCTTTCCCCGGAGGACATGAAACGCTCTTTTTCCGCGCAGCCGATATACAAGCGCGCCGCAATAGTGGTAGCCGGCCCGCTTTTCAACATCCTTCTTTCCATCATCCTGTGCTACCTGTTGTTCGTTACAGGTTTTCCGACAGCTATATCCAAAGTCATTGACGTCACACCGGGCAGCCCGGCGCAGGTTGCCGGATTCATGCCGGGTGACATCATAGATAAGGTGGACGGCAAGGACATGGATATATGGGAGATGGTCTCAGATTATGTTGAAGGCCACCCCGGCAAAAAGATCGATTTCGTGGTGCGCAGGGGCCGTGCGCTCACCCGGATAGAGGCGGCCCCAGAGAACCGCAACGGAAAAGGGTATATGGGGCTTGTCGGCTCGGTAATAGTAGCGGCCGTCATGGAACACTCCCCTGCGGACAAGGCCGGTATAAAGACCAAGGACCATATTATTGCCGTGAACGGACAACGGGTCGGGTCGTGGGGCGAGATGTCCGACATGGTCAAGGCGAACCCCGGAAAGACCTTGGGCTTTACCATAGAAAGGGAGGGCAGGCCCCTTGAGTTCAAGGTCGTGCCGGTCTTTGACCCGAAGGACAAAGCCGGGAAGATCGGAGTGCAGATGGGGGCAGATTCAAAGGACGTCGCCTATGGCCCTGTCGAGTCGCTCGGCATGAGCGTTAACAAAACTTACCAGATGACCAGCATGACGGTCGGTTTCCTGGCAAAACTCGTTTCCGGCAAGGAGGACTCAAGCCAGATGGGCGGGCCGATAGCCATAGTGCAGCTCTCCGGCCGTCAGGCAAAGCAGGGGTTTGCAGACTTCGTCATATTCATGGCCCTGCTCAGCGTGAACCTGGGGATAATGAACCTTTTTCCCATCCCCATCCTTGACGGCGGGCACCTGTTCTTCTTCGGCATCGAGGCCGTGATGGGCAAGCCGCTAGACATGAAAAAGCGCGAGATGGCCCAGCAGGTCGGGCTGTTCCTGCTTATCGCCCTGATGGTGTTCGTGTTCTACAACGACATTATGAGGCTCCTCGGCTTCTCGGTGATGTGGAAATGAAAATTACACGTAAACGCACAAAACAGATAACACTCGGCGGCGTCAAGATTGGCGGAGGCGCGCCGGTTGTGGTGCAGTCCATGACCAACACCGACACTCGCGACGTCAAGGCGACTGTCGGCCAGATAAACAGGCTTGCCAAGGCAGGCTGCGAGGTCGTCCGCGTGGCCGTACTGAATAAAGAAGCCGCCGCGGCGCTGGACAAGATAAAGAAGGGCATCAGCATACCCATTATCGCCGACATCCACTTCGACCACAGGCTGGCCCTTACGGCGATCGACAAGGGCATAGACGGCCTCCGTATAAACCCCGGCAACATCGGCGACAAGAAGAAAGTCGCAGAGCTGGTCAAGGCCGCAAAGGCGAGGCACATCCCGATCAGGATCGGCGTGAACTCCGGCTCACTTGGAGAAGCACCTCCTTGAAAAATACGGCAGGCCCACGCCGGAGGCGATGGTCGAGTCGGCCCTTGGTCATATAAAGATACTCGAAGACCTCGACTTCACCGACATCAAGGTGTCCATCAAGGCATCGGACGTGCCCACCACGATAGATGCATACCGTCTGATGTCCAAGAGTTGCAAGTACCCGCTCCACATCGGCGTGACTGAGGCCGGGACTCTGTTCTCCGGGACGATTAAATCATCCGTGGGCCTTGGGATACTTCTCTATGAAGGCATAGGCGACACGATGCGGGTATCTCTCACAGCTGATCCCGTCGAGGAGGTACGCGCGGCCTGGGAGATGCTTAAGGCGCTCAAGCTTCGCCAGCGCGGCGTGAACATCATATCCTGCCCGACCTGCGGGCGCACCCAGATAGACGTCATAGGCCTCGCAAACGAGGTGGAGAAGCGGCTGGAGCATATAACAAAGCCGCTCGATGTCGCCGTCATGGGCTGCATCGTGAACGGCCCCGGCGAGGCCAAACATGCCGACGTCGGCATCGCGGGCGGCAAGGGTAGGGGGCTTCTGTTTTGCCACGGCGAGATAAAGAAGCGCCTCAAGGAGTCAGAGCTTGCCGACGCGCTCGTCGCCGAGGTGGAAGAGGCGGCAGGGGAGTAGCAATAATTTTAAATGATGAAATAGAAAAGCCGCCCGAAGGCGGCTTTTCTATTGTCGTAGCATTACACCCAGGATTATGGTGTGATGACGCCTCTTATCGCAGGTATCGTAATTGTTAGAGGCATCGGGTTACTCGCAAAGCTGTTGACCTCGTTGAAGGGCGTTAGCTTTATTAAAACGGATCCGGCTGTATTGGTGCTGTTTGCGACCCCGCTAAAGTAACAGGCCGCGTCGAAGGTGGTGGTTTCCGTGACGCTGTTCGAATCGACTACGTCGAAAGAGCCGCTTGCGGGTATGTGTCCTATGAGCTTTGTGCCAGACATAATGATGTCGCCTCCAAAATGGATATGGAGGTTATTTGCGGCTATTACTATATCGCCCGTAACTGTGCCATAGCCACCGCCGTTATCCGTGATGGCTATGGTGCAATTGTTAACCTCGCTCGGGTCAGCCTGGATAAGCAGGCTCTTGCTCACAAGCTTGCCAGTAACGTCATTTATAACCGAAGCTTTCAGCGTTACAGTTTTGACTGTCCCGGCAAAATTGTCCGCATTCGCAACCAGCGGGAGCATAATAAACACCATAAATGCGACCGCAATTATCTTCTTCATGAAATCCTCCTCCGTTAACGAAAAATAAATAAACTATGATTCCCTCAACTTACAAATTATGCGCCTTGAGGCCTCTTTGAGGCATCTCCCCCTTTCTGCTTAAAATGAGTAGCTTAGTAAAATGTTAATGCCCATGCGTTGCACTCAATTTATTAAACATATTTAATATTTACAAAATTAAACATATTTTCCTCAAAAGTCAATACAAATATCGCCAATTCTATATTTTAGTGACTGCCCCGTATCCACCCAAAACATAAATTTTATGCGTGAAAAAACGCTGTTGCATTAAAATGATTTTATATCTATACTTCTCCATTAGTGTGATTATAACGATTTTCAGGAGACTTTACTGATATGCTTTATTCGAGGCTTTTGATACCCACGATGAAGGAAGACCCCTCCGAGGCGGAGGTGATTTCCCACAAGCTGATGATGCGCGCGGGCATGATAAGAAAGCTCGCCGCCGGGATTTACACCTACCTGCCGCTTGGCTACAGGGTCATAAAGAAGGTCACGGAGATCGTACGGCAGGAGATGGACCGCGCGGGCGCGCAGGAACTTCTTATGCCCGCCGTGCAGCCCGCCGAACTTTGGATAGAGTCCGGTCGCTGGGACTACTACGGCAAGGAACTGCTGCGGTTCAAGGACCGCCACGGCCGCGACTTCACCATCGGCCCGACGCACGAAGAGGTCATAACCGACCTGGTACGCCGTGAGGTCAAGTCATACCGCCAGCTCCCAATGAACCTCTACCAGATACAGACCAAGTTCAGAGACGAGATCCGCCCGCGTTTCGGGCTGATGCGCGGTCGCGAGTTCATCATGAAGGACGCGTACAGCTTCCACAAGGACCAGGCATCGGCCGAGGCCGAGTACTGGAACATGTACGAGACATACAAGAGGATCTTCACCCGCTGCGGCCTGAACTTCCGCGCGGTCGAGGCGGACACCGGCAACATCGGCGGAAGCTTCTCGCACGAGTTCATGGTTCTTGCAGAGACGGGCGAGGACTTCATCGCGTCATGCACGCACTGCGACTACGGGGCGAACGTCGAAAAGGCCCCCGCCAGCCGCAAGGCCGCGCCTGCCGAGGCATTCCCGCCTGCCGACATGGAGGAAGTGCTGACGCCTGAGAAGAAGACAGTTGAGGAGGTCTCCCGCTTCCTGAAGACCAGACCCATCAGGGTTCTGAAGACGCTGATATACCAGGCGGACGACAAGGTCGTGGCGGTGCTGGTGCGCGGTGACCACGAGATAAACGAGATAAAGCTGAAGAACGCCCTTAATGCATCAGAGGTTGCGCTTGCGGACAAGGAAACCGTCGAGCGCGTCACGAACGCCCCCTCCGGCTTCGCCGGGCCGGTTGGCCTCTCAGGAGTTACAATCCTCGCCGATAACGCCGTAGCCGATATGTCCAACTTCGTGGTTGGCGGCAACAAGAAGGACACGCACATAAAGAACGTGAACGCCCCCCGCGACTTTACGATTGACCGGTTCGAGGACCTTCGCAATGTCGTTGCCGGGGACGACTGCCCGCACTGCTCCGAGGGCAAGATAGCTATAGACAAGGGCATCGAGGTCGGCCATATCTTCATGCTCGGCACGAAGTATTCCGAGGCCCTGTCTTGCACCTTCCTGGACGAGGACGGTTCCGAGAAGCCCATGATAATGGGCTGCTATGGCATAGGTGTCAGCCGCACCGCCGCCGCCGCGATCGAGCAGAACAACGACGCCAACGGTATCAAGTGGCCGCTGCCGCTTGCTCCGTTCGCGGCAATGGTCCTGCCACTCAACGTGTCAGAGCCGGGGACGATGGAGGCTGCAAACCTTATCTACGACGGCCTGATGGCTGAGGGCATCGACGTCCTGATGGACGACCGCGACCTTCGCGCCGGCTTCAAGTTCAAGGATGCCGACCTTATCGGTATCCCGTACATAGTGGTGATAGGCGAGAAGAACCTGAAGGAAGGCCTTGTGGAGTTCAAGGAACGCTCAAGCGGGACAGTGACGAAGATCAAGGTAGAGGAAGCCGTGAGTACTATGACGGGGGTGATCAAAGGTGAAAAAGGTCCTGGTTGTTGATAACGTAAAGTCCATTCTGGAAAGGGAAAAGAGCCTTCTTAACCGGGACACATTCCTGGTGTTCTCCGCGACAAGCGGGGAGGAGGCCCTCCAGGTACACAAAAAAGAGAAGGCCGACATAATAATAATGGACCTGGACATGCCGGGCATGCCGGGAGACGAAGTCTGCCGTGCCATAAGGGCCGACGATGAGCTGAAAAAGGTATCGATCATCCTGGCTACGCTGTATAGCGGCGAAGCGGAGACTGAACGCTGCAAAGCGGCCGGGGCGAACGCGTGCATTAAAAAGCCCATAAACAGGGACGAACTTGCGGAGAAAATGGCCACACTCCTTGGGATCCCGGCCAGACAGGCCATAAGGATACTGGTCAAGGTAAAGGTGGAGGGCAAGGTCGGTAGCGACTTCTTTATTGCCAATACCGTGGACGTCAGCGTTACTGGCCTGCTGTTTGAATGCGACCACGACTTAGCTTCGGGAGACATGATAGAAACGTCGTTCTTTTTGCCCGGTAACGGCGGCTACCACAGGGTGGTCGCAAAATCGCAGCTGATGCGCTCGGTCCCCAGCGAAGGCTCGCTGAAGCGGTACGGCGTCAGGTTCACGGAGTTTGCGGAAGGGACCCCGGAGCAGATCGGCGAGTTCATAGCAAAAAAGACCGGCAAACATTGAGTTCCGGGCATAAAAAACGCCGCTTGATTGCGGCGTCCAAGATAGGCATGTAGATGCTTGTCAGGCGGCTTTCCCGCCTCTTTTTTCGGTGGATTCCCTTGCCGTTTCCGTTTTTCCGGCTTTCATGAACTGGTCCGGGTTCTTGATGAACTTCGATTGACAGTCGTGACTGCAGAAGAACATCTTCCTGCCCCCGTGCAGCGTGGTGAACTTCGTATCCTCACCGACGTCCATGCCGCATACTGCATCCTGTTTCATAATAACACCTCCTATTGTAATCTACTGTTGATAATTATAGCACTACATTGAGAATCCCGCTCATGAGGGGTTATCCTCTTATTAAACTTGAATTTACAGCGTTACTCTGGTATGATTTCAGCCATGGAAAGGCCTCTGAACCTTATAATCGACTGCGACGACACCCTCTGGGAAAACAACCGTTTTTTCCTTGAGGCACACAAAAAATTCGTCCGGCTGATGGAGTCGCAAGGGCACGATACCGCGAAGGCGGACAGCCTGCTTTTGCGGCTTGAGATGGAAAATGTGCCCAGGTACGGTTACGGGGCCCGCAGCCAGGCCATGTCCATGGCCGACGTCTACCGCCTCCTGGAGCCGGAACCGGACGCGTCCGTCCTTGAATCCATCAGGGCGATAGGCGACGAGGTTTTCAACCACCCGGTATGCCTGTTCCCCGGCGTGGAGGACACGCTCCGGAAGCTCTCCACCCGATACCGCATGCTGATGCTCACCAAGGGGAACCGCGACGAGCAGATGGGCAAGATAGAAAAATCCCCGGTACGCGGATATTTCCAGCATACGAAGGTGGTGGAGGAGAAGGACAAGGAGACCTTGAGGGGCGTGCTTGACGAGTTCGACATGGCGCCGCACGAGACCTGGATGATAGGCGACTCGCCGCGTTCCGACATCATGCCCGCGCTTCAAAACGGCGTCAAGTCCGTCTACATACCTTTTTCCATGACCTGGGCGCTGGAGCACCAGGAACTTCCGCCTTCCGAGCATATCATCACGGTGGAGGCCTTTGACCGTCTCTCCGGCCTTTTACTTTAATTATGACAAAGAAAAAACCACAGGTTGCTGCCATCGTCCAACGCCCGGGAGCGCCGAGTTCCTCCAGGACGTCCTCTACAGCGTGACAGAGGGCATACTGGTCTTCGACGACGACATGAGGCTGGTGTTCGCGAACCGGGCCGCAGAGGAGATGGCGCTTGTCCAGGCCGACGAGCCCGGCAAGGAGGCAGACGAGACTATAGGGCATATCAATGCCCCGATTGCGGACCTGGTCTCAAGGACGCTTGAGTCCGGCAGGCAGCATACCGGCTTTACCGCCGAGCTGTATCGCCCGGACGGCACCGTCGTGCCGGTGGAGGCTTCGGCCTCGCCCATGGAGGATTCCGAGGGCCAGACCGCAGGCGTCGTGCTCGTGCTGCGTGAGGCCTCGAAGATCCGGGAGCTTGAGGACGCCATTAAGAAGTCCGAGCGCCTTGCATACCTGGGCACGATGGCGGCCTCCGTCGCACATGAGATACGAAACCCGCTCGGCGGCATAAAAGGCGCCTCCCAGCTTCTGCGTGACGAAATAAAGGGCCTCCCGAACGAGGAGTCCCTCTCCGAGTATATTGGCGTCATCATCAAGCAGGTGGACCGCCTCACCGGGATACTCGATTCGCTTAAAGGCCTCGGCAAGCCGCTTGCGCAAAGGCTCGCACCGGTAAACCTCCACAGCGTCCTCGACGAGGCGCTTACCCTTCTCGCCCCGGACATAAAGAAGTCAAAGCTGAAGGTTAAGAGGGAGTACGACCCCAGCATGCCGGAGGTCGAAGGCGACGAGGCGGGCCTGTCCGGCGTCTTCATAAACCTTATAAAAAACGCGGTGGAGGCCATGCCCGCGGGCGGCGTCCTCACGCTAGGCACCGGCATACCGTCCGACTTCCTCTATTCCACCATAAAGACCGAAAAAGGCAGGAAGACGATGATCGCCGTGAAGGTCTCCGATACCGGGGCGGGCATTACCCGGATGCGATGAAGGAGATATTCAACCCGTTTTACTCCACCAAGGGCGGCGGGCTGGGCCTCGGGCTCGCGCTGTCGCTGAAGGTAATCGAGGAGCACGGCGGGACGATAAAGGTGGACAGCGAGCCAGGCCGTGGGACTACATTTACGGTATACCTGCCGGTGTATAGATAGCCTCTACCTTCCCGTCTTTTTTGATATATTAAATCATGTCTGACATAATCAGAAGACAGTAACACGCGGGTAACTGCTCCATCAACTGCCTGAAATCCGGCAGCTCAAAGGGCAGGGACATCCTGCTTCTGCACGGGATGAGCTTTCAGGCGCAGACATGGCGCGACCTGGGGACACTTGAACGTATTGGGCGACGCGGGCTACGACGTCACGGCGATAGACATGCCGGGCTTCGGGCTCACCAAGAAATGCGGGATGGGGCCGGACGCGGTGCTTGAGAAGTTCCTTGAGGTGGAGGGCCTTCGGAAACCGGTGCTGGTCGGGCCTTCGATGGGCGGCAGGATAAGCCTGAACTTCGCGCTCGACCACCCGGGCCTTGTCGGCGGGCTGGTGCTCATCGGCTGCGTCAGCGTGGAGGAGAACCGCGACAGGCTCTCCACGATAAAGGTCCCGACGCTTATCGTCTGGGGCAGCAACGACCACATCGCGCCGCTGTCTAACGCGGAACTATTGCATAGCGAGATTAAAGGCTCAAGGCTTCTGATAATCGACGGCGCGCGCCACCCGGCCTATCTGGACAACCCCGTACTCTGGCATAGTGAGTTGACTGGATTTTATGAAAGAATTGCTTCTAATTAGGGGCCGACCTCACCTTAGGCGGAGAGCCGGAAGATTAACATCCTCGCCTGAGCGGGTGTCGGCCCTGCTTTATTCTCCTAGCATTCCTTGCTCGCAGCATCCAGCAGTTCGCTCAACTCCGCGATAATCCTTCTTCTCGTCTTCCACCACCTCGACAAGCTGGTCCTCGGCGTAGCCCTTCTTCAACCCGGCGGGTCTTACCGACACTAGCTTTACTGCGCTCTTGACGGGATGTGTCTTGATCGTCGTGTAGGCGCGTACTATGGCCGCAACGGTCGCCTCCTGCAGGATGATCGTTTCTCCGGCGCGGTCGGTGAGGGCGAGCCGCAGGTGCTGGTGGCCTTGCGGCACGGCTAGAATCGCGGTCTCGACATCATTGTTGCAAAGGAGAGTCTTCTTGTTCACAGGGCCTCCTATGGCGGGCCATACCACCAGAAATCGCGTGGTCGCGGGTGGTGGCGGTAGTGGTGGTGCCTCCGGTAATATGCATCGTCGTCCAGGTCGTCATCGTCGTCGTCATCGTCCTTCTTTTTCTTCGCCTCTTTCTTTTCTTTTTCCTTCTTTTCCTTGTCCGCCTTTTCCTTGTCGGAAAGTTTAGCCGTCTTGCCCTTTGCGTCCTTCCCCTTCGTGGTGGCGGTCTTGTCCGTCTTCTTTGCCCCGGCTTTTTCAACCTTCTTCGAGTCGGTTTCTTTCTTTGAGTCGGCAGCCTTCTTGGTATCTGCGGATTTCTGGGCGGTGGTGGACGCGGAGGCGGCAGGAGCGGCGGACTTGTCGTCCTTCTTGGCATCCTTCTGGCCGGCGCAGGATATCAGCGAGATGGATAGTAGAAAAAATACGGTTGACAGCAGCAGTGCCTTGATCGGCCTCATTGGCCCTCCTTCAGTTTTTCTTTAAGCTCGATTATCCGCATCTCCCGCCCAACGGCGAACTTGCGGAACCGCTCCAGGTCGTCCACCTTCTGCTTGAGTTCCTGGTAGAGCAGGGAGTTCTCTATTACGACACCTATGTAGCTGCCGATGGTGTTCAGGGTGTCGAGCTTGCCGGGGTCTATCCCGTCGTACATCGCTGACCCGGCCGTGAGGACGCCGATCACGTTGCCCTTTGCCATGATGGGTATTGCCGTCCAGGTCTGGACGCCCTCGGCCTTTATGTCCGGGTGCGATCTTCCCTGCTGTGTTCTTCCAGGCGTTCCCTTGCGAAGAAAGGTTTTCCAACCAGGACCTCCCTTTTGAGCCAGGGCTCATCCAGGCTCCTTGTGCTGGCCTTCTTCAAAAAAGTGTCCGACAGCCCCTCGCTCAGCTTCAGTACCAGCAAATCTTTTTCTATCAGGTATATGCCCAGATAATGCACATCGAGGAAATCCTTTACCTGCTTTATGACCGCAGACAAAACCTTGTCCATCTCAAGGGATTTGCTGATGGACATCGCTATCCTGTTCAAGACCGAGAGTTCCCTGTTCTTGGAGAGTATCTCCCGGGCGTCCTTTTCCATCTGTTCGGAGGACTCCTGGAGCATCATTCAGCGATGTTTCGATCTCCTTCTTGGCCTCGGCCAGGGTGCCGTATCTCTCGCTCGCGCTCGCGATGTCTTTATAGAGGAAGAACAGTATGCCGACGATGACGAAGGTGAGGCTGTTGACCCCCCCGGTCAACGGCGATATCGCTTTGGACATCTCCTTGTTTCCGGTAAATGTCAGGATCCTTAGTATGATATGTCCCGTTGCGTGCGAGAAGGCGAAGATGCAAAGCGCGATCACCTGCCATTGCAGGTACATCCATATCGGGACGCCAGGCCGCAGCGAACGTATCTTTTTTACCTGGAACAACAGGAAAATGGCCAGGGCGAGGAGCAATATACCCGAAATGAAGTCTATTACCCATATGGGCATGAGGCTGGCGGTCATCAAGCCGAGCCCCCCTTTTCGAGCTGCTTCCTTATCTTGTATGTGCCGATGGCCATCATGACGAATGCCGGTACCAGCAGGAAATATTCTACCAGCCGGCTCAGATAATATATAGTGGCCTTAAGGGAGCCAAGCGTTACTGCCGTTGGGCTTATCGAGTCCTGAACCTCTTTTGACAGGCCTTCCAGCAGGTGGCTTACCAATGCGTCCGTGTTCCAGAGTATGAAAAATACCGCGGCAAAACGGATATACTTCCATCCCTCAAGCATCGACGCCGACGGTTTTTTGAGGACTATGTATATATAGACCATCGCGGCAATGAAAAACACGTGCCCTATCTGGTGGACATAGAAACCTTCCGCGCCCTGATGCTCCTGTATGGCAAAGGCGTTGCCCGCATTGAGGAGTATTAAAAGGAATACTGCGAAACCGACTTTTTTCAATTAGGCCGCCCTTGGTAAACGCTTATAAAATAATATGATTTGTCCAACAATATACCATTTGGATAAAAAATAATCAATAAGTTAGCGTCTGTTTGTTAATGCTGGATTTATCTGATTAAAACAGGTATAATTCCGAAGAGTACCCATCCCCCTAAAAAAACTCCTTGGCAGGTAAAAAAACCTTGACAATACATAGTGGTTTAATTAGCATAAAAATTCACCCTTAGGGGGTAGTTGTTTTCGGAGGGAATGATGAAGAGTTACGTTTTTTTCTGGGGTTGTACGATTCCGGCCCGGTTTGCCTTCCAGGAGAAGGCTGTCAGGCTCGTCGCCGAGAGGATGGAGGTCGGGATAACCGACCTCGACGGTTTTACCTGCTGTCCCGAAAAAGAGCTTGTCAAGAGCATGGGTGACGAGCTCTGGCTTCTTACGGCCGCGAGGAACCTCGCCCTTGCCGAACAGACCGGGCCAGGACCTGGTAACGCCGTGCAACGGCTGTTACGGCACGCTCAAGGGCGCAAAGGCCGAGCTTAAGGCCAACCCGAAGCTGATGGCCCATGTCAACGAGCGGCTTGCCGAGATAGGCATGGAGTACAAGGGGAAGATCAAGGTCTATCACCTGCTTGAGCTGTTCCATGACGTCCTGTCCCCGGCCAAGATCGCCACATATGTAAAGAAGCCCTTGAAGGGCATGCGCATAGGCGTCCATTACGGCTGCCACATGATGCGCCCGGCGAAGGTGCTCAATTTCGACGACCCGATAAAGCCGGTAAAGTTCGACGCGCTTGTCTCCGCGCTCGGCGCGAAGTCGCTCGACTACTCCACGAAGATGCTCTGCTGCGGCGGCGGTCTAAGCAACGTCGGCAACGTCTCCGAAGGCCAGACCCTGGTGCGGCGCAAGCTCCAGGACCTGAAGGGCATGGAGGCCGACGCCATGACGACCGTCTGCCCGTCCTGCTACTCGCAGTACGACATGCAGCAGTTCATGCTCGCGAGGGAAGGCGAGAAATACAACATACCGGTCATCTCCTACCAGGAGCTGCTGGCCCTTTCCATGGGCTTCACGCCCGAGGAGATCGGCATGGACATGCACAAGGTGGATACCGCCGCGTTCATGAATAAATGGGAGAAGAACCTGGGCCGCCACTTGAAGGCTAAGGAGATTATCGACGTGGCCTCGGTCGAGAGGTGCGTGGCATGCGCGGCCTGCGTCAACGACTGCCCGGTGACGCTCAGCCTCGAAGGCGTCAACCTGCACGACATGATGAAGACGCGTCCTCACCGAAGACCTGGAAGAACTTATAAAGTCGCCGGACATCTGGCGCTGCGTCGAGTGCCACACCTGCAAGGAGCTCTGCCCGCAGTGCTACGGCATGGAGGAGGTATTCCACAAGCTGAAGCACGAGGCCATAGCCGCGGGCTGCACACAGCAGGCCACCAAGAAGGCGATGGAGATGTTCCTGCAGACCGGCCGCCTGGGCGAGCCGTCGAAGTCACAGAGGAAGAAGCTCGGTCTGAAGGACGCCCCGAAGACGGGCACAGAAGACCTGATGAAACTGATAAAGAAGTAGGACATCTTTCCGACATTTAGGGGCCGACCCGTGTGTCGGCCCTGGTTTAAACTGATTTATTATTTGTCACCCCCGCGAAGGCGGGGTCCAGGAACTTGGATGTTTAAACTTCCTGGATTCCTGCTTCCGGGAATGACGGACTTAAGGCGAAGACGGTCGGCCCCTACTATGGTAGGGTTTTTGGAGGAATTAGAAAAATGAACCACTGGTGGGAAAAAGACATGTCGGGCTGCGGCCTGTCGGGCATAATAAACACCGACGGCAAACGCATATCCGGCGCGGCTATAAGGGAGTCCATCGCGATCCAGCACGACCGCGGCAACGGCCTCGGCGGCGGGTTCGCCGCGTACGGCATATACCCCGAGTACAAGGACTACTATGCGCTTCATATAATGTATACCGAAGAGCCGGGAAAGCCCACCCGTGACCTGCAGCAGGCGAGGAAAGAGACCGAGGCCTACCTGGACGCCACGCTCTCCGTCAAGAAGGGCGAGGACATCCCCGTAAAGATAACGGACAAGGTCAGGGCGCACCCGCTGCTTGAACCGCTACTTCGTGAAGGTCCGCCCGGACAAGCTCGCGGAGTGCGGCGGCATAACGGAGGACGACTTCATCGTCAACTGCGTCATGCACATAAACGACAAGATAGACAACGCGTTCGTATTCTCGAGCGGCAAGAACATGGGCGCCTTCAAGGGCGTCGGCTACCCCGAGGACATCGCGGATTTCTACATGATAGAGAACTACGAGGGCTACACCTGGACGGCGCACAACCGCTTCCCGACGAACACCCAGGGCTGGTGGGGAGGGGCGCACCCGTTCACGCTGCTCGACTGGTCCATCGTCCATAACGGCGAGATATCGTCCTACGGCATAAACAAACGCTACCTCGAGATGTTCGGGTACAAGATGGCGCTCCTCACCGACACCGAGGTCGTGACATACGTCTTCGACCTTATCGTAAGGAAACAGGGCCTCCCGATAGAGGTGGCCTGCATGGTCGCTGCGCCCGCCGTTCTGGAAGGATATCGACAGGATGCACGCCGACGAGAAAGAGGCCTACCAGGCTATCAGGATGGTATACGGGAGCGGCCTTTTAAACGGCCCGTTCGCGATACTCTTCGGCCACAGCAGGGGCCTTGTGGGGATGAACGACAGGATCAAGCTCAGGCCTTTCGTGGCCGCCACCAAGGGCAAGACGGTGTACATGGCAAGCGAGGAGTCCGCAATCAGGCGAGATATGCCCCGACCCCGAAAAGGTATGGGCGCCGAGGGCGGGCAGGCCATTGGTAGTTGAACTCGAGAAAGGTGTCAAATAATGAACAGGACAATGCCCCCGGAATTCCGGGTTAGAATCGACCATGACAGGTGCAGGAAGTGCAAGAGGTGCCTCCAGAGCTGCAGTTTCGGCGTCTACGAGTTCCATGACCGGGTGATGCCCGACAGCAACAAGTGCGTCGCATGCAACCGCTGCGTCGCCATGTGCCCTGAGGACTGCATCACCATAACGGACTCCCCGAACGTGTACAAGGACCATCCGAACTGGTCGCTCCAGATCCGCAAGAACGTCTGGAAACAGGCCGAGACGGGCGGCGTCCTCCTCACCGGTATGGGCAACGACAGGCCGTACCCCATCATCTTCGACCACCTGGTCGTCGACGCATGCCAGGTAACGAACCCGTCTATCGACCCGCTCAGGGAGCCGATGGAGCTTCGCACCTTCCTTGGCCGCAAGCCGGACAGGGCCGATTTGGAGATGAAGGACGGCAAGCCGCACCTCAAAGAAAAGATGCCGCCGAACATACAGCTCGAAGTCCCCATAATCTTCGCGCCGATGTCGTTCGGTGCCATCAGCCTGAACGCCCACAAGGCGATGGCGATGGCCGCCAAGGAGTACGGCACGGTATACGGCACAGGCGAGGGCGGCCTTCACAAGGACCTCTACGAATACGGCCCGTGGACGATAGTCCAGTGCGCGTCGGGCCGCTTCGGCGTCCACAGCGAATATCTTAACGCGGGCGTCGCGGTCGAGATCAAGGTCGGCCAGGGCGCAAAGCCCGGCATCGGCGGCCACCTCCCCGGCGAGAAGATAGGCGCGGAGATATCCCAGCACCAGGATGATACCGATCGGCACGGACGCACTTTCGCCCGCGCCGCACCACGATATATATTCGATAGAAGACCTCCGCCAGCTCATCTACGCGCTCAAGGAGGCGACCGGCTACAAGCCTGTCTCCGTAAAGATAGCATGCGTGCATAACGTCGCGGCGATTGCCACCGGCATCGTGCGCGCGGGCGCGGACATAGTATACCTGGACGGCTTCAAGGGCGGCACGGGCGCTGCCCCCACCATGATACGCGACCATGTCGGCATACCCATCGAGCTTGCGCATCGCGGCGGTCGATGACCGTCTCCGTCAGGAGGGCATAAGGAACCAGGCGTCCATCGTGGCGGCGGGCGGCATACGCTCCAGCGCGGACGCGGTAAAGGCCATATGCCTCGGCGCGGACGCATGCGCGATAGGCACGGCGGCGCTTCTTGCGCTGGGCTGCTCGCTCTGCCAGAAGTGCTACACGGGCAACTGCGCGTGGGGCATCTGCACGCAGAAGCCGGAGCTTACCCGCAGGCTCGACCCCGAGTGGGGCGCGATGCGGCTCGGCAACCTGCTCCGTGCATGGAGCCATGAGATCAAAGGAGTTCCTGGGCGCGCTGGGCGTCAACTCCATCGAGAGCATGAGGGGAAGCCGCGAGAGGCTTCGCGGACTCGGCCTCGATGCGCAGACGCTCGAAATACTCGGCGTGAAACCGGCAGGAGATAGGTAGTCGGACATCGGGCCGCCTTTTGGTGACCGAGACAGTGTCGGCGCTAAGAAACTTTCAAACTGTCTGAGCGGAGCGAGTTCTTTGCAGGGTGTGAACGACTTAGAAATCTGTTCATCGCGATAAAGAAAAGAACGGTTTCAGCTGGAGTTCGAAGAAATGACTATCGACGCAAAAGGTGTATATTACAAGGAGCTGAACGAGCAGGTGCGCGCGGCGATCCTTTCCGGCGACGCCGACATAACCTTGGACAACGTCAACGGCCAGCGCTACATCGGCGACGGCCTGAAGGCCTCGGCCACCATAACCGTCAACGGCGTGCCGGGCAACGACCTGGCTGCCTTCATGGACGGCCCGACACTCATCGTGAACGGCAACGCGCAGGACGGCGTCGCCAACACGATGAACGAGGGCAAGATCGTGATATAGCGGCCACGCGGGCGACGTCCTGGGCTACGGGATGCGCGGCGGCAAGCTCTTCATAAAGGGCGACGTCGGCTACCGCGTCGGCATACACATGAAGGGCTTCAAGGACAAGCTGCCGGTCATAATCGCGGGCGGCACGGCGGGCGACTTCTTCGGCGAGTACATGGCCGGGGGCTACCTCATCCTTCTGGGCATCGGCCGCGACAAGGACACGCCCATCGCGGGCGACTACGTCGGCACCGGTATGCACGGCGGCGTGATGTACATACGCGGCGAGGTTGACCCGCTGAAGTGCGGCGCGGAGGTCGGCATCGTCGAGCTTACCGAGGAAGACAATGCCATCCTTGAGAAGTACCTGAAGGAGTTCTGCGAGGATACCGGCTACAACTACGACGAGATAATGAAGGAGAAGTTCATAAAGCTCTACCCGAAGTCTTCCAGGCCGTACGGCAGGCTTTACGCGTATTAATTAACTGCTTGTCATTGCGAGGCCCGCAGGTTGGGCCGTGGCAATCTCGCTTTAATTGTAGGGGCCGACCATCGTGTCGGCCCTTTTTTATTTTAAATTGGGGTCGAGTTCCGTTGCCTTCTTGAAGGCAGCCGCTGCTTCGTCTTTCCGGCCGAGCTTGTCGAGCGCGAGGCCCTTGTTGTAGTGTGCGATAGCAAGTTTGTGATCGAGCCTTATGGCCTTGTCATACTCCGAAATCGCATCTTCATATTTGCCGAGTTTGTGAAGCGCGCCGCCTTGCTGTTGTATGCGTAAGCATATTTAGGGTCGAGTTCGATAGTCTTATCGTATAGGGCTATCGCCTCCTCAAACTTGCCGAGATAGCTGAGCGCTAACCCCTTGTTGTAGTACGCAAAAGCGAATTTGGGGTTGAGCTTTATGGCCTTGTCGTACTCTATAATAGCCTTTTCATGCTTGCCGAGGTTATCAAGCGCGGCACCTTTGTTGTCGTAAAAGTTCGCAAATTTGGGATATAGTGTTATAGCCTTGTCAAACTCAACAATTGCGTTCTCGTAATTGCCTTGTTTAGAGAGGCTTTGACCTTCCGCAGAATGTCCGAATGCTTTCCCCATGTTCGTGAATTGAAATGCAACGTACAGTACAAAAAACACTAAAAGCACCGCAAGCAAAACTCTTAGCTTCTTCATATCTTCTCCTTAATATGTGCGATGCGAAAAACTAAATGAATGTGGAATATTATTTTATCTGATACTTTTCGCACAAAGAAGATGTGATGTCAAGGGAAACATAAGTAGGGGCCGACCCGTGTGTCGGCCCTTTTTTATTATCCAATACCGTATTATTCTGGTATCCTTTTCATTATGGACAAAGACATCCAGGACTCCCGCAACAAGGCCATCGAATCCCTCGCGACCGCGATAGGCTTCTGGGGCGTTGACCCGCTTGAGGCGAAGGTATACGGCACGCTCTACATGAGCCCCCGCCCGTTGACGCTGATCGAGCTGATCGACGAGTTCGGCTGCTGCGACTCGGAGGTAACCAGGGTCATCAAGACCCTCAAGCGCCTCGGGGCCGTCAAGGAGATGGCCGGGAAGGGGCGGGCGAGAAGTACTACGAGGCCGAGACCGACTTCTTCGAGATACTCCAGACGGTGAACAGGGAGCGGCGCGAGCGCGAGATGGGCGCGGCCCTACAGGAGATATCCGACCAGCGCGCCTACATCGAATACAAGTACGACGAGGAAGGGACCCCGGAACTGAAATTCCTCGTCGACAGGCTTGCAGGGCTTGAGAGGTTCATCGGCATCATCGACAAGGCCATGTTCGGCCTCAAGGCCCTCGCGGGCATCAGGAACATCTTCAAGTTCAAATAACCTCCGTGGCACCTTCCTTACTCCCCCCACCTAAGGGGGAGGGGGGTGAGAAATTCTTCTTCACCCTCTCTTCCTCCCCTCGCCTCGCGGGAGAGGGGCCGGGGGTGAGGGCGTTACCCATTGATTTCCTTGACACCATAGCCATTTATAAAATATACTCAAATGAAAACCGGAGGACTGATTTTGAAATACATCGGCGAACTCGTCGAAGGCGAAAAGATAGAGTCCGTATTCGCGGTGAGCGAGAAGCAGCTCCGCACCACCCGCGCGGGCAAGAGCTTCATCTCGATGAAGCTTATGGACAAGACCGGCAGCGCGGACGCGGTGGTGTGGGACAACGCGGAGGCCACAGCACAGAAGTTCGAGAAGGGCGACTTCGTGGGCGTGCGCGCCGAGGTCGGCGTATACAACGGCAACAAACAGCTCACCATCCAGCAGCTCAAGAAGGTGGAGAAGACGCCGGAATACGTGACACGGTTCCTGCCCGTCACCGACAGGGACGTCGATGTCCTTGCAGAGGAGCTGAACGGCTTCGCCGCCAGCATCCAGTCCGAGGGCATGAGGAAGCTGATAGTGGGTTTCCTCACCGACCCCGAGTTCATGGGACCGTTCAAGACGTCATCCGCCGCAAAGGGCATGCACCACGTCTTCGCGGGCGGTCTTATACAGCACACCCTGAAGGTCGTCCGGCTCTGCGACCTGATATACAGGGAGTACGAGATCACCGACCCGATGATATCCTGCATGATAGACCGCGACATCCTGATCGCGGGCGCGATCCTGCACGACATGGGCAAGATAGTGGAGCTGTCCCAGGAGCCGGGCTTCGACTACACCACCAAGGGCAGGCTGCTCGGCCATGTGGTGATCGGGCTGATGGAACTCAAGAAGCGGCTCGACACCACGGAGGGCATACCCGAGGAGAGGGCCGACCTCCTGATGCACCTTATAATATCGCACCACGGGGAGTACGAGTACGGCTCGCCCAAGCGGCCCAAGTCGATGGAGGCGTTCATCCTGCACTACGCCGACAACCTCGACGCAAAGCTGCAGGGCATCGCGGAGTTTGCGGGCAAGGATGCGACCGAAGGAGATTTCACGGCCTTCCACAGGCTGTATGACAGGTGCTTTTACAAGGGGCACCGTCTCGACATAGAAGGCGAAGAGGGGCCCCAAACCTGATAAATAGCCCGTTCACGGGCGGAAACAGGTCTATGAACATACCAAACACGCTGACCATCTTCAGGTTCCTGCTTGTCCCGGTATTCCTGGCCTTTCTCCTGAACGGTTATATCATGCAGGCCCTCGTCACATTCATCATGGCGAGCGTTACCGACGCGCTTGACGGTGCGATCGCGAGGATGACGGACTCCATGACCGAGATCGGTATGATCATGGACCCGCTTGCAGACAAGGCGCTGGTCATCTCCGCCCTTATAGCCCTGAGCGCCATGGGTCGGCTGCCCGTATGGATCACGCTAGTCGTGATAGTCAGGGACATAATCGTGGTCTCGGGCGGGATCATAATCTACAAGAGGCGTTACAAGATGAAGATGAAGCCGCTGGTATTGGGGAAGGTCACGACGTTCTTGATGCTAACGCTTCTGGTCTCCATTCTTCTTGGCATATACTGGAACAGGGAGTTCTCTTTCATCCCGCCCCTGGCATGGCTGACCACGGCCCTTGTTTTGATCTCGGGCGTCCAGTACTCGATCAGGGGGATAAAGATATCGAAAAGCGGCAGGGAGACAGTATCCGTGGAGAAGCCAACCTATGAAGTCTGAGAACCTCGTCTCGTGGCGTGTTGACCTTGCCGTCTTCCTTTTTCTGCTTGTCTTCTGCCTTCTTGCATACGCGCTTGGCAATGCGGTCACGCCCTTCATCATCGCCATCTTGTTCGCATACATACTGAACCCCGCCGTCGAACTCCTTGAGAAGCGCAAGGTGCCAAGGGGCGCGGCGGTCGGCATCTTCGCGCTCCTGTTCCTGCTGGCTCTGGCCGGGCTATTCATCGGCGTGATTATGATCCTGAAGTGGGAGATACCCAGGCTTGTTGCCAACCTGCCCGGGTATGTTGAAACGGTCAAGACGGAGTACCTGCCCAATATACAGCAGACACTCGGGGTCACGATTGACATTGACTCGATGGTCGCGGACCTGAAGGAGCGGCTTGTACACCTCTCCGCCGAGAACTACGCATCCGCCGCCGGTTACGCCTTCTCGATAATCAGCGGCACTGTCAATGCGATATTCGCGCTTATAAGCGTCTTCCTCGTGCCGGTCCTGATGATATACCTCCTGATGGACTACAAGAAGATGAAGGACGGCGCGCTCGCCATCATGCCAACAGGGTACAGGGAAGAGATCGTCGCAAGGCTCCGTGAGGTCGAGGGCGTACTCAAGGATTTCGTAAAAGGCCAGCTCATGGTTGCGTTTATCATGGGCTTCCTCTATAGTGTTGGCCTTGCGATTGTCGGCGTAGACCTGCCGGTGGTAGTTGGCATGCTCTCGGGTTTAGGCAACCTCGTCCCGTACCTCGGGACCACGCTTGGCCTCGCCGTTTCGGTAGTCCTCGTAATGCTCAAGTACCACGACCTGATGCACCCGGGTATGGTTGCGCTGGTCTTCATACTCGTGCAGGTGGCGGAAGGCTACGTCATCACTCCGAAGGTGGTCGGTGAGAGGCTCGGCCTGCACCCGGTCGTCATCATACTTTCCCTGCTCGTGTTCGGGAAGCTGCTCGGCTTTGTCGGGATAGTCCTGGCCGTGCCGCTGGCGGCGGTGCTGAAGGTTTTCATTAAGAGCTTCGTGGGAAGCTACATGGGCTCAAGCCTCTACGCCAAGAAGGGCGGCAAGATAGAGATAGTCGAGAAATAGAAAGGGATCCGTATTTTGAAAGGCCTTAAAGTAACAGACATTGAACCGGGCGGCACCGCCTCGGAAATCGGCATCGAACCCGGCGACGAGATACTCTCGATAAACGGCTATCCGGTGCCGGACATGCTCGCCTACCACTACCTCATCGCAAACGAAGACGTCACCCTTCTCGTAAAAAAGAAGACGGGCGGCCTCATCGATATCGACCTGGAGAAGGACGAGGACGACGACCTGGGCATCATCCCGCCCGCCATGCCGGTGCGCCGCTGCAACAACAAATGCGTCTTCTGCTTCGTGTCACAGATGGCCCCGGGTCTTACGCAAGACGCTGTACGTCAAGGACGAGGACTACCGCCACAGCTTCCTGCACGGCAACTACATCACGCTCACGACCCTCAAGGAAGAGGACTACCAGCGCATCATAACAGAGCGGCTGTCGCCCCTCTACGTCTCGGTGCACACCACCGACGACGAGCTGCGCCGGTTCCTGCTGGGCAACAAGAAGGCGCCCCCGATAATGGAGTCGCTGATCAGGCTGGCGGACGCAGGCATAACGCTCCACACGCAGGCCGTGGTCGCGGCAGGCCTAAACGACGGCGACAACCTCATAAAGACGGTCGAGGACCTGGCCCTGCTCTACCCCGCCGTCGCGTCGCTCGCAGTCGTCCCA
Source organism: Nitrospirota bacterium (assembly GCA_963845245.1). Classification (GTDB taxonomy): domain Bacteria; phylum Nitrospirota; class JACRHJ01; order JACRHJ01; family JACRHJ01; genus CAWJRJ01. The sequence continues at coordinate 177,348 of CAWJRJ010000021.1, forward strand.
GCCGGGATCACCATGCACCGGGGCGGACTGTACCCGCTCAAGCTCTTCACAAAGGCAGGCGCGGCAAAGCTGCTCGACTCGCTTGAGCCGCTTCGGAAGAAGTACCGCAAACTCTTCGGCGAGGCCTTCGTCTATCCCTCGGATGAGTTCTACATCAAGGCCGGGCGCGACTTCCCCAAGGACACGCGAATACGACGGATACCCGCAGATAGACAACGGCGTCGGGCTGGTGCGCGACTTCCTCACCGAGTTTGCACGCGAGAAGAAAAGGCTGAAATGTAAAACCTCTTCTTTCTCTTTGCAAAAAGAGAAAGAAGCAAAGAGAAACGGGGAATCAAAAACCGCGCAGTGGTAAAGGCGAAGAATATTATACTGGTCACGGGAAAATCCTTTGAGCCGTACCTGAAAGAGATTGTGAAGTCTATATCTCCCCTCGCCCCTTGTGGGAGAGGGGCGGGGGTGAGGGGGATTAACCTCTACCGTCCTCCCTGTCAAGAACGAACTCCTCGGCCATACCGTAACCGTGGCTGGGCTCCTGTGCGGCACCGACATCGCCAACGCCCTCAAAGGCAAAAAGGCGGACGCGGTCATCATCCCCGCCGTCACCATGCGGGACGGGGCAGGCGTGTTCCTCGACGACCTCACGCCGTATGACGTCGAGCAAATATCAGGCATCAAGGTCGTACTGGTTGACCCGTCGGCAAGAGGACTGATTGAGGGGATAAATTTCTTAAGCAACACCTCCGCCTATCAGGACGAGCGCACTTGATAGTGCATTGGAAAGTAATTCTTGACGAATCGTAGCGGCATGCAAGAAACTGTCTGACGAGGGCTGTAAGCCAGAGGAGTTTTTCTTGCATAGCAGAGCGAGTTTAGAATTACACTAATGAACCATCCGGGCGCGAGTCTGATAGGCTAAGAAAGGGAGGCTTCATGAACATTTCAGGTAACACAAAAGTAATCGCCATCTTCGGCGACCCGATAGAACACACGCTCTCCCCGGCAATGCACAACGCCGCATTCGCCGAGATGGGGCTCGACTACGTATACGTGCCGTTCCATGTCAAGGCCGAGGAGCTGGGCTCGGCGGTGCGCGGCCTGAAGGCGCTGGGTTTCGCCGGGGCCAACATCACCGTGCCGCACAAGGAGCGCGTGCTTGAGTTCCTGGACGAGGTGGACCCGTTCGCGGGCAAGCTGGGCGCGGTAAACACAATCGTCAACCGCGACGGGAAGCTCATAGGCTACAACACCGACGGCCTGGGCTTCATAAAGTCGCTCAAGGAGGACGCAGGCTTCGACCCGGCGAAGAAGAAGGCCTTCATCTGCGGCTCGGGCGGCGCGGCGAGGGCCATCGGGTTCGCGCTTGAGAACGCCGGCGCAAGGCGCGTGTACCTCTACGACATTGACGAGCAGAAGCGCGACCGGCTGGTGACGGACATAAACTCCGCTTCCGGCAAGGTGTCCGCGAGGCCGTCCCCGCTTGACCCCGACTTCATAAGGAGCTGCGACCTCGTGGTGAACGCGACCCCGCTGGGGATGCACGAGAGCGACCCGCTCCCAATCCCGGAAGGCTCGTTCAGGGTGGGGCAGGTGGTGTATGACATCGTATACAACCCTCCGACGACGAAAACGCTCGCAGCGGCACAGACAGGCGGGGCGAAGGCCGTCAACGGGCTGGGGATGCTCCTCTATCAGGGTGTCATCGCATTCGAGCACTGGATAGGCAGGACGCCCCCGGCCAGCCTCATGCGCGAGGTGCTCCTGTCACGTTCTAAAACCGTATAGGCATTAAAGAGATTTAATCCAGGTACATATGGAGTTAGTCTTATTACCGCTTGACATAGGAGCGTATTTTGCAATAAAATTGACCGGATAACAGTATCAGGACATTCCGGGGAACAATATGGCGGCAGGCAGGCTTGGTCAAATGCTGGTGGTTGCGAAGCTTATTACCGAGGATCAGCTCGGTAAGGCCCTCGCCGCGCAGCAGAAAGACGGGGGTCGGCTGGGTTCAAACCTGGTCAGGCTCGGCTTTATCGACGAAGACAAGCTGATAGGCTTCCTTAGCAAACAGTACGGCATCCCGGCCGTAAACCTCGGTGAAATCGAGATCGACCCCAGCGTCTGCAAGCTCATCCCGAGCGACGTAGTACAAAAATACCAGATAATGCCGATAAACAGGACGGGCGCAACGATCACGATAGCGATGGTGGACCCCTCCAACGTGTTCGCGCTCGACGACGTGAAGTTCATGACCGGCTACAACGTGGAGCCGGTAGTCGCGTCCGAGGCCGCCATAAAGGCCGCGGCGAACAAGTATTACGATACCGCCGAGGCGATGAAAGACGTCATGGCAAGCCTGAAGGAGGGCGACGCCAACCTCGACCTCATAATGGATGAGGAGGAAGAGGTCAACGTAGGCGAGCTGAAGCTGGCGGTCGAGGACGCCCCGGTCGTAAAGCTGGTCAACCTCATCCTTTCCGACGCCATCTCAAAAGGTGCCAGCGACATCCACATCGAGCCATATGAAAAATCGTTCAGGGTCCGCTACCGCATAGACGGCGTGCTCTACGAGACGATGCAGCCGCCCATGAGGCTTAAGGCCGCGCTCTGTTCCAGGATAAAGATCATGTCCGAGCTGGACATATCGGAGAGGCGTCTGCCGCAGGACGGCCGCATAAAGCTGAAGATGAAGGGCAAGGAGGTGGACCTGCGCGTTTCCACCCTCCCGACCCTCTTCGGCGAGAAGATAGTCATGAGGATACTGGACAAGGGCAACCTCCAGCTCGACCTCGCAAAGCTGGGATTCGAGGAGAAGGCCGGCAAGGACTTCTTCAAGGCCATAAACAGCCCGTACGGCATGGTGCTCGTCACCGGCCCCACCGGAAGCGGCAAGTCCACGACGCTCTACTCCGCGCTGTCAAACGTCAACAAGGTAGACGTTAACATCATGACCGCGGAAGACCCCGTCGAGTACAACCTGAGCGGCATTAACCAGGTACAGATGAAGGAGGAGATAGGCCTGAACTTCGCCGCGACGCTGCGCTCCTTTCTTCGTCAGGACCCGGATGTCATAATGGTCGGCGAGATAAGGGACTACGAGACGGCCGAGATCGCCGTCAAGGCGGCGCTTACCGGCCACCTGGTGCTCTCCACGCTCCACACGAACGACGCCCCAGGCACGGTCAACAGGCTCCTGAACATGGGTATCGAGCCGTTCCTGGTCGCCTCCTCCTGCCTCCTGATACTAGCCCAGAGGCTGGCCAGGAAGGTATGCCAGAACTGCAAGGAGCCCGAGAAGATCCCGCCGCAGGCCCTGGTGGACATAGGCTTCACCGAGGAGGAATCCAAGGAGGTCGTCTGCTACAAGGGCAAGGGCTGCGACCTGTGCGGCGGGACAGGCTACAAGGGCAGGATAGCCCTTTACGAGGTCATGCCGATAAGCGAAAGTATAAAGGAACTTATACTTGAAGGCGCTTCCGCCGCGGAGATAAAGAAGGCTATGCTGGCCGACGGCTGCAAGTCGCTGCGCGGGAGCGGGCTCAACAAAATAAAGATGGGCGTTTCCTCAGTCGAAGAAATATTAAGAGTAACATTCGGAGACCAATAATGGCAAACCTTCACCAGATGCTCCAGACACTTATCGACAAAGGGGCTTCCGACCTCCACATCACCACCGGGTCGCCCCCTCAGCTAAGGATCGACGGCGAGCTTATGCCGATGAACCTGCCGCCGCTTTCAGCCGCGGAGACGAAACAGCTCTGCTACAGCATTCTCACGGACGTGCAGAAGCACAAGTTCGAGGAGAACGACGAACTGGACCTTTCGTTCGGCATAAAGGGGCTCTCCCGCTTCAGGGCCAACGTCTTCATGCAGCGCGGCGCGGTTGCGGCCGCCATCAGGACGATACCGTTCAAGATACAGAGCCTGGAGGAACTGAACCTGCCCCCGGTCGTGAGCGAGCTTGTCAACAAGCCCAGAGGGCTCATACTCGTTACAGGGCCGACCGGCAGCGGCAAGTCGACCACGCTTGCCTCGATGGTGGACAGGATAAACAGCGAACGGCACGAACACATCATGACGGTGGAAGACCCGATCGAGTTCCTCCACCAGCACAAGAAGGCGCTTGTGAACCAGCGGGAGGTCGGCGCGGACACCAAGAGCTTCAAGCTGGCCCTTAAGTACGTCCTCAGGCAGGACCCGGACGTGGTGCTGATAGGCGAGCTCAGGGACCTTGAGACGATAGAGGCGGCCCTGACGGTCTCGGAGACCGGCCACCTTGCCCTCGCGACCCTGCACACCAACTCGGCGGTACAGACCATAAACAGGATAGTGGACGTATTCCCGCCGTACCAGCAGCCCCAGATCAGGGCCCAGCTCTCCTTCGTACTTGAGGGGATAATGGCCCAGCAGCTTCTCCCGAAGATGAGCGGGCAGGGCAGGGTCCTGGCCATGGAGGTGCTGGTGCCAAACCCCGCCATCAGGAACCTCATCAGGGAAGACAAGATCCACCAGATATACTCGACTATGCAGACCGGACAGTCCAAGTTCGGCATGCAGACGATGAACCAGTCGCTTCTTGACCTTGTACCAAAAGAGGATAATATCCTATGATGAGGCGCTCGGCAGAAGCCCGGTCCCGGACGAGTTCCTAACCATGGTATCGCAGGGCGCCCGGCGAGACGCCGGGTCAGCCGGTGCGGAAAAAGTAGGTTTGAATTGTCCTTGTCTATCTGAAAAGGAGCTGTGAAATGGCGGCTACAACAACAACCTTTGCCTGGGCCGGTAAGAGCAGAGACGGCAAGCTGCAGAAGGGTGAGACGGTTGCCTCGAACAAAGACGAGGTAATGGCCCTGCTTAGAAAGCAGGGTATAATCGTTACCTCGGTCAATGCCAAGAGCAAGGGCGGCGGATTAAGTATCCCGGGGTTTGGCGGCGGGGTGTCGGACAAAGACATCATTGTCTTCACCAGGCAGTTCGCCACCATGATAGACGCGGGCCTCCCCCTGGTGCAGTGCCTTGAGATACTCGGGAACCAGACCGATAACAAGGTGCTTGCCAAGGCAATAGGCGAGATAAGGGAAAACGTCGAGTCGGGCTCCACTTATGCCGACGCCCTTTCGAAACACCCCAAGATATTCAACGACCTTTACGTCAACCTCGTCGCGGCAGGCGAGGTCGGCGGAATACTGGACACCATCCTCGGCCGCCTTACCGCATACATTGAAAAGAACATGAAGCTCAAAAAACAGATAAAGTCCGCCATGGTCTACCCTGCGGTGGTTATGACGGTCGCGGTCGGCGTCATCAGCGGTCCTAATGATATTCGTCATACCCATGTTCGCCAAGATGTTCACGGACATGGGCGGCCAGCTCCCCGGGCCGACACAGATAGTAATAAGCATAAGCGACTTCATGGTGTCCAAAAAAATGCTGCTCGTGCTCGCCGCCATCGTTGCCGTTATTGTAGGCATTAAAAAATTCTATAATACGAAAAAAGGCCGTTTGCTGATGGACTCGTGGTTTTTGAAGGCGCCGATAGTCGGCCCGCTTATCAGGAAGATAGCGGTCTCGAAGTTCACCAGGACTCTGGGCACACTTATGGGCGCGGGCGTCCCCATCATGGACGGCCTGGAGATCGTCGCCAAGACGGCTGGAAACAAGGTGGTCGAAAACACCGTCATGGCTACGAGGTCCAGCATCAGCGAGGGCAAGACCCTTTCCGAACCGCTTTTGCAGTCGGGTGTCTTTCCCGCCGATGGTGACCCAGATGATATCCGTCGGCGAGACCACCGGCGCGCTTGACGCCATGCTCTCGAAAATTGCCGACTTCTACGACGACGAGGTGGACACAGCCGTCGACGCCATGACGGCGGCGCTTGAGCCCGCCCTTATGGTCTTCCTCGGTATCGGCGTCGGCTTCATTATCATCGCGATGTACCTCCCTATATTCAAGCTAGCAAGCGTCGTCGGATGACGGGACGCGGCATAAGGCAGGATGAAAACCCAGGAGATCAGGTACAAGGTCCGGTTGCTGATGATCCTGAGGGTGACGGTCATCACCCTCCTCCTGGGGTCCCTGGCCGTCCTGCAGTTCCACCAGAACCGCCAGCTTACCCCGGCGGTCTACTTCATAATCGCCGCCACCTATTTCCTTACCATAGTCTACGCCCTTGTCTACAACAGCATAAAAGACGTGTCGGTCTTTGCCTACGTCCAGATCTTCGGGGACGTGCTGCTGGCGACAGCGGTCGTCTACAGCACGGGCGGGCTTGACAGCCCCTTCTCGTTCACCTACCTCTTCTCCATTATCGCAGCCGGGCTTATCCTGCCAAGGATGGGCAGCATTATCTTTGCCTCGCTGTCCGGTGTAGCCTACGGCGTGCTGGTAGGGATGCAATACTATGGCGCGATACTCTCCTTGCCTGCCAGGACATACAGCGTAAGCGAGCTTGTCTACAACATATTCCTGACTATCGTGCCGTTCTACCCGGTCGGCTTCCTTGTCAGCAGACTCTCCGACAGGCTGAAGCTTACCAAGGAGAAACTCGAAGAGAAGAGTATCGACCTCCAGGAACTTCAGGCGCTGAACGAAAGCATCGTCAGGAGCATGGCCGACGGCATGATGACCGTCGGCCTGGACGGAAGGATCACCGGTTTCAACAAGGCGGCTGAAGAGATAACCGGCAGGCCGGCGTCCGAGGTCGTGGGCATGCTCGTTCTCGGAGGTTTTCAACTGGCTGGGGATCGAGACGTTCTTCGACGACATAGAGGCGGCCGGCAAGCTTCCCTACCGGTACGACCTGAAGTTCGACGGCCCCGGCAAAGAACTGACACTCGGCGTCACCCTCTCGTCGCTGAGGAACGAGAAAGGCGAGATCAAGGGGTTGCTGGGCATCTTCCAGGACCTGACGCCCATGAAGGAGATGGAGGAGGAGATCAAGAAGAAGGACCGCCTCGCGGCGATCGGCGAACTCTCCGCCGGCATGGCGCATGAGATAAGGAACCCGCTGGCCTCGCTTTCCGGCTCCCTGCAGGTATTGAAGGAGGACCTCCATCTTTCCGAGGACAACAGCCACCTGATGGAGATAGCCCTCAACGAGATGGACAGGCTGAACAACATCGTCACCCAGTTCCTGTCCTATGCCAGGCCCACCACCCCTTCCAAGGAACTTTGCGACATCACATCGATAGTCAGGGATACGGTCGGACCTTATAACCAACAGCAGGGATTTCGGGGAAGGCATAAGCCTGAAGACCGAGCTTCCGGAGACCCAGCTTATCATGTGGGCCGACCCGGGCCAGATGAGGCAGATATTGTATAACCTTGCTATAAACGCGCTCCAGTCGTTGCAGGATGCCGGTACGATCATCATCAAGGTGTTCGCCAGGGGAGAGGATATGATCATAGAGGTGCAGGACGACGGGGAGGGGATACAGGAGGAGGACATCAACAAGATATTTTATCCGTTCTTCTCCACAAAAACGGGCGGCTCAGGGCTTGGGCTCGCCATAGTTTACAGGATAGTTGAAGACCATGGGGGGACTATAAGAGTGCAAAGCGGGCCAGGGACCGGGACGAGGTTTACCCTTTCCATCCCGTCGGGGGTGTATTGATGGGCAGGATACTGATAGTAGACGACGAAAAGAGCATGCGCGAGCTGCTCACCATAATGCTCAGGAAAGACGGCCATGAGACCGTTATGGCCGAGGACGGCCAAAAGGCGATCAAGCTTATAAAAGAGGATATCTTCGACCTCGTGATCACCGACGTCAAGATGCCGAAGGTCGGCGGGATCGAAGTGCTCAAGGCGGTCAAGGAGGCGTCTCCCGACACGGTGGTGATAATGATAACGGCCTTCGCCACAGCCGAGACGGCCGTCGAGGCCATGAAGGAGGGCGCCTACGACTACATAACCTGAAGCCCTTCAAGGTGGACGAGATAAAGCTCGTCTTCAGGAACGCCCTGGAGAAGAGAAGGCTCGATGGCGGAGAACGTCCTGCTGAGGCGGGAGGTCGAGGCCGAGAAGGGCTTCGAAAACTTCGTCGGCAGGTCCCCCGTTATGATCAAGGTGTTCGACCTGATATCGAAGGTAGCGGACAAGCGCAGCACCGTCCTTATAACAGGCGAGTCGGGCACGGGCAAGGAACTGGCCGCAAGGGCTATACACAACCTGGGCGGGAGGAGGGACAGGCCGTTCGTGTACATCCACTGCGGCGCCCTGCCCGAGCAGCTCCTGGAGTCCGAGCTCTTCGGACACGTCAAGGGCTCCTTCACCGGGGCGGTGGACAACAAGCAGGGGCTCTTCGAGGTGGCCGAGGGGGGCACCGTCTTCCTGGACGAGATAAGCGAGACGACGCCGGCCTTCCAGGTTAAGCTCCTGCACGTATTGCAGGAAAGGGAGTTCAAGAGGGTGGGCGGGACGACTGACATAAAGGTGGACGTGCGGGTCGTCGCCGCGACGAACAGGGACCTGCAGAAGGAGATAGAGGCCGGGAATTTCAGGGAGGACCTCTACTACAGGCTGAACGTCATACCTCTTACCATGCCGCCGCTCAGGGACAGAAAGGATGACATCCCCCTCCTGGTGGATTATTTCCTGGGAAAATTCAAAAGGGCGGGCGTGGCCGATAAGATGTCGTCTGAGGCCATGAACTTGTTGATGGGGTACTCATGGCCGGGCAACGTGAGGGAGCTTGCAAACATCATAGAACGGGCGTGCGCGCTGTCTGAGGGGGGGCTCATAACATCGGAACACCTCCCTGCCGAGATGTCCGGCCGCTGCAAAGAAATGCGCTTGTCCATGGGAGATATACCCGGCGAGGGTATGGACCTGGAGCGCCTTTTAGACGACATGGAGAAGGATTACCTCCTGAAGGCGCTGTCCAGGACAGGTGGCGCCAAGATGGAGGCCGCGAGGCTTCTAGGCCTTAGTTTCCCCTCGTTCAGGCACAGGCTGAAGAAATACGGTATCGAGTGATGAAACCCATCACTCGATGCGCAGTCCCGCAATCACCGGCAGTAAACACCATTATGTGATATTGAATAATATGCTATAGATACAACATGATATCATAATTAACTGTGTTACTGGTTGTTAGGTGCACATATTGCATGTATAATTATATCCAGAATAGTATCTGCACCGGTATCTAGTATGCCCGATGCATGCCGATAATGCCGATAATACGAGGTTAAGTCTGATGGCAGGTCTGGCCAGACGGGTCCTGAGAAGCGGCAAGGGCTTCACGCTTATCGAGCTGATGATAGTGGTCGCCATCATAGGCATCCTGGCCGCCATCGCCATCCCGAACTTCCTCAAATACCAGGCCAAGTCAAAGCAGACCGAGGCGAAGGCGAACGTTGCCTCGATCTACACAAATGCCGAGACCTGGTATGCGGAGCATGACACCTTCAGCCTCGCAGGACATGCGGTAGCCGACCTTAATTGGATACCCATCAGCCGGACACGCTATGACTACTACTATGACGCGACCTTGTTGCGTGCCCATGTGCTCCCCGCAGGCGGAGGTCCAATGCCCGCCACCGCCGTGCATTCTACTCCAAGTACATTCGTGGCAGTCGCATCGGGCGACATCGGGCAAGGCGCTGGCACGGACCAGTGGACCATCGACCAGAGCAGGAACGTTATAAACCTCCCCGTCGGCTATTAACCGGCAAGTGATGGTTTTCATCACCGACAAGACGTAAATCATCACCCATCAGGTCGATATCGCCGGTATGTTACTTATTGCAGTACGGCATCCCTGAACCAAAACACTCGCAAAAACCGGACTTTACTAATATCGGGTGGCTTCGGCCCAGGCTGGCACATATATTGCTACTATTTAAAGCAGAAGCGAAATATAATAATTAGCCCAGAAGAAGGGGGGGATGGTAAAAAGGGTCAGGCGACCGAACAAAGGGCAAAACATTAATAGTCTAACGCAGGTCAAAACACGAAAGGGACAACAAAATGTTCAAGATGTTAAACAACAAAAAAGGCTTTACGCTCATCGAGCTCATGATCGTCGTCGCCATCATAGGCATCTTGGCTGCCATAGCCATACCGAACTTCCTCAAGTACCAGGCGAAGTCGAAGACGTCTGAGGCCAAGGTCAACTTGAAGGCCATATTCACCAGCGAGCAGTCGTACTACGCAGAGAAAAACATATATGACACCCTGACCCTGGTCAACTACGTGCCTGCAGGCGGCTGGCAGGCGGTCAAGTACTACGATTTCAGTGATATCGTCGCCGGCACGGGTGTATATGGTGCAGGCTTGACTTCGCCAGAAGTAGGTGCCGTTCTTAACCCGTATGCCCTTCCTTCTAACGGCTGGGGTGGACCGGATGCCGGCGTTACCTCCAACGGCCCTTGCGGCATAATTGCGCCTGCGGCGGGTGTCCCGGCCTCCTTCGTGGTCAGGGCCTGGGGTACGATTACCTCCGGCGCCGGGAAAGACGACTGCTGGAGCATCAACGACCAGAACAACCTCGTGAACGAGCAGAACGGCGTCTAATCAAGCCGGATATCTGCATTGTTAGTAACCGGGGGCATGGTGACATGCCCCCGGTTTTTTGTCCATGTGTTCCTTCGTGCAGCATAAACCTGAGCGGCTCGGTTTTTGGTCTTGACTTTCCCCTCATATCGGCATAAGTTGTAAAAAAAAGCATGCTTGAGTGTTTTTAGCATGGATTTTGCTTATAGTTGGTCTAATCGTTAATTTTTTTTAATCTTATGCAAGAAATGAGGGGCAATAATGGGAAGGGTTTTTAACGATAAGGGGTTCACGCTGATAGAGCTTATGCTGGTGGTTGCGATAATCGGAGTGTTGTCCTCGATAGCAATACCAAACTTCTTGGACTTCAGGTCCAAGGCAAGGCAGGCGGAGGCCACCTCGAACCTTGGCGCGATCTTCACCGACGAGCAGTCGTATTTCGCCATGAAAGATACGTTTTCCGACGACCTTATATTGATCGGCACTGGAGTTACAGGCAGTTACAAGCGCTACGACTTTACGGCAAACGAGACTTTTGCGCCAGGCAAATGGGTTGGGCTGTCCGGGATTCCCGGAAACGGGCCGCCTGTCGGCACCGTTATCAATCTGGACGTAGCGCCATATGCGACCAATATTGGCTTTGTCGCCATCGCGGTAGGCGATATAGACGGAGACGGGATCTACGACACCTATAGCATCAATAACAATGGCAGGCTCCACAACGACTACAGTGACATTCTTCATTGATGAAAATCATCACCTGTAGCTGATGGAAATGGTATCCTTCCGGATGTTGATAACGGGGGCATGGCGACATGCCCCCGGTTTTTTGTTTATGCGTTCCCTCTTGGCAAGTGACGGATATTGTAGTATAATCCCCCCAAATATTACTGGATATCAGGAGGCCGCATAAATTGAAGCCAGGCGCCTACGCCGTCATTTTCCTTTTGTTTCTCTCCGCCGGGGCGGCGTTGTACACCGTGCAGCTCAGGCTGGACGCAAGCAGGGGCGAAAGGAAGACGGCCGAGGAGTTCATGTACCTGCCCGGCGCTCAGTACCTCAAGGTGGCCTCGCTCGGTTACGAGCAGGTCCTGGCAGACCTCTTGTGGCTTCAGACCATACAGCACCTCGGGGAAAGGAATATATCCGGGGCCGGATACGACTGGATTTACAAGGCTCTTGATACCGTTACCACGCTGGACCCGAAATTCCTGATGCCCTATGCAGCGGGCAGCCTGTCCCTCACCATAGAGGCGGGGAAGGTGGACCTTTCGATCAAGCTGCTCAAAAAAGGCGTCGAAAACATCCCGGATAACTGGCAATTGCCGTTCTATCTGGGATTCAATTACTTTTTTTATTCAAAAGACTATAAATCGGCGGCAAAGTACATTGAGATGGCCGCGTCCAAGCCCGGCAGCCCGCCCTACCTTCCGGCGCTCGCCTCGCGGCTGTACGTGGAGGCCGAAGACCCGGCCTACGCCCTGCAGTTCCTCCTGAGGATGTACGAGAACACCAAAGACGAGAAGATGCGCGAAAGCCTCTTAACGCGCATCAATCTCCTGAAGGCGGCCGTGGACGTCAAGGTGTTGCAGGAGACCGTGGACCTCTATATCAAGAAGACGGGCAGGAAACCTTCCGGCCTTGACGAACTTGTGTCTGCGGGTTTCTTAAAGGGCATACCCGAGGAGCCGAACGGCGGTTACTACTATATCGGCGATGACGGCAAGGTCCACAGCAGCAAACTTAACGTAGAGCTGGGCATCTATACCAGGGGAGGGCGATAATGGTCAGGACGGAAAACCTGGGCATGGTTTTCAGGGCCGGGTTCAAGAGGCGTAAAGTGACCGCCTTGAAGGGGCTCGACCTTGAGGTAAAAAAAGGCGAGGTCTTCGGGTTCCTTGGGCCAAACGGTGCCGGAAAGACCACCACGCTAAAGATCCTGATGGGGCTCATATACCCGACGTCCGGCAAGGCATGGCTGTTGGGGAAAGAGCTGGGCGACGTGTCCGTCAAGCACAGGCTCGGCTTCCTGCCGGAGCAGCCGTATTTCTACGATTACCTTACGGCTTCGGAATTCATGGATTTCTACGGTCGGCTTTTCGGCCTGGGTTCCGGTGAGAGAAAGGCGCGGGCGGCAGAGCTTCTGGCGCTTGTCGGCCTTGAGCATGCCCGTGACCTGCAGTTGAGGAAATTCTCAAAGGGTATGCTCCAGCGCATAGGCATCGCACAGGCCCTTATAAACGACCCTGAGCTTGTCGTGTTCGACGAGCCGATGAGCGGGCTCGACCCCGTTGGCCGAAAAGACGTAAAAGACATCATCATACAGCTGAAGGAGCGGGGCAAGACCATTTTCTTCAGCACACATATACTTCCTGACGTTGAGGTGGTCTGCGACAGGGTCGCTATCCTGGTCAAGGGCGAGCTTCGCGCCATGGGAGCAGTGGGCGAACTCCTTCAGAGTGTGGTGGCGGCTTCGGTCGAGATGACCTTCGACGGCCTCGCCGGTGCGGACCTTGCGGCTGTCAAGTCCCTCGCGAAGACCTCGTTCGTGCAGGGCAGCATACAGACGGTTTTTTTCGAAGACGCCGAAAAGGCGAAAGAGGCGAAGGAGATGGTGTTCAAAAGAGGCGGTGAGATCATATCGCTTATCCCGCACAGGCGCTCTCTCGAGGACATATTCATCGAAGAGGTCAAGAAGGGAAAAGTATGAAGATATATGCCATCGCCGTAAATACCTTCAAAGAGGCAATAAGGGACAAGATATTCTATAGCCTCGTGTTCTTTGCCGGACTGATAATAGGCACTTCGATACTGCTGTCGATGCTCACCCTTGGCGAAGGCAGCAAGATCATTGCCGACATATCCCTCGCCGGCATCAACTTCTTCGGGGTGATCATATCCATATTCGTCGGCATCGGGCTGGTCTACAAGGAACTCGAGAAAAAGACGATCTACACCATCATCTCCAAACCGATAAGGAGGAGCGACTTCCTCCTGGGCAAATACCTGGGCCTTGCGCTTACCCTTCTCGTCTACCTGTCGGTGATGTCGGCGATATTCCTTGCAGTCCTATACATATACACGGGCTCCCTTGCCTACAGGCTGCTTCTTGTCCGTTGTCCTCATTTATTTCGAACTGTTGATAGTGACCGCCGCGGCGATACTGTTCTCCACTTTTTCCACCCCGTCCCTCTCGGCTACATACACGCTTGCCATCTACGTAATCGGCCACCTGACCGGCGACCTCAAGGCGCTTGCGGGGAAAACCGATGCGGCATCCGCGAAAATCGTACTTGACGCCGCGTATTATATACTGCCGAACCTTGAGAACTTCAACATCAAGGGTGAGGTCGTGCACAACCTCCCCATATCCGGTGTCTATATGCTTCAGGCCATGACGTACGGCGTGCTGTATGTCGTATGCCTCATCGTTATAGCTGTCGTGATATTCCAGAAGAAGAATTTTAAATGAACGCGCCCGCGCGCAGGAGAGAAGGTTGTCTGACGGCACAGTGATACTGGGAGCGGGCCTTGCGGGGCTTACGGCGGCCTTTTATCTCCGGAAGGGCTTTGAGGTCTTCGAGGCGTCGGACCGCGCCGGGGGCTGTCCCGATAGCTACGCAGGACAGCTCCTGCACCTCGACGATAAGGACGTAAAGGAAATAGTCGAGGGACTTCTCCCCGGTAACCTTAACGGGCACAAGTCCGCCGCCACATGTTCCGAGGTCGGCGTGCAAGCGCTTGTTGACGCGCTGGTCCAGAGGGTGAAGGCGGTAAGCTACGGCCAGAGGGCGGTGGAGATCGACCCCGCACGGAAAACGGTGGTATTCGGGACAGGGTACACCGCATGGTACGACAACCTGATATCCACGATACCGTTGCCGGAACTCATAAAGATAATCAAGGACGTGCCCGGCGACATCGCCGATGCCGCCGCGAAACTCGGCCCCCACTCAACGGATGCTCTACCGGGAATCATGGACTACCTTAATTCAAAATGCATTATAAGCATAGGCCGCTTTGGGGCCTGGGACGATTCGGGATTGGAGGACGCGATCATGGACGGCAGAAACGCGGCAGTTGCCATCTCATGAACATGTCGGACGAGGCATATCACTGCGGTTTGCCGGGAGGTGCTGCATGAGGGTTTTGCTGATATCTACCAACAGGGAGGTACTGCCGGACCCGGTCGCGCCTCTTGGGGCGGCATATGTGGGTGCGGCCCTGAAACTGGCCGGGCACGATGTCAGACTCCTTGACTTGATGTTCTCTGTGGACCCGGTCACATCCATAAAGGACACATGCAGGACTTTCAAACCCCAGGTTGCTGGCCTTTCCATCCGCAACGTGGACAACGTGGCCTTCCCTGAATGTATCTCCTATATCCCGGAGCTTGCCTCGGCCGTAAGGGCACTGAAGGCGTCGGGGGTCCGGTTCATCGTCGCCGGCGGCTCGGGTTTCACCATCATGCCGAAAGAGATTATGGAGACGCTCGGGCTCAACCTGGGCATCGTCGGCGAGGGCGAGGAGTCATTCCCGGAGCTTCTTAGACGTGCCGAAAAGGGCCTGCCGGTTAACAATATACCCGGACTTGCGTACAGGTATGCCGGAAAACTGCATATCAACACCTCCCGGAAGATAGACCGCCTCGACCGCTCTCCGATGCCGGACAGAGGCATGCTGGAAAACGCCCTCTACCTGAGCGAGGGCGGCTCGGGCAACCTCCAGACCAAGCGTGGGTGCGCCTACTCGTGCGTATACTGCACCTATCCCATCGTCGAAGGGAAGAACGTCCGGCTCAAGTCCCCGGCCCTGGCGGCAGCCGAGTTTGAATATGCCGTGAAGGAACACGGCCTGAAGCACATATTCATAGTGGACAACGTTTTCAATAACCCCCCGGAGCATGCCAAGTCGTTCTGCCGGGAGCTGATATCAAGAGGCAACACGGCCGGGTGGAGCTGTTACCTGAACCCGAGGGGAGTGGACGCGGAACTGGTAGGCCTGATGTCCCGCGCCAGGTGCAAGGGCGTCGAGTTCGGCACCGACTCTGCGGTCGACAGCGTGCTCTCGGAACTTAAAAAGGGCTTCAAGTCAGCAGACATCGTAAATGCGTCAAGGCTATGCACCGAGGCCGGGCTCTCGTTCTGCCACAGCCTTCTCTTTGGCGGCCCCGGCGAGACATCCGACACGGTCTCGCGTACACTGGATATTATGGACAGCATAAAGCCCAACGCCGTCATAGGGATGCTTGGCATCAGGGTATTCCCCGGTACGCCTCTTGCGGCCCTGGCAGATAAAGAAGGTCTCCTGAACGGCCCGCTGGGCCTGGAACCGTTCTTCTATTTCTCGCCGAAGATGGAAATCGAACCTGTATCGCGGTGCCTTGCATCCTACGGGCGCACGCACACAAACTTCATCATGCCGGGCGTGCACCTGCGCATGACAGACAAGATCAGACAGAGGCTCAGGGCCTACGGGTTTTTGGGGCCGCTCTGGGAATACCTGCGGGGTTGAGTTTGGGGAAGACGGCTTTCATCTTTCCGGGGCAGGGTTCCCAGTATGTCGGCATGGGCAAGGGCCTGTGGGACTCGGACGCGGACGTGCGGGATGCCTACCGGGCTGCCTCAGGCGAGGCCGGGTTCGACATTGCCGCGCTCTCCTTCGAGGGACCCGTTGAAGAGCTCGACCGCGACCTGAACGCCCAGTTGGCCGTATACGTCTGCAACCAGGCCTTTTCGCTTTACGCCGCCAAGGCTGGTATCGTCCCAGATGTGGTTACCGGATACAGCCTCGGGTTTTACTCCGCGCTCGTCAAGGCAGGGTGCATAGGTTTTCTGGACGGTCTTCGTATAGTGAAGACTGCCGGAGAGCTCTGCCTGGCATCTCCTGTCAAAGGTACTATGGGCGCCGTGATCGGCCTTGATGTCAGCGAGGTCGAGTCGGTATGCGAGCAGGCTTCCGCTTGACGGCGGCGTCTGGGTATCAAACGTAAACGCGGCCAGGCAGGTACTTATATCCGGCAGCGTGGACGGCGTCAAGCGGGCGATCGATATCGCAAAAGAACGCGGGGCCCTTTACGCATACCGTCTGGGTATGGGCGCCGCATACCACACGCCGCTTATGGCAGAGGCCTCTTCACGTTTTAAGGACGGGTTGTCCCGGTACTGCTTCCTCGACCCGGTGATGCCTCTTATGTCTTACATAGAATCTGAATATATAGGGAGCGGCGCTGGGGCCGCCAACACGCTCGGCATCCATCTAAAGACACGCGTCCCGTGGAAGGACACCGTACATAGGCTCCTAAAGGACGGTGTCGGCCGTTTCGTAGAGGTCGGGCCCGGGAGCGCATTGACCAGGATGGTTCGGTGGAACGACAGGGTGGTGGAGACCGTCTCCCTTGATGAGCGAATGAAAGGCGAGTGATGGGTGTGCTTGACGGCAGGGTTGTCCTTGATTACAGGAGGTACGAGAGGTCTTGGGCGCGCCATGGCGCTGCGGTTTATTGCCGAGGGCGCAAGGGTAGCGGTCAGCTATATCAGTGACGACAAGTCCGCCGCGCTGTTCATGGAAGAAGCCGGCCCGGACATGTGCATCGCCGTGAAGGCCGACGTATCGGATTCCGCACAGGTGCAGTGCGCTTTTTGCGAAGGTCAAGGAAAAGATAGGCCAGCCGGAGATCCTTGTGAACAACGCAGGCATAATAAAGGACGGCTTCCTCATGCTGATGAGGGAGGAGGACTGGGACGGCGTAATCAACGTGAGCCTTAAAGGAGCATTCAACTGCTGCAAGGCGGCCTGCCGCGGCATGGTCGGCGCAAAGTATGGCAGGATAATAAACGTCGTCTCCCCCTCTGCCATAACGGGCCGGGCCGGACAGACAAACTACTCCGCCGCAAAGGGCGGACTGATATCTCTCACCAAATCCCTGGCACGCGAGCTTGCTCCGTTCGGCGTGACCGTAAACGCAGTCTCGCCCGGCGTGATCGAGACGGACCTGACCGGCAAGATACCGGACAAGGTCCGGCAGGAACTACTTGACTTCATACCGCTCGGCCGGTTCGGCAGGCCGGATGAAGTGGCCGAGGCAGTATTGTTCCTCGCATCCAGCGAGGCCAACTATATTACAGGACAGGTTCTATCCGTCGATGGCGGAATAGCCATGTAATTGAGTTCATTTAATAGATTAAAACTTTTTAACTTGATAGGTTATTGCTATTAATGTATATATAATGTAAATTATGCGCGGAATCCTGCACACCTATGAAAGAGGCCTTTGAAATAATCGCCGCGCTTCCGCACAGGTTCCCATTTATTATGGTCGACCGGGTGTTGGAGGTGGAGCCCGGTAAAAGGGCCGTTGCGGTAAAGAGGATCACTGCCGACGGATTTTTTTCTGACCGCCTGGGGACGACGGCAGACCTCCTCATCATTGAGGCCATGGCCCAGGTCGGCGCCCTTGCGTCTGCACCGCAGGAGCAAGGCGGTCCCGAACGTGAGTTGATGCCAGGTTTTCTTGCAGGGCTTGGCGATGTAAAGTTTCTGAAAAGCCCGCGCGCCGGGGACGTGGTAACCCTGACGCTCGATTTCCAGGCCAGGCTCGGCGGGCTTGTAAGGTTCAAGGGTGTTGCGGAGATAGACGGAGAGAAGGCCGCAGAGGCGACGCTTACTTTTTCAATCCCGGTGCCGATATGAGCGTAGATATCCAGAGCGAGCTTATAAGCAGCAGGAGCAACAGGGTCGTAAAATACCTGAAGTCCCTGGGCCTTGCCCGCAACAGGCAGCGGGACGGTCGCTTCCTCATAGAGGGAGTGAGGATAGTCGAGGAGGCCGTTGAGAGGGAAGGCTGCGTCGAGAAGCTTATAGTGACCCCTCAGGCCCTGCACAACGACAGGGTTGCCGCAATGGTCGAGTCTGCGAACGAGGCAGGCGTCGATATAATGTGGGTTGCGGACAGGGTAATGGATTACATATCCGAGACCAAGACCACCCAGGGTATCATGGCACAGGTCAGGCCGGTACAGTTTACGGAGGACGACTTAGAAAAAGGCCAGATCCCTATAGTTGTCGTAGCCCACATGCTTCAGGACCCGGGAAACATAGGCACACTCATCAGGGTGGCCGAGGCCGCGGGTATAGGCGGCGTCGTAACGACGCCCGGGACGGTCGACTTCTACAACCCCAAGGCCCTGAGGGCCACCATGGGCAGCATCTTCCGTATCCCCTCGATCAAGACCGACAGCCTTGAAGGGTTCATCGACCGGTTCAAAAAGAAAGGGTACAGGATAGCGGCTGCGATGGTCTCTGTAAAGACCAGGTACTTCGACCTGGACTACTCTGAGCCCACGGTGATAATCCTGGGGCAGGAGGGTACCGGGCTCCCTGTCGAGGCATACAACCTCACGGATACCCAGATATCCATCCCGATGGCCACCATGATAGACTCGCTGAACGTTGCCGGGGCTGCAAGCGTGATCTTGTACGAAGCCGTGCGGCAGAAATACGCGGCAGGCGGAGAAATAACCAAGCGGTAATAGATAGCCGGACTCTCACTACCCCCCCAATCCAGTTGAACTTCCCACACATTTCTGGTAATATCTAAAGTTTGAATTTGATGTGTATACGCCTCCATTTTTATGGATTTGTAGTATACTTGTACAGTAACACGCAAAACGCAAGGAGAAATACGAAATGGGAGTCATGAGTTGGCTGTTGGGGGCGGGATGCGAGGACCTTTCCGCAGAGCAGGTTAAGCAGATGAAGCAGAACGCCGAGAAGTTTGTATTGGTGGACGTCAGGACGCCTCAAGAACACGCTTCCAGGAAGATAGACGGTTCGAAGCTCATACCGCTACAGGAACTTGGTAACAGGTACAACGAGATACCAAAAGACAAAGACGTGGTCATCTACTGTCAGAACGGGATCAGGAGCATCATGGCCTGCCGTATGCTGAAAAAACTCGGATACTCAAGGGTCAGGAACATGTCAGGCGGCATTAGCCGCTGGTAGGTCCGGCCCGGGATGTGAGATGCATTTTATAATCATATTCCTTCTCATATTCTTTACCACACTCTCTCCGCATCATGAATGCCGCGCGGATGAAGTGCCGCTCACGCTCAATGGCTGCATAAAGTCCGCAATAGAGAATAACCGCGCCTACCTTGCCGAACAGGAAAACACAGCCGCCGCAAAGGAAGGTATCGGCAAGGCGGCATCCGGCTTCCTCCCGAAGGTCGATGTCTCCGAGACCTACATGCGCACCGACAACCCCGTCATGGACTTCGGCGCGAAGATCAATCAGGGCGTTTTCACTACCGCCGACCTCAGCAAAGTCAACGACCCGGCACCTATAAACAACTTCAACTTCAGGGCGCAGGTAACCCAGCCGATATTCAACGGGGGCAAGGAGTGGGTGGGCCTGAAACGTGCGAAGCTGAACGCAGAGGCCTCAGAGATGGGCCTTGAGCGCGCGCGCCAGGACCTCGTATACCGGGTGGTGCAGGCCTATTATGGTGTCCTGCTGGCCGGTGAGTACTGCAAGGTGGCGGAAGCGGCAGTGAAGGACACGGAAGGCCATGTCCAGACTGCAACCAAGTTTTTTGAGCAGGGGATGCTGCTGGAATCCGAGGTGCTATCCGCAAAGGTACGTCTGGCCGAGGCCAGGGAGATGCTGGTTCGGGCAAAGAACCGGCTCGACACCGCAAAGGCCGGCTTAAACCTGGTAATGGCGCGCCCACAGGACGCACAGGTTTCTATAGGGCAGAAGCTCGAATACCAGGAATTTCCGGGCAGCCTTCCGGAACTCCAGAGGGAGGCCGTGGACGCCCGCCCGGACTTGAAGGGCTCTACACTTAACACTAGGAATGCCGAGGCCGGGATAACTCTCGCAAGGACGGACTACCTCCCAAACCTCAATTTCATTGCGCGATACGAGCTGGATGATAAGAACATGTTTCGCGCCCGGGGCGATTCGTACACCCTGCTGGGCGTCGTCAGCTGGAATTTCTTTGATGGCCTTTTGACCACCTACAGCGTGGGCGAGGCCAAGGCCCGGCATAATTCTTCCATGCATATGCTCGACCAGATGAGGGAAGAGGTGCTACTGGAGGTCAGGCAGTCATGGAACGCCGTCCAGGAGGCCAGAGAGAGGATCGATATATCATCGACATCGGTCAAGGAGGCCGAAGAGAGCTTCAGGATCATTCAGCGCAGGTTTGCATCCGGGCTATCAAAGACGATCGATGTGATGGACGCGGAAACATCGCTTACCCGCGCCCGGTTGAGCAGGGTACAGGCCCTTTACGACTATAACACAGCCGTAGCGGCCGTTAAATTATCCGTGGGACGGAAGGAATACTAAAAAACTTGAGGTCGCAATGAGGAAATTCCTTATCGTGTTTATTCTGGCCGTTGCAGTCTCATTGGCGGCATCATGCGCAAAGGAGCAGCCCAAGGCACCGGAACAACAGGTACCCGTACCTGTATCCATCGTAACGGCGGCAGTCTCGGACGTACCGGAAACCATAACTTCGGTCGGCACGGTCGAGGCAAAGAACGAGGCGGTAGTCTCCGCGAAGGTGATGGGCGTCATACAGAGGTTCTGGGTCGATGAAGGCTCCAGGGTTGGCAAGGGCGGCGTGCTGCTCACCATAGACGATGCCGAAATAAAGGCCAAGAGGGTCGAGGCCGAGCAGGCAAAGGCCGAAGGGGTCGCAGCACTGCACGAGGCGGACGCCGCACTGAAGGAGGCGAAGGCCGCCCTTGAGAATGCCGATATAAACAGGGAGAGGTTTGCAAACCTGTACAAGGAACAGGCTGTTACCAAGAAGGAGCTTGATGACATAGACACCCAGGGCAGGATGTCCGAGGCGAGGGTCGAGCAGGTGGAGGCCAGAAGAAAACAGGCTGAAGCCAAGATAGCGCAGGCCGACGCGGGAGTATCACAGGCGAATATCATGCTCGGGTACACGGTCATTCACTCACCCATTTCCGGTGTGGTAACGGCCAAGACGGCCAATACGGGAGAGATGGCATCACCGGGGAGGCCGCTATTAAAGGTTGTCGATGACGGCGAACTGAGGCTCCTTGCGACTGTCAAGGAAAGCGACATGGCCGGGATGGTAAAGGGCAATACGGTAAAGGTCGGGTTCGACGCGCTTTCCGGCAAACAGATCAGCGGCAGTATCTCAGAAGTAATACCCGCAGCCGATCCTGCCACAAGGACGTTCAACGTAAAGATACACCTTCCCCGTACGCCAGGTCTTCTGCCCGGCATGTTCGGGAGGGCGTACCTGCCGTCTGGCATGCGAAAAGCCGTGCTGGTCCCCGACGCCTCGATAGTCGGTCGTGAAGGCGTGCAGGGTGTGTTTGTGGTTACGCCCGATAACACGCTGCGTTTTCAGGTAGTGAGGCTAGGCGAAAATAACAACGGCATGACGGAGGTCAGCTCCGGGCTGTCCGGCGGCGAGACCGTTGTTGCCGGCAATACCGGCAGCCTGAAAGAAGGCGTGAAGGTCGTCAGGAAGTAAACGGGGCCAATAATTGAAGACTAACCTTGCCGGCCGGATCACGGAATATTTCATCAACTCACAGCTCACCGTGCTGCTGATGATAGCCGTGGCGGCCTTCGGAATATTCGCCCTCGTCCGCACCCCCAGGGAAGAAAACCCCCAGATAGTAGTCCCCGCCGCAAATATCATCGTGATGTACCCCGGCGCAAGCGCCAAGGAAGTGGAGGAGCTTGTCTCCCGGCCGCTCGAGCGGATACTGCGCGAGGTCAAGGGCGTGGAGGACGTATACTCCACCTCGATGAACTCCATGTCGGTCGTGACGGTAAAGTATTATGTCGGCCAGGACCGCGAGAAGAGCCTGCTGAACCTCTACAACAAGGTGATGTCCAATATCGACTACGCCCCGCCGGGCGCAGTCATGCCTCCTCTTTTCAAACCGATAGAAGTCGACGACGTGCCGATAGTCACCGTAACCCTCTCAGGCGGCGGCTACGACGACTACCAGCTTAAGAGGCTGGCCGACAACCTCCTGACCAGAATACAGGAGGTGCCCGGCACATCTACGTCCTATGTGGTCGGCGGACGCGACAGGCAGGTGCGTGTAGAACTAGACCCGGTGAGGCTAGCGGCCTACAACGTGTCTCCCTTGCAGGTACAGTTCGCGCTCAAGTCCGGTAACGCCAACCTTTTAACAGGCAACCTTGAGGGCGGCGGCAGGAGGATGCAGCTAGAGACCGGCGGGTTCATCGGTTCGGCCCAGGACGTCAAGGGGCTTGTCATCTCAAACTCAGGCGGGCGTCTTGTATATCTCCGTGATGTAGCCAGCGTATCCGATTCGCAGGAGGAGATAACGCATCTGACAAGGATTGCGCAACACTCCGCCGCCTCGCCGGATGGAAATGAGCACGCGGCCGTGACGCTCGCAATCGCCAAGAAGAAAGGCGAAAATGCGGTAAAGGTAGCCGATGAGATAATTGCAAAGCTCGATTCCCTGAAGCGCTCGCTTCCCGCCGGGATCAAAGCCACTATAACCAGAAACGACGGGGAGCGCGCGAACGAGGCGGTAAACGAGCTAGTCGAGCACCTCATCCTCAGTATAGTCATAGTGATCCTGTTGCTGCTGCTTGCGCTTGGCTGGCGAGACGCGCTCATCGTGGCGCTTGCCATCCCGCTCACGTTGTTCGTCACGCTCGGTGTGGGCATGCTCGCCGGGCAGACGATCAACCGGATAACGCTTTTCGCGCTCACACTCTCGCTTGGCCTTCTGGTTGACGACGCGATAGTGGTGGTCGAGAACATCCACCGCCACTACCAGATGCAGAGGCGTCCGCGCCTGCATGCCGCAATCGAGGCCGTAAACGAGATAGGCAGCCCCACCGTGCTCGCCACACTTACCGTCATACTTGCGTTCCTGCCGATGTTCTTCGTTACAGGCATGATGGGGCCGTACATGGCGCCGATACCCTTCAACGTCCCCGTCGCCATGCTGGCGTCTCTCATGGTCGCGTTCATCGTGACCCCGTGGGCCGCCTACCGGCTGGTGCAGGTCAAGCATGCTCCCGAAGGCAAGTTGGCTAGGCCCTGGATCCACAGGGCGTACAACAGGGTGCTGGGTCCGCTACTTAACAACAAACACAAGCGGCGCATATTCATTGGCGTCGTGGTGCTGCTCTTCGCCGCGGTGATGACCTTCCCATATCTGCAGTGGGTGGACTTCAGGATGCTCCCAAAGGCGAACAAGAACACATTCCTCATCACCATCAACACGCCCACCGGGACGGCCCTTGAGGTGACGGACACCGTCGCGCGCGCAGTCGGCGCGTATGTAAAGACTATTCCTGAGGTGAAGGACTACGAGACATATGTCGGCGTCCCCTCGGTCGTAGATTTCAACGGCCTGCTGCGTGGGAGCGGCTTCAGGAAGGACCCGCGCTTTGCCGACATCAGGGTCAACCTCGTAGACAAGGCCGACCGCTCGATATCAAGCGAAAAGCTTGTGCTGAAGATAAGGCCCGATATAGACAAGATCGCACGGCAGTACAATGCCAACATAAAGCTGGTCGAGGACCCGCCTGGCCCGCCGGTGCGTTCAACCATTGTCGCCGAGATATACGGGCCGGACTATGGCACGCTAAGGGCGCTTGCCGGAGACATGAAGAAGACCTTCGCGGGCACGAAGGCGGTGGTTGACATCGACGACAGCGTCGAGGAGGACGCGGTAAAGTACGACGTGATCGTCGACAAGACCAAGGCCGCCGAAAACGGCATATCAACCGAGCAGATAGTCGGCACGCTCAGGATAGCGTACGGCGGCGCGGTAGTTACGACTATGCATATCCCCACGGAGAAGAACCCGGTCGGGATATTCCTGCGCTTCCCGCGCCAGGACAGGACAAGGCCGGACGACCTCGGGCTTGCATATATAACGAACCCGCAGGGCAGGCAGGTGCCGCTCTCGGAGCTGGTAAAGATCGTGCCCGGCACATTTGACAAGCCTATCTACCACAAGAACATGAAGCCGGTGGTCTACGTCTACGGCGAGATGGGCGCGAGGAGCCAGTTATACGCGGTGCTCGACATGATGAAATACCTGAAACAGCACCCGCTGCCTTTGGGCTACAATGTAAAGTGGGACGGCGAGATGAAGCTCACGCTCGATGTGTTCCGCGACCTGGGCGCCGCCATGGCCGTCGCGCTGGTGCTTATATACCTGCTGCTGGTCGGGCGGTTCCGTTCTTTCATCGTCCCCATTATAATCATGGGTCCGATACCGCTTGCCATGATAGGTATAATGCCCGGCTTTGCGCTTCTGGGGATATACTTCTCCGCGACTTCCATGATAGGCGTGATAGCGCTCGCGGGCATAGTGGTAAGGAACTCCATTATCCTCATCGAGTTCATACAGGACAAGAAGAACGAGGGCATGCCCATCGAGGACGCGCTCATCGAGGCCGGTGCCATTCGCACGAGGCCCATCGTCCTTACCGCGCTGGCCGCGATACTGGGCGCGTCGGTCATTGCGGCCGACCCGGTATGGAGCGGCCTTGCATGGGCGCTCATATTCGGCATGACCGCCTCCACCGCGCTCACGCTCGTCGTTATACCGGTGGTCTATTATATTTTCCAGAAAAAGAAATGGGAGACGGCATCGACCGAGGAGTAAAATTATGGCATACGTGACTTTTACCAGCCCGGAATGTATCGCGGGCATAGTGCTCAACGACCCGCCGGAGAACTTCATCTCCCGCGCCGTCATGGCCGACATAAACAGGTTTATCGACGAGGAACTAAGACCCAAGATAAAGCTCTGCTCGGTTGTGATAACCGGCGAGGGCCCGAACTTCTCGTCCGGCATCGACATAAAGGACCTGGTCAAGGTAGGCCGTAACGAGGCCATGCTGCTCTCCCGCATCGGCCACAGGGCGGTGCGCGGGCTTGAGGAGCTGCCCGTCCCGGTCATCGCTGCAATAAGCGGCAAGGCTTTCGACATAGGCTTCGAGCTGGCCTTGGCCTGCGACATCCGTATATGCACCGAGGACGCCCTTTTCTCGATGTCCACGATAAAGATAGGCATACCGCCGTCCTCAGGCGCAACGATGCGCCTGCCGGCAATAGTCGGGGCGGGCCGGGCGCGCGAGATACTCTATTCCGGGCGCGAGGTGGATGCGCATGAGGCGCTGGCAATAGGCCTTGTCAGCAGGGTGGTCGCGGACCAGACCGAGCTGATGGACACGGCGCGCGAGATGGCCTTCACGATTGCCAACAACGCCCCGGATGCAGTGCGCCAGACGAAGACGCTCGTCAATATGGGCCTTGACCGCGGCTATACCGAACGCGTGGAGGAAGAGGAGATTATAGCCTTTGCCGAGTCGTTCGGGCCGGGCAGCGAGCCGCGCCTGGGGATGGAGGCATTCCTTTCTGGCAGCAAGAGCCCTTGGTCGAAGGACCATGTCGAGTGGTGCAAGTTCAATGAGCCTCAATCTCCCGCCGAATGATGCATCCTTCAACGGTTTAATCAAACTTTTCTTGACATCCCTACTTCTCTACTCTAAAATACTGATTACCAGCTACACTAATAACTGTATATAAGGAGTAGGGTCATGGAGCAGTCTTGCGAACTTCTGGAGAAGTGCGGTTTTTTCATTAATTTCAAGGGAAACGCCGAGGTAATCAAGCAGGGATGGGTGCGGATGTACTGTCAGTCTCAGGAAAAATCGTCGCGTTGCAAGCGAAAGATGATACGCAAGGAAACCGGTATGCCGCCACTGGACAACATGGCGCCCACCGGAGATATCATAAAGGTCATGGGCAAATCAGGCCTGGAATAGCTGGAATCACCTTTTCTTCGGCTCCACAAATACCGTCTTGTTATTGGTGAATATGGCCTGCCCGGGCGCGGGGTCCTTGGGTTTTCGCACGTACTTCTTAAAGGTATAGTCCACAGCCACCGAGCTGTCCTTTTTCGCGCCTGAGTTAAACGCCGCCACTTCCGCCGCTTCCAATATGGTTTGCAAGGGTATGTCCGGCCTGCGTTCGGGGTTACGCACAATGACATGGCCGCCGTGGTATCCCTGCACGTGGAGCCAGAGGTCCATCGGCTGTGCGAGCTTGAATGTAAGCACGTCGTTCATCTTCGCGTTCCGTGCAAAGACCACCTCGTAGCCGTCCGAGCTTTTGAAGGACGGGAATTCCGGAATTCCCCTGCGCTCCGCACCCTTGCCGACCCTTGCCTCTTTAGCTGAAGAGGGTTTACCGCCTGACAGTTCCTCAAGGCTTGTGGCCTGTTCCGCCGTTTTAAGCTGCCCCTTCAACCTCTCCGACTCCAACACCGTGGCAGCAAGCCGCTCCCTTATTATTGCCGCCGCCGATTTCGCCTTTCTGGCCTTTTTGAACCATGCCTCCGCATTCTTTACCTGATCCAGCATCGGGTCGAGCGGTATCTCAAGCGGTTCACCCTCGGAAAAGAGGTTCGGAAGTACCACCTTGTCCACGCTGCCCGGCACCTGTCCCGGCGACGCCATCAGCACCTGCCCGTAAAGCTGGTAGGTGTCGGCCATCCCCGCCCCGGTGGCCTCGGCCCCGATTGCGGAGAGCTTCCTCTCCACCGCCGCAAGCCTTGCGCGGAGTTCCCTGACAACCGACGTCTTTTTGGCTGCGAACTCCCGTTCTTCCACCAGCCTGTCGTAATATGCCTCCGCCGCCTCGTTCATGGAGGCGTAGGCCGAACTGCCAAGTCCAGCATACTGCACAAGCTTAAAGGCGGCCAGCGCCGGGCCTTTGGGCGTCTCATATATAGTAGGGGAAAACTCGCCCTTTTCCAGAATCGTCAGCAGGCCATTGATCTCTTTGAGTATCTTGTCGGGATTCGGCCCGCCCGCCCTTGCCACGGCCTCTGCGGCCAGGACGGGGCTTATACCGCCGACTTTTTTGAATATCGCCTTGTCGGTCGCCAGTCCCGGGTTCTCCGACAGGATCTCCATTATGGTATCCGCCGTTAGCGTATACGGGTCGGCCCTGTCCGGGAGCGGCGGCGGCTCGTAGTTCAGGCCGGGTAGCAGGGGCCTCTGGGCTTCTTCCGATATGGAGACGTATGACTGGGCAAGGGTTATCCTGCCCGCCTCGTCAAGGACAATGATGTTGGGCTTCTTCCCCGCCATCTCCACAACAAGGCTCGTTTTCCCTTTCCTGCCTGAAAACTCAATAATAACAGTGCGTTCCAGGCCGGGCTGAGAAACCGTTACCACATTCGAGCCGACTATGCTATTATTAAGACTGCTGGCGAACGGGGTAAGCTCCTTTGAGCGCGGCGGTTTCCCGGATATCAGGTAAAGCCTGGGCAGGCCGGGGCGCGGGCCTATAAGAAGGGCCTTTTTGCCGCCCTCTCCTTTGAATACAAGGAACACCTCTCCCGCGTCGCCTTCGGCAAGCTCTATGAGCCTCATGCCCGGCAGTACGGCGGCCAGTTCGGCTGCTATCGCTTTTAATACGGCTATTTCCATGGGCACCCATTCTACCCGGCTTGGGCCCCCAGCGCAACAATTGGTTTCTGCATTACGATTTTACTTGACAAAAGGTGAACTTTTCTCTATATTTTCACTTTCGTTCACGCAATTCATCAAATTAAACCAAGGTGGGACATGAGTACGGTATCAGCTAAAAAAGAGACAGTAGAGAGAAAATGGTTCGTGGTGGACGCCCAGGACGTTGTCCTTGGCCGCCTTGCGACGAACGTAGCGTCAATACTCAGGGGCAAAGCACAAGCCGATCTACACCCCGCATGTTGACACGGGCGATTTCGTGGTAATCGTAAACGCCGAGAAGATACAGCTTACCGGCAAGAAGCTTGACAACAAGGTCTACTATCACCACACCAATTACCCCGGCGGCTTGAAGTCCATAACCGCGGGCAAGCTCCTCAAGGAGAAGCCGGAAGAGGTAATAATCGCCGCAGTCAAGGGCATGCTTCCGAAGAACCCCCTGGGACGCGACATGATCCATAAGTTGAAGGTATACGCCGGTGCGGAACATCCGCATGCCGCGCAGATGCCCGAGAAGCTTGAGATAAAGGCATAATTTCTAAAAGGAGATCTTTTAATGGCAGAGTCGATTTATTACGCCACGGGCAAGAGGAAGAACTCGATTGCCAGGGTATGGATGACCCCCGGGGCAGGCAAGATAGTCATCAACGGCCGTACGATCGAAGACTACTTCGGTCGCGAGGTCCTCAGGATGATCATACACCAGCCGCTTGAGCTGGTCAACGCGCTGGGCAAGTTCGATATAAACGTACTTGCTTCAGGCGGCGGCACCTCAGGCCAGGCCGGTGCGCTCAGGCACGGCATATCAAAGGCACTCCTTGAGATCGACCCCGAGACGAGGGGCGCGCTTAAGAAGGCCGGTTTCCTTACCCGCGACCCGAGGGTCGTCGAGCGTAAGAAATACGGCAGGCCGGGCGCAAGAAAGCGCTTCCAGTTCTCCAAGAGATAATAACTGCGTTACATGTAATAATGGACGGGGGGCTGATGAAGCCCCCCGTTTTTTTATTTGTTTTCCCGTGTTTATTTGTGTAGCATCTGTTTAACAGGGAGTACCATGTGTCCTCCCGGATTAATGGAGCGGCAATGATAGACAACTTCATCTTATCCGCCGATGATTCGACCCTCGTCGTAATTGACATACAGGAGCGGCTTGCGCCTGTCATGGAGGAGAGGGGCAAGGTCGTAAGGAACACCAACTTCCTTATCGAGCTTGCGAAGTCGTTCAATATCCCGGTAGTCGTCACGGAGCAGTACCCCAAAGGCCTGGGACATACCGTGCCGGAGATAAAAGAGAACCTTGAAGGCTGCATGATATTGCCGGAGAAGCTTACGTTCGACTGCTGCGGGCAGGACGAGTTTACTGAACTGCTTGAGTCCGGCGGAAGAAGGAACGTAATAGTCGCGGGCATGGAGACGCATGTATGCGTGCTCCAGACGGTGCTCAGCCTTCTAAAGAACGGATACAACGTCCATGTCGTCACGGATGCGGTCTGCTCGCGGGATGCCGGGAACAAGAGGACGGCGCTTGAGATGCTTGCGAAGGCGGGCGCGGTCGTCACCTGCACCGAGACGGTGCTGTTCCAGGTCATGAAGGTCGCCGGGACGGAAGAGTTCAAAAAGATATCGAAGATGATAAGATAAACGTCCCGCTCTATGATTTGTAGGGGCGCGATTCATCGCGTCCGGTTCGGGCTTGATAAATCAAGCCCCTATATTTAAGCAGAATTCACGAATTTCTGTTAAGGAGGATTTATGGAATTAGATGATAGAGGAATGGACACAACTATATTTTTTATTGGAAAAGACCAGAAACTGCTGGCACAAAAGATTGAAATAGATGACAAGGTAAATTTGCATCATAAGGGAGAGCTTGTGGAGGCTGTAATAAAATCCATGGAAGGCAATCATTTTGTAGGTTCCATTAAAAATGCTGGCAATCCAGATTTAATTGGGAGTGAAATTAAATTTTCAGAAAAAAATATTTTCGGAGTGGAAAAATATTAGTGTGAGTAATGGAGAATCAAAATGCTTAAAGTCGCAATAGTAGGTTCCAGCGGTTACGCGGGCGGGGAGCTGCTCCGTATCCTGCTCGGGCACAAGGAAGTCGAAGTCGTCGCGGTAACATCCGAGAAGTCGGCGGGCCAGCACGTGGCCGCGCTGTTCCCGCACCTGGGCAGGCTATGCAACCTGACCCTTGAGAAGCTTGACGCAACGGTAATAGCGGACAAGGCCGACCTGATATTCCTGGCCGTGCCGCACATGCAGGCGATGACCCCGGCGGCCCAGTTCGTGGGCATCGGCAGGAAGGTGATCGACCTCTCGGCGGACTTCAGGTTCAAGGACACGCGCGTGTACGACGAGTGGTACGGCGAGGAGCACAGCCAGCCCGGCCTCGCGTACATGGCCGCATACGGCCTGCCGGAACTGCACCGCGAGGAGATAAAGAACGCGAGGCTGGTCGGCAACCCCGGCTGCTACCCCACCGGCGCGATACTCGCCCTTGCCCCGCTGATCAAGGAAGGGCTGATCGAACTCGACAGCGTGATAGTGGATTCGAAGTCCGGCGTATCCGGCGCGGGCCGCACCCCGGCGCAGGCCTATCACTACCCCGAGGCGAACGAGACGATAACGGCATACAAGATAGGCACGCACAGGCACACGCCGGAGATAGAGCAGCAGCTATCGGACATGGCGGGCGCGGGTGTGATAATAAACTTCACGCCGCACCTGACGCCGATGAACCGCGGTATACTCACCACGGCCTATGCTAAGCTGAACAAGCTGGCCGGGCCGGACACGCTTTTGAAGATGTACGCCAAGTTCTACAAGAACGACTTCTTCGTGCGCATACTGGGCAAGGGCAACTACCCGACCGTGTCTTCCGTACGTGGCTCGAACTTCTGCGACATCGGGCTCTACAGCGACATCCGTACGAAGCGAGTCGTGGTCGTTTCGGCGATAGATAACCTTGTAAAGGGCGCGGCGGGCCAGGCGGTCCAGAACATGAACATCATGATGGGCTTCCCTGAGACGGAAGGCCTCAAGCATCTGGGGATGTTCCCGTAAATATTACGAGTGGCATAAGCGCATTCACTTCCGGCGGCTTACTCGTGTATTTCTAAAGGCTCATTCACTGCGGGCAGCAAAACTCGCTTCGCTCAGACAGTTGCTGCTGCAACGCTTATTTCGCCAAGAAATACAGTTTGCTCGCCGCAAGTTCGTTCGTACGCTAATGCCAATAGAAGAGGTGATTGTATGAAAGAGATTACTAAATATATTGTCCCCGGCTTTAAGGCCGGCGCTGTGATGGCGGGAATAAAGAAGTCCGGCCGGTTGGACATGGCGCTTATCTTCTCCGAGACACCGGCAGTTTCGGCGGCAGTGTTCACGAAGAACAAGGTGAAGGCCGCGCCCGTGCTGCTCGACCAGCTTGTCGCGAGGAAGGCCAAGGCGCGCGCGATAGTCGTGAACAGCGGCAACGCGAACGCATGCGTCGGGGAACAGGGTAAGGATGACGCGCTCACGATGGCGGGCGACATGGCGGACGCCCTTGGTGTGAATACCTCCGACGTCTTCGTCGCCTCTACCGGCGTCATAGGCAACCCGATGCCGATGGACAAGGTCAAGGCGGGCATAAAGGGCCTGCCAGCCGCGCTCTCCGACGGGGGCTTTGCAGATGCCGCAAAGGCGATAATGACTACCGACACGTTCGCGAAGATATGCGGCGTGAAGGAGACCATAAACGGCAAGGAGATAAGCATAGTCGGGATCGCCAAAGGCTCGGGGATGATAAACCCGAACATGGCGACGATGCTCTGCTTCGTGGCCACGGACGCGGCGGTGGACAAGAAGGCGCTCAAGGCCGCACTCACCGACAGCGTTAACGGGAGCTTCAACCGCATCACCGTGGATGGCGATACATCTACAAATGATTCGGTCATCGTGCTTGCTAATGGCAGGGCCGGGAACAAGCCTGTCTCGCTCGACGGGCCGGGATATGTAAAGTTAAAGGACGCGCTCGGCGCGGTGCTCCTGAAGCTTGCCAAGATGGTCGTGAAGGACGGCGAGGGGGCGACCAAGCTCGTAGAGGTTGTAGTCTCAGGTGCGTCTGGATGCGAAGGACGCCGAGAAGGCCGCACGGGCCATCGCGCACTCACCATTGGTGAAGACCGCGATATTCGCCGCCGACGCCAACTGGGGCCGCATCATCTGCGCCGCAGGCTACTCTGGCGCAAAGATGGACCCGGACAAGACCGAGATATGGTTTGAGGACGTCTGCATGGTGAAGAAAGGCGTGGGCCAGGGATCTGAGGCCGAGAAAAAGTCTACAGCGGTAATGAAAAAGCCGGAGTACAAGCTCACTGTAAAACTCGGCGCGGGCAAGGCCTCCGCAACAATATACACCACCGATCTGAGCTTCGAGTACGTCAAGATTAACGCGGAATACAGAAGCTGAATAAAGAATACAACCTGATTAAATTGAAATAAATCAAGCCCGGTTCTCCGGGCTTTTTCTTTAATATACAGAAGTCTAAAGTTATAACTTGACATCTACTGAGCATATGTTCATAATAGACTCAAGGTTTAGGGGGAGGTCAGAGATTTGAGGCCGAAGTCTTGCAGGAGGGTTGGCAGCCAACCGGATGTCACATACTTTAAGCCTAGGGGAATACCACTCTCGGAGCTTGAGGAAGTCATCCTGACGGTCGACGAGTTCGAGGCAGTCAGGCTTGCCGACTATGACGGGCTCTATCAGGAAGAGGCCGCGGTGCGGATGAACATCTCACGTCCGACCTTCGGCAGGATCCTGGGCCTGGCCCACAGGAAGATAGCAGAAGCCTTTGTACAGGGTAAGGCCTTAAAAATTGAGGGCGGCAAAGTCGAAATAGCCGCTGCCATATTACCAACGGAACAAGTAGGGGGAAAAATGAACATAGCTGTATCGACCATAGACGGCAAGACAATCTGCGGACATCTTGGGAAATGCAAGGACTTCATAATTTACAAAACCGACGGCAATGAAATAACGGGTAAAAGCTTTATAAGCACAGGCGGGGCCTGCCCTGGCCACGGGGCAGACCACGGTGCCCCACATACGCACAACGTAAGCCCGTTCGATGGCTGCCGTGCAGTCATAACGCAGGGTATGGGACAGGGGATGCTCAACGGCCTCATGCAGGCGGGTATCCAGCCGGTAATCACCGACCAGTCCGACCCGGATACGGTTGTTCTAAAATTCCTGAGGGGCGAACTTTCCGGAACGACGAAGTCGAGCTGTGAGTGCGGCAGCCATTAGCAGCCCGGCCAGCTTTACGGTATGTTGCAATCGTTTTTTGAACAGAAAGGGTTCTTGATATGGAAACTGAGTTCAGCAAAGTAGTACAGGAAGACAAATGCAGGAAGATGCTCGAAGAGCTCAATTCAAACATGAGCTTGAACTGCCATGCCTGGGATACGCTCGGGAAGCCTATCCTCCCGCCCATATGGGGAAATACGCTCTGCAAGGCCATAAAGAGTACGCACGATGGTCTTATGACCTGCGCATCCTCGCACAAAGAGATGACCAAGGAGGCCAAGGCCACAGGACAGCCCGTGGTCAGGGAATGCCATGCGGGCCTGATCAAAGCCGTTCTCCCAGTCTATTGCGAAGGGAAATACATCGGCCTCTTGGGCGGCTGTGGAGCCACGCCGAAAGGCCGTGCCGTCAGTGAGGAGTATCTCTGCGGGCTTGGGCCGAAGATCGGGGTGTCGGTTGAGGAACTCCTGGCGCAGGTGGCAAGCGTGCCTGAGGTGGACAAGGAAGCTCTTAAAGAAAAGATCGAAGGCCTCATAAGGAACTGCGGCGACAATCGCACTTGATCGTTAATTTATGATAGAATTGAGTACGTGTATAGATGATTTACTGCGGCCTGAAAATGGAGGTTTAACGATGATTGCAAAGCAGATCATGGGCAAGGTAAAGGCTCCGAGGAAGAACGCCAAAGGGCAGGGATATAGCACGTACGATGATAAGCCAGGACTATTGCCACCTGCCTGTAGTGGACGAGTCGGATAAGGTAATCGGAATTATTTCGGAGTTTGACCTCCTGAAGGCGGTAAAGGCAGGCAAGAGCCTCGAGGAAGTGACCGCCGAAGAACTCATGAGCACCAAGGTAGTGACCGTCAACGAGAACGACACTATCGATGCGGTCATAGACATTATGACGACCCAGTACATCATATCCCTCCCGGTCGTTAAGAACGGCAAGCTTGTGGGTGTTATAAACCGCAGGAACATCCTGCACGACATGGTTGACCATGAGTACAAAGAGTACTTTATGACCATCCAATAATTTTAACTAATATATAAATTGTCCCTCAGTAATGAGGGATATTTTTTTCTGTGTATTTCCTTGATTATAAGGTAAGCTATATCTGTGGCATTAGATGTTGGCCCAAAGGCGTGAGGTGGTATGAAAGCTACTTTAGCCGTTGCCCTGCTTGTCCTGCTTATGATGTGCATAGCATCTCCAGTTACCATTGCGCCCGTAAAACCCTCTACAGAAGACGCAATAATAAACATAGATGTTTGTAATTCCGGCAAGGCTTTTCTCGCCGGTTGCGGGATGCCAGCCGTCGTGCAGATGGATGCGATAAGCCTTTTCCCGGTAGTTTCAGCCTTTGATAGACCTGCCAGTTCATTCATCTGTCTTTCAATAGCCCCCGCAATAGCCGAGCCGCCCCCGAGACAAGGAATTTCGATTTGTTGAAGAAGCGAGTAACTTGTTTTTTCTGGTGATATCGCTTGTCTAAACTCAGGAGGTAGAAATGAAAAAATTAGTAATGGGATTGATGCTGGTGTCTGCCCTCGCCCTGACTACGTCAGTTTTAGCCGGGCCCGGCATGGGCATGGGCGGCTGGGGCGCCGGGACGAAATACGGCAAGCTGTACAACACGCAGACGGTGGAGACGGTTTCGGGCGAAGTCGTTAAGGTGGATAAGATAAAGCCGATGAAGGGCATGAGCTACGGTATACACATTGTCCTTAAAACGGAAAAAGGGGATATCCCTGTGCACCTGGGTCCTGCCTGGTACATCAATAACCAGGACATGGAGGTAGCTGCCGGTGACAAGGTGGAGGTCAAAGGCTCCAGGGTCGAGTTCGGCGGCAAACCGGTGATAATAGCTGCCGAAGTAAAAAAAGGCGACGAGACCCTTAAGCTGAGGGACGATGACGGACTTCCGATGTGGGCTGGCTGGCGTAGAAACCGGTAGTCGGCTGCATATAGCACATTAGAAATGGAGGCTATAAATGGACGCGGAAAGGGACGGTCTTTCAAGGCGCGGGCTTCTCGCAGGTGTGGGCAAGTTTGCCGCCGGAGCGGTTTTGACCGCAGGCGCAATAGGTTTCTTGGGCGAATCCGAGGCTAGGGCGGTTAAAGAGCAAAAATGGCCGTGGCCCTATGTAAAGCTTGACCCTGCCAAGACCGCCGAGGTCGCCTACAACGAATGGTACAGACTTTACTGCGGCGGCGCGGTAATAAGCAGTGTGTTCGGCCAGCTAAGGGATAAAGTGGGAGAACCCTATGCCTCGTTTCCCATTGATGCATTTATCTTCCTCGAGGGCGGCGTATCGGGGTGGGGTACCATATGCGGCTCGAACGCGGGGGCCAATATCGTCTCAAACCTTATAATAGGCCCGAGGATATCGGGTTCGGACGACGGGATGCTGATGGGAAGCGAGATGATGCAGTGGTATTCGGACGCGGCGATGCCGGTATTTCTCCCCAAGGACCCCAAGGTCAAGACAGAGATTGTCAAGACCACCAGCGACTCGCCGCTTTGCCATATCTCGGTGGGCAAGTGGATGAAGGCATCCGGTAAGGGTCTTAAGAGCCCTGAGAGGAGGGACAGGTGCGCAAGGGTTACTGCAAGCGTCGCCTACCACCTCGTGGAGCTCCTGAATGCCTGGAAGGACGGCAAATACGAGACGGCAGGCGAAATACCTTCCGAGTGCGGAATAACCGCCCAGCATAACTGCACGGACTGCCACGGCGAGAATGTACCAGCGATCCCGCCCGCTGCTGCCACGCCTTTGACTTCTTCAGCAAAGTAGCGTCTTCAGGGCCGCTCGCGGAAATGTGAGCGGCCTTTTCCTTTTAGGCGATTGGGCAGTTTGGTAGTAAAACTTGACAACCTGACCGTCGCTGGCTATAATGTTAGTGTATACTAACTTAATGGGGCGCGGATGACAAAGAAAGGCAATGGTCTCGGCAAATACCTTATGGGAGGCAACATTATGAACGCTGAATACTTTGAAGTTGCATTGAAATTCCACGGGCACAAGTGCCCTGCGATGCCCATGGGGCTGAGGGCCGGTTTGGCGGCGATGAAGGCCCTCGGTGTTGAAAGGTCCAGGGACAAGGAATTGTTTGTCGAGTCCGAGACGGGCAAGGGGCATGCCGCCGGATGCTTCCTCGATGGAATAATGGCCGCCACTGGATGTACGTACGGCAAGGCTAACATCCAAAAACTCTATTACAACAAGATGGCCTTTACGCTCGTGGACGCCGCCACCAGCAGGGCCGTCAGGGTCTCCTTAAAACCTGAATTTTTAGAAAAAGCCCTTAATTCGCCGTTCGTCATAAAAAGAAAGGAAGGTGTACTGCCTCAGGATATCCCAGCTGAGATAACCGACCCCCTCGTGGAGCGCATATTGGGCTTGCCGGAACAGGAGTTTCTCAATATCGGCGAGATATTCCACAAGGAAGTGAGTAAAGGCCCGGCTACGTTCGAGGTCAAAAGATGTTCGGTATGCGGGGAGGCCACTTTCATCAACAAATTAACCGAAACGGCGGATAAAAGGTTACTCTGCGTCCCCTGCTCAGCAAAAGAGAAATAGGTGCGTGGCGATGAAAAGACAATCTCAACCTCAGAGCCTTCACGGAGGAGCAGGGCCAGCGATTTCCCTGCCGGTTTTGCTTCTTAATTTCTTGAAGATCGGCGCCATAGGCTTCGGGGGCGGAATGGCGGTGATTGCACTGATGGAGCGTGAACTCATACGAAGGAAACACGTCCTGGAGATGGATGAGTTTCTCCACGGGGTTGGGCTTGGACAAGTTCTTGGCCCCTTCGCAGTAAATACGGCCCTTTTCGTTGGGAACCGGCTGTACGGCCCCTTGGGCGGACTTGCATGCGCCTTTGCCTTCATAGCTCCTTCCGTCCTAATAGTAATTGTGCTCGCCTGGCTATACTTCAGCTTTCACTCCATCCCCGCACTTCAGTATGCCATCGGGGGCCTGGGCCCCGTCGTCATCGCGCTGATCCTCGGCGCGGCGTGGTCCATGGGCAGAAAAGCCGTGCATTCCTGGCCGTCTGTGTTAATGGTGGTGCTTGCCTTGGGGCTCTCTCTGTTAAAGGTCAATGCCGCCTATATCCTCGCCGTGGCAGGCCTTATAGGATTGGCAGCAGGCAAGCGGATACAGGTCAAAGGCAGTTCCCGTAAACAGGCTGCCCAAGACAAGACGCAAACGCCCGGCGCCGGACCCACCTCGGTCTCAGCTGTAGCGTTGCTTCCGGTAGCCGGTACCGCGGCTGTGGGGATACATTCTATCTCATGGGTATTTCTTAAAATCGGCTGCATCTTTTTTGGCGGCGGTTTTGTCCTTGTGCCTATTCTTCAGCAAAAGCTGGAAGCCCTTGGATGGCTCACCCAAAAGGAGTTTATCGACGGGGTCGCAATAAGCAACCTGACGCCCGGCCCCATCGCTGTTCTCGCCACTTTTACCGGTTTCCATCTCTATGGCGCTACGGGGGCACTGGTGGCTACTGTTGCACTATTTACCCCGGCAATGGTACTCATGACATTCATGTCGCATGAGTACTCCCAGTTCAAGGACGCTCAGTATTTCAAGGATTTCATGGCTGGAGTAACCCCGGCGGTAGTGGGTTTGGTTGTGGGCGCTGCCATGCTTCTTGGACCCGGAATACTCCATAGCCTTGCCGGGTGGGGACTCCTGGCGATAGCCCTCGTGCTGCTGGCGCGTTTTAAATGGCATCCCGCGTTGGTCCTTGCCATCGGAGCCGTCTTGGGTGCTACTGGCATTGTCAGGTAAAAGACGAGACTGTTACTAATTTTACGGACACGCCTCAAAAAAACTTGACAACCTGATCGTTGCTGTCTATAGTGTTAGTGGATACTAACATAACGGGGCGGACATGACAAAAAAAGATACAAAGACCAGGCAGGCCGAGATAGTCGGCATGGCAATCGCCATCATCGGAGAGATGGGCGTGAGCGGTTTGACAACGGCACGGCTCGCCGAAAGGCTCGGTATGTCTGAGCCCAACCTCTACAGGCATTTCCACGACAAGGAGGCCATCCTCTCGGCAGTCATAGACGAGATCGGCGCACTGCTTATGGATAACGCGGCGCTGCTTGCCAGTGAAACGATACCGCCTGAGGAAAAGCTGAGGTTGATCATGGTCAGCCACATCAATGAAGTGGAGCGTAGGAGCGGCCTGCCAAGGCTGGTTTTCTCGGAAGATATGCACGTCAGGTATCCGGCACTCCGGGATAAGCTGATGAAACGCATCGGGGGATACCTGGCGACTATGGAAAAGGTAATAACCGAAGGCAAGGCAGACGGGACGTTCAGGCCGGATATAAGCGCCAGTGAGACTGCGCGTGCCTACCTGGGGATGGTGCAGTTTGCCGCGATGAGGTGGTCGCTCAGCGGTTTCTCCTTTTCGCTGCAAGGAAGAGGGCAGGCGTCTTTGGGTGAACTTTTACAGGATGATCAAGAAATAAGGGGCAACCATGAAAATCTCCAGGAAGGTCTTGATAGTTGCCGCAATCACGCTATTAGTTGCAGCGGCGGTCGCTATAAAAATACTTTCCCCCGTCAAGGCGGAGTATGTTTCACCTCAGAAACGCCACCTTGTCCAGGAGGTCTTCGGCACCGGCACGGTCGAGGCGAGGGTACTCGTGACGGCGGGCAGCAAGATAACAGGACGGGTAAAGAAGCTCTACGTTGACCAGGGTGCCTTTGTCAAGAAAGGCCAGCTGCTTGCGCTGCTTGAAAGCGAAGACCTTCAGGCACTTGTGAAACAGGCCGTCGATACCCAGCAGAAGAGCGCTTCGATGGAAACCGCTACTAAAAGCGACCTTGCGCGCTCTCAGGCGGCGGCCAGGGCGGCGGATGCTGCGCTGCAAAAGTCCGAAGCCACCCTGAAGCTTGCGAAGCAGACATTCGAGCGGTACGATGCGCTTTTCAAAAAAGGTATGGTTTCACGGCAGGACCTGGACGAGAAACAGGCTGCGTATGACGAGGCCGTGCGTGACAGGGATAACCTCGAAGCCGGTAAATTGGCCGCCAACGCCGATACGGAAAGGGTACGAGGCACCCTCGAAGCCGCGCGGCATGACAGCAGCGCGGGGATGGCTTCGTCGACATACGCCAAGGCAAAGCTTGAGGATTCCTTTGTCAGGGCCTCGATGGACGGTGTAGTCGTAAGCAGGGACGCCGAGGAAGGCGACGCCGTCGTTCCCGGCACTTCCATATTCCGCATAGCCGACCCGGAAACGGTATGGGTAAAGGCGAACATCGACGAGGCACAGGGAGGCGGTATCACTCCGGGAAACCCGGCCCGTGTTTATCTGAGAAGCGACAGGAAGACGCCGCTGACTGGCAGTGTAGCGCGGGTTGCCCAGGAGTCAGACCGGGTAACCGAGGAGATGGAGGTTGACGTGGCCTTCCCCTTGAAGGACAAGGGCAGGCTGCATCTCGGCGAGCAGGCGGACGTTTATGTAAACGGCAGCGAGAAAGACTGCCTTTCCATCCCGATAAAGGCCGTTACGGTTAGAGAAGGCAGGGAAGGCGTATTCATCGCCGCAGGACGGCAAGGCCCGCTTTGTGCCTGTAAAGACCGGAATATATGACAAAAGATTTCGTGGAGATAGCGGATGGTCTGAAGGAGTCCGACAAGGTCATCCTGCTGGACGACAAGCTCAATGCAGGGCTTAAAGATGGGGCAAGGGTGAAACTGGTATCGCCGGCCTCCGGGAGCGGCAACAGATGATGGACCTTGCCGTTAAAGACATAAGCCATCGCCCGAGGCGCTTCATATTCACCTGCCTAGGCATCGGGCTGCTACTGATGGTCGTGATGTCGATGGGCGGAATATACCGCGGGCTTGTGGACGACGCCACGCTTATGGTCGAAAAGACCGGCGGCGATGTCTGGGTGGTACAGAAGGACACCAACGGGCCTTTCGCGGAGGATTCCCGGATACCCGAAGACCTGAAGCACACCCTCAGGGTGCTCCCCGGCGTGGAGGACACCGGGGCGATGTCCTTCCAGACCATACAGATGGACTGGAAAGGCAAGCCCAAAAGGCTTTTCGTCATTGGCTACGACCAGAACCTCGGGCTGGGCGGCCCCCCGGATATCGTCGCGGGCAGGCCAATATTGAGGCGCCACTACGAGATGGTGGCAAACGTAAAGTCCGGCCTTAAAATCGGGGATACCCTGACCCTGGGCCAGGACGATTACACGGTCGTCGGCCTGACCGGGAACATCGTATCTCCGTCGGGCGACCCGGTGATATACCTGACATTGGCCGACGCCCAGAAGGTGCAGTTCCAGAAGAACAACGAGGCGATAAGGAACGAACGCGAAAGGCTGAAGGAACAGGTTGCCGCCCTTCTGCCGGAAAACGTGGACGAAGGCAAGGTCGCCGACGCGCTCGCAAACGACACGCATATCGTCAACACGGTCGTCCTGAAAGTCAGAAAGGGTTACCCGGTAAAGGACGTCGTCTCCGCCGTCGAGAAATGGAAGCATTACCGCGCCTTCACGGTGCCTGAGCAGGAGAACATACTCACGATGGGGATGGTCGCGAAGGCCAAGATGCAGCTCGGGCTGTTCCGGATAATACTGCTCATAGTGTCCATGGCGATAATAAACCTTGTCATATATACCCAGACCATGGACAAGATGAGGGAGATCGCCACGCTGAAGCTGATCGGCGCGTCCGACTGGACGATTGTGAGGCTTATCGTGGAGCAGTCGCTGCTGCTGGGTTTCTTCGCATACTGGATCGGCTACCTGCTCATCAACCTGACATACAGCTATTTCCCGAGGCGCGTCGTACTCGTGCCTTTTGACCTGAAGTCACTCTTCGTGATGGTGATGTTCATCTGCGTAATGGCCAGTTTTACGGGTGTCCGTTCAGCCCTGAAGGTCGACCCGGCCCATGCCTTGGGAGGCTGATATGAAGGAAGTAGTGCGCCTTGCAAACCTGAGAAAGGTTTACGGCTCCGGCGATACCGAGGTCGTAGCCCTTGCCGATGCCAATATGATATTGCACGAGGGAGAGGTCTCCGCCGTCCTGGGGCCTTCGGGTTCGGGAAAGACCACCATGCTGATGTGCCTCGGCTGCATTACGGAGCCAACCTCCGGGAAGATGTTTATCGGGGGCGAGGAGGTTTATGGAGACGGCGGCTGGAAGAGGCGCGACCTCAGACGGCTCAGGCGCGAGAAGATGGGGTTCATATTCCAGTCGCACAACCTCATCCCGTTCCTCAGCGTACTTGACAATGTGGTAATAGCATGCCGAGCTTGTCGGGACTCCCAGGAAAGAAGCGGAGCAAAAGGCGATGGAGCTTCTGGAATACCTGGAAGTCGCGCACCGCGCCGAGCAAGTTTCCCGCCACCCTGTCCGGTGGCGAGAGACAGCGGGTCGCCATAGCACGCGCCCTCGTCCACGGCCCGAGCCTGATACTGGCGGACGAGCCGACGGCGGCCCTTGATACGGACAGGGGCAAAAAGGTGGTGACCCTGCTGAAAGACCTCGCTAAAAAGAGGGGCGTAGGCGTTATAGTCGTTACCCACGACGTAAGGATGGTTGAAGGGTTCGACAAGGTCTACCATATGAAGGACGGGGTTATCATGGACGAAGCGGGGATGCCCGGATAAGTTTATTAACATAATGATAAATAAGGGGAGTGGCCAGCCAAGGCACCTCCCTTTTTTATTCTGTTTTCCCCTTGACATTTTTTTAGTGGAGTTGATAAATTATTAGCACTCAGTAGTGATGAGTGCTAAAATATATGGAAGGGGGAGGAGGTCGGTATGGAGCTCAATGAGAGAACCAAAAGCATTCTGCATGCTATAATAAGCAGTTATATAGCCACGGCGGAGCCGGTCGGCTCCCGGACCGTGACCAAGCGCTATGAGCTGGGCATCTCCCCCGCTACGGTCAGGAACATCATGTCCGACCTGGAGGAGATGGGCTTCCTTGCGCAGCCGCACACCTCTGCGGGACGCGTCCCCACGGACAAGGCGTACCGCTTCTATATTGATACACTCCTGCAGGTTGGCGCAATATCCAGCCAGCAGGAAAAGGAAATCAGCGATTACCCGCTCCCGAGGGAGGACTTCCACCAGCTCATGCAGGAGACGACCAGGCTGCTCTCCGGGCTTTCCCATTACACCGGGATAGTAATGGCCCCGAGGCCCGCCGAGACGGTCTACCAGCATATAGAGTTCATCCGCCTTGCGGGCAGGAAGGCCCTTGCCATATTCGTTTCCAGCTCGGGCATGGTCCACAACAGGATGGTGACGCTCGAGGAAGACCTGACCCAGAGGGAGCTTGAACAGATATCGAACTTCCTGAACCACGAGATGGCGGGCAAGACGCTGCGCGAGATCAGGAAGCAGATAATGTCCATGATGGAGGCCGAGAAGAACAAATACACGAAGCTTCTGGTCAAGCTTATGAGGGTCTGGCAGGAGTCCGTGCCGGAGGCAGAGGGCGTTGAGGGCGAGCTTTTCGTGGGAGGTATGTCCGAGATGTTCAACGTCCCGGACTTCCACGACATCGACAAGATGAAGGAGATATTCGCCGCATTCGAGGAGAAACACCGCCTTCTCAGGCTTCTGGACCAGGCCATCGAGGCGGACGGCGTGCAGGTGTTCATAGGTTCCGAGAACAAATATTTCGACATGCAGGGTGTGAGCATGGTCGTAGCCAGCTACCGCGGCGAGGGTAACATCGTCGGTACGCTCGGCGTGATCGGCCCGTCGAGGATGTCCTACGGGACGGTGATACCGCTTGTGGACTGCACGGCGAAGGTATTAGGCCGGCTGATCAGCGGTGGCTGAGCGGCCTTGGAATATAAATAACCAGAGGTGTCATAGTGAGCGATAAGAAACATGAAGGACGACAAGGTCCCGATAAACGG
This sequence comes from Nitrospirota bacterium, assembly GCA_963845245.1. GTDB lineage: Bacteria > Nitrospirota > JACRHJ01 > JACRHJ01 > JACRHJ01 > CAWJRJ01. The sequence continues at coordinate 220,621 of CAWJRJ010000021.1, forward strand.
GGGCGGTCAGCACAACGAAGGTACAAAACCCTCGGAAGGCGCGGGGTCAGAGGCTTCGGCCGAGGGACGCTCTCTTGCCGAGCTGATGGAGGAACTGGAGAAGACAAAGGCCGAGTTGACGGAAATCGAGAAGATACGCGCCGAGGCGAAAGAGTCGCATGACAAGTACCTGCGCCTTTACGCCGAGACCGAGAACTACAAGAAACGCATGAGCCGTGATGCCGTCGAGGGCCAGAAATACTACAACGAGGGTATAATAAAGGACCTCCTGCCGGTCATGGACAACCTTGAGCGCGCCCTGTCGCATGCGGGCGAGGACGACCCGCTTATCGAAGGCGTCAGGATGGTGAAAAAGCAGTTCATGGACGTGCTGGCGAAGTTCGGGGTGACCCAGGTCGAGAGCATCGGCCTTCCGTTCGACCCCGAGAAACAGCAGGCGATAATGCAGGTGGATACGGATGATTACGAGCCCGGCACTGTCGTGGAGGAGTTCCAGAAGGGCTACTTCCTGAACGAGCGGATACTGCGTCCGGCCATGGTAACGGTAGCTAAGCGCCCGGCTGATAATACCGGCGAATAATGATAATATAGTGATGAAGGCATCTTGCATATAAGAAGGAGGAACTTAAAATGGCAAAGGTAATTGGAATTGATTTAGGCACTACAAACTCATGCGTTTCGATACTCGAACACGGCGACCCTGTCGTGATCGCAAACTCCGAGGGTTCAAGGACCACCCCGTCCGTCGTTGCGATAACGGAATCCGGCGAGAGGCTTGTGGGTCAGGTAGCAAAGAGGCAGGCGATAACAAACCCGGACAACACCATATTCTCGATCAAGAGGCTGATGGGCCGCCGGTTCGATTCACCTCAGGTGACGGACGCCCAGAAGCATCTGCCGTACAATATAGTTGCCGCACCCAACGGGGACGCGCACGTGACGGTTAGGGGCAAGGACTACAGCCCCGCCGAGATATCGGCGATGATACTCGTGAAGATGAAGCAGACCGCCGAGGACTACCTGGGCGAGACTGTTACTGAGGCGGTTGTTACCGTCCCGGCGTACTTCAACGACTCGCAGCGCCAGGCCACCAAGGACGCGGGCCGCATCGCAGGCTTAAACGTCCTCAGGATAATAAACGAGCCTACTGCCGCATCGCTTGCCTACGGTCTGGACAAGAAGAAGGACGAGACGATAGCCGTATACGACCTGGGCGGCGGCACCTTCGACATATCCATACTGGAGCTTGGCGAGGGCGTGTTCGAGGTCAAGTCCACCAACGGCGACACATATCTTGGCGGCGACGACTTCGACGAACGCATAATCAAGTGGATGGTGGAGGAGTACAAGAAGGACCAGGGCATCGACCTGAGCAAGGACAAGATGGCCCTCCAGAGGCTCAAGGAGGCGGGCGAGAAGGCGAAGATCGAGCTTTCCGCGTCCCTTGATACCGAGATAAACCTCCCGTTTATCACCGCCGACGCATCGGGGCCGAAGCACCTGCTCTTGAAGCTGTCCCGCGCCAAGCTTGAGGCCATTACGGAAGACCTCGTGATGAAGACTATCGAGCCCTGCAAGAAGGCACTGGCTGATGCCGGCTTGACCGCAAAGGACATAAACGAGGTAGTGCTGGTCGGCGGCATGACAAGGATGCCGAAGGTCCAGCAGATGGTCAAGGAGTTCTTCGGCAAGGAGCCGCACAAGGGCGTCAACCCCGACGAGGTCGTGGCCATCGGCGCGGCGATACAGGGCGGCGTGCTTAAGGGCGAGGTCAAGGACGTCCTGCTCCTCGACGTCACACCACTCTCCCTGGGCATCGAGACCCTAGGCGGCGTCATGACAAAGCTCATCGAGCGCAACACCACGATACCGACGCGCAAGAGCCAGGTGTTCTCGACCGCTGCGGACAACCAGACGGCGGTCTCGATAAACGTCCTTCAGGGCGAGCGCAACATGTCCGCGGACAACAAGTCGCTTGGCCGGTTCGACCTCGTAGGTCTGCCGCCCGCACCCAGGGGCATCCCGCAGATCGAGGTCTCGTTCGACATCGACGCAAACGGCATCGTGCATGTCAGCGCGAAGGACCTGGGCACCGGCCGCGAGCAGTCCATAAAGATCACCGCATCCTCAGGCCTTAGCGAGGAAGAGATAAAGCAGATGGTAAAAGACGCGGAGGCGCACGCGGACGAGGACAAGAAGAGAAAAGAGCTTGCCGAGGCCAGGAACGAGTGCGACACGCTCATCTACTCGGTCGAGAAGTCGCTGACGGACTTCGGCGACAAGGTGAGCGAGGGCGAGAGGGCAGACATAACCGCCGCGATAGAAGAGGCGAAGAAGGTGAAGGACGCGGACGACATAGCAGCCATAAAGGCCGGTATGCAGAAGCTCTCCACCGTCTCGCACAAGCTTGCCGAGGAGATATACAAGAAGACCGCGGCATCGCAGCCCGGCGCGGAAGCCGGACAGGCCGGGCCGGACGACGGAGCGGGCGCGGGCGAAGCGGCTGGCGGCGAGAAGGTCGTGGACGCGGAGTTCGAGGAGAAGAAGTAACGCAGGTTGAATTACAGTCCTGCTTGTGAGATAATATCGAGCCCGGCCCTTAAATGGGCTGGGCTTGTGTTTGTTGTTTTGGTTGTCATTCTGAGGGAAAGAACGTGTCTAAACGCGATTACTACGAAGTTCTTGGCGTACACAAGAACGCCACCGAGACGGAGATAAAGAAGGCGTACCGCCGTCTGGCGATGCAGCACCACCCGGACAAGAACCCGGAAAACCACAAGGAAGCGACTGACAAGTTCAAGGAGGCCACAGAGGCCTACGAGGTGCTGTCCGACCAGCAGAAGCGCGCGAACTACGACCAGTACGGCTTTGCCGGTGTCGGCGGTGCGGGCGGCGGCGGTTATCAGTGGCGGGCCCGGGGACTTCTCGGACATCTTCGGCGACATCTTCGGGGACTTCTTCGGCGGCGCAACAGGCTACGGGCGCACGCGGGCTTCGCAGGGGCTCAGACCTCCGCTACAACATGACCATCTCGTTCGAGGACGCGGCCTTCGGCAAAGAGACCACGATAAAGATACCAAAGACCGAGACCTGCCCAACGTGCTCCGGCTCCGGCAGCAAGCCCGGCACCCAGCCCAAGGTCTGCCCGTCATGCAGGGGCACAGGCCAGACGCGCATGCAGCAGGGCTTCTTCTCCATCAGCCGCACCTGCGGGGCCTGCCGAGGCACGGGCAGCATCATTACCGACCCATGCCCCGAGTGCAAGGGCAGGAAATATATCGAACGTGAAAAGACCCTGACCGTAAAACTGCCGCCGGGTGTGGATACCGGAAGCCGCGTCAGGCTGTCAGGCGAGGGCGAGCCGGGCATGCACGGCGGGCCTCCGGGCGACCTCTATATCGTCATAAACGTCAAGGAACATCCCGATCTTCAACCGGGAAGCGGACGATATCTGGTGCGAGTTGCCGATAAGCTTTGCCACCGCCGCGCTTGGCGGAGAGATAGAGGTGCCGACCCTCACCAGCAAGATGACTCTGAAGGTCCCGCCCGGCACGCAGACCGGGAAGATGTTCCGGTTCAAGGGCAAGGGCATAGCGAACGTACAGGGTCGCGGCATCGGCGACGAGCTGGTGCGGGTGGTCGTGGAGACCCCGACCAGCCTCTCCAAGAAGCAGAAGGAACTCCTTGAGGAGTTCGCCAAGCTCTCAGGCGAGAAGGAGCACCCGATGACCAAGGGCTTCTTCGACAAGGTGAAGGACATCATAGGGAACAACAAGTAGCATGCCGAGGATATTCATCCAGCCGGGTGATATAACAGGGGACACCGTAGTCCTCCCGGAGGCGGAAGCCAAAAGGCTCCTGCGGGTACTCAGGATGCATACCGGCGACACCGTCACCCTGTTCGACGGCAGCAAAGAATACCTTTCTACCATTACCGCCCTCGGTACCAAATCCGCCACGCTGATGATTACCGGCACATCCGATAGAATTTCCGAATCCCCGATCACAATAGTTCTCGGCCAGGGGCTGCCCAAGGGCGAAAAGCTCGAATGGGTCGTCCAGAAGGCAGTCGAGCTCGGTGTGTCGTCTGTCGTGCCGGTCCTGATGGAACGTTCGATCAGAAGGCCTGAGGCGAAGGATGCGGCAAGGCAGCTTGAACGTCTGCGCAAGATTGCCGTCGAGGCCGCTCAGCAGTCGGGCAGGTTGCGCGTGCCGGAAATCCCGTGCATGATGGACCTGCCGATGTTCCTCCAGCACGCAACCGACGCCGACCTGAAGATCGTACTCTATGAAGCCGAGAAGACGGTAGGCTTGAGGGAAGTCCTGCACAGTGTGGGCGAAGTCCGGTCGGTATATCTGCTTATCGGCCCGGAAGGCGGCCTGAAGGAAGAAGAGGTTGACGAGGCCGAAGCGGCGGGGTTCATCCCGGCGGGCCTTGGCCCGCGCATCCTTCGCACCGAGACCGCAGGCTTGGCCGCTCTTTCAATCATCCAGTTCGAGCTTGGGGACATGGGCTAATGCCCGACATACCAACAGCATGTCAGCTTTTATAGTTTTTCAACATGGATTTTATAAATAGTTTTAAGACTGCCGGTGTTTCACTTTCCTTATGCTTGGGAGGAGCTATTATACCAGCCTTCACCCCTTCTTCTCCTGGAAGCTGCATCAAATAAAAAGAGATTCCTTCTATGCATTTATCATAGACCCTTTCGTCTTCAGGGGTTAACTTAGCTTTAAAGGAAGGGTCGTATAAAAAGTACTTTTCTAGGCTGACTCCAGATTTGCTGCTAATCTCTTTATAAAAACCCATAATATCTTGTCCAAAATTTGGAAAACCCTGGTCGTTTAAATTGTTAGCCATTCCTCTGGCAGCAGTCCTTAACTGAGGTTCGTGGTCGAAGAAATAATCAACCCACTTAGCAAACTCTTTCATTGTCTTTTTACTAGATGCATTTTCAGGCTTTGTGTTTTCATTTAGCTTACCCATATCGGAAGCATCTGGCGCGCTTGTTAATTCTGGTGCAGGTTCATTGAAGCTTGAAATGGTTTCTACCTCGTTAAAAGTAGTCTGATAATTTTTCCCATTAATTGTATAAAATATATTATCTCCCTCAATGGCGCATAAGTCTGCAGTTATTTGCCGCCCATCCGTGAACGTAATAACCGTCCCGGAGTCTGCAAAAGATATTGTCGGAATCAAGAGTAAAAATAAAAAAACGAAAACAAATGCCCGCATTAAAACCTCCGGTTATGTGGTTAGTTAATTAAATAACCAAAAGTAATTTATACTGTGGAGGCATATTTGTCAAACAATTAAATAACGGGAAACAAGCGGGTACACTGCGAGTTATAATTAATACAGGAGGGTATGCAGATGAAAGAAAAAGGTTCTACGCTTTCGCAGCGGGTAGCGATCTGCTTCTCGGCGGGGGTAATAGGCGGTCTGGCGGTGGTCCTTTTCGGCCTGCGTCCTGTTTGAGTTGGGGATTAGCTCGGTGTTCGGGGTAAAGGCCCCGATATCCTTTAGCCCGCCGGATATATACAGGCCGCTCTTCTGGGGCGGGCTGTGGGGTATCCCGTTCGGGCTTATTATAAAGGCCGCCTGGAAGCGGCTGTACCTCTTCGGGCTTCTCTACTTCCTTGCGCCGGTGCTGGCGCTGTACGTTTATTTCCTGCCGATGAGGGGTGCGGGGTATTTCGGGCTTCAGCAGGGCGGGCCGATGTTCGCAGTCTACCTGCTGCTGGTCAATGTGCCGTACGGGATAGTCACCGCTTTGGCCGCAAGGGCGATAATCGGGAAGAAGCCGTAAGGCTGCTTATAACTGGCCGAAGTTTATCAGTTCAATACCCTTGGACTCGACCATCGTCTTTGATGCTGTTGTCCGTTACCGCCGCAAGCTCAGTAACCCATCCCTTGCCCCAGTTGATCTCTTTAGTCAGTTCTGGATTCGGCAGCCCCGGATGGCACATTATCTCGCTCGTGCCTTCTGGCAGAGATTCTATTATGGCGGTAAGCCTTGCGGTGTCAAGCCGTCCCGTCTCCGGCAGTCCGAAGAAGTTGTCGGGATGCTTCAATCCTGCTTCATCAAGCTGCTGTCTCTGCGACTTCGCCATGCCTTCGAGTATCAGTTTCTCCATCGTCCGAAACGGTGAATACAAGCCATTCCACGGCCCGACAGGGTAGCGCACCGCGCCTATCCCGTACTCCTTCGCAAGCCTCAGGACAATCTTGAATACCGGGCCGAGCATGAACAGGTGCTGGTGTCCGTCGAGGTGCGTCGGCTTTATTCCTAGCTGTATGGCCCTCTCGATCTGCGCACGCAGTTCCGTCTCTATCTCTGCGGTCTTTATGGAGCCTGAGAACAGCCCAAGCGCAAACTGCATCGGGCCGGCGGGAAGCCTGCCGCCTCCGGCAAGCGACGGTATGTATTCCGGCATGGATACGGGCCGCTCGATTGTCAGACACAGATGCACGCCGACGCCGAGGGTCGGGTTCTCTTTCGCGAGGGCTGCCGCGTGTCCTGCCGCCGTCCCGCCCGCAAGCAGGCTGGTGGACGTGATGATGCCTTCCCGGTGGCCCTTTATGATGCCGAGGCTCACCGACTCGGCCATCCCGAAGTCGTCCGCGTTTACGATGAGCCGCCTCAAGCCTTGCCCCCGCGTGCCTTCCGCTGGGAGGGCGCCGCCAGACCTTTGAGCAGGTGCTGCCTCTTCAGCAGGTCCAGCACAAACGCCTCTTCCTCTTCGGGTGTCTCGACATCGCCGTTCATGCTCGCCTCAAGGAGTTTCTCCAGTAGCCTCTTATAGACCGGGCCGGGCTTCAGTCCAAGCTCGGATGAGGTCGTCGCCGGTGAGCATGGGCTCTACGGCTTTGTAATGCGTGAGGAAGAGCGATATGTTCTTCTTCGCGTGCGCCTCCTTCGCCTTCGCCATCATGAACAGGAGCACCTCGACCGGCAGCGGCTTTAGCCTCGTATAGACTTCGTAAGGCTTGAACCCGGGGTTTCTGTACAGGTCGCTAAGGAGCCTGTTGCCCTCCCGCCTCGCCAGCTTTATCTTTCTCTTGTGTCGCTCCGGTATGGTGAGGCGCGTGCCGAGTTCGTCAACCTCTTTCTCCGGGACGAAGTTGAAAAGCGCCATGAAATACACCACCCATATGTCCGCCTCGACGTCCAGGAACAGAAGCTTGAACCATGCAAGCGTCTCCTCTATCGAGACGAACAGGGCCTCGAAATCCTTTGTGAGGCGGAGCCTGTGGTGGATGAACTTAAGCAGTTTGAAGTCCTCAAGCCGCCGCATGGTGTTCAGCGGCCGGGTCTCCTTGAATATCAGCACAAGCTCGGCGTACACGCGGCTTCCGGCTAGACGGTGGAACAGCTCCATCTTCACCGCGTTCTTTATCAGGTTCTGGGTATGCTTCGAGATGGTGAAGCCCATCCGGTTCTCGAACCGCACCGCCCGGAAAGCGCGTGTCGGGTCCTCGATGAGGCTCAGGTTGTGCAGCACGCGGATCGTCTTCTCCTTTATGTCGCGCTGTCCGCCGAAGAAGTCTATAAGCTCGCCGAAGCCGTTCTCGTTTATCTTTATCGCAAGCGCGTTCACCGTGAAGTCCCGGCGGTAGAGGTCCTTCTTGATGGATCCGATCTCAACCGTAGGCAGCGCCGCCGGGTACTCGTAGTACTCCGTCCTGGCCGTCGCGATGTCGAACTTGGCCCGTGTCGGCAGTATCACCACCGCCGTCCCGAACTTCTGGTGTACCCGCACCCGCGCCCCGTGTTCCTTTGCGAAGTCCAGCGCAAACGGTATGCCCTGTCCTTCCACCACGACGTCGAGGTCGAAGTTCTCCACCCCCAGCAGCAGGTCGCGTACGAACCCGCCCACCGCGTATATCGAATAGCCGAACTCGTCCGCCTTTCTTCCAAGCTCAGACAGAAGCCCAAGCGTCTCGGCCGGGAGCCTGTCCCGCATCAGGCCTGCGACGTTCCGGGAGTAGGCGTCCTCGCCCTTCATCCCGGGCTCGCCGTCCACCCCCGCGCGGCTTGCGCTGTCGTGGATGGCCCGCAGCAGGTCGGTACGGGTTATCGCGCCTATGACCTTGTCGTCCTCCGTGATGGGCAGGAACCGCTGGTTGTGCCTTATCATCAGCTCTTCGACCGCCTGAAGCGCCGTCGTCGGGTCGGCGGTCTTGAAGTCCGTGTACATCACTTCCGTCACGGGCCTCTCGCCAAGCCCGTGGTGCAGGGAGCGCTGGACCACCTCGCGGCTCACAAGCCCTGTGAGCTTGCTGCCCTTCAGCACCGGCAGCACGTTCACCCCGTAGCGGGTAAGCGACTCCTCCGCATCCTGTATGGTGGCGGAGTCCCGTATGCTTATCACCGGGCTGGTCATAATGTCGCTGGCGGTCTTCGATGCGTTGTATCGTCTTCTTCAGCACGCTCAGCAGCTTGTCCACCACCTTGTTGATGGCGGTCTCGTGCACCGTCGCGGATGCGGCGGTCGGGTGTCCTCCCCCGCCGAACTCGTGTACCACCGCGCCGACGTCCACCTCCCGTATACGGCTTCTGGCGACGATGTGTATCCTGTCCTCCATGCGCACCACGCAGAAGATGACGTCGATGTTCTCGATGTCGCGTATCTTGTGCGACAGGACAGCGATGTCCTGAATATATTTCTTGGACGAGGCGGACGCGACCGACACCTTCACGCCGTCGAAGTAGTAGCTCTCGATGGATTTGAGGAGGTCGTTCAATAACCCTATCTGGTCGGCGTCCAGTTCCCTTGTTATGAAGTCTGCGACGATGTTGAGGTTTGCTCCCTGGGACAGCAGCCATGCCGCCGCCTGTATGTCGCGCGGCGTGGTGGACGTGAATACCAGCGAGCCGGTCTCCTCGTACACCCCCAGGGCCATGATCGTCGCCTCGGTGGGCGTTAAAGGAATACCTTTCTCCCGGAGCATCTCGGTAAAGAGGGTGGTGCATGCGCCGACCTGCTCCACGTGTTCGAACTCGCCGCGTATGTCCTCGGCGGTAAACGGGTGGTGGTCGTAGATATGCACAGAGAGGCCCGGCCTGTCGAGTATCTCGGCAAAGCGGCCTATGCGGTCGCGGCTCTTGGTGTCCACCAGTATGAGCCTCGTCACCTGGCCCATGTCGATGTCCTTCACCCGGTCGAACTTCATCGCATATATCGTCGATTGCAGGAAGAACTCGCGGAGGCTCCGCTCCTGCGCGCCGGGGAACACCAGGTGCGCGTCCGGATAAATCTTCTTCGCGGCCATCATGGAGGCGAGCGCGTCGAAGTCGGCGTTAATATGGCAGGTAGTATATAACTTCCAATTATCCTCTCGGATGAAACTCCTTGTGCAGTTTCTTCAGCCTCGATACTTCCACATGGGTATATATCTGCGTCGTCGCGATGTCCGAGTGCCCCAGCATCATCTGGACGGCCCGCAGGTCCGCCCCGTGCTCAAGCAGATGCGTCGCGAAGGAGTGCCGCAGAACATGCGGAGATACGTCCTTCTTAATCCCGGCCTTTAGCGCATACTTCTTAATGATCTTCCAGAAAGACTGCCGGGTCATGCCGCCCCCGCGTCTGGTAACGAACAGGAAGTTCGACTGCCTGCCCTTCAACATCGCCGGGCGCGCAGTCTGATAATAAACCTTCACTGCCGAGATCGCGGTGTCGTTGAGCGGTACTACCCGCCCCTTGGAGCCTTTTCCGAACACGTTTATGTACCCGACCTCGAACTCCACGTCCCCGGCCTTCGCCCCGACCAGCTCGCTCGCACGAAGCCCGGCGGCATAAAGCAGCTCGAACATCGCCCTGTCGCGTATCGCCTCCGGCGTATCGCCGTTCGGGGCGGCAAGGAGCGCCTCGACCTCCGGGCTCGTCAGGAAATGCGGCAGGATGAGCCCTTTCCTTGGCGACTCGATGGCCTCGGTCGGGTCCTTGCTGGTCATTTTCTCCATAAGCATGAACCGGTGCAGGCCCTTCACAGCCACAAGCGCCCTCGCGGCGGACGACGAAGACAGGCCGGTTTTCCTCAGATGCTCGATGAACCCCTTGATTTCGCCCCTGCCGGAGGCACGTGGGTCGGTGATCCCGGCATTTGCCAGGAATCCCGCATAGTTGCGCAGGTCCCTGGCGTAGGACTCCAGCGTGTTGGGGGAGAGCCCCTTTTCCACTGTTAAGTAGTTGATGAAGGCCGTAACCGTCTTTTCCATCCTTAAATGATAGTTTACGAATCCCATAAATGCAAGAAAGAATTAATAATTTGGCTGCCGGGCAGTCTGGGGCGGGGGCGAAAAACCTTGACAATCACCCCTTGTTTCACTATGATTTAAAATTCAATCATAATGCCACCTTACAAACATAATCCCGGAAGGTTTCGATGGACGTAGCCAATATAGCAAGAAGTATCTCGATATATGCGGTACCGGTGCTGATGGCGGTCATACTGCACGAGGTTGCGCATGGGTGGGTGGCGGAGAAGTTCGGCGACTCCACCGCAAGAAGGGCGGGCAGACTTACACTGAACCCGCTTTCGCATATCGACCCGATAGGCACGGTGCTTCTGCCGCTTGTCTTGATAGCAATCGGTTCAAAATACCTCTTCGGCTGGGCGAAGCCGGTGCCTGTTAATTTCTCGGCTCTCAGGAACCCCAAGCGGGACATGATATGGGTCGCCCTCTCCGGGCCGGGTACAAACTTTTTCCTTGCGCTGTTCAGCGCGATAGCCCTAAGGCTCATTATAATCTTCGAGCCGAATGCGGTCATGATGGCGGACCAGAACGTAGCACCTGCCGCGCTCCGGGAGATGGGTGTAGCAGTCTCCGTGCTCACACCGATAGCCCTTATGCTCGTCGCGTCCATATGGATAAACTGTGTGCTGATGGTGCTGAACCTCATCCCGGTGCCGCCGCTGGATGGCGGGCGGGTGCTGGTCGGCTTACTGCCGCCGAGGGCGGCTTACAGCTACAGCAAGGTGGAGCCCTTCGGTTTCCTGATAGTCATCGCTGCTGGTGTTCATGCTGCCGCAGAGCCAGGCGATATTCTACGGTATTATAAGGATCTTCGTCTCACTGTTCTTTTTAGTGGCTTCCTATTAAGTTTTAATTAAACGAGGTTTGAGTTAGATGTCAAAGAAACGTGTTTTATCCGGTATGCGCCCCACGGGCAAGATGCAGCTTGGGAACCTTCTGGGCGCGGTGGCCAACTGGAAGAAGTTGCAGGACCAGTACGAGTCGTTTTTCTTCATAGCCGACTGGCACGCGCTGACGACGAACTATGCCGACACGAAGGACCTGCGGGCCTCGAAGAACGACATGCTGGTCGACCTTCTCGCGGCCGGGCTCGACCCGGAGAAATGCACCATATTCGTGCAGTCGAAGCTCATGGAACACGCCGAGCTTTTCTTGTACCTGTCCATGATTACCCCGCTCCCGTGGCTTGAGAGGAACCCCACCTACAAGGAGCAGATGGAGAACATCACGGACAAGGACCTGACGAACTTCGGGTTCCTGGGCTATCCTGTGCTCATGGCGGCGGACATCCTCATATACAAGGCGGACATGGTGCCGGTGGGTATTGACCAGCTCCCGCACCTGGAGCTTACCCGCGAGATAGCAAGGCGGTTCAATAACCTCTACAAGCCGGTATTCCCGGAGCCGCAGGCGATGATGACCGAGCTGCCCAAGGTGCCCGGCATGGACGGGCGCAAGATGTCCAAGAGCTACGGCAACGCGATATACATATCCGACAGCCCTGAGGAGATGCGCAAGAAGATAAAGATTATAGTCACGGACCCGGCGCGCGTCAAACGCACCGACCCCGGCAACCCGGAGTTATGCACCGCGTTCGTGTTCCACAGCATCTATACGCCCAAGGAAGAGATCCCGCAGATAGAGGCGGACTGCCGTTCTGCCGCCATCGGCTGCGTGGACTGCAAGAAGAGGCTCGCCGAGTACATGCTGGCCCAGCTTGAGCCGATATACGCGAAGAGGCAGGAACTTCTCACGAGGCAGGATTATCTGACCAGCGTGGTGGAAGAGGGCGACAAGAAGGCGCGTGTCGTCGCCGAAGCGACCATGGCCGACGTACGCGACGCGATAGGGATATAATTGAGCGAATACAGCATAAAAATACCGCTGTTCGAGGGGCCGCTTGACCTGCTGCTCCACCTCATAAAGAAGAACGAGGTGGACATCTACGACATCCCGGTCCTGACGATAGCCGACCAGTACGTCGAGTACATCGAGCTGATGAAGGACCTGAACCTCGAGGTCGCGGGCGAGTTCCTTGTGATGGCGGCGACGCTTGCGCAGATAAAGTCCCGGATGCTCCTGCCCCCGAAAGAGGGCGAGGCGGGCGAGGAGGACGGCCAGGACCCGCGCGCACAGCTTATCGCAAGGCTTGTGGAGTACCGCAAGTTCAAGGAGGCGGCCGAGGACCTGGGCAGCCGCGAGAGCTTCTGGCGCGAGGTGTTCGTCCGTCAGGGCAAGGGCGCATGGGAGGACAACCCGGAGCCAGCAGGAGGAGATGCTCTTCAACTTCGGGCTGATGGACCTTCTGGACGCGTTCAAGAAGGTGCTCAAAAATGCCCCTTCCGGTCATTTCCACGAGATAAGCGGCGAAAGCATAAGCATTACGGACAAGATAAACAAGATACTGGAACTGCTTGAGAATGCGGAGAGCATAACGTTTGAGTCGATATTCGACGGGGCGCGCACGAAGCACCAGATAGTCGTCACCTTCCTGGCGCTTCTGGAGCTTGCCAAGCTTCGCGCGATAAAACTGATGCAGGTTGAAGAATTCGGGACAATCAGGATAATGAAGGCGGTGGCCGATGGAGTTCAATAGCTTGAAGGCGGCCGTGGAGGCGCTCCTGTACGTTTCGGACATGCCCCTGTCGCTGAAGAAGATCCGTGAGACCCTGGGCGATGATATGTCGTTCGAGGACGTCAGGGCGGGCGTGAATGCGCTCGTGGCCGAGTTCGAGGCAGACGGGCGCGGCGTGAGGATCGCCGAGCTTGCGGGCGGGTACCAGTTCATAACCCGGCCCGAGTACGCGGTCTATATCAAGAAGCTCCAGAAGATCAGGCCGCCGAAGCTCTCAGCCCAGTCTCTCGAGACTCTTGCCATCATCGCATACCGACAGCCGATAATAAAGGCCGAGATAGAAGCGATAAGGGGCGTGTCGGCAGACGGCGTCATAAAGACGCTGCTCGACAGGCGTCTGGTGAAGATAGCGGGCAGGCAGGACGTCCCCGGCAAGCCGATGATGTACGCCACCACGACAGAGTTCCTCCAGTACTTCGGGCTGAAGGACCTGAACTCGCTCCCGTCGCTCCGTGAGCTTGAACGCGAGCTTGGCATGGAGGAGAACTCCATCCTGAGCGGGCTTGAGCCGGAACTTCCGGGCCTCGACGGCCCCGAGATGGAGGAGATGGCCAGGGAGTACCGGGCCAAAAAGGCCGCGGAGGCGGCAGCAGAGGCTGCGGCAATTGAGGCGGCAGAGATTTCCGAGATAGAGGCGTCCGAAGCCTCTGAAGCCACTTTCGGGGTTGAAGATGCGGCTGCGGCTGCCGTCTTTGATGAGGCCGATGCCGTAATCGAAGACGCCTATGAGGAAGCCGCATGCGACCCGGTGCCGGATGCCCAGGAAAACCTGAGCAGCCCGCTGACGAGCCTGCCGATGAGCCAGGGGAAAGCCTCGCCGGCGATGCTGAAGCGCCGGAGCCCGATATTCCTGAGCCGGAGGCGCCGGAAGGCGAAAGTATTTAGCCTTTGACGTATAAAACCGTTGACATACAAGCTCCCGGTTTGTTATATTAAAAAACCGTTTTATTGGGGGGCAGTACAATGGAAGAGTCAGAGAAAATTTGGATGGACGGCAAGATGGTCGCATGGAAAGACGCGACCGTACCTGTCATGGTCCACAGCCTGCATTACGGCCTCGGGGTCTTCGAGGGCATCCGGTGCTACAAGGGCAAGGACGGCTCGAACATCTTCAGGCTGGACGAGCACATTGACAGGCTGTTCGACTCTGCCCATATCTTCCAGTTGGAAGTCCCCTACACCAAGGCGCAGATAAAAAAGGCGATAATAGATACCGTCAAGGTCAACAAGCTCAAGGAGTGCTACATCCGCCCGCTGATATACATCGGCTACGGCGCGATGGGCATATACGTCAACGGGCCGATAAACGCGATGGTGGCCGCATGGCCGTGGGGCGCGTACCTGGGCGATGACGCAATAAAGAACGGGATAAAGGTGCATGTAAGCTCCTACACCCGTCATCATGTCAATGTCACGATGACCCGCGCGAAGTTCACCGGGGCCTACTTCAACTCCCAGCTTGCAAAGCGCGAGGCGAAGTCCCAGGGCTGCGACGAGGCGCTTATGCTCGACACCGAGGGCTACGTGGCCGAGGGCACGGGCGAGAACGTGTTCATCGTGCGCAAGGGCGTGCTGAAGACCCCGCCGCTCACCTGCATACTCGAAGGCATCACCCGCGAGACCATCATGCAGCTCGCGCGCGAGATGAAGCTTGAGGTCCATGAGGAGCGGTTCACGAGGGACGAGGTATACATTGCCGACGAGGCCTTCTTCACAGGCACGGCCGCAGAGGTCACGCCGATAAGGGAGCTTGACGGCAGGCTGATAAAAGACGGAAAGCCCGGCCCGGTAACGAAGAAGCTTCAGAAGCTCTACTTCGACGTGGTGCACGGCAGGTCCGCGAAGCACAAGAAGTGGCTGACCAAGGTTTAAGTTTTAAATAAATCCCCTCTTTCCCCTCTTAGTATTATAAGGGCGGGAACAATGCTTGCCGGAGTGGTGGAATTGGTAGACACGCACGTTTGAGGGGCGTGTGGGGCAACCCGTACGAGTTCAAATCTCGTCTTCGGCACCATAAAGAAAAAGGGCGACTCGCAAGAGTCGCCCTTTTTTATTCTTGATAAATATTAAAAATACAAATAAAATCTATCTAGCTGACTATTTTGCAGTTCAGAACTGTCTAACGGGAAGAGTGAGGAACAATATGCTACCGCTACTCGGTGTCTTATTTTCGATGTCAACTTTCATAATTTTGGGGCTACTTGTTATTGGAATAGTTTACCTCCTGATTCGAGTAACAAAAAAGAAGAATTCACATTTAAATGATACACCAGGGGGTGATATAAAATGCCCCAATTGTGGTTTTATCGGTGCGCCTGTAAAATACACACGAGGCTCATTTTGGATTGAAATAATACTTTGGTTGTGTTTTTTAGTTCCGGGGTTAATTTATTCCGTCTGGAGACTTACCACAAAGAGTATTGTGTGCCCCAGATGCAAATATAATAATATAATTCCTTTTGTAAAGCCTGACGGAACTTCGCATGATGAAAAAATTTGTCCCTACTGTGCAGAGACGATTAAGGCTGCGGCCAAAATTTGTAAACATTGCAGTAAAGAGGTAACCTAAAGGATAGCGGGGGGGGCAATGGGTTTCTATATTAGAAAATCTTTGAAGGTAGGCCCTTTACGGTTCAATTTATCGAAGGGTGGAATAGGTGTTTCTGCAGGAATAACGGGATTACGCCTTGGAACAGGGCCGAGGGGCAATTATGTCCATATGGGGCGTGGTGGTTTATATTTCAGGAAAAGCTTGAATACAAAAAAATCCAATTCGCCAATCATTACTCCAGAAAAAACACCCGGACAATTAATACCGCCTGATGAAAATACTGAAATGATAGAAATCGAAAGTGGCAGTGTTTCTGAAATGGTTGATTCATCTTCCAGCGAGTTACTGAATGAATTAAATTCCAAATATAAAATGGTAAGGTATTTTCCAATAGTGCTAAGTATAAGTATAATATTGTGCTTTGTTTTATTGGCCTCAGATACTCAGCCTTGGGTTTTAGCTGTTGTGTCTGTTATAGGAGTTGTTTCTTCTTTTATTGCACATCAAAAGGATGCTCTCAGAAAGAGCGTGGTTATTTTTTATAAACTGGATGATGAAATTGAAAAAGTTTACGAAAGTTTTCATAAAAGTTTTGAAACGCTTTTGCAATGTTCGTCAACATGGCATATTGAGTCTTCTGGTAAAGTCCGTGATATTAAATACCATGCGGGTGCAAATACTTTGGTAAAAAGAAATAATATTAAACCTTTTAAAGGCTCCGTTCCGTTTCTAAAAACGAATATAGATATCCCCGTTATTCCAGTAGGAAAACAAAAAATAGCTTTTTTGCCTGACAGGCTTTTAGTTTTTGAATCTAACGGGGTAGGTGCTGTAAATTATAATGAATTAGAGATTGAAGTTACACAAACTCGTTTTATAGAAGCGGGTAGCGTACCAGCCGATGCAAAAATTGTCGATCATACTTGGCAATACGTAAATAAAAAGGGAGGGCCGGATAGAAGATTTAAAAGTAATAGACAACTACCAGTGGCAATATATGAAGATGTATATTTTAAAAGTAGGACGGGGCTTAACGAGTTGATTCAAAATTCAAAAATTGGGGTTGGCGAAGTTTTTTTAGAAGCAATCTCGAATTTATCAAAATTAAATATTAAACCAGTTTTGGATTAGTGTTGCATAGCATTACAATGCTTGAAGTATAGTTGGGATGATTTTAGGGGATTAATTTATGTTTATAGATAACTTGCCAGAAAAACTAGTTGACTGCACAGTAGATGATAATTTGAGTAAAATAGCAGAAGATATTTCAGAATTAGGTTTAGACCGATTATTGGACGAAGGACTCCTAAAAGACATACCGGTTGTAGGGATATTTCTTAATTCGGCTAAATTCGCATTGGATATTAGAGATAGACTATTCATGGCAAAAGTTGTAAATTTTTTGTTTTATTTAAAAGACATAGCCGAAGAAGATAAAGAAAAATTTAAGAAAAAAATTTCTAATGATTCTGGTTTAAAAAAGAAATTAGGCGAGCGTATTATAATGATTTTGGATCGCATAGATGATTTGGAAAAACCTCAAATGATTGCCAAAGCTTTTGAATGCTACATGACCGGGAAAATAAAAGATCTATCAGATTTCTTACGGTTATCATCTGCAATAAACGTAGCCTATATTGACGATCTTAGAAATCTAATTGAAATAAAATCAGGTTCCAAATTTTATCTAAATTCGCCAGATGAAAATTTAGTTATGGCAGGTTTATTTAAGGTTGACGTACAAGTTGACCTTTATAGAAATGACAAAAAAGTTTGGAATGTGAATAGGGGTAGCTTTTTCGCAGATGATAAAAAAAGTGACCCGGAAGTCAAAGGCAAAGTCCAATATGATGTAACTCCCTTGGGTGAGTTATTTATTAGTGTAATGACTGGA
>CAWJRJ010000022.1:0-73310 GCA_963845245.1 Nitrospirota bacterium
TTGCTCATCTCCTTGTTGACGAGGTCGAAGGAAAGACCTTCGGGCAGTATCTCGCTCATTATCACGCGCCCGACGGTCGTCTCGACAAGTGCACCTTCTATCCTTAACTTTATTGAGGCGTGCTTCGCCACGACCCCGTGGTCGTAGGCTATGCGCACCTCCTCGGGGCCGGAGAATTTCATGCCTTCGCCGCGGCCGCCTCGTTCCTGAACTTGGTGAGGTAGTAGCGGTTTCCGAGGACCATGTCCTGGGACGGCACCGTTATCGGCCTGCCGTTCGCGGGCGAGAGTGGATTGTTTACCGAGAGCATTAGCACCCTGCACTCGACCTGGGCCTCGATGGACAGAGGTACATGGACGGCCATCTGGTCGCCGTCGAAGTCGGCGTTGAACGCGGTGCAGACGAGCGGGTGGAGCCTTATGGCCTTGCCGGAAACGAGCACGGGGTCGAAGGCCTGTATGCCAAGGCGATGCAGCGTCGGCGCACGGTTAAGCATGACCGGGTGTTCGCGTATCACCTCTTCGAGGACGTCCCATACCTCGGGACGCTCGCGCTCGACCATCTTCTTCGCGCTCTTTATCGTTGTGCAGAAGCCTTTCTCCTCAAGTTTGTTGAATATGAACGGGCTGAACAGTTCAAGGGCCATCTTCTTTGGAAGACCGCACTGGTTCAGCTTAAGTTCGGGGCCGACTACGATGACGGAACGGCCCGAATAGTCGACGCGCTTACCGAGTAGGTTCTGGCGGAAACGGCCCTGTTTGCCCTTGAGCATGTCGGTGAGCGACTTCAGCGGCCTCTTGTTGGGGCCCCTTAGTAGGCCTGCCGTGCCTGCCGTTATCAAACAGCGCATCCACCGCCTCCTGCAGCATCCTCTTCTCGTTGCGGATGATGACGCCGGGGCCTTCAGCTCTTCAAGCTTCTTCAGGCGGTTGTTCCTGTTTATGACCCTTCTGTAGAGGTCGTTCAGGTCGGGATGTTGCAAACCTTCCGCCCTCCAGGGGCACAAGCGGGCGAAGCTCCGGCGGGATGACGGGTATGACGTCCAGTATCATCCACTCCGGCTTGTTTCCGGATTTCCTGAAAGCCTCGACGACCTTGAGACGCTTCGTAAGCTTCTTCTTGACCGCAGTTGAATTTGCAGTCTCGATCTTTATGTGCAGTTCAGTCGCTAGTTCGTCCAGGTTCAGCCTGCGCAGGAGTTCCCTGATAGCCTCGGCGCCCATCTCGGCCTTGAAGCGGCTGCCATACTCCTGGAAGAGCTTCCTGTACTTGTCCTCCGGGAGGAGCTCCTTCTCGTTAAGCGCGGTATCGCCCGGGTCGATTACGACATAGGACTCGAAGTAGAGGACCTTCTCGAGGTGCCTCAGAGTCATGTCCAGAAGGTTGCCTATCCTTGAGGGGAGGCCCTTAAGGAACCATATGTGCGCCACGGGAGAAGCGAGCTCTATATGGCCCATGCGCTCGCGCCTGACCTTGGACTGGATTACTTCCACGCCGCACTTGTCGCAGACCACGCCCCTGTGCTTCATGCGCTTGTACTTGCCGCAGTTGCACTCCCAGTCCTTCTGGCGAAATATCTTGGCGCAGAAAAGACCATCGCGCTCCGGTTTGAAGGAGCGGTAGTCGATGGTTTCCGGCTTCTTTACTTCACCATGCGACCAGGACCTTATCTTTTCTGGTGACGCCAACCTTATTTTGATGGCATCGAAAGCTACCGGTTCCCTGGGTTTTTCAAAAAGGCTGTACAGATCGTCCAATTTTAAACCTCCATCAGACGTTTATTGTTATCCTTTGACGTCCTCTAACAGCTCTACGTCAAGCCCCAGGCTCTGGAGCTCCTTTATGAGGACGTTGAAGGATTCCGGAAGTCCGGGCTCCAGCGTGCTCTCACCCTTGACGATGGCCTCATATATCTTTGCGCGGCCAGTCACGTCGTCCGACTTCACCGTCAGGAACTCCTGAAGCGTGTAAGCCGAGCCGTAAGCCTGGAGCGCCCAGACCTCCATCTCGCCAAGCCTCTGGCTGCCGAACTGCGCCTTGCCGCCCAAAGGCGGCTGGGTGACGAGCGAGTACGGGCCGATGGAACGAGCATGCAACTTGTCATCAACCAAGTGGTGAAGCTTCAACATGTACATATTGCCGACGGTGACCTTCCTGTCGAAGGCCTCGCCTGTGCGGCCGTCATGCAACGTTATCTGGCCGGTCTCTGGAAGGCCGGCTTCCTTGAGCATCGCCCTTATCTGGACCTCGGACGCACCGTCGAATACAGGAGTCGATACCTTGACCCCAAGTACACGGGCGGCCCATCCAAGATGTGTCTCGAGTATCTGGCCGACGTTCATACGCGAAGGGACACCTAGCGGGTTAAGCACTACCTCAACAGGGGTGCCATCCGGCAGGAACGGGAGGTCTTCCTCCGCGACTATCCTGGACACGACGCCCTTGTTACCGTGACGGCCTGCCATCTTATCGCCGACAGAGAGCTTCCTCTTCATGGCAATATAGACCTTGACAAGCTTTATTACTCCCGGCGGCAGTTCATCGCCCTTCTTCAGGCGGCTGATCCTCTCGTCGAAAAGCGACTCGAGGTAGCTGCTCTGCTCCGCTGCGTAATCCTCTATCTCCTCCAGCTTGTCGGTGAAGGACTCGTCCTCTACGGACAACATGGAAAGCTCGCTCTCGTCCAACCTTTCGATTATATCTTCGGTTATCTGCTTGCCCTTGGCAAGTATCGTCTTGCCAGTCTCGTCGACCAGCTTGTTTGCGACCAACTTGCCTAATAGGGCCTTCTTGAGTTTCTTTACCTTCTCTTCCTGGATGATGCGGAACTCGTCCATCTTGTCCCGCTCCAGGCGCTCGACTTCTTCGTCCTCGATGCTCTGGGCCCGTTCGTCTTTTTCAACGCCCTTGCGGGAGAATATTTTGACGTCGACGACGGTGCCCTCGACTCCGGGGGGTACGGTAAGCGAGGCGTCTCTAACGTCACCGGCCTTCTCGCCGAATATCGCCCTTAAGAGCCTTTCCTCAGGTGTAAGCTGGGTCTCGCCCTTCGGCGTCACCTTGCCTACCAGTATGTCTCCTGCCTTGACCTCCGCGCCTATCCTGATAATACCTGACTCGTCGAGGTTTTTAAGCGCTTCCTCGCCGACGTTCGGGATGTCGCGGGTTATATCCTCCTGGCCGAGTTTGGTGTCTCTCGCCTCTATCTCGAACTCCTCGATGTGGATCGAGGTGTAGCGGTCTTCACGGACCAGCTTCTCGGATATCAGGATGGCGTCCTCGTAGTTATACCCGCCCCACGGCATAAAGGCCACGACGACATTTTGCCCGAGGGCCAGTTCGCCGCCCTCGGTTGCGGGGCCGTCAGCAAGCACCTGGAACTTGCGAACCTTCTGCCCTGCCGCGACTATGGGTTTCTGGTTTATGCAGGTGTTCTGGTTTGAACGATAGAACTTTATAAGATTGTAGACGTCGAGTGGCGACGGATTCTCCGCCGTGACCTCGCGCTCGCTGACCCTGACCACTATCCTGTTCGCGTCCACGCTTTCTATTGCTCCACCGCGTTTTGCAAGCACGATAACGCCCGAGTCGCGGGCCGCGACGCTCTCCATACCAGTGCCGACTATCGGTGCATCGGCCTTCAGGAGCGGCACTGCCTGGCGCTGCATGTTCGCGCCCATGAGGGCGCGGTTCGCGTCGTCGTTCTCGAGGAACGGGATGAGCGCGGTGGCGACCGAGACGATTTGTTTTGGCGACACGTCACAGGTACTGCACCTCTTCGGGGCTTACCATCGGGTAGCTGCGCCGCCCAGGACCCTGCCTGCGGAGACGGCTCTGCATCCTCGCGTCAAGTTCTGGCCCGTTCTCGTCCGTGTGGGCGTCGGCGGGTGCGACGGAAGGCCGGTCGTCTTCGACGGGCCGAGTAGGTACTCGATGTCGTCCGGTGACCCGCCATCTTGTCAACCGGCGGTATGGCGCTTCTGATGAAGCCGAACTCGTCCACCCGGGCATAGGTCGTAAGCGACGTGATAAGGCCGATGTTCGGACCTTCAGGAGTCTCAATCGGGCAGATCGTCCATAGTGCGTCCGGTGGACGTCGCGGACCTCGCAGCTGGCGCTTTCGCTGGTCAGGCCGCCCGGTCCAAGGGCCGACAGCCGGCGCTTGTTGGTTATCTCCGCAAGCGGGTTCGTCTGGTCCATGAACTGGGAGAGCTGGGAAGACCCGAAGAACTCCTTGATGGCGGCAGTGACCGGCTTTGCGTTTATCAGGTCGTGCGGCATGATGTTCTCCATGTCCTGGAGGCTGACCGCTCTTTTATGGTGCGTTCCATACGGACAAGTCCGATACGGAACTGGTTCTCGAGGAGTTCGCCGACGCTCCTGACCCTGCGGTTGCCGAGGTGGTCGATGTCGTCGATCTCGCCCCTGGTGCGGCCTTAAGGTCGATCAGGTACCTAATTACTTCAAGGATGTCGTCTTTGGTGAGGATCCTCGTCTCTATGTCCACTTTCAGGCCAAGCTTCTTGTTCATCTTCAGCCTGCCGACAGGCGAAAGGTCATAGCGCTTGTCATTGAAAAACATATTCTCAAACAGGCTCTTGGCCATGTCCAGGGTCGGCGGCTCGCCGGGACGAAGCCTCCTGTATATCTCGATCATAGCCTCTTCCGGTGAGCCGAGCTTGTCCAGAAGCAGGGTGTCCCTGAGCGAGGGTATGAACCTTATACCATCTATAAACAAAAGCTCCATCGTGGCTATCTTGGACTTGAGGACCTTGTTGACGGTGTCTTCCTTCAACTCCTCATTGCCCTCGACAATGACCTCGCCGGTATCCGGGTCTACGATGTCCCTGAGCGTTATCCTGCCGAAGAGTTCCTCGACAGGCACGGGTATCTCAGTGATGCCGGACGCCTCAAGCTTCTTTATCGCGGCCTTTGTGATCTTGTTGCCTTTTTTTACTATAACCTCTTTGCCCTTTTCGGCAACTATATCTGAAGCTGCCTTCCAGCCGACCAGGATGTCCGGGTTGAGCTTGCGGAAGAAGCCGTTTTTCTTTATGCTGATCTCCTCGACCGGATAATAATAATCCAGGAGCTTCTCGTTCGAGTAGCCGAGCGCCTTCAGGATGATAGTCGCCGGAAGCTTCCTGCGGCGGTCGATCCTGACATAGAGCAGGTCTTTTACGTCGAACTCGAAATCGAGCCATGAACCCCTGTAGGGTATGATCCTGGCGGAGTAAAGTATCTTGCCCGAGGAGTGGGTCTTGCCCTTGTCGTGGGTGAAGAACGCGCCCGGTGAGCGGTGAAGCTGGCTGACGACGACACGCTCGGTGCCGTTTATTATGAACGTGCCGTTCTCGGTCATGAGGGGCAGCTCGCCCAGGTATATGTCGGCGCCTTCCTCTTTGGCGTACTTGAGCCTTCTCGCTCCGGTGTCCTCGTCTTTTTCCCACGCGGCAAGGCGCACTTTTATCTTGAGCGGCGCCGCGAAGGTGGTGCCCCTCTGGAGGCATTCCCTTACGCTGAACTTCGGCTCGCCTATGCCGTACTCTACGAACTCGATCGTGAACGTCTCGTTGAAGTCCGCGATCGGAAAAATGGAATTGAAGGCAGCCTGAAGCCCTATGTTCCTTCTCTCGGCAGGCGATACGCTCTGCTGCAGGAAACGCTCGTAAGAACTTTTCTGGATGTCTATCAGATCAGGGATATCGATGATCGGTGGGATCTTAGCGAAGTCCCTTCTCTCTTCTCGCATCTTGGGATAGGCCATCTACTCTCCTTGATACTTCGGTTTGTCCCCTCACGGGGACCGTTTGTCTTTCAAACCAAAAAAGAAAACGCCGTCGGCCGAAGGGGACGCGTCCGCGCCCCCTTCAGACCAACAGCCGTTGTGTTACTACTTGATCTCTACGGAAGCGCCCTGCTCGACAAGCTTCGCCTTTATCGACTCGGCCTCGTCCTTGGACACGCCGCCCTTGATTTCTTTCGGGGCGCCGTCAACCAGGTCCTTCGCCTCCTTGAGGCCAAGGCCGGTCAGCTCACGCACGACCTTGATGACCTGTATCTTCTTGTCACCGGCGGCGGTAAGTATAACGTCGAAGGCGGTCTTCTCCTCTTCGGCGGCTGCGGGTGCAGCACCTGCGGCAGCGGCGACCGCAACCGGGGCGGCGGCGGTAACGCCGTACCTCTCCTCGAACTCCTTGATGAACTCGCTCATCTGGAGTATGGTCATGTTGTCTATAAACCCAAATACCTGATCTTTAGTTACGTCTGCCATTTTATCGTCTCCTCATTCAAACTGTAAATTTTAAGTTATGCTTTTTTCTCTTTAAGCGCCGACAATGCGTAACCGAGCCTTGCCACGGTTGCGCTGAGCAGCCTTACCATCTGGCTTGCCGGAGCCTGGAAGCCCGCAGCCATCCTGGAAAGAAGCTCTTCACGGGACGGCAGGGATGCAATCGCCTTGAGCTGATTCTCGTCCGCCAGCTGTCCTTCGATAAGCCCTATCTTTACCTTCAGTTTGGCGTTCTTCTTGGCGAACTCCATTATCGCCTTTGAAGGCGACACCGGGTCTCCGTAACCCAGGACCATGCCTGTCGGTCCCTGCATGTGGTCCTTCAGTTTATCCGCGTCCGTTCCGGATGCGGCCCTGATCGCCAGGGTGTTTTTGACCACCCTGTATTCAAGCTGGTTCTTGCGGAGCTCGTTTCTGAGGTCCGTAATCTCGGCGACGGTAAGGCCCTTGTACTCGGTGAGTATCGTGGCCTTTGCCTTCTCGAACTTGCCGTGCAGCTCTTTGACTAATTCCTGTTTCTGTTCCTTGTTCATTAAACCCCCTTTCCAAGTCGAATGACAGGGAAAGCTTTAAGGTCTTTCCTTGCGTCTCGGCGGGAAGGCCACTGTTCGGCCAATTAAAGGACGGAGAACATAAACTCTTCCGCGTCCCTCCTGCTGTCTTCAACTCAAGATTTCGTTTGCCTCTACAGGCTATCGACCTTTGTTAATTATGATAACGACAACAGGGTCTGGGTGACGTCAACCCTTATGCCCGGGCCCATCGTAGTCGATACACATATCTTTTTCATGTATTTGCCCTTGCTGGTAGCGGGCTTCGCCTTCTGGAGCGCCTCGACGACGGACATGGCGTTCTCGACAAGCTGCTTCGGCTCGAAAGAGGCCTTGCCTATCCCGACGTGTACTATGCCGGCCTTTTCGACCCTGAACTCGACCTTACCGGCTTTTATCTCCTTGATCGCCTTGCCTATATCCATGGTGACCGTGCCGACCTTGGGGTTCGGCATGAGGCCGCGCGGGCCGAGGAGCTTGCCGAGCTTGCCGACCGAGCCCATCATGTCAGGAGTGGCGACGACGCGGTCGAAGTCCATCCAGCCGCCCTGTATCTTGGCAACGAGTTCGTCACCGCCAGAGAAATCGGCACCGGCATCCATCGCCTCCCTCTCCTTTTCGCCCTTTGCGAAGGCAAGTACCCTGACGGTCTTTCCGGTGCCGTGCGGCAGCGGCACAGAGCCCCTTACCATCTGGTCGGAACGCTTCGGGTCAACGCCCAGCATGACGACTATGTCGACCGACTCGTCGAACTTGGTGTACGAGCATTCCTTGGCAAGCGCCATCGCTTCATCGATGGTGTATGCCTTGTTCTTGTCAACCTTTGCCAGGCTGGCTTTCAGTTTTTTCTGCTTCATTGAAGTATCCCTTTCGATGCTGGGCCGTGTAACGCTCTGCCCCTTAGTCTCCCGCCATGATAATGATGCCGATGCCCGGGCGGCGGTAGTTCCCGGCGGCCTGAAATGTATTAGACTACTTCTATGCCCATGCTGCGGGCGGTGCCTTCGACGATCTTTATCGCGCCTGCTATGTCGACGGCGTTGATGTCCGGCATCTTGATCTTGGCGATATCTCGCGACCTGCGCCGCGGTGACCTTGCCGACCTTGTCCTTGCGGGGCGAGCCGGAGCCCTTGACGATACCGGCGGCCTTCTTCAGAAGCTCGGATGCCGGCTGGGTCTTCAGGACGAAGGTGAATGTCCTGTCGCTGTATATTGTGATGAGGACGGGGGTGATACCCTCCATACCCTGCGTCTGCGCGTTATAGTCCTTGCAGAACTGCATGATGTTGACGCCGTGCTGGCCGAGGGCCGGGCCCACCGGGGGGGCCGGGTTTGCCTTGCCCGCCGTTATCTGCAGCTTTACGTAACCTGTTATTTCCTTCTTTGGCATTTTATGGCACTCCTTATATTATTTTAATATCTTTAACCGTATATTAGAACCGTGCTGGCGGTAGAAGCGCACGGGACCCTCCCGCGCACCGCGTCGCATGGATTTTTTATTATGCCTTTTCCACCTGCAGGAAATCGAGTTCCACCGGAGTGGCGCGGCCGAAGATGGAGACCATTACCTTCAGCTTGCCCTGGTCGAGGTTTACTTCCTCGACCGTGCCGGTAAAGCTTACGAACGGCCCGTCTATTATACGCACGTTGTCTCCGTGGCTGAATGCCGCTTCCCTCTTGGCCGGGGTCGTGCCCTCGTCCATCTGGGTCCTGATGAGGCCGACCTCTTCCTCGGTGATCGGCGACGGCTTCTGCTTGTCGCCGACGAAACCGGTCACCTTGGGGGTGTCCTTTACCAGGTGCCAGGTCGAGTCGTCAAGCTCCATCTCCACCAGTATGTAGCCGGGGAAGAACTTGCGGGAAGAGGTCCGCTTTTTGCCGTTCCTGAGTTCCACCACGTCTTCGGTGGGCACCAGTATCTGGCTTATCTTGTCCTGAAGGCCCAGGGTTCTGGCCCGCTCCTCCATGCTCGCCTTTACCTTGCCCTCAAAACCGGAATAGGTATGTACCACATACCAAGCTTTTTCCATCTTCTCTCCAATATGCTCTGTATAATTCAGTCTACCTGACGACTATGATTGGCTATCGCCTTGGACAGCGCCAAGTCGACAACGCCCAGAAAGACCGAAACGACTACGACCGAAAGTATTACGACGCTCGTGGAGCTTATGACCTCCTGGCGCGACGGGAATATAACCTTGCCAAGCTCGGTCTTCGACTCCTTCAGAAAATCTATTGACTTCTCCAGCATCGTACGGTATCTCCTTCCGGAAACAGCGGCCCCCGTCAAGAGGGCCCCGGTAAAATGGCAGGCCAGGAGGGATTCGAACCCCCAACACCCGGATTTGGAGTCCGGCGCTCTAACCGTTAGAGCTACTGGCCTGTACGCCTTTAGGCCTTTGTTTCCTTGTGCGCCGTGTGGTTCCTGCAGAACTTGCAGTACTTCTTGAGCTCAAGCTTCTCCGTCGTGTTCTTCTTGTTCTTCATGGTGGAGTAGTTGCGCTGTTTACAGGTCTGGCACGTAAGCAATATAATGTCCCGCATTTTCTAAAGCTCCAATCTTTTATTTATTTAAAGTCCCTGTTACTTTCTCTTTACGAAGAGAGAAAGTACGGTTTTGCACTACTGTATTATATCAGCCACGACGCCCGCGCCGACGGTACGGCCGCCCTCGCGGATGGCGAAGCGAAGCTCCTTCTCGCAAGCTATCGGCATGATCAGCTCGACTTCTATCGATACGTTGTCGCCAGGCATGACCATCTCCACACCTTCAGGCAACGTCACAACGCCCGTAACGTCTGTCGTACGGAAGTAGAACTGCGGACGGTAACCCTTGAAGAACGGGGTATGACGACCACCCTCTTCCTTCGTCAGGATGTACGCCTCGGCCTTGAACTTCGTGTGCGGGTTGATCGACTTCGGCTGTGCCAAAACCATGCCGCGCTCGACGTCGTCCTTCTTCGTGCCACGAAGCAGTACGCCGATGTTGTCGCCGGCCTGGCCCTGGTCAAGAAGCTTACGGAACATCTCAACACCCGTAACGATCGACTTCTGCGTGTCACGGATACCGACTATCTCGACTTCCTCGCCAACCTTGACAACGCCGCGCTCTACCCTGCCCGTTACAACAGTGCCGCGCCCGGATATCGTGAACACGTCCTCGACAGGCATAAGGAACGGCTTGTCTATCGCACGCTCAGGCGTCGGGATGTAGCTGTCAACAGCGTCCATCAGCTCCCATATGCACTTGTACTCCTCGGCCGTCGGGTCCGTGCTGGCTGAAGAAAGGGCCTTCAACGCGCTGCCCTTGACGATTGGGATATCGTCGCCGGGGAAATCGTACTTGGAAAGAAGCTCGCGAAGCTCAAGCTCGACAAGCTCCAAAAGCTCGGGGTCGTCGACCATGTCTACCTTGTTCATGAACACTACTATATAAGGCACGCCGACCTGACGGGCAAGCAGGATGTGCTCGCGGGTCTGGGGCATCGGGCCGTCTGCTGCGGACACGACCAGGATCGCGCCGTCCATCTGCGCAGCACCCGTGATCATGTTCTTTACATAGTCGGCATGGCCCGGGCAGTCAACATGAGCATAATGCCGCTTCGTGGTCTCGTACTCGACATGCGCCGTCGCTATCGTGATGCCGCGCTCACGCTCCTCGGGGGCCTTGTCTATCATGTCAAACGCGGTGAACTTCGCCTGGCCCTTCGTCGCCAAGGTCTTCGTTATCGCCGCCGTCAACGTCGTCTTGCCATGGTCAACGTGGCCTATCGTACCTACGTTAACATGGGGCTTCGTACGCTCAAATTTCTCTTTAGCCATCGCTATTCCTCCTGAAAAAGGAAAACAGACGTAAGAGTACACACCTCCCTCGGGCCGGTTATTTCTCTAATACCTGCCTGGGTGCATACCCTTTCGCCAAAATTATGGAGCCTATGTCCAGGATCGAACTGGAGACCTCGTCATTACCAATGACGTGCTCTGCCAACTGAGCTACATAGGCGTTCTTACGTTCCTAAACTATTGCGCCAGAGGCTCTCAAAATCCGCCAGTGAAATACCTGCCGCCTCGACCATCGCATCCGACAGGCCGCGTCCCTCTCCTAGAAGCTTTACCAGGTTGGAGAGGCTGTACATTCCGTACCTGTCAACGTAAAACCTCACAGCCGATAATGACTCCGCATAGGCCTGCCTGACCTTACCCGGATCCCCTATACCCATGAACGACCCGGAAAGCGAGGAAAGCGGGATAAAATCACCCCCTCTAACGTCCCCTTCCGGTTCCCGCGCCCACCTTTCCTCGTACTGGGCAATCCCCTCGTCGAGCCAGGTGGGTAACTTGTTACCCGCGATCGTGTGCAAGACCGCATGGGTAAATTCATGGTGAAGGACGGCCGAAAGCGCTGTGTTATCTATATGTCCGCCGACCGGGATCCTGATGTTGCCGTCAAAAATCCCGCCAGACCACGAAGGGGCGTCGGTTACGTCAACAAACTGCTTCCGGGTGTAAAGTATTACGTTTACCGGCTCCTTGAGGTAGTACCCCAAGTCGCCCCCGACATTTGTAGAAGCACTGTACAGGATGTTCAGGACCTCGTCGCCGAGTTCCCTCTTTTCCTCGCCTTCGTACCGGACATTAAAATAATATGTCTCACGCTTTGTAAAGGAACCCTCTACACCAAGTTCCTTCTTCGCCCTGGCAATCGACGCCTTGACGTCGTTGTTGTCAGGCTTTATCTCAAGGGCCAGCTCCCATTCCCTGATGGCTTCCCGGAGCTTACCCCTGTCGTAATTTATCTGTCCGAGCAACTCATGCGGCTGCTCGCCGTTCGGGTCGATATTTACGGCCTCGTTCAGGTAGTACAGCGCGTCGTCGCTGTTTTTAAGCCTGAACAGCGCGTAACCCAGTCCGAGATAGGTAGCCATCTCTTTTTTGGGCTCGACCAGCCTCGCCTTCTTGAAACATTCGATGGCGGAATCGAACTTCTCCCTGCCCGACAACTCCCAGCCCTTGCCATCGTACGCGAAGCCCAAAAGCCTTTTGAACTCGTCGTCGAAGGGGTCGGCTGCGGATGCCGGTTCAAGTATTTTTATCGCGCTCCCGAAATCTCTTGCGTTAAGCGCATTAATAGCCTGATTCTTAACAGCTTCTGTCTGAACTGACGCAAGGCATTCCATCCTTGCAGCGGTAAAGAAACAGAAGATAAACAGTACTACTTTAAGAGCAACACCCTTCAAATGGGAGCCCCTTTTGCCTCAAAGGCCCTGCCAAAATGGAGCGGGCGACGGGATTCGAACCCGCGACCTCCAGCTTGGAAGGCTGGAGCTCTACCAGCTGAGCTACACCCGCAAAGTTACTATGGTGGGGAGGGGAGGGTTCGAACCTCCGTAGGTGCAAGACCGGCAGATTTACAGTCTGCTGCCATTAACCGCTCGGCCACCTCCCCGAAATTAACCTGCAGGAGCTTCAAGGCGGGACATTTTATAAAAGATTTAAGGTATTGTCAACTATAAATACCGAAAATCTTGTCCCAATCTCGCCCCTCGCCTAAACTGATGATGCCGGCGACGGTATCTGAAGCCGCGATACCCTGGATCCAAGACCTCTCCGCGATTTCAACCAACCTGCTGTTTTTTCGAGATATTTTCTTTTTTAGTCAGTAGGTGGCCTAATATTAAAATAGGCAACCTTATTGGAATCGGTGGTTTAACTCCCGATGTGCAGCTATGAATCTCTTATTTTGCCAGAAAATCAATGGGTTTGTCAAGTTTAATTTAGCAGTAATGCTTAATAAAAAGGGCTGCGAAAGGATTCGCAGCCCTTAAAAATTCTGGTGCCGGCAACAGGGATCGAACCCGTGGCCTATTGATTACAAATCAATTGCTCTACCAGCTGAGCTATGCCGGCCAAAATCAAGTTTTGCATTTTATAGCAAGACTAAAATAATGTCAAGACTTTGCGGAGGCCGATTTCCTCTGCCTTACGACTTCATATAATAGCACGCCTGCCGCAACCGAGACATTGAGCGAAGACACCTTGCCCATCATCGGCAGATGAGACTATCTCGTCGCAGGCCTTCTCGACTATCGGCCTGATGCCGGTACCTTCGCTACCCATAACGGCGGCGATAGGCACCGTCATGTCGAAGGCGGTATAGTCCTTTTTGGACTCGCCTGAGAGCCCAATGACCCAGAAGCCCTTTTCCTTGAGGAAATCGATGTAGTTTACGAGGTTTGTGACCTTGCCCACCGGCATATGCTCGAGGGCGCCCGCAGAGGCCCTGAGCGACCGCCGCCGTGAGGTGCGCGGCCCTGTGTTCCGGTATTATCACGCAGTCCACGCCCGCGGATTCTGCGGTACGTATGACAGCGCCAAGGTTATGCGGGTCTTCCACGCCGTCCAGGACCAGCACTATCGGGGCCTTCTTATTCTTAAGCGCTTCCTCGACTATCGCATACGGGTCGGAGTATTCCTTGGGAGCGACGATAGCAATTGCGCCCTGATGTCTGAGCAAGCCAGACAGGCTGTCGAGCGCGCTCTTGGGGACCATCTTGACGGTTATACCTTTCCTTCTGGCCAGCCCGATAATCTCCTCGAACTGCTTGCCGCCCTTCTCGTGGTCAATAAGGATCGTGCCCACGGGACGCCCGCCGGAACGCAGAAGCTCGATGACAGGGTTTAAGCCCATTACCTTCTCGTCAAGGTCTTGCAGGACCGGACGCTCATCCATCTTGCCGAAGGCCTCGGCAGACCTCTCGCCATGTTCCGTACGGGGGGGACGCGGCTCGGCAGGCCTATCATATCTGCCCGGCCTCTCGTAACGCTCACCACCAGAGGAGGCGGGCCTGCTGTATTCCGGCCTGCCAGAAGGGCGTTTATTATCTCTATCATAGCCTGCGCCGCCTGATGGAGCGGGCCTGCTTGGTCTGCGGGGAGCTTCATTCCTATTGTCTGGCCTGTTGTCCGGCCTGCTGTATTCCGGCCTGCCGGTGGGACGCCTGTTATCTCTATCATAGCCTGCGCCGCCTGATGGAGCGGGCCTGCTTGGCCTGCGGGGAGCTTCATTCCTGTTGTCTGGCCTGTTGTCCGGCCTGCTGTATTCAGGCCTGCCGGTGGGGCGTTTGTAATCTTTCTCGTATCCACCGCCACCTGATGAGGCCGGCCTGACGCTTCTTGTTGCTGGCTTGCCAGCACCGCGCCCAGTACCTGACGAAGCAGAGCCTCCCGTATTCCTGAAACCGCCGCCGGGTTTTGCTGAAGACGAGCCGCTGACTCTGCGTGCGCCGCCGCCTGGGGCAACCGGGCCGCCCCTCTTCTGTGCCACAGGCTGTCTCGCTCCGGACCTGCCCTTACCGCCGCCGCCCTTTGGCCCGCTGCCTACTCTTTTATCTGCCATTTTGTCCCTTCAGGTCCCGTCTAATAATTCTATCCCGGCTTTTGCCAACATATCCCTTACCCTGTCCGCCTTCTTCCAGTCCTTGGTAAGGCGGGCATCCTTGCGGTCTTTTATCAGCCCATCTATCTGTATCGTTGAAATTACTCCGTTAGACAGGCTGTAGCCAAGCTCGCTGAATCCTTCCAGCAGGCCAGCCAATTCGTCCTCCGGCACTTTCAACTCGATTGCCTTGCCCGTCCTCCCAAACCATTCGTCCGGGTCGCGTTTGAAGAGGTTCAACACCCCGGCGGCCTCGGTCAATGCGGTCATCGCAAATGACAGGACGTCTTTGATGTGCTGGTCGCTTTGAAGAAGTTCCTGGTCGGTGGCGGCCCTGTTTATCTCGCGCACAAGCTCGAAAACAAGCCCAATTGCCGAGGCGGTGTTAAAGTCGTCGTCCATCGCATCCAGGAAGCCGGTTTTAAACGACTTTACTGCCTTGTGCAGTTCAAGCGCAATGGACGAAAGCTCTTCTTTGGCATATTCCGACGGACTGTGACCGGCAAGGGCACCGTTCAAGGCTTCGAGCATCGTGTAATATCTCTCCAGGCCCGCCCTAGCGTCCTGAAGGCTCTGGTCTGAGAAATCTATGGGGCTCCTGTATTGCGTGGAGAGCAGGAAGAACCTGATGACCTCCGGTTCGTAATTTTCCATTATCTCTTTTATCGTGAAGAAGTTCCCGAGGGACTTGGACATCTTCTCGCGGTTCACGTTCACAAAGCCGTTATGGAGCCAGTAGCGCGCAAACGGCTTGCCTGTCGCGGCCTCGGCCTGAGCTATCTCGTTTTCATGGTGCGGGAACTGGAGGTCCATACCGCCCGCGTGGATGTCGAAGGTGTCGCCCAGGTGCTTCGTGGACATGGCCGAGCATTCGATGTGCCAACCCGGCCTTCCGGGCCCCCACGGGGAATCCCACGCAGGCTCCCCCGGCTTTGAGGCCTTCCATAATACGAAGTCTAGCGGGTCTTTCTTTCGCTCGTCGACGTCCACCCTCGCACCGGAGACCATGTCGTCAATCGGCTTCTTGGATAATTTCCCGTAGCCCTTGAACTTCCTGACAGAGAAGAACACGTCGCCGCCGGATGCATATGCATAGCCCTTTTCTTCGAGGCGGCGGACCATGTCTATTATCTCGGCAATGTGTTCGGTAGCCTTCGGTTCGACGTCCGGGCGTTCGACCCCAAGCTTGGCCATGTCCTTTATGTATTCATCCGTATACTTCTCGGCCAGCTCTTTCCAGGTAACACCAGTCTCTGCTGCCCTCTTTATTATCTTGTCGTCAATGTCCGTGAAGTTACGGACGTATTTAATCCTGTAGCCCTTGTGTTGGAGGTACTTCCGCACCACGTCGAATACGACGGCTCCGCGCGCATGGCCCAAGTGGCTGTGGTCATATACCGTGACACCGCAGGCGTAGATACCCGCTTCACCTTCCTTGACAGGTACGAACTCTTCTTTGTGGCCCGTAAGCGTATTATATATCCTGAGCATTTTCCCCGTTCTCAAAAAAATTATTCAAAATCAAGGCTGTCGCGCCCCACTGAAACCTCGGCTACCGATGCGCTCTGCGCTTCAGGTGCCATAGCCTCTCCGCCTTCCTGCGGCGAAGCTGACTGCCCTTCCGGCTTTTTGCCCCTTCGTCTGCGCCTCACCCTCTTCTTATGGGGGGCCGCCTCCGCGGGTTGATCTTCCCCGCCCGGATGCTCGGCCTGGGCAAGTTCCCGGGTCTTCTTGATGGCACGGAACTTCATCCTCTCGTCCTTTTCCATCCTAGCCATACGGGCCTGGCGCTCCTGCACAGTTTCAGATGGAAGCTCAACGGGCTTTACCAGCTTTTGCTGCGAAGACGGAGCACCACCGCGCTTTCTGGGTTCCTGCTTTCTGGAGGAAGGCTGCGCAAATGGCTGCGATGGCGGCTGTGAAGAGGGCTGACCTTCAAGCCTGCTCTCGAGACGGGATATCTGCTTCTGCAAACGGGTGAGTGTCTCGTTAAGCGGGTCGGGCATGTGAAGATGGTCAAGCATCGCGGCCTCGGCCGTCTTCTCGCCGTGCACCCTCACTACCCTACCGGGTACGCCGACAACGGTCGAATGAGGCGGGACGGAAGTAAGGACCACGGCGTTCGCGCCGATCTTGACTCGGTCCCCGACGGTTATGCCGCCGAGCACCTTCGCCCCTGCCCCGACGACTACGTAGTTGCCGAGTGTCGGGTGGCGCTTGCCGCGCTCCTTGCCCGTGCCGCCCAGTGTAACGCCCTGGAAGAGCAGGCAATGCTCGCCTATCTCAGTCGTCTCCCCGATGACCACTCCCATGCCGTGGTCGATAAAGAGGCTGCCGCCGATCTTTGCGGCCGGGTGTATTTCTATGCCGGTAAACAACCTTGCAGCCTGGGATAGAGCCCTAGCGAAAAACGGCATACCCATGCGGTGAAACCAGTGCGCTATCCGGTGTGCTAGCAATGCATGGAAACCGGAATAAGTGAAAAGCACCTCCAACTTGCTGGTCGCGGCAGGGTCCATCTCGAAGACGGCCCTGAAATCCGCCCTTATCTTGTCAAACATTCAAATCCTCTATTCCCGTGGCCCTCTGACCAGTGTGCAGACCGCCTGGGAGGCTATGCCTTCCCCTCTCCCTTCGGGACCAAGACCTTCGGTTGTGGTAGCCTTTACGTTTACCGACCCGATGTCGACTCCGAGGTCGCTTGCTATGTTCTCCCTCATTGCGGGTATGAAGGATGCGAGCTTCGGTCTCTGCGCAACTATTACTGAGTCCACGTTTGAAATGCTGAAATTGTTGTCCCGGATTTTCTTCGCGACCGAGGCCAGGAGCTTCCTGCTCGATATGCCTTTGTATGATTGGTCTGTATCCGGGAAATGGATGCCGATATCGCCAAGGCCCGCCGCTCCAAGCAGGGCATCCGCGATGGCATGGAGGAGGACGTCGGCGTCGGAATGGCCCAGAAGCCCTTTCTCGAAGGGGACGTCAACCCCGCCAAGTATCAACTTGCGGCCCTCGACAAGCCGGTGTACGTCATAGCCTATACCTGTCCTTATAGTCACGCGTGCCGTCCTGTGCCCTTATTCTGCGCCTCTTTCTTCAGCAGGGCCTCGGCCATGACCATGTCTTCGGGGGTGGTGATCTTGATGTTCGAGTAGGAGCCCATCACGAC
Source organism: Nitrospirota bacterium (assembly GCA_963845245.1). GTDB lineage: Bacteria > Nitrospirota > JACRHJ01 > JACRHJ01 > JACRHJ01 > CAWJRJ01. Next base: position 17,449 of record CAWJRJ010000022.1, read on the forward strand.
CTTTACTTTTCCGCCGTACCTCTCCACTAGCGAGGCCTCGTCGGTGCCGTAGAAACCGTCCGCATAGGCTTTCTCGAAGGCACTCTTTAATGCATGGTACCTGAAGGCCTGTGGTGTCTGTACTTGATAACAGCTCTGCCTGTCCAGGGTTTTCCTGACCATCCCGTCCTTTGTGACCTCCTTCAGGGTATCCTTTGCGGGCACGGCAAGTATCGCCCCGTCGCAGGTCGCCAGCGCCTTCAAAAGCTCCTCTACAAGTTCCGCAGTCACAAAGGGGCGGACGCCGTCATGGACCATCACGACATCAGTGTCGGGGTCCACGCTCTTGAGGCCGTTATAAACGGAGTCCTGCCTCTGGTGCCCGCCCGGCACTACACGCTTTACCTTTTTCAGGCTCTGACACTCCACACAGTCTTCCAGGCAGTGCTCAAGCTCGTCCTGCGGGACAATCGGGATTATCTCCGAGATATCCTTGATGCTTTCGAAGAGGTGGAGGGTATGCGCAAGCACGGGGCGTCCGTCAAGCAGCAGGAACTGCTTCTTTATCCCCTTACCCATCCGCGTGCCAGACCCTGCCGCAGGCACAAGAACCGTGATCTTCAAGCTTCAGCCCTCTCTCTAATGAATAACATCAGCTTGCACTGACAGAATGGAACTCCTCCCGCTCGGACTCCTCCTTCAGCTTGGTGAATATCATCCTGCCGGCAGTGGTCTGAAGGACCGAGGTCACGGCCACGTCCACCGTCTTGCCTATGGACTTCCTGCCGTTCTCCACCACTATCATCGTCCCGTCGTCAAGGTAGCCCACCCCCTGGCCAAACTCCTTGCCCTCCTTGAGGACGAACACCCGCATTATCTCGCCGGGCAGGACCACCGGCTTTACCGCGTTTGAAAGCTCGTTGATGTTGAGGACGGCAACGCCTTGCAGCTCCGCGACCTTGTTGAGGTTGAAGTCGTTGGTTATGACCTTGCCGTTCTTCACCTTTGCAAGCGCTACCAGCTTCGCGTCCACCTCCCTTATCTTCGGGAAGTCTTCTTCGATTATCTTGACGTCGAGGCCGGACAGCTTCTGTATCCTGTGCAGGATGTCGAGCCCGCGCCTGCCCCTGCGCCCTCTTCAACGGGTCGGACGAGTCGGCTATATGCTGGAGCTCATGAAGTATGAACTGCGGGATGATAAACTCTCCTTCCAGAAACCCGGTCTCGCAGATATCGGCTATCCTGCCGTCGATTATCACGCTGGTATCGAGTATCTTTATGTTGCCGGATTCCTCCGGGGCCTTGAAGACGTTTATCGTCTTCCTGAAGTTGAACTCGTTGCCCTTCTGGGCGCCGAAGACAAGCCCGAAGTAGCCCAGTACGGTATAAATGAGAAACCTGGCTATGCCGGCCATGTCCGTCGAGATCGGCAGGCGTTTAAGGGGCAGCGAGACAAGGGCAGCAAGCAGTATTCCAGCCGCCAGCCCGATTACGGCACCAGTCAAAGCCCTTACCGGCGCCTTGCGGACTGCAAGCTCCAGCAATATGGCTACAAGCCCTACTGAAAACCCGATACCTGCCCCCAGGAACGGCTGCTCCGCAAACTGCGTCATCCCGGAAAAGATAAGGTGTCCGGTAAGCGCGGCAGCCAAAAGAAAAATTCCGCGTATTACGTTTATCATAATTCCTCCAGAACCACTACTATAATACTGTATGGTATGACTACAACAACTAATCCGCCGGGCCGATGGACATCCAGAGTGTAGCGCCTTGCCTGTTTATAAGGAGAAGGACCGGCTCGTCTTTTTTAAGTTTTGCTACGATGGCATTATAATTTTTTGTATTCTTTACCGCCTTTTTGTTGATAGACAGTATAACGTCTCCCCTGGCAAGCCCTGCCTCATCCGCGGCACTACCCTGTTCGACAGTTATAACTACTACGCCAGCTACGTCCTTGTCGAGCCCCAGCTTGTCGATCATTTCAGGGGTGAGGTCCTGTACAGTCACCCCCGTAAGGGCTGAGGTCGTCTCTGGGGTCTCTGCACCGCCCTGGCCTGCCTGGGCTTCCTTGGGCTGCTCGCCGACTTCCACATCAACTGTCATCTTGTTCTTATCTCTTATGATATCCAGCTTGAGACGGCTGCCGACCTTGGTCGAGGCTGCCATGTTCCTCAGGTGGCCGGAATCCTCAACTTTCTTGCCGTCAACTGCGACTATCACGTCTCCTCTTTTTATCCCTGCCTTTTCAGCCGGGCTGCCCTTGACAACCTCGCCGACGAGGGCGCCCTCGGCGTTCTCGACTCCGAACTGTTTTGCAAGCTCCGGGGTGACATCCTGTACAGACACGCCAAGCCAGCCGCGCACCACCTTCCCGGTTTTGACCAGGCTGTCCATCACCTGCTTGGCAATCTTTGCAGGCACGGCAAAGCCTATACCCTGATAACCTCCCGTACGGGAGAATATCGCGGTGTTTACTGCCGACGAGTTGGCCTCTCATGTTGATGAGCGCCCCTCCGGAGTTACCGGGGTTAATAGCCGCATCCGTCTGGATGAAGTCCTCGTAATCGGTAATGCCCACGTTAGCACGCCCGACAGCCGAAACTATACCTGTCGTAACAGACTGGCTAAGCCCGAACGGGCTACCGACGGCCATCACCATCTCACCGGCCCTGAGTTCGTCAGAACTACCCCATTGAAGCGCGGGAAGATGTTTTGCGTCGATCTTTATCACGGCAATGTCGCTCCTCGGATCTGTGCCGATGACCTTGCCCTTGAACTCGCTCTTATCGTTTAGCACCACCTTTATCTCGGAAGCGCCATCGATCACGTGGTTGTTTGTGACAATATATCCGTCGGGCGAGACTATAACCCCGGAGCCAAGGCTGCGTTCCTTGAACTCCTGGTACCTTCCGCCGCCGCTTCCATCAGGCTGGCCAAAGAATTTCCTTAAAAACGGGTCCTCAAAGAAGGGGTAAAGGGGGTTTTCCTGCTTCACCGTCTTTGTCGTCGATATGTTAACTACCGAAGGTGTCACCGCCGCGGCTACATCCGCGAGCGCATTGCTGAGTTCGGTAAGGGCTGGGCTAACTTTCAGGGTTGGACGGGTTGCCGCGGAACCGAAATTTATGAGATCAAAGCGGGATGAAATGGTCAGACCGACCACTGCTCCAGCAAAAAGCAGCACAACAATCCAGGCAGCCGTAATTTTTTTGTTAAAACGTAACATGGCGATTCTCCTCCCTCCAGAAAATAGCTTAATATTACGACGAAAAGTATTCCAAACCTCTGCCGTTACCGAAAGTATAACATCCCGTGCGGTAATAGTAAATAGTTATTAAGGAGTTATGCGGACTCAGGACTGCGGGGTGATTTTATAGAGGCCCTTCAAATGTCGGTAATTTTCGGCATGGTCGAGGCCATAACCCACCAAAAATACGTCCTCCACCACGATACCTGTATAATCGGGACGATATTCTGTCTTTCTGCGTGACGGTTTGTCAAGAAGCGTGCAGACCTTAAGGGATGCCGGCCCCTTTGATTCCATCCGTGCGATGATGGCTGCAAGTGTCTGCCCTGTATCGATTATGTCCTCGACGATGATGACGTCCTGTCCCTGAATATCAAGGTCCATGCCGTCAAGTTCAATGATGCCTTTCGAGGTCGTACCGCCACCGTAGCTTGAAGCGCGGATAAACTCTATCCTAACAGGGAGTTCCAGGTGCCGGACGAGGTCTGCCATGAAGATGAAAGAGCCCTTCAGCACACCGACAAGCACCGGTGCCTTGCACTTGTAGTCATCGTTGATAAGCCCGGCCAGCCTTTGTACTCGCGGCGGCGACCTCGGAGGGGCTTATGACCTCCTCAAGCAATGGTTCCGGCATCCGGGGTTACCTCCTTGATTTCATTGATTTGAACCTTTTTCAGCACATACATTGCAACCAGTATGAACATCAGCAGGCTGAATATCGCGATCCTGTACCTGACGATGCCAAGCGGCTCAAAGGCGAGGATTATCCCTCCCCATACGAGCGGGCCTACCACGAAACCGAACTTTCCGCCGAGGTTGTAAAGCCCGTAGATCTCACCGAATTTGCGCGGTGGGGACAGCCTCGCCACAAGCGCGCGTGATGCGACCCATGTCGAGCCGAGCGATATCCCGGCCAGCGGCCCTACCGCCCAGAACACCGTCTTGCTGAAGCTGAAACATGCAATCAGCATTGTAACTGCCCAGAGCAGGAGCGCCTGCATCAGCGCCCTCTTCGGCCCCAGCCAGTCGGTTACCTTCCCGGCAATGAACGAGCCTACCGCGGCAAACACGGTCGATACGATGAGGAATGTCCTTATCGCCTTGTCGTCCATGCCTATCGCCTTGCTCGCGTATACCGCCATGAATACTATCACGGTGTTTACCGCGTCGCTGTATATCAGGTTCGCGATTAAAAACCTCAGGAGCCCGGGATAGCGGCGGGTATTCTTGAGGGTAAGAAATATCTTCTTGAACTCCCTCTTTATGCCGTAGGACTTTTTCGGTTTCCTCCTCGAATGTTCCTTTACGAACAGGAAGCATGGGATTGCAAAAACAAGGAAAAGTACTGCCGTCGGCAGGAACGCGGCCGACCTGCCGCCGCTGTCAACGAACGGCTTTACCATCATCAGGCCGCCTATCGAGCCGAGGTACCCAAGCGCAACGCCAAGGCCAGACACACTGCCGATGTTGACGCCCTCGCTCACTTCCGGCAGGAGGGAGTCGTAGGGCGCAAGCGCGGTCATGTAGCCGAAGTTGGCAATGGAGAACAGCAGCAGCGCCACGAACAGGCTGCCGGAAAGGCTGATAGCGGCCGTCGCCGATACGCAGAGCAACGTGAGCACAATCAGGAACGGCATCCTGCTTTTTCTGCGGTCCGAGACAGCCCCTATGATGGGCATGACGGCCCCGGCGGCTACGACGGATACCGATAAGGCTATGCTGTAGTAGATATCCTTCCCGCCCATCTCTTGCGTGATCCACAGCGGGAAGTACATGGACAGCATGTTCATCGAGAACATTGTGTTGGCATAGTCGTAGAGCGCCCATGAGAACACGCGGGCCTTGCGGGGTATGGGCATGGGGTCAGGCCTTCACGTAGATGGGGTTCGAGAATATCCAGGCGCGGTCAGGGCCGAAGAGGCTTTTCTTGAACACCTCGACACGGAAGACGCCGGGCTTCTTCACGGTATAGAGGTGATGCTTGCCGTAGCCTTCACGCCAGGGCGCGCCGTTCTTTATTATCCTGACCTTTGCCGAGCGTGGCAGTATCACCTCTAACTTCACGCCACCCGACAGGGTCATCTCGTCGCCCATCATCACCTTGCGCGAGGCGGTTGATGCGTTGAACTCGAAACCCCTGCCGCTGCCGATAATGTCGAAGGATACGAAACAGTGGCCGCGCTCAAGGGCGGTATAGACGGTCTTTTTGTCCGGGCCAAGTTCTCCCGTCAGGGGCTTGTCCGTTATGATATGCGTGTTGATTGTCTTGAAGAGATACTTGTACGGGAATATCTTCGGCTTGATCGCCCCGATGCCGAACCTGAATGCGTGTGCGTCCGTCCCGCCGATTGCGACCACCTTGCCGCTTTTCAGGTATTTGTCCCACATGGCCAGGGTCTCTTTGTCCGGCCCGGTTATCGCGCCGCGCCTGTTCAGGTAGTAAAAAAGCGCCTTGGGCCAGCTCGTTATCGGGCCCTTCCACTGCGATATGAAGTTCCAGATGCATATGCCGGTGAAGCCGGAGACGTTCCAGTTGTCCCAGGTAAAGGCGTGGCCTTTGTACCCGTACTTGCAGCCCTTCTCAAAAGGGTGGGCGATGAACCCTATCCCCCCCTGTGCATGTACGGCGTCTATCACTGACTGGGGGTTATGCTGGTTGTCCGGGATTTCCTTCGCCACGCGCCAGGCGAGGTAGTGGTTGTGCTCGGTGCCTATCTCGGTGCCGAACAGCATCAGCACCTTGCCGTGCCAGCCCTCCTTGCCGTCCCGGATGGGCTTCAGGGTGTGGTGGTCGGTCATACCGACGAAATCCAAGCCCCGCAATCACGCGCCGCTTCCGCTATCTCTTCAATAGTGCCGGTGCCGTCCGAGTATGTGGAATGTACGTGGAGGTTCCCTACATATTCGCTCATATACCTATCGTAACATCGCGAAATATCAGAGTCAATACCAATGAGCAGGATGGAATCCACCGGGTTATCTATCTCTTGATTTAAATAAGCGTTACTGTATAATATTATAAGCGATAATCGAGCGCATTACCACAAAGGAGCCGAACATGAAAGCATACAATCTTTCGGTCATCATAGAGCAGGACGAAGACGGCTACTACGTCGCCACCGTACCGGTTCTTAAAAGCTGCTACACCCAGGCAAAGTCCATGGACGAGCTTATTCCGAGAATCAAGGAAGTCATCGACCTGTGCCTTGAAGAGGAGGAGCCGGAGTCATTGAGGTTTGTCGGCGTCCAACAGGTCGAAGTTGTGAAATGACCACCTTCCCCGTCGTCAAGGCCGACCGGCTTATAAAATTTCTTATTGAACACGGCTTCCAGGAAACACGACAAAAGGGAAGCCATAAATTTTTCAGGCACCCTGACGGCAGGACTTGCGTGGTCCCTTTCCATAAAGGCGAAGACCTCGGCAAAGGCATTTTACGAAAAATACTGAACGACATAGAGGTTTCAAAAGAAGATTTCTATAACTGGTATTTGGGTTAGCAAGAGCCGGGCAATACCGATGTGTACCTATTTTTAATTGTGGAGGTCTTTCATGACAACCGGCAAAGAAAGGTATATATCACTCAGCAGATTTGGGTTGTGTATTGGAGCCGCCCTAATTTTAGTCTTTTATTCCAATGCTGCTGCTTCCACTCACCTCACTTATTATTTGCCAATTGGCGTAGTTCTCATGTCAGCCTATTCCTGGCTCGTTATAAAAAAACTTAGAGGTATATACCCTGTTTCATCAAGGGCAATAGGTCAGTTAAGTTTAACTTTTCTTGTATATGGCTTAACTAGTTTTAACCAAATGAATAATATTAAACAATCAATTAAACAGGGCTTAGTCGCAGATGATGCGACAATTTACAAATTTGCTTGTAATGTAGTACAGAGCAATATAGCAGTGTGATGTTCGTCGGACTATTGTTAATGTTCTTTGTTTCAAAAAGGAAAAGATACCTAACGCCAGATTGATAATGTCAAATATTAGGGAGATAATTATGCCTGACGCTGACGAAAATAAGTCTGAACTGGAGTTTGTAGAGAAGCTTAGAGAGAAACTTCGTTGTCCAGATGTGCGATGGTGGGAGAGTTGCGAGGGTGTCGCCAAACTTCATTCAATATATTGTCATCGACACGGATATTCTGGTCAAGGTAAACGCGAAGGCTGGAAACAAATTGACACAGCTGAGGAACTTAATTTATCTCGCTCAACGGTTACAATTTACCTTCGCATGGCTGCAAATCTTATAAAATGGCCAGACCTAAAAAATGAGGAAAGTTTTTTGGCGGCTACCGATGCCGTTAAGAGAAAGTTAAATGACCGAAATTAGGGGGCAAGTCCCATTTAAAGCAACATGCCAATATTATGATGTACCGTCGCCTTTATCGCCTTCCTAACAATGCCCGTCAGTTTCTTCAACTCCCCTTCGCTTATCGACAGCGGCGGCATAAGCACGATGACATTTCCGAGCGGGCGGATAATCGCGCCGAGCTTGCGCGCCTCCATGCAGACGCGCATCCCCATCTTCTCGGATAGCGGGAACGGCTCCTTCGTCTTCTTGTTTTTCACAAGCTCGATGCCGACCATGAACCCCTTTTGCCGCACATCGCCGACATGGGGCATGCGGGCAATCTTATCAAGCTCCGCTTTTTAAAAGCGCGATCTTCGGCTGAAGCTTCTCAAGGGTCTGCTCGTCCTCGAAGACCTTGAGGTTCGCAATCGCCGCCGCGCAGGCGAGCGGGTTCGCGGTGTAGCTGTGGCCGTGGAAGAAGGTCTTGAACTCGCTGTAATCGGCCAGGAAGCCCTCGTATATCTTGGCGGTGGTAACCGTGGCCGCGAGCGGCAGGTAGCCGCCGGTTATGCCCTTTGGAGAGGCAGATGATGTCCGGCGAGACGCCTTCCTGCTCGCAGGCGAACATCGTCCCCGTGCGCCCGAACCCGGTCGCGACCTCGTCCGCTATCATGAATATGCCGTGGCGGTCGCAGATCTCGCGGACGCGCTTTAGGTACCCCGGCGGCTGGACGTACATCCCCGCCGCGCCCTGCACCAGCGGCTCGACGACCACCGCCGCGACCTCGCCTTCGTTAGACTGCACAAGACGGCCCAACTCTTCCACGCACTCAAGCCCGCATTCGGGGTAGGAGAGCCCCTTCTCGCACCTGTAACAGTACGGCGCCTGCGCCTTTATGGTATCGAACAGGAGCGGCCTGAATATGTCGTGGAACAGCTCCATCCCGCCGACGCTGACGGAGCCGATGGTGTCGCCGTGGTAGGCCTCCTTCAGGCAGATGAATTTCGTCCTCTTTGACTCCCCATTCTGGCGCCAGTACTGGAAGGCCATCTTCAGGGCTATCTCGACGGAGGTGGAGCCGTTGTCGGAATAGAACACCCGCTCAAGCCCGGCGGGGGTAATCTCAACGAGCCTCTTCGCAAGCTCTATCGCGGTGGGATGGGTGAGACCGAGGAATGTGGTATGCGCGACCTTCTTGAGCTGGTCGGTTATCGCGCGGTCGATCTCTTTCTTTTGGTGGCCGTGGACATTGACCCAAAGCGACGAGACGCCGTCTATGTATTTGTTGCCATCGGCGTCATACAGCCAGCTCCCCTTGCCGCGCTCGATGACGAGCTGGTCTTCGGCCTCCCAGTCGCGCATCTGGGTGAACGGGTGCCAGATGTATTTTTTGTCGTCGGCGATAAGTTTTTTGTTCATGCTGTCCATCTGAATCCCCTCACCTTCCCCCCACCCTGCCCTCCCCCGCAGGTGGGGAGGGGAAAAGGTATATGCCACCTAGGGGGGCCGGGTACGATATCCAGACTATTAGTTCTCCCTGTATTATTACCGAGCGCTCGTGCAGCCTCTTCGCCTTTATCTTCGTGAAGCCCGCTTCCTTGAGCCAGGCGGACATCTCGCTTGCGGTATACGTGCGGCCCGTGTTGTTCACCAGCATGTTTATGGCGAAGATAAGCGGGGGCGGAGGGCTGACCCTGTCCTCGTTCAGGGCGTTCTCGTTTATCACGATGCGCCCGCCCGGCTTCAGTATCCTGTACACCTTCTTTATCAGCGCCGACGCACTTCTTCTCGCCCGCCGCATGGAGCACCTGCGACAGAAGCGCCATGTCGTAATCGTCGCCGATGCCAAGCTCCGGCACGTCGAAGAACTCGCAGTCCACCGCCTTTATCCTCTTCTGAAGGCCGTATTTCTTTATGTATCCCCTTGCCACCCTGACGGTGCTCGGGTAGTCCGCCACAATAAAGCCGGTGTCCGGGTTCTTCTCCGAAAATGCGATGGGATATTGGGCCGGGCCGCCGCCGATGTCCGCCATCTTCATGACACCTTTGAGGTCTATGTGCTTCGCGAGAAGCCTCGCCGTACCCATCCCTATCTCGAACATCCCGCATATGAAGTTGCGGTTTCTGTGTTTGTCCGTCAGGATGCTCGGGACGCCGGGCTTCTTCGGCCTGCCTTTTTTTATTATCGCATCCAGCCTGTTCCAGGACTCGTACATGTGGTTCATGTGGGTGGCTATGCAGGAGAGGCCTTCATCCGAATCCGTACCCAGATACTTCTCAATGTCCGGCGCGTTCTTGTACCTGCCCGCCTTGTACGTGACCAGCCCGAGCCCGACAAGCGCACCGAGCAAAAGACCTGTGGCCTCGGCGTCGAGCTTCAAACCGCTTGCGACCTCTGCCGCAGTGCGCGACTTGCTTCCGATGAACTTGAATATACCAAGCTCGTTCGCAGTCAGCAGTATCTTGGAGTACTGGAACCCGGCCGCCATGCTTATTACCCTGTCCTGGTTTATCTCCATGTGTTCTCCTATCTATATTTAAATTTCAATCCTCATGCCGTCATATCCAAGCTCCACACCCTTGGGGAGTGATGCGTTGACCTCGTCGTATTCCAGGTTGTGCGCCATATGGGTAAGGATGGAACGTTCCGCCCCTATCCGTCCTGCAACCTCCACTGCCTGCTCGAGCGTTATGTGCGACGGGTGCGGTTCGCGACGGAGTGCCTCAAGCACCAGCACCTTCACACCTTTCAGCAGTTCCTCCGATTCCTCCGGTATCTCGCTAAAGTCCGTGATGTATGCAAAGTCTCCGAAACGGTAACCGTAGATCGGCAGGCTGCCGTGCATAAGTTCGATGGGGGTAATCTTCTGCCCGAACAGCTCGAAAGGCCCTTCGATTTCCTGTGTGACGAGGTTCGGCTGCCAGCCGGGTAGGCCGGGGTTGATGAATATGTATTTGAACGTCTCGCGGAGGTATTTAAGGGTCTCGGCGGCTCCGTAACAGGTGATGGCCATCCCTTGCAGCCAGTTGAAACGCCGCAGTTCGTCGATGCCGTGTATGTGTTCGGCGTGCGGGTGGGTATAGAGCACCGCGTCCACATGCTCGATGCCGTTTGCGATCGCCTGCGCCCGGAGGTCGGTCGTGGTGTCCACAAGGATGTTCTTGTCCCCGACGGTGACCAGGACCGAGGAGCGGGTGCGCCTGTTTTTCGGGTTGGTCGAGGTACAGACCGGACATTTGCAGGCTATCATCGGCACGCCGAAAGAGGTGCCGCAACCGAGTATCGTCACTTCCATTTGCTATCCTCCCGATGCAGAAAAAAATTCTATAACAAAAATAGGTATTTTGCAACACGCTCTTGGGATACTGGCCCGGAAAACCCCTTTTTTTGTTATATTTTAAGAGTAAGGTAATAATTGGAGATGGATATGGAAAAGCTGAAAAACTACATAGATGGGGAATGGGTGGACTCCTCAGGCGAGGAGAGGTTCGAGACCCTGAACCCCGCGACCGGAGAGGTATTGGGCGATGCCCCGGTCAGCACCCACGAGGATATAGACCGCGCAGTTGCGGCCGCGAGGGAGGCATACAAGAAGTGGCGGCTCGTTCCGGCACCGAAGCGCGGCGAGATAATCTTCCGGGCGGCAGAGGCGCTGCTGACGGACAAACAGCGGCTCGGCGAGCTGGTGACGGCCGAGATGGGCAAGGTAATAGCGGAAGGGCTGGGCGACGTGCAGGAGGCCATAGACATGGCCTACTACATGGCGGGCGAGGGCCGCAGGCTGTCAGGCGAGACTATACCGTCGGAGCTTCCCGAGAAGGACTGCAAATCGGTGCGGGTGCCTGTCGGAACGTTCGCGCTGATCACGCCCTGGAACTTCCCCACCGCCATACCTTCGTGGAAGATATTCCCGGCGCTTGTATGCCGGAAATACCGTCATTTTCAAGCCCAGCAGGTATACGCCGATATGCGGCACGGAGATAGTAAGGAAGCTCGTTGACGCCGGAATACCCAAGGGCGTCCTGAACCTCATACACGGCCCCGGCGGCGAAGTGGGCGAATACCTTGCCACTCACAACGGGCATAGACGGCGTATCGTTCACCGGGTCGTCCGCAGTGGGCGGCAGGCTGGCGGGTATGTGCAGCGCGCCGGGCAAGGGCATATCGTGCGAGATGGGCGGCAAGAACGCGATAATCGTCATGGAGGACGCCGACCTCGGCCTTGCCGTGGAGGGCGCGATATGGGGCGGCTTCGGGACCACGGGCCAGAGGTGCACCGCCGCATCGAGGGTGATCGTCCAGAAAGACGTGCATGACAAGTTTCTTGAGAAGTTCATGGCCACAGCAAAAGGGTTGAGGATCGGAAACGGCCTGAGGCACGACATTGACATGGGGCCGCTGGTGAGCGAGGAACAACTTGAAAAAGTCGTGGGGTACATAAAGGTGGGACTGTCCGAAGGCGCGACGCTGGTAATGGGCGGCAAACGTTGCTCTGGCGACGGGCTTGACCGCGGGTATTTCTTCGAGCCCACTATCTTCACGAACGTCAGACCCAATATGCGCATCGCGCAGGAGGAGATATTCGGGCCCGTGGTTTCCGTATTAAAAGCTGAAGACATTCGGGATGCGCTTGATATTGCCAACGGCGTGGAGTACGGGCTTGTCGATTCGATCTACACGAACAACATCAGGTACAGCGCTCTGGCGGAGCGCGACCTTGAGACCGGGATCGTGTACATAAACGCAAGCACCATCGGCGCGGAGATACAGCTCCCGTTCGGCGGCGAGAAGAAGAGCGGCTTCGGCGGCAAGGAAGCCGGAGGCCGCGGCGGGGCGCTCGATATGTTCACCCGCTGGAAGGTGATATACAGGGATTACAGCGGTAGGCTTCAGAAGGCCCAAATAACCAGGTAGCAAGGTTGGAGGAAACCGTGGACAGCAAGGTGAGATTTTTAAAAGAACATCTGACGACGGCCTGGGGGTTCCAGACGGACCTTTTCATAAAGAGGGCTTCCGGGCTGTATCTATATGACGAGGCCGGAAAAAGATACATGGACTTCACATCCGGCCACGCCGTCTGCAACATAGGCCACAGCCACCCCAAGGTCGTCGAGGCGATAAAGGCACAGGCGGACAGGTTCATCCATGCGGGCTCGACATTTTACTACGACTCGCTCTATGACCTGGTCGAAAGGATGATAGCTATCACACCGCCCGGGATGGACAGGTTCTTCTTTTCCAATTCAGGGTCCGAGGCGGTCGAGGGCGCGATGAAGCTCGCCCGCTACCACACAGGTAGGCAGGCAATCATCGGCTTCACCGGCTCGTTCCACGGCCGCACCTTCGGGGCCATGTCGCTTACGTCCTCAAACGCACGGTACAGGACGGCATACCAGCCGCTTCTGCCCGGGATATACCACATCACCTACCCGTACTGCTACCGCAGCCCTTACGGGTCGAACTGCGACATTGCATCCACCGACGAACTTGAGAGGCTGTTCACTCAGAGGGTCGCCGCAAAAGACGTAGCCGCCATAATAATCGAGCCGGTGCTGGGCGAGGGCGGGTACTATCCCGCGCCCGCGGCATTCCTTGAGAAGCTCAGGGAGATATGTACGGACAACGGCATTCTGCTTATCTTTGACGAGGTGCAGTCAGGCATCGGGCGCACCTCCAGATGGTTTGCGCTCGACCACTACGGAGTAAAACCGGACATCATCACGGTGGCAAAAGGCATCGCGTCGGGATTGCCGTTATCGGGCATCATCTCCACAGCCGGTATAATGGGTAACTGGGAACGCGGTACACACGGTACGACGTTCGGGGGCAACCCCGTCGCATGCGCGGCAGCAACGGCAACGCTTGACGCAATAAAGGATGAGAAACTCCTTGAGAAATCCGAGAGGATAAGCCGTGGCGTATTCGAAAGGCTGTGGGGCCTAAAAGAAATAGCCCCGGTGATAGGAGACGTACGCGGCCTGGGCTATATGATAGGCATAGAATTTATTAAAAAAGAGGGCGAGCCTAACCCGGAAGCCGTTTCGTTTATCCTCAAATACTGCCTGGAGAGAGGTCTGGTGATACTCGAAGCCGGGACATACAAGAACGTCGTACGTTTTATTCCTCCGCTCATCACGACGGAAGAGCAGATGGACGAGGCGTTGGTTATTTTCGAAGAAGCTGTAAGAAAGGCCGGATGAAACCGAAGAACGTCCTTATAATGGGCGCGGGCGGGCGCGACTTCCATAACTTCAACGTAATATTCCGCGACGACCCCACATACAACGTAGCCGCCTTCACCGCGACGCAGATACCGTATATCGAGAAAAGGACCTATCCCGCTTCACTAGCCGGGAAGCTTTACCCACAGGACATACCTATATTCCCCGAGGAAAAACTACCCGGACTCATAAAATCCCTGCATATCGACGAGGTGGTATTCTCCTACAGCGACGTAGCCCACATGGACGTGATGCACAAGGCTTCCGAGGTGCTGGCGCTTGGCGCCGACTTCAGCTTGCTTGGGCCGGACAGTACGATGCTGAAATCTTCAGTTCCCGTTATATCCGTGTGCGCGGTACGGACAGGGAGCGGGAAGAGCCCGGTCACAAGGAGGCTTCTGGAGATACTCAGGTTGCTTGGCAGAAGGCCTGTGGCCATACGTCACCCTATGGCATACTGCGACCTGGAGAAACAGCGCTTGCAGAGGTTCTCGACCTTTGAAGAGCTAGACGCACTCGCTTGCACGGTCGAAGAAAAGGAGGAGTACGAGCCTATAGTCGAGATGGGGTTCACTGTCTTTGCGGGCGTGGACTACGAGGCGGTATTGCGGGAGGCGGAAAAAGAGGCGGACATTATAGTATGGGACGGGGGCAACAACGACTTCCCGTTCATAAGACCTGACCTGGAGGTTGTCGTTGCAGACGCGTTGCGGCCGGGACACGGCATGTCGTACTACCCCGGTGAGACAAACCTCCGGCGGGCAGACGTCGTAATAATAAACAAGGTCGGCAGCGCGACAACCGAGGCGGTTGCCTGGATCAAAAGGAACATAAAAGCGGTCAACCCGAAGGCCAGGATTGTAACGGCCGAATCGCCTGTCCGGATCCTGATGACAACCCACAAAGCGCCGTCTTTGGAAGGACAAAGGGTCGTGGTGGTGGAGGACGGCCCCACAATTACACATGGAGGCATGGGCTACGGCGCGGGTGTTGTAGCGGCGCGCGAGGCCGGGGCGACTGTAGTAAGCCCTGTCAGGTATGCTGTTAGGACGCTGAAAGAGACGCTTGAAAAATATGGCCACATAAAGGATGTGCTCCCGGCGATGGGATACAGCCAGGAACAGCTTGACGACTTGGCGGCAACGATAAACGCCGTTCCATGCGACGCGCTGGTGTTTGCGACTCCTGTAAACCTTATGCGGCTGATAAAGGTGAACAAGCCGGCGTACCGCGTTTCTTATGAGATAAAAGAGAAAGGCAGAACGACCATCGAGGCGATCGTGAAGGGGTTCCTCAAAAACAAAGGGCAAAACAGATGACAAAACCCCCGCTCGTGATAGCCATAGGCGGGAACGCACTCATCCAACGCGGAGAGCGTGGTACGCTTGAGGAGCAGGTGTCCCATGCCGACTCCTGTATGGCCCGTATCGCGGAGTTAATCGAGCCGGGACAACCAGTAATCATCACACACGGAAACGGTCCTTTCGTGGGCAACACCCTCATCCAGATGGAATGCGCCAGGGAGACTATACCGCCCATGCCGCTGTTCATCGCGGATGCCGACTCGGAAGGCGGTATAGGGTTTATCCTCCAGCAGTCACTCTATAACCAGCTTGCAAGGCTTGGCAAAAAGGTCAACGTCGTTTCGGTTGTCACCCAGGTGGCGGTCGATAAGAACGACCCGGCATTCATATGGCCTTCGAAACCCGTAGGACCGTTTTACTCGGCGGAAGAGGCAAAGTCCATGACTACTTTACTGGGCTGGGTAATGCTTGAGGACGCCGGACGCGGCTGGCGCAGGGTGGTGCCCTCGCCAAGGCCATTGCGGATAATAGAGGCCGATACAATAAGGCGGATAGCAGAGGGCGGGGATATCGTGATCGCCGCCGGCGGAGGAGGAGTGCCCGTGGTCGAGGACGAGAGCAGACTGCTCAAAGGCATCGATGCCGTGATAGACAAGGACCTCGCGTCAAGCCTTCTTGCCAGACAGGTCGGTGCGAAAAAGCTTATAATACTCACATCGGTAGACTGCGTATATCTGGATTATGGGAAACCTGCGCAGAGTGCGATAGCAAGGATGGGTGTTAACGATGCAATAGATTATCTGGCGCAGGGCCAGTTCCCGCCGGGGAGCATGGGGCCAAAAATTCTTGCTGCGATCGAGTTCATCGGGGGAGGCGGCAAGGAAGTTACAATAACGTCGCCGGAGAAACTTGAAGAAGCCGTATGCGGAAAAGCCGGGACGGTTATTTGTTGATCGTGAAGTAGAAAGTGCTGCCCTTGCCTACGTCGGAAAAGGCCCATATCCTTCCGCCGTTGCCCTCAATTAATTTCCTGCAGATGGAAAGACCAAGGCCGGTGCCGGGGATGTCCTTTGCTGAATCGGTCCTGTGGAAGGGATCGAATATCCTGCCGAGTTCCAGGACGTCTATCCCCATGCCGTTGTCTTTTACCGAGATCTGGTAGAACATGTCCTTTTCCTGACAGGAAAGCTCGACCGACGGGCCATCGCCCCGGCAGGAGAACTTAATGGCGTTGGATATAAGGTTGGAAAGCACCCTCTTCAGGCTTAAAGACGAGTAATGGACAACTGGAAGGTCTCCTACTATTTTCACCAGCCAGGCCTCAACCCCCATATCGGATATAACCATGGGTATGTAGGTCTTGAGGTCAATTTTCTCCGGGTCTTTTTGTAGGGAACAAGCATGTGAAAAATCGTTCAAGCCGACTATGAGTTCGTGCATGTAGTCCGCATTTCTTGAGATGCGCTCAAGGAAGTCCGCGGCCGCAGGGTCAAGCCTGTCCGCGCCCTGCGCCGATATCAACTCGACAAACATCTTTGTGGAGTTGATCGGGTTCCTGATGTCGTGGATGACCCTCTGCACCAGAGAAGAAAACTCGTTTTCTCTCTCCGACTGAGACTCGAGGAAATGCATGTACAGGGCGAGCTGTGAGGCAATATTTTCCAGGAATTGGACGCGTTGGACGGAGACCATGCCTTTTTCGGTGTCAACCGCATGGATGAGCCCGAAATACCTGTGGCCGAAGCGTATGGGGATAACAGCGAGCGACTCCCACTTTCGTAGCACGCACTCGCCCCTGAACCTCCCTTCGCGCATTCCTCCTCTGACGACTTCAAGGCTCTGAAGCTCGTTTGTGTAAAAGGAACCGTAGGGGGTGTAAAGAGGCAGGGACGGGTCGTATTCGCCCCTGGTTATCTCAATGCACACGCATTTGTCATGACGTATGCACAGGTTGTTTTCCTTGGCCATGAAGCCGTCGGAGTATCCTGTGTAGGATGAGAAAGGGATGTTCCCCTCTTTGTCCATTACACGGATGCCTATAGCTTCTATCCTGAGGTGTGCTGCCAGGATGGCGACCAGCCGGTCCAGGACGTTATTAATCCCGGCTCTTTCATTAAAGAGACTTAGTACGTCCGCATTTACCTGCTGTTCAACCCTGTAATCGTACTCTACCATATAACTTGAACCGGATTTATTTCATATTACTGACTGTTCTGATTTTATTTATAACCGTCAAAAAAATCAACTAAAAACATGTGAGAATTCAAAATCAGGGAAATGTTGTGTCAGATGCCCGGCTCTTCGTATTTCATCTTCAGCGCCTGCGCGACCGGCTTGTTGGTCAACCGCCCCCTGTAGGTATTGAGCCCTTTCATGAGCGCCGGGTCTGCTCTCA
Organism: Nitrospirota bacterium; assembly: GCA_963845245.1. Classification (GTDB taxonomy): domain Bacteria; phylum Nitrospirota; class JACRHJ01; order JACRHJ01; family JACRHJ01; genus CAWJRJ01. The sequence continues at coordinate 34,892 of CAWJRJ010000022.1, forward strand.
AAGCGGCCTCAACGCCCATGTCGGCAATCCGATGCGCATAAGGCAGCGTCACGTTGGTAAGCGCAAACGTGGAGGTCCTGGGCACGGCACCCGGCATGTTCGTGACGCAGTAATGTATCACCCCGTCCACAACATAGACCGGGTCGGTATGCGACGTCGGTCTGGACGTATCGAAACAACCACCCTGGTCTATGGCAATATCCACAATGACGGAGCCCTTCCTCATCTTCGACAGGACCTGCCTGCCGGCAAGCTTCGGGGCCTTCGCGCCCGGAACGAGGACCGCCCCGATGACCAGGTCGGCTTCAATCATGGACTCCTCTACCACCCCCCTGTTTGATGCAAGCGTCCTTATCGTGCCGTGAAATATGTCTTCGATGTAGTCGAGCCTGTCGACGTTTGTATCGAGCACCGTGACCTCGGCTCCCATGCCGTGCGCGATCTTTGCCGCGTTCAGCCCGGCAGTGCCCGCACCGATTATGACGACCCGCGCGGGCAGGACGCCCGGCACGCCGCCAAGAAGGATGCCCCTGCCGCCGTTGTTTTCCTGAAGGTACGACGCCCCGACCTGGATGGACAACCGGCCGGCGACCTGGCTCATCGGTTTCAAAAGCGGCAGTGAATTGTCCTCTCTCTGTATCGTCTCATATGCAATACCTGTCACCTTCCGCTCCAGAAGCAGTTCGGTGAGCCTCTTCTCGGCGGCCAGGTGCAGGTAAGTGAAAAGTATCTGCCCGGCCTTCAGCAGCCCATACTCCTGTGGCAGAGGCTCCTTGACCTTTACTATCATGTCAGCCCTTGAGAACAGAGCCTTTCGAGCGGTGATTGTGGCCCCGGCCTTCTGGTATTCGGCATCCGTTATCCCGCTCCCAATGCCCGCGCCCTTCTCGACCAATACCCTGTGGCCGGACTGGACAAGCTCCCTGACACCTGCAGGGACCATGCCTACGCGGAATTCTTTGTCCTTTATCTCCTTCGGTACGCCGACGACCATGATAGCCTCCTTGTTTATAAGGATTATACCAAATGGAACTGAATAGACAAACATTTTCGCTCCCACAGTGTTACAGCCATACCCGTTTTTCCTTTTAATTTATGAGGGCATCGTGATATAATCCGGTGCTATGATTCAGGATATACGCCTTCACGGCCAGATAAACGACAGGGTGGAGTACTTCGCCACCGTAGCAGGCCGGGATATAGCAAACCGCTATTTCCACGAGTCCGGCGAGAAGGACGGCAAAAGCTTCGTCCGTTTTTTCTCCTACGGCAACGACCTCAAGATAAACCCTGAAGGCATCTCATATTTCGCAAACGGCGGAAGCTTCTGCGAATACATGTTCGGCATAGACCTGCCCATCAAAGACCTCATTAAAAAAGACGTCTTGAACCGCCTTGTAATGTACGGCGGCGTTTACTCCGAAGGCGACCGCCTGTCGTTCACAAACGACATCCAGGGCGGAGAGGACTTCACCAAGGTGTTCATGAACGGCAACGCCGTGAGCAACTACTACTTCTTCGTCCATTCCGACTCAAAGCTCGAACACCGGAAGAGACAGGAGACCCTGCTTCGTGCGCTCGGTAAATACCTGAAGCATACGGACAAAGTCGGCAAGTCCGACGACTCGGCGATCGTGCGGGACATCTTCCTCGCCCTCAAGGAGGACAGGAGCATCGTATTCCTCGTAAGGCTCGTCAACCGCTTCCACGAGGACTACCACCGGACCTTCAAGGAGCTTTACTGGAAGAACAGGGCAGTGGACGAAGACGGCATCGCGAAACTTGCAGCGCTCGCAAACCTCTATGAGATAGACCGCTACCAGCAGGAGCGCATCAAGATAGACATAATGTACAAGCACCCCGAGAATAAAAGGATAGTGGACGAGTACAAGGCTATCCTGATCGGGTGCTCGAATAAAAAAGAGATCGACCACCTGGATATGGCCAAGCTGACGCGCCTCAGGACGCTCAGCCTAAGGAACAAGATACCGCTGAACCTCTTCGACACACTCGACGAGATGCTCCTGAAGGGCAAGAAGATAAAAGAGGTTAACGAACCCGAGTACATCAAGGAAACCAGGGCCATATTCGAAGGCCTTTTCCTTAAAGGGCAGACGGCCGGTCATATAAACGGCGAAGACATGACCAAGTTGTTGCGCGCCAAGCAACACGCCATACTGCTGAGGGACAACACATTTGAAGAGATACTGCTTGAGACCTGCCGCCTCACCGACGAGAAGTCGATAGAGTCAAACGACCTGAGCCTCTTTGAGAGCTTCGGCTACATCATAACCTACTTCGACAGGTTCGACACCACCCTTGCCACGGTGAGCCAGATATCGTTCATGGAAGGCACCATAGTGACCGAGGAAAAGCTCAGGAGCCTTCTTGGAAACAAACGCGCCTTCGATGAGATATCTAAGGGGTTGTTCCACGAGCTTTTCATAAAGAGCGCACTCCAGAACCGTTACATGACCAACTACGGCAGGAGAAAGGCGACCGCCCTGTACAATGGCATCATGGATATCGAGGAAGGGAACGCATCCGTAAAGGAAGTCATAGAACGGCTCAATGCGATAATAGCCGAAGAGCGCGACTATGTGACCGTGCATGCATTCATGAAAGAAAAGCTTAAACACTCGCACAGCGACCTTGCAGACAGGGAGACGCAGGACCTCTTCATTGCCGACGTCTGGAAAGAGATGCTGGATGGCGGCCACATACAACACGGCACACCCGAAAAGGTCTTCAGGGACGCGCTCATCAATATCCGCAAGGAGATATTCTACCTGCACCATCTCCTGCCGGTGATTATCGCCGGTAGCAGCACCAAGACCCGCGAAGACTTCCTGGAGAACTCGGGCCTGGACAGGTTTTATATCGAGGAACTGGAGCGGGATTATTTCGAGAAAAACAGGATAAGTGGGATGCTGCTTGAACGGCTACGTAAGGACGAGCAGCCGACGGCCTCAGCTGGTCAGTGAACCGCCGGAATAGTTCTCCCTGACATACCTTATAGCCCCTTCCTTGTCAACAAGTGCACCTTCGGCGCGCTTCTCCTCCACGTCCATCAGGATCACCCCGAAAACCGGCCCAGGAACAAGCCCAAGTTCTTCGACCAGGTCATCCCCCGTAATCAACGGCTCGGCCTTCATATTCTTAAACTCGCCGTAATAGTACTCGGCAATATCCCTTACCAACCCCTCCACGTCCGTCGCGACAGCTCCGGGCCGCTCCCTCGTGGCAAACGCATCAGCCAGCGCGACTATGAGCGAGGCAGGCAGGTCGTCACCGATATCCCTTACGTAGCGGTAGACTGCATGGCGCGTGACCGGGGACTTGGTAAGGTGTAAGGGTCTGAGGTGCGCCCTCGTAATCTTCCCGAGCGCCATAGACCGCACTGCCTGATAGCCTTAGCCTTTTCGCAATGCCGGAATTTATTGCCTCGCCTGCCTGGTCGTGCCTGGTGAACCTTATCCTGTCCGGTTCAACCGTAAACGTATCGGGCTTGCCGGTGTCATGAAGCAGCGCGCAAAGTTTGACCAGGCCCGACATGCAAAGCAAGCCGTCTACCTGCGCATCAAGATAACCGGATACTTCATCTGCCCGCCTGTCGAAGTACCGGGAGAGGTCGCCCATCACCTCTTCCGCCCAGTGCATCGCCCTGAAGGAATGCTCAAGAACATCGTGCATGTGAGGCTCGGACTGGGGCACGACCTTCCATGGCCTTAAGCTCCGGGATGACCTCCTGCAACAGCCCGGATCCATACATCGAGCGGAACGCGGCCGCGGCTCCTCTTTGTGCAAGCATGAGGTAAAGCTCGTCCCTGACACGCTCGGCGGATGTGCCCGTTATCATGCACCGGTGCTTGCCGATAAGACCGAGCGTATCTTCCTCTATGGCGAAACCTAGCTGGAGCGCTAGCCGGAACGCCCGCAGGAGCCTCAGAGGATCATCTGTAAAGACATTGCCAGTTACTGCCCGCACTGTGCCGGCCTTCAGGTCGTCCTGCCCCCCCAGCGGGTCAATAATATTTCCAGCTTCCTCCGGCCCGATTCTGGCAGCCATTGCATTTACCGTGAAGTCCCTGAAGCGCCAAGTCCTCCTCTATCACTCCCCTCAACTGCGAGACGTCTATGTGATAGGGCAGGCCCGCCCTTGCAGCCCTATAAATATTCCGTTCCGCGTCCAGTATGAACGATGTCCCGCTGAATAGAGATGCCACTCGCCGGGCGAATCCTTCCGCGCCCTGCGATACTGCGATGTCGATGTCCGAGGTGTCTTTATTTAAAAGGATATCGCGCACGGTACCCCCGACGATATAGGCTTTGACACCGGGGGTCAAGAGGGAGGCTATTTCGGCAATGGTTTTGTTCAGGTACATGGTTTAATTATAACCCATAAAAAAAACCGGCCCCACTTTCATGGGGCCGGTCAGGTAAAACTAAATTAAGCTTTAATTAGAACTTGACGGTCAGCTTCGTCTCGAGGCCGTATGCAATGTTCCTCTTGAAGCTCGGGTGTCGTCGTTACCATCGAGAACGGCCTTCGGATCGACGATCGTGCCGTCACGCTCGCGTTGAGGCATCGATCTGGCCGTTGTACGCATACCATGCGCCCGGGACGAATACGCCACCGTTGACATCGAGGTTCAGGTTGTCATAGATCTTGTAGCCTGCGTGTGCATCGACTTCCCAGCCGAGGTCGCGGGACTGGCCCTCGACGGCATCGGCGCAGAGGCCCTGAGGTACAGGACGGCCATGTCCACGCCCAGCTTGTCGGTCGGGTTGACGCCGGCAGTCAGCTTGATGTAGCCGGTGTTGGCAAGGCCGAAACCGCCTGTGCCGTCGCCGAAGCCGAAGCCGCCGCCGGTGCCCATCGGGCCCTGGCCGATCTTGTCGTTGTAAAGGAATGCATAGTTGTAGGAGGTCTCACCGTACGGGCTGAGGTAGGTCCTGGAACCAGGTGTCTTGTTCGGGCTGGTGCCGGTGCCGTAGGCGACTTCCATGCCGACGTTGACCATGGCGACCTTCGCGCCGACGCCGACCATCGCAGCGTGGGAGATGTTGACGCCGACGGTGCTGACCTTACGATGCGGCGTTTATGTTCTGGTAGTCGTACTCGGCCTTGTAGGTGATGGGCCCGATGACGCCGTCAGCCGTGACGCCGATGTTGTGGAGGTGCATCGCTCCGGTCTGTGAAGGGGTCGAGGAAGCCGGAACTGAAATCAAGGTACCAAATGTCAGAGAAGCAGGATTCTGGTCAATTATATAGTGCGCAGCTGTAAAAGTCCCGGCTACGTTCTGTGTGGCCGCGTCATGCACGAAGAGGTAGTTGATGCCGACGGTGTTGCCCGGCATGAAGGTGTAGTTGGCAAGTGCAGCCCACACGTCAGCGTCATGGTGCTCGTTGCCGTTGAGGTTGCGTGGATAATGAGGGATCCTCGGCAACGGGATCAATGCTGAACTTGCCGCTCGGTGCAGAGCTTGAACCCTCTACGACCTTGGCGTAGACGCCGGCGACGAGCAGGTCGGGGATGGGCTTGGAGTAGACGAGTATTGCGTCCGTGCCGTCCCTGTGGGTGTCAAGGGAGATGCCGTGGCCAAGCGCCAACGGCTGATGGCCTATCTTCACGCCGACCGGAAGACCGGGGACCATGAAGTTGATCCAGGCCTGCCTGACGCGAAGGCTCTCGCCCTGGTAGTTGACGGCGGAGAAAACGGCGCCGTCGGTCTGGTTCACGCCCCAGACGCGCTCGCTGTTAACGCTGTCCATCTCGACGAATGCCTCGAGGCCTTCGGTTATCTTGGCATCGACGTTGAGAAGGATGCGGTCCGCGAAGAAGGTCTGGGTGTTCGTGCGGCATTGTGTTCTCGTTGAAGTTCTTGTTGAGGTCGAGGTTATTCCAGAGGTCATAACGGATTTCCATGTTGCCGCCCACGGTGATCTCAGCTGCCGCTATGGAAGCGGTGGCAAAGACCATGAGGCCGACAAGTACTGCCAGCATTAATTTCTTCATCTTTATTCTCCTCCTTGAGTGTTTCCCGTTGCTTTGCATGATGTATCTAAACTGCTGTAATAGTGCCTGCAATGATAGACTTACGTGAATCGTTTAGAATCCATCCCCCCTTTCCGTGAAACAAGAATATTGATTATAAGCTGGACGTCACCTCCTTGGCTTTGATCGATATTTCATCGAGCCGGTTAAGCCAAATTAATCAAAACTTAACATAAATTTAATATAAAGTTCCGGTAAATTATCATCCTGAAACATTTTTGTCAAGTTTTTTTTGCCTTTTTCTTACTCTTTACATATGCAATTATCATGCCCTGAAACATGGAAAATTGGGCATACCGGTATGAGGATGAAACCGCTTGCAAACATGGCATTTTTTGCATGTACGCATATGTTTGGCCGGCAATGGGAGTGAGGACTGTGTCAGTGCTGACACAGACAGCATTTGATTGATGTGTCTTATTCGACACAGATTGGCTATTCCTTCGGCTTTGCGCCAGGCCTTATCTTGCGGAAATCGACCCATGTGTCGAAGAAACCCACGGCCCACATGAACAATATCAGGAATGGCTGCAGCAGGACCAGCACAAGCGTAAGCGTCCTCAGGAAGCCGGTCAGCCTTATCCTGTCAAACAGGTGCGTCAACACTGCGAAGCCCTGGAACAGGTAGATTATGGAGACACAGGCAAGCACGTTGCCCGCGGCAAGCCTCAACGGCTGGTAATCCGGTATCATCAGGAAGCCTGGTACTATTATACCCCACACCGCATGGTCCGGCGCATACCATGTCGTTATCACGGTCTTGACGCCGCCAGGAAGCCCTTTACTCAGCAGGTACACCCGCAGTACAGCCAGGCTCATGCTGGCGGCACCCGCCATCATCCAGACCACAAGCGAAGGAAAGTAGTCCTTTACGACCGTGGCGACAAGTTGAAGACTCGGCTTCAGCGTATCGATGTCCGCCTGGGACATCCCTATCTGCTGGTATATCCTTATCGACTCCTGCAGGCTTAAGTTAAGCCATTTATCGAGGAACGCCCACGGGTTGATCCCGGCAAACGCCAGGTACGCCCCCGCAACCGGTGCGGCCAATACCAGAGGGAACAGGGTCGCCTTTAAAATGGCCTTGTCGCCCGGCTCACCCGCGACAACAGAATTGCCGAGAACGATACCTGTCAGGCAGAACAGTGACACAAGGAAAGCCATGACATATGAACCGGTCATAGCGACCGCAAACCCGGCACAGAAAAAACTGACTAGGGCAGAATTCGAAATTCCGTGCCTGACCCTCGCATAGGCTACTGCGGCCGGAAGGAACGAGACCGCAATCGTCCCGGCAAACGGCAGGAAGATAAAAGACGCGGTCATGGCGAGCGCAGCCGCAGCCGGGGCCACCTTTGAAAAAATATTCTCTGTAAAGTTTTGATTGCTCATAAGAAGGAAAGGGCCGCCTCGTTTTGAAGCGGCCCTTCGTAAGTTAGAACCTCTCGCCCACGAAGGGCAGGAGAGCGATGTTCCTGGAACGCTTTACAGCGTTGGTAAGTTCGCGCTGATGTTTTGCGCAGTTTCCGGATATCCTGCGCGGGACTATCTTGCCGCGGTCGGTCACATAACCTTTGAGCAGCCTGATATCCTTGTAGTCTATGACCGGTATCTTGTCCGCGCAGAAGCGGCAAACCTTCTTGCGCTGGAAACGTGTCCTCTTTTTCTCTACCTGCATTTATCCTCTCCAATTTGTCACCCAGGTAACAATGGGCCAGCAGCTTAAAGTCCCTGGATTCCAGCTTTCGCGGGAATGACAATCGTTTGTGGTTGTTAAAAGGGGATGTCCCCTTCGTCCATAATATCTTCAGCCTCGGGCTCGGAGCCGGCCTGCTTCTTGGGCATAAACTGGATGTTGCTCGCGACGATCTCCACCTTGCTTCGCTTCTGACCGTCCTGTTCCCAGCGCCTCTGCTGCAATCTGCCTTCGACCAGCACTCCGCTCCCCTTGCTCAGGTAGCTGGAGCAGGTCTCGGCCTGCTTGTCCCATACGACGACGTCGAAATAGCTGACCGCGTCCTTCGGGTCCTCGCCTGGCCTGGGCCTCTTGTTCACAGCAATCGACAGAGATGCGACAGCCTTGCCGCTCGGGTTGTACCTGAGCTCGGGGTCCTTCGTGAGGTTGCCCAACAATATCACTTTATTGAAGCTGACCATAACGCTCCTTAACTAACCTTCGGACTCTTCGACCGCTGGGGCTTCAACCGACAGGGGCTTCGGTTGCTTCAGCAGCCTTCTCTTCGGCAGCCGCTGTTGCGGCGGCCTCAAGCCTCGCCTGGTGCTCAAGCATGTCTTTTTCAAGGCGGATGGTCATGTACTTTATGACCGCGTCCGTCATCTTGAAGTTGCGCTCAAGCTCCGCGACCGTGGCCGCGCCGCCTGTGAACTGGAAGAGGACGTACTCGCCCTTCTTCTGCTTCCGCACCGTGTAGGCGAGCTTGCGCTTGCCCCACTTCTCCACCTTGGTGACTTCGCCGCCGTTGCCCGCGACAACCTCTTGCATCCTGAGGTTTATCTTCTCGGACTCGGCCTCGTCGATGGACGGGTTCAGAATAAAAATGCTCTCGTAGTGCTTTATCATCATTTCACCTCCTTCTGGATTTTTAGCCCCCTCTTTGTATAGGGAGCAAGGAGTTCGACCTTTAAATCGGCCCTCAATGGACCGAAGCTGTTATAAATACCATTATTCTGCGGAAAAATCAAGTAAAACCTGGAACTTCCTACTTTTCTTTCAGATGAAAGAAGAGTAGACAAAAGAAAGCCATTACTAAGCAGCTTTTCTTTTGGTTACTTTCTTTTCCCGAAAAGAAAAGTAACGGTTTACACGTTGAACCGGAACAACATGCAGTCACCGTCCTTGACGACGTACTCCTTGCCCTCGGACCGAAGCACGCCCTTCTCCTTGGCGGCATTCCATGAGCCGAGCGTCACGAGGTCGTCGTATGCGACCACCTCTGCCCGGATGAAACCGCGCTCGAAGTCGGAGTGTATCTTGCCCGCCGCCTGCGGGGCCTTCATCCCGGCGGTTATCGTCCAGGCCTTCACCTCGTCCTCGCCGGTGGTGAAGAAGGTTATAAGGCCGAGCAGTTCGTAGCCCGTCCTGATCAGCTTGTCGAGGCCCGGACTCGGTGAGCCCTACGGCCTCAAGGAAATCCGGCCTCTCCTCGGGCGGAAGGGCGGCAATCTCTGCCTCGGTCTTGCCGCATATCACCACCACCTTCGCGCCCTCGGCATCGGCTATCATCGCGGACCTGCTGCACCATCTCGGTGTCCTTGTTTAAGTCTTCCTCGGAGACGTTGGCGACGTAGAGCACCGGCTTTGATGTGAGCAGGAAGAAGCCCTTCAGCATCGCGCGCTCTTCGTCGGTATAGGGGGCCTTCCTGATGGGTTCGCCCTTCTCAAGCATCGCCTTCAACCGTTCAAGCAGTTCGGACTCGGCCTTTGCGATTTTGTCGCCGCCCCTGGCCTCCTTCTGCTTTTTGAATAGCCGCTTGTCTACGGTGTCGAGGTCCGCAAGCATCAGCTCCGCCTCTATGACCTCGATGTCGCGCTTCGGGCCGATCTCGCCGTCGACGTGTATGACGTCCGGGTCGGCGAAGCAGCGCACGACGTGGATGATGGCGTCCACCTCGCGGATGTTGCCCAGGAACTTGTTGCCAAGGCCCTCGCCCTGGCTTGCGCCCTTTACCAGCCCGGCTATGTCCACGACCTCCATGGTGGTGGGCGTGAGCTTCTTCGGGTGGTACATCTCATTAAGCACTATCAGGCGCTTGTCCGGCACCTCCACGATGCCGACGTTCGGGTCTATCGTGGTGAAGGGGTAGTTGGACGCCTGCGCGCCCGCCGATGAGAGCGCATTGAATATCGTCGATTTCCCCACGTTGGGGAGGCCTACTATACCGCAGTTGAAACCCATGATTTCCTTTTCCTATGTAGGGGCCGACCCGCGTGTCGGCCCTTCATGATTCTTCCAACCGTCCGTGATATTAAAAGGGCCGACACACGGGTCGGCCCCTACAATTTGTTGAATTATATACTTTTGAACCGTTTTGTCAATCCAATAAGTCCGGCGCTTTTTTAAACAGAACAGCCCCGCCCGTTACCGGGCGGGGCTGTCATTGTACAGCAATACTGCCGTCAGCGCAATTAGAAGCTGATCAGCTGGTGGCCAGCGGCCAGGAAGCCAACGAGCAGGAGCGCGACGATGTTGATGATCTTGATCATCGGGTTGACGGCCGGGCCGGCGGTATCCTTGTAGGGATCGCCGACGGTGTCGCCGGTTACGGCTGCCTTGTGGGCGTCAGAGCCCTTGCCGCCGAAGTTGCCGGACTCGATGTACTTCTTGGCGTTGTCCCACGCGCCGCCGCCCGAGGTCATCGAGATGGCGACGAACAGGCCGGTGACGATGGAGCCGACGAGCATGCCGCCGACGGCTACCGGGCCGAGGATGTAGCCGACAACCAACGGGGCAAGGACCGGCAGGAGCGCCGGGATCATCATCTCGCGGAGGGCGGCCTTGGTTACGATATCAACGGCTGCGGCGTAGTCCGGCTTGCCGGTGCCTTCCATGATGCCCTTGATCTCGCGGAACTGCCTGCGGACTTCGTCAACGATCTCACCGCCTGCGGTCGCAACGGCCTGCATGGACATCGCGCCGAAGAGGTACGGGAGGAGGCCGCCTATGAACAGGCCGACGATTACCATCGGGTTTGAGAGGTCAAACGTGATCGGGCGGCAGACCATTCTTTACGAGGGCTTCCGCCAGTTCCTGCGTGTAGGCTGCAAAGAGGACGAGCGCGGCAAGTGCGGCCGAACCGATGGCATAGCCCTTGGTGACGGCCTTGGTGGTGTTGCCGACCGCGTCGAGCGGGTCCGTGATATCGCGGATGGCATCCGGAAGGTCGGCCATCTCGGCGATGCCGCCGGCGTTGTCCGTGATCGGGCCGTATGCGTCGATGGCGACGATTATGCCGGTCATCGAAAGCATCGAGACGGCGGCCATGGCGACGCCGTAGAGGCCGCAGCAGCCGAAGGCAACGAGGATGCCGGCGCAGATTACCAGAATCGGGGCGGCGGTGGACTTCATCGAGACGGCAAGGCCGGTGATAACGTTCGTGCCGTGGCCGGTGGTGGATGCCTTGGCTATCGCCTTGACCGGGGCATAATCGGTGGAGGTGTAGTACTCGGTGATGATGACCAGCGCGCCGGTGACGACGAGGCCGACGAAGGCCGCAATGTAGAGGTGCATGCTGGTGAACTTCTCAAGGCCGGGGGTCTCGGAAATTGTACCCATCATCGAGACGGTGATCGGATAGAAGGCGGCAGCGGAAAGCACCGCAGCAGCGATCAGGCCCTTGTAGAGCGCGCCCATGATGTTCTGCGTGCCCTTGGTCACCTTGACGAAGAAGACGCCGATGATCGAGGTGATGATCGAGATACCGCCGAGAACGAGCGGGAAGGAGAGCGCCTTCGCTATTACTTCAGGCGGAGCATTCTTGAACTCGATGGCGCCGAGAAGCATCGCGGATACGAGCGTGACGGCGTAGGTCTCGAAGAGGTCGGCAGCCATGCCGGCGCAGTCGCCGACGTTGTCACCGACGTTGTCGGCGATGACGGCCGGGTTACGCGGATCGTCCTCAGGTATGCCGGCTTCAACCTTGCCGACGAGGTCGGCGCCGACGTCAGCACCCTTGGTGAAGATACCGCCGCCGAGACGGGCGAATATGGAGATCAGCGAACCGCCGAAGCCGAGGCCGACAAGCGGCCTGACAAGATCGACCGCCGAAGCATCAGGGGACAGATACTGGAGGACGAGGAAATAGCCGGAGAGGGTAAGGAGACCCAGACCGACGACCAGCATGCCGGTGATGGCGCCGCCCCTGAACGCGACTTTCATCGCAGCGTTCAAGCCGTTGTTCGCGGCCTGCGTCGTCCTGACGTTGGCCCTGACCGAGATGTTCATGCCGATGATGCCGGCAGCCGAGGAACCAAGTGCGCCGATGATGAAGCCGACGCCGGTCTTCCAAGTCGAGGAAGGCGAATATCAAAGCCGCGAGGATAACGCCGACGACTGCGATGGTCTTGTACTGACGGCTGAGGATACGCGGCCGCGCCCTCCTGTATGGCCTTCGATATCTGCTGCATCTTCTCGTTACCCTGGTCGAGCTTCATTATCCAGCTGATGTTGATGACGCCGTAGATGATGGCTATCAAGCCACACACCAGCGCACCGACTACATACATATCTAAGTTCATTAAATTAATCCTCCCTTTCCAAAAGTTAAGAAAAAAACCATTACTCCTCAGGTGAAACAAAAGGAACAGCCCTTAAATCCCCCCTTCCCTATAAAAACCAATCTATAAAATACAACTTGCCCTATTAAAACGTTGTTCTAAACGAGACGAGATTTTATCCGTTTTGCGGGTGGAATACCAATTAAAAAAATTAATAAACCGATAAGACAACCTGTTGTATCATGAAACAACCACTTGAAAACTAAGAGATTTTACTCTGAGGCTTCATCAGGTTTTTCAGGATTTTTATTAAACCTGTTCATGGCCCTGTCGGGGCCTTCCTTCAAAACCGCCATTATGGCCTCGACCGCCCGGCCAACAACCTCCCTTGCTGTGGGGAGTTCATCCTCTGAAAAGCAGGACAGCACATGGTCCGCCGGGTCTACACCGGCCGGCGGGCGCCCCACTCCAAGCTTGACCCTTATGAAGCGGTCGGTGCCGAGAGAGGCCATTATCGAGGCCACACCGTTCTGGCCCCCCGCCCCGCCTGCCTTCCTTATCCTTATGGAGCCCAAAGGCAGGTCGATGTCGTCATGGACGACTATAAGGTCCTCCGGCCCGGCCTTCATCTCGGAAAGTATAGGGGCTACAGCGTTGCCGCTCAGGTTCATATAGGTGTACGGCTTTACCAGCAGTGCTTCGACCCCGGCCAGCCGCGCCTTGCCAACCAGCGCCTTGTGGGCGCGGGCTGAAACGTCCGCCCTGAACTTGTCTGCAAGGGCGTCTATTGCCGCAAACCCCATGTTGTGCCTGTTGCCTGCATATTCGGGCCCGGGGTTGCCCAGCCCCACTATGACCTTCAAGGCCCTTTATTCTTCCTTCTTCGCCTTTGTCAGGACTTCAGGTTCCTTGACCTCACCCTTCTCACCACCGGCAAGCATCTCATCGAGCTTCGCATCGGATATCGGGGCTACAAGGGTGACAATGACAGTCTCTGCTTCCGTACGGGCCTTAACGCCATCCGGGAACTTCAGGTCGCCGACGTGAATTGAGCTGCCTATGGCCATAGCCGAGGCATCGACGTCGATATGCTCGGGTATGCTTGCAGGCAGGCACTCTACCTCAATTTCCCTCGCCATGTGCTGAAGGATCCCGCCCTCTTTCACGCCTTCGGGGGTGTTTCCTACCATCATCACCGGAATGGTAACATGTATCACCTTCTCCATGGAGACCTCAAGAAGGTCGGCATGCATCAGCTCGGTGCTGATCGGGTCTACCTGGTAGTCCCTCAGGACGGCCATCCGCTGTTGGCCCGCGAAGTTGACCGTGATCAAGGTGTTGCCGCCGACTCCGGCATTTATTATCTTCACAAGCTCCTTGCGATTTATAGTAAGGGCTGTCGGTGCGCCAAGCCCGTACATCACGGCGGGGATATTGCCTCCCCTCCTGAGGCTTCTGGCTACGCCTTTACCTTTGTTCTCCCTTAACTCTACGTTCAATGCTACTTTTTTCATGACCTTTATCCTCCTGCGTTTATTTTCCCGCTTTACTCTACATGAAAAGCGAACTGACCGATGCCTCTTCGTGGATCCTCTTTATGGCCTCGCCCAAAAGCGGCGCGACCGTAAGGACGACAAGCTTGGGGCATTCCTTCTGCTTGTTGTCCATTGCTATGGTGTTCGTTACGACAACTTCGTCGAGCTCGGACTCGTTTATCCTCTTTATTGCCGGCCCGGAGAGCACGGCATGGGAGCAGGCCGCCATCACCCTTTTGGCCCCGTTGGCCTTGAGGGCTTGCACGGCCTGAGTTATAGTGCCGGCGGTGTCTATCATGTCGTCAAGAAGCAGCGCGTCACGCCCTTCCACGTCGCCTATTATGTTCATCACCTCGGCGACATTTGGCGCGCTCCGCCTCTTGTCTATTATGGCGATGCTTGCGCCAAGCCTCTTGCCGAAGGCCCTGGCCCGTTCCACGCCTCCCGCGTCCGGCGAGATGATGACAGGGTTCTCAAGCTGTTTTGTCTTCAGGTAGTCGAAAATGACCGGGGTCGCGAACAGGTTGTCCACCGGGACGTCGAAGAAACCCTGTATCTGGCCGGCATGCAGGTCGATGGTCAACACCCTGTCCGCGCCTGCCGTCGTTATAAGGTCCGCTACCAGCCTTGAAGTGATGGGAACCCTCGGCTGGGCCTTCCTGTCCTGCCTGGCGTATCCGTAATAAGGCATGACCGCGGTGATGCGCCTCGCCGACGCCCTCCTGAAGGCGTCTATCATTATAAGGAGCTCCATCAGGTGGTTGTTGACGGGGCTCGAAGTAGGCTGTACCACGAACACGTCCGCGCCTCTGACGTTCTCGTTTATCTTGACGTTTATCTCGCCGTCGCTGAACGTCGCTACATAAGCATCGCCCAAGGGGCATTTAAGGTAGGCCGCTATCTCCCTGGCCAGCTCTATATTTGCGTTACCCGTGAAAAGCTTCATTACGTCCGGCATCTGTTTGTCTCTTTCTCGGCTTCTTTCAGCTAGTAGTCGCGCAGCTTTAATAAAAAATCCTGGCTGGGGCGCCAGGATTCGAACCTGGGAATGGGAGATTCAAAGTCTCCTGACTTACCGCTTGTCGACGCCCCAACTCAAACGGGTAAACCTTTGATTACTTCCAAATCCGGCCATGAGGATATCGTCCTTGTGGCTATTACAGTCCACCCCGGCCTTTTGAGCCTTTCTGCGGCCGCAAGAGCCGTTGCCGCGTCCCCGAAAACCCCGAAGACGGTCGGACCGCTCCCGGACATGAGAGCGCCAAGCGCACCCGCACCCAGCAGGCTGTCCTTCATCAGGCCTATCTCATGGTATCTCGCGGCGGTCACCCGCTCCAGGTCGTTATGGAGCAACGAAACCAGAAAACCGGCGTCAGGTATCCGGCCCTCAAACGGTGGAAGTGTAGTATTATTATGGTTGTTTGTCAACTCAATTTTTAAATTCTCAAATACCCACTTGGTGGACACCGCAAACCCGGGGTTCAAAAGTACAAGCCAGACGCCGTCCGGAGAAGGCAGCTCCGTCAGCCTTTCTCCTACCCCTTCAGCCCGTGCGCAGGGCCAGGAAAGAAAGAACGGGACGTCGGCGCCCAGAGAGAGGGCCATCTCCATAAGCCGTTTGCGGGGAAGCGCGCCGTAGAGGGCCTCCATTCCCCTCAGGGCAGCGGCCGCATCGCTTGAGCCGCCCCCCAGCCCGGCCGCCATAGGCACCCTTTTATCGAGGCGGATGCTTACCCCGCCGTCCACACCGGTCTCCTTTATATATGATTCAGCCGCCCTGTATATAATATTGTTGCGACCCTGAGGCACGTCCGCCATGCCGCATGAAAGGGATATGCCGCTGTCGCGCCTTTCAAGGACAAGCTCGTCCGCAACCTCAAGCGCCTGCATGACGCTTACCAGGTCATGGTATCCGTCAGGCCTTTTTCCGACCACCCTGAGGTGAAAATTGACCTTTGCGGGCGCCAGAATCCTTAATGTTTCATTCTTTTTCATGAGAAGCGAGATTTTATATTTTTATATCCTGAATGTCAAGTGGTACGCGGAAATACTCAGTTTGTCATCATATTTTATGCGCACTAACGCGCATAAAATATCGTCTCTGCATGGTTCTCATAAGTTTATCCACATTAAACTAATGAGATAGCGTGATAATCTGCACCATGGACCTTTAAATGCATTGTGGCCCGGTTCTTGCTTTACATAATCACAATGGTCATTTAATACAGACTTGGATTTCAAAATCATGAATGACGAAAAAGAGAGCATCCGATCAAGCAATACGGTGCAAATAAACAACCTGATGGACTGGCAGGGCCAGTTTGAGGCGGTTTTCGCCAGCCTGCCGGTAGGCATCTCATATCTCACCCCCGATATGCGTTACATACGCATAAACCCGTTCCTTGAAGAAAAGATAGGGAAGAAGTCCGACGAGATTGCCGGCAGGTTCTGCTATGAAACCAACGGGATGTATAAGGATGACCCGACAAGGTCCGGAAGGGAAAAGATCTGCGACCCATGCGGCATAGTCAAGGCCCTTGAGACCGGTGAGCCATTCAAGTTCACCAGGAAGAACAACGAAAACTTTATAGTTGAAAACATGGGCGTCCCCATCAAGGATGCCAACGGCAACATCCTGGGCCTTGTCGAGATAATAGTCGACATAACCGAACGGGTCAGGATGGAGGAGCGGCTGCAGCAGCATGCATCCCAGCTTGAAACCGCAGTCGATGAGAAGACCCGTGAGCTTTACAAGTCTAGAAGTCTTCTGGATAATATCATCCAGGGCACCACGGACGCAATATTCACACTGGATGGCGAGGGCAGGTTCTGCTACATGAATTCCGCCGTGGAAGATGTTTTCGGATACCCGAGGGAAGGGCTGTTCGAGAAACCGATCGCCGAACTCCTGCTGGCCGCCGACAAAGAAAAAGTCATGCAGACGCTTGGGCCGCTGGAAGGAAAGGAGGCCCCTCTCCATAACCTTAAGTTGGTCAATTACGGCAGCAAACGGGACCGAAAAATACCTGCTCCTGAGCCTTACCCCCCTAACGGAAGGGGACGTCAACAACCGCTTTGTCGGCGTCTGCAAGGATATAACCAGGGAAAAGAAGCTGGAATACGAAAAAGAAGATTTCATTACGATGCTCACCCACGACCTCAAGACCCCTCTTACGTCGATAATCGGCTACAGCTCGATTATCCTGGATGACGAATCCAGGACAATCAATGACACCGTCAAGTCCTCTGTGGAAGGCGTACTCGTAAACGCACAGAGGATGCTTGGCCTGGTCAGGAATTTCCTGTCCGCAGGCAAGATAAAAGACAATATGCTGCGTCTAGAGGCCGTACCCACGCGGATAGAATCCCTGGTCCTGGAGTCTCTTAAAGGTATGGAGCCCATATTAAGGGACAAAAATATCGAGATCGAGGTCAACTTTACCAGCGACCTGCCTGATGTTAACATCGATAGAGAACACATGGAGCGCGTTCTATGCAACCTCGTTTCAAACGCGGCGCGGTTTACGCCGGAAGGGGGCAGGATATCCGTGAGGGCCTCAAGATGCGGGAGACGGCTACATATGTCTTGAGATATCCGATACAGGGGCAGGAATACCCGAAAGCGAGATCCCAATGCTTTTTGACAAATACTATCAGGGCCGTAATTCCTCCAAGGGCACCGGTCTTGGCCTTTTCATAGCCAAGAACATAGTTGAAGCCCACCAGGGAGACATACAGGTCTCAAGCCTCACCGGCAAAGGTACCACTTTTACCATAAGGCTCCCGCAGGACGTTTAACACAACACGGCCTATCCCCCCGATTGAGCAGCCGCCCCACTTGACAAAATTCCCGCGTGACATTATTTTTTAAATATTATCTGAAGGATTATTGACAGCCCTTTCTGGCATTGCGGGATAACTAGATGCACAAGTCCGTTTATTTCCTTGAACCGAAATCACCCGGCCTGCACATTTTCTCGGCATACCATATCCCGAGGCTGGGCACCGTACTGCTTGCCACGATCCTCAAGGGGATGGGCTACAACACCAGGGTATTCATAGAGGACGCTGCAACGCCGGACTGGAAGGCCTTCGAGGACGCGGATATAATCGGAATCTCCACTATTACCTCTACTGCGCCCCGTGCTTATTATTTTGCAGATAAATTCAGGGCGCTGGGCAAGACTGTTATAATGGGCGGCCCTCACCCCACCTTCATGCCTGATGAGGCCCTTGAGCATTCCGACTTCGTGGTGCGCGGCGAAGGCGAAGATACGCTCCCTGAGCTTATCCACGCGCTGGAAGGTAACGGAGCCTTGGAAGATATCAATGGACTTTCATATAGTAGGCAAGGCGGTAATGTGCACAACCCGGACCGCAGCCTGATAGCAGACCTGGGCAGGTACCCCGCTCTTGATTTTTCTCTCGTCCACGGCTGGACAGACAGGTCGATAGTACCCATAGCGACGTCGAGGGGGTGTCCCTTCGACTGCAGGTTCTGTTCCGTTATCTCCATGTTCGGAAGAAAATACCGCTTTCAGTCTATAGACAGGGTATTGGATGAGATCAAGTCGGCAGGAGAGAAACCGTTCGTTTTTTTCATAGACGACAACTTTACCGCAGACAAACACAGGACCAAGGAGCTTTTAAAACGTATCATAGACGAAGGCGTCAAGTTGAGCTGGGGAGCGCAGGTACGCACCGACGCGGCTGCCGACCCGGAGCTTTTGAGACTGATGAAGAAATCCGGCTGCACGAACGTCTATGTGGGCTTTGAGTCGATAAACCCCAGTACGCTCAAACTTTATAACAAGAAGCAGGGCCTTGAAGACGTAGTGGAGTCTATCAGGAAGTTCCGGGGGGCAGGGATACGGGTCCACGGGATGTTTGTTTTCGGGTCGGACACCGACGGGCCCGATACCATGCGCGACACATCCAGGTTTGCCAGACGGATGGGCATCGAATCCGTGCAGTTCCTGATACTGACACCCCTGCCCGGCACACAGGTCTACAGGGAGTTCAAGGAACAGGGGCGACTGCTCCACTCAGACTGGAGCAGATACGACACCATGCACACTGTATTCATGCCTGCACTGATGACGCCATCAGAACTTCAAAGGGCTACCTTCAAGGCAATGGCAGGGTTTTATTCCTGGAGGACGATAATAAAGCATCTCGCACGGTTTAATTTCTACTGTGGGATGTTGAGTTATTACGGGAAAAGGACAGTAAGAAAGGCATACGAGGAGGGTGAACGCTATCTGAAAGAGATCGAAAAACCGCCGCACCCGGTATAGCTATCAAGGCTGCGTCCCGGCATCGTCCTTATTTGGTGCCGTGTGGTGGTTTTCTTTCTGCCTCCCTGACCCTTTTGGCACTTCACCGAAACCGGAGTGGATGTACTTCTTCTTCAACTCCTCATTTTTAGGATCAAGCTCAAGCGACTTTCCCCATTGCGCCTTGGCGGCCTCGGGCATGTTATTCTTCAAGTAGGCATCGCCCAGGTGTTCCCTTAAAACAGGGTCAGAGGCCTCGGCGTCCACAGCCTTCTGCAGCATCTCGACAGCCTTGTCGAGCTGCCCTCTTTTATAATACAACCAACCCAGGCTGTCCAGGTAATAGCCGTTGTCCGGCTTCAGTTTCAGCGCCTTTTCAATCAGAGACTGCGCCTCCTCAAGGTCTTTCCCCTGTTCTATGTAGCTGTAACCCAGGTAGTTGAGCGCCTCGGAGTTATCCGGGTTGAGTTCTATGGCCTTCTTCATGTTCTCGATCATAGCGGGATAGTTCTTGAGCTTGTCGTAGGCCACTCCTATATTGAAATAGACCTGGTCTTTGTCCGGCGCAAGTTCCTTTGCCTTCTCAAAATACTTGAGGGCCTCCTCAGACTTGCCGGACTGGCTCAGGGTTGCGCCCACATAGAGGTATAGTTCGTACCGGCCCGGGTTCTCCTTTATGGCTTCCTGCAGGTAGTCGAGCGCCTTGTCAGTTCCGCCCGCCTTTTCCCTCAGGTATGCGATGTGGAGGACGGCGTCGATGTCGGTCGGGTCTTTCTTTAGGAGCGCTTTATACTGTTCCTCCGCCTTGTCGTACTGGCCGAGTTCCTCCCTTATTGCTGCCAGGTAATATTTTATCCGGGAGTCGTCCGGCCTTAGCGATGCAACCAGTTCAAACTGTTCAATTGCCTTGTCGTACTCTTTTTGTTCAAGGTATATGAGGCCCATGCTGGTCAAGGCGTCGGTGTTGTCCGGGTTGATCTTCAGGAGTTTCCCGAACTCATCGAGCGCATCGCCGTATGAGTGGTTATGGATGTATATCTGCGCAAGCCGTCCCCTGACCTCCTGGTTGTCGGGGTTCTTTTCAAGGATGGCGCGGTACTGCTTGGCCGCAGAGTCGAAATCGCCCATGATCTCGTAGATAACCGCCATGCTGGTGCGGGCTATCTCCAGGTCTGGCCTCTGCTCAGCCGCCTTCTTGAAAGCCTCTATTGCCTTGTCGTAATCCTTCATGTCGGCGTAAAGCCTGCCCAGGTAGAATGAAGCCATGCCGGTACCGGTTTTGAGGCCCTCAAGCTTTTTTAAAACCTCGATGGCCTTGTCATATTTTTTCTGGCTTGCGTAAAGGCTGCTCAGGTAGACGTACGCATCCTCTTTGGTGGGGTCAAGCTCTATAGCGCGGGTATATGCGGCGGCGGACTCGTCCAGCCGGCTCGAAGAAGCATAAATGGCGCCCAGGAACATATATGCGGGCTGGTAGTTGCTGTCCTTCTTGACGGCGTCCTCCGCATACAAGAGAGACTCGCCAAGCTTGCCCTGTTTCATCAGGGCCTTGGCCATCGCAACCTGGAGGTAGGCCGAGTCCTTGTCATAGGTGATAGCCGACGCATATTCGTTTACTGCGGTCTGGATATCGCCGTTCTTCTCGGCCAGATACCCGTTCATGAAATGCAGGTACGCCTGGTCCGCGTTCTGGGGGATAGCCGCCGGTTCTTTCTCTGCGACAAGCGGAGCCCGGTTGTTGATTTTCGTATCTCCGGCCGAGGCGCATGAGGTGACGAACGCCAGGGCAATCGCGAGAGATATTAGTCTGATGCTATTATTGAAATTCATTTTCCTACTTCTTTTCCGTCTTGTCCTGCTCTTCGTCTTTACCGGCCGCAGACTTTTTAAAGTTGGTTATGGCTTTGCCAAGGCCTTCGCCGATCTGGGGGAGTTTGCCCGCCCCGAAGATGACGATCACAATCAGCAGTATAATGATCAGTTCGCCAAAACCGAGCCTTCCTCCAAACATTAGATTCCTCCCGGGACATGCATCATCCCTTTAAGAGCGTTTTAACGGGTCTGCCGATAATCGCCTCGGCCCTGGCCAGATCTTCCGGAGTGTTCAGGTTTATGAACGATTCAAAATCCGGGTCAAATAACCGGATATCTGACTCTTCGACTACCTTCACGTTCATACTGGGAAAAACATCCTGGATGCTGCTTATCCCATTTCCCATCGCATCTTCTATCTGCGGGAGCGCGCTCTTGCCGTAGTACCCGAAGAGAGGCTCAAGATATCCACCTTTCCTTGGGACCACCACGTCATACAGCCTCCTGCATTTTCCCATCCACCGCACCAGGGCGGGGCTTATAAAGGGCATATCGCAGGCCACAATAAACGCAGACCCGCCGGAAATGCCATGCAGCCCGCTGAAGATGCCTTTAATAGGGCCTCTTATCCCAGGGAACCTGTCTGAATCCGGGATTACCTTGATGCCGAGGTCGATGGTAAGGTTCCGGGTCGTTCGATATTACCAGAATATCCTTAAAAACGGACCCCAGAGCCCTTAATTCGCGCTCTATGACGGTTTCATCCCCAACCCGGAGGAATGCCTTCGGAGCGGTCCTTAGGCTGGCCATGCGGCTGCTTTGGCCACCGGCCAGGATAACGGCAGTCACGTCGTCAAAATCACCGGCACCATAACGGGAAAAACATCTGCTCATTCTTGATAAATTTACACAAAAAAAGCTAAAAAGTCAATAAAATACGGAATTAGAGGAACCTGAGCGCAGGCGGGAACGGGGCCTCTCCGAGTCTTTCGGCAAGCTCAAGGAAGAGCATCAGACCCTTCTGGTGTTCGTGGCCGAGATGGTATGACATCGCCTTCCAATAGGCGGCCAGAGGCTCCACACCCATCCAGGCAGACTCAGGCGCCCGCAAGGCAAGGGCGTCATAGCCGCCCTCCGCATTGTCCCTTGCGGCAGGGAGGTCTTCCTTGAGCCTCCTGCAAAGCTCGGCCAGCCTCTCGGCCGAATCCTTCCTGACCATCCAGAGCGCATAGACAAAAGGCAACCTTGCGTATTCATGCCAGAGCCGGCCAAGGTCATATACATACAGGCCTTCTACTGGAGGATTTTTTCCTTCTTTCAGGGCCTCGTCGCCGATAAGGAGCGCCGCATCGTGCTTCTTGAGCATATAGGCCAGTTCTGGTTTGACAGCCGAAAAAACGGCTTCTACCCCATACTGAAATCTCAAGAGCGCCTTCAGCATGACGACCGACGTTGCCGACGCGGAGGTAACGGCTATGCTGGCCCCGCCCAGGTCTTCTATCGGGCATTTTGAAAAAAAGAGGATGCTGCCGACATTCCCGGAAGAGCTGATAGAGATACCGGGTATTATAAGATACTCGTTCCAGTTCCTCGCGTATTCGATGGAAGAGGAGGCGCTGACGTCTATCTCCCCAGTTACCAGTAACCTGTTCAACAGGGCGGGTTCACCCTCTATGAACTCGTAACCGGAGCAGTCGAAGCCCTCTTTCAGATTGGTATATATCGGGGTGCAGTTCGCGTACCTTATCTCGCCTATCTTGAGTTTCATCGATTCACTTCTGTTATTCGTACCGGAGGGCGGTTATCGGGTCCATGGCCGCGGCTTTTCTTGCGGGATAAAAACCGAAGAATATCCCGACCGCCGCCGAAAAGCAGAAAGCGAGGGCTACTGAGAATATCGTTATGTGGGTCTTGAACTGGGAAAACGCGTCGACAATCGCCGAGAGCCCGACGCCGAGCATGATGCCGAAGAAGCCGCCCAGAAGAGAGAGCACCAGCGCCTCGATCAGGAACTGCATAAGGATGTCCCTGCCCTTTGCGCCCACGGCCATCCTTATGCCTATCTCACGGGTACGCTCGGTCACGGACACGAGCATTATGTTCATTATCCCAATGCCGCCGACAAGCAGCGATACCCCGGCCACGCTCCCGAGCAGCGCCGCCATGATCTTCGTCTGGGTCTCGGCCATCGCAAGCATCTCGGAGAGGTTGCGCACCGAGAAATCGTCGTCCTCGCCCTCCGGTATCTTGTGCCTCTGGTGCAGGAGCTGTGTAATCTGCTCGACGGCCTTGCCCAGCAGGTCGTTGCTTTTACCCTTGACCATAATTGCATTAAGCGCGGTCACACCGAACAGCCTCGTCATGGCGGTCGAGACGGGCACCATTATAATGTCGTCCTGTTCCTGGCCGTTCGGCGACTGGCCCTTCGTCTCAAGCACGCCCACCACGGTGAACGGCACGCTCTTTATCCTTATCACCTTGTTGAGCGGGTCCTCGTCCCCAAAAAGCTCTTCGACTACTCGTGTGCCTATGAGGCAGTTTTTCGTCCGGCCGTCCACGTCCTGCCGGGTAAGGAACCTGCCGCTGGTGACCGGCCATTCCCTGACCTGCTCATAATCGGCAGAGGTGCCAAGTATCTGCGTACTCCAGTTCCTGTCGGCATAGACGACCTGCGCGCCCCCCCTGACGATCGGGGCGGCCGACATCGACCGCCGAAGCCTCGTTCGCTATAGCCTGCACGTCTTCCGGGATAAGGGTGTTCGTGTTCCCCGACCCCATCCTTGCTCCGCCCGACGTTGTGCTGCCGGGGATAACGAGTATCATGTTGGAGCCAAGCGACGCGATGGACTTTGCAAGGGACGCCTTCGCGCCCTCGCCGACCGCGAGCATTGTTATTACAGCTGCCACGCCTATAATTATGCCAAGCATCGTAAGGATGGAGCGCATCTTGTTGACCCGCAGGCCACGGAGCGCGATCCTCAACGTAGGCAGGATATACAGCATCTTATGTCTCCACCCGGCGCAGGCCGGCGCTCTTCTCGTCGCTTATTATCAGGCCGTCCTTGAAATGCACATGCCTCCCCGCGTATTCCGCGATATCGGGCTCGTGCGTTACAAGCACTATGGTTATGCCTTTGTCCTCGTTCAGCCGGGTGAAGATGTTCATGATCTCCTCGCTCGTCCGGCTGTCGAGGTTTCCGGTAGGTTCGTCGGCCAGGAGCACCTTGGGCTCGTTCACGAGCGAGCGCGCTATCGCCACCCTCTGCTGCTGGCCGCCCGAGAGCTGGTTGGAAAAATTATTCTCCCGCCCCTCGAGGCCTACGCTCTTGAGCGCGCTACGCGCCCTGTCATGGCGCTCGGCGGCGGACAGCCCGTTATAGAGCATCGGCAGCTCCACGTTTTCCATGGCGGAGGTCCTGGGCAGGAGGTTGAACCCCTGGAAGACAAACCCGAGCAGCTTGTTCCGTATCTCGGCCAGGCGTTCGTTGGGAAGCCCGCCGACCTCTATGCCGTTCAGGCGGTATATCCCCGAAGTCGGGCGGTCGAGGCAGCCGAGCATGTTCATGAATGTGGACTTGCCCGAGCCTGACGCCCCCATGATGGCAACGAACTCGCCGCTTTT
The DNA here is from genome assembly GCA_963845245.1 of Nitrospirota bacterium. GTDB lineage: Bacteria > Nitrospirota > JACRHJ01 > JACRHJ01 > JACRHJ01 > CAWJRJ01. The sequence goes on from CAWJRJ010000022.1 coordinate 59,431, forward strand.
AATGGATAGCGAAACCCCGTTCAAGGCCATGAACTCGACATCACCCAGCTTGTATATCTTAACGAGGTCGACAACCTCAATCATGCTACATCCTCATCATTCCGTGGCCGCCACCGCCGCGTGTGCCAGATGCCGCCGCCAGGTTTTCCGACGGTATCCACAATCACGTCGTCGCCTTCGGAAAGGCCGGAGATCACCTCGGTATTATTGAAGTCAGTCACTCCGAGCTTCACCTTGACTTCCTGCGGCTTCTTGTCTTTCAGCACCCATACTTTTTTCATGCCGGGTGTGCCCTTGGATTTCTTCTCCTTGGCAGCCTGGTCGATCTTGACCCTGAGCGCTGAGTTGGGCACCAGCAACACGTCCTTCTTCTCGCTCGTTATTATCTTAACGTTGGCGGTCATGCCGGGACGAAGCAGAGCCGTCCTTGTTGGCCACCTCTACTATGCCCGTATACGTGACGACGTTCTGCACCGTGACCGGCGCATAGTATACCTGCGCGAGCGTGCCTTCGAAGACCCGGTCGGGGAATGCGTCAACGGTGAAATGCGCCTTCTGGCCGACCTTGGCCTGGCCGACGTCCGCCTCGTCGATCGAGACCTCCACCTGCATGACGGACAGGTCGCCGATTGTGAGAAGGTTAGGCGTGTTGAAGCTCGCCGCCACCGTCTGGCCGACCTCGACCGTCCTGTCGATAACGACGCCGTCCATCGGGGAGCGTATTACGGTCTTGGAGAGGTTTGTCTCCGCAGTCCGCAGGCTCGCCTGGGACTGTTTTACAGCCGCCCGCGCCTCGGCAATCTGGGCGTCGGTCACATCGTTCTTTGCGACTTCTACTACGACCTGTTCATGCTGGGCCTTGGCAACCAGGTAGGCCTGCCGGGACGTATCGAGGTCGGAACGCGAGATCATGCCCTTGTCGAAGAGCATCTGGTTTCTCTTGAAGTCCGCCTCGGTCTTGTCCATGTTGGCCTTTTTCTCGTCTATCGCGGTCTTGACCGAACTTGACTGGATCCCGCGGCCGGACTCCATCTCACGGAGCCTGGCTTGAGCGTTCATAAGGTTTGCCCGCGCCTGGTCCACCTGCGCCTGGAAGAGCTCCTGGTCGAGCTTTACAAGCACCTGCCCCTTTTTAACAGGGCAGTTGTAGTCGGTCAGTATCTGCCTGATGGTGCCGGAGACCTCCGTTCCCACAAGCACGCTTACCTTTGCCTGAAGCTTCCCGGTGGCCGAGACCGAAGACACTATATCGCCTTTTTTTACCGGCTGGGTTATGTATTTCCCATCCTCGGAAGAAGCCTTTGTCTTGTAGACATAAAAACCGCCGCCTGCAATGACCAGCAGTGAAACGACTAGAATTAACGCCTTTTTCATTTCTGAATCCTCGGTGGTGTACCAGTGGTCCTGAGCAGCTTTGAGAACGCCAGGTGGTAGTTGTAGAACGCCTGGGCCAGGTTGGACTCCGCGGTCGTTAGCGATACCTGTGCGTCCGTCACGTCCAGTATTGCGCCGACACCCGCTTCGTAACGCCCGTTGGCAATGTCCAGGTTTTCCCTTGCCGACCTTACTGTGACCTTGAACCCTTCGTAGCTCGCCTTCGCGTCTTGGATAGCAATGTATGATATACCGACCTGGTTCAATATATCGTTTTTAGTGTCCTCTATATTGTATTTGCTGGAGAGCATCACCGCGCGCGCCTGGCCAACCCTGGCAACGGTATTGAAGCCCGAAAAGATCGGGATATCGGCGGCGATTGTAACGCTGTTGTCATTAAAGGTGTCGAAGCTGTCCTGCTTACGCCAGCCGTACGAAGCACTCGTAGATATGGTAGGCAGGAAACCGGCCATCTGGCTCTTTACTATCATCTCGTTAGAGTGATACTGCTCTTCGAGGCTCTTAAGGTCCGGCCGGTCCTCGATTGCCTGTTTAAGGTAGAACTCCATGGGGTTTTCAAGCGGCTCAAGCACCGGCCTGTCCTCCACTTCCGTGGGGGCGAGCGGGTCGATGCCTATCCTCGTGTTCAGGTTCACCCTCGCCACCTTTACCGCATCCTCGGACTGGATTACCAGCACCTTGGCGTTGTAGACCTGCACTTCCGCCTGCGTGACGTCGAACTTCGGCTTTGTCCCGACTTCATAAAAGGCCTGCGCCTGCTTGAGGTGCGCGTTAGCGTCATCGAGCGTCTCATGGGCGACCTCTACAAGCGACTGGGTCTTGAGGAGGTTATAGAACGCGTCCATTATATCGTATGCGACTGTCTGCTCGGCGCTGTCGAGGTTGTCCATCAGGGCTTTCTCAAGCGACTTTGAACTCTTGACGTTGAAGTATGTCCTGCCGAAGTCGAACAGTATCCAGTTGGCGTTGAAGCCATAATTGTCGGTCATAGTCTGGGTGGTGAACTCACTCAACCTCGTCCTCGGGGGGAGCGAAGCAGGTATAAGACGTCTAACCTCGTTCCCGAGCCATAAATAGTTGCGGCTCGCATCGAAAGTGAGTTGGGGCCAGAAGGCCGACTGGACCGCGAGCGTGTTGAACTTTCCGGCCCTGAGGTTCTGGGTCGCGGCCTGTATCTTCGGGTGGCCGGGGATGGCCATGTTTATAGCCTCTTCAAGGGTAAGTTTTTTGCCGGGCTTCTGAGCGGTCAAGTCCGGCGTTGGCTGTGCTGGAGCAGCAGGTGGGGCAACCGACGGCTGCGCAGGTGCGGCCTGCGGGGCAGGCTTGGCCTCGTCCGCATACACCATGCCAGCCAGGGAAACAGCAAGCACTGGCGCCAGTATCAAGGCTATACGAAAATGTGATAATTTTGACACACCAACCTCCCTTGAATTAGAAGACCATGAGTTAATTAAGCTCATGCGGCTTGACCCGGACTTCTGAGCTCAGGCCGTTGAAAAAAACATCGAGTATAAGCCCGGCCTCGGAAGCCAGAGAGCCCTGTCTTTTCTGCACAAAATGAAACATCGCCATCCCACGGACCATCGAAAACAACATCGAAAATGCCTTCCCTGGATCTATTTCCCTCAGGGCCCCGCTTTCCATGCTCTCAAGAAGCGCGCCGACAAACAAGGTCTCGTATTTTACGCGCCGCTCGAAAAAACCCTTCCCGTATTCGGTGGACCTGTCAAGGAACGGGCCCATCCTCTCGGTATAGAATACGCTGAAGAAGTCTTTTTCAACCTCCATCGCATTGATTTGGGTGTTCACAAGGACTTTCAGCTTCTCAATCGGGTCGTCCATACCCTCGACCGCCTGGCTCATCGACTCTAATATTTTATCAAAACGGGTCACTACGCAGTGGAAATAAAGGTCTTCCTTGTTTTTGAAATAAAGATAGATGGTTGCCTTCGAGATGCCAGCCTCTTCCGCAACCTGCTCCATCGTGGCCTTATCGAGGCCATTCTTTGCAATCACCTTTATTGCGGCGTCGAGTATGCCCTCGGTCCGGAACTTTTGTAACAGTTCTTTTTTGCCTGTACTCTTCTCTGTCATTATACACCATGTCAATCACAATGAACGCGCGGTCATAAATATGACCACACAGTCAGAGTTTAGAGACAAATGCGTTGACAGTCAAGTACAAATTTAGCTATCTGCTGAAAAAAGTACATAAATCATATTATTGAACGTCAAGCCATTAGGGTAAATTACGACCGTGACCTTCCTATATTTAGGAAGACGCTTTACGGAGAGATTTAGTTACAGTACGGTATAAAGATTTTGTTACAGAGATTGAACGGACGGTCAAATCATCTTCAGCCTTAGCCTGTTGATTGTCCTGTACCCTAAAGAATCTATATTGTCCAACTGCGCCGAGGCTGCGGGAAATTTTACTTTCAGTTTAAAACCATATTTTTGTCCGCATACAAGACAACGGGCCCTCAACTCGATGCCGTCATTGTCCAGGCCGATGAAATCAACAGGAGAAACGGGTTCGCCACAATCGCATAAAAAGTCAAGGTAGCCCTTCGGTACGTCATCGCCGGCACAGTCAGCCGCAGCTTGCCGCCCCTGGGATTCCTTTTTTGTATGCCCCCTCTTCAAGCTTGCGGTTTTTTCCGGATGGCCTTCCTTGTGCAAAGGAGATATTTTCTTGTTCATTTAAATGAAATTCCTTGTTATAATAAAATGGTTTAAAACCTCGGAGATGCCATGACAGATTCTTGCAGGCACCTTTCCAAGACGGATTTATCCGCCATTCTGGATTTCATATACAAACTGACCCAATGCAACGGCGAGGAAGACTATAAAACCCTTATATCCGGGCTAAAGGACATTCTGCCATTTGACTACGCAACAAGCGGCCTGGCAAAAATTGACGGGAACGGGATCAAGGAATCCTTTATAATCGTCAACATCAGCTACCCCGACGAGTGGCTCGACCTGTACGTTAAAAGTAAATTCAACCTTGTCGACCCCATCGTCAAGGAAAACTTCACCAGGTTCACGATACAATACTGGCCCGATACCTACAAAAGGCACCTCCCGCCCAAAGAATTCGTATACGGCTCCAGTGATTTCGGGCTCCTTACCGGATATACAAACGGCTTGAGGAACCTAAGGGGTACGGAAGGCAGCCTTCTGTCCATATCCGGCAGGAGCATAGAGAAATCGCGGAGGACCGAGATAATCCTGAAAAACATAGTCCCGCAGTTGCACCAGACGCTTGAACGTCTGGTGAAGCACAAGAAGGGCAACTCCTTGCTCCCGCTTTCAAAACGGGAGCAGGAGATACTTAAATGGGCAGCCAACGGAAAAAGCAACTGGGATATCTCCATAATATTAGGCATCAGCGAACGGACGGTGGAGTTCCACCTGACAAACATCATGCAGAAACTGGATGCGGTAAACCGCTCTCATGCCGTGGCGGTTGCACTGGATGTTGGTCTGATCGAGTTTGATTAAACCATTTAAGCAGCCCCGGCCTTTTGACGAAATTCCTGAACTCGAACTCCCTCCAGTCCATCAGTGCTGCGACGGCCTTCACCCCGTCCGGCATCTCCCTGCCATCCCCAAGCAGCTCGCATGGGAAACCCCTTGCGCTTAACAGACGGTAGACCTTCTCCTCCACTACGAGGTATAGCGACCTCACGCCGTTTTGCAGGCACCAGTTATAGACGCCCTTATAAAGCAGCATCGATACATGGTGCGTCCCGAAGTTGCCTTCCACGGAATCCTTCCTGGCCTCCGGCGCCACGCACAGCCTGGATATCTCCGCTGTGTGGGCATCTTTCCTAAACTTGTGCCCGGGCCCTATCAGGAAAGAGAAAATATCTTCCAGCATGGAAGACCTGCTGGTCGGTATAAGCCTAAGATATGCCTTGAGGTCGCCGTCGCCGTCGAAAACGCCAAAATTCACGGTATCCTTGAAATCGTACCTGTCAAATTCCATCGAGTCTTCCTGAACGGGAACCCAGCCCAGTTCCTCGGAGAATATTCTGTGCCTCAGGCGGTACGCCTTCTCCAACTCTTCAGATGTCCTGAGCGTTTTCACAATATATCCGCCCTCCGATATATCAGTCGGGCCGGACTCCTGCACGTAAACACCACCCTCCACCTGTTCCAGTATCTGAAGCATTTCATACCTCCTTGAATATCAAGACCTGTGGTTTTCCGTATGTCTAATAATTGAGTATTATTCGCGATTCGTCACCTGTGGAAACCCGCAGGTGACTATCGGACGGCGATTGGGTATAACGGTTGGAATTGATAACAGGGCAAATTCGAAGGAGGGGGCGTGGGAGAACTCGGATACAGGAAAAAGCTGAAGGAACGGTTTCTGCATGTCGGGTTGAAGGGCTTTCTGGATGAGGAAGTCCTTGAGCTTATGCTGATCTACGCAAAGCCTACGGGCGACGTCAGGCCGATAGCCAAGGCGTTACTGGAGAATTACGGAGGGATAAGCGGGATTCTGGGAGCGGACATAAGGGAGCTTATATGTTTTCCCGGCATGGACGCAAACGCGGCCATACTGATTAAGATGGCGAAAGACTATCCGGATTTCTATCTGAGGGAAAGGGTGCTGAACCGCGCCTACATGAACTGCTGGCTGGAGATCATCAAGTACTGCCAGCTTAGCTTGGGCGGCCTAAGGGAAGAGGAGTTCCGCGTAATATTCCTGGACACGCTTGACCGGATAATCGTGGTTGAGACGTTACACTACGGCACGGTCGACAGGTCTGCCGTCTATCCGAGGAAGGTGATCGAACGGGCCCTGGCGAACAATGCTGCCGGACTGATATTCGTGCATAACCACCCGCATGGGGACCCGCAGCCATCCATTGCCGACAGGGAGGTAACCAATGCTCTGGCTGTAGCCGCTTCAAGCGTGGAGATCGAGGTGCTGGACCATCTGATTATCAGCAGGACCGAGTGGTTCAGTTTCAAGGATGCCGGGCTTCTGATGGATATTCCAATAGAGCTGGTCTCGGTGCATATGAAGAGGGAAGGAGGGCTGAAGTAGACAGGAGGGAATAAGTGCGGTGGCTATACTATCAACTGCGATTTGTTTATATTATAATATCACCATAATTATTCTTGTAAAAATTTTTTTAATATGATATCTAGAGTAACAGTTTTCGACATTGGTCTAGTTATTTGTCAACCTCGGTAATTTTGGAAATGGGAGGGACTTTATGAAGGGTACTATAGCTTGCTGCCTTAGAGACATGGTGGTCGAGAAGTTTGGTGTGGAGGCCTGGAACAATGCAATCGAGAAATCTGGCTTGAACAAACACGACATGATCCTGGTGATGGACGACCTGCCGGATGAAAAGGTTATGGAAGTGATCGGCAACACATGCAAGGAACTGAAGATAACCCTTGATCAGGCTGCGGACGCCTTCGGCGAATACTGGGCCGTAACCTATGCTCCCCGTGTATATAAAAGCTTTTATCTTGGAGCAAAAAATTCCAAGGACTTCCTTAAAAGTCTTGACTCCATCCATGACATAACCACCAAGACAATGAAAAACGCCACCCCGCCCCGCTTCTTTTATGAAGATACGCCAAGCGGCAGCCTCGTTATGACGTACCAGTCGAACAGAAACCTGATACCGATATTCAAGGGCCTGATAAAGGGCGTGGGAAAGTATTTCGAGGAAGACCTGAAGATTAACCAGGTCGCCCCGAACAAGGTCGAAATCATTTTTCCGAAATAATTAAAGATAGCTTTGAAAAGGCCGGGATAACCGGCCTTTTTTATTGCAAAACGCCTTATTATATGATAATGCTTTAATAATTTTTTCATTTTATAATCGGGCATTATGCCAGAAAGGAGCCTGTAATGGAGAGGTCCACGGACAAGGCTACACTTTCGGCGCTTGTTCAGGCCGGGAAGAACAACATCAAGACGGTTTGGGATAGGTACGAGGCCCAGCTTCCGCAATGCGGCTTCGGAGAGACCGGCCTGTGCTGCCGCCACTGCATGCAGGGGCCGTGCAGGATAGACCCCTTCGGACAGGGCGCTAAAGAGGGCGTATGCGGCGCGACGGCCGACACGATGGTGGCAAGGGGCCTGGCAAGGGCGGTCGCCGCAGGCGCCGCGTCTCACGGCGCGCACGCAAAGCATCTTGCTCATACACTTTTGAAGTCTGCCGAGGGTAAGGCCAAGGACTATCCTATAAAGGATGAGGCGAAACTTAGGGCGGTCGCCGCAAGGTCCGGGATAGCCGTTAACGGGCGCACCGCAAACGACATAGGCAAAGAGCTTGCCGAACTGGCACTTGCGGAATTCTCCGAGAAAGAGACGCCGCTTTCCTGGGCTGCGACAACCCTGACCAAAGGCAGACTTGAGACCGCCGCCAAGTTCGGCGTCGTCCCGATGGGCATGGATTCCATAGTCTCCGAGCTTATGCACAGGACGACCTACGGCGTGGATGCCGACCCGGTGAACCTCCTCCTCGGCTGCATCAAGGGCGCACTGACGGACTACTCCGCCTGCCATCTTGCCACGGACATTGCCGACATACTGTTCGGAACACCCTCCCCCGTGCTCACAAGGAGCAACCTGGGCGTCATCAGGGAGGATTCCGTAAACATTGCGCTCCACGGCCACAACCCGCTACTTTCGGACATGATAGCCCAGGTGGCGGACGACAAGGACTTGAACGAGATGGCGAAGGCGGCAGGGGCGAGCGGCGGCATAAACGTCGTGGGAGTTTGCTGCACCGGCAACGAAGTCATGATGCGCCACAAGATACCCCTTGCCACCAGCTCAGTTTCCCAGGAGACTCCGATACTCACCGGCGCGCTCGACGCTATGGTCGTCGACTACCAGTGTATAATGCCGGCACTGGCCACCACGGCCGAGTGCTTCCATACAAAGCTCATAACCACCATGCCAACCGCGAAAATACCGGGCGCGGAGGCTATAAACTTCACGGAGGAAAACGCGAGGGAGGACGCGCGTGGGATAATAAAGACCTCCATCGCGGCCTATAAGAAGAGGGACAAGGCGAGGGTGAACATACCTGACATATCCTCTGATGCACTTGTCGGTTTCTCCACTGAGGCCATAATCTCCGCGCTTTCGATGGTCGACAAAGACGACCCGCTCAAGCCCCTCGTGGATAACATAGTCGCAGGCAACATCAAGGGCGTATGCCTGTTCGCGGGCTGCAACACCGTCAAGGTCGCGCAGGATAAAAATTACGTCGAGATGATAAAGATCCTGCTCAAAAATAACGTGCTGATACTTTCCACCGGCTGCGCCTCGGGCGCCTATGCGAGGCACGGCTTCATGACCCCGGCCGCGACGGAACAATACGCAGGCGACGGGCTGAAGGCGGTCCTCACAGCTATAGGCAACGCCGTCGGGCTTAATGCCCCGCTCCCGCCGGTCCTACACATGGGCTCGTGTGTGGACAACTCGCGCGCCGTAGACGTGGCCGTGGCCATTGCAAACAAGCTGGGCGTCGATCTCGACAAACTTCCTGTGGTGGCTTCCGCCCCCGAGCCGGTAACGGAGAAGGCCATCGCCATCGGGACGTGGGCCGTCGCGCTCGGCCTGCCGACCCACCTGGGCGTCGTACCGCCGGTCATCGGGAGCAAGCTAGTCACCGAAGTATTGACGAAGACGGCTAAAGACCTTGTGGGCGGATATTTCATCGTGGAGACCGACCCCGTGAAGGCGGCGGCGGCGCTGCTTGAGGTCATAGGCGACAGGCGCAAGGGCCTGGGCCTTTCGGCATAAGGAGGCCCAAAATGAAACAGGTATTCGTGGACCCCGCAAGGTGCACCGGATGCAGGACTTGCGAGATAAACTGCGCCGTGGCGCATTCCGAATCCAAAACGTTGTTCGGCGCGTTGATGGAACAGCCACAACCTAAAAAGAGGCTTTACGTCGAGCAGGGTGAAAGCGTCAAGCTCCCCGTAATGTGCAGGCACTGCGAAGAGGCGCCATGTGTGAGCGCATGCGTCAGCGGCTGCCTTTACAGGGACGACAGAGGGTTCGTCCTCAGGCACAAAGAGCGCTGTATCGGCTGCTGGAGCTGCATAATGGCGTGCCCCTTCGGGGTCGTCTCGCAGGACAGTACAAAGCACCTGGCGGTAAAGTGCGACCGCTGCAACAAACTGGAGGTGCCGGCATGCGTAGCCTCGTGCCCTACGAAGGCGCTCATGCTGATCGAGGCGGAGGACCTGGCGGACAATAAACGGATGCGGGTAGCGGCGGCTGAAACCGGCTCCCCGGCCTAAGGAGGCACTAATGGCGTATGTTATCATAGGCGGCGGGATTGCGGGCATAAGCGCGGCCAGGGCCATAAGGCAAAACGACGCCTCCGCACAGATATCCGTCATAACGGACGAAGGGGCGCCCTATTACCGCCCGATGATACCGAAGCTGATAAGCGGCGAAAAGTGCATGGGAGACCTGGCCTGGGCCGAAGACGTGGAGAAGGCGTACGGCCTTGAGTTTATCAAGTGGGCCGTCTCGTCTGTGGATGTCAAGGCTGGCAATGTAATGCTATCAGGCAGCCGCTCGCTGGCTTATTCAAAACTTTTGGTTGCCACCGGAGCGAGCGCAAGAGAACTAGATACGCTCGGCGCAACAGGGGATGGCGTGTTTACCCTCAGGACCGCCGAAGATGCAAAAAAGATACGGGAGGCGCTTCCCTCCGCAAAAAGCGCAGTGGTTATAGGCGGAGGGTTTGTCGGGGTAAAGGCTGCGGAAGCGCTTGGCCATGCCGGGGTCAAGGTTACGGTAATCGAGGTGATGCCCGCCATCCTTCAGCCCAGGCTGGACTATGAAGGCGCGAACATTATCACCGCGGCCCTCCAGGCGTCCGGGATCATCCTGATGACGGGTGATGCGGTATCCGGGATAGTCCGTGTAGGCGGCAGGGTAAAAGGCGTGACCACCGTTTCCGGCAAGACGGTCGATGCTGATTTCGTGGTCTGCGCGGTCGGCACAAAGCCTAATATATCCTTCCTGAAAGACACAAGCGCGGACATAAGGACAGGCTTGGTCGTCAACGAGCTGCTAGAATCCTCACTGCCGGATATTTACGCCGCGGGCGACGTGTCCGAGTTCAGGGACGTGCAGACAGGCAAGACCGCCGTCTCGGCCCTCTGGAGCAACGCCGCGGAGATGGGCCGCATCGCCGGGCTCAACATGTCGGGGGACAGCCTTAAGTATCCCGGCTTTCTCTCTGTCAGAAATGCCACAGAGGTCGCGGGCGTGCCGCTGGTCTCGGTCGGAGAGGTATCACAAAACGGGTCCGACATAGTATCCGGCAGCGGGAGCCGGTTGTACAGGATGCTGGCCTTCAGGGGAGACGTCCTGGCCGGGGCCGTGTTCATGGGCGACGTGCGGGGCGCTGGGCTATATGCCAACCTGATTAAAGAAGGCAGAAGGCTGAAGGGTTTCCAGAAAGACAAGGCCGTGGCCGACAGGCTCACTTACGCCGATTTCATGAATTAAGCTGGCTCATCGAAGAGAATATTGACGGAGTCACGGCCATTAGATTTAAACCTAAAGGCCGTGACTCATGGGGCGTCCATTGCAGGCGTGATTTTTACGCGGGTTTACTTCTTTTTATCTTTACCGTGCATATGCTCCTTCATCCCTTTGCCGCAGGATTTGCCGTCACATCCATGCCTGCGGATATCCTTCACGTTTTTAAGCTGGTCGGCAGTCAAGGACGTCACGCGACTTAACTGAGTACTGCAGCAGGTCCGTTACGAGCGCGAGGCGCGCATCCGAGACTTCTTTCAGTTTCGCGGTCGCGTCCTCTAGCTTATAGTCCGGCTTGGAGAGCAGTTCTTTGAGTTCAAGCCTTTTCACCTTTACGTCCGCGCCCTTGGTTATCATGTCCTTCTTGAGGTCAAAGGATATCTTCTTTAAGCGTTGCAACCTGCTCGTCGCTGAGTTTCAGGTCATCCTTTTGCGCAAGGTAGAACCACGGCAGCTTGAACATCCTGGCCATGCCCATCTTGCCGAACTCACCGCGCTTGCCGTCCATGTCCCTGCCTTGCATCATATGCTTGTTGCAGGAGTGCATGCCCTCTTCCATCGGGTTACCCGCCTCATGCGCCATCGATATTACCGGCACTGCGAACGCAAAAAGGAGAGACAGCATAAAAATAGTAAGCTTTTTCATTTTAAACCTCGATTCTGTTTTTCGTTAATAATCAAACTTCTTTTCTTCCATGTCGCAACTGGTAAACCATGCGAAATCAATTCAATGTTCTATCAGCCTCACCCCTCCTTTCAAGCCCATGCCATATATGTCGATTTTTACCGTGAAGCACTGATATACTCCGGCATATTTTTCTTCAAGGCCTCGACAGCCCTTACCAGATGGGAGGTTACTGCCCCCACGCTGATACCGAACAATGCCGCTATCTTCTCGGTCTCTATCCCGTCGCCCTCTTTCAGCACGAAAATCACAGCCTGCAGGCCCTTGACAAGCTCCTCCAGTTCAGCGCTACATGCCCTACAGGAAGAGAGGTGCTCCCTGACGCTGGCCTCCTCCGCAGGCTCCAACTCGCAGTAATGATAAAGGACCAGCCTGTCCCGGTATCTCTTGCACAAATCCCTGTCTTCCATCCTGGTTGTTCCCTTTTCGCGAGAGTATTTTAATTTATTAAAACTGGCCTCTTATTTATGAAGACGCCGTGCGAGGTTGTTTGGTTACAAAAAATAGAAAATTTTTGTTGATGAGGATGGTTTGACAGCCCTTCTACTGCAAATTACACTTTAGATATGTATAAGCATTGTAGTAGGAGGATGACATGGAAGCGCGGATTAGAGTCGAAAAAGCAGCGCCCGGTGCGGTCAAGGCCGTGCTCGACCTGCAAAAATACGTGGACAACTGCGGGCTTGAAGAGTCCCTGCTCGACCTGGTAAGGCTAAGGGCGTCGCAGATCAACGGCTGCGCCTACTGCATCGACATGCACACCAAGGATGCAAGGGCGCGTGGCGAAAGCGAGCAGCGCCTGTATGAGCTTGACGCATGGAGGGAGACACCCTTTTACACCGAGCGCGAAAAGGCGGCCCTGGCCTGGACAGAGGCCGTCACCCTGATAACAAACGGGCACGTGCCGGACGACGTGTATGAGCAGTGCAGGCGCGAGTTTACCGAAAAGGAATTAATAGACCTGACGCTAGCAGTCGCGGTGATAAATACCTGGAACCGCCTGAGCATCTCGTTCCGCACGGTCCCGGGGACATATCAGGCGCGAAAGAAGGCGGCGTAGAAGCGGGGCTTTGCCTTGCTGTCATCCCGACCGTAGCGGAGGGATCCGACTTTTCATTTTTGCCTTTTTCCGTACAAATATAAATTGTTCCACGTGGAACAATTGTACTTCTTTTTGTTTATAGGGCCTTACCGTGAATTCAGTTATTCCTGTCAATAAGCCCTGTATCGCATAAGCCTCTGATTCTAAAAGATATTTAACCCCAAAACTCATGTTCAAAATTCGCGCATTTTTCGGCCATTTCCCGCAAAATTCCCGCAAAAACACCTCCATTTTCGGTGCGTATTTTGGAGATTCTCTCCCCCTTAAGATAAGGGGGATGAAGGGGGTTATGAAAGTACCCTTGCAATCTTGACTGCAAGGAAGGGGTTAATCTTGCGGCGGTTTGCGCTGGTCTTTATACCCCTCTAGCTTTTTTCCATTCTGCAAGGTTGGCTTGTGCCACCTCTAATATATTTCCTTCAAGGGGCGCACTTAAGTCGGCATCTCTTACAACACCTAAAAATTTCTTCCGTTCATCGTCGTTCCATTTGCCGTTTTCGGTATTATAAACCATGAAAGCCGCACTAATGTATACCTTCGTCAACTCGATTGCTTTTAGGTAACAGCGGCTTTCATAGAGAACTCCAGAGAAATATTTACCGTATTTCTCGCCTGCTTCACTAGTCTTATTATAGTCATTGGATGCTTTTAAATATGGCCCGAAATTATTAATGCCCCGTAAGGTTGTCAGGACTCCGTCTACCCAGCCTTCAATGTCGTCTTCGGTCGGGCAAACAGCATGGGCCTCGACAAAGGCCTTTTGGATCATGTACCTGAACCAGTCTTCGGTGTTCTGCCCAATATTCGGGTTCAGGTCGCACCACTCGTTCGGGCTCTCACCCATCAGGTCTTTCCCTGTCATCTTATTGTAAAGGATGATGTCCTGGTAGACCTCGCACTCCATATGGACCTTCCTGTGTTCGCCGCCCTTGTAATACGGGCCTGCAATTGAATTGACCACGGGATGTATAATCTGGTCTGTCGCCATGTGGCTTAAAAATCCGCATATAAAAGCAAAGTTCTTCCCGTCGCGCTCATCCCAATCATCACCTGTGTCCCGCCAGGTTACTTCGAGCATTTTAAGAGGGAACTGGTTCGGTGTCTTCGAATGGAGTTGATAAGACCATTGATCGACACCCATC
>CAWJRJ010000023.1:0-8425 GCA_963845245.1 Nitrospirota bacterium
GCTACATGATCGCCGTCAAGCGTACGAGCCTGCTGTTCTCGATAGGCTTCGGCTACTTCATGTTCAGGGAGCGAAACATCAGCGTACGCTTCCTCGGCGGTGCGGTGATGCTTGCCGGGCTGGTAGTAATGGCAATATTTTGATATAATCCGTCAGTGAAGGATGATTATTAACAGAAAGGAGCGCTGAACCATGAAAAAGATCTGGATGCTGATGATTTTCTTGCTGTTGGTCGGCCCATTGGCGGCCTTGGCGGACAATGAGATAAAAGCGCTTTACGATGAGACGAAAAATGATTTCGAGTCAGCAAAGAGCAGGTTCTCAAAGCTGAACGAACAGAGGGCCGCGGAATGGAAGGAGTTCCAGAAGAAGACGTACGCCTCCATCGAGGAAAGGAACAAGAAGATAGAGGCCATGAGCAAGAAGGGGGCCTCCGAGACTGCAAAGGAGACCAAAAAAGCGAACAAGGCGGCCCTCGAACAACTGCGCAAGATGCAGTCGTCGCTTCGCGAACAGACCAAAAGATACGATGCCTATTTAAAAGACCACACGAAAAAGAGCTTTGAATATGCCAAGGAGGCAGAGAAGAAGACCGAGGAGGATATAAAGAAATTCGTGCATCCGGACAAGCAGGAGTAGCTGCCGGGCTGGTTAGCCTGCGCGGTGTCTTTTGTTTGTCAGCTTCATAAGTTCGAACCACGCGATGCTGATAATACCGGCACCGAAGCATATGGCCAGGTCGTCGGGATGTAGCTCGGCGAAGTGGAACAGGCCGCGCAGGAAACTGTTATTCAGCGCGAAACCGAGGAATACGAGCGAGCCTCCGCTTACCCACCACAACGCACTGTTCGGTGTGCGCAGTGTGGCGAATATTGTGCGGGACCATGACCGGTTTGTGAAGATAAGACCGAGGTTTGCGAAGATGAGGGTTGTGAAGGCCAGGGCGCGCGCCTCCGGTTCGCCGCGTCCCAGGTATTTCGCGGTGCTGAATACGGCCAGGACTATAATCAATACGCTGGCGCCCTGGAGCAGCCCGAACATCACGGACCGCTTGCCGAACAGAGGCTCTTTAGGGTTGCGGGGCGGACGGTCCATCACGTCGGCTTCTTCATGTTCAGCCTCGAAGACTATGGAGCAGGCAGGGTCGATTATAAGCTCCAGGAAGACTATATGGACTGGCATGAAGACCAGCGGCCATTTGAAGAGCACTGGCAGGAGCGTCATGCCCGCGATGGGCACGTGTATGGCAAGGATATAGGACATCGCCTTTCTTATGTTGTCGAATATCCTGCGGCCAAGCCTCACTGCCTGGACAATAGAGGAGAAATCGTCGTTGAGCAGGACAAGGGCTGAGGACTCGCGGGCAACGTCGGTGCCACGCCCACCCATTCCGATGCCGATGTGCGCAGATTTCAGGGCAGGGGCATCGTTCACCCCGTCCCCGGTCATCGCCACTATCTCGCCGGTCGCCTTCAGCGCGTTGACCAGCCGCAGCTTTTGCTCGGGCACGACCCTTGCGAAGATGTTTACCGCCTTTATCCTCTCTTGTAACTCCGGGTCTCCCATGCCGTCCAGTTCCGGGCCGGTTAAAACCCCTTCCGCGGGTATCAGGCCGATCTGGCGCGCGATGTTTTGTGCGGTGCCAGGGTAGTCGCCAGTGATCATTATCACACGGATGCCTGCCGTATAACACCTTTGTATAGAATCTGCTACTCCGGGGCGTACAGGGTCGGAAAGCCCGACCAGGCCAACGAACTCAAAATCGAAGTCGTGCTGCTCGCCGGGCAGGGCCGCAATCTGGAAACGCGACCTTGCGACACCCAGCACCCTTAAGCCTTCGCTTGTCATGGCATCTATATTTCTTAGCAGTTCACGAAGCTGTTCCTCATTAAAGTGGCAGAGGTCGGCGACCGCCTCGGGCGCGCCTTTTGCTGCGATGACGTAGTCCGTTCCGTTCGGGGATTTCCACACGTGCGAGAGGGCCAGAAGTTTCTTGGAGAGAGGATACTCGTGCGCCAGTTCCCAGTCCTTGTGCATGTGCTCGGTCTGTGCAAGATATCTGATGCCAAGCTGTAGTATCGCCTTTTCCATAGGGTCGAACGGGTCGTGCTGGCTGGCGAGTATCCCATACTCGATCAATTCGTGGAAGGTCTCCGGGAATGTTTCTGCGCTGCCCGTCGACCTCCAGGAACTTACCGCCCGCGAAGATCTTGCGGACCGACATCTGGTTGAGCGTCAGCGTGCCTGTCTTGTCGACACAAAGCACCGTGGCCGAACCGAGAGTCTCAATTGCCGCCACCCGGCGGGTGAGTACCTGTTTTTGCGAGATGCGCCACGCGCCCAGCGCAAGGAATATGGTGAGCACAACGGGGAACTCTTCCGGAAGCACTGCCATGGCAAGCGTGATGCCGGCCAGAAAACCGTCGATCCAGTTGCCGCGCGTCAGTCCGTAGACGACTACCACAATGCCGCATAGCGATAACCCTACTACGGCAAGCTGGCGCACAAGGTTGCTGGTTTGTTTTTGAAGGAGCGTGTCCTCCGGCTGGACAGTCTGCAGGACCTTGCCTATCTTGCCTATCTCCGTGTTGCTGCCAATAGAGATGACGCGCGCAATGCCGTGGCCCTGCACCACCAGCGTGCTGGAATAAATGAATGGCAGGTCGTCGCCCCCGGGGCGGCCCATGCCCGCGGCTGAACCTCCGTCGGCTTTTCTTACTGGAGCGGATTCCCCGGTAAGGAGGGATTCGTCGACCATCAGGTTGATGCTGGAAAGGATAACCGCATCGGCAGGCACGCGGTCACCCTCCTTTACAACCAGGATGTCGTCCCGTACTACTTCGCGTCCGGCGATCCTTTTTTCCTGGCTGTCCCTTATGACCAGGGCACGCGGACTGGACAGGTCGCGCAGCGCCTCCAAGGCGCGCTCGGTCTTTCTTTCCTGATAGAAAGTGATGCCCATCACGAAGAAGACGAAGAACAGCAGCATAAGCGCATCCTGCACCTCGCCCAGGGCAAGGTAGAGCACACCGCCGACCACCAGCAGCAGGAACATCGGCTCGCGGACAATCTCGAACGCGATGGCAAAGACGCTTCGCCGCTTGGAGGAGGGGAGTTCGTTGTAGCCCTCGTCCTTAAGCCGCTTTGTCGCCTCCGCTTCCGTAAGCCCCGTGATGCCGGATTTATCCATTAACCCCTCTTTGTCCAAAGCTGCATTCCATCCTTTAAGTATAATGTGCTTTTGTTATAATAGCTCCGGTTTTTAAAAAATACTTGACAAGTCTTGTCGCTTTTGATAGTTTTTATTCCAACAACCTTATCCAGAGCTGGCGGAGGGACTGGCCCTACGAAGCCCGGCAACCTGGCCTTAAATGCCAAGGTGCCAAATCCAACAGGAGAAAGCTCCTGTGAGATAAGGGGAAGAGTCGTAACGACGCTATTCCCCCATCTGTTTTTCCAGACGGGGTTTTTTTATTTAATCAAGCGGAGAAACGATTGCTGTTTCTCTGGATTTAGTTAAGGGGGTGGTCTCATGTTATGTATAATGCGTCGAGTGGGGCCAATGTGCGGCCCCCAGGAAAACTTGTCATAACCCCCTTCATCCCCCTTGGCTTAAGGGGAGACTTCATAGGGGTGTTACCTAAAAATACAGTTCTTTATCATGCAGGAGGAGTAATTGAAGACATACGAGGAGATTAACGAGAAGATACGCTCGGGAAAGGCGGTCGTCCTTACGGCGGAAGAGGTCGTCGCGCTCGGACGCGAGAAGGGCGTAAAGCATGTCGCGGAGCATGTGGACGTGGTCACGACCGGGACCTTCGGGCCCATGTGCTCGTCCGGGGCGTTCCTGAACTTCGGGCATTCCGACCCGCCGATAAAGATGCAGAAGGTCTGGCTGAACGACGTGCCGGTATTCGGGGGTCTTGCGGCGGTGGACGCATATGTCGGCGCGACGGAGCTATCGGATAAGGTCGGGTTCGACTACGGCGGAGCGCATGTCATAGAGGACCTGATTGCCGGAAAGCCCGTCACGCTGCGTGCGACATCCTACGGGACGGACTGCTACCCGCAGGCGCGAGATAGAGACCGAGATAACGCTCGAATCGCTTAACCAGGCGTTCCTGTTCAACCCGCGTAACGCATACCAGAACTATAACATCGCCCTGAACAGCTCCGACCGGACGCTCAACACCTACATGGGCATACTGCTGCCGAACATGGGCAACGCGACCTATTCCACGTCGGGCGAGCTGTCGCCTCTTTTGAACGACCCCAACTACCGCACTATCGGGATCGGTACGAAGATATTCATGGGCGGCGCACAGGGGTTCGTCGCATGGGAAGGGACACAGCATAACCCCAAGCAGGTGCGTGGCGAGAACGGTGAGCCTATGGCCCCATCCGGGACGCTGTCGCTCATCGGCGACATGAAGCAGATGTCAACACGGTACATACGCGGGGCATACTACTACAAGTACGGCATATCCATGTTTGTGGGTGTGGGGATACCCATCCCGGTGCTCGACGAGGAGATGGCCGAGTACGTCTGCATCGGCAACGACCAGATATTCGCCACCACGTTCGACTACAGCGTGGAGAACCGCGCAAAGCCGACCTTCGGCAGGTTCTCCTATGAGCAACTCCGGGGCGGCAGCATAACCGTGAACGGCAAGGAGATACCGACCGCGCCGCTCAGCTCGCTGAAGCGCGCGAGGGAGATTGCGGACGTCCTGAAGGGCTGGATAACGAAGGGCGAGTTCACCCTGACCGCGCCGGTGCGGCCGCTGCCGACCGACCACGGGTTCAAACCACTTAATATCGTTCCGCCCAAGGGCGAAGCGATGTCGTCATAGGAGGGGGGATTTATGTCAGAACAGAGAGTTTCGCTAACATTCCAGCGCTGGCAGTTGGACCAGCCTGTGACATACCATCTGGTAAAGGATTTCGACCTTGTGATAAACATACTCCAGGCGAAGATCACCGCCGAGGAGGGCAGGATGTCGCTGGTGCTCTCCGGCCTTGAGCAGAACGTGGAGCAGGGCATCAAGTGGCTGAAGGAGCAGCAGGTGCTTGTCGAGCCGCTTGCCACCGGGCTCGATGTGGACAAGAACTCCTGCGTGGACTGCGGGGCATGCACCGCGGTATGCCCGACAGGGGCGCTCGAATTCGACCGTGACTGGACGCTCGGCTACGTGGAGGACAAATGCATCCTCTGCCTCGCCTGCGTGCCTGCCTGCCCTGTGCGGGCGATAGAGCAGACGGCGTAGAAATAAAAAAGGCCCCCGGAAATCCGGGGGCCTTTTGGTTATTTGGGTTGTGAAAGTAAGGTGCCTTTAAGTACGGCGTTTTTGAACTCATCGGACGATACACCGGACTCAAGCTCTTTCATTACATCCGAGAGGGCGGCGTTCAGCGAATCTTCAAAGAGGCCGGGAGGTGCTGCAACTGCGCTCTCGGTATGGCCCTTCCCGATTTTCTTCTTCCAGAGTGTGCGGTCGCCTTCAGTCAGTTCAAAATCCATCCTCGCTTTTGTATTTGCGTCGACAGTCCAGAACCCCTGGACAAAGGTAGTCCACAGTTCTTCGAGCGAGGGATGCAGTACGGGCTGGCCTTCAGGGATGGAACCCTCGCCGTATTTTACGGTGTATCCGGCGTTCTCAAGTGAGGACACAACGTTGCGCGTTAGTATATCGGACAGGTTCAGACCTTTCTCAAGGGCGATATACCCGCCCGCCTTTTGTCCAAGGTATTCGGGCTGGGGGCGGTTGTCCTCCATTTTGGCAACGTAGACGACAACGCCTTTGCCTTTGTCACTCGATTCTACGGGTGCGTATTTGTTGATCTTTACGTAATCTGTGCCGAACGCGCACCCGACTAAAGGTAATAACAGGACGATGGATACTACAAGCTTTCTCAAGTTCTTCATGTACTCCTCCTTTTTAAGTGAATAAAGTAATTGATTGAAAATACAAAGTCAATATTTTTAATGGATGACATTCGTCATAGTTTTAGTTGCCGGGTTGTGCTATAAGTTAAAGTACTTAAGTATCAAAGAAGGTGTGACATGCAGGGCAAGGTAAGAAAATACAGGCTTTGGTTCCAGACGGGTTTCCTGGTCTTCCTGTTATACATGGGTTTCCGGTTCTGGCAGTTCAGCCAGTACTATGACACCGGAGGGAAGACCGCATTTGTGCCGCACCCGGACGGCGTCGAGGGCTTCCTGCCCATTGGCGCGCTGACAAGCCTGAAGTACTGGCTGGTCACTGGCAGCATACACCCCTACCACCAGGCGGGCCTGTTCATCTTCATCGGCGCTATTGCGGTCTCGGCAGTCCTCAAAAAGGGCTTCTGCGGCTGGATATGTCCGGTCAATTTCATATCCGAGCGGCTCTCATGGCCGTGGAAGAAGATATTCAAAAGGAACTTCCAGCCACCTAAATGGGTAGACTACCCGCTTCGTTCCCTCAAGTACATCGTATTCATATTCTTCTTCTGGGCCATCGTTATTACGATGGATGTCGCGGGGCTGCACAACTTCCTCGACGGCGACTACTGGAAGGTGGCGGACGTCAAGATGCTGAGGTTCTTCACCGAGATCTCAAGCACCGCCGCTACGGTACTTATAATACTTGCAGTGCTCTCGATGATTATCCGCAACTTCTGGTGCCGATACCTCTGCCCGTACGGCGCGCTTCTAGGGATTGTCGCGATGGTGTCGCCATTCGAGATAACGCGCGACGACGGCAAATGCGTGCATTGCAAGAAATGCACGCGCAACTGCCCGGCATATCTGCCGGTGGAGGGAAGGACGCGGGTCGCATCTCCTGAATGTACCTCCTGCCTGACATGTCTCTCAGTCTGTCCTAAGGACGCGATAACCTATTCCACCCCGGGCCGCCGCTACTCTATTCCTGGCTGGGTGTATCCTATCGTGCTTTCAGTCATCTTCCTCGGCGTTATAGGTATTGCGAAGGTCACCGGCCACTGGCACTCGGTCGTCCCGCAGGCGGACCTCATGCGCCTCGTGCCGATAGCGGAGTCGTTGCAGCATCCGTAATATCAACGGTAGTGCGTCAGTTTGGATTTAAGAGGTTAAGGTCTCACCTCTCGGAGTTTTGAAAGCACTTTCAGGAAATGCTTTACTAAAATTCTACTATTGACCGACATGATACTATAAGGCTTGACATATGTACAGATGTACAGTATACTTACCCAAGTAAAGCCGAACTAATTTGGTAAAGCTCCCCCTGCAATTGAGATTGACAAAACCCTTTAGATGGTGCATTATTCAAACATGAGTACCGTCGCTACTGCTCCAATAAGTGCTACAGAAGCAGCCAACAGAGTGCTTGTTTCGTTTTGGAAAAGACCGCCCATTTCCTGTTGACCCTGTTTGGATTGCTGGCAAACTAGGCTTAAAAGTCGTCGAGACAAATTTGCCCGAAGAAGTATCCGGCGCGATTATCAAAAACAAAAACCAAGACCCTACTATTGTTATTAGCAATTCGGACAGCAAAAACCGACAACGCTTTAGTTGCGCCCATGAACTTGGGCATTATGTGTATCGTATGGATAGGGGTCAAGAGGAATATGAGTACATAGATCTTCGGGGTGAAACCGCCGGGATGGGAGTGAAGCCCGAAGAAATTTTTGCCAATCAATTCGCTGCTTCTCTTTTAATGCCCGAAGATGAAGTTAAGCGGTTAGCTAAAGACCAAACCCCGCCTTTTTTGATGGCTCAGTATTTTGGTGTTTCAGATGATGCCATGAACTTCCGCCTGAAAAATCTCAGTCTGGCAGCATAATGCCCGATAAACCTCAATTCGCTTCAACTATTCTCGCTGATTATCTCTCAAAGGTACGCGAGTCGCTGCAATCGCCACAAGCTGAATCTAAAGGTTCGTTAGACCCTTTCCAGCAGGCAGACCTTGAGGACAAAAAAGCAGAACTTGATGATAAAATAGCCAACACCGAACTCAAAAAGAGATACGCAAAGTGGTTTATTTGGATACTAATAGTCCAATTAGCTGTAATGAATGTTATTTTCTTTATGGTAGGTAAGAGTTGCCTTCAATATAACGACCCTGCCTATCTAAAAATATACATGAGCGGTACATTGGCGGAAGTGTTTGGTGTTGTTCTTGTGATTACTCGATATTTATTTTCCAAAAAGAATTAGACTAATCTAACAGCCCCGCTATTTCCTCTAAGCTCCAAACATGATCAGATACCCACGCTTCCATTGCCGGAGTTACCCTGATTGTCTTATGTATCCTTGCAAAGTTATATACATGAAATGCAGGGCAACTGCCGCTTAAAGGTTCGCAACCTTCTTTTAGAAGCCCTTTGTTTATGATTTGCAGATAATGTCCAGAAGTTTACCCGCCATTAATAATTACATCTAGAAAAATAAATGGTAAGCATT
>CAWJRJ010000024.1:0-172321 GCA_963845245.1 Nitrospirota bacterium
CAATTAAAAGCAATACGGTCGTGAAAGACGTGCTTTCCTTCGGTATGCTGGGCACGGTACTCGTCTGGCTCGGCCACCTGATCCCGTACCTCACGACATGCGCAGCCTTCACCTTCATCTACGCCTTGATGCCAAGCACCCGGGTAAAGTTCACCTCGGCGCTTGCAGGAGGAGTTTTCGCCGGAGTAATATGGGAGGTATCGGGCTGGGCCTTTACAACCTTTGTGGTCAACTCCACCAACTACTCCGCGGTATACTCGGGTTTCGCCATACTGATCGTGTTTATGATCTGGATCTACCTGAGCTGGCTCATCTTCCTCCTGGGGGCAGCCGTGTCATTCTACACTCAGTACCCCAAGGCTGCACTAGGCAAGGCATCGCTCACTGGGCGCGAGACTGAGCGGCTTGGCATTTCGGTCATGTTTATAATTGCCGAGGCCCACGCACAGGGAGGGAAATTGCCCACCTTGAGTTCCATTTCCGGTAGTCTGGGAGCCCCGGCCGGCACCATTCAGACAGTTTTGGGGAAGCTTATAAAAGACGGGCTGGTCGTCGAGACCGGAGACGAGGTCAAATCCTATCTTCCGGCAAAGGCAATCGATAAGATCCTGGTCAGGGACGTCATAAAATCAGCCGCGCGGTTCGAGGGCGAAGGCGGGACACAGTCAAGAGGCTTACCGCAGGCTGAAGATGTGGTGCAAAAGATTGATTCCGCCGTTGCCGGAGTACTTCGGCGAGGAGACTATAAAAGACCTCATTGCAAATCAAACCGAGAAGACCAAGGGGCAGAAGACGGCCAGCGCGTAGCATCGTTCATGTCGTGAGTCGCAATGATTGAAAAGGGCCCTTTCGGACCCTTTTCAATCACTCTTTATTGACTGCTATTCCTTGTCGCCTTTCGGCACGAACTTCACGTTATTATATTTTTTTATCAGGCCCTTGTTTTGCGGGGAATTCTTGAGCAGGATATCGGCCGTCTTGTCGGCGTATACCAGATGCCAGACTCCGCTTGCCTCAAGGAGCTGGCAGAGCGGGGTATTGGCGCTGAATATCACCCAGTCCACCCCGTATTTGTCAAGGACTCCCTCGAAGCCCTTTTCGGCCCTGGCGACCTTCACGTACTCTTTTAAAAACGTCACGCCGTACATGTCGGAGCGCCCGTCGAAGAACACCTTGTATGCCGGGTATCCCCGGTAGATGATATATCCGCCCCAACCGTCGTTGTTGAACATCCTCCCGTTTATCCCGTTTTTCACGGCAAACTCGAACGCGTCGACCGGAAAGATTTTCTTGTCGTGCCTGTAGTCCATCAATTGCCTGCCGAACGCCATGCCGCCATTTAAAGCTATGACAAAACAAGCTGCAAGCGAGGCGTAGACCCAAAGGTGCGTCCGGAACCTGTGTTCAAACATGGCCATTTCACCAGACTTTTTCGCAAGCAACCTGCTGACCCTGCTTATCGGGCCTTCCTCAGGTAACCGCTCTGCCATCCCCATAAACACATCGGAAGACCTCGGTGCGACAATCGGTGTTGCCACGAGCGCCAGCAGCGGTATATACCTGGCGGAGTAAAGGGACATGTGTGTGAGGAGCAGGAGTAGCGCCCCCTCTATCATGTCCACCCTCTTTTTTGAGATAATTATGATAGCGGCATACAGAAGGAACATGAACTCGAATACCTTGTCCGTGTGAAAATCGGGAGAAAGCCATTCTTGTATGTTGTCCATTATGTATGCGCGCCCGACCAGGTGGAACGGGAAGTAGAGTATGGCCGGGCCGTGCGGGTTTACGAATGTCGCGAGTAACATAAATAGTACGACAAGCGAGAATGCCTTCGCCCTTTTTCCAGATGCCTTGTCGACCCTGCCCGAAACAACCCACGAGAACAGGTTGCCGCCAGCGTAGACGATGGCCATTATAAGGCCCAGTATGTAGCCGCCGTGCAGGTTTACCCATACGAGGGTAAAAAGCGGCAGAAGCCACAGCCTGCCCTTGCCCTCCCTGTGATATCCATCAAGGACAATAAACGTGGCAAGTGTTAGGGGCATAGAGAAGATATGCGGCCTCGCCAGCCAGTGGAGCGACGATGCCAGGGCGGCTATTACCGTCAAATATAACTGCGGTAAAAACGCCCACCCCCCTCTTAATCAGATACCTGTACAGCATGAAAGACGTGAACGCTACTATGGAAGCCGTCAAGGCCACCACCCCGTTAAGCCCGGCAATCCTGTGGAATGAACGCGAATATTATTTCGGCCAGCCACTCGTGTGATGTCCATGGCGTATGCGGCATGGTGTAAGAGTACGGGTCGGAAAAGGGTACAGAGAGGGTGTCCAGGATACCCTTACCGGTTATTATATGCCAGCCTGTATCACCGTCCGCAAGGAACTGTACCCCGTATCTCAACGACCAGAAAAAAAGACACAGAAATATCAAATCTGATACCGACGGGAAGATCCAGTCGACAATGCTTCTCTTCTGTCCCAACGGCCTCATAGGCTCTTCCGCCTTAACAATATCTCGGCTGTCGAATCGGAATATACCTTTTCCCAGCCTTTCGCCTCCAGCAGCCTGCAAAGCTGCGACCCCGAGTCGAATATCACCCAGTCGACCTTGTATTTGTCCAGTATATCCATGCACCCGACCTGCGCCTTAGAGACGGTCAGGTACTCTTTCATCATCTTGGGGCCGTAGGTCTCGAAACGTCCGTCGATAAAAACCCTATATTCAGGGTAACCCTTATATAAAATGTAGCCGCCCCAACCGTCGCTATTGAACATCCTGCCTTTTATCCCTTTACTGGCCGCATATTCGAATGCCTTTACCGGGAACCTTTCTGCGCTGAAGCGGTAATCCATTATCCTGGATCCGCGCACATACCCGCCGTTAAGTGCGATGGCCACAGCAGCGGCAACCGCTGCAACCGGCATGATATGTCCCCTGAGACTCAGTTCCATATCCGAAAGCGCTGACAACCTGGCACGTATCCTTTCCAGAGGCCCGTACCCTGGATGCATTATAAACCTGCCCGGCACCTCTCCCAGCTTGCCAGCAGCAATTGGCGCAACTATTATCGCGAACATAGGGATGAAGCGCAGGGACGAGAGCGCCAGATGCGCCATCATGACCAGCACCACGCCTTCAATCAGGTCCGGTCCCTTGCGCAACAATACCAGTATTGCCAACACCCCGAGCAGCATAGCCTCGAATAGTTTCTCATTATGGAAATTCGGAGAGGCCCATTCCTGAATATTACCGACTATGTCCTCCTGCCCAATCAGCTTGAACGGAAATGAAAAGATGGACAGGCCGTGGGGGTTCAAAAGCGCGGCCAGCATACACGCAGCCAGGACAATGAAAAGCCGACGCGCCATTTTTGCAGTCTCAGTTTTTGATTCCCCTATATACCAGTAGACCAGGTTCCCGAATGCATAGAGTGAGACAAATACCAGGCCGAGAAAAAACGCCGCATGCAGGTTTGCCCATAGGACAGGTGAGCAGCGGCAACAGGTACAGCCTATCCTTCAGGCCACGCTGGTAGTCTTCGAGTATCCAGAAGAACAACAGCATCAGCGGATATGAGATTATATGCGGCCTTGCAAGCATGCTGCCTGCCGACACGGATGCAGCGAATACGGTAAACAAGGCTGCTGTAAGCGGGTTTATGCCCCTTTCCTGCATTAACCTGTAGGCCAGCCAGAAAGTAAAGGCTATAATGGACGCCGAGAAAACGACAACTGCGTTCAGCCCGCCCAGCCCTGTGTACCAATGCAAATAACACCTCCGACAGCCACTCGTGCGATATCCAGTCGATCCCCGGTACAGTATGAGAATACGTCTCCGTGTGCGGTATTGAAAGTGTCTTTAGTATATACTCGCCTGCCACCAGGTGCCAGCCGGTGTCCCCGTCGTTCAAGAGCGTACCGCCCAGGAAAAGCACGCGCAGGAATATGCTCACAAACAGCACGTCGCCGATCGACGGCATCAGGAATCTTTTTAATCCCGCTCTTTCCACACTATCCCCTCAGGCATTTTGTACTTGGTTGTTATGTGCCCGCTTTCCATAACTCCGGAAAACCAGCCATCTTCCTCCCAGAAAACTCCTTCCGGCAATAGCAGTCGCACTGCTGGAAAGAAACCTTTACCCTCTAGCCTTACTGGCCCTATCTTACGGTTTTTCCTGCGTGCGGGGTCATAACCGAAGACGGTGACATCGAAGGTTACCTCTGCAGGCCCGGAGGCGGTCGTATCATATCCGACGCCTATCGTATAGATGCCCGGCAAGGCCTTCAATACCGACACCGTGCCTCCTTTGGCCCCGCCGTCTTCCTTGAACTCCGGGGCAGCCGTTTGCGCCATACCCTTGGCAAGCGGGTGCGGCGCCCATTTGCGTTGTGTGGACAGGACGGCTCCGGCTGCGTTGTGTTCGATCCTCACTACCAGGTCCATCCGAGTTTTGGCCGGATCGACTGGCGTGGCGTACACCACCTCCACCATATCCGCAGCCGTCACACCAGTTGCATCAGCCGTGTCCACACGTATCAGGTTCCTTCCTTCATCGAGCGAGATTTCAGATTCAAACTCTCCATCCCTCACAAGCAACTCTCTTTGCCTTCCGCCAAGGGTCAGTACCACTGAGACTATACCGTATCCGGATACCTTACCTTTTACTGCCACCACTTTCTTGTCCGAGTGCCCAGCTGCGGGACTGGTCAGCCTGATTGCCGGAGGCTTCTGACTAGAGACTTCGTCTTTGGCGCTATTAATGGCCTTGGCCTTTGCTGGTTCAGCATGGTTTAACTCAGCGGCAAAGACCCTGCCAGGAAGGGCTGGCTTTTTTTGCGACAAATCCTCAAAAGACGGACCGGATGGCTCAGATGTGCCACCGGAAACAGGGGCAAAAGACGTTTTAGCTACAATATGGTCTTCCTGTCGGATAGGGGCAGCCGATACTGAAAGTGGTGATTTACCTGGTGCCACTGTTTCCTTTACCGTTTGGGCCAACGCTGCCGCGCCTTCCCCGGTTGATGTGGAAGAAAACACCTTCAATCCGATATCCGGCCTTGGGACAGACGGCCCGGCGGTCTCTAACACGGCCATTGTCGTGTTGTGCCTGAAGACGGCTTCATCTTTAACGGTGGAATATGACTTGAATCGCACGCTAGTCAACCGGAACATGTCTGGCCAGTGTATGGCTTTTCTCTTTAGCTTCCGTTAAGTTTTGTTTCTCACCGTCTTCTTCGACGGTCAATGCATCACCCCTTATGAATGTTATCCCCTCTTCTTTTCCTGGGTCCGCGAAAGGACGGGAAACAGCGCCATTGATTTCTTCTGCAGGGCGCTCAGCCGTTTCATTCCCATTGGACTGTGCGGTATCTTCCTCGCCAATGGTTGATGTTACCGGCTGCGTACCTGCCGCAGGCTCGGCCCTGTTAGCGTATGCGGCATTGACAGCAGACATATCGGCTTTCGCGGGTTTGTCCGCGTCCGCAAACCTTGCCTTAAGCTTCTCCAAGGTGACGTACGTCAAAACCGCCTCCACAGGCTCGGGCCTTTGCAACCCCGTGATAAAAGAAAGCAGAGGGCCGTATGATATAGCAAAGAAAAAGACGTGTGCGCAGAGCGAGCCCAAGAGGAACAAGGACCAGTACGGCCCTTCGTTAAAATTTTCTCCCCTTTTTATCCGTTTTTTAATTTTGCCCTTTTTGGACACTTAAAGATCCCCTTTGCCGAGAAGCGGTGCGACCCTCCCGACCTTTTGGAGCGCGTCTACATCGTCATAATAAACCAGAACATTATCTCCGGGCAAATATATTTTCCTGGCTTCTTCGGGCATGCCGTGCATATCCGCCCTTGAGTAGTTCACAAAGTCGATAAAGTGCCTTGTCCCCGGCAAGAAGGTTATTTTTTTCTCAACCTCGGTCATCCTGCCTTCCCCACGGAATATATGTGGGCCACCGGGCGCGGAAATGACGCTGGTGTCATGTACCCGGTACTCCGGAAAGTAATACATCGCGTGCCTGAAATTCAAATAGTATCTGCTGCTGCCGATAATCTCTGTATCGGCCGGCGAAAAATTGCGCCTGACCGCATCGATATACGTGGAAACCAATCTGTCGTGGTCTTTAATCATTTGTAATCCCATGACGCGTTCATCGATCAGGAATATGAGCGCATTAACTACTATGACAAGAGACAGAACTACAACCTTTAGCCGGCGGGCTACCGCCGGAGTAATATGCGGGAGCACCTCGGGTATGGCAATCATTGCCCTGCCCGATATTACGAAAAGTCCTACCAGATATATCAGGCTGTATCCAGGGACGATCGAGGCCGTGAAAATTATCAGGTGAAAAAGTATTGAAGGCAACAGCCAAAATGACAGAAATATTATAGTTTCCGTCTCCGGCCATTTTAAAAGTTTCCTAACCCTGAAGTATGCAGCTGCTGCAAGAAGTGCAACAGAGACTCCCAGCCCCCAGAACAGAAAGACTGACATATAATGGCCATTGTAACTTATCCACTCCAGGTTTATGTCATGGCTGGCAGCAGACAGCCAGTGGGCCATCAGGGCTTCGCGGTATCTATCGTATCCGCCAGTCATATGCAGCATGGGTATAAACCACGCCGCAAGGGCCGCTCCGAATATTGCAAAGCTCGCTGCCACCCTCCTGAGACTCAGCCCCCTCATCGAATAAACCCACAGCGGGAACAAAAAAACCATTGTGTTCTGCCGTATCCCGCCTGCGACGGCGAGTGTAACCGCAGCGACCCAATAAAGCCCGCCCTCTCCCCTCATCATCCTCAGGCAGATGTAGGCGAATAAGGCGCTCATTAACGCCTCCGGCATGTAGGAGAGGGCTACCTCTCCGTTCAGCCAGAAAAGCGGCGAGGTTATAGCGATAGCCGACGCCGCGATCCCCGTTTCAACATTATACAATTCATTGGCCAACATATAAACCGCAACTACGGCCATTGAACTGGAAATTATGCTTATAGCGACAAACGCGGTATTTTCGTCGCCGGTAAAATTGAGGAATAACCGGCCCAACATCACGTACAGGAAATACCCCGGCGGATGAGGCTGATGCAGCGCAACGTCAAATTTTCCGGTACCCAGCGCAAACTGGACAGAGTCCATGTTAAAAAGATATTTGGACGTAAAAGGGAGACGCGTCACAACTACTGCCAGTGCAAGAAGTAATGGCCTGCTCAGGTTACGCATATATTTAATTCCTGTCATGCCTGGCCACGGACACCTTATCATTTCTGAGGAGCGGGGCTATCCTGTCCACCTTCCGAAGTCCGTCTAAGCTTTCATAATAGACCAGGAAACAATCGTCCGGAAGGCTTATGAACTTCGCGCCGGACGGCATGCCTGAAATCTCCGATTTGCTATAGTTGGCAAAGTCAATTAAACGCCTCGTCCCCGGCTGGAAGGAGATATCTTTTTCCATCGATGTGATGCGTCCCGTCCCACATAGTATATGCGGCCCTCCCGGCCCCGACAATACGGTGGTGTCATGCGCCCTGAATTCAGGGAGGTAGTACATGGCATGCCGGTAACTCAGGAAAAACCTGTTGCTCCCGATGATTTCAGTGTCAGTCGGCGAAAAATTTTGTTTTACAACATCCACGTATTCAGCAACCATAAGGTCATGGCCTTTCACCGCTCCATACGAAAACTGCGTCGGCACAAAAAGGAACAACGCGGTATTGCCCACCAATAACGGGTACAGGGTGGCCTTCATCAAATAACCGCGCTTATCTGGGGGCGTTTCAGTTTTTGCAAAGGAGATGACCGTGAGCGCCCGCCCGGCAAGTATGAACAGACCGACCATATATATCAGGCTGTAGCCCGGTATTGCATGGTGCGTAAAAATCAGCAGGTGGAAAAGGAACGCGGGCAACAACCAGAACACAAAAAACGGAGCGGCATCGGATTTGCCGCCTTTAACGGCCCCTTTCATCCGAAAATACGCCCATGCCACTATAGGGGTGGCCGCAGCGCCGAGCCCGCCCATCATAAAGAGAAACATGTACCGCCCGTTATAGGCTATCCAGTTAAGGTGTATACCCCTCCAGTTTGAATCCAGCCATATAGCCTTCAGGGCCGCGTTGTACCTTTCGTACCCGCCGGTCATATGCAGCATTGGTATAAACCACGCCGCAAGGGCAATACCGAATATTACAAAGCTCGCTATCATCCTCCTCAGCCCCAGCCCCCTCATGGAATAAAGCCACAAAGGTAACAGGAATACCATCGTGTTCTGCCGTATCCCGCCGGAAACCGCGAGCGCTATGGCAGCCGCCCAGTACAGCCCGCTTTCGCCTTTTTGCATCCTGAAGCAAAGAAGCGCAAACAGCACGCTCATACATGCTTCCGGCGCATATGAAAGAGCCACCTCTCCGTGGAACCAGAAGACCGGCGACGTTATGGCTATAGCCGCAGCAGCAACCGCGGTTGGTGTGTCGAATATCACTTTTGCCAGGTGGTAGACGGCCAATACGGCAAGGACGCTGAATAAGATGCTTATCGCTACGAACGCCGTATTCTCGTCTTTGGTGAACAGTAGAAAAAACCTGCCCAGCATCACGTACAGGAAATATCCCGGCGGATGAGGCTGATGTAGCGCAACATCGAACTTTCCGGTCGCCAGCGCAAACTGGACGGAGTCCATGTTAAATAGGTATTTGGACGTAAACGGGAGGCGCGTCGCGATTACTGCGATGGCAAGGATTAACGTCGTACTCAGGTTACGCATACATTTAATTCCTTTTTACCCTTTACAACGTAGCGGCTTATCATTCCTGAGGAACGGGGCTATCCTATCCACCCTTCGAAGGGAGTCTACACTTTCGTAATAGACCAGGATATTATTATCCGGGAGGCTTATGAACCTTGCACCTGGCGGCATACCGGCCAGATCCGTTTTGTCGTAATTGAGGAAATCTATAAAATGCCTCGTCCCCGGCTTGAAGGAGATATTCTTTTCCATCGAGGTCATGCGTCCCGTCCCGCAGAGTACATGCGGCCCTCCGGGCCCTGACAGCACTTTGGTGTCATGCAGCCTGAACTCCGGAAGATAGTACATGGCATGTCTGTAGCTAAGGATGAACCTGTCACATCCGACAATCTCGGTGTCATTTGGTGAAAAATTGTGCCTTACTGCATCCACGTATTCTGAAACCAACAGGTCGTGGCTCTTGATCGCTTTATAAGAATATTGTGTCGGGATAAGCAGGAACAATGCGGCATTGGCTGCCAATAAAGGGTACAGGGTAGCCTTTATCAATATGCCGCGCTTTTCTAGCGGTGTCTCGCCGGTTACAAATGAGAGGGCCGTGAGTGCCCGTCCGGCAAGTATAAAAATACCGACCATGTAAATAAGGCTGTGGCCCGGCACGGCAGGGTGTGTAAATATTATAAGATGGAACAATAACGCAGGCATCATCCAAGCAATGAAGAAGACCGCGTATGAAGGCCCTGTTTCCTTGAGAAAACCCCTCAGCCAAAAGTATACCGCGGCAGTAAGCGGCACAATTGCTGCACCAAGCCCAAAAAGCAAAAACATGGCCATGTACCGCCCGTTGTAGGCTATCCAGTTAAGGTGTATGCCCCTCCAGTTTGCGTCGAGCCAATGGGCTCTCAGGGCCGCGCTGTATCTTTCGTACCCGCCGGTCATATGCAGCATGGGTACAAACCACGCCGCAAGGGTTATTCCGAATATTGCAAGGCTCACCATCACCCTTTTAAGCCCCAGCCCCCTCATTGAATAAAGCCACAAAGGTAATAGGAACACCATCGTGTTCTGCCTTATCCCGCCGGCGACTGCAAGCGCCACGGCTGCTGCCCAGTAAAGCCTGCTTTCACCTTTTTGCATCCTGAAGCAAAGAAGCGCGAACAACACGCTCATGAACGCCTCAGGCGCGTATGAAAGCGCTACTTCTCCGTGGAGCCAGAAGACCGGAGACGTTATGGCGATAGCCGCCGCGGCAACCGCGCTTTCCTTGTCGAATACTTCTTTCGCCAGATAATAAACTCCAATAACTGTCAAGACGCTGAATAAAATACTTATCGCTACGAACGCGGTATTCTCATCCTTGGTGAACAGGAGAAAAAACCTGCCCATCATTACGTACAGGAAGTACCCCGGCGGCTGCGGCTGATGTAGCGCAACGTCGAACTTTCCAGTTGCCAGCGCAAACTGGACTGAGTCCATGTTAAAGAGGTATTTGGACGTAAACGGGAGGCGCGTTGCGATTACTGCGATGGCAAGGATTAACGTCGTACTCAGGTTACGCATAGAATTACCATACTGCAAATCAACTGACCCAGCCTTCAAATGACAGCTGGTCGCCGGCTTCGATGCCGACTTTGCGGGCAGTACCCGAAGGGACCTCGATGACGCCCGCCGCAAATGGGTGCCACGAAGATGCCCTGAACGGTTTCAGCCCATTATAAACCGAAACAACCCTCATTTTCCTGTCGAAAAAAACTGCATCAATGGCAAACCGCATCCAAAACGTATGGATAGAGGTACATGGTTTTATTACCAGCCCTTCCCCTTCCGGGAGCGAGTCACGGCCAAGTAGGCCCTTCATCCTATCCAGCGTCTTCTCTGCAAGACTCGCCCGCTCTGCAACGGTCCTGCCTTTCGTCGTGTTTGTTATCTTCAAGCTTGCCTCTTAAAACAAAGAAAGGGCCGCCTCATTCCGTTATTTTTGAGGCGGCCCTACAACTGACACCGGTTATTTTTTCTGCCCAAGCTTAGCTATAATAAGCGCAAGTTCCACGTTTCCAACCAGAATCAGGCATAATACAAAAAGCTCAAAATTGGACATAGCCGACCTCCTCTCAGG
This sequence comes from Nitrospirota bacterium, assembly GCA_963845245.1. Lineage (GTDB taxonomy): Bacteria > Nitrospirota > JACRHJ01 > JACRHJ01 > JACRHJ01 > CAWJRJ01. The sequence goes on from CAWJRJ010000024.1 coordinate 10,865, forward strand.
TTGTAGAAAACTCCATCAGTGTGCCAGCAGCGTGTCATATATCTTAATTGCCGCTGGGCCTAGCAATACTACGAACAGAGCCGGGAATATGCAGAAGGCAAGCGGGAAAATAAGCTTGACCGAGGTCTTTGCCGCCGCCTCCTCGGCTATCTGGCGCCTCTTGGTCCTAAGCGAGTCCGAATGCACCCTGAGGGAACGAGCCAGGCTAGCGCCTAGTTTGTCCGTCTGGATAAGCAGTGCGACCAACGACTTTATGTCATCAACGCCGGTCCGCTCACCAAGGTCTCTCATGGCCTCCACCCTGGGTTTGCCTGCCCTTATCTCGCGGCTCACGATCTTGAACTCGTCGGCCAGGATCTGCTTCGAGAACTGCTTCTCCTCGCTTATCTTTATGATTGCGGAATCGAGGCCAAGCCCGGCCTCCACGCACACTGTCATCAAGTCCAGGACGTCGGGTAGCGAATGGAATATCTCGGTCTGCCTGGTCCTCAGTTTGGAGTTAAGCCATACGTTCGGCAGCAGCAACCCCCCGATGAACCCCAGTATGCCAAGGGCCATTGCAATATTGAATTCATATTTGAGCGAAAGCGAAATCCCCAGCAACAAGATGAACAGGCCAGCCGATAATATAACCTTCGACCCGAAGAAAACCCCGAAAGCGCCCGAATTTCTGTATCCCGCCTGGATAAGTTTAAGCTTGTACTGGTTCTGCGTCTGCGATGAGATCGGCAGGGTCTCGCTGACCGAAGCCACGGTCTTCGCCAATTTGGAACTTTCTTTGCTTGCTGCGTCGATCTGAACTTCATGCGCAGGCTCCGACTTCGACCTCCTGAGTTCCTCGAGCCGCACGTCTATTATGCTTTTGGGCATGATAAACGTCTTCAAGAGAAACAGTACAAGAGCGCCCACCACAATGAAGGTAAGCAGTGTAGCTATAAGCAGGGTGGACATAACGCCTCCGTTACCTAGATCCTTATGTTAATTATCTTCTTTATGATGAAGAACCCTATAATCTGTAATGCAATAGCAATAGCTACCATGTACATACCGACGGTCGTCTTGAAAAGCACGTCGATGTAATCCGGGCTTATGACCCAGATAGTAAAAGCCAGAAACAACGGGATCGCGGTAAGGATATAGCCTGATAGCTTCCCCTGGGCAGTATATATCTTGACCTGTCCAAGTATTTTGAACCTCTCTCGGATGGTGGTGCCTATCTTCTCAAAGATCTCCGCCAGGTTACCGCCGGTCTCGCGCTGGATGTTAACTGCCGTGACGAAAAAACTCAGGTCGAGGCTGTTGATCCTCCTGGTCATGTTGTCGAGCGATTCAGGAAGGGAGAGCCCCAGGTTCTGCTCGTCATAGGCAATGTGGAATACCTTGGACACCGGGTCCGGCATCTCCTGGTATACGACCTGCATCGCGCTCGTGAAAGAATGCCCGGCCCTCAGGGAGCGGGCTATCATATCGAGCGCATCCGGGAACTGCATGGTGAACTTGGCGAGCCTTTTTGTCCTCCTGTTAAAGAGGTAGATGAACGGTATGGCAGTGAATATGAGGGAGAGGGCCAGCCCGAACAGTATGCCCCTGTGGAACAAGATCCCCAACAAAAGCCCCAGTACGAACAGCACGGACAGGATGAGGAAGAACACCCCGACGCGCAGCTTCACGTCGGCCTGGTCTAAAAAGGCCTCCGCGCGCCTTGCAAGGGCAATCCTGTACAAGACCCTGTTGAACATCGGTATCTCGCTGAGGATGTCCTGTTTCAAAAGGTTGGGCATAACATCGTCTTCCGGCCTCCTCAGCACTATGGCCTCGAGCCGCCTTCTGACCTCGCTCCTGGTAGTCTCTCTGGAAGCGGTCAAGCCATAGTAGACGCCCATGACCAGAAGTGCCACAAGAAGGAATATCACAAGCGTTATAAGCAGGATTTCCATATTATATTCCCCCGACCTATTTGTCGAATATGTCCATGGGCAGCTCAATGCCGGATATCATGAGCTTGTCGGCGAACTTCGGACGCACCCCGGTTGCCGTGAATGTGCCTATCACCCTGCCGTCCGCCGCAACGCCCTGCTTGTTGTAGGTGAAGATGTCCTGCATAACTATTATATTGCCCTCCATCCCGGAGATCTCGGAAAGCCTTATTATCTTCCTTGTGCCGTCCGACATCCTTGAGAGCTGTATGACGATATTGACGGCCGATGACATCTGTTCCCTTATGGCGCGCTCAGGAAGGTCCATGCCTGCCATGAGCACCATGGTCTCAAGCCTTGCCAGCGCGTCTCGCGGAGAGTTTGCGTGTATGGTGGAGAGCGAACCGTCGTGTCCAGTGTTCATGGCCTGGAGCATGTCCAGCGCCTCGCCGCCCCTGACCTCGCCCACTATTATGCGGTCCGGGCGCATCCTGAGGCAGTTCCTCACAAGCTCCCTCTGGTTCACGGCCCCGGTGCCTTCGATGTTCGGGGGCCGGGTCTCAAGCCTTACCACGTGTTCCTGTTTCATCTGGAGTTCGGCGGAGTCCTCTACCGTGATTATCCTTTCGTCGTTCGGGATGTACTCGGAGAGGATGTTCAAAAGTGTGGTCTTGCCGGCGCCGGTGCCGCCTGAGATAAGGATGTTCAGCCTTGCCTTGACCGCACCCTGGAGGACCGTCGCCATGTTCGGCGTAAGGGCGTCAAATTTCAATATGTCTTCCATCTTCAACGGGTCTACGCCGAACCTGCGTATGGACAGCATCGGCCCGTCTATGGCAAGCGGCGGTATGATCGCGTTAACGCGCGAGCCGTCCGGGAGGCGCGCGTCCACCATCGGCGACGACTCGTCTATCCTGCGCCCGACCTTCGACACGATGCGGTCTATTATCTGGAGCAGGTGGGCGTCGTCCTTGAAGACCACGTCAACCTTGTGCAGTTTGCCGTTTTTCTCGACGTATACGCTCTGCGAGCCGTTCACCAGTATGTCGGCGATATCCTGGTCGGCGAGCAGCGGCTCAAGCGGCCCGAGCCCGAAGGTCTCGTGCTGCACGTCCTGGATCAGCCTTTCGCGTTCCGGCTGGCTAAGCGGGACGTTTTCCTTGTTTATGATGTCCGCCAGTATCATCCCGATCTCGTTCCGGAGCTGGCCCTTTGCTATGGTCTCAATGTTCGAAAGGTCGAGCCTTTCTATCAGCCTGCGGTGAATCCTGGTCTTGAGTTCCTGGTACGAGTCGTCTTTGTTTTTTTCCTTGGCCAGGGCCACGGATGCAGGTGTCGTCTCCGAGGCAAGGTCCTCACCGTTCGATTTTCCCATCAACCTGTCTCTGAATGAAGTTATCCTGTCCATAATCCTCCGTCTATCCTATTGCGTGTCCGGCCTTGCCGGACAAGCTAACAGCCAGGTCACGCGTGCTGGCCGCGAGTTCCTTGAAGGCCCGGCTGACCTCGGCCCCGGGAACCAGCGTGGCAAGCGGCTGCCCGCGATTTATTGACATCATGACGTTTATAAAGTCGTTCGGGATGCTCTTGAACACCTTGTAGTTGAGCGTCCTCTCGGCATCCTCCAGTGATATGTCGCCCTTCTTTACGTACCTGTTTATCAGCAGTTTTATCTTGTTGCCGTCGAAGCCTATCCTCTCGAACACGTCCAGCGCCTTCTGCATGTTCTTAAGCGCCGGGCAGGCTCGAGTACCCCGGTCAGGAATACGATGTCCGAGCTGTCGAACACGGCGAGGTTCCTGTCGCCGTAGCCGATCTCCGTATCGACTACTACGTAGGGGAACATCGTCTTCAGCACGCTCAGCACCTCGTGCACCTGCCCTGCCGTGATGGCCGCCGCTTGCTCCACCTTCTCGGGCTCTGACAGCAGGTAGATCCCCGAAGCGTGTTTTGCCAGCACCCCCTGGAGGAAGATACTGTCTATGTTGCCCAGGTTCTCCGTGACGTCCGAGAAGGTGTATTTCGTATGCAGGTTCAGGAACATCGACAGATCGCCGCATTCCAGGTCCAGGTCCACAAGGACCACCTCTTTGTCGGTGACCTGGTGGAGGCATACCGCGAGGTTTGCAGCTACGGTGGTGTTCCCCATGCCGCCTTTGGGCGAGAAGCAGGTTATGATGCTGCCCTTGTCGGTGGCGGCGGAGACGCTCTTTGCGTTCAGCATCATGCGCGTGTTCCTCTTTATCGAACCCGCCAGGTCCGCCTCCCTCACAGGCATCGGCAGGAAGTCCGTGGCGCCCTGCCTTATCGTGTTCAGTATGTTCTCGGAGGACGTGTCCCTCGAAGAAGCCAGAACGCACACGTGCGGCAGGTGCTTGACTATCTTCCCGATCGTCCCCAGCGCCTGCTCCTGGTTGGAGTCGAGCCCGATGATGACCATGTTGGGCGAGATCCTGAGAGCCATCTCATACCCGGTATTCAGGTCGGGCGCAGCCCCGGAAAGGTACGCGTTGTCCAAGCCCTTTATCATGTTCTCAAGGTTTCTCCTTGAGGCTGCATCCGTGTCTATTATAACTACTGAGAATTTTGCCATTGTATTTCTATTCCGTCTCTTTCAGGTTATTTTAATTGTTCTGCTGCGGCGCCATACCGATGTGCTGGTTGCCACCTGGGCCAACGAGGCGCGGCTTGCCGGTTACGCTCAAACTTTGTTGAATTTGCAGTATACGGGTGACAAACGCGCAATCTGGTATCCCTAATGACGGTGTAAGTTTGGACGGCTGCAAAATATAGGGGTCCGTTGAATCTACCACGCCGTCGTCACCAGATGGCACGTTATGTGGTACGGCATGGCCGTATGCAGTATTCCCATGACTACCAGTACCTATGCCTCCTGCGTCCAAAGCTCTGGTTCCATTCCAGTTCTGGTCATATCCGTCTATCTCGATAACGCCGTAGCCAATGACTGTTACAGCGTCCGCCTGATTCTTATCGGTATTTGCGTGGGTTCCATCGTAGACCATGACAAGCAGCCTCGACCCCTTCGGCCATTTTTCCAGGAAACTGATCATACTACCGTTATAGTCATATTTTTCCACGGATATATCGTTGCCGCTCCCTTTATAATACGGCACTGTAGCAAATGGGCAATTAGATGGGTCGTTAACCGGGTTAGTATAGTTATTCGCAGGGTACGTACTTGCTGGCACGCGTAAAGCCTCCACCACCGCATTAGGTGGAATTACGTTTGACGGTATGCCAGCAAACAGGTAACCCCAGTCGAGAGCCTGGTTCCATTTGTTATTATTTAAACTGTTTCCAACGTCTGGGCCCTTAGCCATGGGACATGCGGAACAGGTTCCGGACGTTGTGGGCGTGTTATACCAAAAGTTTGATTTCGGGTCGTGGTATTCATTCCTGTAGAGGACGCTAACAAACCCATTCTGGTCCAAACCTGGCTGGTTTGAGCCTGCGTCTGCTCCAAGTACCGCAAATATATTATGGATCGTTCCAGCCAACCCATTAGTAACACCGTCAATATTTTTAGCCCTCATAAAACTCTTGGGATATACCTGGCCATAAAGGTTAGGCCCGCCTGAGCCCTCTTCCCAATACTCGTTTACCGCAATAGGGACCAAAGGCACATTGCCCCCTTTCGCCGCAATCGCAGTCGCCTGAATGGAGCTTAAGTCGAACCTTGCGCCCAGAAGGGAAAACACCTTCGCAAACCAGTTGTTTACCTTTGGCTGTGCCGAGGATGGAACGTCGCTGGTCCTTCTTGCGACAACCTTTACCGCGTTGATCTGGGCTGTGTCGCTGGAAACAGTAAAGGTGTTACCGGACCATACACCAAGCACAACATCCCCGTTTGGATCATTGCCTGTATTCGGACCATTCAGCCATACCGGGATCGGCCTCCCCGCAGGGGCGTTGGCCGTGTCCTGAGCCGCGACGTCGGCATAGTTGCGCATGCCAAGCCTGAAGGCTCCGTTATATGCGTTGGTAGCCATATCCTCCAGGTTAGCTCCGGACATCTCAGCCGCCCCAGCCAGAGCGGCGGCATCCGCCGCCGCCTGTAGCTGGTTCTTGACGTTATAGAGATGGCCCACGTCGATCGCGAGCGCGCCAAAGCCGAACAGTACGACTATGGCAACTGCTATAAGGATTAACGCTACGCCTTTTTCGTTGTTTATCGCTTTGCGATACATACGCTCCTCCGGTCTATGTCCGGGCCCTACCTACCAACCTTCTCCGGATCTATCGACCTTTCGTTCGGCATGAGGGGGATCCACTTCTGGTCTTCCTTCTGCGCCGCAGAAGGCTCGTTTGCGCCCGGAAGTTCGGTCTTGGCTCCGGGGGCCGTAGCCTTTACTATCTTCGGAGTTATGAAGAACACGAGCTCGCGTTCCTCTTTCTGCATGTGCTGGTCCCGGAAGAACGCACCCAGGATTGGGATGTCGCCGAGGATGGGCAGCTTGTCCAGCTTCTTGGCCCAGTCGTCCTGCATCAGACCTGCAACCACGAAGGCCTCGCCGTCCCTGAGGTCGACGGACGTGTTCAGGGTGTCGGATATTATAAGAGGCACCTGGGTACCGCCGATGGACACGCCGTTCGCAAAGTCGAGCGAGCTGACTTCCCCGTGCACAAGGTTAAGCTGTATTATGCCGGAATCCCTGACTACCGGCTTGAAATCCATGATAACGCCGAAGTCCTGGAAGGTGACGCTGATTGCCGAGGAACTCGTCCCGGTGCCGCCGGATATGGACTGGACCGTCGGGTACGGGAAACTGCCGCCCGCCTTGAAACGGCCCTGCTCGCCGCTCTTCACTATAAGGTTCGGCTCCGCAAGCATCTTGGCCAGCCCCTTGCTGGCCAGGGCCTTAAGGAGGTATGCGGTATTGTTGCGGACGTCCAGCACACCGAGCTGCGGGCCGCCGGTGGACGTGACGGGCGAGGTGCTGCCGTTCGACGTCAGGGCGAGCGCGCTGCTTATGACAGCGGCACCAGACGTAGCGCCACCCACGCCGGAGAACACGCCGATGGCCTTTTCCGATGCGTATGCCCAGTTGATGCCCAGGTCGCGGACGGCCTTCCTGTCAACGGAGGCGATGGATATCTGGAGGAGCACCTGTGGCACGTCGATGACTTCCAGCATGTTGATGACCTTGATACCCGTGTCGTCGGCGCTACCGGTGTTGTCCACCTCTTTTACGATGCCGCCCTGCAGGTACACCAGCTCCTTGCTGGTGATGTTCGTGCCGATGGACTTCAGGAGGTCGTTGATGTGGTCGTATTTCTCCTTGCTGGAGACGGTGCCTTTCACGATCACGACATTCTTGAGGCCCTGCACCTGTATATTGTCATTCGGCGCCAGTTCCTTGATGCGTAGCTCGACGAGGCTTATGTCCACGTTCACGTTGAGGTCGAAGGTATCCTTCTTGCCGTCGTTGTAATAGATGATCATGTCTGTCGAGCCGGCCTTCTTACCCCTTATCCTCAGCGCCTTGGGGTTGACTATCACGGCATCGGCAATCGCCGGGTCGGAGATGATGACCGTTTTGTATTTTGTATCAGCCCCTGTTATGGTGTGTATCGCGGACTTGCCCACCGAGATGTCAATGGGTACTACGGCGGCCTGTGCGCTTGTGCAGAGCAGAAACGCCACCATGATAAGTATGGCCGGGATTACAAAGGACAGGCTTCCGGGCCGCGCATTAGAATGACCATTTTTCATTGTTGCCTCCTCGAAGCTATATAAGAAACCTGATTGGCGACCCTTGCTTATTTGAACTCTTCTCTCGTCCTTTTGTCTCCCTGTATAACGTCTATCGTATACGGGGCTTCATGGGATACCGGTTTTGCGGCTGCCGGCCTCGGTGCGGCTTTCTTGCCGGAGTGGGCAGCACTCGGAGGCGCTTGTCCGCCCATCAGCGAGGAGACCGTCGCGCCCGAAGTCTTTACCACTTCCTTGTCACCGAGGTGCTTCAGGATGAGCTGGACCTTGTTCTCGCTTGCTATTGCCAGCTTTTCCGCATCCGCCGGCAACACGTCCAGCGTCACGGTCGGCACGGATACGGGCTTGCCGTCCTTCTGTTCGAGTATCTGCCCGACCGCCAGGACCTTGATGTTCTGGAGTATTATCTTGCTTACCCTGCTATCCGCGCCCGTCCTGTACGGGGCGTTCACCGTCGCCACGACGTCCACCGTGCTGTTGGGGAGGATGAAGCCCGCAACCCCCACGACCTCGTTGACGGCTACGGTTACCGCCCGGTGCCCCTCGGGTATTATGAAGCTCAAAACCCCAGACGTGCTGGTGGCCGGGGCCAGGGAGGTCTCGATTATAGGCGACCCGGCCTTGATTTCCGTAATCGCGATCCTGCTCTCTGCCGCCTTTGCGTCCGTGAAGGAGCCTGCCGGGATGCCTTCCTTCGGCCATCCGGACATCTTCACCTGGGTCGGCTGGATCCGTGTACCGAAGGGTATATCCTCGGCAGCGACGACTATCTGCTGCACACCCATTTTTGCGGTCTCTGTTTCCTTTTGCTTCGTGCTCAGGTAGTTGTACACCATAAACGCCGCAATGGACGCCAACACGAGCGCAGCCACCGTAATGGCAACCGCAGTGGTTTTAGCCTTGGCCATAATACCCTCCCTTTAAGTACACCGCTTTATCCGAGTTTCAGTTGCCTTCATATCTCATCGTGGCTTTCCGTACTATAGTCTTTGAGTTCTCTTCGTCGAAGGACGGTACTATGTGTCCTGTAACCGCTGTCATCCTGTACCTTGCTATGACCATGACCGCATCGCCGGAAGTGATGTTCGCAAACGGCTTACTGTGAAGCCGCTACCGTTCTGTCCTGAAAACGGATATGTTCACGAAAAGTCTGCTCTGTTCGATACTTGCCGAGGTCATCACACCCAACGTGTAATCTCTGTACCCTTTGTTTGAGTCGGTACTGCTTCGGCTGCAGGGAGGCGTAGCGCGCCCCTGCCCTTGCGCCGTTGCTCAAGACGTTGGCATAGTACCAGCCGCGGCCGAACTCGGCTATCCCGAAGAGTAGGATAACAAGCATGGTGAATATGAGTGCAAACTCCACCAGCGCCTGCCCCCGCTCGTCCTTCGCTATTTTTTTTATGATTCCGGATAAATTCAAACTGCACCCCGCCTCTTATTCGATCGGCATTGACGCAGAACGTGTTATCGGATGTGTATCGCTGAAAAATGGAATAATATGTCCTGTAAGTATCTGGTATTGATATGTTGCGCTAACTTTCAGTGTATCGCCTTGCTTTGCCAGGCCGCCTGTCCGAAAGTTGGTGCTGTTATTTGGGAAAACCCTGGCGGTAACCCGAACTGTCCCGGTTCATCGCCCACGGTTGCGGTAGTCATGAATCCGATGATCTCGTTATTCGCATACGTTTCCGTCTGGGTTTGTATGCTGCTGACGTCATACTTGGGACTGATGACGCTTGAATTGGCGAACACCGCCCCGTAACGTGCCGCCGCCCTGACCGAGTTGCCAAGGTGGTTGGAATAGTACCAGGCTCGGCCGAATTCGACTATGCCGAAAAGGATTGCGAGGAAAAGGGATATGATAAGGGCGAACTCGACCATCGTCTGCCCTTTTGTATTTTTCAGTTCCCGCATATCCCGGCTCTCCCACAAGTTTCAGAGCAGATAACAGTAAAGCAGTACCGCCGGCGGGATGGCCCGCCGGCGGACAATAGACTATAGCAACGCGCTGTTGACCTTGCTGAAGGTGTTGTTGACGTTCTGTCCTGTGCCCCTCAGCATGAGAATGACAACTATGGATATCAGGACCAGGATGAGGGCATATTCAACGAGCGTCTGCCCCTTTTCGCTTTTAAAGCTGTCTTTTATCTTTGATAACAGATAAAAACCATAGAACTTTCCGAATAGCTCGTTCATTATCAACCTCCTTGGAAAAGACGTGCCCTCTTTACAATGCGGTAAAAAAAAAAGCCCTACCGCCCCCTTTTTAACCCACTTCCTCCTTTCCTGTGATATATTAGAAATGTATTTTTGATTAAATGTAGTTAATCTGTCTGGTTATAATATATCTAATACCCTACAAACTGTCAATGAAACTGTGAATCACGGGGGTGGCTTTAATATAGTTCTAATACCTTAGGAGTATATTTATGGAAGAGACTCTGGGAGAAAAACTGGTAAGAAAGGGGTTTGTCACTACCCAACAGGTCGAAAAAGCCCTGATGCGGCAGAAACTGCATGGCGGACGCCTTGGGCACAACCTGATCAGCCTTAACTTTATAACCATAGAGAGGCTGCAGGAGTTCTTCCATTTCAAGCCGCCCATGCCTAAGACCGTCGAGGAAACCGGGCTTTCGCTTGAATTCCTGTCGTCGCTGACGCTCAAGATAATGCTTTATCTCGGCACCTTCAGCATGTTCAACATTGCCGAGAGGCTCAAACTCCCCGTGGGCATCGTTGACACCATCATACAGGCCCTGAGGCAGGACAAGTTCTGCGAGGTTAAGGGCGGCACAGGCTACCAGAGCTTCACGTATTCCTTTACCATCACCGCAGCCGGGAGGCAGCGGGCCATGGAAGAGCTTGATACAAGCCGCTACGTCGGGCCGGCCCCGGTGACGCTTGAGGCATACACCGGCATCTTCGAATACCAGACGATAAAGAACATCTTCATCAGCGAGGAGAGCGTCCGGAAGGCATTCTCGCCGTATGTAATAAACGAACAGCTCATGGACCAGCTAGGGCCTGCGGTCAACTCCGGCAAGTCCATATTCCTCTACGGCCCTCCCGGGAACGGGAAGACGGTCATTGCCGAGACGATCGGCTCCCTTATGGGGGAGGAGATCTACATACCGTATGCCATCTGCGTAGACCATGAGATAATAAACGTCTACGACCCGATAAGCCACAGGGCCGCCCCCGAAGGCGCGCCTGTGATCGTTGCCGAAAGCGGCTTCTGCGACATCTGCAACGAGTTCGACCAGCGCTGGCTGTTATGCCAGAGGCCTGTCGTGCTGGTCGGCGGCGAGCTTACACTGGGCATGCTGGACCTTGACTTCAACGACGTGTCAAAGTACTACGAGGCCCCAGTGCAGGTAAAGGCCAACGGCGGGGTATTCATCATCGACGATTTCGGCAGGCAGATGGTGCGCCCGAGGGAACTCCTCAACCGCTGGATAGTCCCGCTGGAGAGGAGGACGGACTTCCTGACGCTGCACACCGGGAAAAAGTTCGAGGTGCCCTTCGACGAGCTTGTCATCTTCTCCACGAACATCGAGCCCAGGGAGCTTGTCGACGAGGCGTTCCTGAGGAGGATCCGGTACAAGATACAGATCACCCACCCGGTACGCAGCGAATACGTGGAGATCTTCAGGCGCATCTGCGAGAACAACGGGCTTGAGTTCAGGGAGGATATCGTAAAATACCTTCTGGACGAGCATTACGAAAAAACCGGGATAAAGATGAACGCGTGCCACCCCAGGGACATAATCGACCAGATAATAGACATATCCAGGTACAAGGAGAAGACGCCGAGGCTGGACAAGGAGATTATCGACGAGGCGTGGAACAACTATTTCGTGGAGATATGAGAGCCGTCAGGCGGGCGGGAATGGGGATCCCGGCGGGCGGCGTACTGCGCTCCAATTCCGACATAGCAAGGAAGCAGTCAACCATCCTGTTGATTGTTTTTCCGCTTGTTCATTATACTGCGGGCGATCTCGCGGACTTCATCCTCGCCTCTCCCGCCTTCCGCAATCAGCTCCGCCGCCCCGATTACCGCGGCAAGCGGCGATTTCAGGTCATGCGTGACCATCGCAAGGATGCCGCCCTCTGACGCTCAAGCTTCAGCCGTTCCAGCTCTCCGGCTGCCCTTGACGCAAAGATGGTGAGCACGGACTTGATCAGCTCCTCGTTGACGAGAGGACGGCTGTGAAGTACCACGAGGATCCCCAACGGCTGGTTTGAGGAATCGAACAGCGGCGTCCCGACGTAGCTCTCAACCCCCATCTGGACAAGCATCTCATCTTCGGGGAAAAGGTCTGGACGTTATGGGATAGAACAAGCCCCTTGCCTACGACGTTTTCGCACGGCGTATTGTCCAGGTTATAGCTGAAACTATCCGCGAACGCCCTTTTACAAATACGCTTATAACATCAATTTTGCGAGTTTCCCGCTGGAAATCCACATCAAGGGTTTTTGCCAGGTACTCCAGCGAATTGAAAAATCCCTCACCCGTCTCCTCGCCGGCAGCGATGTTACGCACGGCGATCTCCTGCTCACGGCGTTATATCCCTGACCACCACCTTGACGCCGGCAATTATTTCCCCCGAGGAGTTTCTTACCGGGGACGCAGTGATCTCCAGAGTTTTTTCCCGGGTTTCCAAAGCTTTTTATCAGCGTATGGTTTCTCCGTCCGCAAATGACTCCAACACGGGGCATCCGTCGCAGATCTCTCCTCGCCGTAAACCTCGTAGCATTTTTCGCCTAGGTGCGAACCCTTTATATCTCGTCAGCGCCTTGTTCTCGTATATGATGTTGAGTTCCCTGTCCTGGATGCTGATGCCCTCCCCTATGCTGCCGAGGACCGCCTCCAGCTTGTTTTTTTCCTCCAGGAGGGCGGACTCGGCCTTTTTTCTCTCCACCTCAAGGCGCCGCTGCCTTACGGCCTGCTCTATTGAGTTTATTATCCTTGTAAAATGCGCAAAGCTGATGTCCTTGGTAAAATAATCGCTGGCCCCGTTCTTGAACGCCTCCCTTGCGAAGCCCTTCATTTCCCTGGCCGGTAACGAATATAAACGGTATGTCCAGACCCATCCCCCTCACAAACGATAGGAGCTGCATCCCGTTCATAATGGGCATCTGGTAGTCTGAGAGTATGCAGTCGGTTTTCCCGTTCCTCAGGTGTTCCAGGCAGTCCACGCCCGCCTCGAACGTCTTTATCTCGAAACCGGGGGCTTCCTTCTGAAGCTTCATCTTCATGAAAGTCGCAACTTCGGCCTGATCGTCAACTATAACAACCCTTATCATCTCCATATCCTATTACCCTGCCTCGCATGCTGTGATGACGCCTATAGGGGTCCCGGCACTGTCTTTTACGGCTATAGAGGTAAGGACCACTGGGAAGAGTTCTCCATTTTTCATGACATTGGTTGCAATACGTTTCCAGGCGCCGGAGCTGTATATCTGGTCGAAAGAGCGCTGTTTCCACATGCCCTGGGGGGCCAGGACCTTGGCGTCCCGCCCTATCAGTTCGTCAACCGAATAACCGTGCATGCATGCATCGGCCGGATTTGTGTAGATGATCTTGCCTGTAAGGTCACTAATGGTTATCCCTATGGGCAAAGACTCGACCGCCCTTGCAAGCTCTTCATTACCCTGACCAGTAAAGAATATGAACGGTATGCCGCATCCGATATCTTTCAACTCAGCAGGAGCCCCATGCCGTCCATACCGGGCATCTGATAGTCGGACAAAATACAATCGACTTCGTTTTTCTTCAGATAATCCAGGCATTCGTGGCCTCCGCCTCTTATTACTATTTTAAAATGCGGCGCCTCGGACATTAGCTTCATCTTCATGAAGCGCCCGATTTCTGGCTCATCATCTACAATTAGTATTCTTATACATTCCAAAATAAATATTCCTATTATTATTAGTGATGGTTATTGCAAGCAGCATATTATGGCACAAAAACATAAAGGTCAAGTTTTTTAGCTAAACCTTTTGTATTCTCAGCCGAAACATCTTGACAGCTAAACGGTTTTGATGGTAATTTAACGGTTCAGCAGAATGCCGAAATGGTGAAATTGGTAGACACGCTAGGTTCAGGGTCTAGTGGGCGCAAGCCCATGGGGGTTCGAGTCCCCCTTTCGGCACCAAAAATATCCCACTAAATCACAATGTTGAATATACGAGATAGGCGGTATTCGCAGGACTTTCTCAAAAGGTCTCCGGCGATGGCCGCCTTTCTTATTTTGTGCTGCACAAAGCCCTCACCGAAATAACACCTGAAGTAATATTTGTTTAATGTATTGGATGCTACAATTCTGGAAAACATTTGGAGTGGATGCGTGGCGGCCGGGAATACTTAGAACTTAAAGATGTAGTATCTGAGCCATACTTTGCCTAACTCTGACCTACCTGTATCACCGCGCCCCCAACGACGATGATGGCTAGGCCTATCCATGTCGTGAGCGGGATCGTTTCCTTGAACACGAAACGGCCCGCCAGGATGCTTACCACCGCAAAGACGGCGACGTAGACCCCCAGCAGCCTGGAGAAATCCCACTTGACCGTATTAACCACCACGCCGTAGCAACCCAGCATCAGGAAACCGGAGACTATGAACCAGACCATGCTTCCGCGAAGCCCCTTCCTGATGACGGCATCGCCGCCTACTTCCAAAACGGCCGCGGCTATAAATATGAACCATGCAACTAATGTCATACTGGTACCTTTCTTTCTTGTTTTTGTTTATCTAATGCGCCGGCCCGCGGTGGATGATCAACAGTATCAGAAGCAGGAGGATAATCACAGCTGCCGACACGCCCAGTAAAATCCAGAGCGTTTTCTGCCTGCCGTGCTTCCACTGTGACGGCTTCTGCAGCCGGTCGCACCTTCCGGTCAGTTGCACGGCCGCCGGATTGTCCAGGTCCGCCTTCATCGCCGCGGCCGACGGGTAACGTTTCCTCGGCTCCCGTTCCATGGCGTGGAGTATTATCTCCTCGACCTGCGGCGAGACGTTCGGGTTGCGTTTACGCGGGGCGACCGGGTCGCCGGTGACGCGGGCGTTCATGATCACGAACGGGTTCTCGTTCTCGCACTCAAACGGCGCCATGCCGACCACCATCTCATAGAGCATGGCGCCAAGGCTGTAGATGTCGGTCCGCTCGTCCCCGCGCTTCCCTCTTGACCTGCTCGGGGGCCATGTAGTCGGGCGTGCCCACCGCCGGGGTGAAGCCGGTGAACGTGATCCGCCTGCCCTCCGCGGCCTTGGCTATGCCGAAGTCCATGATCCGTATAGTGCCGTCATAGCAGATCATGATGTTCTGCGGCTTGAGGTCGCGGTGGACGACGCCGTGCCCGTGCATGTAAGATCAAGGCCTCGCATATGCGGCCGGCAAGCTTGACCGCGTCCTTTTCGGGCATCGGGCGGACGCTGTGTAAGCAGGTGCGCGAGCGTATAGCCGCGGAGGTACTCGGTCACGATGTACGGCCGGCTGCGTTGTCCCTCCTCCACGGGTATGAATTTCAGGATGTAGGGATGGTGCAAGGCGGCACCCGATCTCTTCCTCTCGCTGGAACCGCGCATAAAAGCCGGGGTCGCTCTCAAACTCCATGAACGGCACCTTTACCGCCACGGTCTCCTTGGTCTTCTGGTCGGTCGCCTTGAATATGGTCGCCATGCCGCTGCGGCTTATGGTCTCAGTGATGAGGAAACGGTCGTCCAGGGTCTGCCCGGCCTGGAGTTCGTAACGGGTCGTCGGGTCCGCCGTGCTCGTGATACATCGGCACGCCGCGGTAATAGGACATCTTCTCGACGTCGTTGATTTGCAGGACCTGCACGGAAAGGTTGTCGTCGGTGCCGCGCTGCTCGGCCAGGGCGACGAGCTGGCGGCAGGCCTGGGCCGGAGAATGGCGCGACACGATGTCGGCGATCTCGCTGTCGGCAACGTGCGCGTACAGGCCGTCGGAGCAGAGCACGACCCGGTCGCCCTTGAACACCGTGGTGCTCTCCACATCTACCCTGATCACCGGCTCATGCCCGACGCTGCGGGTCAGGATGGAGCGGTTTTCGCTGGTCTTGGCGTCCTGTTCGGAGATCAGCCCGAACTTTTGCTGCATGCCGGTGTATGTATGGTCGGTGGACAGCTGCCTGATCTCGGCCTTGCGCACCAGGTAGACGCGCGAATCCCCGACGTTGCCCACCACGATCTCGTCGTTTCGCAACACGACGACGGCGAGGGTCGTCGCCATGCGGGACTTGCCGTGGTCCTCCATGCCTTTGTCGTAGACCGCAAGGTTGGCCGCGTTGAACATCTGGGTGATGAGCTGCTGCGGGGTGTTTTCCCCGGGGCCTCGCGGAACGTCTTCAGCGCAGTCTCCACCGCCAGCCGGCTGGCAACCTCGCCGTAGTGCAGCCCGCCGACGCCGTCGGCCAGCACGGCCACCGCGCCGCGGCTGCGCTTCTCTTCCAGGGTCTCGCGGCTGCCAGAAGCCGACGAAGTCCTCGTTGTTTTCGCGGGCCGGTCCGGGTGAAGAAAGTTCTGCGTAGATTAGTTCCATAGTCAAATCACTATATCAGTTTTTTTGACGCAATATAAAGCACGCAGTGCAAAAAGGACGGCCACCCGCAAGGGTGACCGTCCTGTTTTTCCTTTGGGGAATCGTCCCAGCCCTTATGAACGGGTTGTTGCAGGTTTGCTGCTCAGAAGCACTTCCTTGCCCTTGGCCTTGCTCGACCGCAGGAAGTAGACGGCACCGTAGATGCCCCAGAGCCCGCAGACGCCCAGCGCGATGTACGGCTCCTTCCAGCTCATGCCGGCTACCGTGAACGGGCCGACGAGGTAGAAGAGCATGATCACCAGGTTCGCCAGCAGGCCCAGCACCGGGTATGACCACGTGCTTGATGCCGTTGAAGCTGTGGTGCTCCTTGAAGGCCACCATGGCGATCCAGCAGGTGATCATGTAGAGCAGGAACGTGCCGAAGTTGCTGACCAGCGTGACGATGACGAGCGTGTTCGGGAGCTTCGCGTAGGTCTCCGGCGAGAAGATGCCGAAGCTGTACCAGATGTTGTGCTTGTCCAGGACCGCGGGCGTCGTGCCGCCCAGGTAGACCGACACCGTGATGATGCCGATGATGGCCGAGATCACGGCCAGCGTCCAGATGGCGCGGTAGGGCGACGCCGTCTTGCCGTGCAGCAGACCGAAGTGCGACGGCACTTCGTCGTCGCGGCCCATCGCGTAGGTGACGCGGGCGCCGGTGGAGAGGCATGACAGCGTCGTGCCGATGAGCGCCAGGAAGACCGTGAAGGCCTGCACCAGCATGAACGCCCTGCCCGCCGCGTAGCTGCCGAAGAGCCAGGTGCCGACGATGACCATCATGTCGCCGATCGGCGCGCCGGAGGCGCCCGGCCATGCGGCATCGTGTAGCCGTTGTGCAGCAAGTAGTTGGCGGCGAAGTACTCGATCAGGTAGCAGACGGCGCCCTGGATAACCAGGGACAGGAGCACCGCGCGCGGTATGTCCTTCTTGGGGTGCTTCGCCTCCTCGCCCATCGCGGTCACCGACTCGAACCCGACCAGTATCAGGATCGCTATGGCCGCCTGGATGAAGATGAAGTTGAACCCGTGCGGCGAGACGACCGACTTGGCGGACGAGTGGTAGTTGAACACGGGGTTGCCCTTGTCGTCCTTCGTTATCGCCCCGTCGACATAGTCGACGGTAAACGGCGCGGCGAGCTTCGGGTCCGTTACGGCCTTGCCGTCCTTGTCGGCCGGTACCGGCATGTCCGTCTTGTCGTCCTTAGCGTCCTGCATCTGGTAGACCGGTTTGCCGTCCTTGTCCATGGTCGGCTTGCCGTTCGCGTCCATCACCGGCGTCGGGTTCCCTTTATCGTCCTTCACGGGTGTCTGGGCCACCTGGTAGTTCACGGCGATGCCGTTTGAAAGGTGGTAGCCGGTCGAGCCCTGCGGGTGCTGGAGGTGGTAGCCGATGGCTATCACGGAGAAGACCAGCAGCGCCGATATCTGTACTACATTTATCACCACGTTGACGGCCGTCGTGCCTGTCACGCCGCGATATGCGATGTATGCCACGCCGAGCGCGAAGAGCTATGCAGAACAGTGTCATGAATAGCGGGCTGCCGTAGCTGCCGCTAAAGGTGTCCGGCAGAAACTGGGCGAGAAGGAACCCGCTCAGGATCGCCGTCACGCCGACCATAACACCGGGGTATACCCAGTAGTACAGGTGGCTCGCCCATCCGGTTATGAACTTTGCGACGCGGGCGAACTTGTACGCGTGCGTCTTTGAGAGGAACGCCTGCTCCGCATAAAGGTACGATGAACCCGGGCCCGGATACAGCTTCGACAGCTCCGCATAGCTGATTGCCGTGGCAAGGCACAGAAGAAGCGCAAAGAGTATGCCGAACCACATGGAGATGCCGGCCATCGGCGCTCCGTAAAGCGACTGCATTTGGAATGTCAGCCACAGGAACGCTCCGGGCGCTATCAGCGCCATTGCGTTCATAGTCAGACCCGTCAGACCCAGAGTCCCCCTTGTGACCGGTGTTTGTTCGTTTGCCATAATGTCCTCCTGATTTTTTACTTCTGAGGCAGTTGCCTGCCTATCCTGCGTTACAACCTGCGCGGACGCCTTTGCTACACCGTCGTCTCGCCGCGCTCTCCAGTGCGGATGCGGATGGCCTCATCCACGGGATAAACAAATATCTTGCCGTCACCGATCTTGCCGGTCTTGGCCGTCTCCTCTATGGCGGCAATGACTTTTTCCACCATATCGTCGCCGGCCACAACCTCGACCTTCACCTTGGGCACGAACGTTAACTCGTATTCCGCCCCTCGATATAGCTCGACATGGCCCTTCTGCCTGCCGAAGCCCTTTCACTCGGATACCGTCATGCCCGCCACGCCCAATGCGTTCAACGCTTCCTTCACCTCGTCGAGCCTGAAGGGCTTGACAATCGCTTCAATTTTTTTCATTTATCGTCTCCCTTACACCATCTCAATGTGAGACGCTCTTGATGTTGAAGTCAGGATATGCCTTGACCGCTACCTCTAACATGTCGAGCCCTTCCCACTCAACCTCCGGCGGTCACCCTGAGGCCCATGACCTTGTCGAGCACTTTAAAAAATACCCAGGAGATCGCGAATATGACTACGATGTTGGTTACGGTGCCTATACATTCCGCTACGAGCTGTGAGCTGTCTCCATATAAATAGGCCCGTGACGTTCCCTGCCACGCCGTTTAACCCGTCACCATATTGGCCATCAGCAAAAAGGCCGAGGGCCAGTGCGCCCCATGCGCCGTTAGTCCCGTGCACGGAGATCGCACCTACCGGGTCGTCTACCTTGAGCATGCGCTCTACAAAGAATACTGATATGCAACACAGTACGCCCGCATGACCAGGCCGACCAACACGGCGACGGGGGCGGTGACAAAGGCGCACGGCGCGGTGATTGCGACCAGGCCCGCGAGGAAACCGTTGGCAATCAGGCTGATATCGGGCTTGCCGTAACGCATCCACATGTAGAACATTGCGGAGAAAGCACCGCCCGCACTGGCAAGCATGGTGTTCGTGGCTACCACGCCTATCCTCAGGTCGGTGCCGGCGAGGGTGGAGCCTGCATTGAACCCGAACCAGCCGAAGGCCAGGATGAAGCAGCCAACGACCGCCATCGGGATATGATGACCGGGTATCGCGTTCGGCGAGCCGTCCTTGTTGAACTTGCCGATCCGTGGCCCAAGCACCATTGCACCTGCGAGCGCAATGACGCCGCCGGTCAGATGGACGACGGATGAACCCGCAAAGTCAACGTGGCCATGCCCAAGCCCGAAGTTCTTGCCGAGCTGGCTGAGAGCCAGCCGCCGCCCCACACCCAGTTGCCGTAGAGGGGATATATGAGCTCCAGAAAGAAGAATGCCGTAAACCACGAACGACTTGAAGTTCCACCGTCTCCGCCATTGCGCCGGTCGGGATTGTTGCCGTGGTGTCCATGAACACCATCTGGAACAGGAACAGGGCAAATATCGAGCGTCATACGTGTCGCCGGAGAGGAAGAAGCCCTTCAGTCCGAACAGGCCGAAGTCGTGGCCGAAGCAGGTGCAATGTAAACTCGTGGTTAAGACGTCGCGCATCCACCCAGGCGACGCCACTCCGCCTACACCGCCCATCTGGATGTGCAAAACCCATGATCCAGTAGCCCAGCACGCCGAGCGCGTATACCATGAAGTTCATCGCCATGGTGTGTCCGGCGTTCTTCGCGCGGGTGAAAGCCGGTCTCGACCATCGCGAACCCGGCCTGCATGAACATGACCAGGAAGCCCGCGACGAGCGTCCATACGACAGTTGATTGAAATGCGGTTGTGGCCGATCGTATCCGCAAGCTTTAGCCGCAAGCGGCTCGGACTTGCCAAGCTTGGTTATCTCGTCGGCCGTCGGTGCACCTGCGCTTGCACCCGGCAACATCGCCGACGCCGCCGGTGTTTGCGCCGGACGGGTCGGCCTTGGGCTCTGCCGGAACCGCAGTTGCGGCGGCAGGGGCGGGAGCGGCTGCTGGGGACGGGGCTGCGGTAGTCGTGCCGCTCATGGCCGGGGCGTCTGGCTTGTCTTCAGAGAAGGCAAATGCCGCCAGCCCCAGTAGTAGCACCAGACTCAGCGCTATATAAATCGGTATCTTTCTGAATTTTTTCACTTCTATTCTCCTTTTAATTCCCAGTTTCTTTTGGGTAAAAGAAACTGGACAATGAAAACCTGCGATTAAAGTACCCGCTGTTGAAGGTCTGTTATGGGTAGTTGATATCCACCTGCAGGGTGAAGGTCGGTTGGCCGCCGGTCGCCTTCCTTGCATAGATGTCATAACCCGCCAGCACCGAGACGTTCTTGGCGAAGGCCCATGACGCGCCGAAACTGTATGCGCCGTATGCGTTGTTGCCGCCCTGGTAGTCCGCGCCCAGCCAGAGCTTGTCCGATATCTCCGTCATGGTGCGGTCCCACGATACAAGCACGCCGCTGTTGTCCGTCTTGCCGTGCTGGTCCTTGAAGTTAACGTTTCCGCCGTTGCGCGATGTACCCGCCTGCCGATATCCTGCCGATTACCGGGAGGGTCCTTGCAACAAGGCCATACGTTATATCCTGCTGGGTATTGTGGATAAGGCTGCCGCCGCGCGTGCCTACGTTATATATGCCGACCGCTATCGCGGGCGAATACTTGAACAGCGAATCCTCGGGCGTGCCGACCTTCGCGTTAAAATAGACCGGGTTGTCGTCATAAGCAGTGCCGTAACGGATGTAATCTACGCCGACTTCCATCTGGAGCTTCTCGAAAGGCAGCACGCCTGCCGTTATGCCACCGTCCCAGACTATCGGAGCATAGACACCGTCGGTTTTCTGGGTCCTTATATAGGTATCAAAACCGAAATGCACAGTCTTGTACGCCTGGATGTCCGTGGAGGGTATCCATATCTGGGTCGAAGGCGTCGCCGTCGCGACCCCGGATACTGCTATGACGATAATCGCCGATAAAAACAAAGAGCCTATTAACTTTTTCATTTTTCCTGATTCTCCCTTTCTTTAATTTCAGTCAATAATGTATGCAACTTCACTTGAATGCGGCCCTGCTCACCTCCCCTCGTTTTATAAGACATATGGTTTCTTGTTACATAAATGTATTACAAGCATCATGCCAGCAAAGTGTACGCAGCTTTAATCCATATAAAACAATGTGTTGCCAATTATGATTGTAAAAAAACATGAAAAAGGCTGGTGAGTCATGCTACAAAATTGTATCTTTTGATACCAGCTTGTCGGGTTATTACAAAATTGTCGCTTCATAAATGTGTGGAGAGAAGAAGGAGTTTTATAGTCCTAAAAGTCTCGCGAGGAATGTTTTAGAAGAGAGGGCGTTTGCGAGCTTGATCTCTTCCCTGGCCGCATCCAGTGGGTCGAGGTAATTCTTTATTTCCTCAAGGGACACCGTTCGGACCTTGCCAGGACTTGCCCCAAGCTTCCTTAACATTATGGATTTAAGGTCGTTCAAGGTCTCGTTTTCCGTGAGGCCATAGGCCGAATAGCCCTCATCAGTCCTCGCGTGGAACACCGGCGTGTTTGTCTCCTTGATTACATAACGCCATAGATGCACTACCCACCTGAATTCTTCGGTCTCTATGAGAAACCTCTTCAACGGCTCCTCAGGCGAAGATGGTTTATAGTCTTTGTCCCCGGTTATAGTGATTATCTCAGACATATGAGGCCGTCCTTTTCTATCCCTTGTTTGATGTCCCAATGCCATGCGCTACATATCCGTGCGCATTATTGCAAAAAGGTGATTTACCCTACAATTTCGTCCGGAGGCATAAGGCCGTACTTGTTCATCTTGTAGCCTATCTGCCTGGGGGTAATACCGAGCAGCCTAGCAGCAGCAGCCTGCCGCCAGCCAGTCCTGACAAGAGCATCCTTGAGCGCTTTAAGTTCGATGTCATGGACGGTCCTAAGTAGGCCTTCGGAAAAGTTCTCCGGTTGAATCGCTGCAGCTTTTGGCTGCTTGGGTAAAAGCTTCAGATCCACGGCATCCACTACCTCTTTCCCTGACATCACCACGCTACGCTCGATGACGTTCTCGAGTTCCCTTACGTTTCCGGGCCAGGGATAACGGGAGAGAGCAACTACGGCCTCCTGGGTAAAAGAAATATCCTTTCCTGCCGCCTTGCAGTACTTTTTTGCAAAATAATCAATCAGTTCGGGTATGTCCTCCTGCCTCTCCCTTAGAGGAGGGATAAATATCGGGACTACGTTCAGCCTGTAATAAAGGTCCTCTCTGAAATGTCCGGTATCCAGGAGTTCTTCGAGGTTCCTGCTCGTAGCCGCAATGACCCTTATGTCAACCTTCATGGTCCTTTCCCCGCCCACGCGTTCGAACTCGTGCTCCTGCAGGACCCTCAGCATCTTCGGCTGGAGCGAAAGCGGAAGGTCGCCTATCTCGTCCAGGAATATAGTGCCTCCCTGGGCAAGCTCAAAACGGCCCTTCTTGGCCGCGATAGCACCCGTAAAAGCGCCCTTTTCGTGGCCGAACAACTCGGATTCGAGAAGGCCTTCCGGTATGGCTGCGCAGTTAAACTTGATAAACGGTCCTTTGTTCCTGGTGCTCTGGTAATGTATCGCCTTGGCTATCAGCTCCTTGCCCGTACCGCTTTCACCCCTTATGAGCACCGTGGACCGGCTCCTGCTCACCACCTCGACCGAATGGAATACCTCCTGCATTGTATCGGTGCTTCCGATTATGTTCGGCAGGCTGTAACGTTTACCCAGCTCCTTTTTCAGCCGGACGTTCTCCTGAACTAGTTTCTTCTTGTCGGTTTCTATCATGCGGTGGAGCATTACCGCCTGTCCTATTATGGACGCAACGATGTTCAGCAGCCTCACATCCTCCTCATATTGCACCTTGACCGGGAAGAGCCTGTCAACCGAAAGCACGCCAATAGCCTTGTTCCTGACCTTTACCGGCACGCCTATGAAAGCGATGTTTTCCTTCTTTATGTCGCCGCGCGAACCGGTCCTGTTCAAAAAGAGCGGCTCCTTTTTTACATCCGGGACTATGAAAGGCCTGCTCGTCTCAAACACCTTGCCAGTGACCCCTTCTCCGACCCTGTAGGTCCCTCGCCTCATTTCGCTATTCGTAAGGCCGTAGGAGGCCCTTACCTGCAAGGTATCGGTGGAAGAATCAAGCAATGTGAGCGTGCCGCGCTTCATCTCCATATATACAGATAGCGCATGCAGGATCGAGTTCAGGGTCGAATCCAAGTCAAGCGAGGATGATGCCAGCTTCGCAACCTCGTAAAGCGTAGTAAGTTCCTGTATCTTTTTGTCTGTTCCCTGCGTCATTCTGTAAGCCCCGATAAATGTGTTTGTACTGTATACAATACAATAATCGTGCCAAAGCGCCACAAACCAGACAAAAGAACTCAACTCATTGATAATTAACTGTTTAGCATGATTAAATAATATGCGTTGGTACAAATTGATGTAGGGCTGTTTTAGTTCGTTAATCCGGTATTGCCTATATTTTAGGCAGGCAGGTCTATGACTATTATTTGAGGCTGGCTGGCTGGGCTTTTTAAGGAACCAGATAAGGATACAGGTGATTTGACTCAAACTCTGTAACTGATATACTGAATAAAATACAAGCAAAAATGCTTGCCATGGATGCGGTTTCCGCTGTTTAAAGACCGTTGGAAAAGAAAGGGACACTCAAGGGATGAAATCAAAACCACATGTAATAGTTCTGGGCGGCAACTTTGCAGGGTTGACCACAGCGCGGTTCATCAGGGACCTGTGCGGCGAGAGTGTGAATATCACGGTTATCGACCGTAAACCGTACCTGTTATTTATCCCGAATATCGGGATTGAAGTACTGGATAACCGTGACCCGGACGAGACAATGCATTTCGACATCGATCATTTCCTGGAGCGGGAGGGAAGTCGCTTTATCCAGGGAGAGGTGGGGGATATCGACCTGGAGCGGAAGACCGTCCGGTTCATTCCCAACGAACGGCCGGGCTCGGCCTCTGAAGTAATCCGCTACGACTATCTGGTGATTGCCCTGGGCGCACGCCTGGCTTATGACAAACTCGATGGTTTCGGCGAGCATGGGCATTCGCTTTCAGACGGCTACTACGGCAACAAACTTCGTCGCTACCTATACGGCGGAAATTACAAAGGCGGGCCGATAGCGATTGGCGCTGCCCGTTTTCACCAAGGGACAAGCGGAAATCCAGATTGGCTACCGCTTACGGGCGCAGCCTGTGACGGGCCGCCGCTTGAGACCGCGTTGTCCCTGGCCGCCTGGCTGGAGCAGCGAAAGCTTGGCGGGCCGAATAACATCACCCTCTTTTCGCCCGCCGACCTGATTGCCGAGGATGCCGGGGAGCAGATAGTGAACCAATTCCTTGCGATGGCAGGCCCCATGGGGTTTCACTATGAAAAGGACACTCCAGACATCAAACAAATTACAAAGGATGGGATAGAGTTCATAAACGGAAAAAGCCTGGAGGCGGAACTGAAGATTGTCCTTCCCAATTGGGAGCCCCATGAGTTTTTAAAGAAACTCCCGATTGCGGACGAAGCGGGGTTTGTCGTGACGGACCTTTTTATGCGCAACCCAAAATACCCCCAGGTCTTTGCCGTGGGAGATGCTGCAGCCCTGGCAGTTCCCAAATTGGGCTCTATAGGACATAAGCAGGCGGAGGTTGCAGCCAGACAGATCGCCCGGGACGTGGGCCTCCTTTCCGGGGAGAAAGCGGACGAGCCTTTCTGGCCGGAGGTCGTGTGTTTTGGCGATATGGGCCACCACAAGGCATTCTACATCCACTCAGACGTGTGGTACGGAGGTAAGGTCAGCATCTTTAAAATGGGTTATTCGCTCTACGCCATGAAGCTGGCGTTTAAAGAGATGTATTTCCGGACCGGCGGCAAAGTACCGACTTGGGGCATGCCCTTGGCTGAATTGATGACCGAAAAGTTCTTATGACCCGCCTTAATGCGCCTCACCCCAGTCAGGGCCTGAGCCGACGTCCACCTTCACAGGGACATCCAGCCTGACCGCGTTTTCCATCTCTTCCTTAACGACTGCCATTATCTTCTCCGCGTCACCTGCCGGTGCCTCCACCACAAGCTCGTCGTGCACCTGCAGTATCATCTTCGAATCCGGGGCTTCGGCCTTAAGCCTCCTGGCCAGGTTGATCATCGCAACCTTTACAAGGTCAGCCGCGCTCCCCTGTATCGGCGTGTTCACGGCCAACCTCTCGCCAAGGCTCCTGGTCATCTTGTTATCGGAGTTAAGCTCGGGGATAGGCCTCTTGCGCCCGAATATCGTTACGGCATAGCCTCTCGCGCGCACCTCGTCAAGCGTCCGCTCTATGTACGCTTTCACGCCGGAGTGCCGCTCAAAATAGGCGTCGATGTACTTCTGGGCCTCCTTGGGATGAACACCGATCTGGCCGGAAAGGCCAAAAGCAGAAAGCCCATATATTATCCCGAAGTTGATTGCCTTCGCATTGCGGCGCATCTCGGCCGTGACAGCCTCAGGCGCGATATTGAATATCTCGGAAGACGTCCTGGTGTGGATATCCTCGTCGTTTCTGAACGATTCTATGAACGAAGCGTCCTGTGCCAGGTGGGCAAGGATGCGGAGTTCCACCTGCGAGTAGTCAGCCGATATTAGGACTCGTCCCGGAGGCGCGGAGAAGGCCTTCCTGATGCGCCTGCCTATCTCGCCCCTGATGGGAATATTCTGAAGGTTCGGCTCGGACGAACTGAGCCGCCCTGTGGCAGCAACCGCCTGGTTGAAACTGGTATGAACCCGGCCGGTCCTTCTGTTTATAATCCTCTGAAGTGCATCGACATACGTGGACTTGAGCTTGTAGATCTCACGGTAATTGAGTATCTCAGCGGGAAGCTCGTGGCCTACCGCAAGCGACGTGAGCACCTCTTCGTCTGTGGAGAAGCCGCTCTTCGTCTTCCTTAAGGGCTTCAGGCCGAGCTTATCAAAGAGGATCACCGCAAGCTGTTTCGGGGAGTTTATGTTGAACTCCTCTCCCGCCAGTGCGTATATCTTCTTTATCAGCCCGTCGAGGCCCTGCTCCAGTTCCTTTGACATCTCGCGAAGGTAGTCGCGGTCCACGTATATCCCGTTTATCTCCATCTCGGCAAGCACGAAGATGAGCGGGAGTTCCATCTCCTCAAACAGCTTCCAGAGGTCTTCCGCTTTCAGCCTGTCCATCAATATGCCGGCGAGCCTGAAGGCCATGTCGGCGCGCTCCGCGGCATAACGGGTTGCGGCCTCTATTTCCACCTGCGAGAACGGTATCTGCTTCATGCCGGTTCCGATGACCTCGGCAATCGTCATCTTCTTGTGGCTGAGATATTCAAGGCATACGTTCTCAAGGCTGTGGTTTGCGCGGCCTGGGTTCAGCAGGTACGAGCCGACCATAGCGTCGAAGCTTACCCCCCTCATCTCCACCCCGAGGTTCTTCAGCACTATGATGTCGTACTTTACGTTGTGGCCGTACTTCTTTATACCTTCGTCCTCAAGCACAGGACGCATTATCCCAATTACCTGTTCCTGTGTAAGCTGGCCCTCGACCCTTGCGGGGAAGAGGTCGGCCGCGTCGCCAGTCACATGCCCGAACGGGACGTAGTATGCCCTTCCCTCCGTAAGGCAGAATGATATACCGACGGCATCGCCCTCCATCGGGAGCCAGCTCGTCGTCTCGGTGTTCACCGCCATCCGCCCGGCCTTCTTGGCCTCGGTCATCAGGGAACGAAGTATTTTCTCGTCCTTTACTGTTACGTATTCGGCAGTCTGTTGTGTCGCCTCGTCGTGTGTGACGAACTTCAAGCAGCGCGGTGAACTCAAGCTCCTTGAACACATTGATCAGCTCGTCGCTCTTCTGGGGACGGCGTTTCAGCCCTTCAAGCTCCACGTCCTCCGGAAGCACCATGTCAAGCTCTACGAGCCTTCTTGAAAGCCGCGCGTCCTCTATGTGGTTTGCAAGGTTCTCCCTAAGCTTCGGTTTCTTTACCTTGTCCAGGTTATTAAGCAGGTTCTCGATAGTGCCGAACTCCGCTATAAGCTCAAGCGCCGTCTTTGGGCCGACGCCGGGCACTCCCGGTATGTTGTCCGAGGTGTCGCCCATCAGCCCCAATAGCTCTGGTATCTGTGCTGGTGTCACGCCGAACTTCTTGACGCACTCATCAGGCCCGTACACCTCTTCCTTCATCGTGTCGTATATTTTCACGCCATCGCCTATAAGCTGGAACAGGTCCTTGTCCCCGGTGATGAGCGTCACTTCAAACCCCGCTTTCGCTGCCTTTCGCGCGACCGCCGCAATCACGTCGTCTGCCTCCAGCCTGTCCACCATCAGCACCGGGATGTTGAACGCGTCCACTATCCTGTGGATATAGGCTATCTGCGGGATGAGGCCCTCCGGCATCGCAGGCCTTGTCGCCTTGTACTCGGCGAACACTTCGTGGCGGGTGGTCTTGCCCTTCGGGTCGAAGCATACCGCCAGGTAGTCCGGCTTCTTCTCGTTCACCACCTTCATCAGCATGTTCGTGAAGCCATATGCGGCGTTGGTCATCAGCCCTTTGGAGTTTGACAGGCCGCGGATCGCGAAGAAGGCGCGGTAGATGTAGGAATTGCCGTCAATCAGGTATAGTGTTGGTTTTGTCATAAATTGAATAATAACAGCTTCGGGTCGGCAGGGTCAAGGGCAATGAAAATTACCGGGCTGCGCTTGGCATCCTAATTTGAATGGGCTTCTCTGAATTGTTCCTTCGCTTCGTCGATTCTATGCTCTTCCTTATACAGGGCCCCAAGGCTATAATGAAAATCAGCATCTGTGGGTTTAAGCTTTACCGCTCTCAAAAGATAATCCTCTGACCTATCATACCGGCCTTCGGCCTGGTAAGAGAGGCCTAAATTATAGCATGTGTTGGCGGATTCAGGTTCGATCTCCAAGGTTTTAAGATATTCGTCAATAGCCTTGTTCGGTTCTTTTTTAAGTTCATATTCATAACCAAGCTTATAATGGACGTCCGCAATATTAGGGTTCAACCTGAGCACATTCTTATACAGGTCTATTGCCTCGTCAACACGGCCAAGCTTTGACAATGCATCGGCAAGGTTTATTCGCGATACTACATTATACGGGGATTTCTTTACAGAGTCGGAAAAAATCGTCACATCATTTGCCCATGCGGGGTTTCTGTTTACGGTGCCTAATGTAAAAAACCCGACCATAACACAGACGGAAAGGATAGCAAGATTTTTCTTTTTAGGATTATCCAATAATCTCTCTATGTAAAAAGCCATTATCAGGACAAAGCCAAAAGAAGGGGCGTAAAGATACCTCTCCGCAAAGCTGTAGAAGATTCCCTGCTGAAGTCCCGGTATATACAACGAAGGCATTAACGGCACTAGAACGAACAACAAACCAATAGCTACTGGGCTGGCCCTTCTGGCCTTTAAAACAAGGAGAAATATAAAAGCTAACGTCAAAAAAAGCGACACTATGCCGTATAATGACCAGAATGTTGTTATCGGTATAAAATAATGCCATGAATTCAGAGAGAACGGGAGGACCAGTTTTTCTATATACATGGCAAACAACGGAAAAACATTTATCAGAAAGTAATATGTACCTACTTTAACCGGGCCTTCAGATGGCGCGACACCACCGAGCGCATTGTATCTAAGGGCTAGATAAATCGTCGCAGCCACTATAAAGGGCGCGTATCTGATGAGGTCCCTTCTGTCGGGCATCCCTTTCTTTTCTATAAGATCATACGCAACTAAGATTAGCGGTAGCGTTAATGCGGGCTCTTTAAAAAAGCAGGATATAAAATAAGTTGCTATCGATATTATATAAAGCGTATTCAGTTTATTGACGGTTTCTTTTGATTTGATGTAAAGGTAGAAAGAACATAGATAAAAAAAACAAAAAGCAACTTCAGTAACCATGGCAATTCCGTCAACAGCCTCTGTATGTATCGGGTGTACGGCAAAAAGCAATGCTGCCAAAAAAGAAGGCAACAATGAATTTGTGCGTCCGAAATTTTCAAGTAGCTTTTTTATAGTAAAAAAAACGAGAATGGAGACCCCGGAATGAAAGATTATATTTATTAAATGATAACCTTCGGGATTTTCCCCGAAAAGTTTATAAGAAAACATGTAGATTGTATGCATCATTGGTCTATAATAGTTGGACTGTGCGCCGTTGAATGCTAAATTGTTTTTTGTCCAGATGTCATACAGATATTTGGGGTCGGTTATCCAAGGGTTGGCTAAGATCTGGTAGTTGTCGTCATATACGAAATTATTTTTTAGAGCATTAAAATAAACAACAAACGACACTACAGCAATAATGGCAGTATATAGAACGGTACATGTCTTCTTTGATACCATAAAAAATACTTTCAAAATTTATTGTATATATTTGGAAGTATTCGGACACTTTACATTTCTATAATATATTATAATAATTATTATTCAAAGGGGTTTTTTTCCAAAAATGAATTTTGATATCTTGGTAATCGGCGGCGGGCCTGCGGGGATGATGGCTGCGGGACGCGCGGCGGAGCTTGGGGCTTCGGTTGTGCTGATCGAGAAGAACGCGAAGCCGGGCCGTAAGCTCCTTATGACCGGGAACGGCCGCTGCAACCTGACCCAGGCCGAATACGACACCCGCAGGCTAGTGGAGAAATATGGCAGGAACGGGAAGTTCCTGTTCTCTGCGTTTACGGCCTTCGGCGTGCGGGATACGCTCGACTTTTTCCACGGGCGCGGCCTCCCCACCATTACAGAGGACGACGGCAGGATATTCCCGGCCACCGAGCGCGCGGGAGACGTGCTCAACATTCTGATGGGCTATACACAGTCAGGAGGCGTGACATTCTTTACGGAACACCCCGTTACCGGGCTTGAAGTTGAGAACGGCCGGATAATCGGGGCGAGACTTGCGGATGGCTCGGTAATTTATGCGCGCAACTTCATAGTATGCACCGGCGGGAAATCATACCCGGCGACAGGCTCGACCGGCGAGGGCTTTGAATGGCTTAGTACGCTGGGCCACACCATAACTCCACTCAAACCCTCCCTCGCACCCGTAACGGTGAAGGAAACCTGGCTCCGCGATGCCGAGGGCGCGTCTTTTGCGGGCGCGGAACTGACCGTATATCAAAGCGGGAAGAAGAAGGCGGCAGTCACTGGAGACGGCGTCTTCACCCGAAACGGCATAAGCGGCCCGGCAGCGCTGGATGCAAGCAGGGATATCGGCGCGCTATTGGAGTCTGGCGAAGTAACGATAACGCTTGACCTGTTGCCAGCAGTTAGCGCGGCTGAGCTTGACACCAGGGTGCGGAAGTTGTTCGGGTTCAACATGAACAGGCTCATCCGCAACATCATTATCGAGATTGTAACACCGAAGCTCGCTCCCGTGTTTATGAAGCTTTCCGGCATAGACCCGGAGACGCAGGTGAACAAGGTATCCCGGGAACAGCGGCTTGCGCTGGTGAAGCTCGTCAAGAGCATGCCTATGACAGTCGCGGGCATCGGCGGGTTCGACCGGGCGATGGTCACGCGCGGCGGGGTGTCGCTTAAGGAAGTGGACTCGAAGACGATGCGTTCAAAGGTAATCGAGAACCTCTACCTCGCGGGCGAGGTGCTGGACATAGACGGCCCGACCGGAGGCTACAACCTACAGGTATGCTGGAGTACCGGGTACGTCGCAGGTACACACGCGACGGGAAAAAAGTAGAGGCTATTTTTTGAGCGTTTTCGACAGGTCGCCCCAGTACCGCGCCTGCTTTTCGTCTCGCGGCAGGCCCAGCAGCCCATCGGTATATGCCTTGCTTAGAAATGCGGCTGCCTTGGGGTTCTTATCGTCTGCTGACTGCCGGTACCACTTTAAGGCCTCGGTGGCGTCATCAGCCTTTTTGTGGCGTTCGTAGAGGAACCTGTTGTTCTCAGCTACATAGAACTCTGCCTCGGCAGGAGAAGCACCCGCCTTTATGTACCAGTCAAATGCCTCCTGGTCGTCCTTTTTCACGCCGATCCCGAAAGAGTACATGGTGCCGTAGAGCCCCTGAGCCTCTGGGTCCCCCATGGCGATAAGAGGGTGCAGGTACTTCACCGCCTCGGCTGCATTCTCCTCTTCGAGGGCAACCTTGCCTCTGTTGATCAGTACACCCCTTATAAACAGAGAACCAGTAAACAACAGCACTACGGATATTGCAGCGCCGATATATCTCTTTTTTATTCTCATTGCCGGGGTATTTACTCCATTGCGCCCTTGGTCTTCATCCAGTCGGAGAACTCCTTTGTCTCCGAAATCCTGGTCCAGTGCAGTGGGGTGGACTTATGCCTGTCCCTTGAGTTAATATCTGCCCCGTTGTCAAGCAACAGCTCGACCATATCCTTGTTTTTTCTAAAGGCCGCCCAGTGCATAGGCGTCATTCCGGCGTTGTCCCTGGCCTCGATATTAGCGCCATTTACAAGAAGTTTTGCTGCGGCCTCAATTTTCCCGTTTGCGACCGCAAGGTGCAGAGGCGAATATCCCATGCCAACCCCGCCCCTCTCGTCCACCGGTGCCTTGTGAGTGATGAGCAGTTCGCAGACATCGGCATGCCCTTCGAATGCAGCAAGATGGAGAGGCGTATACTGACCATTATCAAGAAGCGTGGCCTGGCAGTCAGCCCTCATGTCTTTCGCGGTCACCATTGCGCCGTGATCGATGAGGAGCCCACAGATATTTGCAAAACCGTTTTTTGCCGCGTAATGAAGCGGGGTCCTGCCGCGGCTATCCGCCTTGTCTACATCTGCATTATTGGAAAGAAAGAGCATTACAATATTCAGGTCCCCCTTTTCGGCGGCTATATGGAGCGGGGTCTGTCCGATGAAGTCAGCTGCATTGACCGGTGCATTTTTTGATATCAAGAGCGCTGCGACATCCTCAGCATAGCCCTCGGCAGCCTTGTGGAGCGGCGTCTTCCCTTCCATGTCAGCAGCCTTCACATCCGCCCCTTTGGTGATAAGCCATTCTGCGGTTTCTTTCCGGCTGTTAAAGGCCGCGATATGCAGCGGGGTCTGGCCGGACTTGTCCTTGAGGTTTACCGACTTGGGCGCGGCAGATACTATAGCCTCAAGTCTCGCGTTATCCCCGGCTTTGGCCGCATCGTGTATTTCATCTGCAGCGGCAGGGCAGGCGGCTACCGCAGCTATCATCACCAGAACCAGATTGGTAAGAATCCTCAACTTTTCACCTCTACCTCGGCATCCGGGTTGAACGGGTTGGTCCTTACCACGAAGGAATACATGTACGGATAGTCGTCTTTCAGGTGCCTGTTGTACGCAAGCCACTCTGACAGAATCAGCGTGTACGCCCTTTTTATGTCGCCCGCAATATGCGACACGTCTGTATCGGGAAGGGCGCCGAGGTTCTGCCTTCTGGAAAGCTCTTCTGTAAGATGGAAGACCGCCCATAAAAGCTCCGTAAAGGACTCGTGCTCTAGCAGGTTGGGGTTTTCTATCAGCCCAAGAAGAAACACCTTCTGGCTTGATAGAAAATCTTTCAGACAGTGCAGGTCGCCCTTCCTTGCGTCTATCTCGAACTCATGCTCACGTATACTGGCCAGCGCGATCTTGAATTCCTTGTCTGTCCAGTCCGTTGCCAGCCGGAGGGCGCGGTGGATCTCTCCGTCCTTCGCGTCGAACTCCGAGAACGATTTAAGAAGACTGCTGCCCACCTCGCTGAAGAAGGCGCCGATGACCATGTTCAGCTTCTTCTGGAGTGCGAGCTGCTCACGTCTTTTGAAGAGCTGGTTCAACATCAGGGTGACGAGCAACACCTGAACCGGCACAAAGGCCAGGTCCTGGAACATATAAAAGAACGTGTCATCAGCCTTGTGGAAAACAAGGATCTGGACGCAATAGACTATCGCCGAAGACGCAATAAGCGACCCGCCGAGGGCCGCCTGCCATCTGCCTAGCTTCATGTTCAATCTCCAATAGGGATTATTCTTCAGTTGTAACAGTTATCAGTAAGTGTAGAACATGAAGAAAGATTTATCAAGACCGGTTCCGGTTTTTCCGTATAAAGCCGCCAATAATGTTAAAAAGCGGCACATTACGCCTGTATTCATAGTATGCATCCCCGAAGGCCGGCGCGAACCTGCGCTCCTCGATGTAGCCGCCCCAGAGGAAATATGCGACGGCAAGCGTCCGTAGCACCAGGTTGTTGACGGTTATGACCGGTTCGAATAGAAATATCATTATGCCAGCCAGATACATGGGGTTTCGTACCAGGCCATATATACCCGTGGTGACAAGCGCGTCCTCCGGCATGCCCTCAATGTCGCCGCCCGTCCTGCCTGTTTTCAGAAAATCTGACGCCTGCCTCCACCCTGAGAAATATCCCGCACTGAAAGGCCTCATGGCCTCAAACATTATATAGACCCCAATAAGTTGGAGTGCACGCGCGGGCCAGGATAAATACCAAGGTGAAACAAACAAAACCGTATCCGGCTGTGTCCAGATAATATATCCTGCGGCTGAAGCGGTTACTATGGAAATGATTGTAAACGTGAGGCGGTACCAGGCGCGCATCCAGTTCTCGCCTATTATTCCGGACACATAATTTTTAAAGGCGCGCGATACTGTGACGCTGTGGATAAGCGCAAAAGTCACGAATGCAGCGGCTACAACAAGCATCCCATGAGGGGTCATTTGATTTTGTACTCCAATAATTCCATGAGAACATTTGCATTTCCAAGGGCATCCACCGACTCTTCCTTTATTTCGCCGACATGCGGGGCATAATACTCGTTTTGCACCTTGCGGTATTTTTCTGCTTTGCCTTCGTAATAACAGGCCGTCCTCTGTATCACACAGACGTTTTCAAACCGGCCCGCCTTGACTTCGCAATCCGTGAAATTAACGACCCTGCATTTGACTCTGCATACCAGGTCATTGTCACGGTTGTCCTTATCGTACTCCCAGGTCATACCGACCTTGAGAGGGGTTTTCAAGATAACCTCACCGTTGTCATATATCCGTCTGCTGTTTCCTGACCTGATGTCAGTTCCGCCGATATGTATGATACGGCCAGCCCTGTATGCCCATTATCTCTTCCGTTTGAATGTTGACGTCGATCATCTTTGTCAGGCAGCTGACAAGGTAGGTATCGTGGTCATCCAGATACCCGACGACCTCGTACCTCGCAGTGCTTTTATTGTCAGCGAATTGATAGGTCCAGGAATTTCCTGTTACAAGCGGGTAGTATGTACTTGCATCGTCCAGCACTACCGCATAAGAACCTGCCGGCATAGCGAGGTGGAACGAAAGGACGATCAATAAAACGATAACTGTTTTTAATGCTTTCATTTTATTTTTCCTCCCTGCTTTATTTTACAGTCTGACCGTTATCTGTTCTCTTCGAAGATCGTCCTGATATATTTCTTAAGGTTATGGACGCTGTTTGCCACCGGCGAGGCCGACTGCCTTGCCCTTGCAAGGATGAGCGAGCCCTCGATAACCGCGATCACGTGTTCGGCAAGGCCCTGCGTGTCTATCTTCTTATTTGGCGCATATCTGGCCTTGGCATCGTCGAAGGCCCGCCTTCAGCAGGCCCGCCCACCACGAGAAATGCCTGTCGCACAGCAGCCTTATCTCCGGATGGGTGTCCGAGAGCACCTGCGCGAAGTTCCCGAGCAGGCAGCCTATCTGGTGCCCGGGGCTCTTGTTCATGCTGACTATATAATCGAGGTATCCGTAGATTTTTTTAAGCGGGTCGGGCTCATCGAACAGCCCGGCATCCTGTTCATCCTTGTACGCCTTCGATACATAGCGGTCAAGCACGGCTTTGCCGAGGTCCTCCTTGCTCTTGAAATAATGGAAGAAGCTGCCCTTCGTAAGACCCGCCTCCGCGCATATCTCGTCGACGGTGGTCGCGGTATACCCCTTGACCAGCATCAGCCTCAGGGCCGTGTCCAGGAACTTCTCTTTCGCGGGCGGGTTTTCTTTTGCCGTTCTCATATACTCCTCATAAATAGACCAACTAGTTGGTTTATGATTCATAGAATAAAACAGGCGGATGGGAAAGTCAATAAATTTTTAGTCGGTTAAATGTTTGAGGTGTATCGGGCCCCCAAACGCGGACGAATCTGGGCACTGGCAAGAACAGTATACCTTTTTAACGTTTTATAGATATCGCTGTTAATACTCGACAACAGACTAAATGCCTGTAGCCCCGCTATGACGCTGATTAAAAAGCAAGCAATGCAGCAAAAAATTTAAACCATTTGTACTGATAGAGAGAAGCTAGTGGAAATAGCTTCGATACTTTCAGTGCCTCTCCCTTTTCAGGCTTCACGAAAAGAAGTCCAATCCCACAAAAGAAGGCGAAGAGGGATAGTAAGCCAAATATGGCCTTAGCTTCATTCATATGATTTCCTGTTGTCTAACGTCTTGCAGTGACCTGCCCCCATTTAGGGAACGGAATGTAGAAAATAGAATAACGACGTGTTGCTATCAGCTCAGCCTTACCGGAAGCTCGCCCATGAAGATTATGTCGCCCAGGAACGCACGGTATGCGGCGTGCTGCATGGCCTCGGTCGGGTCGTACGCGGCGACGACATAATGCGCGTCCATGAACTGCTTGAGTATGTACGGGCTGCCGAAGGAGACGACGACGGACTTCTTGTTCTTCGCGACGATCTGCTTGCCCAGGTCTGCCAGTTCCGGCGCGAGCCCGGAAGAGCCCTTGCCTGCCGAGACCTTTGAGAATATGGATATAATCGTAAGGGAGGCCTCTCTTGCGCGCTTGACCGCCTCCTGCTTGAGACGTCCTGCATCCTGCCTTGTCACGAAGAGGTTCGAGAGGTTCTTGTGTTTGGTGAGTGCGCTCCGGAGCGCACGGCCCGCCATCTTGTCCCCGTCGTCCTCCAGGACGATATGCGCGATCGTGCCTTTTACCTCTTTGAGGGCGGGGAATGCGCCGGCAGCCTTAACAAGCGTGAGCGCGCGCTGCGCCATAGCCTCTGCCGCCTCGGCGTTCTTCCTGAGCCTCTCCGACATCTGCTTGTCCGTGAGCCCGGCATTGATGCAGTATTTTGCCTTGGCGCGTGCAAGCCTGCCTGCTGAGGCCATGACATCCTCTTTCGTCACTTCCTTCTTTGTGGCCAGTTCGGAAAGCTCCTTCAGGAAGTCGGCGGGTGCGCCCGGGTGCAGGAGTATGTCCGCACCGGCCTTTATTGCAAGCCTCGCCGCCTCGCGCGGGGTGAACCTGTCCTTCAGCGCGCCCATGTTGAGCGCATCCGTAAGTACAAGCCCTTCAAAACCGCCCCGGTTCCTAAGGAAATTGCGGGTGACTATCTGCGAAAGGCTTGCGGGGTAGTTTGGGTCGAGTGCCGGGACGTTGATATGTGCCGTCATCACCATCTCGACGCCAGCCATGACCGCGCGCCTGAAACGGGTACATGTCCTCTTCCTCCAGGCTTTCCTTGTCCTTGTCCAGGGTCGGAAGGGTGCTGTGCGAATCGAGGCTGACGTCACCGTGGCCGGGATAGTGCTTCGCGCATGCCATCACGGGCGGGTTGCTGCCCTGAAGGCCTTTTATGTACTGTTCACCGAGCGCCGAGACGGCCTGGGGCTCGTCCGAGAAGGCCCTGGTGCAGATTATCGGGTTTAGCGGGTTGGAATTGACGTCCATCACGGGGGCAAGGACGGCATGCACGCCCGCGCCCCTGGCCTCCTCGGCCACGCCGGTCAGCATCTCGGAAAGAAGCCCTAGCCCTTCTCCGGTATGCGTATCCGTCGCCGCCGCGACCGCCATCTGGGACGGGAACACCGTGGCGCCTTTTAGCTGCTGGCCCGCCCCGCGCTCCATGTCGGAGGCGATCAGAAGCGGTATCTTCGCCTTCGCCTGCAGCTTCGCAAGGCCCTGCCTTACCTCCCAGAAATCGCCGCCAAAGATGATGAAGCCGCCCACCCCGGCCTCGACCAGGGCCATCACGTCCTTCATGTAATCCTTGTCAGAAAGAAGGGCGCCTTCAAGTCTCGGCATCACCCTCTGGGCCAGCATCTTTTGAACATTCAGGCTTTTCAAATCGAGGACCATTGGCATGCACCTTTCCTGGATTTCAAACAGCTCGAAGCAGTTTATGGATGATTTCTAGAAGCTTATCTTCCCAAGTATAGCCGTATGACGCGGCACCGGTCGCTGATGGTACGTTGGACGGGTTGCCCGACAACGTCTCATTCGCGAGCACCGCAAAGCAAAGCGCCTCGCGCGCCTCGGCCGGTATGCCGAACTCGTCTATCAGTACCACCGGAATATCGCCGAAAAGTTCCCTCTAAAAGATCGACCAGAAACCCGTTCCTTGCGCCTCCGCCAGCCAGGACTACCCTTTCAACCCTGTGGGTGGGAAGGATGAACCGGACATAGGCGTCGTATATGCTCCTTGCGGTCAGGTGCGTCAGGGTGCAGAGGATGTCCTGCGTCTTTCGCACCCCTGTTACGCATTATAACATTTGCGGCCAGGCTTTTACCAAACAGCTCCCTACCCGTGGACTTGGGCGGTTTTTTTCTGAAATAGGGATTTGACATCATCTCCCGTAGGAGAAATGGCATTAATTTGCCACTTGATGCCAAATTACCGTTTCTATCATACGATTTATTGCCACTACTCAGGATTTTGACCGCTTCATCAAGGAGCGAGCAACCAGGACCAGTATCAAACCCGGTAACTCCTGCCAGGTTTTCGGTTACAACAGTGGCGTTCGATATACCGCCAATGTTCTGGAGCGCAACCGTTACTCCGGGTTCCCGGAAAAGTACCCAGTCCGCATATGGCACAAGCGGGGCACCGTGGCCCCC
This sequence comes from Nitrospirota bacterium, assembly GCA_963845245.1. GTDB lineage: Bacteria > Nitrospirota > JACRHJ01 > JACRHJ01 > JACRHJ01 > CAWJRJ01. The sequence continues at coordinate 48,960 of CAWJRJ010000024.1, forward strand.
TGCGGCAATATCCGCAGGCCTGAAGTCCGAGACGGTCAGTATACCAGTCCGTCTTGCAATTATTGCGCCCTCGCCAATCTGGAGCGTGGCCCCGGATCTACTGCCAGTTGGCGGTATGTGGTATATGGTCTGGCCATGCGAGCCTATAAGGTCAACCTGGCCTGGCACCAGTCCCGCATCTGCAATCGCCTTCAATGCAGACTTTGCGAAGAATTCGCCCAGTTCGAAGTTCAGGCGGCATACAGACTCAGTCGTGCCGGCAAAGGCCTCCGCGACCCGCTCTCTCAGCCGTTTCGGATATGGCATGCTGCTGTGCCCGAACAGCTCCACGCGGGCCTTTGCGCCTGCCCCGGTTATCCTGGCAACCACGGAGTCTACCCCGTCGTGCGACGTGCCGGACATCAGCCCGATTATCACCCTGCTTTTTTTGGAGGTAATCCCCGCTATTTTGTTCAAACTTTAAGCCCTTTGGTGAGCCACTTTCCACCTATATCGCGCATTATACATTTTTTTCATCTCGTTTCAATTAATTTCTGCAATTCCGGCATCTTCCAGCCCAGGCATTTTAACACTTATTTTTCTCATTAAAGGGCCTAACTGTTCAATTAATATATATTAATAAATATATTTTAATTTGACACCACACTGCCGAGTGATTATCCTTCATTAAAGAAACTCAAACCCTTATCTTATCATAAGAAGGGAGAAACTCATGGAATCAAAGTCTTTTTTAAATAATCACAAAATACTGCTTGCCGCGGTTCTCTCTTCGACGGTGACTTATTTTGTGGTTCGCCGAGGAAATAAAACCGTTGCAAAGAAAAACAAGGAACTCGAAAAGCTCAACGGCCATAAAACAGAGGTCATGGCAACCTGTTCACACGACATGAAGTCCCCGGTCCAGGCCACCATGTTCATGCTGGAACTCCTGATGATGGAACGGGAGGGAAAGCTTACCGAAGAGCAAAGGGAAACGCTCGAGTCCATCAAAAAAAATGAGGAAGATGTAATGTCACTCATCACAAACCTTCTCGACCTCGCACGCCACGAGGAGGGTGGAATGAGCCTTCATAAGGACAAAACGGATATGAGGGCCTTGCTCGCGGGCTGGGCCTTGAGAGGCAACAGGCCATAACTGGCAGGAAAGGCCTCTCTTTCCGCTTTGCAATCGAAAAAGGTGGAGGTCCGTTCGTCTATGACGTGGACGCTCTCAAGATAACCCAGGTGCTGAACAACCTGATGTCCAACGCGCTTAAGTTTACGCCGGCCGGAGGCGAGATAGTGTTGTCCGCAAGAAAAAAACTTAACGGTCACCTCAGGGTGAGCCTTTTCAATTCCGGCGCGGTTATAAATAAAAAGAAGTTGGGTACGATATTCGAGAGGTACGTCCAGGCCTCTGACGGCCCGGAGTCAAAGAGCGGTGCAGGGCTTGGCCTGAATATCGCCAAGACCATTATAGAGATGCACGGCGGCAAAATCTGGGCGAAAAACCTGGCAAGTAAGGGAAGTATCTTCTCCTTCGATATTCCGCCCGACGGAAAGGCCTGCGTGACAATCAAGGACGCGGGTGCGCCAGTTCGCCGGCTTCAGAATGCCGTCATGGCGCTTTTTACATCCTCCAGAGGAGGCACAAAACCCCCTCCATGAGGCGAGCGGCTTCTCATCCCTGTCCACGACCAGCATGGTCGGGGTGGACAATACGCCGTAAAAAACCCCCTCCGCGAGCCCCTCGGCAGTCTCCATGCAGTATTCGTCGACGTTGTAACCTTCCTTCATGAGGTTCACCGCGACCGCCCTGGCGGCCGGGCACCTGCTGCATCCGTCCTTTACGAAAACCTTGACAGAAACCATTGAAAAGCCCCCCTTTACCGCTTTACTGAGATACTCCACGTCTTTGTATACCATTTGGTCAGTGTATTGTCAAAGAAGAATACGTCATTCACTCTAAGGGATATTAACTACCCGCACCCCTTTAGTATGGCCTTTACAGGATGTTTCCATCTTTTCCCATCCCGTCCCCCGGTACAAACTGTACATAAACCCTTATCCCGTTTATCCCGGGCATATTGTAAAATAACGTTTTTTAAATTGCCGCAACAAAATGCGCATTGGTTATCCACATGCTGTACAGCCTGAAGCCCAGACTTATCCACCATTTTTTGCACATGATATACAATATATGGACAATCCTCTAAAACTTACCACAAGATATTGTTATTGTCAAATTAAAATCGAGCATATATTTCAATATCCCTACCTTCGATACTATTCTACATTACCCCTTGACTTTGCACTCACTCTTATGGAAAATAGATGGCTGAATTCTCAAGAGGGACACAATGCACATACATAAAATCACCGCTGTCATCATTTCTGCCCTGGTTTTGGTTCTTTTCGCGGGCTGCTCAGGGCCAAGCGACCCCAACATCCTCTTTAAAGAGGCGCGCGTGTTGTTCGACCAGGGTAAATTCAACGAGGCGGTAAAAAGCTTTGACCAGGTAATAACACTGGACCCTAAACGGGCCGATGCACATTTCTTCAAGGGCAATGCACTCTCAGCCCTCGGTAAAAAAGACGAGGCCATAAAAGAGTACGACACCGCCATAGCTCTCGCCCCCGACGTATACCAGCCATATTACAACAAAGGAAATGCCTTGGCTGGGCTGGGCAAGTACGAGGAAGCCATAGCCTGTTACGACAAAACAATAAGCATGAACCCCAAACACCTTAAGTCCTATATGAACAAATCGGCGCTGCTAAGGACAATGGGGCGTAATGCCGAGGCCGATGCGGTTATGGCTGTGGCTAAAAAGGCCGGTGCAGCCAACGGAGGTACGGGACAGTAATGAAAAAGAGTCTTTTAATAATAATAATCTTCATGTTGGCCTTGCAGGTGTGGGGTTGCAAGGCCAAACCGCCAAAGGATGCCGAGACGTTATTCAAGGAAGGCGATGCCCTTCTTGTCGCAGGAAAGAACGAGGAGGCGGTAAAGTCCTTCGACGCAGCGATCCAGATGAAGCCCGGCTACGCGGCGGCCTGGTTCTACAAGGGCAACGCCCTCTCAGCGCTTGGCAAGAAACTGGAGGCGGTAGATTCTTACAACAAGGCGATCGAATTTGCCCCCACCATACCTCAGCCGTATTACAACAAGGGTGTCGTGCTTGCGACCCTCGAAATGAACGGGGAGGCACTCGAAGCTTTTGACCAGACAATAAAGCTCGACCCCAAACATGTTAAGGCATATTTTAACAAGGGACTGCTCCTGAAAAGGATGGGACGGGAAGACGAGGCAAAAAAGGCCTTCGCAAAGGCAAAGGAACTCGACCCGAACGCCCCTGTGCCAAAATAGCCTTTACTTCCCGGCAGGTTTGTAATATCGTAGCCGCATGAGCCTCACGCTACTGGACTGGTCGATAATAGCCGCTTTCATGGCATTTTCCATGGTAATCGGCGTCCTCTTCACGAAGAGGGCATCTTCCTCGCTTTCCGAGTTCTTCCTATCAGGCCGGAGCATGCCCTGGTGGCTGGCAGGCACCTCGATGGTGGCCACCACTTTTTCTTCCGACACCCCGCTTTACATCACATCATTAATACGCACCAAAGGCATATACGAGAACTGGCAGTGGTGGTGTTTCCTCCTCTCCGGGATGCTCTCCGTCTTCTTCTTCGCAAGGCTCTGGCGACGCGCGGGAGTCGTAACGGACGTGGAGCTTACCGAGATGCGCTATTCGGGCAAGGAGGCCGCCGTCCTGCGGGGTTTCCGCGCAATATACTTCTCGGTCGCCATACACACCATCATAAAGGCCCAGATAATACTCGCGATGGCCAAGATAATGGACGTATTCTTCGGAGTCGGCAAATGGCAGGCGATCTCCATCTCGTTCGGCGTGACCATATTCTACGCGATACTCGCGGGCTACTGGGGCGTGATACTCACCGACTTCTTCCAGTTCATCATGGCGATGATAGGCGCGATCGCGCTCGCGTGGATCGCGGTGAACCACGCGGGGGGGCTCTCCGGGCTTGAGGCGAAGGTGACGGGGCTTTACCCCACCATGCACTACACCGACTTCTTCCCGCCCACGGACGGTGACCTGTTCGGCCCGGCCGCCCTCTCTTTCATCGCATACATGGGGCTTTCCTGGTGGTCGAAGTACTCCTCCGACGGCGGCGGAGTGGTGGTGCAGCGGATGTCCTCCTGCAAGGACGAGCGCCACGCGCTGCTCGGCACGCTGTTCTTCAACATCGCCAACTATGCTGTACGTTCCTGGCCGTGGATACTGGCCGGGCTCGCCTCGCTTATCCTCTACCCGGTAGTAAAGGGCGAGGACCCGGACATGATATACCCGCGCATGGCGCTCGACCTTATGCCGTCCGGCCTTAAAGGGCTTATGGTCGCGGCATTCTTCGCGGCGTTCATGTCGTCCATGAGCACCTACCTCAACCTCTCGTCCGCATATTTCGTGAACGACTTCTATAAACGCTTCATCACTAAAGGGCGTCCGGACAAGCATTACGTCACGGCCTCGCGCTGGGCGACCATCGTCCTTTCGGCCATCACCGCATACGTGGCATACCAGGCGACGTCCATCGTGGGCGTGTTCAAGTTCCTCATAGCCTTCGGGAGCGGCACCGGGCTCGTCTACCTCGTGCGCTGGTACTGGTGGCGGGTGAACGCGTGGAGCGAGATATCGGCCATGCTCGCCTCGACCGTGATATCAATAGTGCTCTACCAGCACCCGTACTTTGCGGACATGCCGTTCTACGAGCAAGCTCTTCCTGATCATCTCGCTCTCCACCGTCATATGGGTAGCCGTGACCTTCCTGACCAAGCCGACCGAGGAGTCGAAGCTCATCGAGTTTTACAAGCGCGCCGCACCCGGCGGCCCCGGCTGGACATACATCGAGAAGAAGGTGCTTGAGCCGCATACGCGCGGCAAGTCCATCGCGGGCGACATAGTGCACTTCATACTCGGCACGGTGATGGTTTACGGCTACACCCTCGGGATCGGCAAGGTACTGCTCGGCCATTCGTCCGAAGGCATCTTCTACCTGATCGGCGCGGTGGTTTCGACGGCACTGCTTTATTCAGGGCTGACGAAGCGGGGCTGGGAGAAGGTATACGAGTAGGCTGTCGTAGTGAGACAAGGAGAACAACATGGGACGACCCTTAGATAATATATCAATAAGCGGTTTTAAATCTATCCACTCGTTGGAAGATTTTGATTTAAAAAAACTAAATATTTTAATCGGGGCAAATGGCGCTGGAAAAGCAATTTTGTTAATTTTTTCAGAATGCTCCGCGCTATGTCTGAAGAAGGACTCGCAAAGTTTGTGACAGAAAATGGTGGCGCGATGGTTTTTTATTTGGTGGGCCAAAAGAAACCTTACAAATTGATGCTCATTTGAAATTCGGTGATAATGAATATAAATTTAGTCTCTCACCAACTGCAACAGGCAATTGATGGTGAAGCAAGAAAGTACCTTGTATACTGATGGTGGTACATGGAATTATCACGCAGGTGGCAATTTCGAGTCGCAACTTAAAAGCTGGAAGGGCAAGGAATCTAAATATGGACCGTACCGGGGTGTGGAATCATATGTCCACGAATCTGTTTCTAGCTGGCTAGTCTATCATTTCCATGACACAAGCAGCACCTCTCCTATGCGTCGTGATCATTCTGTGCGCGATTGGAGAGAATTAAATCCGGATGCTTCAAACATAGGCGCTTTTCTCTATCGGTTAAAAGAGAAACACGAAGAACAATATAAAATAATTCTCGAAACTATTCAGCTCGTAGCTCCGTTCATCGATGATTTTCTTATTGAGCCAGAACAAAAAGGTGAAAGTGAGGTTGTCCGACTTGAATGGCTACAAAAGGGGTCTTCCTACCCGTTTCAACCCTGGCAATTATCGGATGGAACCATACGGTTTATTTGCCTGACAACTGCTTTATTACAACCTAATCCACCATCTACTATTGTTATTGACGAACCAGAACTTGGTCTTCATCCTTTTGCACTTGACGTCTTGGCAGGTTTATTTCGAGATGCTTCGGAGCGTACACAACTTATTGTCTCTACTCAGTCAGCAGCTTTGTTGAATCATTTTGCCCTCTTGAACTGCTCAATACTTCGGCAGGGGTACAGATGTTACTGGAGGAGTTGGGCAGGATTGAGCACGGGATATTTGCCTGATACTCCGCTTCAGGCCATACGGGAAGGGCTGGAATTATATTTTAAACCCGATGAACCCGGAGTACAGACGGATTAAAATTATCGGTTAGGAGCAGTTTCGTCTTGTAAAACGGTTGTTGAAGTAATAGCCAGGCGTATGAATAGCAATTTAACCTTACTGGTTAGCGACATGAAGAGATTTATTTCTTATATACAACTTCATGAACTTGAGAGTCTTCTTTTTGCAGGTCCCGATGAGATGGCGCAAGTTTTTGGGAAACCTACACTAGCCCCAAAATTCAAAAAAATAGTAACAGATTGCGGCGGATGCGAAAACATTAACGACCGTCCCGAAACTGCCCCTTCAAAACGCATTCAACATTTAGTCTCAGAATATAAAAAAGGAAGCGGAGTTAATGCCCACGCCTACAGAATTGCACAGCATATAGGCATGGAGAAAATACGCCAGGAATGTCCCAATTTTAATAGATGGTTTTCAAAACTTGAGCAACTAGGATGAACTTAATATTCCAATCTACAAAAATATAAGAGTAGGTCACCTCTATATTCCGGCCTTATGAAGTTTGAATGATGGGAGTTATCTTATGACTGAAGAAAAGGTAGATATACTATTATCACAAGCGTCTAAGCATAACGACTTTTATAGGCAAGAAAACAAAGCAATACTTTTTGAAAATCGAGTAGTTGCTTCATTATTAGCATTAAGAGCTACATTGCCTATTGAGCAAATTGAAATTTTTGAAGAACAACTATTAAAGCATGTAAACCCTACTAGCGAATCTTTAAGCCATATTTTTTTCTATTTTTTAAATTCGAATCGACAAGTTAAGGGGACTAGAGCATTACTTGATAACATAAAAGATACGCCTTCGTATAATAAATTTATAATAAATTGAAATTCGGCCTTAGCACATCAACCTGAATATTTTGATGAACAAAGCTTAAAGGAAATAAAGGGCAATTTATTAGACTTCCCTAAACATGAAAGCTTGTATGTATATCCAGCCTATATTGACCGAATTGTGGATAAAATTTATAGCATACTTTTCGAGCGAGTTTCGTCTGAATTACTTGAAAATTTTTCATTAGAATTAAATGCTGACAAAGAAAAGGTAATCGATAAGCTAAATGTCTTTGGTTTTAATCCAAAACTGGCAGAATCACTTGGAGAAATTGAAAAATCATTCACTGTCGCTAAATCAGAATTTGATTATAAAAATTGTATGGATTTAGTAAGAAGTTTCCAAGAAGCATTAAATGCTGCGTTATTAAAAAAAGTAGAAGAAAAATGCAATATATCTTTTGAAGGTGCAATCACAAAAGATGTTGATGTTAGAAATTATTTCAGAAAAAAAGAGGTCAATTTTTTAGCAGAAAAAGAACATAGATTTCTTGAATCAGTGTACAGTTTTGCATCTCATTTTGGGTCTCATAGACTAACAGCAGGAAAAAAGAATATGCAAGAATTAGCAAAAACATCCTAATTGAACTGGCTTTGTTTTTGTTATTACGATTAGAAGTTTATTTACAGGAGCCCTAGGTAAATGCCTCAACAACGGCCAGCCCTACATTAAGGTAATCGGGTGGTAAAGTTAAAGGTGACATGAACCTCATCGACCTCCATACCCACGGCCTGTTCGGCCGGGACAGCCGCTCCAAGGACCCGGCGGAGTACCTGAAGCTTGCCGAAGCATACAAGCTCCGTGGCACCGACGCTTTCCTTCCGACGCTGTTCCCCGGCCCGCTCGCCGATATGCGCGCGCAGCTTGCGGCCATAAAGGCGGCCATGGACATGCAGGGCGCACACCGCCTTGAGGCATGGGACAAAAGACGGCACGGGTGACGAAGGCTACACCGACGCGCTGATATTGGGCGCGAACGTCGAAGGGCCGTTCGTGAACCCGGCCAAATGCGGCGGGCTGGACAGGGGCGGTTTCCTGGAGCCGACGCCTCGACAACCTCTCAAGGCTCGTGGAAGGCTTCGAGGGCATTATAAAGATAACGACTGTCGCCCCGGAGCTTCCCGGCGCGCTGAAGGTAATAGAGCGGCTCACCGAAATGGGCGTCACGGGTGAACATGGGCCACTCGTCGGCCACCTTCGAGCAGGCAAAGGCAGGCAGGGATGCGGGGCGGCGGCGTGACCCACCTTTTTAACGCGATGTCCCCGATTCACCACAGGGAGCCGGGGCTTGCGGGCTACGCGCTCGTGGAAGACAGGCTTTATGTGGAGGTCATAGCGGACATGGCCCACATCCACCCCGAGGTCCTGAGGCTGATACTGCGGTGCAAGCCGCCGGAGCGGGTGCTGCTGGTTTCCGATTCCCTTGCAGGCGCCAAGACGGACGGCGTGCCTGAGAACGGCCCGCTTTACATGCCGGATGGAGCTACCCTTGCCGGAAGCGGGATAACGCTCGGCGATGCGGTCAAAAACATCGAATCCCTTGGCGTCCCGTTGGAAACTGCAACACTTTTTGCCTCGACCAACCCCCGGCGCTTCCTTGAAGGGGCACATGAAAAGAATTTGACAAATACATATTTTGGATTTACAATTTTTCAGCATTTCATGTAATAAGCCAATCCTAATGACACAAAAACCACCTCTATGAAGATACATACACTTAAAAAAGGGCCTATCGAGAAGTTCCTCCGGAGGATGAAGAGCAAGGGCTCCAGGGCTTCAGGTCCACAGATCGACGAGGTCCTGCGGGATATCCTCGTGAAGGCCAACGAGTTCGTGCCGTCCGAAGCAGGTTCGATCCTCCTCGACGAGCCACACAGAAAATCAGAGAACATACACGACCCCAAACGCAACCTTCTCCACTTCGTCGCCTGTTTCGGGCCCGACTCCGAGAGGATATTGGGCACGGCCCTGCCTGTTACCTCGGGCATCGAAGGCAAGACCTACCTGGCAGGTTCACCATACATAAGCACGGACGTCCTGGCAGATGCAAGCTTTAACAAAGAGGTAGACGACCGGCTGAACCGCAACACAAAGTCGATCCTCTGCGCGCCTATCGTGCTGGGTAAGTCCATATGCGGCGTGATAGAGCTTATAAACCGAAAGGGCAGGATCAATTATACAAAGGATGAGCTGAAACTGCTGGAGATCTTCGCAGGCTACACATCAACCTTGATCCAGAATGCCCTTGACGCGAACCGCAACGAGGAACTCACCAGAAGAGACGACCTCACCGGCCTATACAACGACCGCTACTTTCACCAGCAGCTATCCGAAGAGATCCGCAGGACAAAAAAGACTCGCAAGGACATCACGCTCCTGTTCCTTGACCTCGACAACTTCAAGCAGATAAACGACACTTACGGCCACCTGGCCGGGAGCCGCACCCTTGCCGAGGTCGGCGCACTTCTTAAGGACACCCTCAAGGGCGAAAATGCCGGTATTGTGCGTTACGGCGGGGACGAGTTTGCGGTGATACTGCCAGGTAAGGCGCGGGTTGATGCGGTAGTCGTCGCCGAGAGGGTTCGGAAGGCAATGGAGGCGGCGGTCTTCCTTAAGCACAAAAGCAAGCGAGGAGAGCAGGCCTACAATATTGCAGGGGTTATCACATGCAGCATCGGCATAGCCTCATTCTTCGAGGACGGTCTGGAATGCGGCAGCAGCCTTGAGGAAGAAAAGATATCCTTCATAAGGTGCGCCGACAGGGCCATGTACGTCGCCAAGGAGAAGGGCAAGAACTTCATCTGCATGGGTGAGAAACCCGAGATGAGCTACCTTTCATCAATGTAAAAAAGGGGCCTTTCGGCCCCTTTCCAAATTCATTTTTCCCAGCTAGTATTTAGTATACGGCAGTTGCGGGTACTGGACTACCGGCAGCTCGCCGTTCAGGCTCTTCAAAAAGGCCACCAGCGACTGTACCTCCTCCGCACTCAAATCCATATTAAGCGCCTCTTTCCCCATGACCGTTACCGCCTGGTCAAGTGTGTTCACCGAACCGTTGTTGAAATACGGTGCGGTCAGCTCGATGTTCCTGAGCGTGGGTGTCCTGAATGAGAACTTGTCGCTGTCCTCCTTCGTGACATTGAACCGCCCTTCGTCAACAGACCCGGGTACCTTTATCCTGTGGAACCCGCTGTCGGTAAGCGCCGGGCCGTTGTGGCAGGCGATGCAGCCCTTGGCCTGGAAGAGGTCGAAGCCCTTTACCGCCTGTGCACTCATCGCGTTCTTGTCGCCCGCAAGGTAGCGGTCGTAGGGCGAGTTGGGCGTGATAAGTGTGCGCTCGAAGGCCGCGATGGCCTTTGCGATGTTCGTGGGGTTTATCGGGTCGTCCCCGCCGAAGACGCGGGAGAACATGGCTACATACTCCGGCACCTTCTTGAGGTTTACCACCGCCTGTGCCAGCGTCTGCTTCATCTCCACCTCGGCCTGTATCGGCCCGAGCGCCTGGTCCTCAAGGGTCTTCGCCCTGCCGTCCCAGAACTGCACCCCGATAAAAGCGGCATTAAGGACTGTGGGCGTGTTCCTTGGCCCCTCGCTCATGGCATGGCCGAAGGCCTTTGGGAGCCTGTCCGTGAACCCGAGTACCGGGTTGTGGCAGGTGGCGCAGCTTATCCAGTTCGAGCCGGACAGCCTCGGGTCGAAGAACAGCATCTTTCCGAGTTCTATTTTCTCCGCGGTCATCGTGTTGTCCGCCGGTATCGGCGGCAGCGCCGGAAGCGGCTCGACGAGGGCAGCCTGCGCCAGGGGAGCAATGTTAAATAACAGAGCGAATAAAAAAGCGGTGATAGTATTCTTGGTGATAACTTTCATACATCCCTCCATTATGGTAATTAGAGTCCCGGCTGCCTCGCCACCAGTATCCCGCAGTCCGTGTGCCTTACAACCCTGAGAGATACACTTCCCAGAAGTACGCCCTTTATCCCTTTCAGGCCTTTAGACCCCATAACAACAAGGTCGGCCTGCATATCTTCTACCTCTTTGAGTATCTCCGACTCCGGCACCCCAAAAACAACCTTCTGGCTTACCTCCATGAACCTGCTCCTCAACTCAGCCGCCTCATCCCCGACTATGCTCTCAGCTGTCTTTCGGTTGTGTTCCCTGAGTTCCACCATCATCTGGGCCAATTCTTCATCAGGGTAATACTTCTCCGGAAGGCTTGTCATCTCCATGTCCACCACCGATAGCACTTTAACCTCGGTATCCCGTACGTCAAAAGGCAGCCCCATGAGCATCTCCCTGGCGTACATGGACGCCTGGGACCCGTTAGTGCAATAAAGGATACGCATCGGCCTTTCAGATGGCGGTAGTTCCCGCACAACGAGTACCGAAAAATGACCATGGCGCAAGACCTGGCTTGCCACACTCCCCATCAGGAATGATTCGATACCGGTCATACCCCTGTGGCCCATAACGACCAGGTCAGCTTTGACCTCTTCCGCGCCCTCGATTATTTCACGCCAGGGTTCCCCTTCCCGGACTAGGGTGTGCGCCCTTATCCCGGCATCAGCAAAGTCCCACTTGAACTCGTCCACCATAGCCTGGGCGGCTTTTTTCCCCGCCTTCATGAAGTCTCTTGCCGGGTCAATGGAGTCCGGTATAAGATAGTCCTTCAACGCATGAAGTATAAAAACCTCGGAATCCGCACCAAAGGGCAACCGCCTCAGATATTTTGCCGCAGTCACAGAATATTCCGAGCCGTCCGTAGCTAGAAGTATCCGCATAGCTTTCCTCCCCCTATAGATAAGGCTGAAGCCTCCGGAAAAGCTCTTCCTTAGGCATTGCACCGACAAACCTCGCCGCCTCCCTGCCACCTTTCATCAATATGAAAGCGGGAGTACCTCTCACATCAAAGAGAGAGGGTGTACGCTGATTCTTCGAGACATCCACCATGGCCACCTTCAACTTGCCGCCGAGCTCACGGGCCAACTCATCAACCGCCGGCATCATCCTGACACAATGGCCGCAGGTTGGAGACCAGAACTCGACCAGTACAGGCCCACCATGGGACCTGACCTCCGCCTCAAAATCGGAATCACTAACATTCATTGGCACCTGAGGAGCCGCCGGTACGATAAAATCCGCCCCGCACTGCCCGCAACGGCCTTTCATACCTTCCTTGCCGGACGGGGCGCGGTTCAAGGTCCCGCAGGCAGCGCAGCGTACCATGATCATCCCTGACATACTGTCTCCTATCGGTAAAGTCCCGGCAACATCACTAATTATTATAACAAAAAATCTTACGTCACGCTCCCGATTGACTGAGCTTCGGCAATATTATAGAATAAGCGGTAAGGTAACGGTTTCTGGGGAGGTGGTATTGATGGGAAACGGCGCCACGAATAACAAATTTACCTGGTCAACCCTGCATGAATGCGACAGGCATGTTCGGGAGATGCTCGACAATGTACATCTTATTGCGGTAATGTTAGACCTTTCGGGCAATGTAATCTACTGCAACAACTTCCTCTGCGAACTTACCGGGTGGAGCAAAGAGGAACTTCTTGGCCGGAACTGGTTTGATACCTGCCTGCCGGATACCGTCAAGGATGCAGTCAAGGCATATTTTCTGGATTCACTAAAGGCCGGACAGATCAACCCTCATTATGAGAATGAGATAGTAACAAAGGCCGGGGGAAAGAAAACAATCCTTTGGAGTAATTCGGTTTTAAGAGGGGACGATGGCGAATGCATGGGCACGACCAGTATTGGTGAAGATATTACCCTGCGGGTACGGGCAGAGGAAGAGCGGGCCGCAATGTTACATATGCTCACTCACGACATCAAGGGCCCGCTTTCCGTTATATACGGCTACGGCGAGATGTCTTCAAAGGTGAGTCCTGAAGATTCAGCCAGGATAATGGCCGATATCCAGAAGGCAGGCAGACGCATCTATGCGATCATAGACGACATCCTCTCGCTTTCGAGGCTGGAATCAGACGAACCGCACCTTTTGATAAGGCCTGTGTCTCTTCCTGAACTGGTGGAGCAGGCTGTAAAAGAGAACGAGGCAGGCGCTACCGAGAGGGGATTATCGATAACAGTGGAGAACACAGGCGCTCTGCCAAGGATATATGCCGACCCGGACCAGATTGGGCGGGCAATCGGCAACCTTGTGGCAAACGCCATCAACTATAACAAGAAAGGCGGACATATCCGGGTCACGACCGGCATTGCAGCGGGGCAGGCCAACAGGGTATTCATAGAGGTCTCCGATGACGGTGACGGGATACCCGACGAAGACATACCGCACATCTTCGAAAAGTACTACCGGGGCAAAAGGTCCTCAAAAAAACGCGGGACCGGGCTTGGGCTTGCCATAGTAAAGGCGGCGGCGGACGCGCACAGTGGTTCGGTCAGCCTTAAGAGCAAGGCAGGCGAAGGCTCTACGTTTACCATAACCCTGCCTGTAAAGCCGGGCATGTAAGGGTCATAAAAGAAACGCGCCTGCAGCGCCAGAGCCAAGTATAACGATCGTCGGGTCTATCTTTGTAAACGACATGAGTGCGAAGCAGCCGACCGCAATGGATGCCGTAGTCGGATCTACCAGGGACGTCCCGCCAAGCTTTATCGCCACAGCCGCAAGCAGTCCCACCACGGCGGGCTTTATTCCTTTGAATACCGATTCCACAACCCGAGAGCCTTTGAACTTCAGGTAATACTTGGTCACGAACGTAACCACCAGGATAGATGGCAGGTAGCTGCCGACGGTAGCCGTCACCGCCCCCGGGAAACCAAGCACCTTGTATCCTATAAACGCGTTCATTATTGTAAGCGGGCCGGGAGTTACCTGCCCCATTGCCACCGCATCCAGAAATTCCTTGTTGGTAAGCCAGTGGAATTTAGTTACAAAGAAGTCGTGCAGTAACGGCAGCATCACGTACCCGCCGCCTATGGTAAAGAGGTTTACCACGAAAAGGACGCCGAACAATTGCAGGAGCATCATTTAGACCTCCCGTAAAGCATGTATCCGGCACCGCCTGACAACGCTATACAGGGCTATCGGGTTGGCATTAAGGAAATGGAGCAGGACGAAACTGACCGCTGCAAAGAGTGCTGCGGCTCTGCTTCTTATAAGCTGTCTTCCCATTTTAAAGATCACAGAGGCCAGAAGGCCTACAACGGCAGCGCCTATACCCTTCAATATGGCTGCGAATACCGGGATATCTTTGAATTCTTTATATACATAGGCCAGGACCAGCACGAGGATAAAACCGGGTAGCACCTGTCCAGCCGTTGCCGCCAAAGCCCCTTTTGGACCTTTCAGGTGATAGCCGACATAGATTCCAGTATTTATAATCGGCGGGCCCGGGGTCATCTGGCCTATTGCCACGCCTTCGGTAAACTCCTCCTGGTTCAGCCATTTCCTTTTGTCAACCAACTCACGTTGGAAGAAGGACAACATCGAATAGACGCCTCCGAAGGCGAATGCGCCCATTTTCAGGAATACCAGGAATATCTTCCTGTTGTCAGGCATTATTGCCCTCCTCCAGCGTCTTCCTCAAAAAACCGCCCTTCTCCCTCAATAACGCCTCGGCTTCCTTGCGGGTCAGGTTCCTTGCCCGCATAAGTACCGCCGTTTTTGTCTTGAAGCCGGACTCCTTTAGCGATTCAAGCGCCTCCGCCGCCGTACAGCCTGTCACCTCCGCGATGATGCCCGCCGCCCTCTTAACGAGCTTATTGTTGGTCGGCTTCACATCCACCATCAGGCCGCCATAGACCTTGCCGAGCTTTATGAATGCAGCGGTGGTTATACGGTTCAATACGAGCTTCGTGGCCGTCCCCGCCGCAAGCCGTGACGAGCCCCTGATTACCTCTACCCCGGTATCAAGCGCAATGACCTTGAAATTAAGCGCGGCTTCCGGGAGGCCTTTCTTTCCGCTGCACGAAAGCAGCCAGACTTCCGCACCACTTGAACGCGCTTCATCGAGTGCTGCCAACACAAACGGCGTCCTGCCCGAGGCCGCAATACCCAGCACCATGTCGCGCGGTCCCACTTTCAGCTTTACAATAGAGGCCGCCCCGGCGGAGGCGTCGTCTTCCGCGCCCTCTACCGCCCGGTGGAATGCCTTTTTCCCGCCCGCCATGACGGACACAACCTGTTTTGGGTCCGCCGAGAACGTGGGAGGGCACTCCGAGGCGTCCAGCGCCCCGAGCCTGCCGGAAGTGCCCGCCCCGACGTATATCAGCCTGCCACACGCACCTATCGCGGCTGCGGCATCCCTCGATGCGGCGGCAATATCGCGCCTTGCCTTCACCACCTCGGCAAAGGCCGTTGCGTCCGCCTTATCCATCAGGGCCATGATTTCTTCTTCGCCGAGATACTCCAGCGGCTTACGTTTCATCTGTAGTCTCCACTTGATATTGCCAAAAAGTATATACTAAAAAATAAACGTTTTAAATACCAAACTTAGGCCTTACAAAGTTGACATGCCGGTTTGAGACGTGTTAAAATTACATAGTTTTAGCCCCCTGCCATGTTTACAACGAACATGACCTTCCCTGAGGACCGATGTCGACAGCCAACCTTATTGAATTTATAAAACAGCTTGGCCCGGTTGCCGTGGCCTTTTCCGGCGGTGTCGATTCAAGCCTTGTCGCGGCTGCGGCCTTCCAGGCCCATGGCGAATCGGCCCTTGCAGTAACCATCGCATCGGAACTCTTCCCCGAAACCGAGGTGGTATGTGCGGCAGAGGTCGCAAAGGCCATCGGCATCAGACACAAAACCATAAGGCTTTCCGTCCTCGGGAACGAGTCGGTTGTCTCTAACCCGCCCGACAGGTGCTACCACTGCAAGTCGGAAGACTTTTCCGCTATAATCGAGGTCGCCTCGAATGAAGGAATAAAGACAGTGGTAGACGGCACCAATGCCGACGACCCCAAGGGTCACCGGCCCGGCCTCAGGGCCCTCAAAGAGATGGGCATTATAAGCCCCCTGCTTGAACTAGGCATGACCAAGGATATGGTACGTGCTGCCGCCAAGGAACTTGGGCTTCCCAACTACGAACGGCCCTCCTCACCGTGTCTGGCCAGCCGTTTCCCGTATGGTGTGCGGCTTACCACCGAGAAGATCGAGCGCGTACGGGCCGCCGAGGAGTTCATACGCTCCCTCGGAGTTTCCGTACTAAGGGTAAGAGACCACGACGGCCTTGCCCGTATCGAAGTGGAACCCCATGAAATCCCCATGCTTTCCTCGGGTGAGCTTGCAAAAAAAATAGTGGTCAAGCTTCGCTCCTTGGGTTATAATTACGTCACCCTTGACCTGGAGGGGTTCAGGAGCGGGAGCCTGGACCTGGTCCTGAAGAAAAACGGAGATTGACCTTCCGGCACGTTTTAACCGACAACACCGATTTTAATGGAGGCAGTCCATGCCATTCACCTTTAGACGTTTATCTATTTTAGCCATTGCCATCCTGGCCGTTTTCTCCCTTGCCGCATGCAGCAAGGAGAAACCGGAAGACGTGCCCGGCGACGCCACCTTAAGCCCCCGTTTCGAAACCGAGGCCCAACAGATGGAGACCGTGCTGAAGGACGACCCGAAGAATCTGAACACGCTCATCCAGCTTGGCAACCTCTATTACGACTGGGGCCAGAACGAGGTGGACACCAAGGGCGATACGGCTCAGCCCGAGGATAAATGGATTAGGGCAATAAATTACTACAGCCAGGCGCTTGATATCGACCCGAAGAACGTGAACATCCGCGTCGACATGGCAAACCTGATGCGGTT
Organism: Nitrospirota bacterium; assembly: GCA_963845245.1. Taxonomy (GTDB): domain Bacteria; phylum Nitrospirota; class JACRHJ01; order JACRHJ01; family JACRHJ01; genus CAWJRJ01. The sequence continues at coordinate 65,844 of CAWJRJ010000024.1, forward strand.
CACCGGCCGGCTCGACGAGGCTATAACTCAGTACCGCACCGCGATAAAGCAGGACCCGAAGCATGCACAGGCGCGTATCAACCTGATCAGCGCGCTAGGCCAGCAGAAGGAAGACTACAAGGCGGCGATCAGCGAGTACGATGCCCTGCTCAAGGTTGCGCCAGACCAGAAGGACAACGCCGCTTTAAAGCAGGAAGTGGATAGTTTCCGTAACGCGCCAAAGGAGATAAAGAAATAAGAGCCCTCCTTTTAATAATCCTTGCGGTATCCTTTTATATCTTCCTTAAAAGGGCGCTTGAGTATTTTCTGTCCAGCCAGACGCCCGGCAAGCAGGGTGGCGAGAAGAGCCGCACCCTTGAGGGCGACGAGATGGTGCAAGACCCTAACTGCAAGGTATACATCCCTGTCTCGCGGTCTGTCGTGCGCAGGATAGGTAGCGAGGACCTTCATTTCTGCAGCGAGGACTGCGCAAAAAGCTACATAAAAAACCTGAACTAATATACTGTGCATTCTTTGGGCCGCCTTTCTTGCAAGAAAGGCGGGAATTGTTTTTAAAGGAGGAATTTCCGATGAGTTTTGAACGCGACTTGCTCCGGTTCCCGGAGGCGATAAACGACGAGGACTACGTAATAGCGACTTATTACCTTGAGACCCCGATGGACCTCTACAAGGCGGCGAACGCATTCGCGGCCGAGCAGTCCACCGGCACCTGGCAGAGGGTCGGCTACGAGACGGACGCGATGCGCGAGAAGCACGGCATCAAGGTGGTGGGCATATACAAGCTCCCCTACGAGCCGACAGGCCCGAACCTGCCCACCGGCACGAAGATGTCCGAGTTCGGCGCGGGCAACGTGAAGATAAACGCGGCGGTGCTCAGGCTCGCATTCCCGCATATAAACTTCGGGCCGAAGATCCCGAACCTCCTTACCGCCGTCGCGGGCAACCTCTACGAGATGGGCGCGTTCACGGCCATAAAGCTTCTGGACCTGGAATTCCCGGACAGCTTCCTGAAGGAGTTCACCGGCCCGCGCTTCGGCATCGAGGGCACGCGCAAGATCATCGGCGTGTATGACAGGCCGATAGTCGGCGCGATAATAAAGCCCTGCGTCGGGATATCGCCCAAGCAGATTGCCGAGCTTGCATACCAGGGCGCAAAGGGCGGCCTCGACTTCATTAAGGACGACGAGCTTATCGCCGATACCAAGTACAACTCCGTCAAGGCACGCGTCAAGACCATAGTGAAGGCCCTCAAGCGCGCAGAGGACGAGACCGGCGAGAAGACGATGTATGCATTCAACATCACCGACCGGATGGACAGGATAAGGGAACTGCACGACATAGTGGTGGAAGGCGGCGGCAACTGCGTTATGATAAACGCGGCCACGGCCGGGCTTGAGGCGATGCGCGAGCTTGCCGAATATACCCAGGTGCCCATCCATTGCCACCGCGACTTCGCACCGATGTGGACCCGTTCGCCGTACCTCGGCATCAGCTTCACCTGCCTCACAAAGCTGTTCAGGCTGTCCGGCGCGGACCAGACGCACTGCGGCGCGATATCCGGCAAGCTCTACGAGACGGACGAAGAGGTGCTACGACAACATCCGCACCTGCACGCACGAGTTCGGAAACATCGCCCCCTCCACCCCGGTAAGCTCCGGCGGCCAGTGGGCGGGCAAGGCGGCCATCAACAAGCGCAAGATCGGCCACGTGGACTTCATACACCTTGCGGGCGGCGGCATATACGCGCACCCGGGCGGTGCCGAGGCTGGCGCAAGGAGCGTCAGGCAGGCCTGGGAGGCGGTGCTTTCCGGTATCGATGTCGAGGAGTACGCGAAGGACCACGAGGCGCTCGCGCAGGCGATAGCGCATTTCGGGAAGCCGGTATCTTAAAGGATGTTTAAATAGTACTGGAAATAGAAAAGGCCGCCCAACTGGGCGGCCTTATTGTTTTAGCTTAACGCGTGCTACTTCTTCTCGGGGGCCGCTGTCGGCTTCGTGCCGACGAGCTCAGAGACCGGAGTAGTCTTCGCGCCGGATACCTCGTCCATGCTGTTGAACACCTTCAAGGCATCGCGGTTGACTGATTTGTCCACCTTTGCCGGATGGCAGACGTCGCAGAACGCCGCCATGTTTGAGCCGTCCTTACCGGTGTCCACGCGGAGGTACTTGTAGTTCGGGTTCGAGGGATGCGGGTCATGGCAGCTGACGCATTCCATCACGCCGTCCCTGAGCAGGCCGTCCGGGACGTTGGCTACCTTCCTGTTTACCCTGGAGCCGAACGGGTGGGTGGTGTGTGCCGATATCGGGAGTATGCCCATGCCGCCCTTGTCGGCGTCCGCATGGCAGCCCAGACAGAAGGCCGAGACGCTCTTGGCCGAACGCGAAGCACCCTCAGGCAGCGCCTTCGGGTTCGGGGCAACCTCTGCTATAATGGCGCCCTTCGCATAATGCAGGCTGTGGCAGCCCTTGCACTGCATACCGTCATGCGCACCCGCGGCGAACGACGCCCCTGCGGTAATAAGAACAAATGATGCCGTTAATATCGCTTTCTTGATCATAGAAACCGACCCTCCGTTTGCCAGGTTAACGATGATTGCCTTTTTAACGTGTGAAAGGCTACAATGAACGGATGTATCGTGTCAAGCATTTTAAGCTGCTTTTGGTTGCAATTTCCACAATTAAAGCGTACTATATCATCAAATAATATGAATTTCCCCCCGTTTTTCCCGGATATCGCAATTGAATAAAAACCTCCATCTCGACCTAAAATCTATTCTGCCCGAGAGTTCGGTCCTGACCGGTGAGGAAGAGCTTATCTGCTATTCCTCGGACGCCACGCGTCTTATGGGTACACCCGATGTCGTTGTGCGCCCGGACAGCTCTGATCTGATCTCCGAGATAATGGCGATAGCCGCCTCACACAAGACGCCTGTAGTCCCGAGGGGCGCGGGTACGGGACTTTCCGGGGGATGCGTGCCTTCACGGGGCGGGATAGTCGTCGTAACTGAAAAGCTGAACCGTATCATAGATATAGACCCGGTAGACCTGGTGGCGACTGTGGAGCCGGGCGTTGTCACGGCGAAACTGCATGAGGCTGCGGAAGCGGTCGGGCTGTTCTACCCGCCCGACCCGGCAAGCTTCAAGGCCTGCACCATCGGCGGGAACATCGCTGAGAATGCAGGCGGCCTGCGGGGCCTGAAATACGGCGTCACGCGCGACTACACGATGGGGCTCGACCTGGTGCTCCCATCCGGCAAAAAGATGAAGACCGGCGGCAGGACGCTCAAGAACGTGACGGGTTACGACCTCACGAGGCTGATGGCAGGCTCCGAGGGGACGCTCGGTTTCATTGCCGGCGCGACCCTGAAGCTGATACCAAAACCAGAGGCAAAGGCGGGTTTCCTTGCAGGCTATAAGACACTGGAGGCTGCCTCAAAGGCGGTGGTATCAATAATAAAATCCGGCATCATCCCGTCAACACTTGAGATAATGGACGACGTGACTATAAAGGCGGTACAGGACTACCAGGGGACGGAGATAATGGACTGCGGCGCGATGCTGCTTATAGAGGTGGACGGCTTCGAGCTGGAGGTGAAGTCCCAGACGGAAAAGCTTAAGGACACCCTCGTCAAAGACCGACGCGACCGAGATACGGCAGGCGGTCGACCCGGAAGAACAGGCTGCGCTCTGGACCGCAAGGCGATCCGCCCTCACCGCTTTGGCAAGGGTTGCGCCCAGCGTGGTGCTTGAGGACGCGACCGTACCCAGAAGCAAGATACCAGCACTTGTGCGCGCCATCTCCGGCATATCCCAGAAATACGGCCTCTTGATCGGCACATTCGGACACGCGGGTGACGGCAACCTGCACCCGACGATAATCACCGACCTGCGCGTGGCGGAAAACAGGCACAAGGTGGAGGCGGCGGTGGCCGAGATATTCAAGGCCGCGCTGTCGCTTGGCGGCACGCTCTCGGGCGAGCACGGCATCGGACTTGCCAAGGCGCCGTTCATGGAGGCCGAAGTTGGAAAAGATGGGCTATCCGCGATGCGGGCCATTAAGCATGCATTCGACCCGACGGGGATAATGAACCCCGGAAAGATATTTATTTAACTTTACTATGTTAAAAGACTACAAAGACGAAATATTTAAATGTATCCGGTGCGGGGCATGCCGCGCGGTATGCCCGACCTTCGGGGAGGAACTGTCCGAGATAGCGGTTGCCCGGGGCAGGATGGCCCTCGTGGAAGCCGTTATCGAGGGCGACCTCGACCTTACCCCGGCATTTGAGAAGGCGATATTCCACTGCACGATGTGCGGGGCCTGCAAGGCGAACTGCCCGTCCGGCGTGGACGTGCCTTCCATATTGGAGGCGGCGCGCGCAGACCTCGTGACACAAAAGGGCAGCGAGCCGCTGATGCGTTACCTGGCTAAGCAGGCGCTCAAGGACAAGAAGGCGATGGACCGCTCCTTCCTGCTGATGGCGCTCGGCAGCGCAGCGTACGGGCCTTTGTCAAAGACACCCCTGTCCAAATATCTCCCCATGCAGCCAAAGGGCGGCGCAAAACGGCATTTCCCAAAGCTTCCGCTGAAACCACTGTCAAAGAGGGTGCCGGAGCTGTCCCGCACGGAGAAACCCAAAGGGACGGTGGCCTTCTTTGCGGGCTGCGTCATAAACTACGTATACCCCGAAATAGGCGAGTCCACTATAGCCGTCCTGAACCGGGCGGGCTATAACGTGGTGCTGGCCAAAGGCGAGCTATGCTGCGGCAAGCCATTGAAATCATTGGGTGAGGCAGACGCCTACTCTGCCCTCGCTGGTGATTGCGTTAAGGTACTGGCCGGGATGAAGGCGGATGCATACATTACCGCCTGCCCCACTTGCGCCTTGACTTTGAAGGAGGATTACCCTAAAATCCTCCCCGAATCAGACGATGCTCGGAGGGTCGCTGAAAAGGTCACGGACATAAACAAGTTCATTTTGGAGCAGTCCGACCTTATAAAGCAACTCGATGGACTGGAGACCTCCGTCACATACCACGACCCCTGCCACTTGAACTTCGGCTTCGGCATAAAGAAGCAGCCGAGGGAGCTTATCAACGAGGCTACTGGCGGCGGGCTTGTGGAGATGGCAGAGGCCGACCGCTGCTGCGGTTTCGGGGGCAGCTTCAGTTTCATGAACTACGAACTCTCAGGCAGGATCGCCGACAGGAAGGCGCGGAACATCGCCGCCTCGACTGCCAGCCTGGTTGCAACCGCCTGCCCAGGCTGCCTCATGCATTTACGGGATGCGCTTGCACGGACGGGCGCTAAAACAGACGCATTACACACGGTACAAATAATAGACAAAGCACTAAGAAAACAGGGGGGAGAAAAGAAATGAAATTTTTTATAGATACTGCAAACCTTGAGGAGATAAAAGAGGCAAACAGCCTGGGCGTCATCGACGGCGTCACGACAAACCCGTCTCTTATAGCCAAGGAGAAATGCGACTTCAAGCAGCGCATCATCGACATCTGCAATATAGTGGACGGGCCGGTATCCGCCGAGGTCGTGAGCCTTGAGGCCTCAGGGATGGTCTCCGAGGGTCTGGACCTTGCCGCGCTCAACAAAGACAAGGTCGTCGTGAAGCTCCCGATGACGAAGGACGGCCTGAAGGCCTGCAAGCAGCTGACCGGAATGGGCATAAAGACAAACGTCACCTTGGTCTTCTCCCCGAACCAGGCCCTTCTTGCCGCAAAGGCCGGCGCGACCTACGTATCGCCTTTCGTCGGCAGACTGGACGACATATCGCACAACGGCATGGACCTCATCGAGCAGATACTTACCATATACGGCAACTACGACTTCGCATCGCAGGTTATAGTGGCCTCCATCCGCAACCCGCTGCATGTTGTCGAGGCGGCTATGATGGGCGCGCATGTCGCTACGATACCCTTCAGCGTCATCGAGTCGCTCAGTAAGCACCCGCTGACTGATATCGGAATACAGAAATTCCTGGCGGACTGGGAAAAGAAATAACCATCAGTAGGGGCCGACCTTCGTGTCGGCCCTAGATATAATCAGGAAACAAGAAGGGCCGACACGAAGGTCGGCCCCTACAAGTTGATTATGCCTATATACGAATACCACTGCCCGCGCTGCGGCGAGGATTTTGAGAAGCTTGTCTTCGGCAACGCGCAGGTGGAATGCCCTAAATGCAAATGCGCCAAACCCGACAAGAAGATGTCCGCCTTCGGAATGTCCGGGAAGAGCGAGAAGGGCGGCTCACTGGCCTCGTCCGGCTCGTCCTGCTCCGGCTGCACGTCGTCTTCCTGCTCGACCTGCCACTAAGGCACCGGCCCAGAATAAGCCTACTTTTTTCTGCCGAGCCCCTTCAGCGCCTTGTCGTTCCTTGGGTCGATCTTAAGCGCCTCTTCAAACGACTTCTTTGACTTGTCTTTTATGCCGGCCCTTTGATAAAGCAGCCCAAGGTTCGCACGATGGTCGGCGTTGCCCGGCTCTAGCTCGATTGCGGCAAGCATGGCCTCCTCGGCCTCGGACTCGCGCTTCGGCCTTTGCAAAAGCGCAAGGGCCAGGTGGCTGTAATAGCCCGCGTTAGAGGCGTCAAGCCTGGTGGCCTCCTTGAAGTGTACCGTTGCAGATTCCAGGTCTTTAGCCTTGAAGCTCGCTATGCCCTTTGAAAACGCCTCTTTCGCCTTGGCCGGGTCCTTCGCCTTCTTGTATCCGGTGCCGCTTTTGCCCTGCATCACGGTTGCAAGCGAGAGGTCGTACTCCCAGCGCCTGGAGTCGTCCGACAGTATATTGTATGCCTCGGTCAAACTGTTGAAGAGCTCCTCGAGCTCGCCCTTTAGCTGCTGCATCCCCGCCTTGAACTGCTGGTCCGGGTGGTATGTCTTCGCCATCTTCAGGTAGGCTTCCTCAACTTCGACCGAGGTGGCCTCAGTATCTATATGGAGCAGTTCGTAGTAGTTCTGGCTTTTTGAGTCTATATAGGCCTTGTGCACCGCAGTCTTTTCCAGGCCTGGTGTTGGCCCTATATCGGCGCCCTTTGCCGTACCCGCCTTCTTGCCCGCCGGTGCACTGGCCCCGGCCTCCTCCAGCATACCTATCGAATAAAACGTGTAAACGGCCTTGAGGGCGTCGAAGTCGCCCATCTTGGAGAGAGAAAAGACCTCTTTTATGCTTTTCTTCCCGTCAAAAAGCGAAAGCATGGTGCGTTCTCCTTCGCTTAGGCCTATGTCCTGGTAGAGTTTCAACGGGTTGGCGGTAATGGCCAGGACCGACTTCATGGGCGGCACTCCCCTCGATATGCGGGTCCAGTCGTCTATCCTTTTTATGCCCTGAAGTATGAGGTTTGCCGTGGACATGTGGAGCGTGATGACCTCTGAAGCTGGCAACTCTCCCGCAGTGAATTCGTAATCGCCGTCGGTCCAGTCGAAAAGGCTCGCGACGATCTCCTGAACCTGGTATTTCACGCCCCAGAAAAGGTCTTTTGGTTTGAGGTGCCCGAGCTCCACGAGCACGCCGCCCATCCTCTTGCCCGTCTGTATTACGACCTTTGAGGCGGCATCGAACTGGCTGAGGGTTATCTTGCCCGTCTTAAGGAGTATTTCGCCCAGACGGTCCCCTTCATAGGTGGACGAGGCGAATATTATGTCCCCGTTTTTGATAAAAAGCTTCTTGTTCACCCCGTCCCTCAGGAGGGCGAGGGTGCCGGTGCTCTTTATCTCGTGTATGTGGCTCAGCAGCCTTGGAAGGTTGTTTTCGTCGAGTTTTCCGGCAAGCGGTATTCCGGGTGACATAATTTCGGCTCCTTTTTCGGACAAGAATATACCTTAACGCCGGCCATTGTCAATCCCCATAATTTTAAAAGATATTTTAGGATTAATCGAATTGACAACCGTTCCGTGCGTATGATAATATCAGCATACCGGAGCGCCTTTTCCTCCGCAGCCTTCACTATAAACTTCTACCGTTGATTTTATTATTATTTTAAGCAGTTCATTTCGAAGGGAGATTTTTGGGGATGAGAAAGAAAATTGGCATCCTGACAGGGGGCGGAGATTGTCCCGGGCTCAACGCCGTTATCAGGGCGGTCTTCAGGAGGGCAGAGCAGTTCGATTACGACGTGATCGGCATCAAGGACGGCTGGAAGGGCCTGATGGAGATGGACTACGAGCCCCTCTGCCGCAATAATGTATCGGGCATCCACCTCTTCGGCGGCACGATACTCGGCACGTCGCGCACCAACCCGTTCAAGAAGGAAAACGGGGCCGAGATCGTAGCCGAGAACATGAAGAAGATGGACCTTTACGCGCTGGTTGCGGTTGGCGGCGACGACACCCTGGGGGTATGCAACAAGCTCTCAAAGATGGGGCTGAACACGGTCGGCGTGCCAAAGACGATAGACAACGACCTCTCTGCCACCGACGTCACCTTCGGTTACGACACAGCGGTCTCGATTGCCACGGAATGCATAGACCGCCTACATACCACAGCCGAATCGCACCACCGCACGCTGGTGGTGGAGATAATGGGCCGCCATGCCGGCTGGATAACCTGTGCGTCCGGCATCGCCGGCGGCGCTGACATGATACTCGTTCCCGAGGAGCCTTTCAATATTGTCGAGGTCTGCGACGTCCTGAAGAAGCGCTTCGCGCGCGGCAAGAGGTTCAACATTGTCGCCGTGTCCGAGGGTGCCAAGTTCTCCGATGCTCCGGGTGTCGAGGGCAGCATGGTACTCCAGACCGCCGAGAAGGACGCCTTCGGGAACGTGCGCCTGGGCGGTATAGCCAACATCCTTGCATCCGAGATCGAGCAGAGGACCGGCTTTGAAACCAGGTCCGTCATACTGGGCCACCTCCAGAGGGGCGGTACGCCGACTGCATTCGACCGTATCCTGGCCACAAGGTTCGGCGTCAAGGCGGTGGACATGGTGCATAACGGCGAGTTCGGCAAGATGGTCGCCATCCAGGGGACCAAGATGGTCGCGGTACCGCTAGAAGAGGCGGTAGGCAAGACCAAGACGCTCGACATGGACGTCTACGAGACAGCGAAGATATTCTTCGGTTAGCCTTGCAGTAACGGAGGTGCGATGAAGAAGATAGGCATCCTCACATCCGGGGGCGACTCCTCGGGCATGAACGCCGCTATTAGAAGCGTGGTCAGCACTGCGCTCCAGAACGGCATTGCCGTGGTGGGCTTCATACAGGGCTACCAGGGACTGATAGAGAACAATTTCTCCGATATGGACATGTCCGCCGTCGATGGCATTATCCAGCGGGGCGGGACGATCCTTCGTTCAGCCAGGTGCCTTGAGTTCAAGAGCGACTGGGGGCAGCGTACAGCCCTTGAGAATATCGATAAGAACGGCATAGAGGGAATGGTCGTCATAGGCGGCGACGGTTCCCTGCACGGTGCACAGGTACTGCATGACCTGGGCGTGCCTGTAATAGGCATCCCCGCCTCGATAGACAACGACATCTACGGTACGGACATGGCCATCGGTGTAGACACCGCGCTGAACACGATCGTGCACGCGGTGGACAGCCTGAGGGACACAGCGTCGTCCCACGACCGCGCCTTCATACTCGAGGTCATGGGCAGAAGCTCAGGCTACCTCGCATTCACGTCCGGCATCGCATGCGCAGCCGAGGCCGTCATAATCCCGGAGGTCCCCTACAACCTCGAAGTAATCGGCGACCGGCTCCTCGAAGCAAAGCGGCGCGGCAAGACTAACAGCATCGTCATAGTCGCCGAGGGCGCCGCATCGGCATACGCCGTTGAGATGAAGCTTAAGTCTTTTGCGGGGTTCGAGACGAGGATAACCGTGCTGGGCCATCTGCAGAGGGGCGGAGAACCGACGGTGTTCGACCGGATTATTGCAACCCGCATGGGCGCGGCGGCGGTGAAGCGGCTCAATGCAGGAGAGCGCGGTGTTATGGTAGGTCATGTAAAGAACGAGATAGCATCGACGCCTTTCAACGAGGTGTTCGCGAACAAGAAGGTGCTCGAAGAAAAAAGTCTCGCCCAGGCGAGGGTGCTGGCCGGCGGTCAATAGCTATAACTGAGGGCTTTTACAATGGCTGAGAACATAGACGAGCTGTACATGCGCGGCAGGGAGGCATTCGACAAGCAGGATTTCAAGGAGGCGGAACGGTGTTTCCTTGAGGTCGTGAAGACGCGCCCGTACGCGGACGTCTTCAACAAGCTGGGCCAGATCTTCTACAACAAGGGAGAACTGGGCAAAGCCGCATCGGCCTTCAAGAAGGCGCTGGAGATAAACCCCAGCTACACGGAGGTATCGCTGAACCTCGCTGTCACGCTGAACGACATGGGCCGCTACAACGAGGCGGGCGAGATATTCAGCAAGGCAGCCAAGATCGCCCACAGCGCCCCCTACACGCTCGACCCGTACATAAAAGGGAAACTCGCCAACGAGCACGCGAAGATCGGCGACATGTACTACGACCTCGGTCTTTACGGCGAGGCGGTCGAGGAATACAAGAAGTCCATAAAGCTTCGCCCCACATTCATTGACATACTCACAAAGATCGGTATCGCGTACCGCGAGAAGGGCCTCTACAACGAGGCCATCCGCGAGTTCATGAAGGCCAAGGAGATAAACCCCAAGTACATCCCGGCCCGCATCAACCTGGGCATCACCTATTACATGAAGGGCTTCATAGACATGGCCGTCTCCGAGTGGAACGAGGCCCTGAAGGTGAGCCCGGACAACACCGACGCCCTCATGTACCTCAAGTTCGTGCAGTCCGAGAATGAAGAAACCACCCTTTAGCCCGCAGGAAGCCTGTACCAATGACTGAACCGTTATTGTCGGTAAGGGGGCTTAAAACTGCCTTCAAGACCCGCGAGGGCGTCTTCAACGCCGTCGACGGCGTCAGCTTCGACGTCTCACAAGGGCGAGGTGCTTGGCCTTGTGGGCGAGTCGGGCTGCGGCAAGAGCGTCACGGCGCTGTCCATCCTCCGCATTCTCCCGGACCCGCCCGGAAAGGTGGCGGGTGGCGAGGTGTTCTTCGAGGGGCGCGACCTGCTCAAGCTCCCCGAGCCCGAGATGCGCAAGGTGCGCGGCGGCGGCATCGGGATGGTGTTCCAGGAGCCGATGACATCGCTCAACCCGGTCTTCACGGTGGGCGAGCAGGTGGCCGAGCCGCTGATGGTGCACAAGGGCATGGCACAAGGACGCCGCGCTCAAGCGCGTCGCGGAGCTTTTCGACCTGGTCGGCCTGCCCGAGCCCGGACGGCTTGTCTCCACCTACCCTCACCAGCTCTCGGGCGGGATGCGCCAGCGGGTGATGATAGCGATGGCGATATCCTGCGAGCCGCGCCTCATCATTGCGGACGAGCCGACCACCGCGCTCGACGTCACCATCCAGGCCCAGATACTGGAACTTTTAAACGACATCCGAAAGAAGTTCAATACGGCCGTGATACTCATCACGCACGACCTGGGCATCATCGCGCAGATGGCGGACCGCGTCGCGGTGATGTATGCCGGGCGCATAGTCGAGTACACGAAGACGGACGACATATTCTACGACCCGCTCCACCCCTACACCGAGGGGCTGCTTGCGTCCATACCGAAGCCGGGCGAGAAGCTGCACCGTCTGAAGGCAATTCCCGGCATGGTGCCGAAGCTCTCCGACCTCCCGAAGGGCTGCAAGTTCTTTCCGCGCTGCACGGTGTCGAAACCTGAGTACGAGGAGCGGGAGCCGGAGCTGGTCGAGGTAAAGCCGGGCCATTTCGTAAGGTGCTTCAGGGCACAGGGCAGATAAATCAAAACAACGGAGGTGCAAATGTTCAAGAGAGGTTTTATCAAATTAGTTGTACTGGCCGCCGTGCTTGTACTGATCCCCACATTCGTAATCGCAAAGGAGAAGAAAGTGACCAGACCTGACGGACTTGTAATCGAGGAACTTAAAGTGGGCACCGGCGCCGAGGCAAAGAAAGGGCAGACCGTGACCGTGCATTACACAGGCTGGCTGACGAACGGCACCAAGTTCGACTCAAGCGTTGACAGGCACGAGCCGTTTGTGTTCCACCTTGGCGCTGGCGAAGTCATCAAGGGCTGGGACGAAGGCGTACAGGGCATGAAGGTCGGCGGCAAGCGCAAGCTCACCATACCGGCGGCACTCGGCTATGGCGCACGCGGTGCAGGCGGCGCGATACCGCCCAACGCGACACTCGTCTTCGACGTCGAGCTTCTGAAAGTTCAGTAGCCGGTTTTACGAAAGGATATAACGTAACGGGGGCTGTTTCAGGACTGTCAATGTGAGGCCATCTACAAGTTATTCGAAGGCGGATTACCAAATACGCTTCTTATTGCGTCTCTGCCGAAGCCGTCGTATTACTTGTAGAGGCCGAATCTTTTTGACGGGCCGTGAATAGCCCCCTTTACGTTAACGATTATGGAAACAGAGAAGATACGACTCTCAAAACTTATGTCCCAGCGCGGCATCTGCTCGCGCCGCGAGGCCGACGCCTTTATAGAGCGCGGCTTCGTTTACGTTGACGGTGAACGTGTGGATGTCCTCGGTACGAAGGTGGATCCGGACTGCGAGGTTGTGCTCGACGAGCGCGCGAGGCGTGAGCAGACAAAGCTGGTCACCATCCTCATGAACAAACCTGTCGGGTACGTATCAGGGCTTCCGGAGAAAGGCTACAAGCCGGCCGTCTCGCTTATCACCGCGGAAAACCACTACGCCAGGGACAAGTCGCCGATCAAGTTCTCATCCATGCAGACGATGGGGCTTGCCCCGGCGGGCAGGCTGGACATAGACTCTATTGGCTTGATCGTATTCACCCAGGACGGACGGATCGCCAAAGAACTTATAGGTGAGGGTTCCGGCATCGAGAAGGAGTACCTCGTCCGTGTGGAGGGTGAACTTTCAGATGAAGGCTTTCAGCTCTTGAACCACGGCCTGAGACTGGACGGAAAGCCCCTTAAGCCTGCCCATGTGAGATGGCTGAACTACGACCAGCTCCGGTTCATCCTGACTGAGGGCAAGAAGCGGCAGATCCGCCGTATGTGCGAGCTTGTCGGGCTGAAGGTGACAGGGCTTAAACGCGTGAGGATTGGAAATGTAATGCTGGGCGACCTTCCCGTGGGGCAATGGCGCTACCTGCTTGACACCGAGAAGTTCTGAAGACAAAAAAATACGGCGATTCCTACGTACCACCGCAATCTGGGGGAGGGGGTTAAATACGTTGGTTTCGCCGTATATTTGGATATGATTTCAATATACCATAAGATTCCATTTTTGTCCTTCGTCTGAGACTTTATTACAAGTATTCTGAATAAATTTGCAAGTCCATACTACTTAAGGGTTATTTCAGGGTTTAACCGGGGTTGTTTCAATCCCCTTGAACCTGCCGGTTCCGAAGATCTTCCCTTCCGAATCCACCATCAGCGTCTCGATCTCAGGGTGTGCCAAGGCAAACGCCTTCGCCTTTTCAGGGCCCATGACGAACATCTTCGTCATTGAGTCAGCCATCCATGACTGTTTGGCGATAACGGTCACACTTATCAGCCCCCTGGCAGGATAACCTGTTTTCGGGTCGAGTATGTGGTGGTACCGTACACCGTCCTTGATGAAGAACCGTTCGTAGTCGCCTGATGTCGATGTGGCCGCGTCGGTAATCTCAACCTTCGCAAGCACGCCGTCCTTCACACGCGGGTGCTGGATCCCGACAGTCCACGGGCTTCCGTCGGGCCGCCTGCCGAAGAGCTTCAGGTCTCCCGCCACAGCCACGATGCCTCCCTTCACACCCCTTTTCTTCATCGCCTCGACGGCCATGTCCGCCGCGTATCCCTTGGCAATCCCGCCCAGGTCTATCGACATACCCTTCTTCTTTAAAAAGACGGTGCCAGCCTCCCTGTCCACCACTATGTTCTCGTAACCGACAAGCTGGAGCGCCTTTTTAATTTCGGCAGGGTCAGGAACATGAGCATCGTCGCTGCCAATCTTCCATAGCCTTACGACCGGCCCGACCGTCGGGTCGAACGCGCCTCCCGTCAGCCTGGCAGTCTTTACTGCGTCTTCCACGTTGTCGATTACCTCTGAGTCCACCTTGACCGGCGCAATGCCCGCGTTAGCGTTTATCTGGCTAAGCTGCGACTCGGGTTTGTACGTGCTCATCAGCGCATCGACACGGTTGATCTCGGCGAAGCCCGCGTTCACCGCGTCCAGGACCTGTTTGTCCGGGAGGCCGTCCTTCACGGCTGTGATGGTCACATATGTGCCCATAATCACGCGGGTATCTTTGTAGAGTGAGTCCGCGCGGGTGCATGCGGATAAAACCGCCACGGCAATAACAATAAGAAGAAACACTATAATTTTTAGTATTTTTGCCATAATTATTTATTCCTTGGTAAACGCTAAATGTAAATCTACTTTGCCTTAATATCAAGCAAATAATTTCCATCCCCGACTTTAGCCCGGCCAATAACTAACTCCTTGATTTCCCATGCGCCGCTATGATATCCTTCAAAGGTATTTTGTTTAAAACAACAACCCCGAGGTCCAAGGAATGAAGAAGTTATTAGCCCTTATGGTTTTTTCCGCAGCACTCTTCTCCGCGCGCTCAGGCGTCTGCGCAACAGAGATAGACCGCATCGTCGCGATAGTCGGCCCTGATGCCGTAACGCTCAGCGAAGTTCAGACCGAGATGGCGCCCGCCCTGGCGGACCTCAACCAGCGCTACCGCGGCGCGGAGCTCGCCAATGCCATCGACAGGCTCAAGAGAAGCACGCTGAACAGCTTAATAGACAAGCACCTCCAGATACAGGAGGCCAAGGTTCAGGGTATAGAGGTGACGGACGAAGAGGTGAACGGGGCCATCGACGATATCATGAAACGGAACAAGCTGGACAAGGATGGCTTCACTGCGGCACTGGCTAGCGAAGGATACACCTTCAACGATTACAAAAAGACGCTTGGCGACCAGCTTCTGACCATGAGACTGGTCGGGCGCGCCATCAAGTCAAAGATCAGCTTAAAAGAGGAAGAGATCGTAAACTACTTCAACCAGAACAAGGCAAAGTTCAGCCAGGCGGAGACTGTACGGGTTGCCAACATACTTTTCCCTGTAAAAGGGAACGACATGGACGCCGCCTTGAAGGATGCGCAGGACGCACGCGCCAAGATTATGGCGGGCACTCCTTTCGAGGAGATGGCCGCTACCTGTACGGGAAACCCGGGCGCCGCAAAGTCTTGTGTACTTGGCTCATTCAAACGGGGAGACCTTTCCCCTGACCTCGAGGCGAAGGCATTTTCAATGGCTGCCGGCGAGGTAAGCGAGCCTTTAAAGACCGACAAGGGCTACCAGCTTGTCAAGATCATGGAGAAGACACCCGCCAAGGACGCAAAGCTCGAAGACGTCCGCTCCCAGATAGTCGAGGAGCTTTCCTCGAAGCAGGGCGAGACCCTTTTTGCGGAATGGCTTCAGGAGCTTCGGAAGCATACATACGTCGAGATAAGAAGCTTCTAACCGCGCCAGAAGCGTTGGTTTTCATACCCGGGACGCGGCAATACCGCGTCCTTTTGTTTTTTCGGATGCGAAACATTTTTCCAGGGCCGACGCACAGGTCGGCCCCTGCAATAAGGAGTAAACCATTAAGACATTAAAGCTTAAAAGAAAAGAAGACAGGCGCCTCAGGCGCGGCCACCCCTGGGCGTTCTCAAACGAGTTTGAGACCCCGTTTACGGGCATTGCCCCGGGCGATGTCGTCGAGGTGGTCTGACCACTCAGGCAGCTTCGTCGGCATAGGCTACGCAAACCCGCACTCCCTGATTGCCGTCAGGCTCCTGACGCGCGAACGTGAGGAGACCGGCCCTGCATTTATCCACCAGAGGGTGGAGCTTGCCAAAAGGCTTCGCGACCAGCTTTATCCCGGCCACGAATCCTGCCGAGTCTTTTTTTCGGAATCAGACCTTCTACCCGGCCTCGTAGTAGACCGCTACGGTAAGCACCTGTGCGTGCAATCCCTTACCGCGGGCGTAGAACGGCTTATGCCCACCATACTGGACGCACTCATTGAAGCATACGCGCCGGAGGGGATAATACTGCGTAACGACACCGGCCTCAGGCAACTCGAAGGCCTCCCTCTTGAGAAAAAACTTGCCTATGGCAGATATGACGGGCCAGTGGATGTGGAAATCGGCGGTCTTCGATTCAACGTAGACCTGATGGAAGGCCAGAAGACAGGGTTCTTCCTGGACCAGGTGGACAACTACTCGGTCCTGGACACAATATCCGAAGGAACCGAGGCGCTCGACCTCTTCTGCCATACAGGAGCGTGGGCAATGGCGGCGGTAAAGAACGGCGCCGCAAACTGTATCGGCATTGACTCTTCTGCGCAGGCGCTCGACACGGCGATGTCGAACGCTAAACTCAACGGCCTGGATGACAGGTTGAGCTTTGTCCGTGAGGACGTTTTTGGCGCGCTCAAGAGACTTGGGGGCGAAGGCAGGAAGTATGGTCTGATAATCTCGGACCCGCCCGCCTTCATCAAGAGCCGGTCCAAGATTGCGGAAGGCCTCAAGGGATACAGGGACCTCAATACGAGGGTAATGAGGCTTGTAAAGCCTGGAGGCTGGCTTGTCAGCTGTTCGTGCTCGCACCACATGGACCGCGAGACCTTCCTTGAGGTGCTTCGCTCGGCAGCGGCCGGCGCGGGAAGGACCGTTAGGATGGCTGAGTTTCGTTCGCAGTCCAAAGACCATCCGGTGTTGCTTGCCGCCCAGGAGACCGAATACCTGAAATGCGCCCTGCTCCAGGTGCTTTGAGATGAAGCTGCCCTCCTTGTTTGCCCCACTTTTTAAAAGCAGGTTTTCATGGTACTACAGGCAGCGGTACTGGGTGAGGTTCGGGATCACATTCGGTATCGGGTGGCTCGGCGCACTGGCGCTGGCCCAGGCGTGGGCAGTTGCTGTGGGAGAAAAAAAAGAGGCCCTCCTCTTTTACGCTCCAGAGGGGGCCATCCTTATAGTCATATTCCTTGTAGTATTTATGGCAGAAGGTGCCATAATCGGCGCCGTGGTAGACATTGCAGCCTACATGAGGCGGCGGAAATGATTACCTTCTCGCAACTCCCATGAATGCGGCAAGGCCTTCCATCTTCCTGTCGTCCATGTCGCAGAGGGCCTCCAGCATGCTCCTGCCCTTGTCCTCCATACGGAGAAGCCTGTCCACCGCTGAAAGGAGCCTCGGGTTTTCCTGCAGCCTCTTGAGGGTCTCATCGTTATAAGAGGTAGTGAAGCCACCGGTTGCAGGGGCTGAACTTCTGTAATCTGCGCCGGATATCTTTTCGCCCTTTCCTGTAAGTATCCAGTCTATGCTGGCATTGGTCATGGAGGCGACCCCTTTAAGGAAGGCCAGAGAAGGCTTCGTGACCCCGTTTTCCACCTGTGATATATAGCCCTGGTCACAGCCTATCCTGGAAGCCCAATCCTTCTGACGGTCATTTCCCCTCAACTCGCGAATCCTTCTCCCTATCTCCTGGTACACAAATCCTTTTGATGACATTTTCCACCACCTTGTCTATATTATTAACCTGCCTGAAATCTCGTGGAATCCAGGTACTCCCCTTCACAACCGACCTTATCTTATTTCCTCAATTATACTTATATTCCGGGGAAAAATCAACCGGAATATTATTTAAAAAGTATAAAATAACTAATCTCTCTAACCCTTATGGGTTATTATAACACAAGAATATCAAATTTCAATTATAAAATTGTACTAATGTCAATTTAAAAGTATTATAATATGACTGTTTTGTCAACCTGGAGGTTGATATGGGCGAGCTTGAGGATAAGATAGACGCGCTCGAAAAGAAACTGGCAAGACATGAAACACTCAGCCTTACAAAGCGTCTACTCCTTGATGAGTCCGACACCGGCAGGATAATCGACGTAGTGGCAGAAACCGCTGCAACGTTGATCAATGCCGAGACCGTCGCCGTCCCGATGCTGTCCCCCGACAGACACTTCGTACAATACCAACACGCATACGGCAAACACAAAGATGCATTCCATGGCCTCTCCCTGCCCGTAGAAAAAGCAGGGCTGTGCGGCTGGGTGCTTGAGCATCGCAAGCCCATCCTGTCAAACAACCTATCTGATGACCCGCGTGTTCTGAAGGAAACGGCAAAGAAACATGGCATAACCTGCGCCACAGTCGTCCCGCTTATCGCAAGAGGAAGGATTATAGGCGGGCTTTCAGCGTTCAACAAGCTCGACGGGTCCAGCTTCACGGAAGATGACACCGCCGACTTAATACGTCTGGCCGGCTACGCCGCCACAGTCATCGACAAGGCGTGGCTGGCGGAAGAGCTTGCAGGCGAGAAGACAAAATTGCACAGCATCTTCGAAGGCGTCAAGGATGGAATAATACTCATATCGAACGGCGGCGTCATCCAGAAAGCAAACAAGGCCATGCAGAATTTTATTCCTATGCCTGTCAGTGATATGGTCGGCATAGACCTTCAAGAATTCGGAACATTGAAGGCTCTGGGCGACCTTTTCGACTGGGAGGCAAAGGCATCTCCCGGGAAACGGTGCTGGGAGAAACTCTCCTGCAATGACACTGAATGCCCCATGTATGCGAAAGAAAACCTGCGCTGCTGGTCGCTCTCAAAAGGCCACTGCCACAACAAGTTGTGCTATGGAGGCGACGGCGACCAAAAGTGGATTATATGCTCAAAGTGTAAAGCCATGACAGAGGCCACCGCCGTACTTGCCGCTCCCAGAAACCTGTCTTTCCTGGGCAAGACCCTCCAGATTTCCAGCACCCCGATCATCAACGAAACGTCAAAAGAGGTTGCAGGCGAGGTGATGGTCTTCCACGACCTGACTCCGGAAAAAAAGATGGAACAGCAGCGTAAAAAGTTCATGGCCATGATCACGCATGACCTGAAAGCCCCGCTCACATGCGTAATGGGCTACAGCACAATGATCGAAGAAGAGGCCGATATCGGCAAGATAAAAGAGATGAACGCCCTACAGTACAAAAGCGCCAACCATCTCATTAAAATGATCAACGACTTCCTCGACTTTTCTAAAATCGAGGCGGGAAGGATAGACCTTCAGAAGGTCAGGGTCTCGCTGAAGAGTTTTCTGGGCGAGACTGTGAACCTTTTCAATGCGCAGGCAAAGGATAAAGGGATAGACATAAGCTATGTGGTGGAGGATGGGACGCCGGAGATAATGGCCGATACCAGACAGTTGAACCGGATACTTGACAACCTTGTCTCCAACTCGTTGAAGTTTTGCCAGCGTGGGAGAAGCATCCGTATAGCTGCGTCAGGTGCGCCAGGCGGTTTTGTAGAGATTATGGTGGAAGACGACGGCCCTGGCATTGCGACCGATGTCCTGCCCAGGATCTTTGAGATGTATTACAGCAACAGCGTCCCTTCGCACGGACCCGGCCTGGGGCTATCGATTGTCAAGGAGCTTGCCGAGGCTCACGGCGGGGCAATATCCGTGACAAGCGAGGAGGGAAAGGGTTCGCGTTTTTCCGTGTTCCTGCCATCGGCGGGTTAAAGCGGTTTCAGCCCCTTCTTACTCATCGCAGCAGAGATTATCCTCCTCTTGCCCTCCGGGTCTTTTTCCTTTTTCAGTTCCTTCAAGACTTTCGCGGCCTCGTCCGCCGGCAGAAGTGCGATAATCCTCGTAACGTTATCAAGGTCCCTTGCGCCTACTTTTGTCATGGTTTTACACCTCTCTTTCTGATTAATAAAGATGTTACCACATACAAATCCAGGATTCAATGCTAACAATCGGGCTTTAAACCTGTTGACTCGCGGGCCGTTTTGTGATATTTGTAAGGGGTTATGGGCGATTAGCTCAGTGGGAGAGCACTGCCTTCACACGGCAGGGGTCGAGGGTTCGAAACCCCCATCGCCTACCATTTCAAATCAAGTGGTTGCGGGGTGTCCGCAGCCCCTTTTTATTCCGGCCCGCTGAAGAATTTAAAGTTGTTCCTGTCATTCTCCTTTGCGTTATACATAGCCGTGTCCGCCTTCTTCAGAAGGGTCTCGACGTCTTCGCCGTCTTGCGGGTATATCGATATGCCTATGCTGGTGGTGATTGAGACCTTAAGCCCTGAAATATCGAACGGGGTTGCCATCTCCTCTATAATCTTTGTAGCGGCACTGGAAATATCGTTTCTGGACGCGACATCGGAGAGCACTATGATGAATTCGTCCCCCCCAAGACGTGCCACCGTATCGTTAACACGCACGCAGCCCTTGATCCTGCTGGCAAAGTTCACAAGCAATGAATCGCCGATGTCATGGCCCAGGCTGTCGTTTATCGATTTAAAGCGGTCGATGTCCAGGTACAGTACGCCTACAAATTTACCATTACGTTTGGCATGAGCCATATCCTGGATAAGCCGCTCTTGCAGCAGGTTGCGGTTGGGCAACCCGGTAAGAGGATCATGCTGGGCCTGGGCGATGAGCTGCGCCTCCATCTTTTTCATTTCAGTAATGTCTTCCCCGGAAAGCAGCAGCCCGGTTATCCCTTCGATATTATTCTTCATCAGTGTATTGTGAGACATCACGACCCTCTCCTCACCACTTTTGGTGATGAGGATGTACTCGCGATCCATCAACACAGGCTTGCCGGCCATCAGCAGGCTAAATTCACTTACCGTTTCATTTATCATTGCTGGCGAAAGAAATCTGGCAAAAGACTGCCCGATTATATCATGGTAATCATACCCGAGTACTTCACAACCTTTTCTGTTAACGAGCACCACGATTCCCGAATTATCTAACATGGCTATCATGGACCCAGCCGCATCTAGGTAATTCTGTGCCCTGTTCCTCTCGGTTATCAATACATTTTCCGCCACCTTGAGGTCTGTGATGTTGCGGGCATGGTGGACGGAGCCGTATAATTTGCCTTCGGCATCAAACAAAGGCGAGACAGAGATGGAGTAATACCCGTCAAGCTGTTCCACGTACGCTTCCACATTATGGCTCTTCAGGTCGCCAAGCAACCCTGTCATCGGGCAGTACTTTGGCGGCCCGTCCAGGCCGTGGAATATCTTATAACAATTTGAACCTTCCAGCTCTGCCGAGGTCATATTCAACGCTTCAAGGGTGGGCTTGTTTGCCCTTACTACCCTCCGGTCTGTATCAAGTATCATTATCGGATCAACTATGGAGTCAAACGTCCGCTCCCACTCCTCCTTCGCCTTTGTCGCAGCCTGTTCCGCCCGTTTTCGCTTAGTAATGTCGCGGTTGTTACCCCGGTGGCCTAGGTATTCGCCGTTGGCGCCATACACGCCCTGGCAGAGGTGCTCTATCCAGCGTTCTTCTCTGTCAGGGCGCATTATCCGAAATTCCAGCCCGTCTCTGTCGGACAAGTCATGCCGGTGCTCAAGATAATGCGGTAGGTCAGCCGGGTGGATAATACGAGAAAGAAAGGTCGGGTCATCGATAAAATCCTTGGAGGGATATCCAGTAATCCTTTCGCAGGAAGGTGACGAGTACAGGAACTTCCCATCCGGGCTCAACCAGAACTCCCAGTCGTAGGTGTTGTCAGCGACGAGACGATATTTAGTCTCGGACTCTTCCAGTTGCCTTTCTATACTTTTACGGTCCGTGATGTCCACGAACGTTTCAAGAAGGACTTCCTTGCCGTCCATCATCAACGGACTGACCGTCTTCAGTATGGGTATTTCTTCACCATGGCAGTCAAGAAGGGGTTTTTCGGATAGGTCTACCTTCATCCCAAGGTCCCAGATAGGGCATTTACCATCCTTAGCAAGGCAGAACTTGTTACAATTTTGGCCGATTACGTCTTCGGCGGACTTCGCCTTCAGTATCTTCAACGCGGCGGCATTTACCATCAATATCTTTTTGTATCTGTCCACGACAAAAGCGCCGAACATCAGGCTTTTGAGCAGCTCCGACAATATCTCTGTGGAAAACGCGGATGTTTTTATTATCAAACTATACCCTCCCTACAAGCTCCCCATCCGATGTCCCCCATATCCAAACGATAAAAGATATTATAATTAGTTTATCTTCAGCTGCGGAATCTGTAAAATGGCGGATACTTAATTATCTTGAACGGGAAAAGGGACGAACGGGATAATCCGGAAACTTTTAAGGGTGGACGGTGCTTTGGAAAATAATGGAGGTAACAATGGAAAAAACCGGCACATGCAGCGCCATTTTGGCGTTACGCAGGTGCCGGTGCTTTCTCAGGATGGAACAGCTCTTCGAAGATGTCGTTGACCGAGACTATCCCGTTAGAGCGGTATGCGTTTGTACCGCAAAAGACAAGGCCATGCTCGACGTCGCCCTTGTGGGCGTTCGAAAGGGCTATGTTAATGCAGAAGGCGGTCTTTTCGGTCTTGAATGAGCAATGTTTAAGGCAAACCGCCCGGCATTTGTGGTCTTTCGGGGGGCCATCCTTAAGCTTTTCTGTGAACTCGGTCCTGATAGCGCGCCCGGGCAGGCCCACGGGGCTTTTAATCAGGCTGATGTCATCCGGGGTGCAGTTTATATATTTCTGCTTGAACTCGGCAGCTGCGTCGCACTCATGCGTACAGACGAAACGGGTGCCCATCTGGACGCCGCGCGCGCCAAGCGAGAAGGCCCACAGCATGTCCGCCCTGTCCCATATTCCGCCGGCCGCAACTACCGGTATATCTACCTTCAGCTCCTTGTCCAGGAACTCAACAAGCTCAGGCACGACGACTTCGAGGGACATTTCATGGCTGTACACTTCTTCCATCTTTGCGCCAAGATGCCCGCCGGCCTTGCCCGGGTCTTCGACTATTATCGCGTCCGGGAGTCTGTGGTATAGTTTTTCCCATTTTTTTATTATGAGGCGTGCGGCCTTTACGGACGACACTATAGGCACAAGCGCGACTTCGGGGTGGTCTTTCGTGAACTCCGGCAACTGCATCGGAAGCCCGGCCCCGGATATGATGATCTGCGCGCCGCTGTCGGCCGAAGTCCTTACCGCATCCTCATAATCCGTAAGGGCTACCATGTTGTTTACGGCCAGGATACCATCCGGCGCCGTCTTGCGCGCGGTGGCAAGTTCGTACGCAAGGGCAAGCCTGTTCGCCTCGGCATGGTTCTTCCCGTTAAAAAACTGGGAACTGATACCAAGCTCGACGGATGCAATGGTACCGATGCCGCCTGCCTTGGCCACTGCCCCGGCAAGGCCCGATGCCGAGACCCTGATCCCCATTCCGCCCTGTATTATCGGATACTTAGGAGTATATTTACCTATTGTCAAAACCGGGAGGCCGGCCATGCAACCCTCTTCGTTTCTTGCTTCGCCCATTAACTTCTCGTCTCTTTCTTGTTCTGTGCTGACAATTAAAGGCTCATTTTAGCATCTACACCACCTACAATCAAGAAATAAAAAAGGATTTTAACATTATTAAGACTATCCCAGCCTCTTGCCAGTATCCTATCCCTTTGTTAAACTTCTATATATAAACCAGTAATATATATAAATTGAAAACATTCTTCAATAAACTTTCGGCCGTCGTACTTCCCATTATACTGATATCCCTGTCGTCATCTCCGAAACGGGACGCATATCTTGGAAGCGGACAGGGCTGCGGTCAAAAACACGCAGGCCGCTTGGCATCGCGGTCATAGGCGGGCTTATCGTGTCGCAGTCGCTCACGCTTTATATCACGCCGGTGTTTTATGTCTATATGGAGAGGTTCAAGGATTGGGTGGGGAGGAAGAAGAAGTGAGACTTACCTGCATTCTCACCCACTTTTCAACGGACTTCCCGCCGCAATTTATTGCCTTGCCTCACCTCCCAGTTTTATGGATGAGCTAAAATTAAGCCGTATTCCATGAGTGCCACAATACCCTCTTTAGGAGCGGTTTGACAAAAGGGAGGTACTACATTATACCTAATTAAACGTTTTAAAACTGGGCGGGAAAAGAAAAAAGGAGGTGATAAACTAGCCGACTGGTTAAGTAGTATGTAATTTAACCGGGGCATCGGCCCAAATAACGCTGGAGGATGAAAATGTCTATGAAAAGTATGAAAGTGCTCGCGTTGGCAGTAGTCCTGGCTTTCTCATTTACGGCCATAGCACAGGCCAAGACCAATCCTAAAAAATCCACCATCCCTGACAGTTCTATAGGTTCAAGCAACTCTACCGGTAATAACGGAAACGGCGGTAACGGTCCGATAGGTACGCCGGGTTCGGACAAGACAATAAAGGCCCACGTCGAAGCCCTTGAGAAAGCCGTTGCAGCGCTGCAGGCCACCATATCGGGGTTTAACGCCGCGATTACGGCATTGCAGACCGATGTCTCCACCCTGAAAGCCGTCGTGTCCAACCAGGGAGCCAAAATCACGGCGCTTCAAGACCAGGTCGACACTCTGGCGTCAAACAACGCCCTTGCATTGGGTCCTTATGTCTCGGTAGACACCGGCATAGTTAACGGCCTTGCCGGGCCACACATTCTCTTCACCGGGGCAAACATCCATATACAGAGCGGCTCTGGAAACACCACCGACAGCGGCGCTCCGGTGGGCCTGGGCAACTTGATAATCGGCTACAACGAAATACCATTCGCAGGGACCCGCGGTGGTTCACATAACCTCGTAATCGGGCCTGAGCATTCTTATTCCAGCACCGGCGGCTTTGTGGCGGGCTTCAATAACATTATCAGCGGCCAGAGCGCAAGTGTAGCCGGCGGCGAGGGCAACACCGCAAGCGGCAACTTCTCCAGCGTCAGCGGTGGGAGCGCCCATTCTGCGACAGGAACGGACAATTGGTCAGGCGGCACAGGGTTCTCATCACCTAATTAGCACGTTCGGGGTTTCCAGATCATAAGTTTCGCATGTTCAAGCCATGCGGATGCACCAGATAAAACAAGGGGTTAGCTCACAAGGCTAACCCCTTCTAACATCAAGACTTATTTAAACCTGTCTAAGTTTATATCCGGTGCCTATATTTAATTCCTAACAACTGTCGGTCGGCTATCAAGTAAACAGCGAAAGCGGGTAGTTTTTTGCTTTACGGCATGATGAATTGCCTTGCCTCCCCTCCCCAATTTGTGGTATTATCCTAGAAAATCTGAGTAGTTATCTCACCAGACAGGACCCATGCCGGATTTGAATTTACCGACCATAACCGTGATAATACCGGTGAAGCCCGGCGGCTATGTGAAGTCGCTTGAGGCGCTGAAAACCGTGGACTACCCGAGGGAACTCCTCGAAGTAATTGTCGCCGAGGGCCGCCAGCCCTCCGTCCAGCGTAACCGCGCCTCGAAAGAGGCGACCGGGGACATACTCTACTTCCTAGACGACGACTCGGTAGTGCCCCCGGACACCTTTAAAATCATGGCCTCGCGCTACGCCGACCCCAAGGTCTCGGCGGTGGGCGGGCCTATAATAACCCCCGACACCGACAGGTTCCTGCAGACAGGCTATGGCCTTGCGCTGTCCTCCATGTTCGGCGGGTCATCCATACGCGCACGCTACAAGAAGCTCGGGCCGGAGCGCGAAGCGACCGAGAACGACCTGATCCTTGCGAACCTTTCCTTCCGCCGCGAGGTGTTCGTGGGCGCGGGCGGGTTCAACGAGAACCTCTACCCGAACGAGGAAAACGAGCTGATGAACAAGCTCCAGGAACAGGGGCACGTGTTCATGTACGTCCCGGACGCGTTCATATACCGGAGCCAGCGCGAGACGTACAAGGCGTACCTCAAGCAGGTGTTCACATACGGGCGCGGCAGGATGGACCAGAACTTCGCACACCCGGAGGGTTTCAGGCCGCTGCACCTGGCCCCGGCGCTGTTTCTGCTCTATTGCGTTTCCCTCTTGTTTTTTCATAACTTTATTTACTTTTTGCCCGCTTTATTATATCTTATCCTGTGCACCATATTCTCGGCGGCCTCGGCTGTAGAGGGGAAGAACCCGCTCTACTTCTTAGTGATGCCGGTGCTGTTCCTCAGCCTGCACCTGGGCTACGGCGCGGGCTTCATCCGAGGCATCGTGAAAGGGCTTCGCAACAAGGGCAAGGCCACGCCATATACGGGCGGGGTGAACATACGAAGGATGACCATCGGGTCCAAGGAGTAGCGCTATTGGGAAAGCTTAAGCATTTTTTTATAGACAAGAAGGACGGGGGTTTCAGCTCCGCCTTTTACATCCTGCTTTATATAGTCCTGGCGCACGTATTCTACTGGAAGTTCCTCATACCCGGCAACTTCGGCTTCGGCACGGACACACTAAGCGGAAGCTATCCCATACAGGTCATGGGCATGCGGGCTATAGCGGAAAACGGCTCTCTCCCGCTCTGGAACCCCTATATCTTTTCGGGCATGCCACTTATGGCGAGCTTCTCCTTCCACATACTCTACCCTCTGAACTGGATATACTTTTTCATGCCCACGATCTTTGCACTGGGCTATCAGTTCATAATGCATACGGCCCTGATGGGGATTTTCTTCTTCCTGTTCGCGAGGCACCTTAAACTATCAAGGCCTGTGGCCTTCATAGGCGGGCTCCTGTTCATGTTCAGCTCTCACTTCATTTCCCTCGTATATCCGGGACACGGCGGCAAGCTGTTTACGATAACATGGCTTCCTCTGGCCATGATATTCCTGGACCGGGGACTGGACGAGAGGCCGTTTTACAACATGACCATAATGGGCCTGGTGGTCGGCATGATGTTCTACGGCGGCCATATCCAGATATTGTTCTATTGCGGCATAGCCCTTTTGGCGTTCCTTATAATGCGCCTTATCACCGGATACAGGAAGGGCGGCCTCACATGGGCGGGCAAGGGTGTTGCCGGTTTCACGTACGCCTTTGCGCTCGGCGCGCTCCTCTACGCTGTCATCCTCCTTCCTGCCTGGGAGTACAAGTCCTACACTCAGCGAGGTGGCGGTGTGGTAGGCGCATCGTCGTATGAGTTCGCCACGTCCTTTTCCCAGCCGCCCGAGGACATGCTCTACATCCCGCTCCAGAACCCGTTCGGCTGGGGCAAAGACTACCCGAACACGCCCAACCCCAAGGACGAGTTCTACAGGGGGAGGATAGGGCTCAGGCTCTCGATAGACTATTTCAGCGTGATCGGGCTCCTGCTTGCGCTTTTCGGGGCGGTGCTGGTCAGGAACCGCTACACATGGTTCTTCCTGGGACTTGCATGCCTTACAGGGTTCCTTGCGCTCGGGATGTTTAACCCGTTCTATATCTACGTCTACAAATACATACCCGGCTTCTCGATATTCCGTGTGCCATACGCCATAATGATACTTATGCCCATCTGCCTGTCCGGCCTTGCCGCTTTCGGGCTCCAGAGACTTCTGGACATAGACAGGACCGGCCAGAAAAAAACCGCTTTTTACATGGTTATCGGCATGGCGGCAGTGGCAGCCGTTACGCTCATTATTGCATTCTCCTGGAACAGGAGCCTTGATTCCACCGGGAACTGGCTGCTCGGGTTCCAGTGGGTGCAGGAGATGCTCTGGGGCGATTTCTCCGACCTCGGACAGAGGCTGTCGTTCTTTGTGAAAAACCTCTATATCTTTGTGATATTCCTTTCCGTTGCCCTTATTGTCGTAGCCGGTTACCTGAAAGGAATATTTAAACGCAAACTGTTTATCCTGCTGGTTTCCGCCCTTGTGCTTGTTGAGCTATGGCCTCTCGGCTGGGACTTCATAAAGGTAATACCGGTATCGAGCCTCGAGGAAATATACTTCAGGGATACACCGGAGATAAAGACCATGGAGGCCGACAAGGATGGGATGTTCCGTGTGTTCTCCCTCGTGACGAACAACGAACTGTTATATCGCGGGATACAGACGCTGGCCGGATACCATCCGGTGGTGCTCAGCTATTACGAGAAGACGTTGGGCAACATCAACTTCAACAACCATATAATCGACATGTTGAACACGCGTTACCTGATGCTGCCCAAGGACCCCGAATACGACTTCAGGAACTACCCGGACCAGGCGGTACGCAAGGCGCTGAACGACAGGTACGAACTCCTGAGCGATAACGACATATTCTTCTACAAAAACCGCGACGCCATGCCGCGTGGCTGGCTGGTCAACAAGGTAGTGCGCGTGTACGACCCCGACCAGGCGCTGGACGTCATATCCGACCCGGGTTTCAGGCCCACAGAAGCGGCGGTGGTCGCAGAGGATATGCCGCAGGATATGCCGATCGACCCATCCGCCGACTTGTCCGGCCAGAAGGTCACGGTTACAAGTTTCAAGCCCGACAGCATAGAGATGAAGGTGACCGCCCCAGCGGACTCCATGTTCGTTGCGTCCGAGGTCTGGTACCCTGGCTGGAAGGCCTACATAGACGGAAAGGCGGCCAGGATATTCCGCACCGACTATACCCTGCGCGGCGTACTTATGCCTAAAGGAGAACATACCCTTTTGATGAAGTTCAGCCCGCCGCTTTATGTCCTTGGAGCAGCCCTGAGCATCGCTTCACTAATTTTCATCGGCGCCGTTATCGGACTACCGGCCTATAGGAAGAGGAAACATGCCTGAGGTAATAGATGTAACGGGCGAGGTAATAAGCCCGGACCACGACAACATAACCCCGCTTTTCATGCGGCACATGGCGGCGTACAAGTTTTTCAGGGAACACGTAAGAGGACGCAAGGTCCTTGAGATAGGCTTCGGCGAAGGATACGGCACGTACTATCTCTCCGAGGTCTCCAAGGAGATAACGGGCATCGACGTATCACATTCTCTCGTGGAGCACGCGAAATCGAAATACTCGCGCGAGAACCTCTACTTCATAAGGAGCGACGCGGCAACCCTGCCTTTCCCTGACTCCTCTTTCGACGTCGTGGTCAGCTCGCAGGTGCTGGAGCACGTCAAGGACTATATGGGCTTCCTGAGGGAAACGGCACGCGTCCTTAAGCCCGGCGGTACGGCACTTGTCGCCACGCCAAACCGCATGATGATGATCGACGGGGTGAACCCGTACCACTTCAAGGAGTTCAGCGCAAAGGAACTTGCCTCCGCGCTTAAAAAGGTCTTCAACCAGTCCGAGGTGCTAGGCCTGGCCGGGAAGCGAACGGTACATGGCCATAAAGGCCGAGGAACAGAAGTTCGCAAAAAAGATCCTCGCCTTCGACTTCATGAGGCTGCGACGGTTCCTGCCGCGCTTCATTATACGCCCACTTTACAAGAGGGCGTACGAGTCGGTCAACAAACATACGGAAGCGCTTAACACCCAGGCGGCGGAGATTACTGTCGACGATTTCAATATAATCAATGAGCACCCCGAAAAGGGGCTTGGACATCATAGGCGTCTGCCGGAAATAGGTCAAAAAACGTGAAAGCCCTGGTAATAATACCGACATACAACGAGCGTGACAATATCCAGAAGATTGCGCGCGAGGTGCTATCGGTTTCCGAGCACACCGAGGTGCTGATAGTCGACGACAATTCGCCGGACGGCACCGGCAAGGTCGCGGACGAGATGGCCAAGGCTTCCCACAGGGTGCATACCCTGCACAGGGCCGGGAAGCTCGGGCTGGGCTCCGCATACATAGAAGGCTTCCGCTACGCCATGTCGAACGGCTACGACTATGTCTTCGAGATGGACGCGGACTTCTCACACGACCCAAAGGAAATACCGAATTTCCTGGACGCTATCACGAAATACGACGTCGTGGTGGGCTCGCGTTATGTCGGCGGCGTACGCATACTCAACTGGCCGATCAAGAGGCTTATGCTCTCCTACGGGGCGAGCATGTACACACGCATGATAACCGGGCTGAAGCTTATCGACTGCACCAGCGGGTTCAAGTGTTTCAGGCGCGACGTGCTTGAAGCCCTTGACCTGGACAAGATACACTCAGACGGATACTCGTTCCAGATAGAGATGAGCTTCCTCTGCCAGCAGAAGGGGTTTAGTCTGAAGGAGATACCGATCGTGTTCGCCGACCGTAAGGAGGGTACCTCCAAGATGAACAAGGGCATAGTGTTCGAGGCCCTCGCAGTGGTCTGGATACTCAAGATAAAGTCGATATTCGGCCTCCTGTAGGCTGACAAAGGAACAGGTTATGATATCTGTCGTCGTACCGCTTTATAACGAGAAGGAAAGCCTCGGTGAGCTGCATTCGCGCCTGACGGACGTCCTCTCCGGAATTGGGCAGGCCTACGAGATAATATTCGTGGACGACGGCTCCACCGACGGCTCGGCCAAGGTGCTTGAAGGCCTGCACGAGAAAGACCCCGACCACGTATCGGTGTACACTTTCAGGCGCAACTTTGGAAAGAGCGCGGCCCTGGCGACGGGCTTCGAGGCGGCGACAGGCGACTTCGTCATAACGATGGACGCAGACCTCCAGGACGACCCGGCGGAGATACCCAGGCTCCTTGAAAAGCTGGGGGAAGACTGCGACCTCGTATCCGGATGGAAATACCCCAGGCACGACCCGTTTTCAAAACGGATCCCATCGAAGGTGATCAACTGGGCCACCGCAAAGCTGACCGGGGTAAAGATACACGACATGAACTGCGGCCTGAAGGCATACAGGGGCGAGGTGGTAAAGGGCATCTCCCTGTACGGGGAACAGCACCGGTTCATCCCCGCACTTGCCCACGCCAACGGCTACCGCGTGGACGAGATCAAGGTAAAGCACCATCCGCGCAAGTTCGGACATACAAAGTTCGGGGGGAAGCGGTTCGTGGAAGGCATATTCGACCTGCTGACGGTACTGTTCCTTACGAGGTACATCAGAAAACCGCTCCATTTCTTCGGCATCGCGGGCCTGGCCCTGCTACTTGCCGGAGGCGGCGCGCTCGCTTACCTTGTGGCTGGCTGGTTCATGGGCCGCTGGATAGGCGACAGGCCTCTCTTCATCCTCTCCGTCCTGCTTCTGATTATTGGCATCCAGTTCATCTCTACCGGGCTACTCGGGGAGATGCTGACATCGCTTACCCATACACGTAAATCCGGCAACTTACGCAGGGCATTGACCCGACGGGATCCGAAATAACACTGCAACAGGGAGGACGTCTTTGCCTGAGAAAAACAATACATATAACGCGGCCAGATACATCCCTCTTTTTATCTTCTTGTCGCTCTACTGCTTTTACTGCCTGCTGCTCAGCACACATCTGGACGGATACGAGCGGGGGTATTATGCCACGGCACAAAACGCAATACTCCAGCACGAGTTCAACATGGGCGATGCAGGCTTGCCTGCAACAAATGTAATAGAGGGGAAACGCTACGTAGCATACGTCCTGGAGGGCCTGATAGATATCCCGCTGATTGCGGCCGGCATGGTCCTTGATTCCGCCTTTGAACGCATAGGCTTTAACCCCCAGTTAAAGTTTTTTCTGGCCAAGAGCAGCAATGCAGCCTTCACGGCATTTACAGCCGTGATAGTCTATCTATTCAGCCTGAACATATACAGGAAAGAGAGGCTGTCGGTTGCGCTGGCCCTTATCTACGGGCTTACCACACTTGCCGTCCCTTATGCTCAGATGGGCATGGACCCTCTACTGGTTTTACTTGCCTTTTGGGGGTTTTACCTTCTCCGCCGTTGTGCCGAGACAGGCTCCGTACGCAATTTCATCCTGGCCGGGTTCGTGTTTGGGCTGGCAATGGGCACCAAGACATATGCGGCCATACTTTATCCCTTCGCCGCACTCTACCTCTTCATGCTCCTGAGGAATAACCCGATACAGGGTCTCCCTGCAAAGCTCGCGCTCGCGGCTGCAGGCGGAATCGTTGGACTTGTCCCTTACTTCTGGTACAATTACATCCAGTTCCATGAACTGCTAGCATCAAGCGAACGCGGCTCGTTCGCATCCAAGATATTTGCCTCGCCAAGCCTGTTCCTCACCATAAGAAACATTTACGGCTCTTTCTTTTCCTTTGGCAAGAGCTTCTTCCTCTACTCGCCTCCCCTTGTGCTTGTCTTCTGGGGTTTCAAGCA
The DNA here is from genome assembly GCA_963845245.1 of Nitrospirota bacterium. Lineage (GTDB taxonomy): Bacteria > Nitrospirota > JACRHJ01 > JACRHJ01 > JACRHJ01 > CAWJRJ01. The sequence continues at coordinate 97,804 of CAWJRJ010000024.1, forward strand.
TTTTTTCAGCCGGGCTCGCATCGAGGCGTGGGTATTTCTGCTCTTCTCACTTTTCGTGCTCGTCTTGTTCTGCAGCATGGACATCCCCATCTACTGGGCGGACGAGGTATGGGGGCCAAGGTACTACTTGCTGCTTGTCCCTTTCCTTGTGCTCACCATGGGAGGGATTATCGAAAGGTTCAGTGATTACAGCTATTTAGAAAAGACCGGATTTTACATCCTCCTGGGGCTCGGCTTCCTGGTGCAACTGCCAGGCAGCCTCGTCTATTACGGCCAACAGACGAACATACTGGAAGCAAGCAAGCTCTACAGCCTCCAGAACGAGTTTTACATACCTGAACTTTCGCATATCCCGATCAACATCTTTCTTATGTGGGCAAGCCTCGTAAACCGCTTTACGGGTGTATTCCCGACCTATTACTACTGGCCGCGCTCGAATATCTATTACAGGCTTAAGTTTGATCCGATTGCCTTAAGCATCGACCCGAACAATGATTACATCACGGCCTGGTGGTACCAGATCCTGTCGTACGGCTTCCTGGACAGCCTTTCCTTCTTTCTTGTGGTCCTTGTGGTGCTGACCCTTCTCGCGGGGTTCGCCTTCTTCGGGATAAAGGCCTGGCGGTCCGCAACAAGGGCCGAGGCCTCACAGGTACTTTAATATAAGAGGTGCAGGCATGAATTTCGCCATACGCAGCGCATTGTCGGTCATGCTTCTCTTTGCGGCGGCGACCGCATACGCCGACGGAGGCTCTTACGTCGTCAGGCTTACAAACGGCAACGTGCTGACCGCAAACTCATACCGCATCGAGCGCGGCCATGTCTACCTGAAATACCCCATCGGAGAGGCCGCTATAAAAGAGTCGCTTGTCCTGTCCATCGAAACCGAGGACGGTAAAGCAGAGTATTTCCAGAGCAAGGGCGAGCTGGTGAAAAGCGAGCCCAAACCTCCAGAGGTCGGCGCCGGCTCCGTCACCAAACCGTCGATGCCGACACCGGACGTATCTCTGACCCAAGGCCAGCCAGTCGCACCAGCCAAGCCACAAGCCCCGCAAGACAACCTGTTTCCAGAGGACAACCAGCGCCCGGAGGACCGCAAACCCGTGCCCGCCACGGTGACACAGCAGACCGCGAATGTAGACAAGTTCGTCGACGACTACTTCTCCGCCGACGAGAAAACGCAGGCTGTTATGGACCAGAACATCGACGACATATTCTCGGGCTTCTTCGAGGAACCGCCTGCTGGTAAATAGCATTGGAATTTAAATGAGTCTTTTAAGGCCTGGGCTATCCCCGGGCCTTTTTTGTTACAGGATGGACAACACGGTAAGGACGACGGTTGACAAAAGCAGGAAGGCTGCGATGGCCGCCGAGGGAAGCCTGTCCCGGAGCCTGCGGGATTTAGTCTTCTCCATGAACGGCAGGGCGAACATGAGATATAGCGCGGCGCAGGGTATGGCCACCACGCCTAGGAATGCGGTTTTTCCGGGGAAGTACTTCAGGAGCTGATAGAGCGACAGGAAGTACCACTCCGGCAGCGGCATGAAGTTGCGTGAGAAGTCAACGGGCCTTCCCGTGTGCGGCGCAAACAGGAACGACAGCAACAGTACCACCTCAAGCACTACAAGGCAGACGACCAGTATCTCGAACAGGTAGTCGGGATAGAATTTTTTATCTATGTTAAGTTTCATAGCCCCCCGCTTATCCCCTGCCTGCGTATCATATGGAAATGCGCCCAGAGCAGAAGTATCGTAACCGTGGGCATGAGGTACACGTGCATCACGTAGAACCGCAGAAGCGTTATGCCTGAGACGTCCTCGCCGCCGCGGATAAGCTTAACCAGCCATTCGCCTATGAGCGGCGTAGTGCCGGGCATCGCGGTGCCGACGGTCGTGGCCCAGTAGGCCTTCTGATCCCACGGCAGCAGATACCCCGAGAACCCGAAGGCCATCGTCAGCACGAAGAGGGCCATACCCACTAACCAGTTGAACTCGCGCGGGGCCTTGTACGAGCCGGTGATGTACACCCGGAGCATGTGGGCGACGCATGTCGCCACCATCCCGGACGCGGCCCATATGTGCGCTGAACGCATAAGCCAGCCCATCGGGATGTTCTCGTCGATGTTCCTTATGGAGGCGTACGCCTCAAGCTTTGACGGGATGTAATAGAACGAGAGGACGATTCCCGTGAAGGTGAGTATCAGGAACAGGAAGAAGGTCATCCCGCCGAGGCAGTAGAAATAGGTGACGCCCTCCGGGAGCTTGCGCTCGAAGATCCGCTTGTAGTGCCGCTCAAGCGAGAGCCGCTCGGATATGGTTTCAAGCATCCCCATGCTAAACCTTCAACCCCACCTGGACCTTGTTGCCCAAAATGCGCACCGGCAGCCTTGTGAGCGGCGCGGGCGGCGGCCCGGCTATCACCCTGCCGTCCGTGTCGTAGCGTCCTCCGTGGCAGGGGCAGATGAACTCTTTCTTGATATTGCTGTAGTTGACAAGGCAGCCCAGGTGCGAGCAGATTGCCGAGAACGCGATAAGCGCGCCGCCCGGGTCCCGCCGCAGGAATATTCGGGTGTCCGGCCTGTCCCCGCCGCGTATGTTAAGCTCCACCTTCTTCATCCCCGATTCCGGCATGTCGTCAAGTGGGATGGCATCGAAATAAACGAGCTTTTTCCCGGCCGTCTTACGCTCTGCAAGCTCGACCAGCGGATATAGAAACGCGCCCGCGATTATGCCCGCAATGCCTAGAATGCCCCAGGAGATGAACTTCCTGCGGGAGGCAGTGCGGGTTGTGTCTTCAGGTGTGGTGTCGTTATTCGTAGCGTTTGACTTCAAAGCGGTAGATGCTCACCGGTTCGGTCATGTCTATCCCGGCCTTCCTCTTGGCGATGGCGAGCTGGTCGTCCACGGTATCCACGCCTTCGAGGTCGGGAAGCAGGAGCCCCTTGCGGAAACCCGATTGGACTATCACCCCGTACCTCTTGGGGTCGAGTTCCCTGACGCTTTTAACCGGCTCGGGAGTGGAGAGTACGTCCACGGAATAAACGAGGTGGTCGAGCTCTTCTTTGCTGACGCGGCAGAATCGCGGGTCCTCGCATGCCGCCGAAATCGCATTCTTTATGACTTCTTCGGCGACGGAATTCCTGGTCGGCATGAAAGTGCCTATGCAGCCCCGCAGCTCGCCGTCCTTCTTTACGCAAACGAATACGCCCGCCTTCTCCTGCATCTCGGGGGTGAGCGCCTCGGGCGGGTCGACCGTCCTGCCTTCCCTGACGTAGGATTCGACCGACTTCTTCGCCAGTTCCACCAGCGGGTGGTGCCCCTTGGGCTCCGTCACATATCCCTCTCGATCACATAATCGGCAACTGCATATAGCGCGTCTTTGTGGCGGGATTCCGGGAACACGGAAAGCCTGGCCTTCGCCCGCTCCACATGGCTCGTGGCCCGACCTACGGCGTATTCTATGGAGTGATATTTTCCCATAAGTTCAAGGATATAATCGAGGTCGGAGGGATTCTCGGACTGGTCTGTTATTATCTTCTTTACGCGAATAGACTCTTCGTGGTCGCTTTTATTGACGAGATGGATGAGCGGCAGGGTAAGCTTGCCTTCGCCCAGGTCCTTCCCGAGCACCTTGCCGAGCTTGTCCTGGCTTGCGGTGTAATCCAGGGTATCGTCCAGCAGTTGAAACGCATAGCCGACGTCCATGCCGTAGCCAGCCAGCGCCTCCTCCTTGTCGGGGGTCACGCCTCCGAGTATCGCGCCTATGCGGCAGGCCGAGGAGATAAGCGCGGCCGTCTTTGCCTCTATGACCTCAAGGTACTCGTCTTCGGTGATATCCGGGTCGCCGGTGCGCAGAAGCTGGAGCACCTCGCCTTCCGACATGGTCTTGGTCGCGGCCGAAATGGAGTCGAGTACGCGGTGGTTCTCAAGCTGGACAGAGTCGTGTAGGGCCTTGGAGTAGAGGTAGTCGCCCACGAGCACGGTCGCCTGGTTGCCCCAGAGGCTGTTTGCTGAGGCCCGGCCCCGGCGCACGTCCGCCCCGTCCACCACGTCGTCGTGGAGCAGGCTCGCGGTGTGGATGAACTCCACCATGGCGGCCATGCGGACAGCCTCTGGGCCGGGGTTTCCGGTAGAGGTTGGCCGATATCATCAGGAGCAGGGGCCTGATCCGCTTACCGCCCCCCATGGAGGAGGTAGTTTGCGACCTGTTTTATCAGGACTGCCCTGGAGTCAAGGCTCGACCTGTATCTGGGTTTCCACCAGTTTCAGGTCTTCCCTGTAGCTCTCCAATACATCGGTAATCGTCATATAAAATTGCCGCGCAATGTTTGTTAAGGGGGTCTTGAATATGCCTGCCCAAGGCTTGGGAAAAGGGCGTAAACTATCGTTGATAATAGGTTAGTGCCGGTTTTTTGTCAAGTTTATTTTTCCCTCGCATGCCCCAGTATCTGCCTTACGCGCACAGAGGTCAGATGGTGTTTTTTTGCAAGCTGCGGTATGTTCGCACCTGTGAACTCGCGGTGGATGTTCTGGTTGCGCCAGCCCCTCAGGGCAGTCTCGATCTTTGGGAGGTAAAGGCTCATACCCCCGAACTCCCTGCCCAGTGCAAGGGCAGCCTCCAGGCCTAGTATCTGTGCAATATCCTGGTAGATCTCCGGCAACATCATTACAGGGACTTCTTCGGCTTTCATGTTACTACCTCCCGATGCGTAAGACTAAAATAAATAAATTTGTATAAACCGGATTATAATGTATAATATTTACGCTGTCAATACAAAATGCAACTATTGTTTGCTTGACATCTAATTTGGAAAGACTTAAGCTTATAAAGCTGTGAATTTAAAGGGGAGGGTCTTCTGTTTTGAATATTCTTGCCAGGGGCGGCACCGACATTGGCCGCAAAAGGGCCCTGAACGAGGACTGCTACGGGATTTTTGATGAGCTTGGCCTGTTCGTGGTGGCAGACGGGATGGGAGGGCATGCTGCCGGGGAGGTTGCAAGCCGTGCCGCTGTTGATACCCTGAGGGATTTCATAGCCGCCACCAGGGAACCTGACGAAGCGACCTGGCCCTTCCAGCTTGACAGCGAGCTGCCCCGTGCCGCAAACCGGCTAATATCCGGCATTAAGCTTGCCAACCAGGCCATAAACAAGTCATCCCAGGAGAGCCTTGACAAGAAGGGCATGGGGACCACCATTGTGGCTGCCATAGTCGAAGGCGACGAGCTCTTCCTTGCGCATGTGGGCGATTCAAGGGCCTACCTTTTTTCAAACGGGATGATACGCAGGATAACCTCTGACCACTCCTATGTGGAAGAGATGGTGCTGGCCGGCCACATCACCCTGGACCAGGCGCGCGTGCATCCGATGAGGAACATCATCACGCGGGCGCTCGGCACCAAAGCGGACGTCGCCGTGGATTTGAGCAGACACCACCCATCCCCAGGCGACATATACCTCCTTTGCAGCGACGGCCTGTCCGGGATGCTGACCGACGGCGAGATAGCCCGAATAATAAGCGACAATACCGCTGACATCTCCGCCTGTATCGATGGACTGATTAAAGGTGCAAACGAGAAGGGCGGGGACGACAACATAACCGCCATACTTTTGAAGGCGTTTTGAGTTTTCTGTAAAATAACCCGAAAACAACTGCCTTTTCAAGCAAAGAGGTTAATGTTCTCCCTTAAAGGAACCACAGGCTGGGGACAGGAAAAGAGGGACACGGCTGCCTTCCTCCTTATTGCGGCGATAATAAGTATCTCATACCTGCAGGCAATCTCCTACGGATTCATAACCGACGACTTCGGCCTTGTCGTAAACAACCCCAATATCAAATCCTGGTCCAGCATAGGACATATTTTCTCTTCCGGTTATTGGGACTCTGCGGGCTGCACGCGTGGGCTTTACAGGCCGCTTGCAATACTTTCCTTTCTAGTTGAGTATTCCATCTTCGGGCTGAACCCTGCCGTTTACCATCTCGACAACATCGTCCTGCACCTGGCGGCCTCGGTCCTCTGCTACCTGCTGCTGAAAGAGGTCTTCAAGGATTCGCTGGTCCCGCTGTACTCCGCACTGCTTTTTGCAGCACACCCGGTCCACACGGAGGCGGTGACATGGGTATCAGGAAGGGCAGAACTCCTGGCCGCAGTCCTCTCCCTAATTTCCATGTACATCTTCATTAAGAGACGCGGAAACATCTTTTTTCTTTTTCTTTCCTTGCTGACTTTCTTCCTGGCCTTGCTCACCAAAGAGTCCTCTGCGACGGTCCCGCTGCTTTTGACACTTTACCTTTTGATTATTGAACAAAAAAGAAAATGGACAGGTTATATAGGTACCGTTATGCCCTATTTTGCCGTCCTCGCGGTATTCCTGGTCCTGAAGTATAGGGTCATCGGCACATTGGGCCCGCAGAGGTGGGACCAGGCGTTCTGGGGTATGCCTCTGGGGCAGCGGTTTCTTACCATGTGCGTTGCCTTGTACGAGTACATACGGCTCGGCTTCCTGCCTTTTGACCTCAAGGCGGACTATATCTTTCCTCCGCCAGATTCCTTCATGCACCCGAAAGTCATTTTTATATTTATGATTGTTGTGCTGCTCGCCGTATTCGCCCGCAGGCTGGCCCAGGCTTCGAGGCCCGCGTTATTTGCTGCCCTATGGTTCTTCGCAGCCCTAGCCCCGGTATCTAATATCATCCCAGCTGGTATAATAATGTCTGAAAGGGCGATGTACATGCCGTCTCTTGGAAGCTGCATACTTCTTGGCATGTTGGTGTCAGGCACGGCCGGTACTATTACCAGCAAGCGGCTCCCGGCATATTACCAGCATCTTCTGGTGGCCGCCATGCTTATCCTTTTTGTTGTATCCACAACTTCGAGGAACGGCGTCTGGCACAACCAGGAGAGTTTTATCACGACCTATTTATCCATGCTGCAAAATGGGGAGAAGGAACATCCCGGACATGCACCGCTGTACAAAGAAGAGGCCCGGATACGCACAAGGTACCTGGACAGCGGCCCGGAAACCATGAGGGCGGTACGGCAGGCAATAATGCGGTCCGGCCCCGATTTCGAACTTCATGCAATGCTTTCCGGACTGTACTCCCAGAAGGGGATGGATGAGGCCGCACTTTCGGAGATTCGGGAAGCGATCCGTCTTTACCCGCAGAGCTATTACTTCGACTATGAAGGGGACCATCCTGTCGCGGCTGGGAAGGTTGTCAGAAGCCTTGCAATCAGTCGATACCGCTATCAGGCTGAACGCGCGCGAAGCGCAGTTCCACATAGACAGGAAAGAGATACTTTTAAGTTTAGGGCGGAAAGAGGAGGCCCTTGAAGAATTAAGCATTGCACACAGGCTCGACCCTGACATTAGTGAGAACGCCACAATGGGCAACGAACCCGGGCTTTGCCGTTAAAATGATTAGACTACCAGACTATTTAAGTGGCAGTCCAGACTCTTCTCTTTCAAGGCTGTCGGAGCTTGGGTATAAACTCCCTGACAAGGCGCTTGCAAACCTTGGACTCCTTGCTGAGGGTACGGACGGCCCGCGCTACACGGACATAATTGCCGCAATTGTGACGACATGCTCGTCTTCGTCCGACCCGGACGCCTGTCTAAACAACTTTGAACGTCTGTCTTCGTCCTGCGAATCCCGTGATGGGTTTCTGCGCATTATATCCGAGAGCCCGGAGAGAGTAAGGACGCTTGCCCCCGTCCTGGCGGCCAGCCAGTTTCTTACCCGGTTTATAATGGGAGACCCTGAAGGCATCATCGCATGGCTGTTTGAGCCTGGACGGCTTGGCCAGCCGAAGGAACGGGACGAGCTAATACGTGAATGTCTCGCCTTCTGTCCGCCCGCTACCCCGGTCGAGGAAGCCATATCAAAGCTGAGGGAGTTCAAGTACAGGGAATTCATACGCATTACGGCACGCGACCTCACCGGCATGGCCGGGCTTGCCGAGACCACACTTGAACTGAGCAACCTTGCGGATGCGGCGCTTGAGACAGCACTCAGGGTATCGGTAGAGGAACTGGAAAAGAAATACGGACACCCTCAGTATACGCCCTCGGAAGGGAGAAAGAAGCGGTGCCCCTTCACCGTCATCGCGATGGGGAAACTTGGCGGCAGGGAGCTGAACTTCTCCTCCGACATAGACATAATGTATCTTTACCTCACCGACAAGGGCGAGACCTCCGGCCCTCAAAAGATTACCAACCACCAGTACTTCGTCAAAGTCGGGGAGCTGATAAACAGGCTGATCGGACAGAAGACGCAGGACGGGTTCGTATTCAGGGTGGACCTGCGGCTGAGACCCGAAGGAGAGCGCGGCGACCTGGTCCAAAGCCTTGCAGGTTACGAGCTTTATTATGAGTCATGGGGCCAGACGTGGGAGCGTTCCGCCCTTCTGAAAGCGCGCCCGTGTGCGGGCGACACGGAACTGGGAAAGGCCTTTCTTGAAACCATCAGGCCTTTCGTCTTCAGAAAGTACCTGGACTATTCCGCCATCAGCGAGATACGGGACATGAAGCTGCGCGTTGAGAAGAACGCGCGCGCCCATGGCCAGAGCTCGATAGACCTGAAGCTCGGGTCTGGCGGGATCCGGGAGATAGAGTTTTTCATATCCGTCCTGCAACTCATATACGGGGCGCGTGAACAGGGGATACGCGAGAAGAACTCGCTGAAGGCACTTCACCGTCTCGCGCTTAAGAACCTTATATCATTTGGGGAACAGCATGACCTGTCAGACGCTTATAATTTTCTTAGGACCGCCGAACACAGGCTCCAGGTGGTTGACGAACGTCAGACACATTCGCTGAACAATACGATGGAAGAGGTACAACATCTCGCAATGAGGATGGGCTTCCGTGACAAGGACGGCTTGTCCGCAGGCGAGATATTCATTGCCGAGCTTACACGGCACAACAACCGTGTGCGCCAGATATATGACGGCCTCCTTTCCGAGCAGGCTGTGGATGTTTTCGATACGGACGGCGGTTTTTCCGCCCTGCTCGAAATAGACATCTCTGAGGATGAAGGCGTTCAGCTTCTCGAAAAGAAAGGGTTCCACGACCCTCGACAGTCATACATGAACTTCCTCCTGCTGCGTGACGGCTCACCCAGCTCGCCGCTTACCCCCAGGAGCAGAGGGCTGTTCATCAAGATCATACCGGCCCTGCTGGAAGGATGCGCCCAGTCGCCGGACCCGGATATGGCCCTTGCAAGGCTGGAATCATTCGTGGCGGCGTTCGGTTCCCGTGAGGCTATATACGATTTCATCAGCGCACAGCCTGAGGCCGCGCGACGAGTTACAAGGTTGCTTGGCTGGAGCGATTATTTTTCAAGGCTGCTCATAACCTACCCGGAGCTTAGCGACTCGCTTCTTTTCGCGGGAAATGAAGCATTGATGAAGACACGCGATGAAATGGCAGGCGAACTTGAGAAGGAACTTGCAAAGCACGATACCCTTGCCGACATGATGGACATCCTCCGGAAATACAAGCATGCTGAAGAACTGCGCATCGGAATACACGATATCCTGAACGACCCCGGCACAAAAACGACTTCACATTCCCTGACCACACTGGCAGAGGTCGTCCTTGAGAAAACCTTGTTTCTTGCTGCCGAGGACACGGAGTCGAGATACGGCCAACCATCGGACATCAATAAAGGCTCCGGGATCGCAGTTGCCGGGTTCGGCAAGCTCGGCTCGGGTGAGTTGGGGTACGGCTCGGACCTTGACATAATATTCCTGTACCTGGGGTCCGAAGCCGGCGGAAAGACAACGGGTATAGGCCTGACGGAATATTATACAAGACTCTCTGAGCGGGCAATATTCATACTGACGTCGTTGACGCGGGAGGGCTTCCTGTTCCGTGTGGATACGAGGCTTCGGCCGGGCGGCACAAAAGGCGTGCTCGCGCACAACATCGAGAGCCTGCATGAATACTACATTAAAAAGGCATCGGTATGGGAGCTGCAGGCGCTGACCCGCGCAAGGGGCGTTGCAGGCGATATCCGCCTGGTATCCTCATTCGAGAAGATGCGCAGTGAGATACTCATGACCCCGAAAGACACCAGCACGGTGAAGGCCGCAGTCAAGGCAATGCGCACGCGCATCGAGCGAGAGCTTGGCAAAAAGGTCAAAGGCGGATATCATATAAAATACGGCAAGGGCGGCCTGGTGGACATAGAGTTCATGATCCAGTGCCTTCAGTTGACCGAAGGGCCAAATCGGACCGCTATTCTTACTCCGGATACACTTTTCGCCCTAGACAAGATTACAGACCTCGGACTTCTGCCCGATGGCGAAAAGTTGAAGGAGTCATACCTTTTCCTGAAGGACCTTGAATCCTGCCTGCGAATAACATCCAGCCAGGCCGAAACTATCCTGCCTGAGGACCCGGCGAAGTTAGTGGTTATTGCCGCACGCATGGGGTACGGGAAAGAAACCAGCGCAGGAAAGAAACTGCTGGACGATTACTTGATGCATACGGGCAATGTCCGACAAGTTTACGAGAGATTTTTCAATTAATATAGGAGGCTTTCGATGTCCAGGGTATTTTTCACGAACGCGCGCGGGCTTAAATGGGACTACAAACACAGCCTTGTGGGCAGGCTTGAGCGGATGCTGTCGGAGTCAGGCTTTATGGGGGCTTTCGGCAATAAGGAGTGGGTCGCGGTCAAGACGCATTTCGGCTCTGAGGGCGCGCACCGCATAATAAGGCCGGTCTTCCTGCGCAAGGTCGTGGATGCGGTCAAGACCGCAGGGGCGGTCCCGTTCGTCACCGACACCGTGCGCATCATGGGGCTTGATTACTTAGAAGTTGCAAACCAGAACGGGATAAACCACCTCTCGGTCGGCGCGCCCGTAATACTTGCGGACGGCATATACGGAAAGGACAGCATACTGGTGAAGGCGGGCGAGCTGCTGGGCGAGATCGCAGTGGCCTCTGCCATTTACGACGCACCGGCGATGATAGTCTGCTCGCACATCAAGGGCCACATACAGGCGGGCTACGCGGGTGCGATAAAGAACCTCGCGATGGGCGGCGTATCGTCCGTGCACCGGGAAGGCGGCTGGAAGAAGGGGCGCGGCCAGATGCACTGCCACGGCGAGGTGCCGATTAACTGGGACTTCGAGACATGCGTATACTGCCAGCAGTGCGAGAACGTATGCCCCAAGGATGCCATAAACTTCGTGGACGAGAAGTTCTCCTACGACATGAAGAAGTGCTGGTACTGCGGCCGCTGCACACGGGTATGCCCGTCCGGGAGCCTCGTGCTGCCTGTCGCGGATACCATGTTCCAGAAGACGCTTGCGGAGTCCGCCGCAGCCGTGCTGTCCACCTTCAAGCCCGGCAAGGTGCTCTACATAAACTTCATGACCGAGATACAGCCCGAGTGCGACTGCATGCCATCATGCGACACGCCGATGTTGCAGGACCAGGGGATAATGATGTCGGACGACCTCGTAGCGATCGAGCAGGCGACGATAGACATTTTAAGGAAGGCGTCCCCGCTCCCGCAGTCTGTCGCGGAGGAACGCGGTTGCAAGCCGGGCGACGACGTGCTTGCTATGGTCAACCCGCGCGACTATAACCTTCAGGTCAGCGAAGCGGAGCGGCTCGGGCTCGGGAGCAGTGACGTATGAGATAACCGAGATAGACTGACGGGTGGGTGTAATACGAACTGGACTGGGTTTTAGAGCGGTCTCCATGCGTCCGCGTCTTTTTTGAAGCAGCGCATCCGCTTCGACCGGGCCTGCCGACCCTGCCGGGTAACTTGGGATGTTGACCGCCTGCGAGCCGGATTCTATCTTGTCGAGCAGGGGCTCGAAAAGCTCCCACGCAAGCTCCTCGGCGTCGCCCCGCACGAACAGCATCTGGTCGCCGTTCATGCAGTCGAGCAGGACGCGCTCGTAGGCGTCCAGCAGGCTCAATTTCTCGTAAGTATAGTCCATCAGCACCGGCCTCAGGCATATCTTCGTCTCCGGCATCTTCGTCTGGAAATCGAGGCTGATACCCTCGTCCGGCTGCACCCGAAGCACGAGCACGTTCGGCTCGATCTCATCCCCTACGACATTCGAGAACATGAGGTGCGGCACGTGCCGGAAGGTTATCGCGATCTCGGCCTTGCGGCCCGCAAGCCTTTTGCCTGAACGCAGATAGAACGGTACCCCGCTCCACCGCCAGTTGTCGATGTACAGCCTCAGTGCCGCATACGTCGCAGTATTGGAATCTGGAGCAACACCGGGTTCATCTCTGTATGCCGGGACGCGACTGCCGTCTATCTCTCCTGCGGCGTACTGGCCAAGCACGACATCAGTTAACGGGTCTGACTGGTTGAACCGCCTGATGGAGCGGATGACTTTAGCCTTCTCCTCACGCACACGTTCCGCTTCGAAGACGGCGGGCGGCTCCATTGCGCAAAGCGTCAGGAGCTGGAGCAGATGGTTCTGGAACATGTCGCGTATGACGCCCGACTTCTCGTAGTACCCAGCCCGGTGTTCCACGCCTACCGTCTCTGAAATGGTTATCTGTACGTTGTCAATGTAGCGTCTGTTCCAGAGCGGCTCGAAAATCGAGTTGGCGAACCGGAACATCAGGATGTTCTGCACGTTCTCCTTCGCGAGGTAATGGTCCATGCGGTAGACCTGGCGTTCGCTGAAATGCTTCAGCAGTACACGGTTGAGGCTCTTTGATGACTCGATGTCGCGCCCGAACGGCTTCTCCACGACGACCCGCGAACAGCCGCACTCCTCCTTTGAAAGCCCGGAGACTCCGAGGTTTTCTATTGCCGTCTCGTAGATGGTCGGAGGAAGGGCAAGGTAGAATATGCGGTTCCCGCCCGTGCCGTGCGCCTTCTCAAGCTCAGGCAGGCGTCCCTTCACAGACTCATAAAATCTTATATCGCCGAAGTCTCCCTGAAGATAATACAGTCTCTTCTCAAACCCGGACCAAAGTACGTCTGTGTATAGATCGGGGTAGGCCTCCCTGACCGCGTCCTTCATGGACGCCCTGAACCATGCGTCGTCATGGTCCTCTATTGCGGCACCCAGCACGAAGAAGCCATCGGAGATGTGGTTATCGGCCATGAGGTGGTAGAGCGACGGGATGATCTTCCTGTGGGTCAGGTCGCCCGAGGCCCCGAACAGTATAAGCCCGCACGGCGGCGGGTTCTCGATTGAACATCTGTCTGCCGGTTGCCCTGCCTCACATCGCGCCCTGTCATACCCGCCCGGTTCCATCTATATGCTCCCCCCACCCTCAAGTTTTGATATCTTGGAAAGCCGCCTTACAAACCGCTCTTCGGCCTTGAACGAGGCCGCAAGGAACGCGCGACACAAGCTCCCATGCCATCTCTATACCGACCACCCTTCCGCCCAGGCAGACCATGTTCATGTCGTCGTCCTCAACACCCTGGTGTGCAGAGAAGGTGTCGTGTATCAAGTGCGGCCCGGGCGCCGGCCACCTTGTTGGCGGCTATCGATGCGCCGACACCGCTCCCACACACGGCGATCCCGCGCGAGACTTCACCCGCAGCGACGGCGCTCGCAAGGGGGACAACGTAATCGGGGTAATCGTCGGAATCGATTTTTTCGTGTGCACCGAAATCGGTCACGATAAAACCTTTAAGTCGGAGCCTTTTTATCAGGTCTTCCTTCAGCTCAAAGCCGCCATGGTCGCACGCGATGCCTACGGTAAGCATGTGTCAGCCACCGGCCTTCTTTTTAAAGCCGTGCCCGCCGAACTCGTCCCGCATGGCGGCTAGCAGTTTGTCCGAGAAGCTGTCTTCCTGTCGGGAACGGAACCTCTGGAAGAGCGCGGCGGAGATAAGCGGCGCGGGCACACCAGTGTCTACCGCCTGCTGCACCGTCCACCTGCCCTCGCCCGAGTCCTGCACGTAGCCCTTTATCCCCTCCAGCTTCCCGTATTTTGAAAATGCGCTCCCTGCGAATTCCAGGAGCCATGAACGTATTATGCTGCCGTTGTTCCAAAGGTTAGAGACCTGGGCGAAATCGAGGTGTTGCCCGTACGGCGAGGCCTCCATTATCTCGAAGCCCTCACCGTACGCCGCCATCAGGGCGTACTCTATCCCGTTATGCACCATCTTCACGAAATGCCCTGCCCCGGATGGCCCGCAGTACATGTACCCGCCTTCGGGCGCAAGCGTCTTGAAGACCGGGACGAGCGTCTCGTACGCGGCCTTCTCTCCACCCAGCATCAGACAGTAGCCCTTTTCAAGCCCCCATATCCCGCTGCTCACGCCTGCGTCGATGAGGAAGATGCCGGAATTCCTAAGCCTTGCCTCCTGCTCGATGGCATCCTTGAAGTAGCTGTTGCCTCCCTCGATGACCGTGTCTCCACTGCCGAGCAGGCCTTCAAGTTTTTCTATGGTGTCGGCGACGGGTTTCCCCGCAGGCAGCATCAACCATACCGCCCTGGGCGGCGTCAGCTGTTCCACCAGGCTCTCCATCGTATAGGCCGCCTTCGCACCTTCTGCGGCGAGGGCATCTATGTTTTCCTTCGATACGTCGTAGACGACGACCTCATGCCCGCCCCGCAAGCAGCCTTCTGGCCATGTTGCCGCCCATCTTCCCAAGCCCTATCATGCCGATCCGCATCTTTTGTCTCCAGTCTATGCCGCAGTCGCACGGAACAATTCCATCTTGCGGGCAATGGCCATCAGCACGTCGTAGAAGGACTGCGTAAATTTGGCGACGCCCTCCTGCTCCAACTTCAGCCCAACGTCTTCCATCATTATACCAAGCGAGGACACCGTCTTAAAAACAAGCCTGGCCTCCTGGATATTATCCTCTATCGACCCATTCACGCTGCCGTGGTCCTCGAACTTGTTTATGGTATCGGTCGGTATCGTGTTGACGGTATTTTTTGCAACCAGTTCTTCCACATACTTTACATCGCTGTACTTCGGGTTCTTCGTGCCGGTGCTCCCCCAGAGAAGCCTCTGCTCCAGTGCGCCTTTATCTCTGAGAATCTTGAAGCGCTCTCCATCAAAGATCTCCTTGTACATCTGGTAGGCCAGCTTGCAGTTGGCAACACCCACCTTGCCTTACAGTGCCGTTATCCTGTCCTTTTCGATGTCAGTGGCGGCAGTTTGTATTTTCTCGTCGAGGATGCCGTCCACGAGGGTATCCACCCTGCTGACAAAGAAGCTCGCAATGGACACTATCCCTTCGACCGGCAGACCGTTCACTACCCTCTTCTCAAGCCCGCGGATGTATGCCTCGGCCACATCGCGGTAGCGACCCAGAGAAAAGAGGAGCGTGACGTTTACGTTGACGCCTTCGAAGGTGAGCTGCTCTATTGCCCTGAGGCCCTTTTCAGTCGCCGGAACCTTGACCAGCACGTTCTTTTTCCCTATCTCGCTGAAAATGCGTCTCGCCTCGTTTATGGTAGCGTCGGTGTAGTATGCCAGGTCGGGCGATACCTCGATGCTAACAAAACCGTCCCGACCGCCCGACGATTCATAGACCGGGTACAGTACGTCCGCGGCCTCAGATATGTCCTCCATGGTCAGGGCCATGTATATGTCCCTCTCGTCCCGGATGCCGCCCCTCACCATCTGCATTATCGAGCTGTCATAGATCTCGCTTCCCTCGATCGCCTTCTGGAATATCGTAGGGTTTGACGTCACCCCGCTTATCCCGTCCACCTCTATGAGTTTCTTGAGGCGTCCGGACCTGATCATATCCCTGCTGAGGTCGTCCAGCCACACACTCTGGCCGGCATCTTTCAGTTCGTGTAGTTTTATTGCAGCCATAACCACCTCCCCCGGCCGGAACTCAGCCCTTTTTGACCATCAGGCCCCGGGCAGCGTCAGCAATATTCCCAGCCGTTAAACCGTACTCCTTCATATTGATTTTTCCAGGCGCGGAACTCCCGAACCTGTCCACTCCTATCGACAACCCGGCGGCGCCAACGTACCTGCTCCAGCCGAATGTGGCCGCGGCCTCAATCGAAACCCTTGCGGTAACCTCCGGAGGCAGCACGCTTTTCTTGTATTCGGCCGGCTGGAGTTCAAAAAGCTCCCAGCAAGGCATATTGACGACGCGCGTCTTTTTTCCCTCTTTATTAAGTGTATCATAAGCTTCGAGCGCCAGATGTACTTCCGACCCGGTCGCGATAAGAATAATCTCGGGTTTCCCCTCGGGCGGGTCTGCCAGGACGTACGCCCCCTTATGGAGCATGGCCGCCGGGGCGTACCTGCCCCTGTCTATTACCGGGAGGTCCTGACGGGAGAATACCAGGGCGGTCGGCCCTTTCCTGTTGATAAGCGCGGCCTTCCATGCCTCGACAGTCTCGTTTGCATCTGCGGGCCTTATCACGTTTATACCGGGCAATCGCCCTCAGGCTTGCCAGGTGTTCAACGGGCTGGTGCGTCGGGCCGTCCTCGCCAAGGCCTATGGAATCGTGTGTAAAAACATATATTGCCCGTGCCTCCTGCAAGGCCGCAAGCCTGATTGCCGGCTTCATGTAGTCCGAGAACACAAGGAACGTCGCGGCATACGGTATAAGCCCTCCATGGAGGGCAAGCCCCGTCGTTATTGCGCACATGGCGTGTTCCCTGACTCCGTAGGCTATGTTTGCACCGCCATAGCCCCAGTGCCCGGTTACCGCGCCCTGCACGTTTTCCTCTCCCGTACACGACCCCTGGAAGTCGCCCCTGCCGTCCATTGCAGTCTTGGTTGAAGGGTTGAGGTCGCCGGAGCCGCCTACGAGCGACGGGATATTATCCGCGACCGCCTTAAGGAATTTCCCGCCTGCGCTCCGGGTAGCAAGGCCTTTTGCGTCCGGCTTGAATACGGGCAAGTCCGCATCCCACCCATCGGGGAGTTTTGGGCCCATCATCAGTTCCCATTCCGCCATGAGTTCGGGGTGCTTTGCCCCGTACAAGCGCATATGCTCCATCCAAAGGTCCTCACTCTCGGCAGTCCGTTTCGCAGCCTTCCTGAAATACTCAAGCACGCGCTCAGGCACATAGAAAGATGGCTCCACCGGCCAACCCAGGTTCTCCTTGGTAGCCTTCGTCTCATCGGGCCCGAGCGGCGAGCCGTGCGCCTCGAAGCTGTCCTGTTTTCCGGGGCTGCCATAGCCGATGTGCGTCCTGACCATTATCAGCGATGGCCTGCGTATGTCGTCCTTTGCTGCCTTAATCGCGCCCTCGATCGCATCCAGGTCGTTGCCGTCTTCCACGGACTGTACATGCCAGCCGTAGGCCGCAAACCTCTTGGCAACGTCCTCGGTGAAAACCAGCTTCGTCTCGCCGGAAAGCGTCACATGGTTGTTGTCGTAAAGATATATCAGCTTTCCAAGTTTCAGGTGACCGGCAAGCGAGGCGGCCTCTGCGGCTACCCCCTCCATCAGGTCGCCGTCACTACATATGGCATAGGTGTAATGGTCCACGATCTCGAAACCCGGCCGGTTGAACCGTGCAG
This sequence comes from Nitrospirota bacterium, assembly GCA_963845245.1. Taxonomy (GTDB): domain Bacteria; phylum Nitrospirota; class JACRHJ01; order JACRHJ01; family JACRHJ01; genus CAWJRJ01. The sequence goes on from CAWJRJ010000024.1 coordinate 115,263, forward strand.
CCAGGTAGTGTTCGGCCATCGCCATGCCCACGCCGTTTGCAAAGCCCTGCCCGAGCGGCCCGGTCGTGCATTCCACGCCAGGTGTTGCTCCGTACTCCGGGTGGCCCGGAGTACGGCTATCCCATTGTCTGAAGTTTTTCAGGTCGTCCATAGTGAGGTCGTACCCGGTGAGGTACAGCATTGAATAAAGGAGCGCGGAGCCGTGTCCGGCGGAGAGGACGAACCTGTCCCTGTCGGGCCATGCGGGGTTGCCGGGTTTGTATTTCATCGCCTTCGTCCAGAGCACGTACGCAGCGGGGGCCATGCCCATTGGCATGCCGGGGTGCCCGGAGTTGGCCTTCTCCACCATGTCCACCGAAAGCATCCTGATCGTATTTACACACAGCGCGTCAAGTTCTCTTGCCTTCATAAAACCTCCGTCAAGGTATATTATTTATTAATGCTTATTTATGTGTTTTTTGAGTATAACAGAAACTGGCGGATTTTAGAAATAAAGAGGCGGTGTCTTTATTGGGCGACGTCAGGAGGTGTGGAGTTCCGGAAAGTAGCAGACATAGGGGTTGCACGGGTTGCCGAAAAGTTCCCTGTACAGGCGGTGTGCAGCCTCTGTTGAACCACTCTTGCCACAGGCGCGCATATCGACAATCTCCCTCACTGCCTTGACGGCATTCAGCTTCATTGCGGTGGGGCCGCCGCGGCCGACTATCTTAACGGCCTTCACGCCGGCGTCCTCAAGAGCGCCGATCGCGCAGAGCCCGCAGGCCTGACGCCTGTTCACCCTGCTCCAGCCGGCCTGTGCATCTATCATCGCGTCAGCAGCAGCCCTTTAAGGCGATAGCCGTGTATTTCTCCTCGCATGGCCATATCAGGTCGGGGCTGTTGTGGGTAAAGCTGCAAAAGCCCTCGATGTTCGGGCACTTCCCTATCATCACGAATGCGTCGAAGAAGACGTCCGGGTTCGCCTCTGTCACGCCCTTTATCTCCATTCAGGGTAAGCTCCCTCGGGAAGACCATCCTGTCCACGCCAAGCCTGTGGAAGAAGGCGGCGCTTTCTGAATTGAATATCGTGCCGAGCGTGCTTAAGTGTATATGGGCTTCGGGCAGTTTGTCCCTCATGCGCAGTATCAGCCCGAGGTCGCTGATTATGAATGCGTCGACGCCAAGCGCGGAATACTTTTTGGCGTCTTCAAGGAGGTCGGCATACTGCTCAACCGAATAATACGGCGCGTTCATGGTAAGGTAGAACTTTGTACCGCGCCCGTGCGCGGCCTTTATGAGGGCCTTCAGCTCTTTCTCCGAGGCAATCTGCGCGGATGGAAAATAGCGGTGGTTGGCGGAGCCGAGCATCGAGTATTTCCCGCGCCAGTCCTCGGACACGTACCCGCCGTAAAACTCGTCCGCGCCCGCGTCTGCAAGTATATCGACTTCCGAGGCCTTGTCTATCGGCGATAGTATCTTCATGGCAGCTCTTCCATATGCACGATGCGGTCTATCCCCATACCCGCCAGGCCCTCAGGCAACACAGCATTCTCGACAAACTGTGTGTTGCCGCGCATCAGAATCCCCTTCTCATGCGCGGGGTTATCAAGCTCTATAACGTTCTTGAGGCATCCCTTTATCTTGCAGCCGGTGAATGCCTGCCATGATTTGCCGTCAAAAGATGCAGGGCAGTGCCGCGTAGTGGTGACATACGCATACGGCGTGTATATCGTGCCCTTGAGCCCAAGCGGTTTAAGGTCTGCCTCGATACCCTGAAGCGGGCTGTCCAGTTCGACCCGTTTATTCCATGGCTCCTGAGAAACGAAACGGTCACCGGGTCCTCGATACCGGGATGCGTATATAACGCACGCCCCGAATCGGGCAACCCATCGATTATACTCGGCACCCTCGGGCAGCGTTTCTGCTTTACAAGGAGACGGTCCAAGTACCGGCACGAACATCGGGAACTCGTCTTTCAGGACTGCAAGCAACCCGAAATCGTTAACCACGACCTCGACATCCAATGCCCCGGCACCCGCAAGTTTCCCCAGTATAGCCTTGGCCTTTTTCATACCGGTATCGGTAAGCCAAGGGGTAAGCAGGGTGAGCTTCATGCCCAGCCCGGAGGAGATGTAAAGCGCCCTGAGCGCGGCAGCCGGTGCAGGCAGCCTCCACTGGCAGAACTCCGCGCCGAAATAAACGCGTGAATATCCTTTTGCATTTTTGATCTGTTTTAGAGCGGTGGCGTAGAGGGCCTTCTCAACCTTTGGCATCTTTAAGCCCCTTGGCAGCATGGCGGGCATCCCTTGAGTCCTTGCGCCGGTTCCACCAGGACGGGTCCTCGGAAGCGGTAAGCGCCTTTCCAACGATGACGAGCTTGAACACGTCCTCGTCCTCAAACCTGCCGTCCACGTCGTTTTTGATATTCCCGACGGTGGTCATAAGGACCTCCTGCGCAGGCAGGCTTATATTATAAACGACGGCGACAGGGGTGTCCGCATCATAGCCCACTGAAAGCTCAGCAGTGAGAGCCTCAGGAGATTTGTTGTTCATGAAAAGTACCATCGTGGACTGGTGCCTTGATAGCTCGGCTATGGTATCTTTTGTCCCTGTGATGGTCTTTGGCGAGGTCGCGATGGTAGAATGAGAAACGCCAGGCAGGTCGAAAGTACGCCTCAGCGCGGCCGAAGCGGCGTTCATCGAGCTAACGCCCGGCACAACGACTGCCGAATCCTTGAAGTAGTCTATAAGGGACTGTACAGGCGAGAAGATCGCCAGGTCGCCGGGTATCATGAATACCGCATCCCGTCCGCTGTCAAGACACGCATCGACCCTTGCAACCAGGTCGGCGTGGTAGTAGTCGAACGGGTCGAACCACTCCTTGCCCTTCAGGTACTCGGCATAGGTTTCCTTGAAGAAGCCAGGCACGAGCACGAGCGAGGCAGATTTCAAAAGCTCCATGCCCTTTATTGTCATAAGGGTAGGGTCGCCCGGGCCGCTCCCTATAAAATAAATCCTGCCGCGCACGACACCTCCGTTACCTGAACGAGACTTCCTTTACCAATGCCTTCCTGCCGGGGTCGGTTATCCCTTTGGAGACCTTCTCAAATATACAGTTCTCGATACGGCCTGTCCCGTTCCCCTCAAAATCAATGCCGCGCCATGGCCCGCTTGAGCTGTCCTTTGGAACAAACTCTTATCAGCTTGTCCCTGCTTCCGATTGCAACCAGCCTGCCCCGGACGATTATCCTGTTGTCACCTTTGGCTGTTTTCTCGAAACGCACTATGGTGCCCGGGTCGATAGTCAGGGTATACGCCCTCAGGGACAACGAGCGGCTTCATGATGAGCACGTCGCCCGTCAGGAGCATATCGACCGGCACCTCGCCCCAGAACTTGTTCATGGCGGTGTGCGCAAAAGCAACACCGGAAAAAATCAACACCATAACCAACACCATAACCTTTCTTGAAAGAAAGGTTATACCAAAGAACTTTGATACCGGCGTTTTCAAGAGATCGCCTGCCATATGTATCCTATTATTATCGAGCCTATTAAACTCACGGCCATATATACCACGAAGATCCTCTTTTTAAACATCCCGAAGAGCGCGACCATCGCAGGTATGGACGTGACCGGCCCGGCCATAAGGAACGCGGCCGCTGGCCCGACCCCCATTCCGGAATGTATGAGGCCCTTTACTATGGGAACGGCCGTCAGCCCGTTAACGGGAAGCGGTATGCCCAGAAGTGCCGCGTATATGATGGACATATGGCCGTTGCCAGCCAGCGCGAATATCCAGTTGGCCGGGACATACGTCTCTATCACACCCTGTATGAACAGCGCCAGCAGTATGTATTTGCCGACGAGCAGCGTCGTGTCCTTTGCGCGCGCAAAGAAAAACGGGACCTTCCTGTCTGCAAGCTGTACGTCTATTGGTACCTTCGTGGGGTTTGCCGGGTCTACCTTTGCGTCGCAGTAGCCCTTCCTCGGGCCGCCTGAGAAAGGCTGCTCGTCAATATAGCCTGATTTGACAAGCCAGTTCGTCGTAAAGCCCGCAAGCAGGCCCATGAAGAGAGCGCCGCCGACCTTGGCGATGGTAAGCGACAAACCTAGCGCTCCGTAGTTGACCATGATCGAGGACGGGTCGGCTATCGGGGATGTGATAAGGAGCGCCATTGCCGGGGCAAGAGGTGAGCCGGATTCGAGGAGCGTGACGACTATGGGGAGTATCCCGCATGAGCAGAGCGGTGAAAAAATACCCGCCAGTGCGGCAAGGACAATCACCGCCACGCCGCCCCGGTTTAAAATTACCCAGAACTTCCTGTCGAGTTTATATGTTTTGATCAGCGCCGAAAGGGCTATGCCCAGCAGGATATACCAGCCCATGTTCAGCAGGCCGTCCCACATTACCCTCAGGATACTCGATAGCCCTTCAAACATCTGCTACAGCCGGCCTTTCCTTTAGCCCTGGACTACACCCTGGATGATCACGGTAATGGCAGGCCTTCTCTTCGCATTGGAGCGGATGGTCACCAATTCCTGGAAGTTGCCCGCTTTTGTCGCTGGGGAAATTGCAAGGTTCATGTCGGCAGACTCTCCGGGCTTGAGCTTTAAAGCCGGTTTTACGGTCTGTGAAGGGTTGACCCGGACTTTGCCTAGCTCAACGGATACGCCGGCAGAGGCGGTTATCTCATCAATGACAAGCTCCATCTGGCCCGGGTTAGTCACCTTTATCGTCCTCGTCTCCTTGCCGCCCTTCGGCATCTGGAGGTTCGTGATGTTGAAAGCTGAAAGGTTGATGTCCGGAGCGGGCTTGGGGTTAACTACCGCCGTCAGCCCCAGGGAGAGCGTTTGCGTCTTGGGGTCGTTGGACTTTATGTTGATGAACCTGTGCACCTGACCGTTCGCGTTGTGCGAATCGTAAACCGCATCAAGTCTGGCTGTATCACCGGGGGCGATCTTTTTGGAGGTAAGGTTGGCGACAGTGCAGCCGCAGGTCGGCCTTACCTCGTATATTATAAGGTCGGCCTTGCCTACGTTCTTTATTATAAACGTGGCTGGGGACTTAACGTCATCACTAATCGTCCCGAAATCGTAGGTCATCGGCGTCACCTCTATCTTCGGGACTGCCGCATCGGCGGCGTAAGCGATGCCTGCCAGTAAAAACGCGTTGACTGCAAAAACTGAAACAGCCAGGACCCTTAAAATTTTCATGAAAAACCTCCGGGATGTAATTGGACGGATGATTTAGATTATCATATCGACTTTAATTATGCAATAGTCACGCCAGACCTTACGGTTGACAAAGTAACAATGAAAATGTTACGCTGGCATATGCTTAAAATAACCGGTTTTATACTATTTGCGGCCATTATTGCCACATCTACCATATGATAGCCTGGCTGATTCCGTAAATACTGCCAAAGGCCTTAAAGACGGCCCCCCCCCAGTCCAGATGGTAGAACAGTTACATCAGGCGTTCAAAATACTGTATCAGGCAGGCGCAAAAAAGAGGAGCCTGCTCATTATCGGCGCATCGCCCGGGCTGGCGCCTGCCGGAGACGCATATACAGCCAATGTCCTTGCCGACGCTTCCCAAGGAAAATGGGGCGACCTTCTGGAGAAGGATTATCCCACGTCAAGGATCTACCCTGTAAACATATACAACTATCTTTTCTTTCTTTATAAATCGGGCGTAATAGATAAAGTCTACTGGGTACCTCCCACAAAAGAGTCCGTCGGGAAGGAGCCTCTCGACGGTTTCAAAGACTATCTGAAGGGTATCGGCATAAAAGACACCGAATTAAAGGGGCTAAGACAGACAAGCGACTCTATAGAGGGTTCTCTAAACGGCATACCAATAAGGATATTCAGTATCAAGGAACTTCCTAAAATAAAGGAAAATGTATTCGTACTGATAGACCTGAATTTTTTCAACAGCCTGTATGAAAATGAGGTAAAGACCCCGATGCTCGACTTCTTCGGCGGTTTTATGGAGACGTTAGGGTCTAAAAAACTGAAGGTTTCCGAAGCCATAATATCCTATTCTACGGCAGACGGCCAGGTACCGCTGGAATTCCGGTTCCTGGGAGGCTATCTCCAGAAATACCTGACAGATCCCCAATCGCTCAGTAAAGGCCCCCTCCAGACATGGAAAATGCGTTCAGAGGCCATGAAGAATGAGACCTTCTTCCAGACTGACGATACCATCCAGTATTATGTCGACGCTATTAAATTGGACCCGAAAGACGCCTCACTCAGGTTTGCCCTTGCAATGGCATTCCTTAACCAGAAGAACCTTGAAGGCCTGAGGGCAGAGCTTGACCAGGCGGTTGCCCTTGACAACGGTTATTACACTGAATATACCGAAATGGGCCAGTACTTCCAGTCAAAGAACATGCCTGAGGACGCAGATTATTTCCTTTCCCAGGCCGAAAAGGTTAACCCGCAAGACCCGCGCATCTATTCGGCACAGTACGATGTGTACGTCAGCCTTAAAAAGCATGATAAAGCCCTCGAAGCCGTAAAAAAACAGATGGAGCTTGGTTTTGGCGGGCCTGATATTCTCGGGAAGCTTGCGGAATCCGAAAAAGCGCTCGGCCATTACTCTGATGCTGAAAAAGCGTATAATGATGCCTTAGCCCTGATACCGATAGTTGATAGCAAGGCCCGGCAAAGCTTGCTCGTCGGACTGGGAGAGACGTACGAGTTGGACAGGAAGATAGGACTGGCTATCAAGTCTTACGATGAAGCCCTTCAAGCCATGCAGGAAGGGCACGCAAAAGACAAGATAAGGCAGCGTATATACGATCTGGACAAGGCATGGTCTCCCTTCCTCAATCCTTCCCCTCAATAGCGCTTATTGCCGCCCGGAATTCGTTTCTTATGAGGTCGGACTGCTCCTTTTCAACCCTCTCCCTAAGCTTCGCATCCAGACCTTTGAGCTTCAACGAACCTGCCGCATGTGCCGCATGAAACCGGATGGAATCTATGCCGCTGTCTAGCGCATCGGATATGACGGCAACTAATGCAGCATTATCTCCATCAGCCTTCAATTGCCCGAGGGTTTTCACAATGCTGTTCTTCCTGTAGACGGAGGCGTCCCGGTACAACCCTATAAGCGTGTCCACACTTTTCACCCCGCCGTCCGACACCAGTATCTCAAGCGCAGCGGAAAACTCCACATCATCCATCCGGGATAGCGCGGAAAGCAGCGGGTTCTCGGCCGTCTGGTCACCCATTTGCTTGATAAGCGTCAAGGAAGTCGTCCTGAGCCTGTTATCTGTCAAAAGCGCATAAATTGCCGGGAGCGCATCCTTGCCGAAGGCCGGCATGCCTTTTATCGCAGCCTCCTTTATCTTCGGCTTATCTCCGGAAAGTGCCTTGATGAAAAGAGGTATGGATTGCGGGTCTTTGCGCGATGAAAGCATACCGGCAGCGGCAACCCTAACTTCCGTAGAAACGGAACGGTCCTGAAAAAGAGCGCGCCACAGGCTGGATGGCACAACTTCACCAAGTTCAATCAAGTGCCTGAGCGCCTCTTCCGAGACCTCCGGCGAGGCGTCCCTTACAAGCTTTTCCAAAATTGCGGGTGCCTTCGCACTTTTCAGACGCACCAAGCCGGCGGCAGAAGCCCTTTTAACCCGCATGGACGGGTCCGAGGCGGCCTTTATCAGAACCCCTTCAATGCCTGCCGAGGACGCCGCGGAAACCGCCTCCAAACGCACATCCTCGTCCGGGTCAGAGAGTGCGGCAGTTATGATGTCTCCCCGCAGGCTTGGGTCGGCCTCTTTGATATGGGCAGCTGCCATTCGACGTATGGCGGGGTCCGGGTCTTTCAACCCAAGCTGCAAGACCGTTGGGATCTTCCCGTTGCGGGAGGCCGCCTCGATCACAGTCTGACGCTGTTCCGGGTAATTTTTGTATATGGCAGGAAGGATATCCGGTGAATCGCCAACCGAGGCAAGCGTATTGACCAACATGGCCCTGATGCGGACATCGCGTACCCTCAGGCCTTCAATCATAGCCGGCACGTAGGCTTTTGACGGCGCTCCAAGAATTGCCCCAAGCACCGCCTCCAATGTCGGTTCGTCCTTTATCCGCACAACCAGGTCCTTGAGTGTTTCGGGATCGGCAAACACTGCGACAACAAATAAAATCCTTTCCCGGCTTGCCATACCCTTTTCAAAAAGCAAGTCAACCCCTTCCCTCAGGTTATCCGCCTTGATTTTTCCAAAAGCCCCTGATGCCAGCCGGGCTATCGTTTCATCCGGGCCGGTACCCGCTATTATCAAGCCATAAATTGCGTCCGGGTCGCCACGCTTTATCAAGGAATCAACGGCCATGCGCCTTACCTCACGTTCAGGGTCGTCGAGCATTTTTATGAATATACTGGAACCGGCTCCCTTTTCATCTAACAAAGCGACGGCCTTCATCCTTACATCCGGCTCCTTGATCCCCTGGACTGCCTCCGAAAGCGCTTTTACTACCAGATGCGGGCTCATCCTTGAAAGCAACGAGAACGCCTTGACTGTCAGCACCGGGTCGTTCAGGGACTGGACGACATAACCTGCTGAAAGGCCCTCTTCGACTCCGGCAAGTACGTCGATGGCCTGCAGCCTTATTGAAACAACCGTGTCTTTCAGCCCTTTTGCAGCCATGTCAACCCTTTGCCGCGGAGTAAGGTCTTTGGCTAGGACTAGGGCTTCACTGCGTACAGACTGCGAGCGGTCTTCCATCGCCTCAAGTGCAACTTTTGCAACTCCAGGCCCGCGCCCGGATAAAGACCTTATTGCAAGGAGCCGTCGGTCCTCGCTCCCGTTACGATATGCATAAGAAAGGGCTTCGACAGCATCAGGGCCTTTGACCTCTATGATCCCCCTGAGCATCTCGTCCGGCTCATAGCCTTCGCCGTAATATTTTACGAATAACGGCAATGCACGCGGGTCTCCGGCAGGTACCAGACCCCGGATGGCGGATACACGGAGTTCGGCGTGGTTTGCCGTTCGCAGCAGCTGATCAGCAGATCAGTCCTTTCCCTGGAACCAGGAAGAGACAACACTTGGTCGAGCGCGGTGCGGGCGATATTCGGGTCGCTGTCGTCGAGCAGGCTTCTCAGGCGTCCCGCCAATGGATATTTTTGGTCCAGCAGCGCCTGGAGCGCGTCTTTCCTAATATCTGCATCAGGGTCGTCCAGCATCTTCTCTAGTCTGCCGGAATACTTCACATTTCCGGCAAGCCCTAAGACGCCGGCCCTTCTTACCTCTGCAAAGCCTGATCCCAACAATCCGGCATACGCCTCATCCCTTTGTCCCGGCGCGATTTTCCTGAGATACTCAAGGGCCGCCTCCCTCAACTTTGCGTCCTGGTCGGCAGAGGCATCCTTGACGGCTTCGGCCAGACAGGAAGCCCCTCGCACGGCAAGAAGCCTCAAGGCAGAGGCCCTTGTCACCCTGCCCTTCCGGAATGCATCACATATGGCCGCATCCGCCTTCGGGCCCGGAATTGCCCCCAAAGCCTCCAAAGCCCTGGCCTTTTCCCGAAGGCTTCCCTCGTCCAATACCAGTGACAGTCCATCGACCGCCCCATCGTCATGACGTTCCAGCAAGATCTGCCTGGCCCTTTCCCGTACCTGCACATCCTCATCCGATGCCAGGGATGATATGACTTGCCCTGCCTCGGGGCCCTTTGATCTCCTTCAGGACGTCCAGGGACAGATATCTTGTTATCTGGTCCTTATCACCTGCAAGCACCTTTAGCGCATCCACCATTTCCGGTTGTGGAGCCGCCGCCATCGCCAGATAGCGAGAGCCTGCGCATTTCCAGGGACTGGTCGCTCCAATGCCTGACTACCGGGTCCCTCACGCCCCTTGCCAGAAGCGCCGAAGCCGCCTTAAGCCTTACATCTGGGTCGGCGTCCTCCATGGCTGCCATAATCACGCCAGGCGCCACGGTATCTTCCCTGCCGGCAAGGAGTCTCAACCGCCATCAGGCGCATGCCGGCATCCCCGCACGCAATAAAGGCGCTGACCGCCCTCGATGACTCCTCCCCAAATATCTTTGATAGCCATGGAGAGCGCCTTCATACGTATGCCGCGCTCAGGGTCGCAGGCGACACGGGCCAGCACCGGCGCAATAGCCGGGTCTTCAAAGGTAATAAAATAATCGACTGCTGCAGCGCGCACGACCGACTGATGGGTCTGTAAGCGCCTTTGCTGCCGCCTCACGTGCCTCGCGAGTCCTGAATATCGTCAAGGCGGACAGCGCCGCCATCCTGATAGCCTCATCCTTGTCGGAGACTGCTTCTCCTAGGCCCTTGATGCCGGCTTCTCCGGCCTGCCTGAGCCCGGCCACCGCAGCCTTCCTCACCTCGATATCATCGTCTTTCAGCGCAGACTCCAGCCCCTTAACAGCCTCGGCCCCGGGTATCTTCCCAAGATAAACTGTCGAACGCAGTCTTACCTCTTTTTCGCCTGAACGCAGGCCTTCCATAAGGCCCTCGACATCTCTGCGTGCGTATAGTACCCCGACCGCCTCCATTGCAATCCCCGAGTCGGGGTCGTTCACGAGAGGCCTTATAATTGCCGTGTCGGCCTCTTTGGTGGTCAAGGCAACCTCGAACGCCTTTTTTCTCAGATCTATGTCGGGGTCGTGAAGTCCGGCCTCTATCGCCTTCAGCCGGCCCGGCCCACCTTTAGAATAAAGGATTCCCCGCGCATCCCGTCGTAACGTCTTACCGCCCGTGGAAGCCGCATCCAGCAACACGTCCGTTACCGTTTCGCCGTCTTGGGACATCAATGAAGACAGGGCGGCAGACGCTACTCCGGGAGCCGGGTCTTTAAGTAGGGCCTTCATCAGCGAGGACTCTTTTGCCCCTTTCACCACAAGAGACCCTGCCACAATCATACGGACCTCGGCGGTACTGTCCGACGCAGCCTTTTCGGCCGCCTCTACGGGGTAGCCGAAATCCTTGGAATACAATACACGGAAGGCTTCGGCCCTTATGACGGACAAAGGGTCCTGCTGTGCCTTCTTAAGCGTCTCTATCCCAATATCCGGCTTGAGCCTCCGTGTTGACCTTGACAGCGGAGAGCCTGACATCGCCATCGTGGTCAGACATGGCCCAATTGAGTATTCTCGAGTGCATCCGGGTCGTTATTTGCAATGTGTTCGAGCGCATCGAGCTTGCGCCGCTTTTCATTCCCTGATATGGCCAGGAGTTGACGGTTTTTCGTCAAAAAGAAGCTGGCGGACAGTTTCTTGCCATTTATCGTGGCCTGCACATTCCATAGTCCTGGCTTGTTTTTCTCGGGATAATCCGAAATATTTATGGTGTCGGTTATGAAAACTGGAGTTTTTGATGGAAAGACCGTCTTTACCGTGCGACCAGCCATAGCCCCGGCTGGGTCCGCCCAGCTGAACTCGACCCTTGCCTTCTCATCTAAATGGATCGATATCGTGGCCTTAAGTTCTTTGGTTTCAGCGGGGTATATAAGAATATCTCTGGAATTGGGGGTACCGGTTTCGGTCAGGACAATCTCGCCCGGTTTTTCTGGATATGCTGGTACTGCATGGAAAATGAATAAAAGGACGGCTACAAAGGCGAGACGGGCCCTCATTTTGTGACTGCGCCTTCCACCTCGATGGGCACGGCCACCCTTATATAAAGATAGCCTTTCATTGATTGCTTCAGGGATTCAGGCTTCATGGACACGACAACATTTGCGGTCCCGCCGGGGGCAAGCCTCTGCGAATCGAGCCTTTGCCTCCGACCCGTCAAAAGAGCTTTCCACTGATTCTATCTCTACGACACCGCCGCCCTGGTTCTTTAGGCCAACCTCAACCGATGGGTTCGGCGTACCGGATGAGACCTTTATCGAGGCCGGCGTTATGATCACCGCGTCCCTGACCTGCCCGGACTCGGCTATATAACCCAGCACCTTTACCCGCAACTCCTTTTGGTTATTTGAAAGCCGGAAGGATATATCTTCGTCTATTGGACCTGAACTCTTTGTCGGCCTGTAACCTAACCTGACGGCCTGGAAACCGCGAAAAGGCACCTCATTTGGTTCTGATGAGTCCATGAAGAACCCTTTCGGCAAGGCTATGCCATTAATGGGGAGACCTATGTTGCCCTTGTTTCGAATGGTGAGCATGAAATATTTCGTCTCGTACGGAGCCACCACGCCAAGGTCCAGTACTCCAGGCTCTACGACACCGAGCGATGCCTTTTCATCCTTTATGGTCCCGTGCAGGCTTACCGTCTTTGAACCGGCGTTCGTTGCCACCACGACTTCCTTCCTGAACTTCCCAACGAAGTTGTAGGCTGCAAAATCTATCTTCATCGCGGTCTTGCCGCCGGGTTTTACCACTTTATCCTCAAGCACGACCGCAGTACATCCGCAGGACGTGTTTATGTTCTGTATCAAAAGGTCCTGGTCGCCTGTATTCTTAATAGTTATCTCTTTGGATGGGTCGGACCACTGATAAATTTCGCCAAGGTCCCAGTCTTCAAGTGAAAGCTCCATCCTGGGCGATGCCAGAGACGGTGCTGAATGGAGGGATGCAACGACAATAAGGAAGAGGCCTACAACATACTTTCTCATTTATTCTCCGACAGAAGCCCTTACACTCGCAAATCAAAGGTGAGCGGACTGGTAAATATTAACATGGTCAACAGAAAATAGCAATACAGTGGTTACGGGGCGGGCGAAGAAGCTTTCAGCCGAGCTTTTCAAGTAGTCTTTTTGCACGGTCCTTGTAGCGGTTGTCAACCGGCATATCGATATATTTTTTCAAGGCATCCTTTATTCCGGCATCACCCGGCCTTGCCGCAACCTCCCATGCTCCAAGCACCGAGCGGACGACATACAGGTTACTCCAGTTTATGTATGGCAGAAGGACATCGGGGTCAAAACCCTCCTTTATGCCGGCGAAGGCGCGTGCAACGCTTTCCACTATCTGGTCCGAGGGTCTCCCCCTTCCGGTAAGAAGGGTATTCAGGCCTGGCGCGGCCTCCTTCACCCCAAGCTCACCGATATAGCCTGCGGCGAGGGCGGCTACAGAGTCGTCCCTGTCCCCAAGCGCGGTTATGAACGCTGGCGACGACTCTTCCCTGAAACACCTGTAAAAAGCCTCCACAGCCGCCTTCCGCACCCTCGGGTCGGGGTCGCTTTTCAATATAGCGGAAACCTTGCCGGAATATTTCCTGTCCCTGTTTATTATAACTATCTTTATGGAATTCAGACGGACCTGCGCGTCGGGGTCATCCAGCAACTTGTCAAGATATGGGGTCTCGATGTTCGGGCTTATGGCCAGGAAATACCCGGTGGCATCGCGTCTGATCCTGTCCTGCCCGTCTTTCAGGAGCCCTCCCATAATGGACTCGGCACCCCGGTCAAGCCATGCGCTCTCCACGTAGGCCGCACAGGCCCGTATCCCTGGATCGGGACTCTTCAGGTAGGGGTACAGTTTCGGATAGCTGGGCTTTGTCCTTTATAAGCGCAAGTGTCTTTGCGGCGTTTTCACGCCTGGCCGGGTCGTTCAGGGCGCCAAAGAGGTGCGGTACGGCAGCCGGGCCGAGCGAGTACAGGGCTGATTCGACTTTTTCAAGCGCATCTGCGTCTTCCAGGTCGAGCAGACCCGCCAGCACGCCAGCCGCGCGCTCGTCCTTTATGCCGTTTAAAACGTAAACGATATCCGACAATGTTTTCGCGGTGTTCAAGGGCCGAAAGGAGCCCCGGCACTGCGTCTTTACCAAGGCTGGTCAGGGCATACTGGGCCTGGGCCTTCACAAAACCGTCGTTCGCCCTTGAGCAGTTCGATAAGCCTTGGGACGTCCTTCGTCCCCGCGCCCTCCAGGATCACCCTGCCGGACTGGTCTGTTATATTTATACCTTCCGCAAAGGCCTGGCCTGCAATGAAAAACACCGCCAGGATTGAGAGCGCAAAAAACCTTTTGAACCTCACGAGACCCCCCTCAAAAAAACTGGCAAGGTACGGCCCTGTTACGGGCCGTGCCTTGCCATCAAATTTGGAAGCTGCGGCCACCTTTAGCAAGGATGGACGCTGGAGCCCCCCACAACCAGAGGTTTAGTGTACTTGATTTTATTCATGGGCATCACCTCCTTGTACAGTTTAATATAAAAGCAATATTTTGTGCCAGCATTATATATAAAAAAAAAGGCTGATGGAAAAACCATCAGCCCTTTTAATTTCAGTCTTTAACTTCGCAGAGTCCGTTTAGCAGGGGTGGACGCTTGAGCTTGCCACCACTTTCGGAGCTGTGTACTTTATCTTCATTGGTTTTCCTCCTTTCCTGTTTACTTTTTGTTTATATTCGGGCCCCTACCAGGGGCCCCTGCTTAAGATATTACCAGGGTGTTACCTTGTTCCAGCCGCCGGGGGTGTACGAAGGACCGGCGCCGGCGTAACCTATCTTGGTGCTGTGGCAGGCTACGTTCCTGGCTAGAGCTCCCCACAGGTTCGTGGTAGCTGTGCCGCTTATGGTGGCGGCGTCGCCGACATAACCCATCGTAGTGTGCGACGTGCCCACGTTATCATTGTCGAGGCAGTTCGTCTTCATGAGCCTAGGCAGCCTGGAGGTGTGCGGCGTATGACACTTGCTGCACGGGAACTGGTGGTACTTGGCCTGTATCGTGCCAGCGGTCTTCTGCGTGCTGCCGCTCACGCCCCAGCGGTACCAGTGCATATGCTGCGTTGTTGTGCCGGAGTTTGCCGTCGTGTCCAGGATACCATAGACAGCAGTGCTGCTTACAGCAACTACACCTGTAGCTCCGCCGGTATTGGTGGCACTGCCGTTACTGCTGTTGTACTGGCTCATGTGCATTCCCAACGTCGGCGAGTTCGATGTGTATGAGCCTGTGCCCTCGTTACGCTGGAAGAGGTTGACCGTTATGGTGCCCAGGTTCGCGACCGTCTCGTGGACCTTGGTCTGCACCCTCTGTGTACCAGTGGCAAGGTTCGCCGAGGTCACGTTGTCAAGCGCTATCGAGCTGGCGGTGTTCTTATCCCACGCGTGGCACTGCAGGCACAGGCCTGCGAAGTTGCCGGGGTTCCATGCAGCCGGGTTGGCCGTACTCATATTGCTATACGGATTGACATACCCGTATTGCTTGGCGGTAGTCTGCCCGAACGTGTTCTCGTCTATGAAGTAGCCGTTCCAGCCCCTCATACTGGTCACGTTCGTAAAGCCGGCGCCGTAGCTGCGTACCGGGCCGCGACCGAAGCCGTCGCCCTGTACCGCAGGGGTGTTGTAGCCCGGTACATAAGAACCGGTCTTGAAGTCAGGGTTCGCCCTCGGAGCCGGGCCGCCGACCATCCTGTTGGTGCCTGCGGCGCTGGTGCCGCCTGAGATGTCGTCCCAGAACCTCTTTGCGGTAGACCAGCCAGTCTGATCCGCATAGGTGGTGTAGTCGTCGGCCTTGAAGATTCCTGCGAGCCTTGCAGTGGCCTCGCCGTTGCCCTTGTCCGAGGTGTAGGTGTTCCTGGGCGCGCGGTCCTCCTTGTACGGCGAGTGCATCCAGGTACCTTTGAGCGCCGGGGCCATGTAGTTCGGGTTTGAGCCTGACAGCCAGGTCCAGGTATCGTCAATAGCGTAAGTACCGGCACCGAACGTGGCGGTTATGCCGTTCGCCGTCCAGGCAGTGCTGGTGCTGGTGGTTGTACCCCAGTTCTTGCCGCTGTTGGTGGAAGCCCTGTAGGTAGCGGTGCCTAAGGCGCCACCGGCTACTATCTGGATGACATTTACGTTCGAGGCGTTCGCCGTGCCTGTGTAGCTGCCGGAAAGGGCCGGGTCGGCACCGCTTCCGGTATAGACAGTGCGTACAGCCTTAGTGTAGCCCCTCTTGATAGCGGGCGATACGCCGTGCGGGTCATGGCAGGCGGTGCAGTTGCCGTTGACCATCGTACCCATGGTGCTCAGGCCTTCCTGCAGGTAGCCCTTTGAGTTGCCGAAGTGGCCGCCCTTGAACGTGGAGTCTTTGTACGCGAAGCTGCCGCGCCAGACGTCGCTTGTGGACCACCTGGACGAGCTGTAGTTGTTGAAATTCATACCCACGCGGTCATAGTAGCCGACAATCGCCTTGCCGCTCGGTATGCCGTAGTCCCTGTAGGTCTTCGGCGCGCCAGAGCCGTTCTCGCCCAGGTGGCAGTCGAAGCAGAGGTCTGAGCTTGAGCTGTAGGCGTTCTTCGTGCCGGACGACCCACCAGCCGCCGGAGTATATGAGGCGGTAGTCTTTATTATGCCGCCCTCAGTGTTGCCGCTGGCGTATGAGGTACCTGCAGCGACCGGCGAGCTGTGCGAGTTGTGGCAGTCATAGCACTGGACCGCCTTGGTGCCAGAGTAGACCGCAAATGTGGCAAGGCCCTTTGGCATGTCATTCTTGCCTGTCTGGCCGTGCGGGCTGAACGCCTTGTTGACTGCGTCGGCCGGGACGACGTTATATGTCGTGGAGTTGAACTTGCCCCACGGCGTAGTAGAGATGTTGCTGTACTTGCTGCCTATGGAGTTGAAGTCCCATGCATAGGTATTCGGGGTCTTGCCGTCGCTGAACGGGGTAGCCGTCTTGTTGGTGTCGTTATGACAGCCAAGGCAGACAGGGGTAATGGAACTGTTATTCCTCAGCACCTTGTATGCAACCGTACGTGAGACGGTTGGGTAGGTCCCGTAGACCTTCAGGTCGATCGGGTCGTCCGCGCTGAGCACGGCCCTATGGTACGTAGCGTTCGGAGTGCCGTCAGAGTTGCCTTCCGCATGGCACGGTACACAGTCAGTGGCTACTATCGTCGCCCAGCTTCCGACAATGTGGTGCGAGCCCTGGTTGAAGTCGGTCTGGATGTTGCGCCTTGCGCCCTGTGCCGAGTTGTGGCAGCCCTTGCAGTCGCCAGCGCCCTTGAATCCGGTGTCGTGGCTGTGGCACTGGGTACAGACTTTGCCGGTAGAATGGCCGGTCTGGTCTTCATAGAGCGTCCTGCTGTAATGAGCAGGGTTGCCACCGCGTACATGGCAGATCTGGCACAGGCCTGAGAAGTTGGACCTGGCATAGCTGGTGTAATTAAGGTTCGCCGGCTGGTTCACATTGGCCGGGAAATTGACGGCCTTCGTCCTGCCTGCGGTGGGTATACCGTCCGAGGTGCTATTGGTGGTGTAGTTCACCATGCCCTGGATCATGTAGTTGTTGTGCCTGCCGTTAGGCCCGTCGTCGCCGTGCGGGTCATGGCAGTCCACACACTTGGGAGTCAATACGGTCCAATTCGCATCTCCACCGGTGTTGGTCTGGTTGTGGTGCGCGGTCGTGCTGACAGAATGGCAACCAAGCGCCGTCGTGCACAATGTGTCGGCGCTGCCGCCGCCTTTCACCCTGAAGAAGTTGCCCGTAGTGCCATGGGCGACAGCCGCATCGTGGCATGTCTCGCAGGATGTTACCTGCCTGGCGCCCTTCGAGCTATTGGCAGCGCCGGCTGAACCGCTGTAGCGATAGGTACCGCTTATTCTACCGTGGCCGACCGAGGTGTACTGGTCCAGGTTGATAGTGGCCTTCGTACCGCCGCCGCCGCTGTAGGTATAGTCGTCAGTCTCTGCTGTCGTTACGCCATGGCAGGTCAGGCAGTTTGCGGTGCCGCCCCAGCGTACCGTTGATGATGCGTGGCAGGTGGCTCCTGCGGCGCCGGTGCAGGTCTTACTGGTCGAACTATACGTGACGCCACTGATATCCGAGCGGAAGTTCACGTCGCGGCTGCCGTTGATGTGCTTGATAGTGCCTGTAGACAGGTTACCCAACACGTTAACTGTGCCCCTGTGGCACTTCGAACAGTCACCAGCCGAGCTGACATGGCCAGATACACCATGGCCGTTGAATGTATTCCTGCTCGTAGTAGATAGGTTGGCGTACTCGGGAGCGCCCGCAACCAGTGTCGTGCCCTCGGCTCCGTGGCAGCTGTCGCAGGTAACCGCAGTACCGGCTGACCATGTGCCCGGCGACTGATAGACAGGGGTTGCCTGGCCAGAGCTGTGGCAGTAGGTGTTGCGGCATGTGCCGCCTGTCACGTAGGCGCCGGTATATCCGTTGAACGGCGCAAAGTAGATGTCCCTCGTCCCGTTGACGTGCAATGCGTAGCTGGAAACTACGGCGTCACTGCTGACCGTGTCGTTGTGACACTGCGCGCATCCGAAGTTGCCGCCGTTTGCCGCATCGTTCACATGCTTCGCGTGCTTGCCGGACAACGTGCCTGAGGTCTTGCCGCCATGGCATGTTGTGCAGGTCGCGGTCGTGGTGTTCCAGACCGGGTTCGCGTAGGTCGGGGGGTTCTGACCGTTGCTGTGGCACCACATGTTCCGACAGGTGCCTGCCGTCCACGACTTGGCCGGGTTGACCGGGTCGGTTCCAGCCGATGTGGTATTGGCCGTATAGTTGGCCAGTATACCTGTAGCGCCGAGCGCCGCATCCATCCCGCGGTAACGGAACGCAGTGCCGCCGTTGCCGTACGTCAGCGTCTTCCAAGACGTACTGGTCTTGTTGAAAAATACCTCCGCAGCCTGCAGGTTGAGCTTCCTGTCACCTGTCCCATGGGTCGTGTTCGGGGAGGTGTTCTTAGTCGCGTGGCATATCTCGCAGGCGAACTTGTATGTTGTGGAGTTGACATGTTTCACATGCTTGCCAGTGGAGCTGTGGTTTGCATACGTACCTGCACCCTGATCGCTGTGGCAGCTCTGGCAGTCTTTCGGAAGCGATCCGCCCCACCTCATGACCGTAGTGCCATGACACGCGGTGTTTTTGCAGCGCTTGTCGCTGGCAGTATAGGTGCCGCCGCCGCTGAACTGTACTTCTCTGCTGCCGTTGATGTGATAGCCGCCAGCGGCTATCACGTTGCCGGCTGAAGTGACAGTCAGGTTATGGCAGTTGTAGCAGTCGGTAATGCTCTTCACGTGTTTCTGGTGGCCGTTGAACCAGGCCCCGGCCATGGTGCCGGAGGTGGACCTGTTCGCGTAGTTCGGCTCACCATAGAGGCTGGCGGGAACCCCGGTTTCAGCGCCATGGCAGCCCTTGCAGTCAAGTGTACCTGTATTCCATGCCGGGCTCCTGAACTTCGGCGTCGAAAGGAGGGCGAAGGAGCCGGTGCCGAACTTCTTCTGGCCTGAGCTGTGGCAGTAGTTGTTACGGCAGGTGTAGCTTCCCGAAACGTACGCGCCTGTGTAGTTGTTCAACGACTTGTCGAGGAAGTTGACGTTCTTCGTGCCGTTCACATGCGTGCCGTTGGTGTAGGTGATGGTAGTGTTGTTCGACTGCACCGTATCGGCGTGGCAATCAACGCACTTAAAGCTTCCAAGGTTCACGTCTAACGCGTTGTTCAAGTGCTCCTTGTGCTTGCCGGTCGTTATCTCTGTCGTGGTCTTGGTGTAGTTGTGGCAGTTCGTACAAGTCATCGTGCCGCTCCAGGACGGCGTCTTGTAGGACGTATTGTTGCCGTCGCTGTGGCAGTAAGTGTTCGAGCAGATCGAGCCGTTGTACGTGCCGGACTTGTTGCTATACGGCGCTAAGTACACGTCTTTGACGCCATTGACGTGTTTGGCCTTGTTGTTGATATTGGTGTTGCTGTCAACAGTCTTATTGTGGCACTGCGCGCATCCGAAGTTATAGCTGCTGTTCGCATAGGTGTTAACGTGCTTGTTGTGCTGCGCGGAAAGCGTCCCTGAAGTAGCTCCTCCGTGGCAGCTCACGCAGGTGATCGAAGCAGCCGCTGTGGACCAGCTTACCATCACCGAGTTACCCCTGCCGTTTGAATGGCAGTAGAGGTTGCGGCAGGTGCCCTTACTGTAGTTAAGCGGTATACTGCCGCTGTTGTCAGTGCCCATCAACTTGTTTGTTGTCGTGTATGAGCCCAGCGGGTTCATGGGTGTAGAGGTGTTGTCGAACTTTACCTCTGCAGCCTGGTTGGTCTTTACGTTGCCGCCCTGGTGTGACACAGTGGCAGGGTTGTGACACTGACCACAACCGAACACATAAGTGGTGGCGTTCGAATGGTTGCCGGTAGTGTTCGCGGTCGGTATACTCGCTGAACCGTAGTGCCCCTGGTGCTGTACGTTACTCGGGGGTGCGCCGTGGCAGGTATTGCAGGCCGAGACACAGGTAGTGCAGTTCCATGCCGGCGACGCAGCGCCGTGGCATGACGTGTTGGAACATACCTTCGTCCTGACGTCGTAGGTACCCTGCGTCAACCATACGTCCTTGTGCATAGTTGTCGATATGTCCGTGAAGCTGCTCCCGTTCACATGGTGAGACGTGAAGCCTGATACGTTGATCATCGTATTGCTGGCAGCCGTCAGCCTGTGGCATGTGTTGCAGCCTGTACGCCCAAGATGGTTGACATGGTCACCGGTCGTCAGTGTAGCGGCGGTAGCGCCGTGGCATGACGTGCAGCCATACGAACCTTCAGGCGTCGACCAGTTCGGGAACCGGACCGGGTCTCCACCGCGCCCGTCAGAGTGGCATATAACAGTACAGTTGCCAGCAGTCGGGGTGTTCCATGAGCCCCAGTAGCCTGAAAGCGGGTTATACGAGTTAGCGCCGGTCATGTCGTAGAAGCCCACTTTGTAGACTACATCCTTGTGGCCGTCATCATGCGTATGCTGCGCTGCTCCAAGCGGCTGCAGGGTTGTGTTGGAGTCTGCCGTGGCATTATGGCAGTTCGTGCAGCCTATCCTAGAGCCGTAACCGCTGTTGGCAGCCGAATTGAGGTGTTCCCTGTGGTTGTATGAGAGCGTCTGAGCTTCCGTCCTCACGCCGTCGACAAGGCCCGCTCCGACTATATGGTTGTTGGCGTGGCAGCTCGTACATGTCGTGCGCTCGCCTGACGTCCAGCTCATCGTCTTATTGTAGGCCGTGCCACCCCATGTAGTCGGGTCGCCGTTAGAATGGCAGTACGCGTTCGAGCATGTCTTGTCCGGGTTGAATGTAACACCGTTGGTCGAGGTTGCATCGATCGCAACATCCACAGAGCCGTTGACGTGCTTCGACGCATCCTTGATTGCGGTCGCACCGGTTGTTACCGTATCGTTGTGGCAGTCGGAGCATGCCCTCCTGTATACGGATGAGTATACATGCATCGCATGCGCACCAGATTTCATCCTATAGTTGACTGCCTCGCTGGAGTCACCGCTGTGGCAGTTGGCACAACCCGTGAATATGTTGGTGGTCCAGGTGTAGAACGTGTTGTTAGGCGCTCCACCGCGGCCATTGCTGTGACACTTGACACTTGCGCATGTGCCCCTTGAATAGTGCCAGTAGTTCTTATCCTCTTTCGGAGCGCCGTGTGTGTATACGCCGCTGGCGTTGTTGTAGCCGTTTGCCGGTGTGATGGTGTTGAAGTTCGTTTCAGCCGTCTGTACACCAGCAATGTATTCGCCGCCGCCGTGGGTCCTGCTGTAGTGGCAGAAACGGCAGGAGAAGTCGTATTTTGTCGGATCACCGGCTACATTACCGGAGTTGTTCACAACGGAGTTGTCCGCTGTATGGAAGCCCTGGCTGTGCTTAAGGTGGCCGCCAACACCCGGGTTCGGGTTGTCCGCGCTCCCGTGGCAGCTACCGCAGGCAAGGGTATCGCCCCATCTCGGCGGGGATATCTGGCCGTGGCAATATGTACCCGAACAGGTCTGGGTCGACTTGCGGTATGTGCCGCTGTGGTTTTCGAAGTCGAAAGTAACATCCCTTGTGCCATTCACATGCAGCGTGGGCTGTGAGGTGTATATGGACAAGCCATTATCCCTGGTGGTGCTGTAATGACACTTCGAGCAACCGAGGTTGTTGTCGACGACGTGCTCGACATGGCTGTTCCTTGTAGTCGATAGGTTGGCATACTCCGGCATGCCGTCCGTACGGGCCGCGCCATGACAGTAGTTGCAAGGTTTGGATCCGACGCTCCCCCATTGCGGGGTAGCGTATGTCGTGGCCCAGTAAGGCATATCGCCCCGGTCCAGCAGGCCGTTGGAATGGCAGTAGACATTGTAGCACTTCTGTTGGCTCGTCGAGTACCTGCCGAACTCGGACTGGTTGTCGAAATACACGTCATGTTCACCATTGACATGGTAGCGCTTGTTGGCTATCTGGATCTCATAGTTGGCAAGTCTCGGCTTGACAGTATTGTAGTGGCATTTGACGCAGTCCAGCCTGTATGCGTAGGCCCTGTCCACATGTTTCCCGTGCGAGCCTGTCGATATGGACGAGGTGGGCGTAGAGTCCTTATAGGCGGTGTCGTGGCAGGATCCACAGATGGACGCCCCGTTCACGTCTATATAGCCGTCCTCCCATGTTGGGGTATGGTTGCTGCCACCCGCACCCGGCATCGTAGAACCGTGGCAGTAGGTATTAACGCACGAGCGACCGTTGGTGTAATGGAAACCCTGGCCATCCGTGTAGCTTTTGAAAGGTCCGGAGCCAATGGTCGTATAAGACGCTATTGGGTTCTTGGGGTTGGAGTCCGCATCGAAGACGTTCTCCGCGTCGCGAATGCCCCTTTCAACAGGACCGCCGACATGGTGGGTTGTCCTGGTTACGCCTTCCGTCGTGACCATGTAATGGCACTTGCCGCAGGCAAACCCGTATTCGTCGGCAGTATTGGCGAGGAGGGTATTGTTGTCCTTGGGCGCCTCAGGGGTCGCATTTATTATCATGAAGTTGATTGCGGTCGGGTCTGTCCCGTTGCCTATCTTAACCATGAGGTTCTTGCCGCCGGTCACGATAACCTGCTTGTCGATGGCCTTCTTGTAAAGCCTGCCGGGATAGGTGTCCACGTTATCGATAACCTTGACAGGGGTGGCAAACCCGTCACCGGACACAGTGACAGTCTGTTTATCCAGCCTCTGTGAGGAATCACCGGTGCAGACGGTCACGTAATATGTTCCGTCCGGTACGGTTATGGTCGTCTGTGCGTCGGCCGACTTTATGTATGTCGCATAGCGGGCGTCCTTGTTGCCGCCTGCCAGATGGTCTGAGCCGTTATTGTAGACCGTGATGGACTTGCCGGTGCTGGAAGTCCATGCGGAACCTTTCTCCCAACCGGTGCCGTAGTCATTCGTGTAACCGCTTATCTTGGTGCCGTCGTTAGGCCCGAAGTTAATGTAATACTGGCCCGGATGATAATGCTTGACGTGGCGGCCGGTCGCGGGCGGGGTCTCATGGCAGTACTCGCCGCAGACAATGGCTTCAAGGCCCCACATAGGCGAGTTCTGGCTGCGATGACAATAGGTATTCGAACAGTAACCGGTCGTCTGCTTGTATCTGATGCCGGATGAGTAGTTTTTGTATTTATAGACATACGTGGTCGAGGCATTGAACGTGCCGCCTTCGTGGTGATCCCGCTCGTACTGCGGGCCTATCATGCCGGGTGAACTGATATTGATTACTTCGTTCTGGTGCGTATACCTGTAGAGGGTCGTGTTGTTCCTCCAGACCTGTCCGTCGGCGTGGCAGACGTTGCACTGAGAGGGGCTGCCGCCGCCAGCATGCAGAGGCAGGTAATGGGCGCCGATATTGCCCGTGCCGCGCGGATGAGCGCCTGGCAGGTCGTCGTCAGGAGGCATAAGGTGACACTGATTGCACGCATCGACCGCGTCTTTGCACAGCGTAGTGGTGGTAGCGTTGGGGATCGATAGCGGCGACCAGTTGCCAGCCTCGTCCCGGACCTTCATTGCAATATAATAGGTGGTCAACGGGGAGAGACCGGAGAGTTTGTACGACTGGACAGTGCCTTGCCCCGTCGGGAACGGGAGTTTCTCGCCAACAGTATGCCAGACCTTCCTCGCATCATCCCAGTTTACATCGGTTATCTGGTTATTCGAGTAGCGCATCTCATAAGCAGTGGCCGTCGTATTAGCCTTGTAGTCGTCATTACCTACAGCGGTCCACTGCACCTGGGTCTCGAAGGCCTTGGTGGATCCGGGGATAATGCTGAGTGTATTTACCATGCCTGGGGCGACCGTGTCGTGCGGGACCGCGTAAGTAGTCGGGTGCGCAAGCAAACTGAATTTACCGTCATCTTCCTTGGCCCAGACGGAGTAATAGTAAGGTTTGCCGTTGGTCAGGTTCGGGTGTGGCCAGCTTGTCTGCGTTGTGGTCAGGTCCACTGCCAGCTGTGAACCGTCGTAGCCGTTCGGGTCTGACGGGAACGACGTGCTGTTCTTGAACATGATCCGGACGCCGGTCTGGTCACACCTGACGGGGTTGATCCAGCTAATGGTGTTCTGCATGTTGCCTTCGGTTACGGTGACGCCGGTAACCGGGTCCATGATAGTGTTGTCGGTCGGTACGAGGTTAAGCTGGCTGCCAGTGTTCTGATAGTTCTTTAACGCGTCATACGGATAGACCTTGTAATTATATCCTCCAACTTTATCGTTTTGGAGTATTGAACACCTTCCCCCGTCCGTGCATGTCGTACCGTTACCTACATAGACAACAGTGGATGTGCCGAGATTGTTGATGCCAGTCTGCCCTACTGCATAGGTGACGCCAGCTGTCAAAGTCCTTGTATCCAGAGTGTTGGCGTCCCTGAGGACCACGACTCCGGCGAAGTCAGAGTCGCCGGGATTTGTCCAGCTCATCGTGGCACTGTTGTCGGAAACGGAGCTCGTACCCCATGTTGCAACGCCAGGAGGCGTAACGTCGTTCAATACGGTGAAGGTCTTGACGTCGGGGAAGTTGACTATGTGTCTTACTTCCGGGGTTATGATGGCTCCGGTCCCGTACTGGTCCTTAACCGACAGTATGTACTTCCCGGGGTTCGGGACGCTGAACGTGATGTTATAATAAGTGGAGGTGCTGTAGGTGAAGGTGCTTCTGCTTACTACGGTCGCGCCGCCGCTGGTGTCGTAGTCCGCCGCCTCGGTCAGCGTGGCTGTACACGTGTGGCTCGTGGTCGTGGTATTATTGGTCGACCCGTTAGACCTGTAAACATGGAATGTGTAAGTATACGTGTACGGCCAGCTCCCTGTGTTCACAACCACTGTCGGGTTCGTCACGGGTACTAGAGTATATGAATTGGTAACGGTGGTGGAGGAGGAGGAGGATACCCAGTACTGATGGTCGACAAGGGTCTTGGCATACTCGTTTGCCGCTTCTGCCGCGAAGCCGGGGAAACCGGTGGTGGCGCTTATTGTCAGGCCGATGTTGTTGTTGGTGCTGGGGGTGGTGTACGAGGGCGATCTATACTCGCCGGTCGTTGAATTGTATGTCCAGTTCGCGACCGTGCTTCCGGTCCATGTAACGGTATTGGTGGTATACGGAGACGTGCCGTATAGCTGGGTAGTCAGGGCCGCTGTTAAATAGGCACTGTAATTATTGCCCGTGCCGGTCATGGCGGCCCCGTTACGGTCCAGTATCTTAAAGCGGAACGTTACAGAGCTGCCCCTGGTTATCCTTCCGAAAGTTGAAGTCGTTGACGTACCACCTCCGGTTATCTGGATCCTCCCGGGTAAAGCGAATTGCGGATGGTGGTAGTACCTGGCCTGCCATGTACCGGTCGCGGCGCCTGCAGCTATTGCGTATTGGTCGTCGAGCTGATTGCCCGATGTCGAGGTAATATCGCCGCTCTGGCCCTGCCTGGCATTGGCAGAATCCCAGTACTCAGCGTTATAGATACTCGAGGCAAATACGCCGGTCAGACGCGCATACAACGTGGTGCCTTTGGGGAAGCCTGTGGTGTTCACGTTGGTTCGGCCGCTGTCGGAGTAGAATGTAACCGTAGGCGCGACAGCGTAGGCGAACAAGGCCCACATTAAAACCCCGAGCACCAGTATTAAACCTGTGGCAGCAAGGAGCTTGCCGGAATATTTTTTCGTCCTCTTAGTCATTTCTTCCTCCTCGTTGGATACTTTCAAATTTTTTTTAAGTTATATATTCAATCTTTCACAAGGTTACGCCCATAAACACAAGCAGTCCGCGTATCTTATGGTTATGCGTATATCCTCGTGAGGCTTTTCCCTTTTAATCTTCTATACGGGGACGGCTTGCGCCGCCCCCGTAACAATCCTGATAATTATGTTAATGCACCGGCGCGCAGTCCCAGTTCTGGGACGAGCCGTAGTGGCATCTGACGTTGTTGCAGCTCCTGGTAACCTTGTCGTACTTTGAAGTCATGTTGTTGAACCAGTAGTTCGGGTGCACTCCGACGTTCACGTTGTCCCTGTATACCGTCCTCTGGCTTAGGTTGTGGTGGTTTGCCGCATTGCCGTCGCCGCCGCCGTCGTAGTGGCACGTATGGCAGGCATAGCCGCGCTTTGTCACGTGCGTGTAGTGCGCGCCGCCGCCGCCGGAGTAATCTTCGAATGTGCGGTATTGCGATACGGATATTGAACTGAAGTCCCTGTAGCCCGGAGCGCCTGAACCGACATTTACGCCGTCATTCGTACCGTGGCAGGAGTTGCAAGCCTCTTCCGTCCAGTTACCGCTGGTCATCAATGTATGGCAGTATATGTTGGAGCAGGTGCCCTTGTTCATGTCGAAGGTCGAGGTTATGCCGGCCTTGTTCTTGCCGTTGTTCCTCAGTCCGAAGTAGACCCTGGTGTTCTGGGACTTGACAGGGAGCGATATTACGCCGCTGTTGCCCTGGCCGATCGTCGAGTGGTGCAGGAATCCCCTTGTGGCGTTTATGTCAGGAGTCCTGTGGCAGTCGTCGCAGTAGATGTTCCTGTCCTCGCTCTGGTAGTTCCAGGGGTTCAGCTTGTAGCTGAACAAGTGCTTCTGGTGTCTCAGGTTAGCGTTTCTGCTGGCCGCGCTTGTGGCACTGCCGAAGACCGCGCTGGTTATGCTCTTGAACGTCGCCTCCTGGCTTGGCGTGCTGTGGCACTCGTTGCACTTGAGGTCGTTGTCGCCCCATGACGCCGTCTGGTACGCGCCGAAACGCTTCTTCTGGCCGGGCTTGAAGTAGATGGTGTAGTTGCCGAACGGGTCGCCCGCGTTGTTGTGGCATGAAAGCGCGCAGGTGCCTGCCGCCGCTGTAGATTTCTTCGAATAGCCTATGCCGGTCACGCTTACATAAGTGTGGGCAAGGGACATGTCAGCGCGTGCCTTGAACTGCGTTGTTGGGGTGGCAATATGCGCACGCGGGCCTGTCGTGTTGTTCGCAAATGGGACCGCCGGGTGGCAGTTGTTGCAGGTTATCGTCTTTGTGTTGTCAACGACCTTTATTGCAGAGCTGAAGTGCATGTATGTCCTGCCGGGCGTCGCATGAAGGCCCGACATCGTATATGAGCCGAAGGCGCCGCTTCTGAAATGGCAGATGTTGCAGTTCGCCCCGCTGCCGCCCCAGGTAGCAGTCTGGTTCTTGTGGCAGGCTTTGGTGCAGGTAGAGTTACCCTGGTTATAAACCAGACCTGAGGCCGATACGTTAGTAAAACCATTCTGGTGTTTTGAAGCCAGGCCGCTTACTGAAGGGTGACAGCGGTCGCAGGTCGTCACGTCTGAACTTGCATGGTCCGGGTGGCTCTTTGTGGTCTGTCTGACGCAGCCTCCCTCGCTATCCGAGTCCCGTGGTGGGTTACTGTGACACTCACCGCAGTTTATGGTCAGGGCCATGGCTGGGGTGGGCGCCATCGCAGTCCCTATAAGGACCATCATCAGGATGAGGGCAAGAAGGCCTACCGGCAACCCCCACCTTCTGTTATTCGGCTGGCTGGTGTATCCCATTTTATTCCTCCTTAATAGAAACAATTCAAATTGATAAAAACTTTAATTGTAATGTCTTCTTCTGTATTGCTGGCAAGAGGCGCAATGTCTTGCGCTCCTTGCAAGAAATACAGGCGATAACAGCATGATCAACCGTCTGCTTTTTTTATCACCAACCCGCTCGGCACAAGGACCAGAGTATGCTTGGTACCCTGGACGACCTTTGCTTCATAGTAATACTGGTAGTCCTGTGAAGACCCTTTTTTCACCGTCTGATCTCCGAACTTGAAATCTTTCAATGCGACCCTCCGTACAGTCACATAACCCTTTATATAGTAGGCTTTTTTCTCCCCCGGCTTATTCGTGCCGGTATGTATGTAGGAGATTTTCACTATCTTGTTGGAAAGCGGCCGGTCTCTCATCGTCAAGACAGACCCCAACGTATTAAAAACTACCTGTTCAGCCTTTTGTTCCTCTGTCGAGCAACCAACCAACAAGGCAATCAACACTACTGTGATAACCGCTAACCATATCTTTTTCATACCGCTCATTATTTCTTCAACCCTTCTGTGTTTCTTAAAGGATGCGCAAGGTCTTGCGCATCCTGTGAGCAACACAGCCTTTTGGGCCCCGCCCCGAAGGACGGGGCCCAAAGCTGCTTTTAGTTTCGGTTTACCACCAGTTCGGGGTGGTCCTGCCGTTGTGACATTTCACGTTGCTGCAGGACACGTCTGAACCAGGTGTCGTCGCGTTGAACGTGAAGCTTGTGCCGTCGCAGAGGCCGAGGGTGTTGTTGTCGGCTACGTTGACAGTACCGTTCATGTGGGTCGCGCCCTTGTGGCACTTACCGCAGAGGTTTACGTCGTTGGTTACGACTGTATAGTCATCGGTAGTGGCATTGTAGCTGGCGTTGTCCCTGAGGTGCGTCAACTGCCTGGTGGCAGTGGCCGCATTCTTGATGGTGTGGCCGTTATTGCCAGTCCAATCCAGCGTTCCGCCAGGATACTCGTGGCAGGCGGCGCATCCCTTCGTACCAATCACGACGCCAGTCGCTATGGAGTTCCAGGCCGGTGACGTAATGATGTGGCACTTGGTGTTCGTGCAGGTACCGCTGACCGATATGGAACCGGCAGCTGAGTAGCCCACGGTCGCAAGAAGACCTGCGGCGCCATCCTTTACCGGCAACTGATAGAGCTGCGGGCCGCCAAGGGCGTTTACTTCATGCGCGCCTGTGTGGCAGTCGCTGCAGGACGGAAGTCCGGTCGGCGTAGAGTCGGTCCTTGATACCGTGCCCGAACCGATATGCATCGACGATATCGCGGCGAAATGCAGGCTGTGCGCGAATGTGAGCGGCCTGCCGCCCATGGCTATCGCGCTGTTATTCGCGGCCACGGTCGGAGTATGGTTGTGGCAGAGTTCGCATCCGCTAGTGTCCTTCCATAACGGGTTGGCGCTCTGCACTGACGACTTGTTGAAATGGCAGGCGTTGGTACATGCCAGTTTACCAGTAGTGTCGGCCAGGCCTGACGCGTTCGTGAACACGATGCCGGCAGGAGCTACAAAGCTGGCATTTACTGCCTTGACGTTGGTACCGTCTGACGCGTGCGGGTAGGCCTTCTTGCTGCCGTCGTCCGCCCTGCCCTGGCTCCACAGATCGCTCGTGTTGTCCGGGTGGCAGGCCGCGCAGACCTTGTCGCTGTTGCCGTTCATGTCGATGACGGTGGAGAAGCTGCCAAGCACGATCTTCGTGCCGCCGAGCAGCTGGTTGCCATGGCTTCCGCCAACGGAGAACAGGTGGACCTTGTGGCCGGCGGTGCCGGTGGAGCCGTTGCCGAGGCCGGTGTTCGATGCGGTTGGCCCGTAGTTGGAGGCGTCACCGTGGCAGCTTGAGCAGGTCAGGTGTATGGAAGCCGAGGTGTAGTTGCCCCAGGGAGCTGTCGCAGCAGCGTTCTTGTGGCAGGCGTTCGTACATGTCTTCGTACCGAAGTCATATGCGAGGTTCGGGTCGGTCACAGTCTGGCGGCCCGCCGTAAGCACGGCGCTCGTACCGGATATGTTAACGAACCCGTCCTGGTGCTTCTTCTTGTTATGGCAGTAGTCGCAGTTACCTCTTACAACATCGCCAGAGGAGCCGCCCTTCTTACCATAGCTTACTGAAGAGTAGTTCATGTGGATGCCGTGCAGCCCGCGACCATCGTTGTTGCAGGTGTCGGCGTCAACCGGGGTGTAGCCAACTTCCCAGATCGCAGGGGTGTAGCCCGACCGGAGGTTGTGCCATGCAGTCGTGCTTGTAAATGTCTTTGCGGAGCCATTGTGCGTACCATGGCAGTCGCCGCAGGACGCTTTAGCCGCGAAGGCCGAGCCTGCGAAGACCAGCGAGAGGCCGACTACCATGGCCGTCGCTAACATTAATCTTAATTTAACCATTTTTCCTTCTCCTATTGTTGTTCTGTCAACGTACCGGATCCAACATCGTTAATGAAACCTACAGTCCTTCTTGCTTGTTTCTACTCCTTGTTTTAATGAACCTACTTCCCCCCCTTCGTTAAGAGTTATGTCACAATAATCATTACCACCAGTTCGGCGTGCTCCTGTTTGAAGCGTGGCATCTAACATTTGAGCAAGTTACATTCGAGCCGGATGTCGTTACATTAATGGTGAAGTTGCCGCCGCCGCAGGCCGCATTTCCGTTACCCTGAAGCGTGACGGTGTTAGACTTGTGATTGGGGTCATACACGTGACACTTGCCGCACCTTGTCGGGTCGTTAACCATCGTGGTATAGTCGTCGGTCGCCGCATTGTATCCGGTCGCAGGCAGATGTATGTAGGTAGCTCCGTCGGCCCTGACTGAGTGGCCGTTTCCAGCAGGCCAGTCGTTCGTGGCAGAACCCGGATACGGGTGGCATGTGTCGCAGCTCAATATGCTGGGACCGCTCCAATTCCTGCTGCCTGTCGTGCTGTGGCAGGCGACATTAGCACAGCTATCGTCGGCAGTACTGACCTTGCCTGTCGTGCCGCCGTTGCTCCACGTACCGCCGTTCCAGTAGATCGGCGAGGATGTATCGATATAAGCAGTATCCAGGTTCTCCGGATGCGGGGTGCCGGGCTTGGTGCCGTGACAGGTGCCGCAGGCGGCCTGACCGCTCAAGCCGAACTTGGTAAGAATATATCCCATATGATTGGCATGCTTGTCGCCATCGCCGGGCCATCCGTAGGAGGTAGGAACACTGCCGGCAGCAGGCGGCATCCCGTGGCAGGTGGTGCATCCGGTGGCCTGGAAGCCGCTTGCATGCGAGTGGCACTTCAGGCAGTTGTCGGATGTATGATGTGTCGTACCGGTATTGTCCGACTTGTGATAGGTGGTAGCCGCGTGGCAGGCTTCGCAGACACTCGTTCCGTTCTGGTTGCCGAAGCTGTTGTCGCCGGAGAATGTGCGGAATGTGATAGTCTTTCCGTTTATCACGTTCTTTATAAGCATTATGTTGTTGTCGTTATGGGTACCGTGGCAGTCAATGCAGACGGTCGGGGTCAAATGCTTGGCACCGTTGTGGATGTTGACCGAACCAGCCGTTGTGAAGCCGTCAAGCCTCGTCTTGTGGCAGTCGCCACAGAGCCTCTGGTCGTCCGACTCACGCATTATCTGGCCATTTTTGGAAGCAGCGTTGTGGGGGTCGTGGCAGGAGGTGCATAATACCTTGCCATCCTCCAAATATGCGTTGCCTGTTGCAGAAGATTTGAGGGTGTTATTAAGGCCTGACCTGTTGCCGTAAGTTACGTTGACCGGGTGGCCGTTCTTGGCGCCGGTGCCGGGTTCGTGCGAAACGCTACGTGAGAGGCGGTCGTTGTGACAATCGAAGCATATTGCATTCGCCGTGTTGTCTACCCTCATGTACGGCTGTGGGATCTCCACATATATATACTTTCCGGCCTGAGAGGTGTTAAAGGTGATAGTGGCGCTAAGGGGATTATAGGTATACTCTGACGGGTCCACAAGATACGTCAGGTTTATGTAACGTGTATTAGTAGGCCTTGCTAAGACCGGGGATGATGAACGATAGACCTTTATATACTTGGCAAGGTACTGGGAGGTGTTGGGATAGCCGGATATGGTGTAGCTGTTGCCGCTCTGAAGGGTCGCTGAAACCCAGTTCTCGATGTTCTGGGTGACGGGGGTGGTCACCTTGGTCATGGCGCTATGGCAGGTCTGGCATGTGACCCGGTGATCCGTACCCGGCATTTTGACAGTCCCGTTGAAACCAGTTGCGGTCGGGGTGCGGGTCCCGGCATTAAGGTTCTTGCCGTTCCAGCTGTGCGAATCGCCGGCATTGCCTATCTGGATGGTCGTGCTACCATGATATAAATTGTTGGACGGTGAGCCCGCGGACTTGTTGTGAGCCTCGCCAGATGTGTTGTGGCAGG
Organism: Nitrospirota bacterium; assembly: GCA_963845245.1. Classification (GTDB taxonomy): domain Bacteria; phylum Nitrospirota; class JACRHJ01; order JACRHJ01; family JACRHJ01; genus CAWJRJ01. The sequence continues at coordinate 147,334 of CAWJRJ010000024.1, forward strand.
TAAGGCAATAGTTGGTCATGTCCGCTGAGCCTCCCGTACCAAGGTCGGCGGGCAAGAACGTGTTCCTTGTCAGATGGCATGCCGCACCACTGCTGCAGCCCCCGTAATAGCGTCCAGTGTTTGAGGTGTCGCTTACATCAGGCCGGTAGTCCGCATGGGGACCATCCACCGCGCCAGCGATGCTATAGGCGCCTGTCAGTATTGCCAGGGCTATCATCACCGTAAATAACGTCCTTTTCATGTTTACACCGCCTTTTCTAAAAAATAAGGGTTATATTTGAATCCTAAACCTGATTTTTGCTTAGTTTTCTATAAATAGTGTTAGCCCAAAATTACAGCTATATACTTAATGAAAATACTTGTATTGATAACGTATGCAAATAATATACCCGATAAGAGTAAGCATTTATTCTAAAACTTAACAGCAATTGCACCTATCTTTATAAGACATTGATTTCACTAAAATACCAAACATACTGTATGCATACATCAGCTGTATACCCTAGTACAACTTAATCAAAAAAAAACTGCGGGTTACGCAGTTTTTAGAGGGACGGGCTATTTTTAGGTTTAATTATTAAGACATCAGGAAGAAACAGGGGAGAAATAAGAGATTTGTGCGTAAACACTCATCGGTCAATGAGTGAATTCACTCAAATCTATAGCAGGCCAAACTTCTTCATCCTGCGGCGGAATGCATCTCTTTGTACACCGAGGAGGTCTGCAGCTTTGCTCTGGTTTCCGCCAGCAACCGAAAGCGCCTGTTTTACCAGTTCCTCCTCAACCCTCTCTAGAGACATACCGTCCGTGGGTATGCTTAGACCCGCGCTATCGACTTTAGGGGCTGGAATGCTACTGGAGACAAGCTCTATTGGCAGGTGTTCAAGTAGTAAGATATCCTCACTTTCGAGTATCATGGCGCGCTCAATTACGTTTTTAAGTTCACGGACATTGCCAGGCCACTCGTACTGAACCAGGAACTCCCTGGCCTTCTCGGAGATCTCTTTGACATTTTTGTGGAATTCCGTATTAAACGTCTCTATAAAATGTTTTGCCAGCGGTAGTATGTCCTCCTTGCGCTCACGCAGCGGAGGCAGAAAAATGGGGACTACCTGAAGCCGGTAATAGAGGTCTTTCCTGAACCTGCCCTCATCCATTAGCCTCTTCACGTCCTGGTTTGTAGCGGATATTATCCTGACATCCACAGATATATCTTTAGAGCCGCCTACTCGCTTAAAGGTCCTATCCTCTAATACCCGGAGCAGTTTTGCCTGCATGGAGTAAGCCATATCCCCGACTTCGTCCAAAAATACGGACCCGCCGTCCGCAAGCTCAAGCAGCCCCTTTTTCTGGACCTTGGCGTCAGTAAATGCCCCTTTCTCGTGCCCCAGGAGTTCGGACTCAAGCAGGTTTTCAGGCAGGGCGGCGCAGTTTATAGCCATAAAGGGTTTGTCGGCCCTGGAACTGCCCATATGCACGGCTCTGGCTACCAGCTCCTTACCAGTCCCTGACTCTCCCTGAATCAAAACAGTGGTGGCGTCCGACTGGGCTATCTTGCGTATCATGTCCAAAACACCCTGTATTGCCGCACTTTTCCCGATTATGTTATATGCCTTGAGACTTGATTTCTGCTGCTCCTTAAGAATCCGCACCTCTTCACGGAGAGACTTGGTCTCAAGCGCTTTTTTTATGGTCAGTGTTATCTCATCCAAGTTGAAAGGCTTGCTAATATAGTCGAAGGCTCCAAGTTTCATTGCCTTTACGGCTGTCTCCAGAAGGCCATGGGCGGTAATCATTATTACTACTATATCCTTGTCGACCTCCTTTATTTTCCCAAGGACGTCTATTCCCATCATTCCGGGTAGCTGGTTATCAAGCAAAACAAGATGCGGCATGACATCAGGAAGAAGTTCAAGCGCCTTTTCACCGCTTTCGGCTGTTACTGTCTCGTATCCTTCCTTTTTTAGATGCTGTTCGAGTGTCCATCTGATAAGGTGCTCGTCATCGACAACCAATATTTTTGCCTTGTCCATCATTTTCCTCTGTCCTGTCCCCTTAACCTGTTAAAGCCGGAAAGCCTTCTTTGATAACCGGCAGATATATGGTAAAAGTTGTGCCATTCCCCGGGGATGAATCGACAGTGATCCCCCCTCCGTGCTGTTCGACTATCTTTTGGGTAATTGACAATCCCAACCCCGTCCCCTGTTGCCTTGTGGTGAAGAAGGGATTAAATATCTTGTCGAGGTTCTCCACGTTGATACCCTTGCCCGTATCAGTAATACAAACTGCAAGGGCCTCATGTCTGGCCTCCGGATGGTTGAGTAGGTCGTCCTTGTCCTCGGCATGCCCCATTCTGTGCAAGACATAGTCCGACGTTATCTCAGCTTTGGTCTTGATGACAAGCTCTCCCCCACCCTGCATGGCCTGTACCCCGTTCAGGATGATGTTCAAAAAGACCTGTTGGAGAAGTTCCGGGTCACCGGAAATTTTGGGCATGTTTTCCGAATATTCTTTCCGCAGCCGCACCCCGTTTTTTCCGAACTGTGGTGTAAGAAATGCGGTTATTTTATCGAGTAGGACATTTATGTCAACCTGGGTCAGGTTGGGCATCGGAGGCCTTGAAAATGACAAAAGGTTTTTCACCGCCTTGTCGAGCCGGTCTATCTGGTCAAGTACCTCCTTGATTATGGTCTGCCTGGTATCGTCCTCAGGAAGGTCCCGACCGAGTATTTGTATCACTCCCGCTATGCCGGCCAGAGGGTTCTTTATCTCGTGTGCTATACCAGCGGCCATCTCGCCCACCGTAGCAAGCCGGTCAGCCTTTTTCATCTGTTCATAATGGAGCTTTTCAACCTTTTTCTTCGCTTTGTTCAACTTTATAATCATTGAGTTGAAACTGTGGGCTAGTCGGCCAAGCTCGTCCTCGGAGGTGACCTTGGCCCGTACGTCAAGACCCTCTTCGGCCTTTGCCATGGTGTTCATCAGGTCTGTTATAGGGTTCGTAACTATTTTGGAAAGGAGCGCGGAAAGGGCCAGTGCCAAGGAGAATATTATGGCTATGGCCCAGATTACCATGGTCTTTTTGAGCCTGCCAACGTGCTCCTTCATTTCGGCGAGAGAAACGTCGACCTCAAGGACTCCATTGACCTTTTGGCTAGGAACATGGCAGTGAAAACATTCCGGCCTGTTAAGAATCGGCCTGAAGTTCCTGAGCATAGTCTCGCCCTTTTCATCCTTATCCTCTATGATGAAGCTTGGTTCATCCTCGAGGTTCCTGGAACTGAAGTCCAGGCTGGCTTTTTTCCCGATCTCATAAACCCTTGCCGAACGAAGTATGGTGCCTTCGGTGTCGAGAAGCCGGACACCACCTATCTTGTTGTGTGTACCAACCATTTCCACTATGCGCTGCACGTCGTGGCTTCGGCCTTCAAGCATTGCGGTGTTAAGCGAGCGCTCGATGGTATTTGCAAGGATCGTAACTTTTTCCTCTGTAAGCTTCCTTAGCTCATGTATCTGAAAATCTATGCTCAGCCATGTGCCAAAACCAATGGCTGTGACGATCACCGCTATTGTGAATACTGTTATCTTGGTCTTCAGACTTCTAAAAAACATCTACCCTCTTAATAATAACTATTGCTGGCCTGGCACTGGTGTCGGGCTTGGCGCCGGTGTCGGGCCCGGCGCCGGCGTTTGACCCGGCGGCGTTGTCTGGCCAGGCGTCAGTATAGGTTGACCCGGCGCGCCCGGAACGTACTTGAATATCCACTCGGAGTACTTGGTCTTACCCTTGAAATCGGAGTCGACAAGGTCGAAGTTATCTTGTTTTAGTGGCTCAGCGTCGCTTGCGCTGTGCACACCTATTATGCGGCCATTGTCCCCTAGGACAAGCACCCAGTCGTCCTTGCCCGTCATGGGATCTGTATATATCTGCCTCAGGTACCTCTTGACTCCAGCACTCCTGGGATCTTTAATAAGGTCGTTAAGCTCTGTCGGGTAAGGGGTTGGATGACCCTGTGGAACGGCATAGCTTCTCGAATAGAGACCAATAGCATTTCTAAACTGGTGGCCCCGCCAGATAAGTTCCTTCTCCTTTTCCGCCTTTGATGCAGCCCGCCAGCTTGGCCCGACAATGCCTGTCATAATGCCGATGATGATCATCGCGATGAGAAGCCCCAAATAGGTAAAACCAGCGGTTCCAGATACCCTGTTCATACTCACCACTCGTTATACGGTTTCCCATTCAGCCCAACTGCGGTACTGTTGCTGTGGACATCGTATATTCCGCCAGCAGGCTCGTCAGGGTTGCTGCTCTCAAATGGGACTGTTTGCCATTGGTTAGAGTTTGTCATCGGGTCAACAGGCACACCCCGCATATAACCTTTGGTTACAACGTCATCAAGGCTATCCGGATATTTGCCATTATCCGCATAATACTGGTCAAGGACACTCCTTAGGTTGTAGAGGTCTTCCTTGAGTGCCGCCTCCCTTGATTTTGTCACCGCCGTCTTGTAGCTCGGCTGTGCAAGGGTGGCCAATATGCCTATAATGGCGATGACTATCATTAGTTCAAGCAGGGTAAAACCTTTTTCGCCTAACCTTTTAAACATTTTAACCGCCATTCTACCAGTCTTTGTATTTCGTCCCGTCAAGGGCCGTCTCTTCGCTCAGGGAGTAAACGTCAAAGACGTCTTGTCCACCCCAAGTTGAGCTGTCCGGCTCGTCCTCATTACTCCTTTTTCCCCATTCCGTATTACCCGTCATCGGGTCTACCGGGATCCTCCTCAATATCCGTATTTTGGAGGGGAGGGGTGCGGCCGAAGCGCTGCCCGGTATCGGAGCAGTGTTGGTTATTATTATGAGCTTGGTCAGGTCCTCCAGCGTCTTGGGGTAACCTGTCCCGCCCGCCTCGCGCGGTATCCTGCCTTCTTCGGAAAGCTTCTTGTAATAATCGATCCCGTCCCTCATAATCCGGAGCTCCCGCCTAAGGGCTATCTCCTTTGACCTCTTGACAGAAACCCTGAATATAGGCATGGCAACGGAGGCAAGCACTGATATCACCGCCATCACCACTACTAGTTCGGTCAGTGTTATGCCCTTTACGCACTTAAAAATTCGCATTATACATCCTGCTACTTTATATACAGGGTCCCGGTTTTTAGGTCAGCGCTTACGGGTTGTTTGTTCGCGTCTTTAAGCATGTTCTGCTTGAACACGAGCGGGCTGATCCCAGGCGCCTTACCCTTGAACGTAAGAGAGAATAGTTTGCCGGAACCTGAGACCCCCTGTACTTTCCCAAGTCTGGTAATGAATACGTCAATGAAGCCGACCTTGTCATTAGCCGTGGCAGTAAAAGAGGTCGGCTTACCATCCACTTTCATAAAATCTCCCTCCTCGGCCTTAACGAACTCTACAAGCTTGGGGTTGTATATTATTGAAAGTGGGGCTTCGAACACCGAATCAAGGTCTGTAGCCATCACGTCAACAGTGAGCTCCTGCCCAACTTCAACCGGCACGACTTCCGGGGCAAAACTTATAACGCCAACCCGCCCGATCTTCTGGGAAGGCATTGCAGGTGACTGGCCTTCTGGGAGCTCGGTTTTCTTGGGCTTACCGGGCTGCACAGGCTGGCCAGGTTGGGGCTGTGCCGTAGTAGGCCTGACTACCACCTGTTCATCATCTTCCGGCACAGAGAGTTTCTCTTTCTTCTCCTCAAATAGCGGCTTGGTATCAAACGCCTCCTCAGTGCCTGAGTAAAAGGACGAGTAATCATCGGAGGGTAACACCTGCGGGCGGACGATATGCGGCGTCATGGTCATAATAATCTCATTCTTTGAGTTTGGCCCGATGGTATTAGTAGAGAATATCTTGCCTAATATCGGTACATCCATAACACCTGCAATTCCACTGATATTGTTAGATTGTCAAGGTGTCGAGGAGGCCGCCTATTACCACCGTCTCGCCGTCCTTCAGGCTCAGGACCGACTCCGCGGTGTTGGTATTGAAGGTCGGCTGGGAAAAACCGCCAACCGTCTATATTTTGTCCAAGGGAACTCACCTCCAGTGTAGTCTTCAGTTTCACGCTGTTGTCCAGGCCTATGTCCGGCTCGACTGTGAGCTTAATGCCGACGTCCCTGTATTCAAAAGCAGTAGTGGTGCCCGCCGTGCCGGCATAGGTCGTCTGACCGGTCTGAACAGGTATCCTGCGGCCAATTAGTATCTTGGCCGGCTTGTTGTTGAGTACGCGGATACTCGGGTTAGTAAGTGTCTCATTGTGACACCTGCCCGCTCCCCAGTTTGCGGTCACGCTGGGGTATTGGAACCAGGTATTTTGCTTTATCGACTTGCTGTTTTTCAGGCCGTTGTTGAAATCGAGCACATTCGTAATTACGCTACCTATTGCGGTAGGAGCAGTTGAAGGTCCAACTCAGGCTACGCCATACTAGGTGGTATATATGTGCCGGTAACGCTCTGGGGCAGTGTAAGACCATATGTGAGGTTTTCGCTTCTGTCTACAGACATGACCTGAACGTCTATGACAACCTCGGAGTCTTTGCGGTCGTTGACCTTTATCAGCTTCTCGGCGAGCTTAAGCTTCTCCGGGGTCTCCCTAAGCGTAATTGAATTCAGCTGATCGTTAACTATGACCTTCCTCGTCTCGAGCATGGTCCTGATTATGTTGACCATGTCCTTGGCCTGGATGCTGGAGAGGTAGAAAGTCTTTATCATGAGGTCCTGGTACTGGTCCTGCTTCGATTTTGTCTTCGGTATTATTATTATCGCGTCCTGCGCTATCTTCTTCATAAAGAGCTTGTTCGTCGCAAGCAGAAGCCCCAGGGCCTGTTTGAAGGATATGTCTTTGGCGAAAACGGTCACCGGCTGGTCTTTTACATCGTCGTCGAAAAGTATGCTGACGCCTGATAGTTTGGAGAGGAACTCGAAGACCTCCTTAAGCTTGGCGTCCTTGAAGCTGAGGGTTATCGGCTGGTCCGATGCAAGGGTAAGGCCCTCTTCATCGGTCCCGCTGAGCGCGGCCTTCTGTCTTGTTATCTTCTCGATGTACGACTTCGCTTCCGGCTGTTCAGGGTCAACCTCCAAAGTCTTTGAGAACTCATCCAAAGCTTCGTTGGGACGGCCCGCGTAATAAAAGTTCCGGCCTGCCGCAAGGTGTCCTTGCAGTTCCTTTAACTTCCCGGCCTCCTTTAAGAGCTGCGCTGCCCGACCGTTGTCCGGCGAGAGGAGAAGGGCCTGCTGGGATTCGTATATGGCCACTTCTGCGTTTTTCGAGTCCAGGTACTGGGCTGCCCTGTTCACGTGCATGCTGTGTGGCATCCCTTTGAGCAGCAATCAGATGCGTCTTATAGGTTACGTTCTCGGGGTCCTCCTGCAGGGCCTGCCTGTAATAAGCCACCGCGCGGTCCAGGTCGCCCTCCACAACCATCTTATCACCCTTCTTGGCGGCGATGTCGCCTGCACACCCCGAAAACGCAAGCGCGAGAATTATAAGAATAAAAAGCCTGGCAGCTTTGACCATTATACCCCCCTTACAACATCATTTAATTGAATAGCCCCCGACTGGCGGAGGTTGATTTCCTAAACCGGATTGCGTCACGCCGGTACTTGTGACTGGACTTTGAGCGGGCAGCGCCCCACCGCTTCCATATATTCCGCCGCCGCCATAGGATTCCGGCGTCCTCTGTCCAGGTGAGCGTCCCGGCCCTGGCATGGCACCACCCATACCCGGGTTAGGCTGCTGATAAGCAGGTGCGGATGAACCGGCCCGGCCTATGCCAGGAAGCACCACGCTCTTTGCATTCTTTCCGGAAAAATCAGCTGGAACCTTTACCTTGATACCGGTCTTCCTGTCCGAGACAATCACGGAGTCTTTTGCCACATCCTCCAAGTAGTAGTCTTTAGTTATAACATCGCCTTTTCCAACTATGTAGTTGCTATTTCCAAGGCTTAAAAAAACGTCTGTCCTCTGTTTGCGCTTCAAAAAACCAAGCACTTTAACCTTCTGCATCTCTTCCCTTGCGTTTTCAGCGTCGACCTCCTGCTGAGACTTTGGCGGAGGGGGGGAGGGAGGGGAGGAAGAGGCGTTACAGTGATGGCGCCTTTACCAGGCCTTTTCGACTTAGGCAGAGGCTTCTCAAGAACCGGCTTTTTGTATACAGGAACAAAGATGTTTTTAACGGCTTTGTAAGGCTCGACCGTCCTTTTCAAGAGGTCGACGTCCACCCTTACCGCAGTGATCTTGTCCTTTGTGTCCGCCACTTTTTTTGCCGGGGCCTGTACGACAACCTTGCCGCTGTTACCACCTTTGAAAAAAGCATAGGCCCAATAAATTACAAGCGCCGAGACAAGCACTGCGAGGACGATGGCCTTTTTGTTTTCCTTAAACCACATCATGACCTCATGTACGTTGTCAGGGCTATGGTCAAATTTATTTCGCCTTCATCCTTGCCAGATGAAAGCGACAGGTTATCTATGTTGAGAAAAAGTGGGGACGTCTCTATATCATAAATGAATTTTCTTACATCACGGTAGTTGCCGGATATTGGCATCGTAAAATCCACTTGTATCAGGTCCCCTTCCTTTAATTCCTTGGCATCTGTCCCGAAGGAAGCGCTCTTCATGCCGTCTTCTTTGGCTAGCCTGTAAACCTTATCAACCAGGCTTATGTAATCGCCTCTCTCCGGAAGCATCGTTTTGAACTGGCCAAGTTGTCTCATACCGCTATCGAATGAGCTATAGAGGCCATACTCTCCAGCCTCAGATGCAGTTTTCTTGTTTAGCTCGGCAAGCCTTTCCTCCAGCCTGCGCACTTTTATTGAGGCTGGGACGGCACGCAGAAAATAATAACCAACATCCGCGACAGCCAAAGAAATAACAAACAGGAGTAGCACCTGCGCAAGCCTGCTCTTTTTTATCAGTTCAACTGCCTGGCTCAACTTCTGCCTCTTTCTTCAGGGTGGGCATGCGTGCCCTCGGGCTTGTATCTGATCTTGAGGTTGAAGTTCTGCACCGTCTTGCCGATATCCTTGTCAACCATGACTTCAGAGCTATGGAAAACCGGCGGGAGATTATCGAAGTACGGTGATCTGGTGATCCTGCCCACGAACTCAGTAACCCCTGCCATATCGAGCGCAGTACCTGTAATGTCAACATCCAGATTGCTAGACTCAGTGTCGAAGTTTGGTTTGATGCTCTCTATGGATACCCCTGGTGGCACAAGCTCCTCAAGGCGGTTAAGGAAAGCCGTCCAAGAGAAAACTCTACGACTTATAGCCATGTTTGCAAACTCTGCCTCACGAAGAGACGCCTTCACTTCATTTTCGTGTACCGTCTTTTTTATTTCCTGCAGCCTCGACGAAACCTCTGATTCTTTTTTTTCATGCAGCTTGACCTCCGAGACAAGCATGTTCTCCCGGACAAGGGCCTTCCTGTAATCATTTATATTATAAGAAAAAATCGCCCCCAGGCAGAAAAGAAGCAGTATGAGTACTGCGTTGACTTTCCTGGCCAAGACGTATTCGCGGGAAGCGAAGTTTATCCTGATACGCATCCTCTAGCCCTCCAGTGCGGCACCGCAAGCGGCACTGAAGGCCGGGGAAGAATATTCATTACCCCCCCATCTCTCTAGTGCCAGCCCAAGGTCCAGGACTGCCGTCTTTAACGTAGAATTTTTACCGACCTCATCGGCAATCAGCTTTATCCTGTCTGGATCATCAGCTGTCATATAGACTTTTTCGACCGGTAAATCGCCGTAATTTTCCTTGTAGAACGTAAGGGAGGCGTTAAGTTCTCTGAGTATCCTGGTCACGGCCATGCCGTTTTCCTCACCATCGAATCCGCCCATATCCTTGAGTCTGAAGAAATGCGGGACTCCCCGCTCGAATACCATAACTGAAAGCTTGCCGCCTGTCAGCATCATTACAGCGAAACATGATAGGCCCGCCGAGTCTTTTGCGATAAAATCCTCGTAGAGGTTCCATACGCAAAAAGAGGACAGGTCTATTACTATCGGCTTCAGCCCAGCCTCCCTGAACACAAGTTCGTATTGTGAAAGTATGTCAGATTTTATAATTGAAACCAGGAACCGGTGCTGGTCTTTATCATTCGATTTGAATTTGCCCAAATATTGGTAACGCATCGCTGCCTGATCGACGTCAAAGGGCAGGAGTTTCTTGACCCGCCACCTCAGCATTTTCTCGACCTCATCTTTTTTGCCCTGGAGCGAGTCAAAATCCAATATGGAGACCCTTGATATGTGGTCCGGGAGCGCCACATTTACCCCCCTCACCCTCCTGCCTGCCTTTTGAACAAGTCTTTCCACAAGGCCTACAAATGAGGGTATATCCGTAATGTTCGGTTCTGTAAACGAATTAAGCAGGATCCCCGCTGGTAATTCCACCTGCGAAGCCCAGGCAATACCCGGCCTGCCCCCTGCCCTTTTTAACGATACAGCCCGAAGCACCCTTTGGCCGACCTCAAGACCCGCTGTCGCCTTGCCGCCGAATAATCCCATCCCTTTACTCCACAAATGTAACGCGGTTTATCTCCCGTAGGGTCGTCTCGCCCCTGAATGCCTTTTCCAAGCGCGGATTTCCTGAGCGTGCTCATACCCTCTTCCCTCGCAATCCTCTTAAGCTCCGAAATGGGTCTTTTATCCAATATCATTTCTTTTATCCTGTCCGAGAGGTCCAGAAACTCGGTTATGGCCTGCCTGCCTTTGTATCCTGTACCGTTGCACTCGTTGCAGCCCCTGCCCTCGTAGAACACAGTGCCCTTTTTTATCACCTCGTCATAATCAAGGCCGGAGTCTACTATCAGCTCTCTGGAAACCTTTGCAGGTCTCTTGCAAGACGGGCATATAACCCTGACAAGCCTCTGGGCGAGGATGCAGTTGAGCGAACTGACGAAATTGTATGGCTCTACCCCCATGTTCGTAAAACGTCCTATGACATCGAAAGCGCTGTTTGCGTGGACGGTTGTAAACACAAGGTGGCCGGTTAGCGCGGCTGCAACCGCTATCTGCGCCGTCTCCGGGTCTCGTATTTCTCCGACCAGTATCTTGTCCGGGTCATGCCTCAGGATGGAACGTAGCCCCCTCGCAAATGTCAACCCTTTCTTTTCGTTTACGGGTATCTGCACGACCCCTGGGAGCTGGTACTCCACCGGGTCTTCGATGGTTATCATCTTGTCCTCGGTCGTGTTTATCTCGCTGATGGCGGCATAGAGCGTGGTCGTCTTGCCGGAGCCGGTAGGCCCGGTTACAAGCACCATCCCGTAAGGCTCTGAGATTGTTTTCCTGAATTTCTTCAGGTCCTCTTCATTGTAGCCGAGCCGGTCCAGCCTGAGCTCATGAAGGTCAGCTGTTATAGACTCCTTGTCCAGTATCCTTATTACCACGTCCTCCCCAAATATGGCCGGCATGATCGAGACGCGGAAGTCTATCTTCTTGTCCTTGAACTTTATCTTGAACCTGCCGTCCTGCGGAATCCGTTTCTCGGCTATGTCAAGCTCGGACATGATCTTGATCCTGGAGATTATAGTGCTGTGGAAACGGGCAGTCTATCGGGTCCATCGCCTGGTAGAGCACGCCGTCTATCCTGTATTTTACTATTACGTACTTCTCGTCCGACTCTATGTGGATATCGCTGGCGCGCTTCTGGACAGCGGAAAAGAGGATGGTGTCCACCAGCTTTATGATCGGGCTTATCTCTTCGCCGAGCCGGTCCATGGAAAGGGTTTCCTCGCCCTCCTCCGTCTCCTTGACCAGATGAAGCTTAAACTCCTCGGTGACCTCTTTCAAGACCCTCTGGGAGCCCTCGCTCCTCTTCAGGGCGTCGGCAATGCCGCCGTGGGTCGCGACGCAGACATTCAGGGAACGGTTAAGGAGAAGCTCCAGCTCGTCCACCATTATGATGTTCGTGGGGTCCGAGACGGCGATGGTCAACCTCCCGCCCTCCTCCTGGTAGGGGACAAACTGGTAACGGTCCATAAGCTCATACGGTATAGTCTCGAAAAATCGCGGCTCTATTATAAAATTAAAGAGGTTAACGAACTTGACACCGTGCTGGTAGGCCAGGCTCTTGGCTATCTGTTCCTCGGATATCACGCCCTGTTCAAGTAGCACCTGGCCGATCCTTTTGTCCGTTTTACCAGCCCTTTCGACTGCGTCGTTAATCTCGGAGGATGTCGCAAAGTTCTTTGATATGAGGATGTCACCCAGCCTTTGTTTGCCTACCATCCTGGCGATGCGCGTAATATCCTGCTGCTCGGCCTCGCGTTTTTCGTCCCTCTCTGCGAGCACTCTCTTTATGGTGCTCACAAGCCCGGCCCTTTCAAACGGCTTGATTATATATTCGGCAGCGCCCATTTTAATGGAGTCGGCCGCGGTCGTCTCGCTCCCGCGCCCGGTGAATATTATCACCTCCGTCTCCGGCCGTATCTTTTTTATCTCCTTCAGGACGTCAAGCCCGTTCATCCCGGGCATCATGTAGTCCATCAGGACCAGGTCCGGCGAGTTTTCAAGGACCTTGTCTATAGCCTCTCTCCCGTTCGAAGCGGAAAGAGTCTGAAAATTTTCACGTTCGAGTATCTTCGACGTAACGGTGAGGATGTCCCTTTCGTCGTCGACTATCAGTATGGTCGCCTGCATGGCGGCTGCGTTTTCCATTATCAAGCCCTCAATACTACTTTACGGTACCGGCAATTTCAAATATCGGCAGGTACATCACAATAACAATGCTTCCGACCACGAGCCCCAGGCCAAGCATTATTACCGGCTCTATGAGGTTTGTCATCCTCTGCACCTTCACCGCAACCTCTTCCTCGTAAAAAGTCGAAATATTGTTAAGCATGGCTCCAGGGCGCCGGTGGCCTCGCCGACCTCGATCATCCTTATTGTCATGGGCGGCATTATCCCCGTCTCCTCAAGAGCCTTCGCCAGGCTCATCCCCTCACGGACCCTTTCCTGGGTATATTCAAGGCTTTTGGACACTTCCCGGTTGGTCACGGATTTGGCCACCATCTCAAGGGCCTGAAGCATCGGTATGCCGCCTGCGAGTATCGTCGCCAGCGTCCTCGTCATGGTACTTATTACGTAGCCCTGTATAACCGTGCCCAGAAGCGGGACTTTCAACAGTTGGGCGTCCACCGTCCTCCTCCCTTTCGGGGTCCTGTACCATACCCTGAAGCCGTAAACGGCAATTATCAACACTACAGCTATTACCGGCACATAATCTCTCAGCATCCGGGTTGAATTTATCAGTATCACGGTCGGAAGCGGTAGTTCGGACCTTGAAATCCGAGTATATTTCGGAAAAGGAAGGTACAACATAGGTCAGGAGGACCACAAGGAGTACTATGGTGAACCCGATAAGGAATATAGGATAGGTAACCGCGCTGATTATTTGCCTTTTAATGGCTATCATCTGCCTGAGATAGGCGATGAACCTCTCCAGTATCTCTGCGAGATTACCAGTCTTCTCGCCGGCCCTCAGGGAGTTCGTATAAAGCTCTGGAAAGAACCTTGGGTGTTTTCCCATTGCGTCGGAAAGGGCCTTGCCGCCCCTCACCTCCGTCTTGACATCCGTAAGCGCTTCCTTGAAAAACGCGTTCGGCGTCCTTTCCAGCAGGATATCAAGTGATTGGACGATGGGCAGGCCAGCCTTTAAAAGGACCATGAGTTCCTGGTTGAAGATTAAGAAATCCTCGCTCTTCAGCTTCTTGGCAACTCCGGCAAATGAGCCCCCGAGGTTGAACGCATGGCGCCTTTTCAATATGGAGGACAAGATAGCCGCTATCCTCCAGCTCACGGCGCAGAACATCCCCGTTTTCGGCCTCAACCTCTTTGACAAGAAGTTGAGCCGTCTTCCCTGCCGACTTTACATACAAAGATTGGCATTTCATACCTTTTGAGAGACAGACCTTGATTCCACGGCCTGCTATAGAAAAATTTCTTGTTAGTAATTATATATTATAGAGTTACTTTTGTACAAGTTAAATCTCGCAAAAATGCGCAGTAGGGATTTTAGTATAAAAATCGATACGTTTTGATGGATTGCCCGCAATACGCATAGCCCGGATGCGCATTATCAAGCCCGCTAATCGGCAGACTGCCTGAATTCGCGCACCAAGTATAAACGATTGATTTTATTATACTAGGACATCGGATAGGTAACGCTACACCGTGAGGACGTGATTATGCCTCCTACAGAAGAAAAGGCATAAGAGGCTGGCTTAACCTTTCTGTTTCTCTAACACCTGGTTTATCTCGTCTACTATGACCTGTGGTTCCAGGTTGTGCATCAGGGAGCCAAAACCTATGGACTCCATGTTTATACCCGGACATGTAAAACATCCGTTCCCGAAATGTTTTTCTATTACCTTGCTCACCTCGGGGTTGATCCTTATAGCCTCGCCGATTATTGTGTTTTTATCCACTTTTGTCAATGCTGGCATATTACCTCCAAAACTTTGTTTTAATGTTTAAATTATACACCACCCTTGGAAAGCTGTCATGACATATATCAGCTTTCTCAAATGAGTTGACATTTTGCCATCCATCAACTATATTTAGTTTTACTGTAAACCTTATCGCCTTTCGCTCGTCTATCTGCTTATACAGGGCATTGAGTTTATCTTCCACCAGCCTGAGAATTAACTGCTCAGCTGTACTCATCATTGACGAAAGGAGGTAAAACAAGCTTATGAAAAAGATTATCGTTCTGGCTATGGCCGTCGTGATGACTCTTGCCTTTGCTACCCTTGGGTTCTCCCTCAAGAAGGATATCGAATTCAAGACCGTCGGAGACGAGGGCAAGGTAACCTTCTCCCACGAGATCCACACCGAGAAGAAGGGCATGAAGTGCAACGAGTGCCACCCGAAGCTCTTCAAGATGAAGAAGGGCGACGACGTGATCACTATGGCCGCCATAAAGGAAGGCAAGTTCTGCGGCTCCTGCCATGATGGCAAGAAGTCGTTTGACGCCAATGCCGCTGAGCAACTGCGGAAAGTGCCACAAGAAGTAATAATACGTCTTTAAAGATCTCAACCGGGGCAGGGCAACCTGTCCCGGTTTTTTTATTCCACTATGTCTTCTTTCCTGAAGTTCGCCATAAAGATGTCCACCACGTGCGGGTCGAACTGGATCCCGGCGTTCTTTTTAATCTCTTCCGCGGCTTCAAGGAAACTCATGGTCGGCTTGTACGAGCATGCGCTTACCAGAGTGTCGAAGACCTCAGCGACGGCTATTATCCTGGCCCCGAGCGGGATGTCCTGACCCGACAAGCCCTTTGGATAACCGCTGCCGTCGTAGCGCTCATGGTGACAGAGGACATAGTGCGCCATAGGCTGCCACATGCTTACCGCCTTGATCATATCAAAACCGAGCGAAGGGTGAAGCTCGAACTTCTTCAGGCCCCAGTATTCGTCCTGGTTGTACTTCAATAGCCCGATGTCGTGCAGCAGCGCCCCGAAGTATATCTTTTTCTGCTCTTCCTCGTTCAGGCCCATCGCCTTTGCCAGTTTCACCGAATATCGGGACACCCTGCGCGCATGCCCTTTCTTTTCCGGTACATGGTGGTCCATGGCGGCCATGAGGATCTCGGTTATCTGTATGAAATCACTGTGTGAGGCCTCGTAGCTCCTGCTCCTTTGTATGGAAAGGGCGGCGTGGTCGGCAAGGGAGTATAGAATCTTCTGGTCCTGCTCGGAAAAAAGCTCGCCTTCCTTCTTGTTCAGCACCTCAAGTATCCCGATGTTCCTCCCGTCTATGATAAGCGGGACGCAAACTACGGACCGGGTCTTAAAGCCGCTTTCACGGTCGTATTCGTCTGAGAACCTGGAGTCTTTGGTCACGTCGTTTACGATGACGGACTTCCCCTCCCTGGCAACCCAGCCAGTTAAACCCGTGCCGATATTGACTGCCTTCCCCTTGAGCGAAGACGCCTTGCCGGTGACGTAGGCGAAACGCAGTACCCCTGCCTCGTCATAAAGCAGGATAGAGCTGGCCTCCGCGCTTAAAATCTGCGTGGCGGAGGTCGTGATCGAGTCCATCAGGACATCTACGAAGAGGCCTTCCCTGAAGTTCTTGGTCAGGTCCAGGAGGCTGTCCATCCTGTGGTTCAGCTTAGTGAGGGTCTTGATCGAGTCGTTGGCGGCTTTGGTGGTCATCGTCAGCCCAAGCAACGAGAGGACCACGGTAAAACAAGCAGGACGGCTATGATTATCGGTATGAGGTAATGGCCCTTGCTCTCGGCTTCCGGCGCGATGTAGGCCAGGTATATATAGGTCATTACTGCGATAGGTATGATGGATGCTACGAAATAGGATAACTTGAGCTTGTGCCCGATGCCCAAGGCGTCGTGTGTCTCGTCGGGCTTTCTTTTCGGCATGATACCTCCTTGCACCCATGTAGTCCGTACAAGTGGCATTATTATTTATTTATAGAGGGTTGTCAATGATAAGTTATCTGTCGAAGAGCGCCCTGAAATCAGGGTGTTCCATCACCCCCTTGAAGTCCTCGTCACCGGCAGCCTTCTCAAGCACCGACCTGTCGAGCTGCACGGCCCTCTTCAGGGCGGCGGCGGACTTTTTGGCTTCTCCCATGCGGGCGAATGCGCACGCCTTGTTGTAGCTCGCCATGACGTTTTTCCTGTCCGCCTTCAGTATCTCCTCGAAACATCCCAGGGCCTCGGCGTAAAGCCCAAGCGAGAGCAGGATGCTCCCCTTGTTGTTCAGGGCGTCAAGGTTGCCTTCGTCCAGCTTTAGCACCTTGTTGAAATCGCTTAGCGCCTCCTCTTCCCGCCCCAGACGGGCAAGCGAGATGCCGCGGTTAAAATATATTATCGGTTCGTCAGGCTGCCTGCTCGGCCTCATAATTATAGATGCCTACCGCCTCCTCGTCGCGGCCGAGGTCGCCCAGGATGTTGGCCTTCTCAAGCACAACGCCGGGGAAGTCGGGGTCTAGCTCCAGGGCGCTGGTCCAGGGCCGATACGGCTTCCTCTCTCCTGCCAAGTTTCTCAAGCGTAAGGGCCATATTATAGAACAGGCCGGGGGACGACTGGGAAATTGCGGCAGCCCTCTGGAAGAGCCCCAGCGCCTCACCGGGCCTGCCCATCATGTTCAGGCTGCACGCCCTGGCGGACAGGACCACATCGTCGTCCGGCTCCGAGCTTAGCAGGCCCTTGAATATATCCGCAGCCTCCTGGAACCTTTCCGCCCGGTTCAGGGTCACGCCCTTGTTGTAGAGGGCGTCCTTCATGCCCGGCTCAATCCTTAGCGCCTCGTCGTAGGCCGCAAGCGCCGCCTCCACCTGCCCGGTCTCGCCCAGCGAGTTGGCCAGGCTCACGTATATCTCGGCCGAGTTCTGGTCGAGCGCCAGCGCCTCGCGGTAAATCTTCACCGCCCCCTTGTGGTCGCCCATGTGCGCGTGCAGGAGGCCAATGTTATGGTAGACCTCCGGGCGTCTCGCCCTGCAACAGCAGCGCCTGCTCATAGAGCGCGACCGCCTTCTGGTATTCCCCAAGCTGGGTGGCGGCCATGGCTGCGATGTTCAGGGACTCCATGTTGTACGGGTCACGGGCCAGCGACTTGTCGGCGTATTCAAGGGCCTTACCGTACTCGCCCGCCTCAAAGGCGCGGGATGCCATCTCGCGAAACCGTCCCATTATTCACCAACTCCCACTAACGGAAAATTAATCTCCCCCAGAAACAACCCCTGAAACTCCGGGTGCACCGAAAGCTCGATATGCCGCATCCGGGCGGACATCTCTTTGGCTTTTTCCCTTTTAGTAACCGACAGGAGCGCGGCCCTTGCGCCTTCTCCCGCCGCGTTGCCTGCGGACACCGCACGCTCTGCGGCCCAGCCCGGAAGCAGCCCTATGACAGCCGCGCTTTTGGGGTCGATGAAATTCCCGAACGCCCCGGCAAGGTACACCCTGTCCGTCCGCTCAAGCCCGGCCTCGTTTAACAGCACCTTGACCCCCGCAGACAGCGCGGCCTTCGCAAGCTGGACGGCCCGCACATCTTCCTGGGTAATGGTTATGTCATGCCCGGTCGCCGTCTCCTGCCCCCACGCGATGACATACTCCGGCTGTCCACTTTCGTCCAGTCCTGACCCTCGGGCTTGGTGAGTCCGGCACGAACGCGCCCCTGATATCTATTATCCCGGCAAGGTACATCCCGGCGACGGCGTCCACCACCCCCGACCCGCATATGCCCAGTGCGCCCGTGAAACGCGGATGGCGCAGACCAGCCCGGACTGCCTATGACCTTATAAGACGCCTCAAGCGTCTCGGGGTCTATCATCACCTTCTCTATCGCGCCGATGCCCGCCCTCATGCCGTGCGTAATCTTCGCGCCCTCGAACGCCGGGCCTGTGGCGCAGGAGGCGCAGAGCAGCCTGCCTTCGTGTGCAACCACTATCTCGCCGTTCGTGCCGATGTCAATTATAAGACTGCTGCCATCCTTGCTCTCCGGGTCAACCGCGAGGAGCGCCGCAACCGTATCCGCGCCCACGAAACCTCCCGCAAGCGGGAGCGTGACTACATAGCCGCATTCGTTTATGTGCAGGCCGACCTCCGCCGCACTTAGTTCCAGCGGACGAGTCAGCGCGGGAGTGAACGGATATACCCCGAGCCCCGCAACCGGCAGGCCGAGGGCAAGGTGGTGCATGGTGGTGTTCCCCACGATCACCGCCTCCATGATATCTTCCTTGACGATACCAGCCGACTTTTGCAAGCTTTTCCACCAGCCCGTTCAGCGCATCGATCACGGCAGCCTTCAACGATACCGCACCGTCGGGGTTGTCCAGCGCATGGCTTATCCGTGCAATGACATCCCCGCCATACCGGGCCTGCGGGTTCAGCATCGACTCCGCCGCAACCGTCACGCCCTTCTCAAGCTCCACAAGGTATCCCGCGATCGTGGTCGTGCCTACATCGAACGCGACCCCATACAAAGGCCTCGGAAGGCCGGGAGCAAGGCCGATCACCTCACGCCCTTTGCGCACCGTCGCCGTGACGTTCCACCCGGCCTCCCGTAACACATGCGGCAGCCTTTTAAGAAGCGGATAGGCTACGGACAGACCTTCAAGGCCATGCGTACTTTTAAGCCCTTCAAGAAGGCGCTCGCGGTCCGCCGCTACGTATGACTCGCCGGGGGCTTCAAGCTCGATATGATAATTTCTGACAGCCGGGTCGGCCCCTGAGATTTGCACTGTCATGCCTGAAACGGCAGCCGGGTTCGGCATGGCCGCGTTCAGGACCTGCACCGTCATATCTTCAGCCGGGACAAGCTCGCATGCCAGCCTGAACCCGTCTGATATGCGCTCAGCGGAAAGAAGCTCCCTCTCGCTGGCCGATAGTGGCGGCGGCGTACCGGCGGCCACCTTCACCACGCACTTGCCGCACGTGCCCTGACCTCCGCACTCGGAGTTTATCGCCTCCCCGGCCCTGGCCGCCGCATCGAGGACGGTCTCTCCTTCATGTACTTTGATTGTTTTACCGGATGGATGGAATGTGATTGTTATAGGCATGGCAGGCGGGTTATTTCTCTCCCCCTTCTTTCATGCCGCCTTCGGTAAGCACCCGGTCAAGCCTCTGCTGGACTTCGTCGGAGAGGTTTCCTTCCGGGGCATAGTACAGGTACTTGTCATAGGCCCGTGCGGCCTCTTTGTACTTCTTCATGTTGGCATAGGCGTTGCCCATTATGAAATACGCCTCCACCATGTTCGGCTCCAGCGCCACGGCCTTCTTCGCCTCGACAACCGCTTCATCATAAAAGCCCTGCTTGAGGTATATGCCCGCGAGGTTGCTGTGTGCGACCGGCATGTCGGGTTTCTGGGACAGGGCAAGCTTGAACTCTTCCACTGCGCGCGCGACCGAGCCCCGGCTGTAAAACGCCACACCCAGGTCCGCATGGGCCTCCGGGAAATCCCTGCGCAAAGTTACCGCCTGCCTGAACGACTCCACGCTCTTGTCGAAGTATTCGATCCTCTTTTTCGAGTCATGGCTCTCCGCGCCCAGGACACCGTAGACAAGCCCGGTATAGTAGTGCGCCTCGGGCAACTTGCTGTCCATCTGGACCGCCTTCTTCAGCGCGACCAGCGCGGCATCGAAGTCTGATTTCTTGTAATAGACGTACCCAAGCATCGCATAGGCGTCGGCATAGTCCGGCCTCAGTTCTATCGCCTTGTAGAGTTCCGTGGACGCGCCCTCGTACATCTCCTGCTTTGCATAGCACATCCCCAGGCCCAGGTGCGCCTCCTTGTCCTTCGGGTCCTCGTCCAGGGCCAGCAGGTACTGGTCTATCGCGTCGTTGTAGTGTCCCTGCTTGTAATATATATCTCCAAGCCTGGTCTTTACATGCGGCCAGTTGGCATCCAGCTCCAGCACCCTCCTGTACTCATATACTGCCTCATCAAGGCGTTTCGTCGCGGCAAGTGCGCGCCCCAGCAGGAAACGCGCCTGTACGTCTTCCGGGTCGGCTGTTGTAATGCTCTGGTAGAGCTTGGCAGCCCCGGCATTGTCGCCGCTGTCGGCCATCTCCCCGGCCTTCTTTATCACGCTGTTATATGCGGCGAAGTCCGCGTTGGTCTTCTCCATGTCCACCTGGGACACGTCGAAGGAGGCCTCCCCGCCCCGCAGCTTCAGGTATACCTTCCCGCCTTCAAGCCTGTGGGACTCCACTTCCATGGTCGAGCCGTTCTTGAAATAGACAATGTAAGAGAGGGCTGGCGCCGGGGCCAGTGATGATGAGGACTACCAGGATGAGGGAGCAAATTATGTACTTCATTTTACCCCGTAAACTTACCACGTAAACCGGCGGTTACTTTACCTTCGTGCCGGACGCGACATCCGCCGCAAAACCGGCAAGCTTCAACGTGTCGACGTCGCCAGCCGCAAGCACCATGCCCTGCGATTCTATGCCCATCAGCTTTGCAGGCTTGAGGTTCGCCACCACTATAACTTCCGTGCCGACAAGCTCCTCAGGCCCGTACGCCTTGCCTATGCCGCCGACGATCTGGCGCGTCTCGGTGCCGATGTCTATCTGCATCTTGATCAGTTTATCAGATTTCGGCACGCGCTCGGCCTCAAGGACTTTTCCGACACGGAGGTCCACCTTCAGGAAGTCGTCGAATGTTATCCGGCCCGGCTCAGAAGCCGCTTGTTTTGGCGCGCCGGGGGCGTCGCGCCCTACATCCTTCCTTAACCCCTCGCCCGAAACGGGGAGAGGGGCAGGGGGTGAGGGCTGATTCCCCTTCGCGGAAGCGGCCTTCAACGCCCGGATTCGGTCGGTATCTATACGCGGGAACGGGGCTTCGCCACGCATTACTTTCTGGCCGGACCTATACGCATAGAACATTTCGGACAGGTTCACCTTTAATGAATCAAGCTTAGTATCATGTCCAAGCTGCTCCCAGATCATCTGCATTCTGGAAGGCATGAAGGGGTACAGGAGAACTGCCGAAGCTTTCAATACTTCCGCTGCGCTCCTTAAAACATATTTAAGCAGCAACTTATCCGGTTCGTTTTCGCTCTTGGCGAGAGACCACGGGGCAGAGTAATCGATCATCTTGTTTGCATTGCTGATGAATTTCCATGCATACTGGAGCGCATCGCCAAACGACAGGTTTTCCATTCTGGCATTAAAACCTTCGTTGATACCTGCAAGGATATAAACGGTATCGTAATCTTCTCGATGCATGTTTTCCGGAAAACTGATCCTGGCTATCTCGTTCCCGGTTAATACTGACGGTATATAGCCGTCAAAATACTTCTCTATCATGTTTATCGTGCGGAAATGCAGGTTCCCCAGGTCGTTCGCGAGGTCGGAGTTTATCCGGGTCGTCATCGCCTCTTTGGAGAAATCGCCGTCCAGCCCGAACGGCACCTCGCGGAGCAGGAAGTAGCGGAACTGGTCCACGCCGAACTCCTCCGCGACCGCCTTCGGGTCCACCACGTTGCCTTTCGACTTCGACATCTTCTCGCCCGATATCGTCCACCAGCCGTGCGAGAATATCCTCTTCGGCAGTGGCAGCCCGGCCGCGAGCAGGAACGTCGGCCAGTAGACCGCGTGGAAGCGCAGTATGTCCTTGCCTATGACATGCACGTCGGCGGGCCAGTATTTTTTATAGTTCCCGATCTCGTCCGGATATCCGAGGGCGGATATGTAGTTGGTCAGCGCGTCCAGCCAGACATATATAACGTGGCGCTCGTCGCCCGGCACGGGTATGCCCCAACTGAACGACGTGCGCGATATGGAGAGGTCGCGAAGCCCGGTCTTGATGAAGCTTACGATCTCGTTTTTGCCTCGACTCGGGCTGGATGAAGCCGGGGTTGGCCTCGATGTGCGCGAGCAGCGCGTCCTGATATTTGGACATCCGGAAGAAGTAGCTCTCCTCCTTCAGCTTCTCGACGGGCCTGCCGCAGTCCGGGCATTTCTCGCCCTCCTTCAGCTGAAGCGAGGTCCAGAAGCTCTCGCACGGGACGCAGTACCAGTCCTCGTACTCGCTCTTGTAGATGTCGCCCTTGTCCTGCAACAGCCTGAAAAGGTGCTGCACCGCATCCTTGTGGCGTTCCTCGGTGGTCCTGATGAAGTCGTCGTTCGAGATGTTCAGCTGTTTCCAGAGTTCCTTGTACCGGGGCGAGACGGAGTCGACGAACTCCCTGTTGCTCATCCCCTTCGCGGCGGCGGTCTTCTCCACCTTCTGGCCGTGCTCGTCCGTGCCGGTAAGGAAAAAAACGTCCCGGCCCGTGAGCCTCATGTACCGGGCCATCGCGTCGGCGGCAACGGTGGTATATGCATGCCCTATGTGGGGGATGTCGTTTACGTAGTAGATCGGCGTGGTTATATAGAAACTGTCAGGCAATGTCCCCTCACTATCCATTATTTATTCGGCAGCAGGCGGCTTGGGCGCGCCCTCGGGGCTTCCGCCCTCCTTGCCTTTCTTTTTGCGTTTGCGCCAGGCGTTTCTCTTCCTCTTGGTCTTGTCGGACTTGTCGCCTTCGGCGGTGCTTCGGCCTCTTTCGCCTTTGCAGGCTCCGGCGCAGCCTTTGCAGGGGCCTTTTCCGGCACGGCGCTCCCTTGGTCTTCCTTCTCGCCTCTTTCTTGGCCTCGTCGTAGAAGCTGTACTCGTAGCCCAGGCAGCACATCAGCCTGCCGCAGATGCCGGATATCTTGGCCGGGTTGAGCACCAGGTCCTGCCTCTTTGCCATCCTGATGGACACTGGCTCGAAATCCTTCAGGAAGCTGGAGCAGCAGAGCTCCCTGCCGCACGGACCGAAGCCGCCTATCATCTTGGCCTCGTCCCGCACGCCTATCTGGCGCATCTCGATCCTTATCTTGAAGCGGTGGGCGAGGTCCTTCACGAGGTCTCTGAAGTCCACCCTGCCGTCGGCCGTGAAATAGAATGTGGCCTTCGAGTTGTCGAACGCCCACTCCACCCGGACGAGCTTCATTATCATCTCGCGTTCGAGTATCTTCTGCTGGCATACCCGGAACGCCTCGTGCTCCATCGCGCGGTTCTTCTCGATCCTGCGGCTGTCGTCCTCCGTGGCCTTCCTGAGCACCCTCTTCAGCGGCTTGTCGTTCGGCCCGCGCTCTTCCTGGCGCAGCTCCGCCGGCGACGACCGCGACGCCCATGCCCTGCTCCGAGTCGACTATCACGATGTCGCCCGGCACAAGCGGCATGTCGCCCGCGTCGAAGTTATATACCTTGCAGCCTTCCCTGTACCTTACACCAACTACGTTATGCATATTTATTGAAAGCGCGGACTATGCCGACGCCTCCTCCCTCAGCCTGAAAAATAGGTCTTCCGCCAAAAGCCTGCGGTTGAACGTGCGTTCGAGCGAGCGCCCCGCCTGCTTCAGCAACAAGAGCGCGTTCTCGCAACTGGCCGGCGTTATCCTGCCCGCCCAACCCTCAAGTTTTCCATTATATCTACATTATACGCCGCACGGGCGTCCCCGCCTACTAAAATAACCAGGAGGTCCCTGAACCACATCGACCCGAAGAATACGAATTCCGGAAGCCCCTCGACCTCCTTTGCGGCCTCCTCGGCCGCCTTCAGCACCGCAGACGGGCCTTTCTCCGTAATGTTTCCCAGCGTCTTCAGGAACGCCTTGCGCCGGTCGCGCAGCTCGGCTGCGTCGCTTGAGCGCCTCGCCCACCCTGCCGCCGGTCATCCGGGCAACAAGACCGGCGTCGCCCCGGCACGCCCTTTTCCATTAATAGCCCGGCCACCAGTTCCTCTTTAAGCGGCTGGAACGATACCGACCGGCACCTGGAAAGGATAGTCGGCAGCAGGCTTGACGCCCTCGACGTTATCAGGACGACGTGGCTGTTGTCCGGCGGCTCCTCAAGCGTCTTTAAAAAGGCGTTGGCCGACTCCTCGTTCAGGAGGTGCGCGCCGTCCACTATGAGCACCTTCCGGCCCTCGCCCACGGCCTTCAGGGAGAGGAAGTCCTGCGCCGCCCTCACCTGCTTTATCACTATCTCCTGCCGCATCTTGCCGGTGTCCTGGTTCACCTCAAGCGGCAAGCATAGACACGTTCGGGTGGCAGCCCGCACTCGATGTTCCGGCAGTTCTGGCAGGTCCCGCACGGGACCTCGCCGAAGAGGTCGCCCGCCGCAGTTCACCGCCTTTGCAAACTCTATTGCGGCCATGCGTTTGCCTATCCCCTCGTCGCCGTGGAACAGGTAGGCGGGCGGTATCTGGCCGGTCTTAATGTTGCGCTGTAAGACTTCGAGCTGTCTTTCGTGACCGAGTATATGTGAGAACGCCATCGGCTATAACCTCTCACCAATCCTGCGGTCAACCGCCTCGCGGATAGCCGCCTGTATCTCTTCGATGCCGCCTTCCGCGTGAACCACCTTCACCCGGTCAGGCTCAGCCTGCCGCTATGCTCAGGTAACCCTGACGCACACGCTCATGGAACTCCAGGGACTCCTCCTCGAACCGCGCCTCGCTGGCGGC
>CAWJRJ010000025.1:0-66287 GCA_963845245.1 Nitrospirota bacterium
AAGGCGTCGAAAATTTGATCAAGGAGTGATTTCGTCGTACCAGTGATATCCTCCATCGGGTAGCTTGATAGCAAGACGCAACTGTAACGAAGAACCCCAAAAAAAAAAAAAATTACGTATTGCTACCGTGATGATCTGAAATACCTGTTCAGAACAATGGACCAGATCCCTTATTTTTCCGAGGCTGACTACAGGCACGATCCGGCCCTGTTTACACTGGAAACATCACGTCCCGGGATAGGGCCTTATTCAGTAATGGCAAGCCTTAACGGGATCGGACTGAAAGGATACCAGGTACTGGTTGCCCATTCACTGGAGATGACCTCTCTGCTCAGAAAAAAGCTAGCGAATCTTGAATACTGCCATGTACTTAATGACAGATGCATGGGGCCGAGCGTAGTCTTCTGGGTACTGCCCAAGGGGAGAAATGCCGGGCAGATATATAACAGGCTGATCAACAATGAACTTACAGAAAAAGAATACTCAAGGTACTTCGCGGAGATACAGCATCTATTTGAAAAGAGAAAACATTCCACTGATCCGGCTATTGACGCGATGTTAAGTTTCACCACATCAATGGGTTATAATCCCGGGGGTATACCTGTGCCGGCATGGAAGGGGGTTTTCTTTAATCCCAAAACTGACGAGAATGTTATTGAACAGATAATTAAAAGTATTGAAGAGCTGTAAAAAGTCATAATCAATACCTGCTGCAAATGACTGCAGCATTTTACTATTTAGATTTTATCAGTTCATCCCTGAAACTTTTTATTTTTGCAATATCGACCGGACCTGTACGGCAGCACCCTCCATTAATACCGCACCTTTTCCATACCACTCCTCCGACAGTCTGCGCCAGTCACTGGCCGTAGGGTCATCCTCCCAGCAGGAACAGTCAGTGTGATAATGCTCTCCGGAATTCGGATATACGGCAAAATTTTTTTTAAGCTGCAGTTCAAGCGAATCAAGAATCGGAGATATAAACTGCGGAGCCGAACAGTTTACTCCTGCTGCTATAAGATTTTTTCTTCCATGAAGAAATTTTACGCAGTCTGTAAAATTATCGCCATGACTTGTACTTACAGCATCTTTAACTGTAAACACTATCCAGTACAGAATGTCCCTGTATTCATCCATAAGTTCAGCGACAGCGGCTGCCTCCTCCATGCATGGGAACGTTTCGAAGGCAATAATCCTTGCCCCGGCCCCTGCGAGTATATCAACCCTTTCCCTGTGAAAATTTTTGTAACCGGCAGGGTCAAGATGGTAATCCCCGCGGTACTCTGAACCATCCGCGAGCAAGACCAACCGAGCCAAGCAACGGCAAAAAAAAAAAAAAAAAATATTGCTTGGGCGACGGCGACGGTGCCATCTCCCCTCTCTCGACGCCTGCACCGCAGATCCTGCGTCCCGCTTCTGCACTCGCCGAACCTGGGGGAACGAATCCACCAACTTCACTTGGGCCCGGGCGGACGAACCCCCCTGCTGCCGCTCCGTTCGCCCCATTCTCGGCCACGCCAGCGCCCGCCCCGGTGCGACCGACTCCGGTGCCTTCGGAAGTGGATGCTGTGCCCTCACGTCCTGCCACTGCACCGCGACCTGTTCCCGACGCGGCGGTGCCACAGCGGGCGAGCGTTGCCTCAACCAATCCCCCCAGGCCTTCCCAGCCCGCGAAGAGCTCGTCGTCGTCCGACGACGAGCTCTTCGACATCCTGGATCTGACGCCGCTGGAGGACCAACTCCCAGCCATCGACCTCGAGGAAGAGGACACCTCGCCGGCTCTCACCCATCGGGTCGCCGCGCGGCTGCCCATGCCAGCAGGAAGCCGCGAGACGCTGGCTGTGGCCCCGCAGAAGGCCGCCGAGATCCGACAGAGAATCGTGGCGGCCCGATCCGTCGAAGACGAGCTGGGCATAGACCTCAACCTCGAAACCAGCGGACCTGGCTCGTCAGACGAGGACATTTCGTTGGATGTGGCCCTCGGGGGCCTTGGAAACCTGCTTGGATCGGCACCGCATCCCACCCTGGCGCCCGATGCCACACTCCAAGGAGTACACACCCGCTTGGTGCCGCCACCGGCACCCAAGGACTCGTCCTCCCCGTCCCTCGGCCCGTCACAACTCCCGGCCAAGACGCCACTGGCATGGCCTGCTCCGATTCCTCCCGATCCCGACGAGGACCTTTCCGTCAGTGAGCGCCCGGTCGGGAGATCGTCGAGCTCGTTCAGTGGCCTTGCGTCGGAGGGAACGCCTTTCACCTCCAAGGCCTCCGACCCGGCCCCTGCCAGCGAGGTGGGCGCCGAAGCACAAATCATCAGCGCACAGGCTCAGGTTTCGGTGCCGGTGGAGGTGCAGGTGCCCCCGGGCGTCAACCGCATCAACCTCTCGCTCCACCTCGTCATCAAGCTCAGAGAAAAGCGTTAGGCACACCCCTTGACGCGCGGGAGACTCGGCAGACGGATCGCAACGGGGCTCGTCCTTCTCCTCCTCTTCGCGGGCGGCGTCCCGGCCCGCAGTCTGCTTCGACCGCCGCCCGAGACGGGTGGAGTTGGCACTCGGCCTGGTCCTGCGTCGCCTGAACGTGACCACGAGAGTCCTCTACATCACAGCGCACCCGGACGACGAGAACAACGGCTTGCTCGTTCGCCTTTCCCGGGGACAGGGCGCCCGTACTGCCCTGCTCTGCCTGACGCGCGGCGAGGGGGGCCAGAACGCCATCGGACGGGAGCTGGGGGAGGCCCTGGCGGTACTGCGCACCGCGGAGCTCGATGCGGTGCACCGGTTCGACGGGGTGACGCAATTTTTCGGCCGTGCTCGGGACTTCGGTCTCTCCTTCAGCGTCGAAGAGAGCCTCGAGACCTGGGGACACGAGGCGACCTTGGCCGACGTGGTCCGGGTCGTGCGGGAGTTCCGCCCTGATGTCCTCGTGACGCTGCCCCCCGAGTCGCCCGGCGGCGGACAGCACCATCAGGCCACCTCACGATTGGCTCTGGAGGCATTCCGCGCCGCCGCCGAGCCGCAGCGCTTTC
Organism: Nitrospirota bacterium; assembly: GCA_963845245.1. GTDB lineage: Bacteria > Nitrospirota > JACRHJ01 > JACRHJ01 > JACRHJ01 > CAWJRJ01. The sequence goes on from CAWJRJ010000025.1 coordinate 3,029, forward strand.
CCGAGCAACTCGAGAAGGGCCTCACACCCTTCCAACCGCGGAAGATCTACGCCACGGGCACGGGCGGGGGAAGCGAAGGCCTCGAGGCGCCGCTCCTGCGCCTCTCGACGGGGCAGTTCGACCCTCTTCTCGGCGGCACCTGGGCCGAGATGGGCTTTGCCGCGCGAACCGAGCACCGCTCCCAGGGCGCCGGGGTCGGCCCGGTGCCTACGAGCGGTGGCGAGGCCGTCCTCTCTCTTCTCGATTCCCTCCCGGCGGTCACCGGCCGCGAGAGCGACCTCACGGATGGCATCGGTATTCGTTTGTTGGATCTGGTCCGGTTCGTACCTCCGGGCGCGGACGCGGACGCCTTGCGATCCGGTCTGGTCGGTCTGGAAGCCCACATCGAAGCTGCGCGCACCACCTTCGACGTGCGGGAGCCTTCTCGGACCATCGCGGCGCTCGGGCGTGCCGCCTCCGCGGTGGACGCGCTGCTCGAAGGCCTGGGCAGCCCTTCCACGGGTTGCCCAAGTCGAGCTCGCCCTCCGACTCGGAGACACCCGCCGCGACCTCCACCTCGCCCTGACCCTCGCCCACGGCCTCTCCATCACGGCCACGGTGGACGACAAGGAGGTCGTCCGAGGCCAGACCGTAGGCGTCACGATGACGGCCGTGCACCACGGTCCCGAGCCGCTGGAGATCGTGCGTCTCATCCCCGCCGTTCCAGACGGCTGGATCGTTCGGGGTCCCGCTGCGGCTACTCCCCGGCGCCTGGCGCCCGGAGAGACCCTGACCGAGACCTACACGGTGGATGTCGGGCGTCATGCGGCGCTCACGACGCCCTCCTGGCGACGAGCTGAGGGACGGGAAGGGCAGGCGCCACCAACGGACGAAGGGCTGCCCTGGAGCCCTCCACCTCTCCTTGCTGCCCTCACCTGGCGCAGCGCAGGAGCCACGCGTGACCACCCAAGCCCCGGTATCGCCCTTCGACGTCGTACCCGCCGTCACGCTGGAGGTCCAACCGGACGTCCTGATCGAGCCGCTGCTCCGACCACGAACCCTCGATGTCCGCGTCGCCGTTCGCAACCACGCCCCGGGGCCCACCGAAGCCGCCGTGAAGCTCGAGCTGCCCCTCGGCTTCGCGCTGGACCCACCGGTCCATGCCATCCACTTCGCTGGCGCCGACGAAGAACGCCGCGTGCGCTTCGTCGTCCGCCCTTCGAGGCCCTTGGTGGCCACGCGATTCCCTGTCAACGCGCTGGCGGTGATCGGCGACCAGATCGCCGACTCCGCGCTCGATGCGGTGGACTACCCGCACATCTCCCGCAAGATTCGCCTTCGCCCCGCCCGCGCGCTGCTCCTCGCCCTGGACGTGCGCACTCGCCCTTCGGCCCGTGTGGCCTGGGTGAGGGGGACGGGGGACGTCGCCGCTGAGGCCGTGGCGGCGTTGGGTATTCCCTGTGACCCTCTCGGGCCTGACGATCTCGCATTTGCGGACCTCTCCCGCTACACGACGATTCTCGTCGGCGTCCGGGCCTATGAGGTTCGTTCCGACCTGCGGCTCGCCCACGGTAGGCTTCTCGACTGGGTGCGCTCCGGCGTAATCGCGAAGAAGAAAAGAAGCGGAAGCGCCATATTGCATACTTTTTCAATGCCGCCTTTTAACCCCTTTATAATAATAAAATTTGGCAGCAAAGGTAACAAGTAAAAATAGATAGGTCCAGAGAAATATTTCGTTTGTGCCGATCCCCTAGATACTCGCGTAAAAAATCACAATGCACTTTGGCCCTGACAATTGCAAAAATGTCCCTTTGAGTGAATAAAAACAGTAACCAAGCAGCCAGCTTTCGATATACACATAATAAATAAAAATCATCAGCGGGCCAAAAACACCGATAGCGCCAAAGTATTCAAGAAGCACGATGCCGCCATAACCGGTTAAAAATTAAAGGCGCGGTACCTGTGGCGAAACAAGCCACCGTATCTACCAATTGCCCCACTCAATCGACATCAGCGGTAAACCCAAGGTAAACAGCGCGACAAATAAGGTATCATAAATGCGCCGCCGCCGTTTTTTGTGAGCCTGCGTGATCCTAAAAAATTTCCAAGCCGACAGCAGAACCCGCGACCGCCATAATAATGCCGCATGGGAAATCGTAGGGGGCGCACAGGCAACGGAGAAGAGGCCCTTTGTCCTCTCTTTGGTGTGCGGCTTCAATCCACTGCATTTCCAGACGTTTCTTACCGCCGAGTTACACCGTCGCTGTGCCGATCGCAAGCCGGAGTTACGATCCGGACTTTACGGCGATTTCTGGGGAAATTTGGTCCGCGCCGGGGAGGCAGAGCGAGACGCCGTCGTTATTGCGCTCGAATGGCCTGATCTGGACCCTCGCCTGAGCCCTCGCAGTCTGGGGGGATGGACTCCCGCGCTGCTTCCGGAGGTAGTCGAGACGGTAGTCCGCAGGGCAGAGCAATTGGCCAACAGCAAGACGAACGGTCTAGTAGATGCAAAACATAAAAAAATTATTGTTCTTGAGATTGGGAGTATTGTGTGCCTTTGGGCGTGCCGGAAGTGCTGGCTGAGGGAACAGATCTGACGCTTGTCACCTATGGCTGGAATGTGACGATTGCGCTGGAGGCAATCAATCTGCTGAAACCGATGGGGATCTCTGTCGAATTGATTGATGTACAGACTCTGGCACCATTTGATACCGGTCATTTGATTACCCAATCTCTCCTGAAAACCAACCGGCTGGTTTTGCTGGATGAAGATGTGCCCGGCGGAGGTACCGGATATATGCTTCAAAAGATACTGGAGCAGGAAGAGGCATTTTACGCCCTGGATGCCCAACCACTGGTTATTTCAGCAAAAGATCACCGCGGAGGCTATGGCACCGATGGTGAATATTTAGCATATGATGAGTCAAGACAGACAGAACAGTTTTTTTTAAAAAAAAAAAAAAAAAAAAAAAAAAAAAAAAAAAAAAAAAAAAAAAAAAAAAAAAAAAAAAAAAAAAAAAAAAAAAACGCGGCGTTGAATTGTGAGACCCAGCTTGCCGTCAAGGTAGACAGGGTGCAATTCGGTCGAGACCTCCTGGAGCACCGGGATATCGCCCTTGCCGACGGCAATATGTTCGGCCCGGAGGTCCACTTTCCCGCCTATACCGTTGATGTCCGGTCCGCTGAGGCTGATGACGGCTTCTGCCGTCCCTGCCGTGAGCGAGTAGGGCAGCCCTCTATCTTTAATTAAAGGGTTAATAAAACTGAGATTATGAACTTTAAGATTACCAGACACCGCCGGTTTTATCAAGCCCTTGCCCGACAAAAAAGACGCTTCTCCCCTGATTGTCAGAGGGTTGTCCGCGATTCCGGCCTTTGCCGAAAAAGACGCTTTTTCCCCAAAGAGGCTGTAATCTGCAATGAAATTAACGGGTATGCCGTATGCAGTACCGGATGATACCGAAAGAATGCCGGATATATCAGTTCCGCCATCCTTTTTGGGTGTGGCCCTGGCATCCGCCTGGAGTCCGTTTAATAAGATCGAGTCCTTCCACTTTACGGAACACTCCCTGAGAGAAACTGATACAGCGCCGTCTTTTATGCTCGCGTCCATTGCAGGCGTGGTCAGATAGACCCCATCGAGGCCGGCGAAGGAGATGCCGGAAAGGCGCACGCCTTCGTTTGAATACGAATATGAACTTTTAAGCTTGAAGAGTTTCGCCTGGAAAGCACCGTCGCCTGTAATATTACCGGAAAGCATTATTCCACCGGCGTTCTTTGTAAATGTGCCCTCGACCGACGCGTTTACCGATGCAGCCGAGTCCTTGTAGGCGAGCTGCGAACCTTTCAGCCGGTATTCTGCGTGAACATCCCTCAGGGAATTGCCGAAAGAGCCATTTACCTCGGTGTTTACAGTCCCGGTAGCGCCCTTGCCGATGGAGCTGATATCGAGATTCTCAGCCTTGAGGTTGAACGTGCCTGCACCCTTGTAGAAGGCAGTGCCTGTCATTCTGCCTCCCGCAGCCGTGATGTTAAAACGGACATTCACGGACTTGTCGGGTGAAAGGGACAGTTCGGCCAGGCCGTTGACTCCGGAGATGACCGCCCCCTTGCCGGATGCGCTGACGCCTGATATGGACGCCATGCAACTGGCTGCCAGCGCAAAAGGTTTCAGGCTCCCTTTGAGCCTGATATCCTGAGGAGTAATGATGCCGGTGACCTTTGTATCCTTTGGCAGGTATCCGGCCAGGCGGGAAAGGTCGACCGGCTTTATTTTCGCTGCAAGGTCTATGTTTGCGTTTTTTTTCAGACCGGTTATTGTACCGGAGGCTGTCAGGCCAGCCATACCCTTGACATCCGCGTAGGCATCATGAATATTAAGGACGTCTTTAGAAAGAGAATAAGACAGTCCGGCTTTGAAACCGACTACATAAGGCGGCTTGTCCTTAAAGGCACGTATGCCGTCCACAGTACCGTCTAACTGCGCTACCAATTCGTCGCCCTTGAAATGTGCGTCAACGGTGGTAGTGGCCTTGACGCTTTCAAGGGTACCGTTCTTTGGCAGGTACCCGGTGAGGCTGTTTGCGGTCAAGGATATTTGGGCATCGGCCTCCTTATGGCCGCCAAGGATGTCCGCGCTGCCCTCTGCGGATACGGAGTTCCCGCGTCCGTCCCCGGCCTTGATGTTGAACGATGCCTGGCCGGGATTTATGGAGGACAGGCCCGTAACCGTCGCCTCTATTTCTTTAAGGCCTCCTCCAGGTGCAGTGACGGTTCCTTTGATGATCCGTATGGTTTTGATCGTGAATTTGCTGCCGCCCCCGCCCGGCTTGGCGAGCTTGTCCATCAGTGGCTTGAAGTTCCACTCGCCCGACTTGTCTTTGGAGAGGTTGACGGCCGGTGAATAAATGTATACTCCGGAGACGACGATCCGTCTGTTGGCAAGTTCGCGGTAGTCAGGGATTATGCTGATCGATTTGACTGAAAAAAGCTCTTTGGAACCTGAAAGGGGAGGGCTTTCGATGCGGAGATTGTACAGCGTGAGCCCGGAAACCGGGCTTAGGTCTAAACGGCTGACGCTGGCTGGCTGTCCCAGCGCATGCGTAAGGGCGTCGGACACGAGCCGGGCCGCGCGAAAATTGATATACAGGATAACTGCCGCAAGCCCGGCGAAAACTGCCAGGACGGCGATATATTTAGCTTTACGGGTAGCTCCCACAGGCGCATGCTACTTGTGTTTAGCTCTTCTGCCGGCTGTGATAGTCGTCTATCGCGCTCTTCAGTGCCTCTTCGGCCAGGACCGAACAGTGCATCTTCTGGGACGGCAGCCCGCCCAGGGCCTCGGCCACCATCGCATTTGAGATGGTCAGGGCTTCGTCGATCTTCTTGCCCTTCACCATCTCCGTGACCATCGAGCTTGTGGCAATCGCCGCACCGCAGCCCAATGTCTGGAATTTCGCATCGACTATCGTGTCGCCATCCACCTTGATATAGAGCTCCATTATGTCGCCGCAGACCGGGTTGCCTACCTTGCCTACGCCGTCCGGCGACTCCATCTCGCCTACGTTCCTGGGGTGGCGGAAATGGTCCATCACCTTCTCTGAGTATGCCATGACTGTCCTTTCCTGTTACTTTAGGAGGCTGTCTTTTGCTCTCTCAAGTACTCTTTATATATGGGGCTGAAACTCCTGAGGTTCTCGACCACCTTCGGCAGCACCTCAAGCAGTTTGTCTATGTCCTCTTCGGTGTTTTCGCGTCCCAGCGAGAACCTGATCGCGCCGTGCGACCTTTCCGGGGGTATGCCCATCGCTGACAGGACGTGCGAGGGCTCAAGCGCGTCTGACGTGCAGGCGGAGCCGGAAGCTGCGCATATCCCGTGTTCGTCGAGAGACAGTATAATCGACTCTCCTTCGACGAAGTCGAACCCGACGTTCAGGGTACCGGCAAGCTTCATCGTCGGGTGGCCGTGAAGGCGGATATGCGGGATAGTCTTTTTGATACCCTCCCACAGCCTGTCGCGCATCCGGGCGAGCCTCGCCTCTTCAACCTCGCGCTCGGCGACAAGGAGTTCCGCCGCCTTGCCGAATCCGACAATGCCCGGCACGTTCTCTGTGCCCGGCCGGAGCGAGCGTTCCTGGTGGCCGCCGAACAGTATAGGCAGGATCTTGGTGCCCTTCCGTATGTACAGAAGCCCAACGCCTTTTGTGCCGTAAATCTTGTGGGCCGAGGCGGACAGAAGGTCGATTCCCATCTCGTTTACGTTTATGGGCAGCTTCCCGAAGCTCTGAACGGCGTCTGTATGGAAGGTGACCTTGTGCGCATTTAGCTATCCTGCCTATCTCGGCTATCGGCTCTATCGTGCCGACCTCGTTGTTTGCATGCATTATGCTTATAAGGATGGTCTGGGGGGTGATAGCCTTTTCCACGTCTGCCGGGTTTACCATACCGTACTCGTCAGTGGGCAGGTAGGTTACGCTATAACCCTCCCTCTCAAGAGCCTTGCAGCTGTTTAAGACCGCGTGGTGTTCCACCTTGGAGGTAATGATGTGGTTTCCCTTTTTTTTAAGGGCCCTTGCGACCCCTAAAATGGCCATGTTGTCGCTCTCGGTGCCGCCGCTCGTGAAGATTATTTCCTCGCGGTCGGCGCCAAGTATGCCCGCCATAGTGTCGCGGGCAAGCTCCATCTCCACGTGGGCCTCATGACCTATGCAGTAAAGCGTGGACGGGTTACCGTAGCAGCCCCGCAGAAGGCCGGCCATGGCCTCGCCCACCTCGGGCCTTACCGGGGTTGTGGCGTTATTGTCCAGGTATATCCTGCCCATCTTGTTGCTCCTTTTCGATTAGTATAATACTAAACGGTCATTCAAATTTATATATAATAATTCTAATCGAAAAAGTCAAGATTGTCCAAGAAAAACTTGACTATTATTTGTTTAAAGTCCTCCCGAGCTTCTTTTCGATGGATTCGACCTTCTTTGCTATCCTGTCGGTACGTCCTTTGCGTTCGTCTATGGTGATGTTCGTGACCACGCGCTCCATCTGGTCCGCAAGCAGTCTGTGGCACCTGCCGATAAGGTCCATGACCTTGTCATAGTCGCCCTCCACCACCGTGCCCATCGCGTTCAGTTTATAAGACAGGCCGGATTCGTCCACCAGCTTCAGGACCTTTGCGACATGCTCGCTGGTGGAAGCGCCCTCGCCGATAGGCCAGATGCTGAATTCTGCTATCATTATGCACCTCCGGGGTTTTGGCTTTAGTGCTGGGGCAGGAAAAAAAGAACTGCAGGGATGGGTACTGTCCGCGGGTACTGCCGCGATGGCCTTTTTCAAGACCGCGGCCGGAAACCGTCCCTGCAGCTTGTGGACTTGTTAATTAAAATATAGCAGGCGGTCGCGAAGTTGTAAAGGGAAGCAGAAGTCCGTCAACGTGCCTGCTGCTTGTTTTTTCCATTGATTTTTATTGTCCTCTATGGTAACAATTATTTTTTATACTTGTTTTTTCGTTAATATCGCTTAATTAAGGGTTTCGATGTCAACCGACAAGCTAATAGAAGAGTCAAGGACCTACCTTATGAACACGTACAACCGCTACCCGGTTGTGTTCGTAAGGGGCAGGGGGATGAAGCTCTACGATTCGGACGGTAAGGAGTACACGGACTTTCTCGGTGGGATCGCGGTAAACAACCTCGGCCACTGTCACCCGAAGGTTGTAGTGGCGCTCCAGAAGCAGGCCCAGAAGCTTATACACGTCTCGAACTACTTCCATATCGAGCCGCAGATAAAGCTCGGCAAGTTGCTCTGCCAGAATTCGTTTGCGGACCAGGCGTTCTTCTGCAACTCCGGGGCCGAGGCGAACGAGGCCGCTATAAAGCTTGCCAGGAAGTACGCGAAGGAGAACCTGGGCGAGGACAAATACGAGATAATAACCGCGCTCAACTCATTTCACGGCCGTACGATGGCGACCATTACCGCGACCGGCCAGGAAAAGTTCCAGAAGGCCTTCACGCCGCTTCTGCCGGGCTTCAAGTATGTGCCCTTCGGTGATGTCGGGGCGGTTGCTGCAGCGATAACGGACAAGACCTGCGCAGTGATGTTGGAGCCGATACAGGCCGAGGGCGGGGTCAACCTGCCGCCGGAGGACTACTTCAGGGAACTCAAGGCGCTCCTCGAGGCAAAGGGGATACTCCTAATACTGGACGAGGTACAGACCGGGATGGGACGTACCGGGAAGCTGTTCGCATACGAGCATTACGGGATCGAGCCGGACATTATGACGCTTGCCAAGGCGCTTGGGGGCGGGATGCCGATTGGCGCCATGCTCGCGACTAAGAAGGTGGCGGATTCTTTTTCGCCGGGTGACCACGCCTCGACTTTTGGAGGGAACCCACTTGCCTGTGCAGCCGGCATAGCTTCGCTTGAGGCTATTCTCGAGGACGGCTGGCTGCTGAGTTCCTGCCAGCGTATGGGCGATTACTTCAGGAAAGGCCTGGCCGACCTGCAGAATAAGTACACGTTTATAAAGGACATCAGGGGCAAGGGCCTCATCATAGGCGTGGAACTGGAATTCGACGCCGGCGATATCGTAAAGGATGCTCTCAGGGAGGGTTACATAATCAATTATACAATGCAAAAGGTTCTCAGGTTCGTGCCTCCCCTTATCGTTACAGAGGAGGAGATAGACGGACTGCTTGATACACTGGAACGTATCTTTGACAAGAGGTACTCGGCATGAAAAAAGACCTGCTTACTATTGGACGGCTTACGGAAGAGGATTTCTGGCAGATAATCGACAGGGCGAGAGACCTCAAAAGGAAGTTCGAGAAAGGCGCGGTGTACAAGCCGCTCGCGGGCAAGACCCTGGCTATGATATTCGAGAAATCTTCCACCCGCACCCGTGTTTCTTTTGAGGTCGGGATGTACCAGCTGGGGGGCCACGCGCTCTTCCTTTCGCCCTCGGACACCCAGATGTCGAGGGGCGAGGAAGTAAAGGATACCGCCAGGGTACTTTCACGCTATGTGGACGCCATCATGGTGCGCACGTTCGCCCATGAGACGGTTGAGCAGATGGCCGAATACGCTACGGTGCCAGTAATAAACGGCCTGACCGACCTGCACCACCCATGCCAGGTGCTTGCGGACCTCTTCACCGTACAGGAGAAACTGGGTGCCCTCAAGGGCCTGAAGATAGCGTACATAGGCGACGGCAACAACATGGCGAACTCGTTGATAGAGGGCGCGGTAAAGGCCGGGATGAACATAAAGCTTGCTTGTCCTGAAGGCTATGAGCCTTGACCAGAAGATAATCGATGAGAACAAAGCACACCGTAACAGGGAGCAGGACAGCAGGGTTGAGGTGGTGAGGGACCCCATCGAGGCGGCTACGGGCGCAAACGTCCTTTATACCGATGTCTGGGCGAGCATGGGCCAGGAAGACGAGAAGGCAAAGCGGGCGAAGGCATTCCAGGGCTACCAGATTAACGCAAAACTCCTTGAGGTTGCCAGACCGGACGTGCTGGTAATGCACTGCCTGCCAGCGCACAGGGGGGAGGAGATTACCGACGATGTGATGGAGGGCCCGAGGTCTGTTGTCTTCGACCAGGCCGAAAACCGCTTACACGTGCAGAAGGCGATTCTTGATATCCTGATCAAACACTAAGGGGGTAGCCATGAAGAGGCTGATTGTGTTTCTGTCCTTATTCATGATTTTAGCGTCCATTGTGGCGTTTGCGGAAAACAAGCCGCAACCGAAGAAGACGGCGGAGGAAGCTCCGACTGTCAAGAGCAGGTTCATAATACACCTGAAAGACGGCGGTTCCCTGGCGACAAGTAACTATACCTACGAGAACGGCAAGGTAAAGATGTTGCTGCCTACCGGCTACATGTCCCTGGACAGGTCTATGGTCTTGAAGATAGAGGAAATAAAGAACGATGATGACGAGAGCACCCAAAATATAATCAGACTTCCGGAGGCACCACAAGGCTCAAGGCCTTCAACTACGCGGCAGAGCCAGCCTGCACCTACCCCGCCGCCTTCCCGTGCAGAATCTTCCATACCCTCTGACGACAACGGGCATACCCAGCTTTGGTGGAATGCCCAGGTGTCCGAATGGAAGAAGAAGCTTCTAGATGCTCAGGCCAGGTATGAAAAGGCGCAGGTCGACTGGAACAAGTACAACGGCTTGGTAAGCACCGTACCCGCAGGCACCACGGCCAACCCATCCATTTCAGGTTTTTCGGCTACCCAATACCAGGACCTGCGCGGAGCCGCCAGGGTAGCGATGGACCAGGCCCAGGCGGACATAGACGACGCTAAGAAGATGCTCGAAGTGGTCCTGCCGGACGAAGCCAGGAAGGCCGGCGCTCCTCCCGGCTGGGTTAGGTAAAATAACGGCTTTCTTTTGGTACTTTTCTATAACCTGAAAGAAAAGTACGGTCTTTGTTATTGGAAAGGTTTTTCATGGATTCTGTTAAAAAAGTTGTACTGGCCTATTCCGGCGGTCTTGATACCTCGGTAATAATCAAATGGCTCATCGAGGTATACGGCTGCGAGGTAATCGCGTTTGCCGCCGACCTGGGCCAGGGCGAGGAACTCTCCCCGCTCAAGGAAAAGGCAATCAAGACAGGCGCGTCCAAGATCTACATCGACGACCTCAGGGAGGAGTTCGTACGCGATTTCGTTTTCCCGATGCTGAGGGCGAACGCCGTTTACGAGGGCCGCTACCTGCTTGGGCACGTCCATCGCCAGGCCGCTCATCGCCAAGAGGCAGATAGAGATAGCACGGATGGAGGGCGCGGACGCCGTCTCGCACGGGGCGACTGGCAAGGGCAACGACCAGGTGCGCTTCGAGCTTACCTACTATGCCCTGAAGCCCGAGGTGAAGGTAATCGCGCCATGGCGCGAGTGGGACCTTCGAAGTCCCGCGAGGACTGCATGGACTATGCCGAGAAGCACGGAATCCCGGTGACGGCTTCGAGGTCAAAGCCGTTTTCAACCGACAGGAACCTCCTGCACATAAGCTACGAGGGCGGTATACTGGAGGACCCGTGGATGGAGTCCACGGACGACATGTATACGATGGCAGTGCCAGTCGAGAAGGCGCCGGACAAGGCTACCTACGTAGAGGTCGAATACGAGAACGGCAACCCGGTCGCGATCGACGGCGTGCGGATGTCCCCGGCTGAACTCCTTACGCATGCGAACAAGATAGCGGGCGAGAACGGCGTCGGCAGGATAGACCTGGTGGAGAACCGCTTTGTGGGCATGAAGTCGCGTGGCGTATACGAGACGCCGGGCGGCACGCTGCTTCATGCGGCGCACAGGGCGATAGAGTCCATCACGATGGACCGCGAGGTGATGCACCTGCGCGACTCGCTCATCCCGCGCTACGCCGAGCTGGTCTATTACGGTTTCTGGTATGCGCCCGAGCGTGAGATGCTCCAGGGGCTGATCGACGACACCCAGAAGAACGTGACCGGCACGGCCCGCATAAAACTCTACAAGGGCAACTGCGACGCGGTTGGCAGGAAGTCGAAATGCTCGCTCTACCATCCTGACTTCGCCACCTTCGGCGAAGAGGCCGTCTACAACCAGAAAGACGCCGAAGGGTTTATAAAGCTGAACTCGCTGAGGCTTCGGATACGCGCGCTGCTGGGCGAAAGCTGCGATTGGAAGGGCGACAAGTGAGCGAGAAAAAGCCGTGGGGTGGGCGTTTCACCGAGCCGACGGACAAGTTCGTCGAGGAGTTCACGCAGTCCGTCTCTTTTGACAAGCGCCTCTACCGCTACGACATAGCAGGCAGCATCGTCCATGCGCGTATGCTCGGCAAACAGGGGATTATCTCGGCCGAGGACGCCTCAAAGATAATACATGGCCTTGAGCAGGTGCTGGATGATATAGAAGAGGGAAAGTTTGAGTGGCGCACGGACCTTGAAGACGTGCACATGAACATCGAGGCGAGGCTCACCGAGAAGATCGGCGAAGCCGGGAAGAGGCTGCATACAGGCAGGAGCAGAAACGACCAGGTTGCGCTCGACATAAAGATGTACGTGAAAGACGAGATAACCGCAGTCACCCGCGAGATATACCAGGTGCAGGAGGTAATACTTGCACAGGCTGAAAAGTATATAGAAGTGATAATGCCCGGCTATACGCACCTGCAGAGGGCCCAGCCTGTACTTTTCGCACACCACCTGATGGCGTACTTCGAGATGCTAGAGCGAGACAACGGCCGCTTCTTGGACTGCCTGAAGCGCGGTGACAGGATGCCACTGGGCTCTGGCGCGCTGGCTGGTACGGGATACCCCATAGACAGAAGGCTGACAGCAAACCTGCTGCGGTTCGACGGGCCGACCGCGAACAGCATAGATTCCGTCTCCGACCGCGACTTCAGCCTTGAGTTCCTTTCAGCCTGCGCTGTCTTGATGATGCACCTCTCGAGGCTCTCCGAGGAGCTTGTGCTGTGGTCCTCGGGCGAGTTCGGCTTCATAGACCTGCCGGACGCCTACTGCACCGGGTCGTCGATTATGCCACAGAAGAAGAACCCCGACGTCCCGGAACTCGTGCGCGGAAAGACCGGCCGGGTATACGGCGACCTCATGGCGCTGCTTACCGTTATGAAGGGCCTTCCGCTCGCCTACAACAAGGACATGCAGGAGGACAAGGAGCCGGTCTTCGACGCGGCCGACACGGTGCGCGGCTGCCTCAGGGCGGTAAAGGACATACTGGCCGGGGTCTCGCCGCGGCAGGAGCGGATGCTTGCCGCCGCAAAGGGCGGCTACTCGACCGCGACCGACCTGGCCGACTACCTGGTGAGGAAGGGCCTTCCGTTCAGGGAGGCGCACGAGGTGGTCGGGAAGGTGGTAAGACATCTCATCGAAAGCGGACGTGAGATGGAAGAGCTGACGATAGAGGAGATGAAGGAATTCTATCCCGCCGCCGACCAGGAGGCGCTCGACTGCCTGACCCTGGAGTTTTCGGTGAACTCCAGAAAACACATAGGCGGTACCGCCCGGTCTGCTGTCCTGGAGCATATTAAACTTATCAAAGAGCTAAGGGCTAAAGCTTGATAGATGGACAGGGAAACTAAAGAAGTCCTGACCCAGATCTATCAGGCCGCCATAGCGGCCGTTGACCCGTACATCGCAGTAAAAGATAACCTGTCCCTGGAAGCAGGCCGTCTTGCCATTGGTGGCACCCACTACTCCCTTTCAGAAATAATGAATATTTTTGTTATCGGCGCCGGTAAGGCTGCGTATGGCATGGCGCGCGCCGCAGAGGATGTCCTGGGCGACCTTATAACCGGTGGGGCTGTCGTGACAAAAGACGGCCACGGCGGCAGGCTAGGCAGGATAAGGGTACTTGAGGCCTCACATCCTCTGCCGGATGGGCGAGGAGTCATTGCCGCAAACCGGATCAGGGACTTTGCAAGCATGGCGGGCGAAGAAGATATCGTACTCTGCCTTTTTTCGGGAGGTGCTTCGGCACTGATGGTTCTGCCGGCCGAGGGTATTACACTTAAGGACAAGCAGGAGGTGACGCAGCTTCTGTTGTCTTCCGGCGCGGACATCGGCGAGATAAACAGCGTAAGGAAGCACCTGTCGGCCATAAAAGGAGGGCGACTGGCCGAGGCGGCATTCCCTGCAAGGGTCTCCACCCTTATAATGTCCGACGTGATAGGCAACGATATAGGCACTATAGCCTCTGGCCCTACCGCCCCTGACGAGACAAGCTTTAAGCAGGCCGCCGAGATATTGAAGATGAGGGGGGTATACAATCGCCTGCCGGACTCAGTAAAAAATTATCTCAACAAGGGCTGTCTGGGGGGGATACCGGAGACTCCGAAGCTGGGAGCCGAAATATTCGGCCGAGTCGATAACCTTATTGTGGCTTCAAACATGACCGCCTTGGAGAAGGCAAGGGAGGTTGCCGGTTACATGGGTTATCATGCATTTATCTACGACAGCATGCTGAACGGTGAGGCGAGGGACGCCGCCGCCAAGCTTGCCCGGGAGGCAATACAATACAAAAAAGAGGGCGGACTTTCCCCGGCCTGCCTGATAGTAGGCGGTGAGACCACGGTTACGGTGAATGGGACGGGTCTCGGGGGCAGAAACCAGGAGCTTGCCTTGGCCTTTGCAATGCAAACGGATAAAAACCCTGAAATATCCGCCCTGTTTGCCGGGACGGACGGGACGGACGGACCGACCTTGGCAGCCGGGGCGTTTGTGGATGGCTATACGATAAAAAACGCAATGAAACAAGGTATTGAAACATCCGAATACCTGTCGGCCAATGACTCGTACCACTTTTTTGAAGCGCTGGGAGATCTTTTCTCACCGGGTCCTACCGGCACAAATGTGATGGACATCGGGATAATATTGATCAAATAAATAATGATGTAACCTTTTTCCACGCTCATGCGTCTATTGCACTGTTTGCATGGTAGTTTGAACTTATTGATTGGCCAGGATGGCCGGAAAGGTAGGGGAAAAAATGAAGAAGATTCTTGCAGTTGTCATGATGGGAATGCTCTTTACCGCCACGTGCGCTTTCGCTGAGGAAGCCGCCAAGACTGAAGCCGCCCCCGCAGCTGCCGCCGCTACGACTAAGGACGCGTGCGAGCCTGGCAAGGTACCGGCGAAGAAGCACCACAAGAAGCACAAGAAGCACAAGAAGGCCATGGCGAATGCCACTACAGCCGTAAAGAAGTAAATATCAGTTTTTTTTGCACGGGCGGTTAAATTTGGATAAAGGTGTAAACCTTTTGAAGATAAACCCGTCTAAGCATACAGACTTGACCCTGGGTTTCTGTTAACTTATTTATGTGGCCGAAAGGCCGGAAAAGGTGGATTTTAGAATGAAGAAAATATTCGCGATTGCCCTGATGACCGTTATGTTTGCCGCCCCGATTGCTTTCGCTGAGGAAGCCGCCAAGACCGAAGCCGCCCCCGCAGCAGCCGCCACCGAGAAGGCCCCTGTGAAGAAGGCCAAGAAGCATGCCAAGAAGAAGGTCATGAAGAACGTGAGCGGCGTTGAGAAGAAGGCAACGAAGAAGGCCAAAGAAGGCCGAGAAGAAGGCCGAAGAGATGAAGCCCCGACAGAGAAGAAGGCCGAGTAATTTAGTAAAAAAACCGTAATACCCAGCGGTTAAGTCAAGTCAGCAGCACAAAACGAAAGACGATGAAAGCTTTCATCATCTGCACTTAAGGGCATGGTCGGGGCCGCAAGGCCCCACCGGCCCGCAGGTGACAATCCTGTTCAATACTCCCGATTTTCCTTTAAAAAACTCCCCTTTTTCTGTAATCTTTTTATTAGCTCGCCCGTCTAAGT
Organism: Nitrospirota bacterium; assembly: GCA_963845245.1. Taxonomy (GTDB): domain Bacteria; phylum Nitrospirota; class JACRHJ01; order JACRHJ01; family JACRHJ01; genus CAWJRJ01. Next base: position 18,336 of record CAWJRJ010000025.1, read on the forward strand.
ATCAGAGCCGGCGAAGAGTGGTTGTTTAGGCTTCCGTTTTCCTGGCGGGGATGTCGGAAGGGTTGTGCAAACCGCCTGAAGGAGCGTCTGGGCTTGACTGTCCGGACGGAAAGCACTATGAAGAAGTATCTGATGATGATATTGGCTGCCGCAGTGTTGACGGCCCCGATGATGTTTACCGTATCGGTTTATGCGCAGGAGAAGGCTGCGGGTGGCACGGAGACCAAGGCTGCGGATACCGTCAAGACCGAAAAGAAGGTTGAGAAAAAGGCAGTCAAGCATCATAAAAAACATGTAAAGAAGGCCAAGAAGGCAAAAGCGGCCAAGGCCCCGGAAGCGGCAACCGAGTCCGCCCCGGCAGTCAAATAAGATAAGTGCGCAGCGCTGAAATCGATTCCGGACACCGGGATATGATGGAAATTGACGAAAAGGCGCTGATCGAAGCTGCGAAGTATGGCGATGCAGAGGCCTTCGGGGTGCTGGTTAAACGCTACATGCCGAAGGCCTTGTCCTTTGTCAGGCAGATGACAGGGAGCGCTGAAGACGCAGAGGACCTGGCCCAGGAGGCTTTCTTAAAGGCATACCGGGGGTTGGGCGGTTTTAAGGGCGAATCGAGTTTTTATACATGGTTTTTCCGGGTGCTCTCGAATATCTGCCTCGATCACCTGAGAAAAGGCGTTTTTTTAAAGAAAGTTTTTTTTATTCCCTCGGTGTCTGATGAGGATGACGACGAGTCCGGTCAGCTCGAACAGGCGCCGGACCCGAACACTTCATGGAGCAGGCCTGATGACAGGCTGGACCAGAAAGAACTGAGGGCGGCGCTTTCAAGGGCGCTTAAAATTCTGCCGGAGAGGCAGAGGGCGGTTTTTCTGCTGAAGAACAACGAAGGCATGAAGATTACCGAGATAGCCGCCGTACTTGGTATAAGCGAGGGCGCGGTAAAATCGCACCTGGTCAGGGCGATAACCTCGCTCCGCAAGCATATGAAAGGGTATGGACGTCATGTTTAAGGATACGGATTGCAAAGACTACGGGGAATTGCTGGTCCTCTACCATTACGGTGAACTGGGGCCTTCAGAGTCCGAGACGTGTTGCGGCCCATCTGAGATCCTGTCCTGCCTGCGCAAAAGAGCTTGGCGAGATATCGGGAATCCTGGCCGCCGTTCCCGAGTACACCCCGACACAGTTTGAGACAGCGCGGGCGGTCAAGGGAGTGATGGACAGTATTTCAACCGTCAAGGTAGGCAGATGGGCCAGCAGGCTGCTTCCGGCTTATATTGCGGCCGCGGCGACGGTCGCCGCGATAGCTCTTTCGGTGTCCGTCCCGAAGTTTATAGACAAGGCCCCACAGGAAAACCAGATACTCGCACAGAGCGACTGGGAGGTTGTGGAGAACTATGACGTTATCAAGGATTACGATGTCATAGAACAGATGGACAACATCGACAATTTAGAGCAGCTTTAAACCCGGAAAACAGGTAATGCGGCGTTCAGTACTGACAACCATAGTTATTACGGCTGCGATAGTGCTCGGCACGGCTGCCGTCTTTATTGCGGACGACAGAAAGCCTGAGATAGCAGCCGCTCCGGCCACGGAAATATCAGCCGCCCAGAAAAGGTGGGATGCGCTCAGTTCGCGTGACAAGGCGAGGTTCCTGAGAAATTATGAGATGTGGGAGACCATCCCGCCTGAAAGGCGCGAGAGGCTGAAGAAGGCCTACGAGATATTTATGGCCCTGCCTCCCGAGAAGAAGCAGGAGCTTCGTGATAAGTACAAGAAGTTCCAGAGCCTCCCGCCCGAGAAAAAGCAGAAGGTCCTTAAAAAGGCCGAGCGCTGGCGCAACATGACCCATGAAGAACGCGAGGCCTATCGCGCCAAAGTCGCGCATTACAACGCCCTGCCGCCTGAAAAGAAACAAGAGATAAAGAAACGGATAGACGCCCTGAAGACCTTGCCGCCTGAGGAGCAGCAGAAGCAGCGTGAAGAGCTCCGCAAGGAGCTTGAGGCGCAAGGTATCATCGTACCGCCAAAATAACGTCGCGTAATAATCAGACAATAACAAAAGCCTGCCCCTATATAGGGGCAGGCTTTTGTTATTGTCACATATAATCCAAACCGTTTTTTTAATACTTCGATACGTGACAGGCGTCGCAGAGTTGGTCGCCTGGTCGCCTTAAACGGCGGTCGGCCTCTTCTTCGTCGCCATTCGCGCCACCAATGTGCGGGTTGTGACAGGTTATGCAGGTTATAAAGCCGGCATCGTCGAGCGGCATGTCCTTGGGCACTTCCATCGGTGGCATGACGAGATGTTCGGTGCCGGCCGGGTGCGGCGTGCGTTCGTGGCACCGCAGGCAGATCATCCTGAGGCTGGTTATAAAGGTCACGGTCTTCCTGGTGTCGGTCTTGCTGTCCGGCTGTCGCTCGTGGCAGAACAGGCAACCCTCCTTGGCCTCGATGTCCTTGTGCGGGTTGGTCTTGGAGAACTTGGCCTCGTCGTGGCAGGAATAGCAGAGCGCCTTCATGGAGCCGTCCTTCTCGTTGAAAAGGCGGAGCTTCACCTTTCCCCCGCCGCAGTTCATGTCGTGGCAGGTTATGCAGTTTATATTGCCCTTTGCGTCAAGCGGGAGGTACGGCGGGATATGCATCTCCTTCGCAGGGGCAATATCCACCGGGTGTATGTTGTGGGTGCCGTGGCAGCTGTTGCAGAGTAACCCGATGACCCCCTTGTACTTCAGGCCCTGGTATACGACGTCTAGGGACTGCCCCATTGCAGGCACGCGGTTGTGGCAGGCCTGGCAGTCGTTCTTGTGCGGGTTGAAGTTGCGCGCCGCCTCCATGGTTACGATGTATTCGCGCCTTAAGAAATGCAGGGTATCGGTCGTGCCGTGCGGGTTGTGGCAGGTGGCGCAGGTGACAGAGCCGTCGATGTCCCTGGGTAGCGACTTCGGCGGAACGATATCCTTGTCGACGTTCAGGGGGTGGTTCTTCTCGGCCATGTTGTGGCAGAAGTTGCAGGTCTTCAATATCCCGTAACGGAAACGCACTGTCTTCTGGTTGTCCATCCGTGTCGGCTCGGTCTGGTGGCAGAAGACGCAGAGGCCGCGCTCCTTCTGGTTGACGTGCGGGTTTTTCTTCATGAACCGCTCGCCGTGGCAGTCTATGCAGAGGTCAGGCCTGCTGGTGTATCGCCCGTCGGTAAAGCCCCTCAGCAGGTGGTCTTTTGTGGTGACAAGGTGCATGTCATGGCAGGTCGTGCAGGCGACATGGCCGTTATGCAGGGGAAGGTTGGTTGGGACCTTCATCGAAGGCAGCTGGTCCACGGGGTGGATGTTCTGGGACTTGTTGTGGCAGGAGTAGCACATCTTGGTGATGTCCCCGTCCATCGCCATCGGCACATGCCCGTCGTCACCGGCCTTTACGTTATTTGTACCGTGGCATACATCGCACGGGAGCTTGTTGTGAGGGTTTTCATGCGTAACGCGGTTTGATTCGATGAGTTTCTTGAGCGCGGTGGACTCCCCGGAGTCCTGGGCGAACAGGACTGCGGCTGGAAAGATAAGGGCGATAAAGGCAAGGGCGATGATTACGGACGCACGCATGGCTGAACACCTGATTATGATAATTCCGGTAAAATATCATCATATCCCTCCGGTGTCAAGGATAAGTAAATCCACTGGGCAGTAACGATGTTTTAATTAAATAAAATTAATGAAATTAAGGGGCGCAACGCGGAAATATTATTGACTTATTACCTCCGGTATTGTAAACATAGAAGCCGGATGAGGTGAAAATGAAAACTCTTTTAGCCGGAGCAATGCTGGCGGTTGTCTTTGTGACTGCAGTCCCGTCCTTTGCGCGGGCAGACGCAAACCAGATATATCTTGACGGCCTGTCATTCTACCAGGAGGGCAAATACACTGAGGCCGAACGGATGTTCATGGAGGCCCTTGGGCAGGATCCGCGTCATCTCTCCTCGCTCTTCATGATGGGCGAAACACTTTCAAAGGACATCAGGAAACTTAGAGAAGCCGAGGGCTGGTATAAGAAGGCGCTAAGGATAGGCGAGAAGGACAAGGTCTATTCCGCCAAGCTCAGGTATTCCCTGGGCGTCCTTTACATGGAAATGGGACAGTATGAGGAGTCGATAAAGCAGTTCTCGGAATTGGCAACGCAATCGCCTAACTATTACGACCTGCCAAAAGTCTACAACCACATGGGTGTCGCGAGTTACCACCTTGACCGGCACGACGAGGCCCTTGAATATTTCAAGCACGCCCTGAAGCTGGACCCTACCCTCCGGGAGGCGACATTCAACATGAAGACGCTCCAGGCCCAGCTCGCGCTTATAAATACCGGGCGCTACTACGAGAGGATGGGGGACGACAAGGCTGCCTCCGAGCAGTACGCGAAGGCTGTTGATGCGTACCCGAACTACGTGGCGGCCTGGTACCATTGGGGCCTCAGCGCACTGAAAAAGAAGGAATATGCAAACGCAGTAAAGCGCCTTAAAAGGGCATACGTGATAAACCCGGGCTACATGGGCGGCAAGGAAGTACCCTACCAGCTTGCCGCTGCCTATCGCGGCCGGAAAGAAGATGGTGACTTGGACGAGGCGCTTGTAATCTACCGCAAAAACCCGCAGTATAAAGACTCCACCCTGAGCGTGGGGGTGGTGCTCCTGGAGCAGGGGCAGCTTGACCAGGCCGAAACCGAACTTAATGCAGCGGCGATGGACGGCGAGGACAAGAAGGCCCAGGCCGAGGCCTGCTACCAGCTTGGCAGGCTGTATCAATTAAAAGGCGACAAACAGAATGCTGCCGTATACAACAAAAAAGCGCAGGAGTTTGCTCCCGGCGAGGACAAATACAAACATCTCCCCTAGTAGATTTAATTCAGATTCCGGCCTGTGAGTGCCCCTTCTTCCCTCATTTATGATAAAATAATTATATAGGTAAGTAGACTGAAGGATAGGGCTGAGCTGGCCTTTTAAAGAAGGAGATGTAATATGTCAAGTACAGCAAGCATTGCAAAGCATCCGATACACCCTATGCTGATAACCTTTCCAGTAGGGCTTTGGATCTTCTCGTTGGTCTGCGACATAATATATGCGGTAACTGGCGGCTTGGTGTGGAGCGTGGTAGCGTTCTATGCCATTGGGGGCGGCATTATAGGCGCTCTGCTTGCCGCAATACCCGGGTTGATCGACCTGTTAACGATGCCATCGTCGGCCAAGAAGGCGCGGACGGTCGGTATCTGGCACATGAGCCTCAACCTCGCGGCTGTCGTATTGTTCGCGATCAACTTCTACCTTAGGGCCACCACAGTGCCCGGAGCGGTAGCACCGTTTGTGCTTTCCATTGTGGGCGTCGGGGTGATTCTCGTGTCTGGATGGCTGGGTGGAGAGCTGGTGCACGTACTCGGGGTCACGATGGAAAGGGAGAGAGAGGCCGAAAAGGTGACTGAAGAAAGACGAGACCTTAAGAAGGCTGCGTAAAATTAAAAGGGCCGGCATCTCGCCGGCCCTTTTTTAATATCAATAAGAATGTTCTATTTTGGTTCCGGTGAACAGAACATCTCGACTGCGTAACGGTTCTGCGCCCTGCCCTCAGGTGTAGAGTTGTCCGCGATCGGCCTTGTCTTGCCGAGCGCCCTTGTCTTGATCCTGTTCTCTGGTACATTGTATTTCTCGACAAGGTACTTCTTTACCGCGTCAGCCCTCTTCTGGGAGAGTTTCATATTGTAGGCTTCGGAGCCCTTGCCGTCCGCATAGCCCTCTACGGTGCCTATCTCGGTCGGGTGTTCGTTCATGTAGTCGGCCACCCTCTTGATTTCGGAATCGTATATGGGTTTGATTTCCGCGCTTCCGGAGTCGAACTCCACCTTCATACCGATGCAGTACTGCGCCAGGGGCGGTTCCGGGAGATCCCCTTCGAGCGAGCAGTAGACGCGCACCGCGCGGCGGTTGAGCTGCCTGCCTTCCTCGGTGAGGTTGGTGGTGATGGGCTTGTCTTTGCCTTCGCCGACTGCCCTGAGCCTGTCCGCAGCAATGCCGAAGTTGTCCACCAGATAGTTTTTCACGCTGTCTGCGCGCCTCTGTGAGAGGCCGATGTTGTACTCCTCTGAGCCGACTGCATCGGTGTTTCCTACAATTGCGCCTTTGAAGGTCGGGTTGGCCTTCAGGAAGTCGGCCACCCTCTGTATGTCGTCGTGGTACTCGGGCTTGATGTCCGACTTGTCGAAGTCGAAGAGTACCTTAAGCTCGATACATACGTTTTTTTGGGGTGCCGGGGGCGTTGGCGTTGGCGGTGGTGTAACAGCTACAGGAGCCGGAACAGGCGGTGGCGGTGGCGTAACAGCTACCGGTGCGGGTGCAGGCCTGTCGCCGCCAATGTAATAGGTAAGGCCGGCGGTATACATGAGGTTGTTCTCGCCCTCGTTGAACGCTAAAACGTGGCGGACGTCGGTGCGGAACGCGAGGTTCTCGCTCAGGAAGTACTGGACGCCCGCGCCGTAGTCGAAGAATCCGGTCGAATCACCAGGGCCCTTGGCCGGGTCAAGCTGAAGGATACCGCCACCCAAGGCCACGAACGGTACGAGCTTGCCGGTCGGGTTGAAGTGGTAGAGGCCCTCGATCCCGTAGAGGTAGCCGTTAACGCGTCCCCTGTACGGGTCGTCAGACGGACCCGTGCTGAGAAATGCGCCGTCAGTTGACCTGCTGTATCCGCTCGGGGTTGGGGTTGGGGTGGGGGTTGGGGTTGGGGTGGGGTTATCGGTTTTCCTTCCGGCGTTGATATACCCGAATGTGCCTTCAACGCTGATGTGGTCGGTGACGACGTAGCCCATTCTGAGGCCGGTCATGAAATTGTTGGTCCTCAGGCGCTGGTCGCCCTCAAAGAGGTAGCCGCCTGCGAACGGGCTGACTGTCACCGCCCCCTGCCTGACCTCCGCGAACGCCGTCGTGGCTGTAAGTAAAACAAGAAATACCGCTGACGCATAAAAGAATTGCCTTGCGACCTTCATGCTCGTCCTCCTTAGTTAAGGTTGTATTGCGTGTGTATTGCGTGGGTTTACGAAAAGAACATATAGCAGGATTAGATAAAATATACCATGCGACTTAAAAAATGTCCAGAAAAGCCGGTGTATTATGACAAGAACCTTTAAAATAAGAAAAGGCCGGCATATGCCGGCCTTTTCTTATTTTATAATGCTGTTATATTTTTACTCAGGCTCGCAGATCATCTGGACGGCGTAGCGGTTCCCCGCCCTGCCTTCAACCGTCTCGTTGGTATTTATTGGTCTTTCCTTGCCGTATCCCTCGGCCCTAAGCCTGTTGGCCGGAACACCGTACTTTTCTACAAGGACCTTCTTGACGTTCTCCGCACGCTTCATGGTAAGGTCCATGTTTAGCTGAGCGGTGCCAGATGCGTCGGCGTATCCTTCTACCGTCCCGACAAAGTCGGGGTGGGCTTTCATGTAGTCGGCAATCTCTTTAAAGGCGTCCGCGTACTTTTCCGGATCGACTTTGGAGCTGCCAACCGCAAAATCTACTTTGAGCACGATGCATTTCTGCGCCAAAGGAGGCGGAGGCGCGTCCTCGCCGGAGGAACAGTATACGCGTACAGCGCGGCGGTTTATCTGCCTGCCCTCCGCAGTCAGGTTCGTCGCAATCGGCTTGACCTTGCCATAGCCAACCGTCTTGAGTCTGGCGGAGTCTATGCCGAAGTTGTCCACGAGGTACTTCTTCACGCTGTCTGCGCGCCTCAATGAGAGGCCCAGGTTGTAATCTTCCGAACCGACCGCGTCAGTGCCGCCCTCTATCGTGCCGTGGAACGTCGGGTTGGCCTTCAGGAAGTCGGCCACCCTCTGTATGTCGTCGTGGTACTCGGGCTTGATGTCATCCTTGTCGAAATCAAACTCCACCTTCAGGTCTATGCAGACATTTTCCTGCTTCTTGGGCGCAGGCGGTGGTGGCGGAGCAGGAGCTTCGGCCTTCTCCACTGGTGGCGGCGGTGTAACCGCTACCGGTGCGGGTGCAGGCCTGTTGCCGCCAATGTAATAGGTAAGGCCGGCGGTATACATGAGGTTGTTCTCGCCCTCGTTAAACGCTAAAACGTGGCGGACGTCGGTGCGGAACGCGAGGTTCTCGCTCAGGAAGTACTGGACGCCCGCGCCGTAGTCGAAGAATCCGGTCGAATCACCAGGGCCCTTGGCCGGGTCAAGCTGAAGGATGCCGCCACCCAAGGCCACGAACGGGACGAGCTTGCCGGTCGGGTTGAAGTGGTAGAGGCCCTCGATCCTGTATAGGTAGCCGTTAACGCGTCCCCTGTAAGGGTCGTCACCAGGGCCCGGATCAAGGAAGGTGCCGTTCACGGACTTGCCACCTGTCTCTACCCTATCGAAAAAGGTTGGTTCCTCGACCTTCCTGGCTCCGTTTATGTAGCCGAAGACGCCCTCAACCCCAATGTGGTCGGTGATGAGATAGCCCACACCCAGGCCGGCCATGAAGTTGTTGGTCCTGAGGCCCTGGTCTCCCTCAAAGAGGTAGCCGCCGACGAACGGGCTAACTGTTACCGCCCCCTGCCTGACCTCCGCGAACGCCGACGTGGATGTGAGTTAATAACAAGAAATACCGCTGCCGCATAAAAAAATTGCCTTGCAACCTTCATGCTGGTCCTCCTTGTTAAGGTTGTATTGCTTTGTATTGCGGCTTATGAAAAGAACATATTGCAAGATTAGATAAAATATACCATGTGACTTTAAAACTGTCCAGGAAGGCTGACGTTTTTATGTCCTGAGCCTTTGCCATTGACAATACGCGTCCCTTAATGCTATAAAATTAGGTAACAGAAACAGGAGTAAAGCCATGAAAAAATTTATGTTTACGGTTTTAGCCTTATATGCCCTCGCATTTTGGGGATGTGCTACCCCGGCAAAAAAGGTGGAGGCCGAAAAGCCGAAGCCCAGCCATGAATACACTCCGGCCCCGGAGCCCAACCCGAACGAGGCGGCGGTATTCGGGAAGGTGACGCTCACGGAGACGGTAATCGAAAGGGCCCTGCCCGTAAAGGATCAGGACGCGGTCCTTTACATGAGCGTGGAAGGTAAGAACATGACTTTGAAGATATCATGTTCGGACGCAGGCGAGTTCGGGGTGTATCTGCCTCCCGGAAGCTACAGGGTTGTGAAGATCGTCGCGGGCGACTTCAAGTTCACTTCGGACTTCGAGCTGAATGTGCCTGCCGACAAGAAGGCGGTTTATGCGGGCACTCTGGTCCTTGACGGTGAGGTGGCCGGCGTGGATACAGCCACTGGCAAATCCAAATTTGCCTATTCGGTATTGGACGAGCAGAAGGAGTATGAGGCGCGCATCAGGAAGGCGCTGCCGGGAGTTGACGTGGCGTTTTACAAGTCACTGTTTACACCAAGGGGCGGCATCATGACCTCCCATAACCCGTCCAGGGTACACCGCGCCAAGGATGTGGAGAATGACCTTCGCGCACGCACGGATGCTGTCGAGGAGGTTGCGGGAGGCGTGGTCAAGTCGATCAGCTACATTGTAAACCCCGTCTGGTTATTCACCGTAGGTCAGTAAAAGGGCGAAATGGGCTTTAGAATTGAGAAGGATTCAATGGGTGAGGTGCGTGTGCCGGAAGACGCCTACTGGGGCGTCCAGACGCAGCGCGCTGTGGAGAACTTCCCGGTGTCCGGCCTCCACGCCAACCCGAAGCTGATATGGGCCACTGCGGCCGTGAAGCGCGCCGCAGCCCTTACCAACCGCGACATGGGCAAGCTGGACTCCGAGCTTTGCGAGCTTATAGTGAAGGCCGCGACAGAGGTCATGGAAGGGAAGTTCGACGACCAGTTCGTCGTGGACGTCTTCCAGGCCGGGGCGGGCACCTCGCACAACATGAACACCAACGAGGTGATAGCCAACCGAGTGCTCGAGATGATGGGCCGTCCGCGCGGCGACTATGCCGGGTGCAGCCCGAACGACCACGTCAACATGTCCCAGTCCACCAACGACGTGTTCCCCACCGCCATGCGCATCGCGGGCATCGCGCTCATAATCGAGCTGATCTCGGAGGTGCAGGAGCTTGCAGCGTCTTTCAGGCGCAAGTCCACAGAGTTCGACGGGGTGCTGAAGTCCGCACGCACGCACCTTCAGGATGCAGTGCCAATACGCCTGGGCCAGGAGTTCTCCGGCTACACGATGGCCGTCGAGAAGATGGTCGCAAGGCTCATGGCTGCGATCGGCGAACTTGGCGAGCTTGGCATTGGCGGCACTGCGGCGGGCACGGGAATGAACTCCGGGCGCGACTACGTCCCATTCATGATAAACCACCTGCGCGAGATAACGGGTTTCGACCTGCGCGCCTGCCCCAACCTGTTCTACGCGATGCAGAGCCAGACGCCGATGCTTGCCGCGTCCGGGGCGCTCCGCAATATGTCGATGGACTTGATAAGGATCGCCAACGACCTGCGGCTGCTCTCCTCCGGCCCGCTCACCGGCCTTGCGGAGATAACGCTCCCGCCGGTGCAGCCCGGCTCTTCCATCATGCCCGGCAAGGTGAACCCCGTCATGGCGGAGATGCTCGACATGGTCTGCTTCCAGGTGGCCGGGAACGACCAGGCCATAATGCTTGCGGTGCAGGCGGGCCAGCTTGGAGCTTAAACGTGATGATGCCGGTCATGGCGCACAACCTGCTCTCCTCCGCCGGGATACTGAAGAACTCCATCCACGTCTTCCGTGAGAAGTGCGTTGACGGCATCACGGTCAACGAGGAACGCTGCAGGTTCTACGTGGACAAAAGCCTGGGCATCGCCACGGCGCTTAACCCGTTCATCGGCTACATGAAGGCGGCCGAGGTGGCCAAAGAGGCTTTAAAGTCTGGAAAATCCGTCCGCGAGCTTGTCCTTGAGAAGGGGTATCTCACCGAGGCTGAGATGAACAAGGCACTCGACCCGATGAGGCTTACGGAGCCGTAGGAATTATATTTTAAAAGGCATTATATCTTTCTAAGCCCTGGCAAATCTGCCGGGGCTTTTTTGTTTTAATTTCTGAATGCACTTGACAAAGTATGACCGCTTGTATACGATCCGATCCACAAAACGGAGGGTCGCAATGGAACGTTATTACGGTATTGTTTTTGAGTGGATGGGTGTCAAAGAAATTCTTGTTGACTACAAAAACAGTGCCGAAGAATTTTATCATATGATGGACCTACGTCTCGGCTCATTACACCCTGAATTTGTTGTACTTGATGACGAAGGTATGCGCAATTTGACACGAGTCATATACAAAGCACTTGGCAGTATCGGCGTAGAAATGAGCCTGAAAGATTTCGACGATATAATCGACTCCGTCGAGGACAGTGGCTTTATGCTCATGGCCCAGGACTACGGCTGTGATGATAGGGATTTTACCGAAGTATCCGACGACAGGAAAGACAGTGCCTTTTGGCCTGACTGTGCGCGTGATTATAATCTGCAACTCTGGAGAAACGTAAATTCAAGGGGCGGAGGCTGTTGGGACAAAATCGGTTTCTCGGTGGAGGACGTCATGGACGTCGCAGGCTGCACCAGTGAAGAAGCAGAAGAATGGATTCGACGCCACCGGGAAGACATCCTTGCGAACTACCGGGAACACGCCAGGAGTGAACTCAAATGGTTTCTTTCTGAGGGGTTCCCCCTTAAAGACGAATTCCCATCTTGAAGTAGATTGGCAAAGCATGTATACTGCACTTCATGCTCAACCTTTTCGACCCGCAAGTTTTCGAGCGATACAAAAGCCCGACGCAGCGCATCCGGGTTATGAGCGAGGCATGGTTTGAGCGCCGGATGTTCTGTCCCGCTTGCAACTCTGACAGTCTTAATGTTTACCCCAACAATCGTGCAGTGCTTGATTTCTTCTGCCCTTCCTGCGACGAAAAATATCAACTCAAGAGCCAGTCGAAAGAGATAAAAGGCACGGTGACGGATGGCGCATACGGGACGATGATTGACGCGGTCAGGTCAGGCAGAGTCCCCAACTTCTTCTTCCTACACTACCGGATGGATGACTATACCATCCAAAACCTCTTACTTGTACCACGGTTCTTTTTTTCCGAATCGATAATTCAAAAACGGAACCCACTGTCCGATACCGCACGCCGTGCGGGATGGACAGGGCTGCAACCTCCTGTTTAAAAACCTCGCAGAAGAAGGTAAAATAAGGGTAATCGATTCATGTAGCGAACTGCCTAAAGAGGTGGTAAGGGAGTCATGGAAAAAAGTTGGCTTCCTTCAGGAATTAAATCAGGCTAAAATAGGCTGGCTTAACGACATAATCTGGTGCATAGACAAAGTCGGGAAAACCGAGTTCAGCCTTAATGAAATTTATCCGTTTGAAAGCCACCTTAAGAGCTTGCACCCTGAAAACAACAATATCCAGCCAAAGATTAGACAGCAGCTTCAAGTCCTACGCGACAAGGGTTTCTTGACTTTCATCGGCCCCGGCAGGTACAGGAGGAGATAAGATGCTCCTCTTCCTCGGCGACTCCCTCACAGATGAAAGAAATCAGGGAGTACCTTTAGCCGCCTTTTCGAACATCTCCACCGCAAAGTCCAGGTCCTTCTTCGTATGCGCCGCAGACACCATGCAGCGTATCCGCGCCTTGCCTTCCGGCACGGTGGGGAAGCCTATCGCCTGCGCGAAGACGCCCTCCTCGAAAAGCCTGCGTGAAAGCTCGCGCGCACGTTTGACGTCACCGATGATGACGGGCGTGATGGGCGTGACGGTGCGGCCTGTGTCGAAGCCGAGCTTCAGCATTTTAGACTGGAAGTAGCGCGCATTCTCCCACAGTTTTTCTACAAGCCCGCTGCCGGACTCCAGTATGTCCACGGCGGCGATGCATGCGGCGACGTCCGCAGCGGGCGTGGCGGATGAGAACAGGAACGGGCGCGCCTTCTGCCGGAGGAAATCGATCACCTTCTTTTTACCAGCGACATATCCGCCCACGACCCCGAAGGCCTTCGACAGCGTGCCGACTTCGATGTCGACACGGCCTTCCAGCCCGAAGTGGTCTGCCACACCGCGTCCGCCGCGTCCAAGCACGCCCTCGCCGTGCGCGTCGTCCACCATAACGATGGCGCTGTATTTTTCAGCCACCTCGACTATATCCGGTAGCGGGGCGATGTCGCCGTCCATGCTGAACACGCCGTCCGTTATCACCAGCTTCTTTTCAGCGAGCGAGTTGTGAAGTTTCTCTTCAAGGCTTGCCGGGTCTGCGTGCGTGAAGCGGGTGATCTTGGCCCGTGACAGGCGGCAGCCGTCTATGATGCTTGCGTGGTTAAGCTCGTCGGAGAAGACCTCGTCGCCCTCGCCCACGAGCGACTGTATGACGGAGAGGTTCGCCATGAAGCCGGACTGGAGCATAAGCGTCGCTTCTACATCCTTGAACCTGGCAAGGCGCGCTTCGAGCTCGGCGTGCAGGGTCAGCGTCCCCGCAATGGAACGCACTGCGGCGGGCCCTGTGCCGTATGTGTCGATGGCATGTTTCGCCGCGTCCTTAAGCCTTTCGTCAGAAGCGAGGCCCAGGTAGTTGTTAGAGCAGAGGTTCAGGACGCGCCTACCGTCGGCGACGATCCACGCGCCCTGCGCCGAGCCTATCTCGCGTATGAAATTAAAAAGCCCGGCATCTTTCAGGCGGGCGAGCTCATCGTCTATAAATTTATATTTATCCAAGGAATCACCCTCACCCACCCTTCGGGTCCCCCCTCCCCCGCCAGTGGGGAGGGTTTAAGGGAAGGGTTTATCAAGGCCGGAAAATGACTTTCCCGCACCTGCCCGTATGCATCAGCTTGAAGCCCTGCTTCAAACTCCGAAAGAGGCAGCTCATGTGTCACAAGCGGTGCGAGGTTAAGCCTCCCGGAAGACAGCAGCCTGCTTGCCGTCTGCCACGTCCGGAACACCTTGCGACCGGTAATGCCATACACCCGCAGCTTCCTGAATATTATATCATTGTTGAGGTTTATCGCCACCGGCCCCTTGAAAATGCCGAGGAGCGACACACGGCCCCCGGGCGTGACCAGTGGCAGGGCCTCGTTGAGGGCGGACTCGTTCCCGGAAACTTCAAGCAGCACGTCGACCCCGTTGCCGCTGGTTATGGTGAGGACCGGCCCCCCAAGAGAAGTGACTCTCGGGTTCAATACCACGTCCGCGCCAAGCTTTTCGGCAAGCTGGAGGCGGTACTCGTTCGGGTCGACAGCGATTATTCGGGTGGCCCCGCAGGCGCGCGCGACTGCGGCGCACATAAGGCCGATAGGCCCCATGCCTGTTATCAGCACGCTCTTGCCTGCCACTTCCTCTGCAAGCGCCGTGTCGATTGCGTTGCCGAGAGGTTCCTGGATGGATGCCATGTGGTCCGGGATGTCGGGGTGGTTGGGCCAGATGTTTATGGCGGGTACTTTTACGAACTGGGCAAACGAGCCGTCCGCGTCTACGCCCATTATCCGCACGTCCCGGCAGACCTCCTGGTTGCCGGTACGGCACTGGTAACAGCTGCCGCAGAAGAAGTGCGACTCAGCAGATACCCGCTGCCCCACCTCAATGTCGACCACCTCGCGGCCGACCCCCGCTACCTCTCCTGCAAATTCATGCCCGATGATGCGCGGGGTCTTTATCCGGTCTTCGGCCCACGGCGCCCATTCGTCGATAAGTGTGTCTGTGCCGCAGATCGAGGCGGCCGTGACCCGGATGAGGACCTCGTGCGGGCCTGGCAGCGGCACTGGAACGTCTTTCAGGACAAAGCCTTTGCCCGGAAGCTCCTTTACCACAGCCTTCATGGTCCGCGGCAGGTTGTTCACTAACGTGGCCTTATTTCGGTGACTTTCTCGACGGAGAGCTGGATCCACCCCAGCTCGCCTTGCAGGAATACGTCGGTCTCGGAAACCTCTATCAGGCGGCCACGGTAGAGCATGCCGTCCGACATGACCTCTACTTCCTGGCCTATCAGTTCCATTAGGCTGCCTGTGTACATTATCTTCCCAAAGCCTCCTGAAGGTCCATAGCGTGTTCCTGCTCCATCGCAAGGATGAGCCTGAGGCTTTGAGCCAGGTGGTAGAGGTTCAAGGCCTCGGCCTGGGATATCCGTTCGGTATAGCGGCTGATAGCGTCCAGCTCGCCTTCCAGGTCCTGCTCAAGCATGGTCACGTTGTCCTTCGAGGTCTTTGACTCGTATGTGGACACGGAGGGGAAACCGCCCAGGAATGTTATCTGGCCCGAGAGGGTGGTGGCGTGTGCCAGCTCCTCCTGCGCGTGGAGGATTATCTCTTTTTTCACCGACATGTACTGGGCGCCGGTAAGCACGCCCGAATGCTGCACGTACTGGATCATGGCGGTGTATTCCCACGCCAGGTCCTTGTTCAGGAGCTCGATCAGCTCCTCCTTTGGTTATCGCCATCAATTCTCCTTGTGCAAACTAGTTGAGGTTTTCGAGGTCTATCTCCTGCCTGGCCTCGTATGTCAGGTCGGAGCCCTTCTCCCTTACCTCCACCATGACCTTTCTGGGGCCTTTGCTTTTGGGGATCGGGCTCAATACGATGAAGTTTTTCTGCGTGTAGTCTGTTATCTTTTCCCAGTGATGTGCTGAGTTTGCCGCCAGTATGAAGAAGCGGTACTCGAAATCTCCCGGCAGCGCAGGCTCGGCCATCAAGGAAAACGGGGATCCACGTCCCTTACCCGCCCTGTTAACCACCAGGTTGACCTTTCTTATCATCGGCCTTGGTGGTTGGGCTAGCCTGATGTTCTTTTTTAAATCAAGACTGCGTGCCGATTGTTCCGGCGTAGCCGCCTGGCTCTGCCTCTGGGTGAAACCCTCCAGTCGCAGCGTCTTAATAAAGGAAAGCTGGCCGGGCATAATTACGTTGCCTGTGATAGCGATGTTCCCATATACATCTACGGTGATCCCTTCCGCGCTGGCGTCGCCGCCCACGGGATAAGCCTTGTCGAAAACCAGCCTACCGTCCCTGTCATACACCAGAAGCATCCAATCTCCGGACTGTTCGTCCTTCACGGCCTTTCCCGCTACGTATGTGTTCCCGTCCCTGTCTACGGCTACTGCGTTTCCATGGTTCTTGTATTCGGAACCCCTGTAGAGGTTCGCCCACAGCAGTCGTCCGTCAGGCCCGTATTTGAGCGTTAGGGTTACGCCGTCGTTGGCGCTCGTCTCACCGGCAACCAGGATATTGCCATCTGCGTCCACGGCAACGCCCGATGCCTTTTCATCGTCGAACTCGCTATTGTAGGAAGCGTCCATCAGGGTCTTACCTGAAGAGGCGTCGTAGCGGAGGACCCGTATGTCCGAGTTGTCAGTCGATGGGTTCTTGTACCAGCCGGCTACAACGATGTTTCCGTCGGGTGCTACCTTTATCCCGGTAGCATACGACTCTGCGCCCCCGTCATCCGATTTCTCCCACTGGATGGCGCCTGCCGGGTCAAATTTGACAGTATAGAATATCGGATAGGTGTCCGTTGAGGTCTTTGCCGTGCCGGTGACGTAGATATTGCCTGAGCCATCGACAACAATACCGGCCGGGTCGTTGTTTTTTTTGAAGCCTGATGCGACGAACTCCATTAACGGTTCGCCGGCCGGGCTGTATTTTACGATATGGTAATCGGTGTAATACGATCTGGAATAGCTGTCCCGCGGGTTGTCCAGGTTGTAGCTGGCCCCTGCAACATAGATATTGCCGTTCTTATCGAACGTAACCGCCCGTCCGATGTTATACCAGGACGAGTTGAACTCGCGCGCCCACTCCATTGCTCCGTAGGTACTGTACTTTACGGTAAGGTAGCTGTAGCTGCCGTCTTTGGCGTTTATGGAACCGGCGAGGGCAAGGGTGCCCTTGTCATCGATGGCAAGGCCTTTTACGTTGTCTGCGTCCGCCGGACGGCTTGTATATGTGTCGTCCCACAATATCGTCCCAGGCGCCGCCAGGGCAGACCCGTACGGGACCAAGCCAAGGAAAACGCCGGCCGCCGCCGCAGTAACCACTATTTTAGAATATAGTTTCATAATGCCCTTCTTCATAATAAATATACACGTAAAAGGCGGTTACCGTCAACCCGAATGAATTGATTTCCAAGGTGTCTGCCGTCCGGTTTCGATAATTACACGACAGATTCTTGCGGGCAGCTTGGACCAGGGCGTAGAGCGGCCTTCTTTACCCTGTTTTCTCTTTATTTTATGCCATTTTTGTGTTAAATATAGACATTTCAAGATGGAGATAAGAGCAAATGGAACTGAAACCTGATTGCAGGCATTTTCTGGGTCACATACCATGCCGCCCCCACAAAAGGGAGGGTGTGCACTGCGCGGGCTGCCCATACTATGACCCAGCCGATTTCAACGTCCTGATTATAAAACTCGGCGCCATCGGGGATGTCATCCGCACCACCCCGCTTTTGCACAGGCTGAAAAAAGAGCACCCCAGGGCCTTCGTTACCTGGCTCACCCTTACGCCCGAGGTACTGCCCTCTATGGTGGACCGGAAGATGGGTTTTGAGCTGAAAAACATCGTCTCCATACAGGCCCAGGAGTTCGACCTGCTTATAAACCTCGACAAGGACCTCGAGGCCGCCTCCTTGGCGTCCAGCATAAAAGCCAAGGAAAAGAAGGGCTTTACCCTGAAAGACGGTAAATGCACCAATATAAACGAGGCATCGTACCACAAGTTCCTCACCGGGCTGTTTGACGACGTAAACAAAGCAAACACGAAGAGCTACCCCGAGGAGATATTCGAGATATGCGGATATTCCTTTGCGGGAGAGAAATATATCCTTGAGCTTCCAGGCAAGAGGCCGGCATTCGACATCCCGGAGGGCGCGCGGGTGGTGGGGCTCAATACCGGCTGCGGCGGCAGATGGGTTACAAGGCTTTGGGCCGACGACCGCTGGGTAGAGCTCGCCAAAAGGCTGAAGGCTGCAGGCTACTGGCCGCTCTTCCTGGGCGGAGAGCAGGAGCATGAAAAGAACATCCGGCTGGCTAAGGATAGCGGCGGGGCATACCTCGGAACGTTTTCCCTCCAGGACTTCTTCTGCCTGATGGACCGCTGCGAGCTGGTCGTCACCGCCGTCACGATGGCCATGCATATCGCGATAGGCCTGGGCAAAAAGCTGGTGCTTTTCAATAACATATTCAACCGCCACGAGTTCGAGATGTACGGCCTGGGTGAGATAATCACGCCGGGCGAGGACTGCGAGGGCTGCTTCAAGCCCACCTGCGCCACCGTCTGCATGGACAGGATAACGGTCGAGGACGCAATGGGGGCAGTCAACAAACTCCTGCCTGTTCTATGAAGATCCTTCTCGTCGGCCCGGCATATCCGCTACGCGGCGGGATAGCACAGTTCCTCGCGCTTCTATACGAGTCGCTGAAGAAGGCCGGACACGACGTGGTATTCCACCGCTTCATCCGCCAGTACCCCAAGTTCCTCTTCCCCGGCAAGACGCAGGAGGACGAGGGCGCGCCGCCCGTGAACGTCGTCTCCACGCCCAGCCTCGACCCGTTGAACCCTTTCAACTGGCCGTTCGCCGCATGGCGGATTGCCCGCGAGAAGCCCGACCTCATAATACTCAAGTGGTGGATGCCGTTCTTCGGCCCGTCCTACATTGTCACGCTTTTTATAGCGAAGCTGCTCTGCCGCGCCAAGGTGATGATAATAATAGATAACGCCATCCCGCATGAGAAGCGTCCGGGGGATATGCTCATCACCAGGCTCGGTTTTGGGCTTTCTGATTATTTTGTTGTTATGTCCGAGGCGGTGAGGCGCGACCTGCTGTCCATCAAGCCTGATGCGAAGTTTGTCCTGTCGCCGCACCCGCTCTACGACGTATTTGGAAAGCCGAAAGAAAAGGAAGAGGCAAAACGCGCGCTCGGGGTGTCCGGGCCGGTGCTGCTGTTCTTCGGTTTCGTGCGCGCGTACAAGGGACTTGCCGTCCTTCTGGACGCGATGCCGGAGGTATTAAAAGAGTTTACTCCCACCCTGCTTGTCGCTGGCGAGTTCTACGAGGACAAGGACACGTACATCAAACAGATAGAGCGGCTGGGGATAGCTGACAGCGTGCAGGTGTTGGACCGGTATATAGCGAACGACCAGGTGGCCGACTACTTCTCGGCGGCCGACGTCCTCGTGCTGCCGTACCTCTCGGCCACACAAAGCGGCATCACACAGATAGCCTTCGTGTTCGACCTGCCGGTCATCGCCACCAATGTAGGCGGGTTGCCGGAGGTGGTGGACCACGGCAGGACCGGCTACCTTGTCCCGCCCCAAGACCCCAGTGCCCTGGCAGGCGCAATCGTGCGGTACTTCAAGGAGAACAAAGAGGCCTCGTTCAAGGAGAACATACAGCTGGAAAAACGGCGTTTCTCGTGGGAAGGTTTTATAGATGCGGCATTGGGCCTGTATAATAAACAATAGCTTCCCGGAGGCCGCTTGCCCGCCCCAAAGGTCTACATAATCGTCCTTAATTACAACCGCAAGGCCGACACTCTCGACTGCCTTGGCTCGCTCTACAAGATGGACTACCCCAACTTCAGGGTGGTGATGGTGGACAACGGTTCAAAGGACGGGACCGCGCTCGCCGTGATGGAGGCCTACCCGCAGGCGCACGTCATAGAGAACCGCAGGAACCTCATGTACTCGGAGGGTAACAACGTCGGCATCAGGGCCGCGCTTGCCGAGGGGGCCGACTACGTCCTGCTCCTGAACAATGACACCGTGGTTGCGCCCGACATGCTTAGGAAGATGGTGGACGCGATGCGTGCGCACCCTGATGCGGGCATTTCCGGGCCGATGATATACTACTACCCTCCAAAGTCCGGGGAGCCTGAACTCATATGGTATGCGGGCGGGATAGTAAAGCTCTGGCAGGGACTGACGGCCCACAGGGGAATCAGGGAACGGGACACGAGGCAGTACAATTCAGTGGAGTACACCGACTACGTCACCGGCTGCGCATTGCTTGCCACCCGGGAATGCCTTGAGAAAGTCGGTTTACTTGATCCGTCTTATTATATCTACGCCGAGGATGCAGACCTGACGATGCGGGCGCGCCTCGCCGGGTACAAGCTCTTGTTCGTGCCGGACGCTACGATGTGGCACAAGGTTTCGGCCACCTCGGGGGGCGAGTTCTCGGCATTCAAGATAAAGAACAAGATAAAATCAAACCTTCGGTTCTTCATCCGCTACGCCAGGCCCATCCACTGGCTCACCATCCCCTGGTTCGTCCTTGGACGGGGGATATTGTTTGCATTGAGAAAACTTACTAGATAGGTATTATGCAGCTTCGGTCTTTGAGGCGTTAAGCGGGCATGTGGTCCGGACGGGTATCAATATCCTGAA
Source organism: Nitrospirota bacterium (assembly GCA_963845245.1). Classification (GTDB taxonomy): domain Bacteria; phylum Nitrospirota; class JACRHJ01; order JACRHJ01; family JACRHJ01; genus CAWJRJ01. The sequence goes on from CAWJRJ010000025.1 coordinate 38,719, forward strand.
GGTCGAGCCCTTCCCCTCTTCGCTCTCGACCTCGACGCGCCCCCCGTGTGCCTCGACTATCGTCTTGACTATGGCAAGCCCGAGACCGGTGCCCTTTACGGAAGATGCGCTGGGAGAGCGGTAGTATTTCTCGAATATCCTGCCGAGCTCCCCGGCCGGGATACCGGAGCCGGTGTCAATAACGGATATGACGAAGAAGCCATCCGTCTTTTCGGCTACAATCCGTACCTCACCGCCCTCAGCCGTGAACTTCAGCGCGTTCTGTACCAGGTTTGAAACGGCCCTCCCCAGATACCTGCGGTCCACGCAGGAAATGCCCATGTCTTCTGAGACCTCGGTCTCAAGCCGTATGTTCTTTTTCTGTGCGATAGGGAGGAACTGTTTGTAAACGGAGGATACGACGCCGGGTATGTCCTCGGGGGCAAGGTTCGTCACGAACTTGCCCGATTCGAGACGGGATATGGTGAGGAACTCCTCAAGCATCCCAAGTATCTTCTCTGCATTGCTCCCGATGTCCTCCACCATCTCCTGGGCCCGTACGTCCAGCGTATTATCAGTTTCGAGGAGCATCTCGGTGTAGCCCATGATGACCGTCAGGGGTGACTTGATGTCGTGGGTGACCATCGCATAGAAGTCGCTTTTCTGGCGTTCCAGGGCCTTCCTGTCCGAAATATCCCGCAGCACGCCCGTGAACATACGCTTCCCGTCCAGGCGCATCTCACCGACGGCCAGGTAAAGAGGGAAGATACTGCCGTCCTTGCGCATGCCCTGCACCTCGCGGCCTATGCCTATTATCTTCGCCTTTCCCGTGGTCAGGTAGTTTGTTAAATAGGCAGGATGTTCTGTCCGGTAGGGCTCCGGCATGAGGATGGTCACGTTCCGGCCGATTACCTCATCATGGGTGTAGCCGAATATCTTCTCGGCGGCGGGGTTGAACCGCAGGATCCTGCCGCTATCGTCGATGGTTATTATGCCGTCTATAACGTTATTGAGGATGGCCCGGTTCTCTTCCTCGCTCTGCCGGAGCCTCTCTATGTCTTCGGCTGTGAGTAGCGAGACCAGTCGGTCTTTTAATGATTGGTGTTCCATACGGTGTCCTCTGGCGCAAATACCCTGAATAAGATAATTTTACCATCCGTAAGGGATAAAGTAAAAGCTTTTGCGGCAGGGACCTCAGGTTTGCATTGGGAGCAGGAGCCGGAAAGTAGAGCCCTTGTCAGGTTCGCTCTCAACCTCGACCCGGCCTCCGTGAGCCTTGGCGACCACCTCTACGATGGCAAGTCCGAGCCCGGTGCCTTTCGTGCCGGCGGTCTTGGGTGAGCGGTAGTATTTACCGAAGATCTTGCCGATTTCTTCCTGCGGGATGCCCGGCCCGTTGTCCGATACCGAGATCTCAAGAAACGGGCCGTCCTCCTTCTGGACGGTGCTTGCGGTTACGCTGATATGACCGCCGCGCGGGGTATATGCAACGGCGTTTCCTATAAGGTTCTTGATGGCCCTCTCGGCCTGCTTCCTGTCCACGGGGACAAGCGGTATACCATCCCCGGGGTCTATCGCCAGAACGAGCCCTTTTTTGTCGGCCAGAGCGCGAAAGTCGTTACCGATATCCGAGAGGATTGCCGAAACGTCGTTGGGCATGACGTGGAGTACAAGCTTACCGGATTCGGCTTTTTCGAAGGTGAGGAAGTCTTCGACGAGGGTTGCCATCTTCTCCCCGCCGTTTTTTATCGAATTAAGAAGGGTCTTGTCATCATCATCGGAAAACCTGGCCCTCTCGATCAGCAGGTATGCGCAGGTGAGGACTGAGGTCAACGGAGATTTGAGGTCGTGGGTTATCATCGCATAGAAGTCGGACCTGTACTGCTCCAGGTTCTTCCTCTCGGTGATATCCCTCACGAAGGAGCAGATATACTCCTTGTCTCCGATCTGCAGAAATACCGGTTTAACTTCTTTGGGGACGCGTTTGCCGTCACTTGTCGTATGTATAACTTCCATGGGAGGTATATTCCCGGTCGAAAGCATTTCGACTTTATGCTTGTTAAAACGTTCAAGCCATGTCTTCTCGTCGAATTCGGTGTTTATGTCGTATATACTCAGGTCGGGGACGTCAGACTTTGAATACCCGAGGCTCTTCATCGCAGCCTCGTTCATGTAGGCATACCTGCCGGAGGGCTCGATCATATAGACCTCCTCGCCGGCGTTGTCGAGGATGAACTTGAATTTTGAAAGCTCTTCTTCGACGCGCTTCCTTTCGGTGATATCCCGTATGACTCCGACCATTGCCACAGGGTCTCCGGCCTCGTCCTTGATCATCGAAGTCGTGAGCCATATAGGGAACGTGTGCCCGTCGCGGTGTTTTACCATCAGTTCGCCCGACCACTTCCCGGTATCTTTTATGGCCGGCAGGATAACCTTGCCTGCGAACTCGGGTTCGGCGTTCATCACGCCCACGTGCCGGCCGAGGAACTCCTCGGGCGAGTATCCGTAGACCTCCATCAGGGCCTTGTTGGAATACATTACGCATCCGGCCATGTCTGCAATCTGGAACACGTCAGTGGATGCCTCGACCGCCGAGGACAGAAGCATGACCCGCCCAAGCGCGGAGGAAAGCTCCTGTTCGTTTTTCCTGAGCTTGTCGCCGGCTGCAGTAAGGTCTGTTATGTCCTGTGATTGTTTCCAGCCGAACCGTGCTATAATTGCACCGACCCCAGCTGTAAATAGCAGGCACATGGCCATAAGCCCTTTTGTGAGATAGTTGAATTCCGAGAGGCGTTTAAATATTGCGGCATGCAGGGCCGCCTCGGCCCGGTTGGCCTGTTCTGTCGAACGATCCAGGGCGTCGTCGAGGTCCTCATCCTTTTCCGCCAAAAACACATTTTCGCCCTCATGCCCGTCCATCTGTTTCGCGTACCCGCGTACCTCGTCGATCTTTGAATCGAGCAGGGCCACTTCTCTCTCGAAATCCGGGTCCTTTAAGGGCACATATATGTTTTCGCCGTCCCTCCCCCCCTTAACCATTGCGTCTGCGGCGAATTCGGCGTGATCAAGCCGCTTCCAGTCTACGCTTTTAGGCTCGTTTTTATTAAAATAGTGGTGCTCGATGGACAGGCGGAAGAGGGTAATGTCGTTCTTGACGATCATTATCCCGTCCTGGAGCGGGACATACTGGTCCATCATACTCCTGCCGTCCCTGGAAGATATAACCAGGGCCGCGAACATTGCAAGGCCCAACAGGACAATAGGCACAAGGTAGGCATATGTGGGAATATGTCTTTTGCCGGGCTCGTCAGCGCTCAAGCGATTTCCTCCTGAAGGTCATGACGCAGGGGTAGTATAAGGCTGAAAACGGAACCTTTGCCCGGTTTGCTTTCGATCTCGACCCTGCCCGAATGCGCTTCGGCCACGGCCTTTACTATGGCAAGCCCGAGCCCGGTCCCTTTTATCCCGGCCGTCTTCGGTGAGCGGTAGTATTTGTTGAATATCTTTTCTTTTTCCTGTTTGGTTATGCCTATGCCGGTATCAGAAACTGATATTACAAGGTAACCGGCGTCTCCGATACCAGCGGTCTTTGCCTTCAAGGCCACGCTGCCGCCGGCGGGAGTGAATTTTATAGCATTCTCAAGCAGGTTCCATATGGCGCGCTGGACAAGACGCCTGTCGAGAAGCGCATTTGGCAAGGAGCCTGTTTTTATCGAGAACCTCAGCCCGGCATTAACGGCCAGGCCCTCCGCTTCGTGTGCAACCTCGCGTCAAAAGTCCGGCAACGTCGACCATCCCGAACCTGGGCGCGGCCCCCGGCTTTTCAAGGCGGGACAATGCGAGAAAGTCCTCGACCAGCCCGTACAACTTTTTGCTGCTGTTGTATATGCCGCCCAGCATATCCTCAACCTGAGGGGCGTCGAGGTGGACCCCTTTGTCAAGCATCATCTCTGCATAGCCCATGATCACCGTCAATGGCGACTTCAGGTCATGGGTAACCATGGCCAGGAAGTCCGACCGTTGCCTTTCCATATTTACCCGGTCCGTAATGTCCCGCGAAGTCTCTATCACCGCTTCCATAACCCCGGACGGGTTCTTCAGCGGGGACGCCAGTATCTCGTAGAACCGGCTTTCTCCGTCAGGCAGGGTATGTTCGTGGACGGCTATCACGGCCTTACCCGAACTTCTTACCCTGTTCAAGCGGGCATTCATGCCCTTCTGCCGACGAGCAGGGTGTAGCCTGGTGGTGGAGCACCTTATAGCACAAGGGAGTCTCGGAATCCTCGTGCTCCTTCTCCCAGAACTCGCGCGCGGCAGTGTTCATCATCTTGACGTGGTAGTCAAGGCCCACGACCATAAGGGGCTCGGCCACGCTCTCAATGACCATTTGTGTGAAGGTGTGCGCCTTGTCGATTTCTTTCTCGGCCTTCTTCCGCTCCGATATGTCGAGAAAAGTCTCCAGGAGCACGGTTTCGCCTTCGAGGTCTATATTGCTGACCGATTTAAGGATGGGAAGTCTGGCGCCGCCGCTGCAAAGAAGTATCTTCTCGGAGAAGTCCACCTTTTGTCCGAGGTCCAGGATAGGGCATTTGCCTTCTTCCGCCGGGCACACCAGTTGATGACATACTTTGTCTGACGACATCTTCCTCGGACCTGAAACCCATCATCTGCAGGGCAGCAGGGTTGACCATCCTTATTCGGCGGTCCTTTCCCACGACCATCATCCCGAACTGGACAGACTGAAGGATCGTTTCCAGGGTCTTTGGGTTATGCGCCATTTGGAGTGTTCCAATGGTTATTATAGAAACTAACTTTATAAGTTTATCATAGATATAACTGCGCATAAACTATTTATTTCAGGCCCGCGACATGGTTTAAAAAACCCTTGACCCTCGCCCATCGCCTGTGTTTTAATTAAAGACCACAATTTTGCTTGATTAAAGAGGAGTTATGGACGATTTCCGGTATCAGGACGGACGGCTTTTTTGCGAGGATGTCCCGGTTGATGAGGTTGCCGCCGCCGTAGGCACGCCTTTTTATATTTACAGCCATAGCACCCTTTCGCGCCATTTCAGGGTATTTGACGAGGCTTTCGAAGGTGTCCCGCATATAGTTTGTTTCGCCATGAAGGCAAACTCCAATATCTCGGTGGTGAAGACCTTCGCCGACCAGGGTGGAGGCGCGGACGTGGTCAGCGGGGGCGAACTGTTCCGTGCGCTCAGGGCCGGGGTGCCTCCTGAGAGGATAGTCTATGCCGGAGTGGGGAAGACTGCAGCCGAGATAGAGTACGCGCTCAAGAGCGGCATACTCATGTTCAATATCGAGTCGGGAGAAGAGCTTCGTGCCATAGACAGGGTCGCAGGTTCGCTCGGGGTGAAGGCTCCTATCGCGCTCAGGGTGAACCCGGACGTGGACGCCGGGACGCACCCGTATATTTCCACGGGGTTAAAGAAGAACAAGTTCGGGATAGCGATCGAGCTTGCGCTGGAGGAATACAAGACTGCCGCGGGCCTTAAGAATATAGACGTAATAGGCATACACCAGCACATAGGTTCCCAGCTGACGGAGATATCGCCGTTTGTGGACTCGATTACCAGGACCGTAGAACTGGTGGGCCAGCTGAAGGAAGAGGGGATATCCATAAAATATCTGGACGTCGGCGGAGGGCTCGGCATAAAGTACCTGGATGAGACCCCCCCGCTCCCCTCAGAGTTTGCGAAGGCAATAAGGCCCATACTCCTCGGGACCGGCTGCACGCTGATATTCGAGCCTGGCCGAGTGCTTGTCGGCAACGCGGGCTGCCTTGTCACCAAGGTGCTGTACCGTAAGGACACGGGCGAGAAGAAGTTCATAATAGTGGACGCAGGCATGAACGACCTGATCAGGCCCTCCCTCTACCAGGCCTACCACGATATACGGCCCGTAAGGCGGCGGGAGCCATCCGGGGAAGAAATAGTCGCGGACGTGGTCGGCCCTATCTGCGAGACGGGCGACTTTCTTGCGAAAGACCGCAGGCTTGAGATACCGGAGCAAGACGACCTGTTTGCGGTGATGAGCGCAGGGGCGTACGGGTTTACAATGTCCTCCACTTACAACTCAAGGCCCAGGGTGGCTGAGGTTATGGTTTCCGGAGGCCGGTTCGCCGTAGTGAGAAGGCGTGAGACCTTCGATGACCTGGTGTCCGGCGAAGCAGTACCGGATTTTATGACGTCGTAGTATGAAAGGCGGTTCTTATGCCTGACGAAAAAGACCTCTGGGTAGAGCTTGACAGGACCCTCCCCCGCGAAAGAGGGGCGGCAGCGGCCGAAATGGATGCCGAAGAGCTGTTCAAGGCCGGGTTGTTCCTCCTCAAGAGGGATAAGGTGAAAGAGGCGCTCTCTGCATTCAAACGTGCCCTTAACATAAAAAACAAAGAGCCCAAGTACATGTCGTACACTGGTCTTTGTCTGGCGATTGCGGAAGGCAAGGTGAGGGAAGCTGTCACCCTCTGCGAAAAAGCTGTGAGCATGGAGTTCTACCGTTCCGAGCTCTTCTTGAACCTGGGGCGTGTATATATTGCAATGGGTAACAGGAAGAAGGCGCACCTGGCCTTCAGGAAAGGCATGGCCCTGGACAGGGATAACCGGTCGCTCAGGGTGGAACTCGAAAAGATGGGATTCAGGAAACCTCCCGTTTTCCCGTTCTTGGACAGGCAGCACCCCATAAACAAGGTCGCAGGAAAAGTGTTGTACCGTCTCAGGCTAAGGTGACGGGCAAGCATAAACCAGAAAGGCGGTCCTTCAGTATGGAAGAGGATATCAAAACCGGCCCGACCACTGAACCCGGCGTCGGCCCGGATCAGTCAGCGATGGCAGCCGAAGATTATTTCAGGGCGGGTATGCTCTTTTTAAAAAGGGAAAAATACCGGGAGGCGCTGTCCGCGTTCAGGCGCGCCCTCGACCTCCATGCCCTTGAACCCCGCTACCTCTCCTATACCGGGTATTGCCTGGCACATGTGGAAAAACGGAGCAGGGACGCGGTCGACCTCTGCGAAAAGGCGGTCCGGATCGAGTTCTACCGTCCGGAGCTTTTCCTGAACCTGGGGCGGGTATACCTGCTTGCGGGCAACAAGAGGAAGGCACACCAGACATTCTGGAAGGGTTTCGCCCTGGACAGGGACAACAAGGAGTTGAGGGCCGAGCTTGAAAAGATGGGTATCCGAAAGCCCCCGGTCTTCCCGTTCCTTGACAGGAAGCACCCGCTCAACAAGATAGTAGGCAAGGCGCTTTACAATTTGAGGCTTAGATAATGTACAGGGTCCCGTTTGCCAAGATGCACGCATCCGGCAACGACTTTATAATAATAGACAACAGGCAGGGTATAGTCTCGGGCGACCTGCCGTCCTTCGTAAAGAAGATATGCAGGCAGCACTACGGTGTCGGCGCGGACGGGCTGATACTCATAGAAGGCTCGGACAAGGCCGATTTCAGGTGGCGTTTCTATAACCTGGACGGCGGCGAAGTGGAGATGTGCGGGAACGGCTCCAGGTGTGCGGCGCGGTTCGCATACATGAACGGCATAGCGGGCAGAGAGCTTTCCTTCGAGACCCTTGCGGGCATAATCAGGGCGGAGATAAAGGACGGCACCGTCAAGGTGCAGCTCACGAAGCCATTCGGATACCTGCCCGATGTCGAGGTGCCGATAGGCGGTGTGAACAAGGCCGCCAGCTTCATAAATACCGGCGTGCCCCATGTGGTCTATTTCGTCGACGACCTCGAATCCGTGGATGTCATCGGGGATGGTTCCGCGACAAGGTACCACGACATGTTCAAGCCGGACGGCACCAACGCGAACTTCGCGAAGGTGACTGACCCGGGCCGCATGCTCATAAGGACGTATGAGCGCGGCGTCGAGGGCGAGACGCAGGCCTGCGGGACGGGCGCGGTCGCGGCGGCACTGGTCGCGGGCGCCAAGGGGTTGGTAAACTCGCCGGTCACGCTTATGACAAGGGGCGGGACGGAACTTAAGGTATACTTTGACTGGGACGGCAGAGAATTTGACAACGTATTTCTTGAGGGCGACGCGGTCCTTGTCTATCAGGGAGCGATAGAGGAAGGCGCGCTCCTGTAATTCCCGCCTTCTTTAGAAAAGAAGGCGGCCCAAGAAACTTTTAGTTTACTAAAGAGCACGTTTTCTTTGACCACTTTCTTTTTCGTAAAGAAAGTGGGGTTAGACTTTCTGGAGGATGAAAATGTTTAAAGGCTCGATGGTTGCGATTGTAACGCCTTTTAAGGACGGCAAGGTGGACGAGCAGGCCCTGGGCGCACTTATTGAGTGGCATATAGCATCAGGCACCGACGCCATCGTGCCGTGCGGCACGACGGGCGAGGCGGCGACGCTCAGCCACCAGGAACATATGCAGGTGGTCGAGTTCACGGTGAAGACCGTCGCGAAGCGCGTGCCGGTCATAGCCGGTACCGGCTCGAACTCCACCGACGAGACCATAATGCTTACCGCCGCCGCGAAGAAGGCCGGGGCGGACGCCGCGCTGCTGATAACGCCCTATTACAACAAGCCGACCCAGGAGGGCCTGTACCGCCACTTCAAGGCGGTCGCCGACGCCGTCGACATACCCATAATCCTCTACAACGTGCCGGGCCGGACATCCGTGAACATGCTGCCCGCGACGGTGGCGCGCTGCGCGCAGATAAAGAACATCGTCGGCATAAAGGAGGCGACGGCGAACCTCCAGCAGATAAGCGAGATAATCGCGCTCTGCGGCGACAGCATGGCCGTGCTCTCGGGCGACGACTTCACCGTCCTGCCGACGCTCGCAATCGGCGGCCTGGGCGTGATATCCGTTTCCGCCAACTGCGCCCCGGCCGACATGGCGGGGCTCTGCGACGCGTTCTTCGCGGGCGACATGAAAGAGGCCAGGAGGCTCCACTACAAGCTCCAGCCGCTGAACGAGTCGATGTTCTACGAGACGAACCCGATACCCGTAAAGACCGCGCTCGGGCTGATGGGGAAGATAACGCCGGAGTTCAGGCTCCCGCTCTGCCCGATGGGCGAGGCGAACAAGGAAAAGCTTGCAAGGGTGCTGAAAGAGTACGGATTGGTGTAAGTTCCCGCCTTTCTTATAAGAAAGGCGGCTCAAAGAACGTTAAGTTGGCTTTCTTTTGCTACTTTTCATTCACCCGAAAGAAAAGTAGGGTCCATGGAGGTTAAATGGTCAACTGTATAGTAACAGGCGCGGCGGGGCGGATGGGCCGCAGGATAATAGAGCTGCTGATTGAGACGGAAGGCACGGACATCGCCTGCGCCACCGAGAGGCCCGGCCACGATATCCTCGGCATGGACGTGGGCGACTTCCTGGGCCTGGGCAAGAAGGGCTGCGAGATATCAGACAGCCTGGAGAAGGTCATAGGCTGCGGCGACGTGGTGATAGACTTCACCTTCCCGGAGGCAAGCCTGATACACGCGAAGGCCGCCGCGGCCAAGAAGAAGCCCATAGTAATAGGCTCCACCGGCTTCAATGACGACCAGCTAAAAGAGATAAAGAAGCTCTCGAAGAAGACTGCCATCGTGCTTGCGCCGAACATGAGCGTCGGGGTGAACCTGCTCCTGAAGGTGCTTGCCGATATCGCATCGGTGCTGGACGAGGACTACGACATAGAGGTGGTGGAGACGCACCACCGCCACAAGAAGGACGCGCCCTCGGGCACCGCGCTGAAGATGGCGGAGGTAATGGCGAAGGCGCGCAAGACCACGCTTGCCAAGTCAGCCGTGTACGAGCGGCACGGGAACATCGGCGAGCGAAAGCGCGGCGATATAGGCATCCAGACCCTTCGCACCGGCGACGTCGTCGGCGACCACACCGTAATATTCGGCACGATGGGCGAGCGCATCGAGATAACGCACAAGGCCTCGAACCGCGACGTGTTCGCGCGCGGCGCGGTACGTGCGGCAATATGGGCCTCAAAGAGTGGGCCGGGACTGTATGATATGCAGGACGTACTTGGGATAAAATAATATGAAACTTGTCAGGTTTTTACATAACTCTAAAGAGGGTTCGGGCATCTACGAGGACGGTGTTATCCATGAAGTGGATAACCTCTTCTGCCGCAAGAAGACGGGTGCCACGTTCGATTTCAAGGACGTGTCCCTGCTTTCGCCCAGCATGCCCTCGAAGATAATATGCGGCGGCCTGAACTACAAGGACCACGCGGCCGAGATGAAGATGCCGCTCCCGCACGAGCCCATCATATTCATGAAACCGCAGACGGCGGTGCTTGAGCCGGGCGGGATAATACGTTACCCGGCCATATCGCGCCAGCTGGAATACGAGGCCGAGCTTGCGCTGGTGATCGGGAAGAAGGCAAGGACACGTCTCCGTCGAGGACGCGCCGGGCTACATACTTGGATATACCTGTTTCAACGACGTGACCGCGCGCGACCTGCAGAAGATGGACGGCCAGTGGACCAGGGCGAAGTCGTTCGACACCTTCGCGCCGTTCGGGCCGTGGATAGAGACCGAGCTCGACCCCGGCAACGTTACCGTCGAGGCGTATTTGAACGGCGAACGCAAACAGTCTTCTTCGACCGCGAACATGGTGTTTTCGGCCTTTACGCTCCTGTCGTTCGTATCGCAGGTGATGACGCTCCTGCCGGGAGACGTGATAGCCACGGGCACCCCGCCGGGCATCGGCCCTATGAAGGCGGGCGACGAGATAGAGGTCAGGATCTCAGGCATCGGGTCATTAATCAATAAGGTGGCGTTTTAATAATTTGAGAGTATTACGGGAGGCGATCGTCAGTGGCTGAGACCTACATACAGGGCCTCTTCTCCGGCAGGATAGGCGGGAAGACCTTCGGCAAAGATACGAAGATTTACAAGTTCGAGAAGATAAAGAGGGCGAAGCGCGCTGCCCTGGCAGAAAACCCCGGCATGGAGATAATAGACCTGGGCGTGGGCGAGCCGGACGAGATGGCGTTCCCCGTCGTGGTGAAGACGCTCCAGGCCGAGGCCGCGAAGCCTGAGAACAGGGGCTACGCCGACAACGGGATACAGGAGTACAAGGACGCGGCCGCCGCATACCTGAAGAAGGTATACAAGGTAACGGTGGACTCATCCACCGAGGTGCTGCACAGCATCGGCTCAAAGCCCGCGCTCGCGATGCTCCCCTATGCTTTCATCAACCCCGGCGACGTGGCGCTTGTGTCCGTGCCCGGATACCCGATACTTGCCACGCACACCAAATACTGCGGCGGCGAGGTCTACCACCTGCCTCTTGAGGAGAAGAACGGGTTCCTGCCGAAGCTCGACAAGATTCCAGCGGATGTCAGGAAGAGGGCGAAGCTCCTGTACATCAACTACCCGAACAACCCGACCGGCGCCGTGGCGACACGCGAGTTCTTCGAGCAGGTGGTAGAGTTTGCCCGCAAGAACAAGGTGGTCGTAGTGCAGGACGCGGCATACGCGGCCCTGGTATATAAAGGGAAACCGCTTTCGTTCCTGTCAGTACCCGGCGCGAAAGAGGTCGGGGTAGAGATACACTCGATGTCCAAGGCCTTCAACATGACCGGCTGGAGGCTTGCGTTTGTTGCGGGCAACGAGCGGGTCGTGGCGGCCTTCGCACACATAAAGGACAACTACGACTCCGGCCAGTTCAAGGCCATACAGCAGGCGGGCTGCACAGCCCTGGCGCACCCGGAGATAACCGACGCCATAACCGCGAAATACAAACGCAGGCTCACTTCGCTTGTGAAGACGCTGAAGTCGGTAGGTTTCGATGCGAAGATGCCGGGCGGCTCGTTCTACCTGTACGTGAAGGCCCCCAAAGGAGTGCAAGGCGGGCGCTCGTTTGCAAACGCAGAGGAGTTCTCGGAGTTCCTGATAAAGGAGAAGCTGATATCCACCGTGCCCTGGGACGACGCGGGGGCATATGTGAGGCTTTCTGCCACGTTCGAGGCCAGGAATGAGAAGGACGAGGCGCGTGTGTTGGATGAGATAAAGAGCCGCTTTAGCGGCATGAAGTTTGTATTTTAGGAGGCTGTGCAATGAGAACTGTATACATGGACAACGGCAACACCACCCCGCTGCATCCGGACGTGCTTCCGGCGATGCTGCCGTACCTTAGCCAGCACTTCGGCAACCCTGCCAGCATACACGCATTCGGCGAGGAGCCGCGAAAGGGGCTTGCTACCGCGAGGGAGCAGGTGGCCTCGCTGATCGGGGCGGACAAGGACGAGATACTCTTCACCTCCTGCGGGACGGAGTCCAATAACTTCGCGATAAAGGGCGCGGCCAACGCGCTTGAAGAAAAAGGGCATGCACCTTATCACCTCGGCCATCGAGCATTTCTCGGTGCTCTACTCCTTCAAGTACCTGGAGAAGCAGGGCTTCGAGGTGACGTACCTGCCGGTGGACGGTGACGGCCTGGTAAACCCGGCCGATGTAAAGGCCGCGATACGCAAGGACACGACGCTGGTCAGCGTGATGCACGCAAACGGCGAGATGGGCGCGGTACAGCCGATAGCCGAGATAGGCAAGATAACCAAAGAGGCGGGCGTCGTGTTCCATACGGACGCGGTCGCGTCGGCGGGCAACATACCGGTGGACGTGAACGACATGAACGTGGACCTGCTCTCGATGGCGGCGAACATGTTCTATGGACCAAAGGGCGCTGCAGCGCTTTACGTGCGGAAGGGCACGAGGATACTGCCGATATTCGACGGCGGCGTGCAGGAAGGCGGCAGGCGCGCCGGCACCGAGAACCTGTCCGGCATTGTGGGCATGGGCAAGGCAGCCGAGCTTGCGAAGGCCGAGCTCCCGGAACGCATGCAGAGGATAACTGCGATGCGCGACAGGCTGGTAGGCGGTATCCGTGAGAAGATCGGGCACATCCGCTACAACGGCCATCCTGTAAAAAGGCTGCCCGGCAACATAAGCATCAGCATGGAGTTTATCGAGGGCGAATCAATGCTTGCTGTTCCTGAACATGAACGGCATCGCGGCATCGTCGGGCTCTGCTTGCACGTCAGTCGCGCGCTGAAGTCCTCGCACGTCCTGACCTCCATGGGTGTGCCGGTCGAGATATGTCACGGCTCGCTCCTTATGGCTATCGGCAGGGAGAACACCGAAGAGGACATAGACTACGTCCTTGAGGTCCTGCCGGGAGTAGTCCAGAGGCTACGTGACATGTCCCCCATGTGGGAGGACTTCGTAAAGAGTCGAAAAGCGTAAGACCCCGCCTTTCTTAGAAGAAAGGCGGCCCAAAGAATTTTGAGGCATAATCGTTTCTTTTGATTCTTTTCTTTTCGTAAAGAAAAGAATAATTTAATTAAATTAGGAGGAGAGATGGAAGGCTACAGCACTAAGGTAATGGAACATTTCGCGGCACCGCACAACGTAGGCGAGATGGAAGACGCGGACGGGATAGGGAACGTGGGTAACCCCACTTGCGGTGACATCATGAGGCTCTATATAAAGGTCAAGGACGGCGTCATTACGGACGCGAAGTTCAAGACCTTCGGCTGCGGGGCGGCGATAGCCACATCGTCTATGATGACCGACCTTATCATCGGCAAAAAGATAGAAGATGCGAAGACCATCTCCAACAAGGCAGTCGCCGAGGCCCTTGGCGGACTGCCCGCGCAGAAGATGCACTGCTCCGTCCTGGCGGAAGAGGCGCTCCAGTCCGCGCTCGAGGACTTCTACAAAAAGTACCCCAACGGGAAGTAGGATGACAAAGCCCCCAAAGGCCGATGTTACGCTCGACTGCTTCGGGCTCACATGCCCCATGCCCATCTTCAACGCCTCGCAGAAGATGAAGGAGCTGAAGATAGGTGAGGTGCTCGAGGTGCTGGCTACCGACAGCGGGATAGTTGCGGACATGCCGGACTGGTGCAAACGCACCGGGAACGAGTTCATCGGGGCCGAAGAGGACGACGGGGAGTACAAGGTCTATATCCGCAAACTGGCGGAGTGAAGACCTTACTTTCTTTTCACGAGAAAAGAAAGTAACAAAGAAAAGCGGGGTTTGGTGATATAATAGACATCGGAGGCTTCTGGCCTCCGGTTTTTTTATGGGAAGCTGACATAAGTCATAGAACTTTTGGCTAGCTAGCTGTATATATTTAAATGGAGGCTGCGATATGGCTGATTTCGCGAGCGCAACAGTAAAGTTTGTCGACGGTATGCAGTTTGTCGGGGAGACCGGCACGGGCCACGCCTTTGTCATGGACGCCGCGCCGGGCGTGGGCGGCAAGAACACCGGCTGCAGGCCGATGGAGCTTTTGCTGGTTGGCCTGGGCGGCTGCACCGGTATGGACGTCGTGTCCATCCTTCGCAAGAAGAAACTGAACGTGAAGAACGTCCAGATGAACGTGAAGGGCAACTGGGTTGAGGGCGAGACATACCCCAAGTATTTCGAGTCGATTGAGGTTGAGTACGTCGTGACCGGCAGGGACATAACGGAAGAGGCGGTGAAGAAGGCAATCGAGCTCTCCGAGACCAAGTACTGCTCCGTCGCCGCGAACCTCCGGGGCGTCTCCAAGATTACTACGAGTTTCAAGGTAATAAACGAATAGGAACAAGTTTTGAAGCTTTTGATCGTCTGCAACGACAAGGTTAAGCCCGGCCCAAGCATACCGTTTTCGGTGACGATGGAAGACCAGTTCGCCGAGCGGGTGGTGGGCCACCTGAAGAACGACTACGCACAGATATGCAACGGATGCGACAAGGACTGCGACCACTGCCGGGACAAGTACCCGGTGCTGTTCCCGGTTGACTTCAAGGAGGACATAGCAAGCGTCATCCTGCTGCCTGCGGTGCTTCCGTATTACGTTGATGACCCGGGCGAGTACCTGCCCGAGGAGCTTCCCCCGCACGACGTCCTGCTTGCGATACACATACACGAGGACCTGCTGCTCTCGCTCCCGCAGCGCTCAAAGGACGCGGGCGGCAAGGCGATAATTGTGCCGGGCGAGGACCCGGCCTGGCTGTCCCAGTGGATCCGCACCAGGCTGAAGAAGATTTGCGACAACCTGGGTCTTGAGTCGGCATTCCCGAAACCCTTCTGCGCGCTCAACCCCGGGCCGGACCAGCCGGTCGTCGTCAGAGTTCGTGAAGCATTTCCGTTCCGGCAAGCCGAAGATAAAGATCAAGGTGCAGGACGGCAAGATTATAGATACGCAGGTAATCACCAGCGCGCCCTGCGGCTGCACCTATTACGTCGCAAGGAACCTCATCGGCAAGGAAGTGAACGAGGAATTAAACGTGGAGGTGACGGCGAAGTACTGGCACAGCTACCCCTGCGTCGCCAGCATGGACGTGGACCGCGACCTGGGCGACACCCCGCTCCACAAGGGCGGGTACATGCATTACGAGGCCGTCGCGGACGCGGTCGCGGAAGAGGTGCCGGAAGTCAAGGTCAAGAAGGACAAGGTGCAGATTACGGGGAAGAAATAACCCCCTGATTAATGCGATACTGTCTGTTTCTGCTTTCCGTTCCAGCCGAATATAATAAACAGAAAAGCTATAATGCAGTAGCCAATCACGAACGGCCAAGTAGTTGAAGGCCCGTATGAGTTCACCACGCCTGCGGCAGTAATCTCGTACCCGTGCATAAGCCCGGTCGCGCTGACAGCCGCCGCGACGAGCGCCCAGGCCGCCGCGCCCCTGAACCGCCCCTCCACCAATGCAACCGTTATCGCAGCTAATACCATCGAGGTAAATATGAAGCCGCGCTCAAGCGCTATCATTCCCGCTATGGGGAACTGGGCCGCAAGCGGGGCAAGCCCTAATGTACCAATACCGGTACCTGCCGCGCGCAGGCCGTTGTCGAGCATGATAAGCCCCCATGCCGCAAGGGCGGGGAAGAAGCCCACGACCACCGCCGGGGCGTGCTCGCGCGGAGTCGCCTGGAACGCCTGGGCCGCGATGGTTATGCCAATCCAGAGCAGTATCGCCGCCCCTGCCTCGACAGGCACGAGCGCGCTCGCAAACCCCACCAGCCCGAGACAGCACAGAAGCGTTATCACTACGCCGTTTGCGACGGAGTAGCCCGCACCCGCGCCCATCGCCTTCCAGCCGGGATGGCCGATGTATATAGTGGTGGGGAAGCAGCTCCCGAAACACGCGGCGGCAATCGTGCCGACGCCGTTCACGATGAGTGAGCTCTTGACGGGGTATGTGTCTCCTGCGGCCTCGGCACTCTCAAGGTTCTGGAGCGAGCCTATCAGGTTGAAAAGCCCCATCGGGACGATGACAGGCATGAAGGCCAGCATATACGTGGAGCCGGTCGCCTCGGCAAGCTCATGTATGAACGGGTGGGGAAACTCAAGCGAGATGTGCAGCGAGTTCGCAAGGGCCGTCGCCGTCCATGCGTCCCAGTCCCCAGGCAAGAGCGGTGCCGACCACAACGGCTACAAAGCCGGCTGGCAGCCCTTTCGGGAGCTTGAGGCGGCCTATGTACTGGAGCAGTATCAGGCCCATCGGCGCGAACCCGACGAGCGGGTCCTTGAATATGCGGAAACAGAAGTCCATCGAGATGAACGTGATGGCTATGCCCGCAAGGGTGGAGAGCAGCGCGGCACGCGGGGTGATACGCTTGACCCATCCGGCAACGTATGCGCCGCCGAACTCAATCAGCCCGGAGCCAAGGCACGCGGCAAGGCCGACACGCCATGCAAGTTCGGGGTCGTGCGTCTGGTTCACCACCGGGAACATCACGAAAAGGACGAATGCGAAGAGGGATACGGTATTTACGCCGAACGGGAGCGCGGTTGCGATACTCTGGCCGGTGCGGCGCACCAGAGCACGCGCCTGGAATGCGTAGTAGATGTTGCCGACCAGCAGGCTGACCGCGACGCCGGGCAGTATCCTGCCGTAGACGAGCGCGCCGGGCATGCCAAGAAGGCCGGTGCAGAGCGTGACAATCAGGATAAGCTGGATGAGGTTGTCCACGAACAGCCCGAAGAAGCCGTCGAGGTCACCCTTTCGCCACCACTTGAAAGAATGCGACATTCACTTCGCACCTTTCTTGAAAGAAAGGCGCCCCCAAAGAATGTTATTACAAAGTAATGGCTTTCTTTTGGTACTTTTCTTTCACCTGAAAGAAAAGTACGGTCTTAAAACAGGTTCATCAGGCCTTCGACGGCCTTGGCCTTCTGCTCCACTTCCTCGACCATCTTTTCCTTGAACCTGACGAGCTTCTTCGCAACTTCCTCATCGAACGTGCCGACTATCTGAGCGGCAAGGATGCCCGCGTTCTTTGCGCCCGCCTTGCCGATGGCCATCGTGGCGACCGGTATGCCGCCCGGCATCTGTGCCGTTGAGAGAAGCGCGTCCATGCCCTGAAGAGTTGATGAGTCAATCGGTACGCCGATTACGGGCAGCGTGGTGCTTGCCGCAATGACGCCCGCGAGGTGGGCTGCGCCGCCCGCGCCTGCAATGATTACCTTGAGGCCGCGCTCGGCCGCAGTGGTTGCAAACTCGTGTGCGCGAGCCGGTGTCCTGTGCGCCGATGCGACCGTCGTTACGTTTGGTATGCCGAACTCGTCCAGCATCTTCTTCGCTTCCTGCATGATCGAGAGGTCCGTGTCAGACCCCATCACTATACCGACAAGTGGCTTTGCCATGTTGTTCTCCTTGATTGCGACCGTTTAAAATAGCGAATATACCAAACTACTTGAATAATTAAAAGTATTTTTTATTTGAACGGGGCGGGGTTTGGCTTATAATGGACGGATGAGACTGCATTTGCTGCCGTTCGGCAAGCCCGCCTGGGAACGCCGGAAGGCGATATTCAAAGAGATTATAGCCGCCCGACCAGGCCCGCCATACGACTTCAGGGGGGTTCTATACCTGGCCCCGAACGAGCGCGCAGTGCGGATGATGAGGGTCTTATTCCTTGAGGCCCTTGAAGAGGCGACCGGCTCCAAGGGCTGCATCCCGCCTATATTCCATGCGCTGAACAGGTTCATTTCCACGAAGGTGCGGCAGTCCACAAAAGCCCGCGTGGCGGAAGGGGTTGAGAGGGAACTGGTTATAGAGGACCTGTGCCGGAAGGCGGCGCAGCGGATGCCGGAACTTGATTCGCACACGGAGGTCGGCCTCTCGCTTGCGCCCCTGGTATGTGATGCACTCGACAATATATATACATTCGGTGCGGACGACAGGAGGTTGCGGGAGTTCGCTCGGGACAGTCTGCCGCTGGGGTTCCTGCTGGAGGTCAAGGGCATCGTACGAGGCATGGCTTGAACGACACGGTTTTGTGGACATGTCAGCCGCCAGGGCCTCATACATGCCAAAGCCGACTGATTTTGATTTCGGCGTGACAGTGCTCGACGGCCTCTATGATGCGGACCCTGTCGAAATGCGGGTGTTGAAGGCCCTTTCGCAGGCCCCGGAATCACATCTGATAGTCCAGGCACCAGGTTTGAGCAATGATTCCTCGGCCATGGAAGGTTCGCCGTACTGCGGCACCGCGGCCATGATAAAAGAGCTGTGCGGCGACATATCACACGAAGATGGCTTCGAAGCGGATATTTGCGAAGTGGAAGCATTTGTGGGTGCGCTCTTTGAAGGCGTGCCCGTGCGCAAGAGCTATGAGGCCATAAACGCGCTGGGCAAAAAACGCCGGGATATCACGGTGGCGGGAGCGTTGAACCCAGCCGAGGAGGTTTACTTTATAGCCCGGGAAATAAAGGAGTCATTCCTCGCAGGAAGTTGTCCTGCACTCGGCAGGATACTTGTATTCCCTGTCTCGCCGGGTGTCTACCTTCCGTTGATCAGGGAGGCATTCACGGACTATGGCATCCCATTTTACATATCGCAGGGCACGCCACTGACGCGTAGCTCTGTAGTGGCATCATTTTTAGATATACTGTCGTTGCCAGCTGAGAGATATTCCTTCAGGACGATGCGCAGGGTTTTCGCCTCTCAGTTCATTAGACTTGCAGCGGGGGGAAACAGCCTTGGCGCCTTCGATGCCTTTGCCAGAAGCAATGGGATCACCGGCGGGAGGCAGAGGTGGTTGAAGGCGGCAGAAGGGGCAGCGGGGTATGACGGTGAAACTGCTTTTATGCAGCCGTTAAAAAAGCTGCTGTCGCTTACCGGGAGGTTTACCGGGAACAAGACCCTGGGCGCATGGGCAGGAGAATGCATGACGCTGCTCACAGACGCCGGATTCACGGAAACCGTTGGGGAGTACAGGGATAATGCGCCGGAGATATGCGCCGCATTTGAGGCGCTTCTGAAGGAGCTGGTCAGGTTGAAGGAGCATACCGCCCTTATGCCCGGCGGAATTGACGGAGTACGGTTCCTCAGGGTACTGAAGAAGCTGTTGTCGGACATAAGTTATTCAACGGGTGACGGGACAGTTTCGGGCGTGCGGGTCCTCGGCAGGCAGGAGATACTTTCGGAGCCGTTTGACGCGATATACGTGTGCGGACTCTCGGATGGCACACTGCCCGCGCCTGTGCGACGATGATATATTCTTCGCCGGCGCAGTAACGGCGGCACTCGGTATCCCGTCAAGCCGTCTATCGCTTACACGCGATGCGCGCCTGTTTTTGACAGTTATGTTGTCTGCAGACAAGGCGGTCCTGACCTGGCCGGAGAATTCCGGCAGGGGCCCCGCCTCGCCATCGCCGTACATCACGGCCCTGGAGCCGTTCATAAAGGCCGGGTACGTCTGCGAGAGGGGAAAAGTGTGTCCGTCCGTCAGCTCCTGATGATGTCCTCGGGCCGGATGAGCTGTTGCGGACGTTGACCATGTTTGCATCGAGGCCCGGCGTTTCGGGGCTGCTTGAGGAGGCGTCCCGGAAGATACCCGCGCTTGCCCGTATTGTGGAAAATCCAGGCGGCGAACAAGCGCCGTCATTCTCCGCCACAGACAAGAGAAGATTCAGCGTGACGGAGCTGGAGGAGTACATACTGTGCCGCTACCGTTATTACCAGGCGCGTGTCTTGAAGAGCGCGCCGGTCGAGGAGCCGGACGAAGATATAGCGCCGCATGAGGCCGGAAGCGTCGTTCACGATATACTAAGGGATTTCTACCGTCAGGTGGGAAAAGAAGGGATCAAGGACAGCGCGTCCGCGCTTGAGGCCTTGAGGAAGATAGCCGAAACCAGATTCAACAAACTCCCGAAGACATTTGCCAACAGCGAACTCAAACGCCGGTTCATCGAAAAGGTCGCGCCAAGGTTCATAGAGACCGAGGCGGAGTTATCGGACGGCAGCTTCCATGTATCCGGGATCGAGGACAAGGTCGAAACTGAAATTCCGGACGGTGAAGGCGGCACCATAACACTGACCGGAAAGATAGACCGTATCGAGATGGACGCGGACGGGAACTTCATCGTGGCGGACTACAAGACCGGGAAATATCCGGGAAAAGGCAAGCCGCTCGGCAAGCAGTTCCAGCTGCCGGTTTACGCGTATATGCTGAAGGACAAAGAGGGCGCGAAGCGTCCGGCGGGGTTTGTATATTACAACCTCAGAGACGGCAGGATGCGCGACGTCGTCTGTTACGATAAGGAACTGCTTCCCGGATCGGCTAAAGGGAAACGGGGGAAGTCACAGGAAGAGATAGAGGCCATGGTCGAGAAATGTGTCGGCGATGCAGTCTCGGCCGCAAAGGGCATAATGTCGGGTGAGTTTTCGCCGAACTGCGAGGACGCCTTCGTATGCAGGTCGTGCTCGTATATAGAGGTATGCAGAAAAGGCGAGTCCAAGGCCGAGGATGAAGGCGAGGAGAGCGAAGCGGATGAGGCCAGATGAGGCCAGATGAGAATTGTTGAGCAGATAAGGGCCGCGAAGCCCGGCAGGTCGGTGCTGCTCTCGGCCTCGGCAGGGTCGGGCAAGACGCATGTGCTGGTGCGCCGGTAATGCATCTGCTTGCGGCCGGTGCGGGCCCGGATGAGATTGCGGCGATAACCTTCACAGAGAAGGCTGCCGCACAGATGAAGGCGCGGCTTTACAGGGTGCTTGCTGACGCCGCTTGGAAGGGTGATAGCACTCTGGAGCTTCTGGGGCTTGAGCCGTCCGACCCGCCGTTTCCACTTATACTGAGCCCGGAGGAGATATTCTCGGAACTCACGGCCAGGCCGGACGCGCTCGGCATAAGCACCATACACGCCTTCTGTCTTGGACTTTTGAAACGCTTCCCGCTCGAAGCAGGTGTGCCGCCCGAGTTCAGGATCCTGGACGACTCGGAGATCCCCGTAAGGCGTATCGCTGCAGTTGACGAATGCGTCGAAAGGGCTGAAGAGGACGGTCTTGCGGCAGACTTCATGGCGCTTTCCGATACAGGTCTGGCTATCGGGAAGATCAAGGGGCTGTCTGTTGTCGGCACTGGACAAGAGGGGCCATGTCGCCCGGATGGAAAGTGAACTGGGCGGTTCCGACTGCTTTTATCGGATATAGAAGGTGCGTATAAGAAGTATGAAGCCGAGGCGGCGGCAATAATGTCCGGGAACATTGCGGCGGAGGCAGGCGCAATACTGGGCATGTATCATGCGTACCCCGCCCTGTCTTTTTCAGGCATGGAGACTGCGGCTGCGGGCCTTGAGAGGTTGCAGGCAATGAAGGAGACGGAAGAATTTCCCGCAGCCTTCGAATACCTGTCGGAGTATTTTTATACGGCTAAACTCGAATACAGGGCAAAGTCACCCTTTACAAAGACTGCCGCAACCGAGGCGCTCAAGGGGGACTACAAGGGTACGCAACTGAAGGAAAAGGTCGCAGAGCTTGTTGCCGGACATGAGGCGCTTTACGGAGAATTACGTGAAAGCGTGAACGAGCTGGCGCAGGCGTATGACGGGATGACCGCAGCCAAGGCGCTCGCGTCCTTCATGCGGCTCTACCTGGCGGCCGAGACGGCCTATACCACGGCAAACCACTCAGAGGGTATGCTCGACTATGACGACCTGGAGATATACGCATACAGGCTCCTTGACGGGCCGCATGCGGACAGGGTCTTGAACCGGGTCGAGGAGAGGAAACTGCACTACCTTGTGGACGAGTTCCAGGACACCGGGGAGCTTCAGTGGGGTATTGTCGAGCGGCTGAACTCCGAGGTGTTCGCGGGTGCGGGCGCTGAGGGGATGAAGGCCCCGACGCTTTTTGTGGTGGGTGACAAGAAGCAGTCCATATACAGGTTCCGCAAGGCCAACTATAGATTAATGGACGTCCTGAAGGAGAAGATGGAGGAGGGTATCGACCCTTCAAGACGCGACTTCCCGGAGCTTGATTATAACTTCAGGTCCGCGCCGGAGATTTTGAAGGTGGTGGACGAGGTATTCCTGCCGCTAATCGATGACTACCGCCTGTCACGTCCTGCGAGGACGGGTGCAAAAGGGAGTGTAACGCTGAGGCTAGTATCGATTGGTACAGAGGCCGACGCGCTCGCCGAAGATGTGGCAGCCGCGCTCGGAGCAGCCATATACGAAAAAAATGGGCCGCGTCCCGCGAGATATGGTGACATGGCAGTCCTGATCCGTTCGCGCGCCGGTCTGAAATCATACGAGAAGGCACTTCGTGTAAGAGGGATACCGTTCAAGGTGGTCGGCGGTACCGGCTTCTTCTTCCAGGACGAGATACAGGCGCTGATCAATATACTAAAGTACCTGGATAACCCTTCCGAGCTCCTGTCGCTTGCGGCTGCGCTCAAGTCTCCGCTTTTCTCGTTGACGGATATTGATGTTGAGCCGATGTTTGCGGACTGCGACGCTTCGTCCGTGCTGGCCAGGCCATGGCCGGGGGCCGACAGGCTCTTTGAAGGATGGCGGGCGATGGCGGGAGTCGAGAGCGTCTCCGGCCTCCTTGAGGCGGTTATACGGGACTCCGGCGCAGTTGCTGCATTCGGTTTTGCGAGTGGGCCGTCTGCAGTGTTGAACATTGAGAAACTTAAAGGTATTGCCCGCGATTACGACGCAAGGGGCGGGTCAGGCCTCTCGGGCTTTATAGAGTGGGCAAAGGCGTACCGCGAGAACGCGGAGATGGCCACCGCCGACGTCGAGCTGCAGGACGGCGGAGACTATGTGAGCATCATGACGGTGCATACCGCCAAGGGGCTGGAGTTCCCGGTGGTGTTCCTGCCCGGCGCTGCACGGGGGACAAGGAACACCGTCGACGATTTTCTTCTTGAGGATGAGGGGCAAACTGGGCCACACCCTCGGCATCAGGACTGAAGGCCTGCTTGGTGAGAACGCCACGTTTACGCACCTGAAGGAGATAGAGAAGCAGGGAACTTTACGAAGAATCCAAGAGGCTTCTCTACGTGGCGATGACGAGGGCGATGGACCACCTGGTGATAATCGGGGAGGCCCGCAAGCCTGCCAAAGGCACCTGGCTTGATTTCATGAACCAGGCCGCGCCCGCAAGCCTCTACGGAACATATGAAGGTTTAGGGGATGAGGTGGCTGCGGAAGGGACGCGTACGTATCCCGCAAGCGCCGCGTCTGTACCTGGGACTGGAGGAGGGTAACGCGGTTGCCACAGCCCAGCCGCCGCAGCCCGGAAGGCTTGCCCCTCTGCCAGTTGACGGAGCGCTGAGATTCCTTGCGCCCAGCAGCATGGCAGTGCCGCTTGAAGACCATACCGGGGATTTCGCCCAGAACGACCCGTTCCTGCGCGGCACCATCGTGCACAGGGCGCTCGAATCATACGGGAAGACAGGAACGTATGACCTATCTTCCATTGCAAAGGCGGAACCCGGGTTCACGGCGCTTGGCGGGGCGGATGGGAAGAAACTGCTTGAAGACATTGAAAAGGCGATATCCCGGATGCTTGCCGACCCGGCCATAATGCGGCTGTTTGAAGGCGCGGGAAGGTATTTCGAACTGCCGCTTCTGGTGAGAAGGGGCGGGGACATAATAGGCGGGACCGCCGACCTCGTCATCATAGAGGGAGGACGCGCGACAGTAGTGGACTACAAGACCGGGCTTGAGGGTTTTTCCGAGGAGGATATAATGAACGCATACTCCCCGCAGCTTATGGCCTATGCCGTCGCGGTACAGGAGGCATTCGGGGTGCCGGATGTCGAGTGTTGCCTCCTGGTCGTGGACAGGGTAAAGCTGATAAGCCTGCCCAGTTACCAACAACTCTGAAGCCTTGACTTTAATCTTTTATAGTAATACACTTTTTACCTATGAAAAAGCTGCTTTACATTGACGATGACGTCGCGTTTTTAAAGAAGATATCACGCCACATACGCGAGCGTTTTCCAAAGATCGACCCCATCACCTGCCAGAACCCGGTGGAGGCGCTGTCCTATATCGACAAGTCGCTCGACCTGCTGATGATAGACCTCGAGATGCCGATGCTGGACGGCAAGAAACTGCTTAAATTCGCCATAGACCGCGGTATCGACCGTCGGAAGATAATAATCGTCAGCGCGCGCGAGGCAAACTACCTGCACGACGTCTTCCCCATGGGGCAGTGTCTCTGCGTGCTAAACAAGAACGACGCCAGGCAGCTTGAGGTGCTTGACATGGTCCTCGAAGCCATCGAGAAAAAATAGGGATGGCCTCATACATCCTCAAAAGGCTGCTCTTTGCCATACCCACCCTCCTTGGGATAGCCCTTGTAACATTCCTGCTCTTGAACGCCGTGCCCGGCGACCCCGCCCTCGGGCTCGTGGGGGAACGTGCCGACCCCCAGGCCATCGCCGCCATAAGGAAGGAACTCGGGCAGGACAGACCGCTCCCGGCAAGGTTTGTGGGCTACCTGAGCCTTCTTGCACACGGGAACCTCGGCCGCTCGTACTATACCCGCCGAGAGGTATCAAAAGACATACTTATCAAGTTCCCGAACACCCTCAAACTCGCCCTGGCGGCGATGCTGCTTGCCACTACCTCGGAGTGCTTCTGGGCGTTATGTCCGCCGTGTACCGTGGGGGCATCATGGAGAAGGTGTTCTCAGGAATGGCGCTAGCCGGGATATCCCTGCCGGTGTTCTGGGTGGGGCTGGTGCTGATGCTCCTGTTCGCGTTCTGGCTGCCGTTGCTGCCGCCGTCCGGCATGGGTGACGGCGCTCTCATATACCTAGCCCTGCCTGCCGCGACCCTGGGGCTCAATTCCGCCGCATACATCGCACGTATCACGCGCATGAGCATAGTGGAGGCGCTCGGGGCGCAGTACGTCATGACTGCGCGCGCAAAGGGGTTATCGCCCTTTGTGGTTGTGGGCAAGCACGCCCTGCGGAACGCACTCATCCCCGTCATAACGCTCATCGCCATAGACTTCGGGAGCTACCTGAACGGCTCGGTGCTTACCGAGACGATATTCGGCTGGGACGGGCTGGGCCGCTACGCGCTGGACGGCATCATGAAACGCGACTATCCGGTGATACTCGGCACGGTCTTGGTCGGCTCCGCGTTCTTCGTGTTCTTCAACATGATTGCCGACGTGGCTTATGCGTATATCGATCCCCGCATTAGATATGGCAAGAGGTAGGAGCATAAATGGAAAAAGCCTTTCGCGTTGCAAGCCTTCAAGGTTTTTTTAAAGAAGAGATAAATGCTATTGACATAAAAAGCCGCCCCGATGCTCGAAAAGTTGGACCGTTCGTTGACCAAACAAAAGAATGGGTTTCATGGGTTGGTTGGGGAGAAAAATTAACTGGCAGGCGGATTAGACCTTATTTTCGGCATTGTGGAGCATGTAAAACCCATGTCGATATCAGGGAATTAGTGAATCAGAAAAAAAGAATTTATTCTGAAAGTGCAACCCATAGGAAAGCGAAGAAGACAATAATCGAATATTTGAAAAAATTAATTGCGGCTGGCGAAAAACTTCCTTGGGCATATAGAGACCCAAGAGTATCGGACTTTAGTTTAACAGGTGATTTATTAAGCGAAGTGGTAGATGTTAGAGAAGAGCATCCATACGAAACAAATTTTTTAAACGATATGAAATTCGAGTTTGATATAGCATTAATAGGTAAATCTATAAAAAACGAGCCAGTTATTTTAGGCGCGATTGAGTTAGAATTGACCCATGAGTTTGAACTGCAAAAATGTCTTATTTGTAAATCTTCGGGATTTCCTCTGATATCCATAGATATAACTGATGTAGCCGAACAAGAAATCACCGAAGATTGGTGCAAAAAACGTTTAGTAGAAACAAGAACCAATTCAAGTGATGGCAGAAGACGAAATTATATATATCTTCATTACATGCTATATCCCGTTTTTATGGATATTCCCGAAAACATACTTAAAACAGAAAAACATGCGTTTGTCATTTTTGTTAAGAAGCCTGATTATAATGAATTACTTGAAGTATTAATGTCTCTTCAGAGGGACTTAGCTTTGTCCAATGATCAAGTGCTAATACAACAGGTTAATCTCAATCCCAAGGATAAAGGTTCAATTAGCACTTTTGAAAATGAAGGGTCCATTGCCGGCCCAAATTGGACTGACTACAATGAGAACAAATTTATAAGACTAACTATCAAGAAACCGATAGATAAATGCGGCGCATTATATAAATATCATTTGATGCTCGCTTCGTTGTTAAATGCTCGTTTTGACACACTGGTAGGCTATAAATATAAAACAGGACAAAGAAATGATGCCGCAGAAGATACGATATGGAAAGTGCATAAGCGCGGTGAATTTTTGGCAGATAAAAAGATTTGGGCTTGGCAAGAATATAGACTGATGCCCAAACGCTTAACTGAACCAGTGAAATTTATTTTGGATTTTCTTGATAGTAAATCCAACTTGGCTCGATGTTCTTCGTGTTCTTCAATCTGATCACAGATGTGACTTATGCGTATATCGACCCGAGGATAAGATATGGCACAAATAAATAGTTCTAACGGTTGCCCCGATTTTAACGAACATATTGTACATCTAAAATATACATCTATTTTAAGTGACAAAAATACGATTCCATTTTTATGGCAAGGTAATAATTATGAATTGCATTTTGAACAAACCAGCCCAAATCCAAGTTGTGAACTTAAAGTCTTAAGGCAACAATATGACGCTGTTGATGTCAATTTGCTCTCATGGCTTTCCCTTTATTTTGGAGAAGATGTTTTAAATCCTTATCAAAGACCCGATAAAAGATTTGTTTTTAGTAGAGGCGATTTAGTTTTTAAGAAAGATACATTCAAAAAATTTATAAATGTCGCTCAAACTTTACCTCATAAATCCTATCCTAAATGGCGACAGGAAATACTAAAAAGAGCCTTGTCCTATTATTTAATGGCTATAAGGGCGGGTGTAAATTTTATGCCAGTAAACCTAGGACTTTTTGCCCTTTCTATTGAATGCCTTAGCAATGTTTATTACGGCAAAAGAGATAAATATTTTAATTTAGGAACTAGCAAATATGGTGATTTAATCGCAAAAAAATTTGAGCGGTACAAGAAAAATTCAAAATACAAAGAAAGTTTTAGAAATTTCGAAAAAAAGCTAACAAAAGATTTAGAGCTTCTCAAATTATTTAGAAATTATTATTATGGTCATTCTCTTACTCATCAAGAGAAAGAAAGAAAAAGTTTGATGATAGCATTACGTTTGTGGTATGAACGAAATGGTCATGATAAGAAATTTTCGAAATTATCCTTTGATGATAAACGACTAAATCAT
>CAWJRJ010000026.1:0-18831 GCA_963845245.1 Nitrospirota bacterium
ACGTCAGTCATTTGAAATCCTTTAACCGTTCTTTTCTTTCAGAAGAAAGAAAAGAACCAAAAGAAAGCCAAGTTAAAGTTCTTTGGTCGCCTCAAGAGGCGGCGCTTTTAATACTCCGCCAGTTTCCGCGCCGCGTCCAGTACCTTCTGCTTGTTCGGCAGGATGTACTCCTCCATCGGCCCGGCGAACGCGTTGTGCGTGTCCTTCGCGGCCACGCGCTTACAATCGGCGCATCGAGGTACTCGAAGGCGTTCTCCGCTATGATGGCCGCGACCTCGCCGCCTATGCCGCCGGTCAGCCTGTCCTCATGGACGATCAGCACCTTGCCCGTCTTTCTGCGCGCATTCCAGTATCTTTGCCTTGTCGAGCGGCAGGAGCGTGCGAAGGTCCAGCACCTCGGCCTGCACGCCCTCCTTCTCAAGCTCGGCCGCCGCCTCGAGGCAGAGGTACACGGCGGAGCCGTAGGTGATGAAGCAGATGTCGCGCCCCTCGCGCCGAAGCGCCGCCTTGCCGATCGGCACGATGTAGCTGTGCCTCGGGCACGTCCTCCTTCACCCTCCGGTAGAGGAACTTGTGCTCGAAGTATATTACCGGGTCGTCGTCCTGTATGGCCGCGATCAGAAGCCCCTTTGCGTCGAACGCGGTCGCGGGCGCGACAACCTTCAGCCCCGGCACGCGCGTGAACCATGCCTCGGGGTTCTGCGAATGGAAAAGCCCGCCCCGTACACCGCTTCCGGACGGGCAGCGCACCACCATCGGGCATGCGGACTTGCCGCCGTGCCGATACCGGAACGTCGCCGCCATGTTCACGACCTGGTCGAAGCCGCATGATATGAAATCGGCGAACTGCATCTCGGCCACAGGCCGTAGCCCTGTCACCGCCGCGCCGACGGCCGCGCCGATAATCAACGACTCCGAAATCGGCGTGTCCAACACGCGCTCCGGGCCGAACTCTTCCTGCAACCCCTCAGTCGCAAGGAACGCGCCGCCCAGAATGCCTATGTCCTCGCCCAGCAGGAAGACGTTCTCGTCCTGCCGCATGGCAATCCGTAGCGCGTCGTTTATCGCCTTTATGTAGGTCAGTTCCATGTATTACACCGGTGTCGCATAGAGGCCATCCATCGCCTCGGGGCCTTCAGGCTCCGGCGAGTTCTCGGCGAATTTCACCGCCTCGTCCACGACCGCCTTCACCTTCGCGACCGTCTCCTCGATTACCTTCGGGAGGTCGTGCCCCTTCTTCTGCAGATAGAATTCAAACCGCTGGATGGGGTCGCGGGACTCCCACTCGATAAGCTCTTCCTTCTCGCGGTACTTGGCCGGGTCGTGCTCGCTGTGGCCCGACCACCGGTAGGTCTTGCACTCGATAAGCGTGGGGCCGCCGCCCGCCCTTGCAAGCTCGACCGCCTCACCCACCTCGTGCATGACCGCGAACAGGTCGTTGCCGCTGCATACGTGGCCCTTGAAACCGTAACCCGCCGCGCGGTCCGCCACGTCCTCTATCGCCATCTCGAGCGGCTGCGGCGTGGAAAATGCGTAGTAGTTGTTCTCGCAGATGAACACCACCGGCAGCTTCTGGACGCCCGCGAAGTTCATCGCCTCGTGCACGTCGCCGCGCGAGCTTGCGCCCTCGCCGAAGAACGAGACGGCGACATACGGTTCCTTTTTCATCTTGAACTTGAGCGCCGCGCCGCATGCGACAGGCAGCGAAGACGCGAGCATGGAGGTCGAGCCGAATATGCCAAGCTCAAGCAGGCCCGCGTGCAGGAACGAGTCGCGGCCGCCGGACATGCCGGTCTTCTTGCCCAGTATCTGGGCCATCAGGGTGTTCGGGTCGAGCCCCTTCACGAGGAACGCGCCGAGGTCTCTGTGAAGTGGGAAGATGATGTCTTCTTTTTTGAGGCCGTATACCGAGCCGACGATCAGCGCCTCCTGGCCGAGGCCGGAGTACACGCCGCCCGGTATCTTGCCCTGGTGGTGCATCTTGGAGAGCCTGTCTTCGAACTCACGGACGAGGCGCAGGTAGTAGTATAGCTCTAGAGGTTTGTCCATGTATTATAGCTTGAAGCCTTTGTTGGCCTTCATGTAGGGTATCAGCCCGCCTGCATCCAGGATGTCCGTCATAACCGTCGGCAGCGGAGGGAATTTCAGCTCGATACCTTTCGTGATATCCCTGAGGATACCCTTTGCGAGGTCAAGCTCAAGTTCGTCTCCCTCGTCTATCTTGTCCGTGTCCACTACCACGGCAGGTAGGCCGATGTTAATGCAGTTGCGAAAGAATATACGCGCGAACGACTTCGCCGCCACGCATGAGGTCCCGGCCATCTTGATGACTGTGGGCGCGTGTTCGCGTGACGAGCCCATCCCGAAGTTCGCTCCCCCGACCACGAAGTCGCCCGGCTTCACGCCGGTGCGGAAATCGTCCCGGGCGTCCTCGAGCACATGCTTTGCAAGCTCCGGCAGGTTCGTGCGAAGGTAGGCGTACCTGCCAGCCGCGATAAGGTCCGTGCTGATATTGTCCCCAAACTTCCATGCCCTGCCGCTCATTGGTATTTCCTCGGGTCGGCAAGCCTGCCCTCGACTGCAGATGCCGCTACGGTCGCCGGCGACGCCAGATAAACGAACGAGGTCGGGTTGCCCATCCTGCCCATGAAGTTGCGGTTGATAGATGCGACGCAGTTTTCTCCGTCGCCCAGTATCCCACCATGCCCGCCGGGGCACGCCCCGCAGCCCGGGCTGCTTATCACGCCTCCGGCATCAAGGAAGATGTCCGAGAGGCCGGACTGGAAAAGCTTGCGGTATACGGTCTTCGTGCCGGGCGTTATCACCAGCCTGGTGCCCGGTGCGGTATGCCTGCCCTTCAGTATCTTGGCCGCGGCCTCGAAGTCCTCGAAATATCCGTTTGTCGTTGAACCGAGGTATGCCTGTTGTATGGAGACCGTGCTGCAGTCCGGGTGCGTGATGGGCCTGTAGTTGTCCACCATGTGCGGGAACGCGACACCCGGCACAAGCTTTGACGCATCGATCCCGACCACCTGCTTGTAGTTTGCGCCGAAGTCCGCCTTTATCTCCTTGTAGTCCCATTCGTGGCCGTGCTCCTTCAGCCAGTCGAGCGTATGGCTGTCGCTCTCGAACAGGCCGCATTTCGCGCCGCATTCCACCGCCATCGACGCCATCGTGACCCGCGCCGGTATGCTCATCTTCTCCACCGTATCGCCGTGGAACTCAAGCGACATGTATGTTGCGCCCGCCGCGCCCAGCTGGCCGATGAGGTAAAGTATCGCATCCTTCGAGTATACGCCCGGCTGAAAAAGACCGGTAACGTTCACCCTTATCGTCTCGGGCACCAGCATCCAGGTCTCGCCTGTTGCCATCGCAACGCCGACGTCGGTTGAGCCCATGCCGGTCGCGAACGCGCCGAGCGCCCCGCCCTGGCAGGTGTGCGAGTCCGCGCCCGACCATAAGCATGCCGGGTGATGTCACCCTCTCGCCCAGCACAAGGTGCGACACGCCCTCGCCTATGTCGAACAGCAGGCAGCCGGACTTCTTCGCATAATCCCGAAGCTTCGTATGCCCGGTCGAGATCTCTTTGACATAGGACGGCGAGGCGTGGTCTATGAATACGGCGACGCGTCCGGGTGTTTTTGCAAGGCCGGCGCCAAGCTCCATTATCTTGTCCACGGTCAGGGGCCCGGTCCAGTCCTGCACGTAGGCAAAGTCCACCTTCACCACGGTCAGCTCCCCGGCCCGGACCTCACGCGCGGAATGCATGTTGATCAGCTTTTCGGCCAATGTCATCGGCATGTGAAGCCTCCTACATACCCCCGGTTACATACTTTACCCGCTCGTTCACCACGTCCCAGTTTATGTTCTGGAAGAAGGCGTCAAGGTATGCGGCCCTCTTTACGCCGTAGTCTATCATGTAGGCATGCTCGTATACGTCCAGGACCAGCAGGTTCGCGGTGTTGCAGACACTGCCCTTGTCGTGCACGTCCATCGAGTAGTTGTGGATGCTCATGTCGTTGAAGCTG
This sequence comes from Nitrospirota bacterium, assembly GCA_963845245.1. GTDB lineage: Bacteria > Nitrospirota > JACRHJ01 > JACRHJ01 > JACRHJ01 > CAWJRJ01. Next base: position 4,029 of record CAWJRJ010000026.1, read on the forward strand.
TATGCCATAACGACCCAGCCGCGCGCTGCCATTGCCGGCCGCCCTGAAGTCTGCAAGCCATTTGTCGAAGCTGCCCCACTTGGCATTTATCATCTCGGCCACCTTGCCGGTGGCCGGGCCGCCGCTGCCGCCCAGGTTCCCGAAATAGGCCTCGTGCAGGAATACGCCGTTCGTGGCGAATATCTCCTGGCGCTTCAGCTCGCCAAGCGGCGAGTAGGTCGGGTTTGTGCCCTCGGTGGACGCCTTCTTTATCTCGTCTTCTATGAGGTTAAGCTTCGCTACATAGCCCGCGTACAGGGTGTCCCTGTGCTGCTGAAGCTGGTTGTCGGATATGCCTTTTAGTTTTCCTTCGAGTTTGAATTCCTTTGCCTGATGCATATATTCCTCCCTTTTCCCTAAAGTGTCAGCCGATTCTGCATCAATAATATTTGGAAAGTATACCAGATTCCGGATATCTGTCAATTTTTAAAGCCTTTTTAGACGGTTATAAACTTGCATGAAATCTTGGTTTAATTGGTAGAATATATGATTATGCATGAGAATCAACCTCGAAGAGATAATCCGGGAAGAGATACGCACGGCAGGGCCGATCACCTTTGCCCGGTTCATGGAGCTTGCGCTCTACCACCCCGAGTACGGCTACTACGGCTCCGGCAGGGCGAATATCGGCAAACGCGGCGACTTCTACACGAACTCGCACGCGACGGCCATTTACGGGCGGATGCTCGCGGAGGTCGCTACTCGCGCTGTCGTCTTCCATCGGGAACGGTTGCACCTTCGTTGAGATGGGCGCGGGCGAGGGCCTTTTCGCAACTGACTTCCTTGGACACCTGGACCGCTACCACAAGGGGCACGACATAAGATACGTCATAATCGAGAACTCTCCGGGCATGGAGGCAAAGCAGCGTGAGCGGTTGGGCGATTATGCCAAGAGGATAAACTGGTACAGGTCGGTGGAGGATATACCTGGACCGATAGAGGGGATATTCTTCTCGAACGAGCTACTGGACGCCTTCCCGTTTCATATGGTAAAGCAGGAGCCTGACATCCTCAAAGAGGTGTACATAGCCAACCGTAACGGGGACTTGACTAACGAGCTGGGCAACTTATCCACAGGGCTTATCCCCAGGTACTACAACAGGCTTCAGATGCGGCTTGAGCCTGGTATGACCACCGAGGTCAACCTTCTGGCCCTGGACTGGGTGCGGGACGTCTCACAGAAGCTCAGGAAAGGGTATGTAATAACGGTGGATTACGGCTACCCTGCGCGCGAGTACTATTCCCCTTCAAGGCCGAAGGGGACGTTCCTTTGCTACCACGAACACAGGACATCAGAGGACCCGCTGTCGAACATCGGGGAGCAGGACATCACGGCGCACGTGGACTTCACCTCGGTCTCTATGGCAGGCAAGTACGAGGGCCTTCAAACGCTGCTCTTCACGTACCAGTCGCCATTCCTGATCAAGGCGGCTACCCTGCTGGAGGCTGCGCTTACTGGCGCGGAGCAGGAAGAGATGGCGGCTGTCGCGTCCGGCATCCGAAACCTCATCCACCCCGAGCTTCTGGGGGGCACCTTCATGGTGCTTGTGCAGGGGAAGGGCGTCTCGGCTGAAGGCACGATTCTGGATGGGATAAGGGACTACTCGGACCGTCTCCTTTAACGCCCGTTCACGGCACGGTAGTATATCGTATTTGCTCCCTGGTATGTCTTGCCTTTGAAATCCAACCTGTTCGACCACTTAACCGACCCGAACCCGGCATACTCCAGCATCGTGACGATCTCCGGTATCTTGTAGCATTGCACCTCTATCGCCTGGGTGAAGGACTCGTTCACGAAGTGGCCCTTCAAGAGCACCGTGCCCTTGTCCTCCTTAAGCTCCCTCTCCCACGTGACATATATCTCGTCGTCCGTTCCGCGCTCTATCACGTTCTTCAAGGAATGGAGTCGCCCAGTATATCGTGTTGAAGGTGAAGATGCCGCCGGGCGCGAGGTTGCGCCGCACCTTGTCGAAAAGCGGGATCAGGCTGTGCCTGCCCAGGTGCGATATGGTATTGCCGAGGCTGATTACCAGGTCCTGGATGCCGTATTTGTGGAACTGCTCGTTTTCGATGTCGGCAACATCGAACCGCACGTTCTCTTTCCCATGGGCCTTCGACTTCGCGTGGTCTATGGCAGACTCGGACTTGTCGAGGCCTATGACCTTGTGGCCCAACTCGGCGAGCCTCACTGCATGGAGCCCTGTCCCGCAGCCCAGGTCGAGTATATGCGCGTCCGGCTTCTTAAACCACGTCAGGATCTCGTTTACCTCTTCCCCGTCCTCGCCGTGGGAGTAATGCACACGCTCGTAAACGTCTATTTTTTCGTTGTAAAGGCTTACCGCTACACCCATATTACTGCCCCTCCCTCGATATATCGGTTATAAATCATGCGTATTTAAGTTTAGCCGACAGGCCGGAAATTGTCAAAAATCTGCTTTAACCAAAAAGTAAATATCATTCGACCTCAACAAATAAAAATTGTTCCACGTGGAACATTGGCGTATTTCTTTTTGATTATATGGCCTTGCCTTAGTTTCGGCCCCTCCCGCCCTCATGGCCTGCATCACATAAGCCTTTGATTGCAAACAATATTTAACCCCGAAACTCATGTTCAAATTCGTGCATTTTTCGGCCGTTTCCCGTAAAATTCCCGCAAAAAAGCCCCCAAATCTGATACGTTTTTGGAGGCGTTTTCCGTTTATTAAACTATCTTGACTGCGGAGGAAGGATATAACCTGTGCATCGCTTCCCAGTCTGTCATTCCTACCATAGCGGAGGGATCCACCGTTAAGTTTTATTGTCCCTTGATTTACTCATACTTAACTGTATAATACTCACAGCTAGAGCCAAGCAGTCGATTATTGACATTCCAATCCGGAATTTCAAAACATAAGGAGGGGACCATGATAAGAAGAGTTGCGATCCGAGCCGCTTTCTTGTTATTGATTCTTGCCTCAGTTGCCATCGTCGCCCATGCCGCTACTTATGTCGGCAGCAAAAAATCCAACAAGTATCATTACCCATCGTGCGTGTGGGCGCAACGGATAAAGCCCGCCAACTTAGTTGTTTTTGATAACGCTAAAGATGCACGTGCGGCAGGGTATGTACCTTGCAAGGTTTGCAACCCGCCACCAGCGGATTGATAGGTTTCGACACGAGTAATAGAAAATATGATATTTGCCGCTATTTATTCCCCGCTCACTCTTGACATTCTCACATTATTCATGTAGCTTAATCACGGATATGGTAGGTGGACGAAATCCACTGCCAGCGGATGAAAACCCGAAGTAACTCTCGAAAGGAGTAAAACATGCAAAAGTATTCTGATTTTTTCAAAACCCTCCATGATGAACAAAACCCCACGGGCTATTTAGGTCGAGGAACTCACTATTCGGTGCTTCGCGCAGTAGTATGGCACGATAAATTCGGTCAACCTTTGCAAAATGCTCATTATTTGGATTATGCTATTATATGGGATGAAGACCATGATATTAGAGTGGTCGAAGTGCTTGAAAATATGTATTTTAAGGGGTTACTGTCATCGGTGACTTTTGTTGGTGAACGAAAAGGCTGTTTTTCTGCCATTCTTGATGATGCTGTTATCAGGAAATTCTCTGACAGTCAACTTCATTCTTACCAAGACTTACTGCAAGATATGACCCGATCAATAGATGATGATTATTGGTCTGCAAGTGTGACATCCGTTGAAGATAGTGGAATTATCAACGCTGAAATGCAGAAGGTGTCCCAATATCTTTCTACCCTAAAGATGCTTTGGGACCTCGGGGTGAAACCAGTAAAGATTTGAAGTATAAATAAATGGTCCTGTATAAAAAAGGGGACCCACGCGGGTTCCCTTTTTTATTCCCACCCATCTTCTATTTGTGTTACAATGTATTAAAATGTAACACAAGGGAGGTTATCGCAATGGGCAGCACAACACTGACTATACGGATGGACGAGCAGACGAAAGAGAGGCTCGACAGCTTCGCCAGGTCTCTTGCCCGCAGCAAGTCCTATATCGTCGCCCACGCCATTGAGGAATACCTTGAAATTAACGAATGGCAGGTACGCGAAATTATGGCGGGCATGCGCGAGGCGGACACTGGCAGGCTGGTAGAACACGACAAGGTAAAGGCGAAGTGGGAGGCAAAGCTTGCGGGTTCGCTGGACAAGAGGCGCGGAAAAAAATCTGGACGAGATTGAATCGTACGTCGCCCGGGACAAGCCCGGCGCGGCTGTTGAAACCGTCCTTCTGGTTATCGATACTGTCGGTCTCCTCGCGGATAACCCTGCAATGGGAAGGCCCGGAAGGGTGGAGGGGACGCGTGAACTGATAATACCCGGCACACCATTCATAGTACCATACAGGGTACGAAACAACGTCGTGGAAGTCCTGCGGGTATTCCACCATTCAAGAATATGGCCGAACAAATTATAAAAATAATGGGGACCCTTTCGGGTCCCCGTTTAGTTGATTCATAACTCCCCCAGGGTGGGGGCTGTAGGGGCCGTACCCGCGTGTCGGCCCTCTTTAGGGTGAGGGCTACTCTATCTCCAGCTCCGCCTCACTCACCAGCTGCGCCTTCTCCACCGTGCCGTCGGGCTTTATCCCAAGGCTAGCTATTGCAGCCTGGGGCACGAAACAGTAATAGAGCTTCGCCGTCGCTTTGACAGCAGTCCGTGGCAAGGGCATATGTCAGCACACGTTCCTCGTTCTGGCGCAGCCTGGTGTCTTTCGCAACGCCGTCCGCATCCCACGATGCCACGCCCAGCTTGCCGCCCTCTTTGTCGCTGGCCTTGAACACCTTCATGAACAGGGCCTGGGGGTCCTGGGTGGGCTCCTAGCACGAAGTTCGTGAATATGCGGGTACCGTCCCCGTCGAACATCATCACCTCCACAAACGCGATACGCATCGGGTTCGTGGCCGGGAAGTAGTGCGGGTTGGGGTTCTTCACTATGACGAGCAGTTTGCCGAGCTCTGTGCCCAGCGTGACAGTCGCACCTTTCTTCAGCATCTCCGGGTCGTGACCGCCGTTTATCCCGTGGAATGCGTGGGTCTTCTTTGCGGAGCCGGGCGCGGGCGCGCCGTCCATCTGTGTCATGTGGCATTTCAGGCAGTCGGAGTAGCCTTCCTGGTCCGCGCTGCAAATCACCCCGCCCTTGCCGTTCACCATCTTGCCGTGGCAGCCCATGCACATCAGGTAGGAAGACGCGAAGTCCGACGCTGTGACGCCGTGCGGAGATTTGCCGGTATCCGCCTTGCCCTTTATCCCGCTGGTGATTTTGTAGGTGTTGAACTTCTCGCCCTCCACGACACTATCCACCTTGTGGCAGAAGGAGCATGTCACGCCGCGCGCGTTGGTCGGGTCCTCCGGGTCGGGCATGGCCTCGCCCTTCATCAGCTTCGCCATGTTGTCGGCGGTGGGGGTGTGGCATGTTGCGCAGAAGTATGTGGCGGGCTTTCCCTCCTCCTTCATCGCCTTCATGAATGCGTCGTGCACCGCCGCATGGACCGGGTCGCCGGTCTTTGACGACTTCGCGTGCATCGAGCCCATCCACTCATCATATATCGCCTTGTGGCAGCCGCCGCAGTACGCCGGGTCCTCGAACTTCGTCCCTGCCCCTATCTGGTGCGCGGACGCCGCCGTCACGAACGAGACCATCATTACCGCCGCAAAAAAAGCCGCAAACAATTCCTTCATTACTTCCTCCTGATGTTTTTTTATATGTGGGTCTAAAACGGGTCAGCTTGACGTTGATTCTTCTTCGGCTATACGGACCCTGTCGCCGGGCGCCTTGAGGTCGCCGAACTCCGGCATTACCTCCGCCGCGAGGGCGTAGTAGCTGCGCTGGTTCTTAATGAACTTGTCGGAGGTCTCGTCATAAACCTTGTCGAAAAGGGTGGTGTTGCAGGTCGGGCAGGTAATAACGGCGTGGCCCCTGTCATCGTAGCACAAAAACGACATCACGTGCGCGTTACAAGTTATACATGGTGTTATTATAAGTTCGGGACAACCTTTCATGTATCTAAGATAACATAAAATAACGCCGTTTTAAACAATTTCCTGCATCGTACAGGTCTTTTTGTGTATAATTCCTGCATGGAAACAGTCGAGTTTTTACTGAAGTTCTGCCTCATCCTCCTGTCCGCCAAGGTGCTGGCGGAGGGCTTTTCTTTTGTGCGCCTCCCGGGGGTAATAGGCGAGGTCGTCGCGGGTATCATCATCGGCCCAAGCCTGCTCGGACTAATCGGCCACCAGGACGTGTTCGTACTCCTTGCGAACATCGGCCTCCTCTTCCTGCTCTTCAACGTCGGCCTCGAGACGGACGTGCGACGCCTGTTCTCGGTGGGCGGCCAGTCCGCACTCGTGGCGGTCACGGGGGTCACGCTCCCGCTCGTTTTCGGCTTTGCCGCCTGCCGCTATCTCTTCGGCCTGCCGGGCATCGTATCGATGTTCATCGGCGGCACTCTGGTCGCGACCAGCATCGGGTTGACTGTCCGGGTGCTTCGCGACCTGAACCTGCACAGGACGCACGCGGCCCAGGTCGTGCTTGGCGCTGCCATAATGGACGACGTCATAGGCGTGGCGGTCCTGGCAGTACTCATGGGGTACCAGTCCGAAGGAATACGGGTGCTGCCTTCGCTTTCAGTACTGGCGTTCATTACCCTGTTCCTGCTTGCCGCCCCCTCGTTCGGCCCACACCTGCGTAACTGGCTTGCCAGGCTTGACTCCTTCGCGAAGACGCCCGGGATAGTCCTTATCGCCGTGGTCTCGTTTTTGTTCATAATGTCCGCAGTCGCGCACCGCCTGGGTGCGCCGGAGATCATCGGGGCGTTCGGGGCGGGCATTGCCCTGGCCGGTGAGCCTCTGTTCGGGAAAAAGAGGGAGCGCACGGAAGAGGGCGCGGCAAGCCTTGAAAAGGTCGAAAAGAGCATCGGGCCGATAGGTGAGCTGTTCATACCCGTCTTCTTCGTCATGGTCGGGGTCTCGATAGACCTAAACCGTATAGACTTCAGCTCGTCCCTGTTCTGGACGTTCGCCCTGGCCCTCACCTTTATCGCCATCATAACCAAGGTCGCCTCCGGGGTATGGGTTAAAGGCGGCTTCGGTGTGAAGGCGACGGCGGGCGCGGCAATGGTGCCCAGGGGCGAGGTCGGGCTGGTGTTCGCGCTTGCCGGGCTGAAGCAGGGAATCTTCGACGCCCCGATGTATGCCACGGTCGTATTCGTCGTAGCGGCCACGACGCTCCTGGCCCCGTTCCTCATTAAGGCGGCGGCGAAAAGGCACGAATAAGGCACGAATTTTGCTTGAATTACATCGTTACTTTCTTTATAAAGAACGTAACACAAAGAAGTTACAACGGGTTTAAGGTATATGTGATTTTTAAGACATCGTCCCGAAGCCGCAAAACCCGTTTTGATTTTACAGGGTTCTGCTTACGCTGCGGCTGAGTAGGATGGCTTACAAAATTACATATAACTTAAACTTAAAGGCGATGGAGCCCGAAATGAAGTTTTTTGCTGTTATCTTAATGTTTACAATGGCTTTAGCGATATTCCCTGCGCACGCGCACGCCTCGACGCCCGGCGGGATGCCAGTCATAAAGGCGGACCCTGAGGCCGCAAAGGAAGCACCAAAAGACAGAAATCAGCCTTCACATGCCATATAAGCGGCAGGGTGCTCTGCTCCGAGTACGGGACAAGGTACAAGGAACAGGTCGTGGTAGTCTTTGTGGACGGCGACGAGAAATACCACGCGCCCCTCGGCGAGGTGGACGGCAGCTTCCAGGCCGACCTGCCCGCCAATTCTTCGTACACGATACGCATGGAGTTCAAGGAGAAGGGGTACGAGATCGGCCACCTGGCTATCCCGGATATCAAAGAGGCCGGATGCTCAAAGAAGGTCGAGATTACCCACCCCGGCAGCATGCTTGAGCTGGTCTGGGAGATCCGCGACGGGCAAGGCCCGAATGTCGACCTGCAGGTCAAGGACGAAAATCCCTGAACCGCTTGCAAACCCCGCCCGTTTTATGAGATAATCGTCCCCCGGCATAAGATTCTTTGGTGCCACCTTTCTTTCAAGAAAGGCGGCGGTTTCGATTTTGTTTTTTGCTTTTTAGGAGGTCTTCCTTGTCAGACATACACCAGCAAAGGGTATTGGTCCTGGACTTCGGCTCGCAGTACACGCAGCTCATAGCCAGACGCGTGCGCGAGGCAAAGGTCTACTGCGAGATATTCCCGTACAACGCCGGGATAGAGAAGGTGCGCGCCTTCAAGCCCAAGGGCATAATACTCTCCGGCGGCCCGTCCAGCGTCTACGACCCGGGCGCGCCGCTTATCGGCGTCGACCATCTGGAGCTTGGCGTGCCGGTGCTAGGCATATGCTACGGGATGCAGCTTATGACACACCTGCTCGGTGGCGAGGTGGCAAAGGCCACCAAGCGCGAGTACGGCAGGGCCGAGATACTGATCGACGACGAGACGGACCTTCTTAAGTTCATGGCCGGCACGGGCGACGGCGCGACCGGCAAATCTGTCGTCTGGATGAGCCACGGCGACCGTATAGAACGGATGCCTCAGGGTTTCAAGGCTATCGCCCATACCGACAACTCACCCACCGCCGCGATGGCGGACGTATCGAGGCATTTCTACGGCGTGCAGTTCCACCCGGAGGTGGTCCATACCCCGCAGGGCACCCAGATCCTCAAGAACTTCCTGTTCCCCATATGCGGCTGCACGCCGTCGTGGACGATGGGCTCGTTCGTGGACTACTCGGTCGGCCTCATAAAAGAGCAGATAGGCGACAAGAAGGTTATATGCGCGCTGTCGGGCGGGGTGGACTCCACCGTCGCCGCGGCCCTCGTGCACCGTGCGGTCGGCGACCAGCTCACCTGCATCTTCGTGAACAACGGGCTGCTCCGGAAGGGCGAGGCTGCACGCGTCGAGGAGACGTTCAAGGATATGGGCCTGAACCTCAAATGCGTGGACGCGGTAACGCAGTTCCTCTCCCTCCTGAAGGGCGTTGAGGACCCGGAGAAGAAGCGCAAGATAATCGGGAACACCTTCATAGAGGTGTTCGACGCCGAGGCGAAGAAGATCGCGAACACCGACTTCCTTGCCCAGGGCACGCTTTACCCGGACGTGATCGAGAGCGTCTCCTTCAAGGGCCCGTCGGCAATCATCAAGAGCCACCACAACGTGGGCGGCCTGCCTGAGAAGATGAAGCTGAAACTTGTCGAGCCGCTCCGTGAGCTTTTCAAGGACGAGGTACGCGAGTTAGGTCTTGAACTTGGACTCCCGGACGACCTTATATGGCGCCAGCCCTTCCCCGGGCCTGGGCTTGCCATACGCATACTGGGCGAGGTGACGGAAGAGCGGCTTGCGGTGCTCCGCGAGGCGGACGCGATAGTGCTTGAGGAGATAAAGCGCGCCGGGCTTTACCGCGAGATCTGGCAGTCCTTCGCGGTGCTTCTGCCGATCAAGACGGTGGGCGTGATGGGCGACGAGCGTACGTATGAGAGCGTCGTGGCGCTGCGGGCAGTGAACTCCAAGGACGGCATGACGGCCGACTGGGTGCACCTGCCCTACGAGCTGCTGGGTACGATATCGAGCAGGATAATAAACGAGATAAAGGGCGTCAACCGCGTCTGCTACGATATATCGAGCAAGCCGCCGTCCACGATCGAGTGGGAATAGTCCTTAAATTGATCTAGTGCGAGTGGTCGTGCACGTGCGCCCCGGCGCATATGTATGTGCAGCCGTCCGGCCCTGCCATAAGGTGCATGCTCGCGCCTGATTCCAGGTAGAAGGCCTCGCCTCTTCTCACGACTCCGCCGCCGTTCTCAAGCGCGGCCTCACCCTCTATCACAACTATAATCTCCTCGTGGCCGCCTCCCGGCTTCAGGAGCTTCTTTTCCCCTGGCCCGATCTCGCCCCAGGCCATGTATCCGACCTCGTTGCCAAGCTCGTGTGGGCCTAATACGTATTCTCCGAAATCCTTCTGGAAGTGGTCCTTGATCCGGTAGACCTTCATGCGTCACCCCCCAACAGTTTAAAAGCTTGCCGATACCACCCCGCCATAGATCATATTGTCGTTCAACCGGCTCTTCGTCCTTATGGTCCTGTCCAGCACCGAGGAGTAGCTCACAGTCGGTTTTATGCTGAAGACATCCGTAAGCGAGACAGGGATGGCCGCGGTCAGCAGGTAGTCCGTGAATGCGGTGTGTTTATCGCCGCCGAAGTTGAACTCGTTATTGTTCCTCGAGCCCAGCCCAACCTGTGCGGACAGGTCTACCGAAGACTTGATGCCTTTTACAAATTCTGGCAACTCGAAGCTGTGCCTTATGGAAGCGACTCCGTAGAAACCGTCCGCCTGCCAGAAATCGTAATAGACCACCAGCTTCGGCTTCAGCAGTATGTCATAGCCTATACCTGCATAGACCTCGGCGGTGTCACTCGCGCTGGTGTTGAGGTAGTTGTAGTAGATTGCGCCACCGGAGTATGAAAGCGGGCCGATGCAGTTCGAGTAATCGAGGGTGTAGTCGAACTCGCTGAAATCGCCGCTCAGCCTGTTCTTGTCGGTCAGGTCCATGCTGCCCCAGATGCTTAAGGTGAACCCCTTGTACGACGCCCAGACGTCCGGCTGGAAGACCGGGGCGTCTGTATAATTCAGGCCGCGCGACACATACTTGCTGAAAAACCCTGCGTCCGCCCCGAGGCTGATACCCTTTTCCTCTTTGCACACCTCGCACCCGCAGTACGGGCATTTCACCGTCTCGCCTGACTCGCCGCGGCGCCCCAATGAGAACGTCTTGCCGCAGTTGGGGCATGTGTACTCCTGCATATCGCCGCAAGCCGGCAAGTCCGGGACTTCAGTCGATGTGGCCGCCTGAGGCTGTGTGCCTGTATCGCCCTCCGCGGCGAATACCGGCGCGTTTCCAAAAACGAAAAGTGCAATGAAAACCATTACAATAATAGCTGTGCGCATGAAAATTTCTCCTGATTGAAATTCAATCAAAATAATATGATTTATCGGCAGATGCAAGGGAAATGTTTAACGGTGGGCGATTAGCTCGTCCACGGGCATAACATCGTCTGAAGAACTGCCATGATGTTTTTATTGTTCCGGTGTCGGCGTGAAGTTTGCGGTTACCGTCTCTTCGGATTGCACTTTTATGACCGTCGTCGATGAGTTCTGGTCCTGCACATGCCCGAACCAGCCCGCAAAGGCATACCCGGGGTTCGGCACGGCCATCACTGTGACCTCGGTACCAGGCATGTACAACCCGCGTTCGGGCCTGACCGTGCCTGCCGCCGGGTCGCTGACATTTATATCGACGTTCTTCAGTTCTCCCGCCTGGATCACCGTGACCTCATGCCCATACCTGTCGACCAGTGCCAGGTCGCGTCGCCCGTCGCCGTTGAAGTCGCCTGCCGCGACCAGCCTCGGCGCACCCCATGAGCCAAGCTCGCGCCAGGGCTGGAACGTGCAGTCCCCCTTTCCCAGCAGGGCCACTGCGTTCCCATCGCTCACGCTGGACACGACTATATCGTCCCAGCCGTCCCGGTTTACATCCACCACGGCCATGGACGCTGGCGTACTTCCCGCAAAAGGCCTGCCGATCTGGTTGAAGGTGCCGTCACCGTTTCCCTTGAGGATATATACGGTCTTGCTGATCCACTCGGCAACCGCCAGGTCGGCAAAACCGTCCTTGTCAAAGTCTGCAACCCTTATAGTGCGCGGCCCGTCAAAGCCGCCGTACGTTGTGCCCGCCTTGAATGTGCCGTCACCCACGCCCATCAGAAGCGATATCGTGCCGTCCTCCGAATTGGATACCGCAATATCAACAAAACCGTCCTTATTGAAGTCCGCGCACGCCACCGCCCTCGGCTTACTTCCCGTCTTGTACTCTTTCTCGGGGTAGAAGCTTCCGTCCCCCCTGTTCAACAGTATCGAAACGCCTCCGCTGTTGAGGTCCGCGACTACAAGGTCTGTATTCCCGTCCCTGTTAAAGTCGCTTGCAGCAATGGCTACCGGCGAAGTGCCGGCCCCGCAGCGCGCCCTGGATTCGAACGTGCCGTCGCCCCTGCCAAACAGCATGACAACGTCGTTGTCGAAGTAGTTCACCCCGGCGATGTCGGTCTTGCCGTCACGGTTGAAGTCCGCCGTTACCATCTCGACAGGGCCCTTGCCTGCGGAGGCAGCGGTCGGCTTATTGAAGGTCCCATCGCCGTTTCCCACGAATATACAGTAGCAGTCGCCGTTCAAATCCGCCACTATCAGGCTCCTCTTCCAGTCGCCTGTTATATCCGCCGTTACGGCACACACGTGGCCCGGGAGCTGGCGGTAGTCCACATCCTCATCTCCCTGTGGCGGCTCTATGTCCTCCCAGGCGTTGAGGATGTCCGGAGAAAAGGCTAAAAGCGAAAGGAACAGAAACGAGCAAAGGACTCTTTTCATCTCTCCCGCCTCGCAATCTGTCTCCCCTCCCCCCAGGCTGAACAAAAAAGGCCGAAACTGCCTTTTGCTTCGGCAGCTCGGCCATCTTCAAATGAAGATCCGTCGCTTTCCGCACCACCCTCACGGGAGGCTTGGCTTTTCGGGCCTTGCTAATTCTAAATTCAGGTCTTATTAATTACGAGGTATACCACGGAGGGTAAAAGTTGTCAAACCGGGTTGTAAGGGCGTGTTTATTAAATGGTTACTATCGCCTTCAGCGACTCACCGGCCTTGGAGGTCAAGCGGAATGCCTCCTCTGCCTGTTCCAGCGGGAAGCGGTGCGTGATGATCTTGTCCACGGGGATGACGCGCGCTTGAAATCAGCGACAGCGCCTCGCGGGTGTCGTCCGGGCCGCAGGAGTAGCTCTGGACGAAATTGACGTCTTTGAAGTATATGGCGTTCTGGTCGAAGGTGAGCAGCTCGCCGGGCGGCGCGGGCGTGAAGAACAGGACGGTGCCCCCGGGTGCGGCGCAGGGTATCCCCTGCTCCATCGCGCGTATGCTGGACGGGCCAATTACGACACGGTACGCGCCCTCACCATCCGTCAGTTCCATTACCTTCTGCTTTAATCTCTCCTCCCCATCTGCGGGGGAGGCCGGGTGGGGGTGCGATACGTCTATCACCTCGTCAGCCCCAAACTCGCGCGCCTTGTCAAGGCGATACTTAACCATGTCCGCCGCAATCACGCGCATCCCCGCGTGCTTCAAAAGCGATACGAACAGCATCCCCATCACGCCCAGGCCGATGACCAGCGCGGTCTCCCCTTCGACTGCACCCATGCGCCTCATTCCCTTGACGACGCATGCGAGCGGCTCCACTAGCGTGCCGCCCTCGAAGCTCACGTTGTCCGGGAGTCTGAGGGTATCATTCATTAAATTTTCGGCGGGGACACGCACGTACTCGGCAAGGCCGCCTGGTACTATCTTTGTTTTCCGCCATGTGTCGCACTGGACATAGTCGCCTTTCCTGCAGCGCGGGCAAGTCATGCACGGCGCGTGGTGGTGCATGAAAACGCGGTCGCCCGGTTTAAACTCCGTCACTCCCTCGCCCACCTGCACTATCTCGCCAGCGGGCTCATGTCCAAGCACGAGCGGGGCCTTCTTCTCGATGTACCACGGCATGACGTCGCCCGAGCAGATGCCGCATGCGCGCATCTTCACCAGCGCCTCACCGTGGCCGATCTCCGGGACCGGCATGTCTTCTATTCGGATGTCTGTGTATGAGTAGAGTACGGCGGCTTTCATGAATTCCATCAGGGGACGATCTCGTACTTTATGCCGTCACCCTTTATCAGCCTGTCGAAGGCAACCTGTAGCTGGTCGAGAGGGTATGAGCCGGAGATGAGCTTCTTGGTGTCTATCCAGTCGGATACGAGCAGGCCGTACGCCTCCCTGACATCGGCTGGCGTGAAATGGAACGCCCCTACGAGCGAAATCTCGTCATAGTGAAGCCTTGACGCGTCGAAGCATACCTTTGTGTCGGACGGGCAGCCGCCGAACAGCAACACCGTGCCGCCCTTTCTCACAAGGCTCGGGGACACCTCCCACAGCTCCTTGCTTCCGGCCGCCTCGATAACAAGGTCCGCGCCCGCGCCGTCCGTCGCCTCTATCACCGTCCAGGGCAGGTCGTCCACCTTTGAATCCACGATCACGTCCGCGCCCAGGTCGCGCGCGACGTCAAGCCTCTCGAGCCTGCGCCCGGCCACAATGACCCTCGCGCCCCTCGACTTATAGAGCATCGTGAGCAGGAGCCCTATCGGGCCCGCGCCAATTATCATCACGGTATCGGCCGCAGCGCGTCCGACCGCCTTCATCCCGTGCACCACGCAGGAGAGCGGCTCAAGCATCGCGGCCTCGGTATAGCTTATCGAGTCGGGCTTTATGAACAGGTTCTTCTTCACGATATGCGCGGGGAGCAGGACATACTCGGCGTACGCGCCCAGCACCTTCTCCTCCATCGTCTTCTTGCAGAGGTTCTCCCGGCCCATCTTGCAGAACGAGCACTCGCCGCACGGCGCGCTGTGCACCGCCATGATAGGCGTGCCCGCCGGGAACCCGTCCACGCCTTCGCCCGCTTTGTATATGTCGCCTGAGAACTCGTGCCCCAGCGGGGACGGCAGCGGTATCATCGGGTGGCCGCGCAGATAGGTCTTGACGTCCGTGCCGCATGTCAGCGCGGAGCGCACCTTCACGACCACCTCGCCGGGGCCGGGCTCGGGTATCTGCGCCTTGCGGTTTATCTCGAGGACCTTCGGGCTTA
>CAWJRJ010000027.1:0-14362 GCA_963845245.1 Nitrospirota bacterium
GCCTACAATCACGACATTCGTAAAACCATATTTTTTTGCGTCGGCCAGAGAGTATCCGACATGGTCGCCCATCTGAATGAAGGCCTCGACAGGAAGGTCCGGGAAGATGCGCATGGCGGCCGTCTCGCTCGTCCTGCCGGGTGTCAATACCACACTGGTAATCCCGCAGGCCTTAGCAACGCTCATAGCCGCTGACACGGTATCCGTCCAGGCCTTTGCGGAAATTGGCTCTACAATGCCGGTGGTGCCGAGGATCGATATGCCGCCGATTATCCCCAGCCTGGCATTTAGCGTCTTACGGGCAAGCTCCTCGCCTTTGGGTACGAAAATGACGGCCTCAAGCCCAAGTGGGCAGTCCGTCTCTTTCAATACCCTGCATAGTTCTTCCTTTATCATCTTCATGGGCACGGGGTTTATCGCTGGCTGCCCGACCGAAACCGGCAGTCCGGGTTTTGTAACAAGACCAACCCCCCTCCCGCCTTTTACCGTCACCCCAAAACCTGTCGTAAAAAAGGTTACTTCCGCACCGATCTCGGCGCCGGCAGTCACGTCCGGGTCATCTCCGGCATCCTTGATTATAGTGACTTCGGCCCTATCCTGGTCATATTCAACGGTATGCACTTTAAAAACAGCATTAGACCCTTCCGGCAGAGTTATCTCCACCTCATCAACAGGCCTCTCGTTGATTAGTGTATATGCAGCCGCCTTTGCAGCCGCAGCCGCACAAGCACCTGTAGTGAAGCCACGCCTGAGCCCGCTCGCTTCCATCTTATTCGGAGCCATTTTGGCCTGGACGTTCATCATCTTCATCTCCCCCTGCTATGCTGTAACCCTCGTCAGCCCATACACCCAAATCTATAAGCTTGCAGCGTTCACTGCAAAACGGGCGGTATTTGTTGCCTTCCCAGACGATTTCTTTTTTACATATTGGACAAAGCATTCAAAACCCCAAAAATTGCGAGAAAAAAGGCGTTTATCGCCCTGAATGGACGGGAAATTACCTGACTTTAAAATTGAACCAACTAAACGCAGAATTGTCAATGTAAAAAATCCATATCAGGGAAAATCTACGGATATAATAAAAAATGGGCCGGAAAAACCGGCCCATTCATAAGGCTTATTATCTTTAATGTATCATTTGCTCAGAAGTTGCCGGCGTTCAACCTGTTCTGGACGATGGTCTTGTCTATTATGCTCCCACAGTTCAGGCACTTCCAACCATAGAAGGTTATAAAGTAATCTGCAAACCTCTGAGAAACCATTAATCCACCACATTTTTGACATTTCATAGTAATTCTCCCCCCTTCGTTTATAGTACAAGTTATGCGTCTATATTGTTTCCCGAATAACATTATTTATATTTAGCAAGTAGCGTGCCACAACGAAAAAAATTATTTTATTCTTTTTTATCAAATAGTTACAAACAGAAGCCAGACTGAATCATCCACTACAGCAAAGAGTTTGCGTCATTATCTTGACACCCTGATGACTCTTGTATTTGAGGACTTTAATTCATCCATTGAAATAACAGGTTTTTAGGTGTGTCAAATTTTTGAGTTGTATGTTTTGCGGTATTTTACCTCTACAAAACCATATACTATAAAAAAAGTTAATAATCTTATAACGCGACTCTTGACAATAGTATTAAAACATGATTAACTTTCAGTGGTTTATACCGACTAATTTATATTTTCGGGTGTTTTAACACTTAATCTATTATTATCTAGAAAGGAGGCTTTTGCGCATAGGCTTGTTTTTGGATTAACATCATTAATTCCAAAGAAAGGGGAACAGGTATAATGCGGAAAGGATCATTAAGAAGTTTTGCCGAGCTTGACAGGAGGGATTTCCTCAAGTTCTGCAGCGCCACAGCCGCGATGATGGGTCTGTCTGAACTCTACGGACCGAAGATTGCCGAGGCCGTGACCTCGGCTGCAAAACGCCCTTCAGTAGTATGGCTGACACTCTCATGTGACTCGGGCTGCACCGAGATGTTCATCAAGGCCAAAAACCCTGGCCCAGCCGAGCTAATCCTCGACATCCTAAGTGTCGACTTTAACGACACCATCATGGCCGCTGCCGGAGAGCAGGCCGAAGAAAACCTCAAGAAGGCGGTTGACGCAGGCGGTTTCATACTCGTAATCGAAGGCGGTATGCCGAGCAAACCCGGATACGGGATGATTGCCGGCAGGGACATGATCGACATCGTCAAGGAAGCGGCGCCCAAGGCTGCGGCGGTTGTTGCTATAGGCTCCTGTGCGACAAACGGCGGCATACCCGGCGCAAGGCCCAACCCTTCAGGCTTAAAGAGCGTCTCTGAAGTGCTTGGCCCAATGGGAATCAAAAACGTTAACCTCCCTGGCTGCCCGGCCGACCCCAAGCTCCTTATCGGCGTGGTCATGAACTACCTCCTCTTCAAGAAACTTCCCGACCTGGACGACCAGGCCAGGCCCAAGATGTTCTACTCCAAGACTATACACGAGCAGTGCGAGCGCAGGTCCTATTTCGAAGCAGGTAAGTTCGTGGAGGCCTTCGGCACACCCGAAATGGAAAAAGGCTACTGTCTATTCAAGATGGGTTGCAAGGGCCCTGCCACTTACGCCCCCTGCCCGACGATAAGATATAACGACAACGCAAGCTGGTGCATCCAGGCAGGCGCACCCTGCATAGGATGTCTCGACATGAAATGGCCGGACAATTTCCACCCCTTCTACGCAAAACTCAAGGGGATAAGCGTACCTGGGTTTGGCGGGGTAGAGACTTCCGCGGACAAGGTAGGCAAGGTCCTGGGTATTGCAACAGCTGCCGGTATTATCGTGCACGCCGCCGTCTCGGCGACAAAGGGCGGCTCCAAGAAAGGGGGGGACGAATAAATGGCCAGATATGTGATAGACCCTATAACAAGGATAGAAGGACACCTCAAGCTTGAGGTAGAGATAGAGGGCGGCAAAGTCAAAGACGCATGGACAAGCGGTACGCTGTTCAGGGGTTTTGAACTTATACTTCAGGGACGCGACCCGCGTGACGCCTGGCAGTACACCCAGAGGGTCTGCGGAGTCTGCCCCACCTCCCATGGCCACACCGCATCAATGAGCCTCGAAGACTCGTTCAAGGTGATTCCGCCGGAGAACGCCGTCATCATCAGGAACCTGATCGAGGGATGCCAGTTCCTCCACTCTCATATACTGTGGTTCTACCATCTGGCCGCGCTTGACTATGTTGACGTCGTCTCTGCGCTTTCGGCGAAGACATCCGACCCAAAGCTGCTTGCCGTACAGGCAAAGCTAAAGACGTTCGTTGAGTCCGGACAGCTCGGCCCCTTTGCCAACGCATACTGGGGTCATCCGGCGTACAAGCTCCCGGCCGAGGTAAACCTCCTCGCCGTCTCGCACTACCTGGATGCCCTTGAGATGCAGGCCCTGGCCGCGAGCGCTTCAGCGCTCTTCGGCGGCAAGATGCCCATGACCATGACCTCGCCTCCCGGCGGCGTCAACACAATGCTGAACCTGGACATCCTCGCGCATTTCATTTACAAGCTAAAGACGCTGCAAGCATTTATAGACAACGTCTATATACCGGACGTCCTTGCGGTCGCGCCGCACTACCTCGACTGGGCCGCTATCGGCAAGGGGCACGGAAACTACCTGGCGTGGGGCGTCTTCGAAGACCCTGCAACGCGCGACCCGTACAAGAGGCTGCTGCCGAGGGGCGCGGTATATGCGGACAAGGGACTCGTCCACCAGAAGGTCGACGCCAATATGGTTACCGAAGACGTCAGCCACAGCTGGTACAAATCAAAGAGCGGCCTGAACCCGGCAACCGGCGAGACCGATCCTGAGTATACAAAGTACGACACAAACGACAAGTACACCTGGGCGAAGGCGCCGAGGCTGAACGGAAAACCGATGGAGGTCGGCGCACTATCGAGGATGCTGGTCGCCTATGTCCATGGCCAGCCGACTGCGAAAGCACTTATCGACAGCACACTCGCAACGCTCGGAGTCGCCGGCAAGCCTGAGGTTTTGCTGTCGGTCCTCGGAAGGATCGCCGCCAGGGCGCTCGAGGCCAAGATGGTCGCGGACCAGATGCTGGTTTGGACCGGTGATCTTGCGGCAAACATGGGGGCTGGAAAGACCGAACTCTTCAAGCAGTACGAGCTGCCCACAAGCGCAAGCGGTGTAGCCTTATGGGAGGCACCACGCGGCGCGTTGGCGCACTGGAACACAATTGAAGGACAGGTGCTCAAAAACTACCAGCTCGTCGTTCCGACCACCTGGAACGTCTGCCCGAGAGACGACAAGGGTGTACGCGGCCCGATAGAGGAAGCCCTGGTGGGTACGCCGGTGGTCGACCCGAAAAAGCCTCTTGAGATACTGAGGGTGGTCCACTCGTTCGACCCGTGCCTGGCCTGCACCGTGCACGTGATTGACCCCGGCACGAACGAAATCCACAAATTCAGGGTATCCTGAGAAAGGGGGTGGCAGAGATGGCCAAAGAAAGGGTCTATCACTGGACAGCTCCCATAAGGCTGCAACACTGGGTGCATGTCGTATCAATGGCGCTCCTTATATTCACGGGCTTCTATATCCACTCCCCGTTCATGGCGGGTGGCACTGAGACAATGGCTTGGAACAGGTTCTTCCATTTCATCGCGGCCTACTTCCTGATCTTCGGGTTCATCATGAGGTTCTACCTTATGTTCAACTCGAAGGAGGCGGCCGACTGGAAGGAGCTACTCCCTCTTCCGGGTAACCTGAAGAACATACCGGATATTATGATGTACTACCTGTTCCTCAAAAGCTCGCACAAGCCCTATAAGCGGTATAACCCGCTCCAGGGCCTGGCCTATACCTTCATGGGCCTCATGATCATAGTCATGACAGTAACCGGCTTCGCGCTGTATACCGGCTGGCTGTCGACTAGCTTCGCGTGGGTGAACACCATGCTTGGCGGCATACCCGTGACGAGGGTAGTCCACTTCCTGGGTATGTGGCTACTCATAATAGTTTCGGCGGTCCACCTGTATTTCGTGTTGAGACAGGACGCACTCGACAAGGACAGAACCCTTATGTCCATGGTGGACGGATATACGCTCAAAGAGCCGTCAAAATAGAAAGCAAGGGAACAGGACTATTGAGTAATTTCGAACCTTCCGCCGGCCCCGGGACCATTGAAAAGAAAGTAATGGTCCTCGGGGTCGGCAATATTCTTTTAAGGGACGAAGGCGTAGGCGTACGGGTCATCGAAAGGCTCCAGGCATCTTACGAGTTCCCGCCCGAGGTCGAGCTTATGGACGGCGGCACTGCCGGGCTGGACCTCATGCCTTTCATGGAAGGCTACAAACATGTCATCATCGTCGATACGCTGAAGACCTCCGAGCCACCCGGCTCGATATTCCGGTTCACCCCAGAAGACATCGACATAAAAGTACCCTACAAGACCTCTCTGCACCAGATAGGGATGGTGGAGGTATTCGCGATCGCCGAGGCGCTGGGTAAGAAGATAGAAGCGGTAATAATAGGCATACAGCCCGAGGACATGTCCGACTGGGGCCTTGAGCTGACTCCGACGATCGAGGCGAAAATCCCCGAGTTGATGGAGCTTGTGCTGAAAGAGCTTAAAGCGCTTGGGATAACACCCAAAACGCATTAATCCGCCTTGACACCGGCATTTCATTAAGTTTAGAATAACTAATCCATACATCAGAGGAACGGATGCACGAAGTCTCCATATGCGAAAGCATACTTGATATCGTCAGGGAGCAGGCAGCCAAAGAGGGCGCAACAAAAGTGACATCCGTACGCCTTAAAGTGGGAGAAATGGCAGGGGTGGTCGAAGATGCGCTCCGGTTCGCGTTCGAGGTTGTATCCAAAGACAGCATAGCGGAAGGGGCCAGCCTCGTAGTCGACAATGTCCCGTTGACTGCCAGGTGCAGGTCATGCAACAGGACATTCCATATAATCGGTTACGCCTTTTGCTGCGCTCACTGCGACAGCCCTGAGATAGAGATAATATCCGGACGCGAGCTACAGATTGAAGACATAGACCTGGAGGTATGATGAAGGTAAAGGTAGTAGCGGACATATTAGGCGCAAACGACAGGATTGCAGCGGAAAACAGCAGGCTGTTCAAGGAATGCGGTGTCTTTGTCATTAACGTCATGTCCTCGCCGGGTGCGGGTAAAACAACTCTTCTTGAGAAAACCCTGGCTGCACTCAAGGATAAATATAAGATAGGCGTAATAGAGGGCGACGTCGCGACAACAGCCGACGCGGACAGGATCGAGAAAATGGGCGTGCCGGTGGTGCAGATCAATACCGGGAGCGCATGCCACCTGGACGGCAACATGGTGCGTAACGCCCTTGACGAGTTCGACCTCATGTCGCTCGACCTGCTGATAGTGGAGAACGTAGGCAACCTCGTATGCCCGGCGGAATTCAACGTGGGCGAGGACTGCAAGGTGATGCTCCTCTCGGTGCCCGAGGGCGACGACAAACCGCTCAAATACCCTTTGATGTGGCACCAGTCGAAAGCCCTTGTCATAAACAAGATAGACCTCATCCCATACACCAACTTCGACATAGCCAAGGCGACAAAGGATTCCCTCTCACTGAACCCGAAGCTAGACATATTCCCGGTTTCATGCAGGACCGGCGAAGGACTTGAAGGCTGGTACGGCTGGCTTACGGGCAACCTTATTCGGTCAGATGCCTGAGAGGGCCCGGATACATGTTACCGGTATCGTGCAGGGCGTCGGCTTCCGCCCTCATGTATATAACCTTGCGGTAGCCGGGGGGCTTTCCGGTTTCGTCCTGAACACCTCAAAGGGCGTCACAATTGAGGTTGAAGGGTCAGGAGCGGAAACGTTCGCCGAAAGACTTCAACAAGACCACCCGCCTCTCTCCATAATAAAAACCATCGAGACCGAGTTGCTTGAGCCTGCCGGATATTCAGGGTTTGAGATCAGGCTCTCTGAGGCCACCTCTAAAGGATTTTCGCTAATATCCACGGACATTGCTACATGTCCGGACTGCCTGGAAGAACTCTATAACCCTGAAGACAGACGGTACCTCTACCCCTTCATCAACTGCACCAACTGCGGCCCACGTTACAGCATAATAAAGGGCGTACCATATGACAGGCCGCTCACAACGATGTCCGCTTTCAGGATGTGCCCCCAATGCGACGCCGAATATCATGACCCTGCCGACAGGAGGTTCCATGCCCAGCCGACGGCCTGCCCACAGTGCGGGCCAAGAGTAGAATTTACAGGCGGCATTACCGGCGATGAAGCAGTCATTTCAACCATCAAGTCGCTAATGTCCGGGAATGTCGTCGCGATAAAAGGTCTCGGCGGTTTTCAGCTTGCGTGCGACGCATATCATGAAGCTGCAGTCAACAAGCTTCGGGCCAGAAAACGCAAAAGCAGAAAACCCTTCGCACTCATGGCGCGGGACATCAATACAATAAAGAAATACTGCAATGTATCACCGGCGGAAGAGAACCTTCTTAAAGGACACGCTGCACCGATAGTCCTTCTCAATAAAAGGGATGATACTGCGGGTATGCTCCCTGAGGGCATTGCACCCGGCAACAGGTACATCGGCTTCATGCTGCCATATACACCACTTCACCATCTGCTTTTCAACCACCCGGAGGTTGCGGCTGAATATATGCCCGAGGTGCTCGTGATGACATCCGGCAACCTCTCTGAGGAACCAATAGTTATTGACAATACCGAGGCAACGGAAAAACTCTCTGGCCTTGCGGAAAAATTCCTGACACATGACCGGGACATATACATGCGTGTGGACGACTCGGTGACAAGGGTCATTGGAGGCATACCAAGGTTAATTAGGCGGGCGCGCGGTTTTGCGCCGGAGCCGATTGAGCTTTCCTCTACTTTACCAGATATTTTGGCCTGTGGAGGCGAACTGAAGAACACCCTCTGCCTGACAAAAGACAACTACGCAATCATCAGCCAGCACGTTGGCGACCTGACTAACTTCGAATCTATGGGGTTTTTCGAGGAGACGTTAAAGAACCTCAAGCGCACCTTCAAAGCAGAGCCGCATATAGTATCGCATGACATGCATCCGGACTACCTGAGCACCCGGTTCGCACAATCCTACAAAGCAGGTTATGACAAGAACGTGACGCTTGTTCCCGTCCAGCACCACCACGCGCACATCGCATCATGCATGGCCGAAAACGGCGAGACCGGCAGAGTTATAGGTATCGCGTTCGACGGCACAGGCTACGGCCTGGACGGCAACTCCTGGGGGAGCGAGTTCCTTGTTGCAGGGTATAACGGATTCGAGCGGTTCGCACACTTGAATTATCTTGCACTCCCCGGCGGCGACAAGGCAGTCAGAGAACCATGGAGGTTGGCCCTGTCCATCCTGCACCAGGCCTACGGCCCGGACTGCATCAAACTTTTTGAATCCTTCAAACCGGGCATACCAGTCGAAGAGGCCCTGCTAGTATCCAGGATGCTTGAGAGAAAGATAAACAGCCCGTTTTCGTGTGGGATGGGCCGGCTGTTCGACGCCGTCTCATCACTTGCAGGTATCTGTGACAGGATAACATTCGAGGGAGAGGCCGCAATCGCACTAGAAATGGCTGCCGCGGAAACGGACGAACTGTACCCATATTACCTTGAAGGCAGTAGTCCCAAAGTGATAAACGTGATGCCTCTTGTACGGGCAATCGTTGTCGATATCCGGGTCGGGGTGGCGGCAAGCACGGTTGCGGGTAAATTCCACAATACCGTTGCAGCGATGGTATTTGAAATATGCGCTCTTGCAAGGGACAATGCCGGGCTTGATACCGTCGCCCTTTCAGGGGGGGTGTTCCAGAATGCCCTGCTCTTTGGGCTGGTGGAGTCCGGCCTGAAGGCAAGCGGGTTCCGTGTACTCTCGCACAGCAAGGTCCCGACGAACGACGCCTGCATATCTCTCGGCCAGGCCGCAGTCGCCGCCGCAGTGGTCACAAAAGAATCCCTTTGACATGCCAAGGCCAAATGCATTAATATCTATTGTTCAATTTGTGTAATTTTGCCCTTTTCAAGTGAAGTTCTTTGGGGCAAACTTTCTTTCAAGAAAGGTTGCGGTTTTAGCTTATGCTTACACAGGCAATAAAGGGCGTAAAAGATATAACTCCGTCGGACTCACCGCGCTGGCAGATGCTTGAGAAAACTATGCGGGAACTCTTTGCCAGGTACGGCTTCTCCGAGATACGCACGCCGATAATCGAGCATACGGTGCTTTTTACAAGGAGCATCGGGGCCACCTCGGACATCGTCGAGAAGGAGATGTACGCATTCTCCGACCGTGGAGGCGACGAGATAACGCTTCGTCCCGAGGGCACGGCTGGTGTGGTGCGCTCTTTTGTGGAACACAAGCTCTACGCGGCGAATCCGGTGAATAAGGTCTATTACATGGGCCCGATGTTCAGGCGTGAACGTCCGCAGGCCGGGCGCCAGCGCCAGTTCCATCAGGTCGGCATCGAGGCGCTCGGGGTCGCGGAGCCTTCGATAGACATCGACGTCCTTGTGCTGCTGCATGACATTTTTAAGACACTCGGCATCCAAGGAGTCGAGCTTAGGATAAATTCTCTCGGCTGCAAGGACTGCCGCCCCAAGTACCGTGCTGCTTTGCAGGCATTCCTTATGGAACGCAGGGACCAGCTCTGCGAGGACTGCAAAAGGCGCATCGAGGCCAACCCGCTTCGCGCGCTCGACTGCAAGGCGGCGGGATGCAAGGCAGCCACGGTTGATGCCCCCGCTATGGAAGAATACCTGGACGAAGGCTGTCGGACACATTTTGCGAAGGTACGCGAAGGCCTGGACGACCTGGGTATACCATACGCCATTGATCGCAGGATGGTGCGCGGGCTTGACTATTACACCCGCACAACATTTGAGATGGTGGCTGCCGACAAGACAGGTGCACAGAACGCAGTTGCCGCCGGAGGCAGGTACGACGGCCTCGTGGAGGAGCTTGGCGGGCCGCCCACTCCTGGCATAGGCTTCGCCATAGGCATGGAACGGCTGATACTAATGCTGCCGCAGGCCGAGATGAAGCAGGCTGCGCCTGTCCTGTTCGTTGCGGCGATTGGTGAAGCGGCTGCGCGTCTGGGCCTGAAGCTCGTACACGACCTGCGGCAGGCAGGGATATGGGCGGAACGCGATTATGCCGGGGCTAGCCTGAAGTCCCAGATGAAGAAGGCCGACCGTTCCGGCGCAAAATATGTGCTGATTGTCGGCGAGGACGAGCTTGCCAAAGGCACCGCCATACTTCGGAACATGCAAACCAAGGAACAGACAGAGGTGCCCATCGACGGTGCGGCCTCGATGCTGATAAACAAGCTCTGCAAATGAAGGTATTATGCATCTCAGACACCCATGTCGACGGCATGGGCAAACTCCCCGCGGCCCTTTACGATGCGCTCAAGACCGCCGACCTCATCCTCCACGCGGGCGACATAACATCCCCTGAGGTCATCGAGGAGCTTAAGGCGATTGCGCCCGTCGAGGCAGTCGCGGGCAACATGGACGGCTGGGACATTACGAACCACCACCCGGAGAAGAAGGTAGTCGAAGCGGGCGGGTTTCGCATCGGTATCACACACGGGGCAGGGCGGGTGACAAACATAGAGGAACGAGTCCTCGCAATATTCGAGAACGACAACGTGGACTGCATAGTCTTCGGGCATTCGCACCATGCAACTGTAAAGCAGCACGGGCGGGTCCTGCTGGTAAACCCCGGAAGCCCGACCGACAAACGCTGGGCGCCATACAATTCATATGCCGTCCTGGAACTAACCGACAAGATAATGGCGGAGATAGTCCGCCTGTAGAGGAGTTTTACATTTAATGGATATCAAGGCAATATTCCACAAGTACTACCATCTGGATTCAAAGACATACCTCTTTCTTGAGGCCCATAGCCGCGCAGTAGCCGACAAGGCACTGCAGGGCGGCGGAGAAGGTCAAGCACCTAAACCCGGACGTCAAGTTCATCGAGGAGGCCTCGCTCCTGCACGACATCGGCATCTTCATGGTCAACGCGCCCAAGATCGGCTGCATAGGCCCGCACGACTACATAGAGCATGGCTACCTTGGCCGTGAGCTTATGGACAAGGAAGGCTACCCCCGCCACGCGCTCGTTTGCGAAAGGCACGTCGGCGTCGGCCTCACGGTTGCCGACATCGAAAAGTACAAGCTCCCCATTCCAAAGCGCGACATGATCCCCCTGACCCTTGAGGAGAAGATAATCTGCTGGGCGGACAAGTTCTTCTCGAAGTTCCCGACCAAGCTGAACGAGGAGAAGCATCTCGACAAGGTGCGGAAGATGGTGGTGAATTACGGTGAGGAGCAGCTTAAACGCTTCGATGAGTGGAACGAGATGTTCGGATAGTTTTACCTTATAGACATATTAAAAAGCCCCGGTTATCCGGGGCTTTTTAATTATCAAATCCTTTTGAAGTTTACACTCCCACCTGCCTCTGCAAAGTTTTTATTCTTCATATGTTATAATTTATAAAATTATTCTTCCGTATCCGGAGGCTTCATGTCTGATGATATTTTTGCGCCCGGCTGGCCCGGCATCCTTCCGCGCTGGACCTCCAGCGCAAAGAGCGGGATAGGCAGTTCTTTCGATCGTGTGAGCCGCGTATGGTTCACTCTGAGCCACGGGATAATAAACGAGATATACTATCCCAGGCTGGACCAGGCCTGCACACGAGATTTTGGAATGATAGTCACGGATGGAAAAGAATTCTTCTCTGAGGAGAAGCGGCACGCTATATCTAAGGTGGAACATCTGGCGGACGGCGTACCCGGATACAGGCTTGTCAACACCTGCAAACAGGGACGTTACCGCATAGAAAAAGAGATAATATCCGACCCTCTCAGAGATTCGGTCCTGCAACTGACCAAATTCACGCCGCTCACAGCCAGTATGGAAAACTATAAGTTGTACCTGCTCCTGGCCCCGCATCTGGCCAACCACGGAAATGGCAACACGGCCTGGGTCGGTGACTACAAGGGCGTGCCGATGCTTTTCGCCGAACGCGACGGCACGGCACTGGCCGTTGCATGCTCTGCGCCGTGGGTGAAGAGGTCCGTTGGGTTCGTGGGCTTCTCCGACGGCTGGCAGGACATCACGCGAAATGCACAGATGACCTGGGAATATACAAAGGCTGAAAACGGAAACGTCGCGCTGACAGGCGAGATAGACGTCCATCAGGCGGATGGACTTTTCCTGATTGCCATAGGCTTTGGCAATACGCCGGCGGAGGCCGGGAACCGAGCGCGTGCCAGCATAACCGCCGGTTTCGAACCGGCGAAAGAAAAATACATCAACGACTGGCTAAACTGGCAAGGACGTCTTCTTCGACTGGACAAAGAGGGCAAGGGCCATAACATGTACCGGGTGAGCACAGCTGTAATGAGCGCTCACGAGGACAAACGCTTCCTGGGTGGTGCAATCGCCAGCCTCTCCATACCGTGGGGGACTTCAAAAGGCGACAACGACCTTGGAGGATACCACCTTGTATGGCCCAGGGACCTCTCCGAGACTGTCGTCGGCCTGCTGGCCGCAGGAGCCTGCGATGCTGCAATCGATGCGCTCAACTACTTCAGTGTCACGCAGGAGGCCGACGGCCACTGGCCGCAAAACATGTGGCTGGATGGCACATCCTATTGGCCCGGCATACAGATGGACGAGACGGCTTTCCCCATCTTGCTGGTTGACATTGCAATCAGGGAGAAGGTGATCGATGAAAGCGGGGCTGCCCGGTACTGGCCCATGGTAAAGAAGGCGGCTTCGTTCATACTAAAAAACGGCCCGGTAACTCAACAGGACAGGTGGGAAGAACAGGCAGGCTATTCGCCATTTACGATTGCAGTCCAGATCTCTGCGCTGCTTGCGGCGGCGGAGCTTGCAGAGATGCAGGGCGAAGAAGAATCAGCTTCTTTCATGCGCGAGACGGCGGATGCTTGGAATGCCCGTATGGAATACTGGATATATGCCACAGGCACCGATATCGCACGCAGGTTCGACGTGGACGGTTATTATATGCACATATCTCAGGAGGAAGAACCGACCGCATTTACATCCAGGCACTGTATCGTGCCAAAACAGGAACACGCCATAAGCACGGACGCCCTTGCGCTCGTTCGGTTCGGCCTCCGCAGCCCGGACGACCCGCGTATACTGAACACCATTAAAGTGATAGACGGGATGCTGAAGGTGGAAACCCCTTACGGCCCGGTCTGGCACAGGCA
The DNA here is from genome assembly GCA_963845245.1 of Nitrospirota bacterium. Classification (GTDB taxonomy): domain Bacteria; phylum Nitrospirota; class JACRHJ01; order JACRHJ01; family JACRHJ01; genus CAWJRJ01. The sequence goes on from CAWJRJ010000027.1 coordinate 13,292, forward strand.
TAACATGGACGCGTACGGTGAACATGCAGACGGTTCGTCTTTCAACGGTTCCGGTATAGGCCGTGCCTGGCCGCTTTTAACCGGTGAACGTGCCCACTATGAGCTTGCGGCAGGCAAACGTGACGAGGCCGAAAGGTTGATGCATGCGATGGAGTCGTTTGCAAATGAAGGCGGTATGATCCCGGAGCAGGTATGGGATACTGAGGACTTGCCGAAGCGCAGCCTTCGCCTCGGGAGGCCGACAGGTTCCGCCATGCCACTGGTCTGGGCGCATTCGGAATACGTCAAGCTCTGTCGTTCCCTGATGGACGGAAGGGTATTTGACATGCCGCCACAGACCATACAGCGCTATATTATCAACAAAGTCGGTAGCCATTATGCGCCCTGGCGCTACAACAACAAATGCCAGGTGATGCCAGCCGGCATGATACTGCGCCTTGAAGTTCAGGATGCCGCGGACGTGAACTGGAGCATAGACGACTGGGAAACCGAGCGCGTCATCGGTACGGTAGACTCCCGCATCGGGCTCCATATTGCCGACCTGGACACAGCGTCCCTGCCGGAGTTCACTATAATCAATTTCAGGCTCCGCTGGAAGAGAGACGGCCGTGACGACGGGACAGTTTTTGACGTAGTTGTCGGCAAGCCTATGGTTTGACGAGTTAACGACAGAAAAGAAGTTTCTTGACAATTTGCCCGTTTCGGAATGATAATTAAAAATGCAGCAAAAAAGGCTATCACTTTTCCTGGTCTTTCTATTGCTCTTCACAAGGGCGGTTATCAATTCGCATAACCACCCACGCCTTCACCACAAGCATACAGGCTTTTCCAGCTACGGCCGCGAACTCTTTGCCACGCTTGAAGTTCCGCCAGCAATCAACTCCTGCCCTGAAAGCAGTTCTGTCATTCCGATCGGAAAAATTACACCGGTCATACTGCAATATGAGTTTGCCGCACAACCTTCGGTTATAGGCAAAAGAGACGTCATTAGACCTCCGCCCGTTTGATAGATTCTTGAGCTTAATATATAATTGTTTTCATATCGGATCTCATGTCAAATGGAGGCTAAAC
>CAWJRJ010000028.1:0-45778 GCA_963845245.1 Nitrospirota bacterium
TGCGCGACAGGTCCAAAGGGCTTTACGAAGACGCATGCAAAAAGGCAGGCCAGACACCGGAGACGCTAAGCGGCGCCGCCTCGTTCACCCCGGCATCCGATATGGCCGGTTTGCTTGCTCAGGGTGAAGCAGTATCGATAACGGGGCGCCAGGCCAGGCTGGGCGAGGATATCGCGGGCCTTCAGGAACTCCTTACCTACGGCATAAAGGGTGTGGCCGCATACGCCGACCACGCATATATAATGGGGCAGCAGGACGACGGGCTGTACCAGGGCATACACGAGGCGCTCGACTTCCTGAACGTCGAGACACCTGAGGTGGGCGACCTGCTCGGCATGTGCCTGAAGGCGGGCGAGCTGAACCTGAAGGCCATGGAGCTGCTCGACGCAGGCAACACGGGCGAATACGGACACCCGGTCCCGACACCGGTGCGGATCAACCCGCTCAAGGGCAAGGCGATAGTGGTTTCGGGCCACGACCTGAAGGACCTCGAAGAACTACTGAAGCAGACCGAGGGCAAGGGCATAAACGTATACACGCACGGCGAGATGCTGCCCGCGCACGGCTACCCCGAGCTTAAAAAATACAGGCACCTCGCGGGAAACTACGGCGGCGCGTGGCAGGACCAGGTAAAGGAGTTCGACGCATTCCCCGGCGCGATACTCATGACGACAAACTGCATCCAGCAGCCGAAGGAAGGCTACAAGGGCCGCATATTCACATCGGGCCTTGTGGCATGGCCGGGCGTAACACACGTGGCAAACACGGACTTCACGCCGGTAATAGAGGCGGCGCTTGCAGCCCCGGGCTTCGACGCGGACGGCGAGGACAAGACGATACTGACGGGCTTTGCAAGGAATACCGTGATGGGCGTGGCGGACAAGGTAATAGACGCGGTGAAGTCTAAGGCGATACGCCACTTCTTCCTGGTGGGCGGCTGCGACGGGGCGAAGTCCGGCAGGAACTACTACACCGACTTCGCGAAGGCGGTGCCAAAGGACTGCGTGATCCTGACGCTCGCATGCGGCAAGTACCGCTTCAACAAGCTTGAGTTCGGCGACATAGGCGGGATACCGAGGCTGCTCGACATCGGCCAGTGCAACGACGCATACTCGGCGATACAGATTGCGGTGGCGCTCTCGAAGGCTTTCAACTGCGGCGTAAACGACCTGCCGCTCTCGATGGTGCTGTCGTGGTACGAGCAGAAGGCCGTCAGCATACTCCTGACGCTTTTGTACCTGGGAATAAAGGACATAAGGCTTGGGCCTAGCCTGCCGAAGTTCGTAACACCGGCGGTGCTGGACGTGCTGGTTGAGAAGTTTGCGATAAAGCCGATTACGACGCCGGAGGAAGACCTGAAGGCGATACTGGGCTGATATGGGTTTGCTTAAAGAAAAGGGCCGGCTGAAAAGCCGGCCCTTGATTATTTGTGCAGTTAAGGCTGTTTAAACCTCACCAGGACCCACTGAGGGATGTAAATCTGATATCCCATCAGAAGCTGCTTCTTCTCCCTGAGGCTCGGCTTCCGGGACATTTTCATAATTGTACCGGTATTCCTTGCCTGGTTCTGCACCCAGGTCTATATAATACTTCATCCCCTTTTCCTTGACCTTCATCTCCCCGACCATGGGTTCTTTGGTATCGAATACGCCGTTGCCCTCTGTGTCTAGGAGCCGATATTCATACGGCAGGGCTCCGTTGGTATCCACGTCGTACCGGAATATGCGTCCAGCCACGCTGTATACCCTGACCATGGTGCCGTCAGGTTTTTTGTAGGTCTTGATATTGACCTCGGTGGCTGGAGTAGTGTCACCTATATACTGGTTCTCGTTAAGAATAATAGTGGCCTTTGAAATATCAGGCACCGCATAGCCTTCAGCGGCAAACGAAGCAACCGGGACAAGCATCATCAGGCAGAAGATTATAATTTTTCGCATTGGCCCCTCCAGTTGTATTTAAACCAATTATAACATAAAAAAAGCCGCCCGAAGGCGGCTGTTACTAAAAGTCTCTTTGTTTTCTTATGACCTTGCCTACTATCCGCATGTCCTTGGTCATTTCTATGTCTTCGAACCGCGGGTTCAGCGGGTGCATCACCCAGACGCCCCGGTATTTTTTCAGCTGCTTGAACGTGGCCTCTTCCTCATCGTCCTTCTTGATTATCACATAGTCGCCGGGCTGAGGCTGGATCTCCGGGTCGATGATTATGATCTCATCCTCAAAAAACAGCGGCTCCATCGAGTCGCCTTTTACACGCATGGAGAAAAGGTATCTGCCCTGAAGGTCCGTCTCGACATATTCCTCGGCCACGCCGGGGTAGGGATACTGGTCCGTGCCCGAGCCGAAGCCGCCGGCCTGGACAAAATTAATCAAAGGTATCCTGTTCTGTGCGACCGGCGTCTCCCTGACCACCTTATTTTCAAAGTATTCCTTGAATTCGGCCGGGGCTTTCTGGTGGTACGCGGTAAAGAGGAGGTCTTTGGGCTCGATACCCAATTTCCTGGCATATACAAGGAGCTGCTCATCCTTGGGTATATGGTCTTCCCCGACGACCTTCCTTAAAAGCTCATACGGCAGACCAAGCGTCTGGGCGCATTCCTTTACCGTGGAAAAGCCCTTCCTGTTTATTGCATCTTTAATCTTCTGGGCGACCGTTTTCATAAAACACCTTTTTTCTCGACATAGTGCCTAAGTTAAAAAGGCTTCTTTTCAGCTTAAAGCTTTATCGGACGTTTTTCTCTTTAAAATAAACGGCTATTACAGAAGAGAATCTATCTTGGATTTCAACTGCGCCTTGGGCACCGCCCCTACGACCTGGTCAACCGCGGCGCCGTTTTTGAAAAACATCAAAGTCGGTATCCCCATTATCCTGTATTTGCTTGCTATGTCGGGGTTCTCGTCCGTATTGAGCTTGCAGACCTTCATCTTGCCTTCATATTCGCCGGCAAGCTCCTCGACTACCGGGCCGACCATCTGGCATGGCCCGCACCAAACGGCCCAGAAATCCACCAGGACCAGACCCTGTGCCTGCATTACCTCACCGTCCCACGTCCCGCTTGTAACCTTTAAAGACTTCTCACCCATGACAAACCCCTCCCTTTCATATACGTTTAATTGCTCCCCTGGGACACAGGGCGGAGCATGAGCCACAGACGTTGCAACCGATGCATATCTCATATGCATCCCCTGCCTTTACGATCAAGTCAAGCGGACAGGAAGAGGCGCAAACCCCACATCCGTCACATATATCTGTTATCTTATACAACTACTACCTGAATACGAAAAAAGCCCTTTAAGGGCCCTTATTGTTTATTATCTATAGTTAATATTGGCAACATAATCTTGAACAAGTTTAAGTTAAATTGTTATCCTTGTCAAACAAAAAATAATTCCTGATTAGCGGCTCAGCCGGCATCCTCTGTCTCTATTAAAGGCTTCTTCTTTAACCCAAGAAGCCTCTCAAGCTTGGACTTGTCAAAACCCATGACTACGGTACTCCCTGACCATGATTACCGGGACGGGATGTGCCGCCGCTTATCCTTTTGACGTCCCTCGCCGCGTCCGGGCTCCTTCGATATATCTATGTCCCTGAACTTTATACCGTTCGCCTTCAGAAACCTTTTGGCCTTGGAGCAATATCCGCACGTCGGCGTGGAAAATACGAGAACTCTTGGTTGTTTCTTTGGTTTTCCATACCATTACCCTTTAGAAAAAAGGCCCCCCTAAGAAGGGGGGCCTCAAAAGGATATTTTAGTACATACCGCCGCCCATGCCACCCATGCCGCCCATACCGCCGGGCATTCCGCCCATCTCGGACTTTTCTTCCGGCAGGTCGGATATCATCGCCTCGGTGGTCAGCATCAGGGATGCGACCGACGCGGCATTCTGAAGCGCGGTGCGCGTGACCTTGGTCGGGTCGATTATGCCGGCCTTCACCATGTCCACGTACTCCTCGGTCGCGGCATCGAAGCCCTCGTTTGTTGGCATCTCCCGCACCCTCTGGACGACTATGGAGCCTTCAAGGCCTGCATTGTTCACTATCTGACGGATCGGCTCCTCAAGCGCCCTCTTCACGATGTTCACGCCTATCTTCATGTCGCCTTTAAGCTTGAGCTTGTCGAGGCATGGCACGCAGCGAAGAAGCGCAACGCCGCCGCCGGGCACAATACCTTCTTCGACGGCCGCGCGGGTCGCGTGCAGCGCATCCTCAACCCTTGCCTTCTTCTCCTTCATCTCGGTCTCGGTGGCCGCGCCAACCTTGATTACCGCAACGCCGCCGACCAGCTTCGCGAGACGCTCCTGGAGCTTCTCCCTGTCGTAGTCGGAGGTCGTCTCCTCAACCTGGGTCTTTATCTGCTTGACGCGGCCCTGGATCTTGTCCGCGGCGCCCGCGCCCTCTATTATGGTCGTGTTGTCCTTGTCGACGTGGACCTTCTTGGCCTGGCCGAGGTCGGTCATCTTGACGTTTTCGAGCTTGAGGCCGAGGTCCTCGGATATTACCTGTCCGCCTGTCAGGATGGCCAGGTCCTCAAGCATCGCCTTCCTGCGGTCGCCATAGCCCGGGGCCTTGATGGCGCAGCAGTTGAGGGTGCCCCTCAGCTTGTTCACGACCAGTGTCGCCAGGGCCTCGCCTTCGACGTCTTCGGCGATTATGATGAACGGCCTGCCGGACTTCGCGATCTGCTCGAGTATGGGCAGGAGGTCCTTCATGTTGGAGATCTTCTTCTCATGGATGAGAATAAGGGCGTCTTCGAGTGACGCCTCCATCCTCTCCGGGTCGGTCACGAAGTAGGGTGAAAGGTAGCCGCGGTCAAACTGCATGCCCTCGACGACGTCGAGGGACGTGCTCATCGACTTCGCCTCTTCCACGGTTATTACGCCGTCCTTGCCGACCTTGTCCATGGCCTCGGCAATCAGGTCGCCTATGGCGGGGTCGTTGTTGGCGGAGATGGTGCCTACCTGGGCGACTTCCTTCTTGTCCTGGGTCGGCTTGGACATCTTCTTTAGCTCTTCGATGACCGCCTCGACTGCCTTGTCGATGCCGCGCTTCAGGTCCATCGCGTTTGCGCCGGCGGTCACGTTCTTGGAACCCTCGCGGTAGATCGCCTGGGCAAGCACGGTGGCGGTCGTGGTGCCGTCGCCGGCTACGTCCGAGGTCTTTGAAGCGACCTCCCTCAACATCTGGGCGCCCATGTTCTCAAACGGGTCTTTCAGTTCGACCTCTTTTGCGACGGTCACGCCGTCCTTGGTGATCGTCGGGGAGCCGAACTTCTTGTCGATAACGACGTTGCGGCCCTTGGGGCCTAAGGTGGCCTTCACGGCATTTGTCAACTGGTTGACGCCGCTCAATATTTTGGCCCTTGCCTCTTCCGAAAATAATATCTGCTTTGCCATATGTGATCATCCTCCTTGAATTTGAATTTGGACTACGAGATTATTCCCAGGACTTCTTCTTCCTTCACGATGAGGTAATCCTCATTGTCTACATTTATCTTGCTTCCGGAGTACTTGTCAAAGAGGACGACGTCGCCGACCTTGACTTCCTCGACGTCCTTGCCGACGGCCTCAACCTTGCCCCTCTGGGGCTTTTCCTTGGCCGCGTCCGGAATGTATAACCCTCCGGCTGTCTTTTCCATCTCCTCTAAAAACTTGATAAACACTCTGTCTCCCAACGGCTTGAATCCCATATTCGTTCTCCTTTCATGTTTGGTTTGTATAAACTTTTATTAGCACTCATTCATAGTGAGTGCTAACGACAATGAAATATACCACAGAATAAATAAAAATCAAGGGGAAATTTCAGTTAAGTATAGCAAAAAATAAAAAAGAGGTTTTACGAAAACAAAAAGAAAGGGGCAAGCAATGCTTGCCCCTGTTCCGATTATATTCAGCCTATGCCTATTTATGCTGGGCGGCGGGCATACCTTTCAGTATCGTAAGGCCCTTCAGGAGGTCCTTCGCGCGCTGGAGCTGGTAGTCGTCCTCTTCGCTTCTTTCAATCGGCTCAGGCGGTACGGTGTTTTCCGGTGTTTCATTTATCTTGGGCTCCTTGGGAGCGGTTGCGCCATCCTTGCTCGGCTCCTCAGTCTTTTCCGGCTTCACGGTCTCGTTTCCGAGATGCCTTTCAAGGTCTTTCTCGCGGAGCATATGCGGGAAATCGGTCTCCCTCTTCTTGCCCCCGGTGAGTTCCGGCTGCTTAACCTCTATATCGGGCTTTATGCCGGTATTCTGTATGGAGCGGTCCTTCGGGGTATAGTATTTGGCGGTCGTCAGCCGGAGGCCAGAACCGTCCGAGAGCCCTATTACCGTCTGGACCGAACCCTTGCCGAAGGTCTGGGTGCCCATGATTACCGCGCGCCCCCAATCTTGGAGACAGCCGGCCACGATCTCAGAAGCCGAAGCCGATCCCTCATTGACCAGAACCACTATCGGCTGGACCGTATGGGGCGCCGAATTATTGGTAAAGAACTCGTCTTTTTCGCCATTCCTGCCCTTTATATATACGACCAGCTTGCCGGAAGGCAGGAACTCGCCGCTCACGTCGACCGCCATGTTCAGAAGACCGCCCGGGTCGTTCCTGAGGTCCAGGATGATGGACTTCACGCCCTTTTCATCGAACTCTTTAAGCGCCTTTTGAAGGTCTTCATCCGTCTTTTCCTGGAACTGGCTTATCCTTACATAACCTATGTCGCTGTCCAGTATCTTGGACTTCACGCTCTTTATCTTTATTATATCCCTTGTGATTTTAAAATCCTTCGGCTGGGCGAAGTCCTCGCGAAGAACACTGATAACGACGGCAGTGCCCTTCGGGCCCCTCATCTTCTCAACGGCTTCGGTCAGGGTCAGGTCCTTTGTGGCAACGCCGTCGATCTTAACGATCTTATCGCCCGCCTTGATCCCCGCCTTGTATGCCGGTGTGTCTTCTATGGGCGCTATAACTGTAAGCATCCTGTCCTTCACACCGATCTGGATGCCAAGCCCACCAAACTCGCCCTTGGTGTCCACCTGCATCTCCTTATACATTTCGGGGGTCATAAACGATGAGTGCGGGTCGAGGTTGTTGAGCATGCCCTTGATGGCCCCGTAGATAAGGTCCTTGGAGCTGACCTCCTCCACGTAGTTTTTCTGGACCAATGACAGGACTTCAGAGAATATCTTAAGTTTATCGTATGTCTCGTTGTCGGCCTGGCTGTAACGTGCCATGCCGGTACCCATAAGCACGCCCATTACGAATATGACTACGAGTATCCATGGGGCGCTCTTCCTTGCTCTTTCTTTAAAACTCATCGACTCCTCCTCGTTTCAACAAGGCCGCTAGTGCACAACATTGTTTTGCCTGTCAAAAGGACGCCCCCTATAAACCGGGGGCCAGCCTTTCCGTATTTTTAAATTATACCCTATAATACACGATAATTGAATATTTTTTTTATTTTTTCCTCTTGAGCCATTTGACCGGGTCCTGGGGCTCGGCCCCCTTCCTGACCTCAAAATATAGTGTCGGCCCGGCCGGTGAACCTGTATCCGCAAGGGATGCTATAACCTGTCCCTTTCCTACCTTGTCGCCGGCCTTTACCCGGACATCCGCCAGGTGCGCGTACACGGTATACATATCTCCGCCATGCCTTAATATAGTCACCAGCCCGAGACCCTTAAAAAAGCTAGCAAAAGCCACCACAGCCCCGTCGATCGCCCTGACCTCTGAACCGGCCGGAGCCTGTATCTCTACTCCGTTCTTGAAGATGTAAGTATCGTATTCCGGGTGTTTCTGCTTTCCGAAGAAGCTTATTATCTTCCCCGTTACCGGCCAGTCAAGCCCTGCCGTCAGGGCCGGGACCACTACAGCCGGTGCAGCAGGCTTGCCCGGGGCCGGCTTTGCCTTTTTCTCCACCTCAAGGCGCTTCAGCAGGTCGCGCATCCTGCGGCCGGACTCCTCAAGCTCTCGGGCCATCGCTTCGTAAAGGCCTTTTTTCTCCCTTATCGAGGCGAGCAGCTTCTTCTTTTCGGCTTCCTGCGCCTGCACCTTTTCCGCCTCGGCGTCACGCGCGCTTTTTATCTTATCGTATTCCTTGCGCTGGCCCTTAAGCTTTTCGTTGTAGTCGGCAACTTTTTCAAGGTCGCCTTTGTAAGCCTCCATCATAGCCTTGTCGCGCCTTGACATTACGGAGAGGTATTTGTACCGTCTGAGCAATGAGCCATAGTCCCCCGACACCAGGAGGACCCACGGCCCACCCGTGCGCTCGGTCTTGTACATCGCCCTTAGCCTGCTAGCCAGGTCGGCCTCCTTCGTCTTCACCTTTGAACCGTACTTCTCCATCTCGGACGACGAGCCCTCGATCTCCTGGCTGACGCCGTTCAGCTTGCCTTCAAGCTTCCTGACTTCGGCACGCTTCTGGGCGAGGTTCTGGTCCATCCGCTCAAGGTCGGTCAGGACGGAGCGTTCCTGCTTTGCTGCCTCCTTTTCCTGCTTTTTTACGCCCTTGAGCTGTTCCTGTATCTTCTGAAGCTCGCTCTGGGTCTTGGCCTTTGATGGTTTTTCTTCGGCGTACGCGGGAATGGTAACAGTGAGCAGTACAAGCAGGGTGGCGGAAATTATCAGCATTCTCGATAACATGCAGAGGATTCTATCAAGCTTGAGTGGAAAGGGCAAGGGGGAATTAATGTTTCACTTTCTTTATATAGCCCACTAGCACAGATGCGGCCTCCTCTAGCGTCAACCTGCCGCAGTCTATTGCAAGCTCCGGGGAGAGTGGCTCCTCGTAAGGGACGTTCACGCCCGGCACCGGCCAGCCAGCCTCGCCCTTTTTGTATACGTCGCGCGGTGCAAACTCGTCCACCCGCGACTTCTCCCTGTCCCGGCATAATTCAATGGGGCAATTGACATAAACCTCATGGAAGTTCTTTATACGCATCCGCGCCCCGTCGCGCCACCTGCGTAGGTTGGCAGTGGCGTCGATTATGACGTCGTGGCCTTCTCTGGTCAAAACAATAGCGGCGAAGACAAGGGCCATGTAAAGATGGTCTCTCTCTTCGCCGCTATATGTCGGCACGGGCGTCACTACCCTGCGCATCTCGTCCATGTGCAGGATTGCAAGGCCCGGCACCTCTTTCTTTGCCGCAAGCGCCAGCGTGGTCTTGCCGGAGCCTGGCAGGCCAGTCAACCAGAATGCCGCGCCCTCGGGCATTACTTCTTCTTGACTGTGTTCTTTGCCGCCTCTATCGCCTCGCGCTTACGAAGCTTTAGGGCCTGGTCCCTTCTGTGCCTTCTCCTGGCTATTTCCCTGTTTCTCATACGCATGATTCAATCCTCCTTTGTTTATTTTTTATCCGTCCACGGGATTATAGGTATTATAACCCCTGTTGTAAAGCTAAAAGTCTCTAAAACCTCTTCCCCTTGTATCCGCGCGGGGTGACGATATAGTTCATGAAGCGGTAGCTGCTGGAGTTCCCGATGATCACCATAGTCGTCATGTCCACCTTGTCGAACGGCAGTTCGGCAAGCGTCGTCAGGATCACATCTTCCTCATCGCGGCGGGAATCCTTCACGATGCCCACCGGCGTATCGCCGTGCCTGTGCTCCATTATTATGTCGCGCGCCTCCTCAAGGCAGACCCGGCCTTCCCTTGCTCCTGGGGTTGTAAAGCGATATCACAAAGTCAGCCGAGGCCGCCGCGTGAAGACGCTTTTTAATAAGTTCCCAGGGCGTGAGCAGGTCGGAGAGCGATATCACCGCGAAGTCGTGCATCAGCGGCGCGCCAAGCGATGCCGCGGACGAGCATACGGCCGGAAGCCCCGGGACCACCTCGAAGTCGAACGGTATGTAGACCGGGTAAGCGTCCTTTATCACCTCAAGGGCAAGCCCAGCCATGCCGTATACGCCGGGGTCGCCGCTCGATATGAACGCCACATTCCTGCCTTCCGCCGCAAGCCGCACCGCCTCCTTGCAGCGTTCGGCCTCGGCTTTCATGCCGGTCGAGACTACTTCCCGGCCTTCGAGCAATTCCGGTATCAGCTTGATGTATGTGATATAGCCGACGATGGTGTCCGAAGACTCTATCGCAGCCTTGGCCCTTGGGGTCATGTAGTCCGCAGAGCCAGGCCCTATGCCGATTACTTTGAGACTGCCTCTGCGATTGCTATCGTCGCGTTCTTTGTCTTCTTCTTTGCAACAAGGAGTTTCTTTGCCCCCGCCGCAAGAAGGGCCGCCGGTTCGCATACCCCGTATACCCCCAAGTTTCTGAATACAGTCTCGGATGCACCCGAAGGCGTCTTGCCTTTAAGGAGCTTCTCCCTTGTGAAAAATTTTATCTTCAAGCCCCGCTTCTTCGCGAAGCTCAAGAGCCCTGCCTCGTCCTTCTTGTCCTCCACCGATGCCAGCATTTTAACCGACATCGGAGACAATCCCGCGTCGTTCAGTGTGTCCACAAAAAGGCGCTCGATCTCTTCCTCGGACGTGCCACGGTTGCAACCCATCCCCACCACAAGAACTTTCGGGCGAAGTACCGCGACCGGCTTACGCTTCTTTATCTCCAACATGAACGGCGTGATCAATATCGCCGCGTCGGCCTTCGCCTTCAGCGCGTCCTCTGCGGTCTTCTGGAACTCGATGTCCGCGTTGATACCGTCCAGCCTGCCCGCCATATCTATGTACGAATACGCGGAAACCTTACCGCCGTTTACTATTGCGGCGGTAACGCGCTTCGCGGCATCGAAGTCTTCAATCGCACAGCCGAGCATTCCGGCTAGTGTATCAACCGCGATTGCCCCCTGAACGTCCGACGCGGTAGTTATCACCGCCTGCCCGCCGGTTATTTTCGCGATCTCTTTTGCAAGCTCGTTCGCACCGCCGATGTGGCCGGAGAGCAGGCTTATAACGTAATCGCCCTTCTCGTCCATCACCACCACCGCCGGGTCGGTCTTCTTGTCCTTCAAGTGCGGCGCGATCGTCCTGACCGCAATACCCGTGGCCGTAATAAAGACAATGGCTTTATATATTTTGAATATCCGCCCGACCTCGTCTGCCAGACTGCCCTTGATTGATTTGCAGCCCGGCAGGGCGAATTCCTTCGGCAGATATACGTCCGCAGACTTGTATGCCTTGGCTATCTTCCTGGCAAGTACGGAACCGTTCTTGGTTATGGCGACTACTGCCAACTTTCTCATTTAAAATAGAACTCCAACTTCTTTTATCCACTGAAGAACTTTCAATGCAATATATACCGTTGGGACTATCAATATAATAAGCGCCATGTTCTTGGGCGTGATAATCCAGAAGAACCTGGCCTTATTGGTTTGATATGTCTGCTGGCAATGCGGGCAGGTTATCTGGTCATAATTCTCTACCAACCTAAATAATTTTAGCCATTTTGCCGGGTGAACCAAACCACGTACCGGGCTCTGGTTGCGCAATATCGGTGCCAGGTCTATCGTCTTTAAACAATGTGGGCAAACCTCAGTCTTTGGCATTAGCAAGCCTTGTCTATCTTACCGGCAAGTAATGAGCCGTTTTTGGTTATGGCGATGAGAGCGAGGTCTTTAACTCAATATCCATACCTTGTCACCTTGTCACACGCCACAACGCATGAAATCTATTTTTGGCTTAATCGCTTTGCCGTAATAAGTAAACCTATGAAATCTGCTACAATACTTAGATTGATTGACCAAAGTATTCTGTTTTTGTTTCATAAAACTGAACAGATTAATTTCTTAGAGCTGCACAAACTTCGCGCCAGTATTTCAGGAACAAGGAAACAGAATAGTACTCCGATGTATGCGACAAAATATCGAGTAACTATAACCAATATTTTTATTCCCAAGTTTTTTCTGATAAAATAATACTTTTTATTCCTAGCAACAACTAAAAAATAAAATAACATCGCCTATCATTAACAACAATGCTGGAACAAGGTCAAATTTATACAGTTCAGCAAGTTTTTTCGACACTTTATCTAGGTTGTCCAAATTCTGTATAATATATTCTCTTGGAATTTGTTTATACAGTTTTTGGAACAACGATAAATTCGTTAATCAAGTACCATATGGCTACAGTTACCAGTATTAGGACTACTGCCAATACTAAAACAACTAAAATATTAATTAACGTTTTCATAAATATCATCTGGATAAATGAACGGCTTTACTTCCGGTACTCGTGCTTGAAATCCTTGTCGTAAAGCTTCGAGTACGCCTTCATCTGCCTGCCAATCGCCTCGCCGACGAATATCAGCGCGGTCTTGGAGATACCTTCCGCCTTCACCTTGTCCGCGATGTCCGCGAGTGTCCCGCGCACGACCTTCTCCTCGGGCCAGGACGCCTTGTACACCACCGCCGCCGGTGTCGTATCCGGGAAGCCCGTGAGCAGCTCCTCGACCACCTTGTCTATATTGCCGATGGACAGGAATATAACCATCGTCGTGCCGTGTGATGCAAGCGAGGAAAGCGACTCCTTCTTCGGGACGCCGGTGCGGCCCTCAAGGCGGGTGAAGATGACGGTCTGGTTCACCTCCGGCAGGGTCAGCTCACACTTGAGCGCGGCGGCGGCGGCGAATGCGGAACTCACGCCGGGGACGACTTCATACTCAAGCCCCGCCTTGTCCAGCTCCTCCATCTGCTCCGCGATTGCGCCGTACAGGCTCGGCTCTCCGGTATGAAGCCGTGCGACGACCTTGCCAGCCTTTGCATAAGCGGCCATCGCCGCGACCATCTCGTCAAGCTCCATCGTGGCGCTGTTCTTTATCTCCGCGCCGGGCTTGGCGAACTTCAGAAGCTCCGGGTTCACAAGCGACCCGGCATAGATTACCAGGTCGGCCTGCTCCAGGACCTTTCTGGCCTTGATCGTCATGAGGTCCGGGTCGCCCGGACCCGCGCCTAAGAAGAATATATTGCTCAAAGTAGACTCCCTTCGTGGTGGGTGAAGTTTATTCTCAAGCCATCAAAAAGAGAGGTACAGTAAGTAGACTCTGTACGGTGATGCACGTTCAAAGGCTACTTACTGACCTCGAATCTTTTTGATAGCTTTCGAACAAATATCACCAGCACTCGTCATTATTTCTTCACTATTACCATCGAAAGATAGTCATGCTCGTTTTCGCCGATGCTCTTTCAGGTCGCGGATGATCTTCTCCTTATCCGTCCCGCACCGGCTGACATACACGGCCTTTGAAAGAAGCCCCATCTCCTCAAGCAGCGAGACGAGCTTCCCGAAGCTCTTGTTCACCTTCATCAGCACCACGGTGTCGTAATTGGACAGCGGCTCCCTGAGGCTTTCCATGTCGCGCCCGACAGGCATGATGGCAAGCCGCTCCGAGCCGAGCGCTAGGTCAACCCCCGCCCTTGCCGCCGCAAGCGATATGGAGCTGACGCCGGGTATGATCTCGTTCTCAACGCCCGGAATGATATTTTTTATCTTGGACAGGATGTATGAGTAGGTGCTGTAGAGCGACGGGTCGCCCAAGAGTGAGGAAGGCGACGTCTTTCCCTGCGGCAAGCTCGGCAGCCACAAGCTCGGCCGCGTCCGACCATGCCTTGTCCAGCACCGCCTTGTCCATGCTCATCGGGAACAGCGGGGTAATCACCTTCTGGCGCGCAGGGTCTATGTAGCCCTCGACAATGGACAGCGCGAAGCTCTCCGCGTCGTCCGTCGCCTTCGGCGCGCAGACCACCGGGACGTCAGTCAGAATTTTGACAGCCTTTACCGTAAGGAGGCCGGGGTCGCCCGGGCCGACGCCGATACCGTAAATCTTGCCGAATGCCATTGAATCCCCTCACTTATTAAAAGGAGGCTAGTATAGCATCTGAGGACAAAAAATCAACTAAAAGCAAAACCGCCGCTTTCTTTACGAAAAGAAAGCGGCGGCAAAGAAACGGGGAATAATAAAACCGGCTTAGGTTTTAATGCCGAGGATGATATTGATCGGGTTGGCGGCAATCATGAAATGCTTCTGTGAGAGCTCCTTGGAGCGGGCGACGCTTGCTGTGGTAACCTCAAAGACATAATTATGTGCCTTCATGAACTCGACCAATTCGGTGAAATTCTCAAGGGTGACGGTATTTGCAACGAGCCTGCCGCCCTTCTTGAGCCTTGTGTCTATGTAGGCAAGTATCTCCGCGAGCTGCCCGCTGCTGCCTCCGATGAAGACTATATCCGGGTCCGGCAGGGGCTTCAGCGCCTCCGGGGCATCCCCGCCTATCGGCTCGACCCGGTTGGCCGCGAACTTCACGATGTTCTTCTTCAGGAACGCAAGCTGTTTCTGGTCTTTCTCTACGGCGAATACCTTGCCCGGGGCGATAAGCGGTTCCGCCTCTATCGAGACCGAGCCGCTGCCCGCGCCGATATCCCACATGATGTTCCCGCTGGTCGGGCGGAGCTTGGAGAGCGCGATTGCCCGTACCTCGGCCTTCGTTATCATGCCCTCCCTGTGCGCAAACTGGAAATCCGGTATGCCGAGCGATTTGGAATACGGCTTTCCGGCGGGCTCGACTGCGCTTCTCCTTCTTTATTATCATCACGTTCATCGGCGAGAACTTCTTCGATACGGTCTCCTCCAGGGAGCCCTCGAACATCTTCGGGTTCTCCATGCCGAGGTTCTCGCAGACAAAGACCTTCCTCTCGCCGATACCAGCGGATATCAGCGCGGCGGCAAGCTTGTCGGGGCTGTTCTTGTCGTCGGTGAACACGCCGACCTTGTCACGCATCAGGGTCGCCTTCAGCACCTCGTCGACGCCGCGCCCGTGCGCGCTGACGATCTCCGCGTCCTCCCAGGTCTCCTTGGCCATGGCAAAGGCCCACTGCATCGAGCTTACCGCAGGGGTTATGTCAAGGTTTTCCTTGCCGAAGTTCTTCAGGAGGTATCCGGTTATGCCGTAGAGGTTGGGGTCGCCTGAGGCCAGGACGACGATGTCGGATTTTTTCTTCTTCTTTATAATATCCACCACCTTGAACAGGTCCGCCTTGAGCGAGTATTTCCTGCTTTCGGGTATGTCGGAGAGCTGTTTCAGAAACCTCTCGCTGCCTATTACCAGCTTGGCTGCATTTATCGTCTCCATGGAGCTCTCGGAAAGGCTTTTGATGCCCTCAATTCCTATTCCTATTATATGGATCATACCCTTTTTCCCTCGTAGTCGACCATTATGCACTCGAATTTGACCCCGCCGCCAAGGACCTCTTGTGCGGTATCGCCTACCTTCTCGCGTATCCTTTCAAACAACCCGGCCGGGCCGTTCTTTTTCAGGTTAAAAAACACCTCCCTTGCGGTGTTTGCGGCCCTTATGGCTTCCGCCTTCCTCTTGGAGAGGCCGAGCCTCCAGTGCAAGGTCGGCAAGGAAGCCAAGCTCAAGCGTGGAATCATTCGCGTGGGTACGGGTGTTCCCCATGGCAATCTTCACGAGCTTCCCGAACTGCCCTACGATTACAACCTTGGCAAAACCATGTTTTTTGGCCTCGGCCAGCGAGTATCCGACATGGTCGCCCATCTGTATGAACGCCTCTTCCGGGAAGTCCGGCAGGATGCGCATTGCGGCCGTCTCGCTCGTCCTGCCCGGAGTCAATACGACGCTGGTTATCCCGCAGGCCTTTGCAACGCTCATTGCCGCGGACACGGTATCCGTCCAAGCCTTAGCGGAAATTGGCTCGACTATGCCGGTCGTCCCGAGTATCGATATCCCGCCGACGATACCCAGCCTGGCATTAAGCGTCTTCCGGGCAAGCTCCTCGCCTTGCGGTACGAATATGACAGCCTCAAGCCCAAGCGGGCAGTCCGTCTCCTTCAGTACCTTGCAAAGCTCTTCCTTTATCATCTTCATGGGAACGGGGTTTATTGCAGGATGCCCGACCGGGACCGGCAGCCCGGGTTTTGTAACCAGCCCCACACCCCTGCCGCCTTTTACGGTAACCCCAAAGCCAGTTGTAAAGAAGGTAACTTCCGCGCCTATCTCTGCACCGGCAGTCACGTCCGGGTCGTCGCCGGCATCCTTGATTATCGTGACTTCTGCCCTGTCCTGGTCATATTCAATCCGTATGCACGTTAAAAACGGCGTTGAACCCTGCCGGCAGGGTTATCTCCACCTTATCGACAGGACTCTCGTTAATAAGGGTGTAAGCTGCCGCCTTTGCCGCTGCCGCCGCGCATGCCCCTGTCGTAAAGCCGCGTCTTAGCTCGCTCTTTCACCATATCACTCGGAGCCGCCTTGGCCTGGACGTTCATCATCGTCATCTCCCCCGGCTATGCTGTAACCCTCATCAGCCCAGACACCCAAGTCAATAAGCTTGCAGCGTTCACTGCAAAAAGGCCGATACTGGTTACCTTCCCAGACGATTTCTTTTTTACATATTGGACAATGCATTCGAAACCCCAAAAAACACAAGAAAAAAGACGTTTATCACCCTGAACGGGCAGAAAATTACCTAACCTTAAAATTGAACCAACTAAACGCAGAATTGTCAATGTAAAAAATCCATATCAGGGAAAAATAGCAGGTATAATAAAAATGGGCCGGCTGAACCGGCCCATTCATAAGGCTTATTGTCTTTAACGAATCATCTGCTCAGAAGTTGCCGGCATTCAGCCTGTTCTGGACAATGGTCTTGTCTATTATGCTCCCGCAGTTCAGGCACTTCCAACCGTAGAAGGTTATAAAGTAATCTGCAAACCTCTGAGATACCATCAACCCACCACATTTTTGACATTTCATAGTAATTCTCCCCCTTTCGTTTATCTGTACAAGTTGTGCTTCAATAATTGTTTCCCGAATAACGTTTATTATATCTAGCAAGTAGCGTGCCACAACAATAAATATTTGATTTATCCTTGTTTGTCAAATAGTTACAAAAGCTAATCCAACTAAGACATCCGCTACAGCCAGGATTTTCTGTCATTATTTTGACTACCTAACGCCTTTAGTATTGAGGCACATTAATTCCTGCCTTGATTTAATAGGTTTTTAGGCGCGTCAAATTTTTGAATTAGCTCATTTACGGCGTTTGACCTTTACGAAAACATATACTATAAAAAAAGTTAATAATCTTATAACGCAACCCTTGACAATAGTATTAAAACATGATTAACTTTCTGTGGTTTATACCGACTAATTTATATTTTCGGGTGTTTTAACACTTAATCTATTATTATCGGGAAAGGAGGCTTTTGCGCATCGTCTTGTTTTTGGATTAACATCTTTAATTCAAAGAAAGGGGAACAGGTATAATGCGGAGAGGATCATTAAACAGTTTTGCCGATCTTGGCAGGAGGGACTTCCTCAAGTTCTGCAGCGCTACAGCCGCGATGATGGGGTTGTCGGAACTCTATGGGCCAAAGATAGCCGAGGCCGTGACAACGGCTTCAAAACGTCCTTCGGTGGTCTGGCTGACACTTTCATGCGACTCGGGCTGCACCGAGATGTTCATCAAGGCCAAAAACCCTGGCCCAGCCGAGCTAATCCTCGACATCCTCAGTGTCGACTTTAACGACACTATCATGGCCGCCGCCGGAGAGCAGGCGGAAGAGAACTTCAAAAAGGCGGTTGACGCCGGCGGTTTCATACTCGTAATCGAAGGCGGAATGCCGAGCAAGCCCGGTTACGGGACCATTGCCGGCAGGGATATGATCGACATCGTCAGGGAAGCTGGCGCCAAAGGCCGCCGCAGTCGTCGCCATAGGCTCCTGCGCCACAAACGGCGGCATACCCGGCGCCAGACCCAACCCTTCAGGCCTAAAGAGCGTTTCGGAAGTACTTGGCCCTATGGGTATCAAGAACGTAAACCTCCCCGGCTGCCCCGCCGACCCCAAGCTCCTCATCGGCGTGGTCATGAACTACCTCCTGTTCAAGAAGCTCCCCGACCTGGACGACCAGGCCAGGCCTAAGATGTTCTATTCAAAGACAATACACGAGCAGTGCGAGCGCAGGTCCTATTTCGAGGCGGGCAAGTTCGTCGAGGCCTTCGGTACACCCGAGATGGAAAAGGGCTACTGCCTCTTCAAGATGGGCTGCAAGGGCCCTGCCACTTACGCCCCCTGCCCGACAATCAGGTACAACGACAACGCAAGTTGGTGCATTCAGGCAGGCGCGCCATGCATCGGTTGCCTCGACATGAAATGGCCGGACAATTTCCACCCCTTCTACGCAAAACTCAAGGGGATAAGCGTACCCGGGTTTGGCGGGGTAGAGACTTCCGCGGACAAGGTAGGCAAGGTCCTGGGTATTGCAACTGCTGCGGGTATTGCCGTGCACGCAGCCGCCTCGGCGGCAAAGGGCGGCTCCAAGAAAGGGGGGGACGAATAAATGGCCAGATATGTTATCGACCCTATAACAAGGATAGAAGGACACCTCAAGCTTGAGGTCGAGATAGAGGGCGGCAAGGTAAAAGACGCCTGGACAAGCGGTACGCTGTTCAGGGGTTTCGAGCTTATACTTCAGGGACGCGACCCGCGCGATGCATGGCAGTATACACAGAGGGTCTGCGGCGTATGCCCGACCTCACACGGCCACACCGCATCAATGAGCCTTGAGGACTCGTTCAAGGTAATCCCGCCGGAGAATGCGGTAATCATCAGGAACCTGATCGAGGGCTGCCAGTTCCTTCACTCTCACATACTGTGGTTCTACCACCTGGCTGCGCTGGATTATGTCGATGTCGTCTCCGCGCTTTCGGCAAAGACATCCGACCCGAAGCTCCTTGCAGTACAGGCAAAGCTCAAGACGTTCGTTGAGTCCGGACAGCTCGGCCCATTCGCAAACGCATACTGGGGACACCCGGCATACAAGCTCCCGGCTGAAGTAAATCTGCTCGCCGTCTCGCACTATCTGGATGCCCTTGAGATGCAGGCACTGGCCGCAAGCGCTTCCGCGCTTTTCGGCGGCAAGATGCCCATGACCATGACCTCGCCCCCCGGCGGGGTCAACACCATGTTGAACCTAGACATACTCGCGCATTTCATTTACAAGATCAAGACGCTTCAGACGTTCATTGACAACGTCTACATACCGGACGTACTGGCGGTAGCACCTTTCTACCTGGACTGGGCCGCAATCGGCAAGGGCCACGGCAACTATCTGGCGTGGGGCGTTTTCGAAGACCCCGCATCACGCGACCCGTACAAGAGGATGCTGCCGAGGGGCGCGGTATATGCGGACAAGGGGCTCGTGCACCAGCAGGTCGACGCAAAGATGGTAACCGAGGATGTCAGCCACAGCTGGTATAAATCAAAAAGCGGCCTGAACCCTGCAACCGGTGAGACCGACCCGGATTATACAAAGTACGACACGAACGACAAGTACACCTGGGCAAAGGCACCGAGGCTGAACGGCAAGCCGATGGAGGTCGGCGCGCTCTCCCGTATGCTGGTCGCATATGTCCATGGCCAGCCGACGGCGAAAGCACTTATCGACGGCACCCTCGCAAAGCTGGGCGTCGCCGGAAAACCTGAGGTGCTGCTGTCGGTCCTCGGAAGGATCGCCGCCAGGGCGCTCGAGGCAAAGATGGTCGCGGACCAGATGCTGGTCTGGACAGGTGATCTTGCGGCAAACATGGGGGCTGGAAAGACCGAACTCTTCAAGCAGTACGAGTTGCCCGACAAGCGCAAGCGGAGTCGGGCTTTGGGAAGCCCCGCGCGGCGCACTGGCCCATTGGAACACGATCGATGGACAGGTGCTCAAGAACTACCAGCTCGTCGTTCCGACCACCTGGAACGTCTGCCCGAGAGACGACAAGGGTGTACGCGGCCCGATAGAGGAAGCGCTGGTGGGAACGCCTGTAGTCGACCCGAAAAAGCCTCTTGAGATCCTGAGGGTGGTACACTCGTTCGACCCGTGCCTGGCCTGCACCGTGCACGTGATCGACCCGGGCACGAACGAAATCCACAAATTCAGGGTATCCTGAGAAAGGGGGTGACAGAGATGGCCAAAGAAAGGGTCTATCACTGGACAGCTCCCATCAGGCTGCAACACTGGGTGCATGTCGTATCAATGGCGCTCCTCATATTCACAGGGTTCTATATCCACTCCCCGTTTCTGACGGGCGGCACCGAGACAATGGCGTGGAACAGGTTCTTCCATTTCCTTGCGGCCTACTTCCTGATCTTCGGGTTCATCATGAGGTTCTACCTCATGTTCAATTCGAAGGAGGCCGCCGACTGGAAAGAGCTTCTTCCTCTTCCAAGCAACCTGAAGGACATACCGGACGTGGTTATGTATTACCTGTTCCTGAAGAGCTCGCACAAGCCCTACAAGCGGTACAACCCGCTTCAGGGCCTGGCATATACTATCATGGGGCTGCTGATTATCGTTTTGGCGGCAACCGGGTTCGCGCTGTATACCGGCTGGCTGTCGACAAGCTTCGCCTGGGTCAACACAATGCTGGGCGGCCTGCAAATGACGAGGGTCGTGCACTTCCTCAGCATGTGGCTCCTGATTGTCGTCACCATGGTGCATATCTATTTTGTCCTGAGACAGAACGCACTTGAGAAGGACAGGACACTCATGTCAATGGTGGACGGCTATACGCTTAAAGAGACTTCTAAATAAGAAAGCAAGGTAATCGAACTATTGAATGATATTGTACCATCCGCCGGCCCCGGGACCATTAAAAAGAAAGTAATGGTCCTCGGGGTCGGCAATATTCTTTTAAGGGACGAGGGTGTAGGCGTACGGGTCATCGAGAGGCTCCAGGCATCTTACGAGTTCCCGCCCGAAGTCGAAATAATGGACGGCGGCACTGCCGGGCTGGACCTCATGCCTTTTATGGAAGGCTACAAGCATGTCATCATCGTCGATACGTTGAAGACCTCCGAACCGCCCGGTTCGATATTCCGGTTCACCCCCGACGACATCAACATCAAGGTGCCCTACAA
The DNA here is from genome assembly GCA_963845245.1 of Nitrospirota bacterium. GTDB lineage: Bacteria > Nitrospirota > JACRHJ01 > JACRHJ01 > JACRHJ01 > CAWJRJ01. Next base: position 20,841 of record CAWJRJ010000028.1, read on the forward strand.
GACCTCGTTGCACCAGATAGGGATGGTGGAGGTGTTTGCGATTGCCGAGGCGCTGGGTAAAAAGATTGAAGCGGTTATAATCGGCATACAGCCGGAGGATATGTCCGACTGGGGCCTGGAGTTGACTCCGACTATTGAGGCGAAAATACCCGAGCTGATGGAGCTTGTGCTGAAAGAGCTTAAAGCGCTTGGGATAACGCCCATAACGCATTAATCCGCCTTGACACCGGCATTTCATTAAGCTTAGAATAATTAATCCAGACACTTGAGGAACGGATGCACGAAGTCTCCATATGCGAAAGCATACTTGATATAGTAAGAGAGCAGGCGGTCAAAGAGGGCGCCACAAAAGTGACGTCGGTACGCCTTAAAGTTGGAGAAATGGCTGGGGTGGTCGAAGACGCGCTCCGCTTCGCGTTCGAGGTGGTCTCCAAGGGCAGCGTCGCGGAAGGAGCGAGCCTCGTCGTAGACAATGTCCCGCTGACCGCACGGTGCAAATCCTGCAACAGGACGTTCCACATAGTCGGGTATGCCTTTTGCTGCAAACACTGCGACAGCCCTGAAATAGAGATAATATCCGGACGCGAGCTTCAGATAGAAGACATAGACCTGGAGGTATGATGAAGGTAAAGGTGGTAGCGGACATACTCGGCGCAAACGACAGGATTGCGGCGGAAAACAGCAGGCTGTTCAAGGAATGCGGCGTCTTTGTTATCAACGTCATGTCCTCGCCCGGCGCGGGGAAAACGACCCTTCTTGAGAAGACCCTGGCCGCGCTGAAGGATAAATATAAAATAGGCGTCATAGAGGGCGACGTCGCGACGACAGCCGACGCGGACAGGATAGAAAAGATGGGCGTGCCGGTGGTGCAGATCAACACCGGGAGCGCATGCCACCTGGACGGCAACATGGTGCGTAACGCACTTGACGAGTTCGACCTCATGTCGCTCGACCTGCTGATAGTGGAGAACGTCGGCAACCTCGTATGCCCGGCGGAGTTCAACGTGGGCGAGGACTGCAAGGTGATGCTGCTCTCCGTGCCCGAGGGCGACGACAAGCCGCTCAAGTACCCGCTGATGTGGCACCAGTCGAAGGCCCTTGTCATAAACAAGATAGACCTCATCCCCTACACCAATTTCGACATAGACAAGGCGACAAAGGATTCGCTCAGCCTGAACCCCAAGCTCGACATCTTCCCGGTTTCATGCCGGACAGGCGAGGGTCTTGAGGGCTGGTACGGCTGGCTTACTGGCAACCTTGAAACGGTCATATGCCTGAGAGGGCCCGCATACTGGTTACCGGCATCGTGCAGGGCGTGGGTTTCCGCCCTCATGTCTATAACCTTGCGGTAGCCGGAGGCCTTTCCGGTTTTGTCCTGAACACCTCAAAGGGTGTCACGATAGAGGTTGAAGGAGCGGGAGCGGAAACGTTCGCTGACAGGCTCCGACAAGACTACCCTCCACTCTCTATAATAAAAACTATCGAGACTGAGATACTTGATCCTGCCGGATACTCCAGTTTTGAGATTCGACTCTCCGAGTCCGTCCCTGAGGAGTTCTCCCTCATATCCCCGGACATTTCCACATGTCCTGAATGTCTGCGCGAATTGTTCGACCCGGACGACAGGCGATACCTTTATCCATTCATAAACTGCACCAACTGCGGACCCCGATACAGCATAATAAAGGGCGTACCATATGACAGGCCACTCACCACTATGGCCGGATTCAGTATGTGCCAACGCTGTGATGCCGAATACCATGACCCTGCCGACAGGAGGTTCCACGCGCAGCCGACTGCCTGCCCGCAGTGCGGGCCAAGGGTAGAGTTTAGTGACGGCATTACAGGAGATGAAGCGGTTATCTCGACCATCAAGTCACTTATGTCCGGGAATGTCGTCGCGATAAAAGGCCTCGGCGGGTATCAGTTGGCGTGCGATGCACACAATGAAGAAGCTGTGAATAAGCTCCGTGACAGAAAACGCAAAAGCAGAAAACCATTCGCGCTCATGGCGCGGGACGTCGATACTATAAAAAAATACTGCAATGTATCACCGGCGGAAGAGAGTCTGCTCACTGGCCGTGCAGCGCCGATAGTACTTCTTCAAAAAAGATATGATACGGCGGATGTGCTCCCCGAAGGTGTTGCGCCCGGCAACAGGTACATCGGTTTCATGCTTCCATATACTCCGATGCACCATCTGTTTTTCAGGCACCCGGCTGTTGCATCCAATGCTCTGCCTGAGGTGCTCGTGATGACATCCGGCAACCTCTCGGAGGAGCCGATCGTTATCGACAACAAAGAGGCGGTCGAAAAACTTTCAAGTCTTGCGGACGCGTCCCTGACGCACGACAGAGATATCTATATGCGTGTGGACGACTCGGTTACACGGGTTGTTAGCGGCATACCCCGGCTGATAAGACGGGCGCGCGGTTTTGCGCCGGAGCCGATCGAGCTTGCAACTGCCGTCCCGGATATACTGGCCTGCGGCGGCGAACTGAAGAACACACTCTGCATAACAAAAAATAACTATGCCATACTAAGCCAGCACATAGGCGACCTGACAAACTACGAGGCGATGGGATTTTTTGAAGAGACGCTCAAAAACCTGAAACGAACGTTCAAGGCCGAGCCGCATATAATAGCCCATGACATGCACCCCGACTACCTGAGCACCAGATTTGCGCAGAATTACAAGCCGGATGATGGCAGCAACGTCACGCTTGTCCCCGTCCAGCACCACCACGCGCACATTGCATCATGCATGGCAGAGAACGGCGAGAACGGCAGGGTAATAGGCGTCGCGTTCGACGGCACCGGCTATGGCCTCGACGGCAACTCATGGGGGAGCGAATTCCTTATTGCTGGGTACGACAGTTTCGAGCGGTTCGCGCACTTAAACTACATCTCCCTCCCGGGAGGCGACAAGGCAGTCAAAGAACCATGGAGAATTGCACTGTCCATCCTGCACCAGACCTACGGCCCGGACTGCATCAAACTTTTTGAATCCTTCAAACCGGGCATATCAGTCGAAGAGGCCCGGCTGGTATCCAGGATGCTTGAGAGAAAGATAAACAGCCCGCTTTCGTGTGGGATGGGCCGGTTGTTCGACGCCGTCTCATCACTTGCAGGTATCTGTGACAGGATAACATTCGAGGGAGAGGCCGCAATCGCACTCGAAATGGCTGCTGCGGATACGGACGAACTGTACCCATATTACCTTGAAGGCAGTAGCCCCATGGTGATAAACGTGATGCCTCTTGTGCGGGCGATCGTTCTCGATATCCGGGTCGGAGTGGCGGCAAGCACGGTTGCGGGTAAATTCCACAATACCGTTGCGGCGATGGTAGTTGAAATATGCGCTCTCGCAAGGGATAATACCGGGCTTGAGACCGTTGCCCTCTCGGGCGGAGTGTTCCAGAATGCCCTGCTCTTCGGGCTGGTGGAGTCCGGCCTCCAAAGGCGCGGGTTCCGTATACTCTCACACAGCAAGGTCCCGACGAACGACGCCTGCATATCGCTCGGCCAGGCCGCAGTCGCCGCCGCAGTGGTCACAAAAGAATCCCTTTGACATGCCAAGGCCAAATGCATTAATATCTATAGTTCAATTTGTGTAATTTTGCCCTCTTCACGTGAAGTTCTTTGGGGCAAACTTTCTTTCAAGAAAGGTTGCGGTTTTAGCTTATGCTTACACAGGCCATAAAGGGCGTAAAAGATATAACTCCGTCAGACTCGCCACGCTGGCAGATGCTTGAGAAGGCGATGCGGGAACTCTTTGCACGGTACGGTTTCTCCGAGATACGAACGCCTATAATCGAGCATACGGTGCTTTTCACCAGGAGTATCGGGGCCACCTCCGATATCGTCGAGAAAGAGATGTACGCCTTCACAGACCGGGGCGGAGATGAGATAACCCTGCGACCCGAGGGCACGGCTGGTGTGGTACGAGCGTTTGTTGAACACAAGCTCTACGCGGCGTCTCCGGTGAACAAGGTCTACTACATGGGCCCGATGTTCAGGCGCGAGCGTCCGCAGGCAGGACGTCAACGCCAGTTCCACCAAGTAGGCATAGAGGCGCTCGGGGTCTCTGAGCCTTCAATAGACATAGACGTCCTCGTGCTGCTGCACGACATTTTCAGGACACTCGGCATCCAAGGAGTCGAGCTTAGGATAAACTCGCTCGGCTGCAAGGACTGCCGTCCGAAATACCGTACTGCTTTGCAGGCGTTCCTGATGGAGCGCATGGACCAGCTCTGCGAAGACTGCAAAAGGCGCATCGAGGCCAACCCTCTTCGCGCACTCGACTGCAAGGCCGCGGGCTGCAAGGCCGCCACGGTGGATGCGCCGGCTATGGAAGAGTACCTGGACGAAGGCTGCCGGACTCATTTTGCGAAGGTGCGCGAAGGCTTGGACGACCTGGGCATCCCTTACGCCATCGACCGCAGGATGGTGCGCGGGTTGGACTATTACACCCGCACCACATTTGAGATGGTGGCTACAGATAAGGCCGGCGCACAGAACGCAGTAGCCGCCGGTGGCCGGTATGATGGCCTTGTGGAAGAGCTTGGCGGGCCGCCCACTCCGGGCATAGGCTTCGCCATAGGCATGGAGCGGCTCATACTGATGCTGCCGCAGGCCGATGTGAAACAGGCTACGCCGTATATATTTATTGCGGCAATCGGTGACGAGGCTTCTCGCCTGGGCCTGAAGCTCGTGCATGACCTAAGGCAGGCCGGGATATGGTCCGAGCGCGATTACGCCGGTGCGAGCCTCAAGTCGCAGATGAAGAAGGCCGACCGTTCCAGCGCAAAATACGTCCTGATCATCGGCGAAGATGAACTCGCCAAAGGCAGCGCCATACTTCGTAACATGCAAACCAAAGAACAGTCAGAGGTGCCTATCGACGGCGCGGCCTCGATGCTGATAAGCAAGTTCTGCAAATGAAGGTAATCTGCATCTCAGACACCCACGCCGACGGCATGGGCAAACTCCCTGCGGCCCTTTACGACGCGCTCAAGACTGCAGACCTCATCCTCCACGCGGGCGACATAACGTCCCCCGAAGTCATCGAAGAACTTAATGCGTTTGCGCCCGTAGAGGCGGTCGCGGGCAACATGGACGGCTGGGACATTACGAACCACCACCCGGATAAGAAGGTAAGCGAAGCGGGCGGCTTCAGGATAGGTATCACACACGGGGCAGGGCGTGTGACAAACATAGAGGAACGGGTCCTCGCAATATTTGAGAACGACAACGTGGACTGCATCGTATTCGGGCATTCGCACCACGCAGTTGTAAAGCAGTACGGACGGGTCCTGCTGGTGAACCCCGGAAGCCCGACCGACAAGCGCTGGGCGCCATACAATTCGTATGCGGTACTGGAACTAACCGACAAGATAACGGCGGAGATAGTCCGCCTGTAGAGGAGCTTTACATTTAATGGATATCAAGGCAATCTTCCACAAGTACTACCATCTGAATTCAAAAACATACCTCTTCCTTGAGGCGCATAGCCGCGCGGTAGCAGACAAGGCGCTGAAGGCTGCGGAGAAGGTGAAGCACCTGAACCCGGACGTCCAGTTCATCGAGGAGGCCTCGCTCCTGCACGACATAGGCATATTCATGGTGAACGCGCCCAAGATCGGCTGCATAGGACCCGCACGACTACATAGCGCACGGCTACCTTGGCCGCGAGCTTACTGGACAAGGAAGGCTACCCCCGCCACGCGCTGGTGTGCGAGAGGCACGTCGGCGTCGGCCTCACGGTTGCCGACATCGAGAAGTACAAGCTACCCATCCCTAAACGAGACATGGTTCCCCTGACCCTTGAGGAGAAGATAGTCTGCTGGGCGGACAAGTTCTTCTCAAAATTCCCGACAAAACTTAACGAGGAGAAGCCTCTCGACAAGGTGCGTAAGATGGTGGCTAATTACGGCGAGGAGCAGCTTAAACGATTCGATGAGTGGAACGAGATGTTGGGGTAGTATTTACATTTTATGTTTTAATACGGCCCCGGTTATCCGGGGCTCTTTTATTTTCAAATCCTTTTCAAATCTACACTCCCCTGTCTCCGCAAAGTCCTCGTTCTTCATATGCTATAATTTATAAAACCATTCTTAAGTATACGGAGGTTTTATGTCTGACGATATTTTTGCGCCCGGCTGGCCCGGCATCCTGCCGCGCTGGACCTCTAGCGCGAAGAGCGGGGTCGGCTCTTCTTTTGACCGTGTGAGCCGCGTATGGTTTACGCTCAGCCACGGGATAATAAACGAGATATACTATCCCAGACTGGACCAGGCATGTACGCGCGACCTGGGCATGATAGTCACGGACGGGAACAGTTTCTTCTCGGAAGAGAAACGCCATGCCGCCTCAAGCCTTGGATACCTGGCAGACGGCGTGCCCGGATACAGGATTACCAATATATGTAAGCAAGGGCGCTACCGCATCGAAAAAGAGATTATATGCGACCCCCTCAGAGATTCGGTCCTGCAACTGACCAGATTCACGCCTCTCAAAGGGAGGATGGAAGACTATAAACTGCACCTGCTTCTGGCCCCGCATCTGGCTAACCACGGAAACGGTAACACTGCCTGGGTCGGCGACTACAAGGGCGTGCCGATGCTTGTTCGCAGAGCGTGACGGCACGGCACTGGCCGTTGCATGCTCGGCTGCCGTGGGTGAAGAGGTCTGTAGGGTTCGTGGGCGTCTCCGACGGCTGGCAGGACCTCTCCACAAAACAACCTGATGACATGGGAATATACAAGGGCTGAAAACGGCAACGTAGCGCTCACTGGCGAGATAGACATCAGTTCGGCGGATGGCCGTTTCCTGATTGCCATTGGCTTCGGCAACACGACGGCCGAGGCCGGGAACCGGGCCAAAGCAAGCATTATTTGCAGGTTTCGACCAAGCGACGGAAGAAGTATATAAAGGACTGGAGCGAGTGGCAGGAACGCTGCGTCCGTCTCGAAAAGGTACGCATGCGGCTCACGACATGTACCGCGTCAGCACCGCAGTGATGCGCGCCCACCACGACAAGCGCTTCCTCGGCGGTATTATCGCCAGCCTTTCCATACCCTGGGGCACGTCAAAGGGCGACGACGACCTCGGCGGATACCACCTTGTATGGCCCAGGGACCTCTCAGAGACAGTCGTCGGCCTGCTGGCCGCAGGGGCCTGCGAGGCCGCAATCGATGCGCTTAACTACTTCCGGGTCACGCAGGAGGCCGACGGCCACTGGCCGCAGAACATGTGGCTGGACGGCACATCCGTACTGGCACGGCATACAGATGGACGAGACGGCATTTCCTATCCTGCTCGTTGACATTGCCTTTCGGGAGAAGGTCATAGATGACGACGGGGCGGCCGGGTACTGGCCGATGGTAAAGAAGGCGGCCTCGTTCATCCTTAAAAACGGACCGGTTACCCAGCAGGACAGGTGGGAAGAACAGGCAGGCTATTCACCCTTTACGATTGCAGTCCAGATATCCGCGCTCCTTGCGGCGGCGGAGCTTGCAGAGAAACAGGGCGAAGCGGAGTCCGCATCCTTCATGCGCGAGACGGCGGATGCATGGAACGCCCGTATGGAATACTGGATATATGCCACAGGCACCGACATCGCACGCAGGTTCGGCGTGGACGGCTATTACATGCACATATCGCAGGAGGATGAACCGACCGCATTTACGTCCCGGCACTGCATCGTGCCCAAACAGGAACACGCCGTCAGCACGGACGCCCTTGCGCTCGTACGGTTTGGCCTGCGCAGCCCGGACGACCCGCGCATACTGAACACCATTAAAGTGATAGACGGGATGCTGAAGGTGGAGACCCCATACGGCCCGGTATGGCACAGGCACAACATGGACGCATACGGCGAACATGCCGACGGCTCGCCTTTCAACGGCACCGGCATAGGCCGGGCCTGGCCGCTGCTTACCGGCGAACGCGCCCACTACGAGCTTGCGGCAGGCCGGCGCGACGAGGCCGAAAGGCTGATGCATGCAATGGAGTGCATTCGCAAACGAGGGCGGCATGATCCCGGAGCAGGTATGGGACACGGACGACATACCGGAGCGCGGCCTTCGCCTCGGGAGGCCGACAGGTTCCGCCATGCCTCTGGTCTGGGCACATTCGGAATACGTCAAGCTCTGCCGCTCCCTGATGGACGGCAAGGTATTCGACATGCCGCCGCAGACCGTCCAGCGCTACATAGTCGACAAGGTCGGCAGCCGCTTTGCGCCCTGGCGGTACAACAACAAATGCCAGGTCATGCCGGCCGGCATGATACTGCGCCTGGAGGTGCAGGATGCTGCGGACGTACACTGGAGCATAGACGACTGGGAAACCGAGCGGGTTACGAAGCACGATAGACTCCGGCATCGGTCTGCATATTGCCGACCTGGACACGGCGGCCCTGCCGGAGTTCACGATAATCAATTTCAGGTTCCGCTGGAAGAAGGATGACCGTGACGACGGGACGGTTTTTGACGTCGTAGTCGGCAAGCCGATGGTTTGACGAGTTATACGACGAAAAGAAGTTTCTTGACAAATCGCCCGTTTCGGAATGATAATTAAAAATGCGAGCAAAAAAGGCTATCAATTTTCCTGGTCTTTCTGCTTGCTCTTCACAAGGGCGGTCATCAATTCGCATAACCACCCGCACCCTCACCACAAGCATAAAGGCTTTTCCAGCCACGACTGTGAATTACTTCACCACACTTGAAGTTCCACCAGCGGTCAACTCCAGCCCTCAAAGCAGTTCTGTCATCCCGGTCGGAAAAATTACCCAGTCCATACTGCCATATGAGTTTGCCACTCAACCTTCAGCCGTAGGCGACAGCGACGTCATTAGGCCTCCGCCCGCTTGATGAATTCTGGAACTTAATATATAATTGTTTTCATATTGGATTTCATGTCAAATGGAGGTTAAATAATGCAGAAGTTGAAAATGATTTTTGTAGGAGGCGTTTTAGTTGCAATCACCGTGCTATCGGTAGCCGGACTGTGTTTCTCAGACGATGCCCAGCCCGCGCCCGAACGCTACTGGTGGCGCAACAATGTCGAACGTCACCAGCGCGCCCCCGGCCCCCCTTCAGCCGCAGAGCATACCACCTGCCGAGATAACCGGAAGTTATTTGACAACAAAAAAGGCCCCGATTTCTCGGGGCCTTTTTATTTTCATTATCATTCAGAAACGACTACGCTTCCGGAGCCTTCTCCTCAGGCGCTGCTTCTTCGGCTGCGGGTGCTTCAGGGGCCGCCTCGGCGGTCTCGCCGGGGCCTCTGCCACTGCTTCCTCTACTGGAGCAGGAGCGTGCCGGAGCTGCTGCTGCCTTGGGGGCCTCTTTCTTGGCCTTGACCTTCGGCGGCGGCATTGTCTCGCCTTCCTTGTCGACCAGCTCGATGAGCGCCATCGGGGCCGAGTCACCGTTACGTACCCTGGTCTTTATTATCCTGGTGTAGCCGCCGGGGCGGTTTGCAGACCTGGGCGCGAGGGTGTCGAACAGCTTCGCTACGACGTCCCTGCTCTGGATGTAGGCAAACGCCATCCTCTTGGCGGTCAGGTCGCCCTTCTTGCCGAGGGTTATCATCTTGTCGGCGATACCCCTGATCTCCTTGGCCTTGGCCTCGGTCGTCTCAATGCGGCCGTGCTCCAGGAGCGATGTGACCAGGTTTCTGAAGAGCGCCTTCCTATGGCTTGAGTTCCTGCCGAACTGTCTTCCCGTATTCCTGTGACGCATGGTTTCCCTTCCTCTTTATACGCCCGTTCTCTGCAGCGATTTTTCGTAGTTTTTCAGCTTCTCGTTGTCTATCTTCATGCCGAAGCCCAGACCCATCTCGTTTAAGATCTCCTTTATCTCGTTCAAGGACTTCCTGCCGAAATTCTTGGTCTTGAGCATCTCACCCTCAGTCCTCTGGACGAGGTCGGCAATGGTCTTTATGTTCGCGTTCTTGAGGCAGTTGGCAGAGCGGACCGAAAGCTCCAGCTCGTTAACGCCCCGGAGCAGGTTTTCGTTGAACTTGTCCTCGACCTCCTCGGATGCGGACTCTATCAGCTCGCCCTCTTCCTCGAAGTTGATGAATATGTTCAGGTGGTCCTTGAGTATCTTGGAGGCGATAGGCGACCGCGTCGTCCGGCCTTATGCTGCCGTCGGTTGAGACCTCCATTATAAGCTTGTCGTAGTCGGTCTCCTGGCCGACCCTGGCGCTCTCCACCCAGAAGTTGACCTTCTGTATGGGCGAGAATATGGAGTCGACCGGTATGACGCCTATGGGCTCTTCCGGGTCCTTGTTCTTCTCGGACGGGACGTATCCCCTGCCCTTCCTTACCTGCATTTCCATGGTGAAGCGCGCGTCCTTGTCGAGGGTCGCAATCTGCAGGTCCGGAGTCAAAACCTCTATGTCGCCGTCGACGTCTATGTGCGAGCCGTACACCGCGCCGGGACCCTCGACGTCTATGGTGACGGTCTTCGGCTTGTCGGTGTGCATCTTGAACCTGAGCTTCTTCACGTTCAGGATGATGTCCGTAACGTCCTCGACCACGCCCGGTATGGACGAGAACTCGTGGAGGACGTTCTCTATGCGTATCGATGATACGGCCGCCCCTTCAAGCGAGGAAAGCAGTACCCTGCGAAGCGAATTTCCGATTGTGGTACCGAAACCCCTCTCGAAAGGCTCCGCACTGAACTTGCCGTAGGTATCGGTAAGCGTGTCGGCCTCGAAATCCAGCTTTTTGGGGATCTGGAACCCCTTTAACTTCATGGCCATAAACACTCCTTATAGGTTCCCTATAAACTCTTAAGAAGGCACGCGGCCCTGCATGACCGGCCGATGCAGCGCACCCTCCTTGATTATTTGGAGTAAAGCTCGACGATCAGGTTCTCGTTAATCGGCATCGCTATGTCTTCCCTCATCGGGGCTGAAGCGACCTTGCCTTTGAAGTTCTGCTTGTCAAGCTCAAGCCACGAAGGAAGGCCCTTCCTGTCCATCGCTGAAACCAGTTCCTGGAACCTCAGGGACGCCCTGCTCTTCTCCCTGAGTTCAACCATGTCGCCCGGCTTTGCGACGAAGGACGGGATGTTGACGCGCCTGCCGTTTACGTTGAAGTGGCCGTGCGTCACGAGGATGCGGGCCTCTTTCCTGGAAGCGGCAAAGCCCAGCCTGAAAATGATATTGTCAAGCCTTCTCTCGAGGAGCGAAAGCAGGTTCTCGCCGGTCACGCCCTTCATGCGGGCTGCCTTTATGTAATAGCCGCGGAACTGCTTCTCCAGGATGCCGTACACTCTGCGCACCTTCTGCTTCTCACGGAGCTGCACGCCGTAATCGGAGATCTTCTGCCTACCCTGGCCGTGCTGGCCCGGTACGTACGCCCTCCGCTCAACCGCACACTTGTCGGTGAAGCAGCGGTCTCCCTTTAAAAAGAGCTTGGTTGTTTCCCTTCTGCACAGCCTGCAGACAGGGCCTGTATATCTCGCCAACTTTTGACCTCCTGTAGTAACAGATACTTATAAACTTTTATTTAAACCCTTCTTCTCTTCGGCGGGCGGCAGCCATTATGCGGGATGGGAGTAACATCCCTTATGGCTGATATATCAAGCCCGACCGACTGAAGGGCCCTTATTGCTGATTCACGGCCTGCGCCTGGCCCGTTGATCCAGACTTCCACGGTCCGCATACCGTTTTCCATCGCCTTCTTGCCTGCATTTTCAGAGGCCATCTGCGCGGCAAACGGAGTGCTCTTCCTGGAACCCTTGAAACCCTGGTTCCCGGCGCTGGACCAGCATATCACATGGCCGTTCTGGTCAGTGATGGAAACGATAGTATTGTTGAACGAAGCCTGAATATGCGCGACACCTGTCGGTATATTCTTCTTTTCCTTCTTGGGGCCGCTTTTTTTCGGTCCAGCCATTATTCCTCCTGTCTCAATCCCGTCCTATCCGGGGCAAACCCCGGCCCTATAATTTACTTGACCGCTTTTTTCTTCCCGGCCACGGTACGCTTCGGACCCTTCCTGGTGCGCGCGTTCGTCTTCGTGCGCTGACCCCTGACGGGCATGCCCTTGCGGTGCCTTAAGCCACGGTAGCAGCCGATGTCCATGAGCCTCTTTATGGCCATGGTGCGGTCCCTGCGAAGGTCGCCTTCAACCTTGTAGGACTTGTCTATGACTTCCCTTATGCGCCCAACCTCGGCGTCAGTAAGATCCTTTATCCTGGTGTCCGGGCTGACTCCGGCCTCTGCCAGAATCTTGGTGGCTGACGTGCGGCCTATACCGAAAATGTAGGTAAGGCCAATCTCAGCCCTTTTTTCCCTTGGTAGGTCAACACCTGCAATCCTTGCCAAAGCATCCTCCTTGGGCGGGTATTAACCCTGCCTCTGTTTGTGTCTCGGGTTAACGCAGATAACCCTGACGATTCCCCTTCTTTTAATGACTTTGCATTTATCGCAAATCTTCTTGATCGACGAACGGACCTTCATCTTGTCCCCCTTTTAAACCTTTCTTCTCGCTTTATGCGGGGTTATTTGAAACGGTATGTTATCCTTCCCCTCGTGAGGTCATAAGGGGAAAGCTCCACCGTAACCCTGTCACCCGGCAATATCTTTATAAAGTGCATCCGCATCTTGCCGGAGATGTGTGCCAGCACTACATGGCCGTTCTCGAGTTCCACCTTGAACATGGCATTGGGCAGAGTGTCGAGTATCTTTCCCTGTACTTCAATCGATTCTTCTTTGGACATTTTCCCCTTACAGCCTGGTTAATATCTCAGGCCCGTTATCGGTTACAGCCACCGTATGCTCGAAGTGCGCGGAAGGCTTCCTGTCCAGCGTGACAGCGGTCCAGCCGTCTTCAAGCACCACGGTATGGCTTACGCCCATGTTTATCATCGGCTCGATCGCCAGGGTCATGCCCGCCTTCAGCCTTGGGCCCTGTCCCACCGGTCCGAAGTTTGGAACCTGTGGGTCCTCGTGGAGCTTCCGGCCGATGCCGTGCCCCACGAAATCGCGTACCACCGAGTAGCCGGACGACTCTGCATGAGTCTGCACGGCGTTCGATATGTCTGACACCCGGTTACCCGGGACGGCGCGTTCAATACCCCGTATCAGACAGGCTTCGGTCACTTCCATGAGCCTTTTAAGCTCGCCGGATACCTCGCCCACCGGCAGGGTCAACGCGGCGTCGCCGTAGAACCCGCCGACCACCGCACCCAGGTCCAGGCCGATTATCTCGCCCTCTTTCAGGACCCGGTTAGACGGTATCCCATGGACCACCACCTCGTTTACCGAGGCGCAGAGCGAACTCGGATATCCGAGGTAGCCCTTGAATGCGGGAAGGGCGCCCTGTTTTCTTATGTACTCCTCGGCGTAACGGTCGAGTTCCGCAGTCGTTACGCCAGGCTTTACCTTGTCTCTCAGCCCCTCAAGAGCGCCCGCCACAACCTGGCAGGCCACCCTCATCTTCTCTATCTCAGAGCGGGACTTTATTATAATCAACTCAGCCTTCGAGGGCTGCAACCATCCTGTTGAGGATGTCGCCCATGGAGCCGACGCCGTCTACCGCCCTTAGCAGACCCTTGCCCGTGTAGTAGGCAATCAGCGGAGCGGTGGATGACTGGTACACTACGAGGCGGTTCTTTATGGCCTCTTCCTTGTCGTCGTCCCTCTGGTAGAGCTCGCCGCCGCACTTGTCGCACTTGTCTGCCACTTTGGGGGCCTTGAACATCACATGGTAGCCTTCCTGGCAGGACCTGCAGGTCCTGCGGCCTGAAAGCCTCTTCACGAGCTCCTCGTCCTTGACTTCGATGCTGAGGACCTTGTCCAGCGGGGTGCTCATCTCGGCCAGGGCCTTGTCCAGCTCCTCGGCCTGTGGCACGGTCCTCGGGAAGCCGTCGAGTATGTAGCCCTTCTTGCAGTCAGCCTCCTTGAGGCGCTCCTTGACTATGCCTATGACGACTGAATCCGGGACGAGTCCGCCCGCATCCATGAACTTTTTGGCTTCGAGGCCAAGCGGGGTCTTCTCCGCGAGGTTCTTCCTCAGGATATCGCCTGTTGATATCTGGGGTATGCCGTACTTGTTAACGAGGTCCTTCGCCTGAGTGCCTTTACCAGCCCCCGGAGGGCCAAGCAGTATAATACGCATGATTACATTCTCCTCCCCTTGATACGGACGCCTTTCATGAAACCCTCATAATGGCGGGTTATGAGATGGGTCTCGATCTGGCTGACTGTATCGAGGGCAACACCAACAACGATTAATAATGACGTCCCGCCGAAATAGAAGCTTATGTGGAATGCCCTGTAGAATATGTCGGGCAGTACGCAGACGAGCGATAGATAAATCGCGCCGCCGAACGTTATCCTGTTCAAGACCTTGTATATGTAGTCGGAGGTGTTCGTGCCCGGCCTGATGCCAGGTATGAAGCCTCCGTACTTCTTCATGTTGTCCGCGACGTCGACCGGGTTGAACACGACCGCGGTATAGAAGAACGCGAAGAAGACTATCATGCCTACGTAGAATATCGTGTAGACTACGCCGCCCCTCGACAGCACGCTCTTGTATAGTGCCGACCCATGCCGCCGTGGAGAAGCTCGCAAGCGTCGCAGGGAACATCAGTATGGATGACGCGAATATCGGCGGTATGACGCCCGACGTATTCAGCTTCAGGGGGATATGTGTGTTCTGGCCCATCTGCGGCCCTGCCCCAAGCCTCTTTGCGTACTGTACCGGTATCCGCCTCTGACCGCGCTCCATGAAGACTATCGCGGCGATTACGGCAAGCATTATTATTATCATCGCGATAATGGTGAACAGGTTGAGCTCGTCCGACCTGAACAGCCTGTAGGTGCTGATTATGGCCGCCGGGAACCTTGCCACAATGCCCGCGAAGATGATGAGCGAGATGCCGTTGCCTATGCCCCTCTCGGTTATCTGCTCGCCAAGCCACATGATGAATGCGGTGCCGCAGGTAAGGGTTATCATCGTCATTATCCTGAAGCCCCAGCCCGGGTTCTGTATGAACGCTCCGCCGGCCATGCCCTCAAGGCCTATGGCAATCATCATCGCCTGGACCAGCGATATGCCTATTGTCCCGTAGCGGGTGTACTGCGTTATCTTCTTGCGGCCGTGCTCGCCTTCCTTCTGGAGTGCAGCGAGGTACGGGAAGACTATCGTAAGGAGCTGCAGTATGATGGACGCGCTGATGTAGGGCATTATCCCCAAGGCGAATATGGTAACCCTTGAGAGAGATCCTCCGGAAAACATGTCGAAGAAGCCCATGAGCGCGCCGGCATTCTGGTGGAGGAACTTCGAAAGCTCTTCTCCGTTGATACCGGGCGTCGGAATGTGGCCGCCTATCCTGTACACCGTCAGGAGCCCAAGGGTGAAGAATATGCGTTTCTTAAGCTCCGGAATCTTGAATATATTCTGGATGCTCTCGATCAAGGCTATATCACCTCTACCTTTCCGCCCGCTGCCTCAATCTTCTGGACGGCGGTTTTGGAAAACTTGTGTGCCTGTACTGTGACGGCCCTGGTTATCTCACCATGGCCGAGTACCTTGATCCCGTCGCCGAGCTTCTTCACGAGGCCCTCGTCGAACAGGACCTCAGGCCCGATGGTGTCAACGCCCTCTATCTTGCCAAGCTCGCGCAGGTTGACAAGCGCAAACTCTTTGCGGAAGATGTTGGTGAAGCCGCGTTTCGGGATGCGCCTGTAGAGAGGCATCTGGCCGCCTTCAAAGCCCGGGCGCTTTGCGCCGCCGGCCCTTGACTTCTGGCCTTTCTCGCCGCGGCAGGACGTCTTGCCGTGCCCTGAGCCAGAGCCCCTGCCTACCCTTTTTTTGTCTTTTACGGCCCCTGGACGGGGACCAAGCTCTTCTATCTTCATGATATATGACCCTCAGATCTTGAGCCCGGCAAACCGGGCAGGTATAATATTATTCCGTAACTTCGAAAGTTACCAGGTGGATAACCTTGTTTATCATCCCGCGTATCTCGGGAGTATCCTGCCTCACCACGGAGCTGTTCAGCTTTGTAAGGCCAAGGCCGACTACGACCTTCCTGTGCTTCTCTGGGCGCCCAATCGGGCTTTTCGTTAATGTAACCTTTATGTTGCCGGCCATGATTACGCTCCTAGTTCCTGATTTCCTCGACGGTTTTGCCCCTGAGCCTTGCGACCTGCTCGGCGCTCCTGAGCTGCTTCAGGCCTTCCAACGTGGCCCTTGCGACGTTGTGCGGGTTTGAACTTCCAAGAGACTTGGAAAGGATGTTGTGTATACCCACGACTTCGAGTATTGCGCGTACTGCGCCGCCGGCTATGAGACCGGTACCCGGGGCTGCCGGCTTTAACAGTACCCTTGCAGAACCGTAATGGCCCACTACCTCGTGCGGGATGGTGGTTTCCTTCAAGGCCATCGTGACCATGCTCTTCTTGGCGCGCTCGACAGCCTTGGATATGGCAACCGGGACTTCTACTGCCTTGCCCTTGCCAATCCCTACTCCGCCGGAACCGTCGCCAACCACTACCAATGCGCTGAAGGAGAACCTGCGCCCGCCCTTAACGACCTTGGCAACGCGGTTAATGTGTATAACCTTATCCTTAATCGCAGAGCCCTCGGCATCAAACTTTTCCAATGAACCCTCCTGTTAAAAATTAAGACCGGCCTCTCTGGCTGCATCAGCCAGTGCCTTTATCCTGCCGTGGAAAATATAGCCGCCCCTGTCGAATACGACGTCCTTGACGCCCTTCTCGAGGGCCTTCTTCGCTACGGCGGCGCCAACCTTCTTCGCCGCCTCGATGTTTCCGCGGGACTTGAGGCCTTCCTTTACATCCTGGTCAAGGGTGGAAGCGGCGGTTATGGTAATGCCCTTCGAGTCGTCTATTACCTGCGCATAAATGTTCGTCGTGCTCCTGAAAACATTCAGCCTCGGCCTCTCGGAGCTGCCGTTCACCTTTTTGCGAATCCTGTTCTGCCTTCTTTCCCTGCCGACCAGCTTAGCCGTATAACCGCCCATCTTTTCACCTCAAACTTTATAAATAACAGCCCCGCCACTAATTGGGCGGCGCCCCGGTTTACTTGCCCTTCTTGCCTTCCTTGCGGAGGATCGTCTCTTCGGCGTACTTTATGCCCTTGCCTTTGTACGGTTCCGGCTTCCTTACCGAGCGGACGTTCGCGGCCACCTGCCCGACGAGTTCCTTGTCGATGCTTGTGAGCTTTATGGTGGTCATCTTGTCCACGACCGCCGTAACGCCCTTCGGGAGCTCGAAGTTCACGGGGTGCGAGTAGCCCATGTTGAGGAGCAGAATGTTGCCCTTGACCTCGGCCTTGTATCCGACGCCGTTTATCTCAAGCACCCTCTCAAACCCCTTCGTGACCCCGTCGACCATGTTGCTGATGAGCGTACGTGTCAGGCCGTGCAGCGAGCGGTCTTCCCTGTGGTCGGAAGCCCTCTCCACAACTATGGTCTTGCCGTCCTGGCGTATCGTCATCTTCGGGTGGAGGTCCCTTTTAAGCTCGCCCTTGGGGCCCTTGACCGTGATGCTGTTGTTTAACAGCTTCACATCGACCCCGGAAGGTATCTCAACCGGCTTTTTACCTATTCTGGACATGATAAAATACTCCTTGAAGTAATATCTTTAAGCGCAGGCCTTGTCCGGCCCGATGCCCCGGCTACCAGATGTAGCAGAGCACCTCACCGCCTATGTTCTTTGTGCGGGATTCGCGGTCCGCCATAACACCCTTGGACGTGGAGAGTATCGCAACGCCCAGGCCGCCCATCACGCGGGGTATCTCGTCCGCTCCGACGTAGACACGGTTTCCAGGGCTGCTCACCCTTTTGAGGCCGTTTATGACCCTCAGTTCGTCGGGGCTGTACTTCATGTAGACACGCACGATACCCTGCTTTCTGTCCTTGAGGAGTTTGAAGTTCTTTATGTAGCCTTCCTCCTTAAGGACACGGGCCAATTCCAGTTTCAGGTTGGACGAAGGTATGTCCAGCTTTTCCAGCTTCGCCATGTTGGCGTTCCTAATCCTGGTCAGCATATCAGCTATCGGGTCCGTCATTCCCATCTTCCATTGCTCCTTTTTGAATATTTAAATAAAGACCTTAGATCCCCGAAAATCTCCCCGCGGCTCAAGCCTTAAAGCGAGCCGCCCGGCCCGGGACCCTCAAAGGCCTCTACCAGCTGGCCTTTATCACACCCGGAATTTCGCCCCTCAATGAGAGTTCCCGGAAACAGATCCTGCACATGTCGAACTTACGCAAGTAGCCGCGGGGCCTGCCGCAACGCTCACAGCGGCTGTACGCGCGGGTGGAAAACTTTGGAGCCCTTTGCTGCTTGGCTATCATCGATTTTTTTGCCAACTTAATACCTCTCTTAATTCCTAAAAGGCATACCGAAGAGACGAAGGAGCGCTTTGCCTTCCTCGTCCGTCTTTGCGCTCGTTACTATTGCGATGTCCATACCGTGGACCATCTCCACCTTATCGTAGTCGATCTCAGGGAAGATGAACTGCTCCTTCAGGCCAAGTGTGTAGTTGCCGCGGCCGTCGAAGGCCTTGCCGGAAACACCCTTGAAGTCCCTGATCCTGGGCAGCGCCACGTTGATCAGCCTGTCCAGGAATTCCCACATCCTGTCCTGCCTGAGGGTGACCGAGCAGCCGATCGACATGCCCTCCCTCAGCTTGAAGGCGGCTATGGACTTCTTGGCCTTCCTGACCACGGGCTTCTGGCCGGTGATCTCAGCCATCTCCTTGACTGCCGCGTCCAGGAGCTTGGGGTTCTGGATGGCCTCACCCAGTCCCACGTTCACCACAACCTTGAGAAGCTTCGGAACCTGCATCGGGCTTTCATACCCGAACTGCTTCTTCAGGGCCGGAGCGACCTCTTTTTCGTACCTTTCCCTCAACCTCGCTGCCATTGGCTTCCTCCGAATCTATCTAAACCTTGTCCATGGGGCTGCCGCACTTCTTGCAGACGCGCACCTTCTTCTCGCCCTCGAAGCTGTGTGACACCCTGGTAGGCTTGTTGCATTTGCCACATATCACCATAACGTTGGAGATATGGATGGGAGCCTCTTTCTCTATTATGCCGCCCTGCCTGTTGGTCGCGCTCGGCCTGGTGTG
The DNA here is from genome assembly GCA_963845245.1 of Nitrospirota bacterium. Classification (GTDB taxonomy): domain Bacteria; phylum Nitrospirota; class JACRHJ01; order JACRHJ01; family JACRHJ01; genus CAWJRJ01. The sequence goes on from CAWJRJ010000028.1 coordinate 39,964, forward strand.
CCTCTTTATGATGTTGAGCTTTTCGACAAGCACGCGCTCGTCAGCAGGCATCACGCGGTAGACGCGGCCCTTCTTCCCTTTTTCCTTGCCGGCGATAACCATCACCGTGTCGTTCTTCTTGATGTTAGTACCCATCTTAGTCTCGAACCTCCTAAAGGACCTCTGGCGCAAGCGATATTATCTTCATAAAGTTCTTCCACCTGAGCTCCCTGGCGACAGGGCCGAATATACGGGTCCCCACCGGCTCGCCAGCGGCGTTGATGAGGACGGCGGCATTCTTGTCGAACTTTATATATGAGCCGTCAACCCTTCTGACTTCCTTGGCCGTCCTGACAACAACCGCCCTGGCAACCTTGCCCTTTTTGGCGGTACCGTCCGGTATAGCTTCCTTGATTGCGACGATTATAACGTCGCCGACGGTTGCGTAACGTCTCTTGGAACCCCCAAGGACCTTTATGCACATGACCTTTTTAGCGCCGGAATTGTCGGCCACTTCCAGTATTGTCTGGACCTGCACCATGATAACTCTCCACTTATTTCAAAAGAAATAATTACAGTCTGCCAGGCAGTTTTAAAGCTACCTTGCCTTTTCTATTATTTCCACGACCTCGAAGCGTTTGCCTTTTGAGAGCGGCCTGGTCTCGATCATCCTGACCTTGTCACCAGTCGCGCACTCGTTCTTCTCGTCGTGGGCCTTGAACCTGGATACCTTGCTTATGGTCTTGTTATACAGAGGGTGCTTTATGCGCCTCGATATAGTGACGACAACGGTCTTGTCCATCTTGTCGCTGACCACTTCGCCTATGAAGCTCTTCTTTTTCAACTCGGCCATTCGGATTTCCTCCAGGGATGCGGGATTACCGTCCCATCTCCTTCTCTTTTAAGACAGTCTTTATCTTGGCTATGGTCTTGCGGACCTCGCGTATCCTCATCGGGTTCTCGATGTCGCCCATGGCCAGCTGGAACTTGAGGTTAAAGGCCTCCTTGTCAAGCTCGGCCAGCTTTACTCCCAGCTCATCGGTTGAGAGGTCCCTTATGTCTGCTGCCTTCATATAACGCCTCCCTCCCTGCTGACGAACTTGGTTGCGATGGGGAGCTTGTGGGCTGCAAGGCGAAGCGCCTCACGGGCCACGTCCTCGGGCACGCCCGACATCTCGTAGATAATCCTGCCGGGCTTTACTACCGCCACCCAATACTCGGGTGCGCCTTTGCCTTTACCCATCCTGGTTTCTGCGGGCTTCTTGGTTATGGGCTTGTCCGGGAATACCCTTATCCATATTTTTCCGCCCCTTTTGACGTGGCGGGTCATCGCGATACGGGCGGCCTCTATCTGGCTGCTCGTTACCCAGCAGGGCTCCATCGCCTTCAGACCGAACTCGCCGAAGCTGACTTCGCTCCCGCGGTAGGCCTTGCCTGCCATGCTGCCCTTCTGCTTCTTCCTGAATTTAACCTTCTTTGGCGCTAACATTTGAAAGCTCCCTTAATTTAATTAGACTTCCGCTGACCTACAAAAGCACGTCGCGTCGGTCTTATGCCGTGGCGGGGATGGATACGTCAAGGATATCGCCCTTGTATATCCAGACCTTTATGCCTATCTGTCCAAAAGTGGTCTTGGCCTCAGCAAATCCGTAGTCTATATCGGCCCTCAGCGTGTGCAGGGGGACCCTGCCCTCCCTGTACCATTCGGAGCGCGCTATCTCGGCCCCTGCAAGGCGGCCCGCACAGGCGATCTTTATGCCCTGGGCGCCAAACCGGAGGGCGGAGGTAACCGACTTCTTCATGGCACGGCGGAACGCGATCCTGCGCTCAAGCTGGAGTGCGATGTTTTCCGCGACAAGCTGCGCGTCCATTTCCGGCTTCCTGATCTCCATGATGTTTATGTAGATCTGCTTACCGGTCTGGTCCTCGAGTTCCTTCTTGAGCTTGTCCACCTCGGCGCCCTTTTTGCCGATTATGATGCCGGGCCTGGCTGTGTGGATATTTACCTTTATCCTGTTGCCCGCACGGTCGATGTCTATCTTCCCGACGCCTGCGTGGTAGAGCTTGGCCTTGACGACCTTGCGCAGCCTCAGGTCCTCGTGAAGAAAGGTGGCGTACTCCTTTTTCGCGTACCATTTGGAACTCCAGGTCTTTATTACGCCTAACCTGTAGCCTATTGGATGGACTTTCTGACCCAAACGATCACCTCCGGATTATACTAAAACGTCAATCTTCTCCGAGTACCAGCGTGATGTGGCTGGACCTCTTCCTGATAATATTTGCCCTGCCCATTGCCCTGGGCATAACCCTCTTCAGCACCGGACCCTGGTCGACAAAGGCCTTTGTGATCTTGAGCCTGTCGACGTCCGCGATGTTCTTCTGCTCTGCGTTGGCTATTGCCGACTTGAGCAGCTTCTCGACCACCTTCGATGCATGCTGCGGCATGAACTTCAGGATGTTGAGGGCGTCTCCTGCCCTTTTTCCCCTGATTACGTCAACCACCAGCCTTGCTTTCCTCGGTGTGATCCTGATATCTCTAACTATTGCCTTGGATTCCATGATAGCTCCCAGATGCTTTACTATTTACCGGTTTTCTTCTCGGACCCGCCGTGGCTTTTGAATGTCCGGGTGGCCGAGAACTCGCCCAACTTATGGCCGATCATGTTCTCCGATACGTATACCGGGATGAACTTCCTGCCGTTGTGGACCGCGATTGTATGGCCGATGAACTCCGGCACAATCATGCTGCTCCGATACCAGGTCTTGAGGATCTTCTTGTCCCCCGCCGCGTTCATCCCCTCAACACGTTTGAGGAGCTTTTCCGCAACATGCGGCCCTTTTTTAATAGATCTTGGCACGTTATCCTCCTGAAAAAAGCTAAAAAGCTATTTCCTTTTCTTTACTATGAACTTGTCGGTGGTCTTGTTCTTCCTGGTCTTTATGCCCTCCGGCCTGCCCCACGGGGAGCATGGCGGACGTCCGCCTGAGGAGCGGCCTTCGCCGCCGCCGAGCGGATGGTCGACCGGGTTCATCGCGACGCCCCTGACCTTCGGCCTCTTGCCCTTCCAGCGGTTCCTTCCGGCCTTGCCGATCGAAATTTTCTCGTGGTCGGTGTTGCTCACCTGACCAACGGTTGCCTTGCAGTCCATCAGCACCAGCCTGACCTCGCCTGACGGGAGGCGGAGCTGAGCGTAGCGGCCCTCTTTTGCCATGAGCTGTGCATATGAGCCGGCGCTTTTCACCATCTGTCCGCCGCCGCCGAGCCTGAGCTCGACATTATGCACCTGGGTGCCGAACGGTATGTTCCTGAGCGGGAGCGTGTTGCCCGGGCAGTATGTCCGCATCCGGACCTGACATCAGCTTGTCGCCGACCTTCAGGCCGACCGGGCAGAGTATGTATCTCTTCTCGCCGTCAGCATATGCCACGAGGGCTATCCTGGAGCTGCGGTTCGGATCGTACTCTATGCTCTTTACGGTGGCCGGTATGCCTTCCTTGTCCCTCTTGAAATCTATTATCCTGTATGCCCTCTTCACACCGCCGCCGCGACGCCTTACGGTTATGCAACCGTTGTTGTTGCGGCCAGCGTGCGCTCCGTAAACCTTCGTAAGGCTTTTTTCCGGAGTACTCTTCGTGATATCCTCGAAGGTGTCAACAGTAGCCGACCTTCTGGACGGTGAAGTAGGTTTGTACGTTTTGATGCCCATTTTATAAAACCCCCTGAAACATAAAGGCTTGAACACTGCCGGGGACGCGCCCCTTGTTTGGCTTTACAGCCGGGTTACTTAACCCCTTCAAGGTACTCAACCGTCTCGCCCTTTTTCAGGGTGACCACGGCCTTCTTCCAGTCGGATCTTACGCCCTGCCTGATGCCCAGGCGCTTCTTCTTGCCCTTGAAGTTCATGGTGGCGACTTCCTCCACCTTTACCTTGAAGACGGCCTCGACCGCCCTCTTTATATCCATCTTGTTGGCCTCCGGGGCAACCTGGAGCATGATCTTGTTCTGCTCCTCTTTGATGCGCGTGCCCTTTTCAGTGATTATCGGCCTTATGATAACGTCGTAAATGTTGTTCACTTCAGCACCTCCTGCAGTTTTTCCAGGGTATCCCTGTCGGACAGCAGGTTCCTGTACTTCATCAGGTCGTAGACGTTTATGTTCTCCAACCTGCAGACCTTGACGCCGGGGATGTTCCTGGCCGCAAGGTAGAGTGTCTTGTCCTCGCCCGTGGTCAGTATCATGGTCGTACCAGAGATGTTTAGCCCGGCAAGAAGCGCTGCCGCCTCTTTGGTCTTCGGGCCGCCCACGGCAAGCTTGTCCATGACTATTATCTCGCCATCACGGAGCTTTGCGGACAGCAGGGACTGGAGCGCCTTTTTAGAGGCCTTCTTCGGCATCGAATAAGAGTAGTCCCTGGGGTGCGGACCGAATATGGTTCCGCCGCCCTTCCAGAGCGGGGAGCGTATCGAACCCGCCCTTGCACGGCCTGTGCCCTTCTGCTTGTAGGGCTTTATGCCGCCGCCGCTGACAAAGTGCCTGGTCTTGGTGCCGGCCGTACCCTGCCTGGCGTTTGCGCGCTGCATTACCACGACGTCCTGGACGAGGTCCATGTTCGGCTTTATGCCGAAGACTTCGTCGGCAAGCTCAACCTGCCCCGCCTTTTTTCTTTTTGAATCTACTATTTCTACCGATGGCATCTGGTTCTCCTCGGCAGCCTGCCCGACCGTTTGAATTGTCCGGGCAGCCGCTTTATGCCTTATTTATTATGAGTAGTCCGCCCGGACTGCCGGGCACGGCGCCTTTTACCAAAAGAATATTGTCCTGAGCCCTTACGTCGATGACTTCGAGCCCTTTAGTGGTAACCCTGACGTTGCCCATCTGGCCCGGAAGCCTCTTGTTCTTCCAGACATGTGACGGCCATGCAGAGGAACCGATACCGCCCGGCTCCCTGTGGTGCATCGAACCGTGGGTCGCCTTGCCGCCGCTGAAGTTGTGGCGCTTCATGACGCCCTGGAAGCCCTTGCCCTTTGAGGTGCCGGTAACAGCGACCATGTCGCCCTTGGCGAACATCTCAACAGTCACCTTCTGGCCGGGCTCCATGTCGTCGGAACCGCCGCGGAACTCCCTTATATGCCTGTACGGTGCCGTACCGGCCTTCTTGAAGTGACCCTTCTCCGGCTTGTTCGTCTTGTTCTCCCTGAGCTCGTCAAAGCCCACCTGAACAGCGTCGTATCCGTCGGTGGCCGAGGTTTTTTTCTGGATGACCCCGCAAGGGCCAGCCTCGATTACCGTAACCGGAATAAGCCTGCCGTCTTCCATGAAGATCTGGGTCATCCCTAGTTTTTTGCCTATTATCCCTGTTATCATACCAAAGACCCTCTTTTACTTTTTATGTGGCGCAACATGGCGCAAAAGGTCGCGCCCGAAGCGGAAAAACCGCATAACATCCAGGCTACAGCTTGATCTCCACGTCAACGCCTGCGGACAGGTCAAGCTTCATCAGCGCGTCGACGGTCTGGGGCGTGGGCTCCAGGATGTCTATAAGGCGCTTGTGGGTTCTTATCTCAAACTGCTCCCTGGACTTCTTGTCCACGTGCGGGGACCTGAGTACCGTGTACCTGTTTATCTTGGTCGGCAGGGGCACCGGACCTGACACCCTGGCCCCGGTCCTCCTTGCGGTGTCCACGATCTCCGACACCGACTGGTCAAGCAGCCTGTGGTCGTATGCGTTCAGCCTTATCCTTATTTTCTGTGCCACGTCAACCCCTCTTCAATATATTAAGACCGTACATTTCTTCCGGATGAAACAAATGTACCAAAAGAAAGCCGCTGCAAAACTA
>CAWJRJ010000029.1:0-17531 GCA_963845245.1 Nitrospirota bacterium
CCACGTATTGTCCTGCGGATCGACTCCGCGGGACCCGGCCAACAGCGCGCGGGGGTCAGCGCTTCGCGGAGCCGCCGCGTGAAGGCGACATCCATGCCGGAAAAATCGTGCTCGATCCCGATCGCGTCAAGGATCTGCGAGATCTGCCCGCGGTGGTGGGTCCCGTGGGTGAAGGACTGGCAGAGGAGAAATATAAAGCGGTACGGCAGCAGGGTTCTCCGCCGTACCAGTCGAGGGGAACGGGTTTCGAAAAATCCTCCTCGCCGAGGGCGGCGATGAAATCGATGGTCGCCTGATCGGCGATCGCGGAGGCCTTTTTGAGCTCCTCCCATTGCGCTTTCGAGAGCAGCTCTCCTTCGGGGATCGTCAAGCCCTCGGTGGCCTTGAGCGCGCCTGCCGCCGAGGGAAATGCCGCCCGGAACATGCCATGGAAATAGGGTGTCCCGCCGGTCACGTGGGACATGAGGCCGGAGAGACTCTTGTAGTAGCTCTTCCTGGTCCTCGTTACCTTGCGCCTTCTCCGGCTGCAGGCCGTCGAGTAGGGCGATGACCGCGCGGCATTGGCCCGCCGCGCCCGTAACGGTATCTTTCAGTTTAGCGACAGCGCCGATCTCGCCCGCCTTCAGCACCTGCGCCGGGATCTGCTTCTTGCCCATCAGGTAGAACACCTGGCCTATGCGTTCTTCCTTGGACTTGTTTGCGTTATAAACGGTGGAGTCAGACTTTATCTGGCCGGTGACCACCCTGAAAAGGCTGAGCTTCCCGGCGAAGGGGTCGGCAATGGTCTTGAACACTATAGCGGAGAATGGCCCCGACTGGCTGGTTTTGCACTCCGTATCCTCGCCCTTCTCGTTTTTGCACTTGAAGCCCGCACGTTATCGTCCTCTGCACTGGGTTCGGGAGGATATCGCTTATGAAATCAAGCAACTGCGGCACACCTATCGCCTTGGGCGGCGCACCGCAGAGTATGGGTACCAGAGTCTCGCTCAACGTGCCGGTACGAAGGCCCCTTATCAGCTCTTCGTTTGTAAGCTCGCCGGTCTCCAGGTATTTCTCAAGCAGGCAGTCCTCGCACTCGGCCACTTTCTCTATGAGCTTGTTGCGAAACTCGTCGGCCTCGTCCTTCATCTCCGGCGGGATGTCGGTCTCCTTGAACTTCCCGCTCCCGTCCGTCTCGTAGATGTAGGCCCTCATCTTCAGCAGGTCGATGACCCCCCTGAAGCTTGCCTCCGAGCCTATGGGTATCTGGACCGGCACAGCCTCATGGCAGAAGCCCTTCTCCATCTGACCGACTACCATCCTGAAGTCGGCACTCTCCTTGTCCATCTTGCCGACAAATATCACCCTGGCAAGTCCGAATTCGGCGGAGTATTCCCATACCTTCTCGGTCTCGGCCTTAATGCCCGAAAGCGGGCTCACGATAAGCACCGCGGCGTCTACTGCACGCAGGCATCCTTTGGCGTCTTCAAGAAAATTTATGTATCCGGGGGTGTCGATGAGGGTTACTTTGGAGTTGTTCCATTCGAGGAAGGCTGTAGCGGAGCTGATGCTTGACTTTCTGGCGATCTCTTCGGGTTCGAAATCGGTTACGGTGTTGCCTTCTTCCACCCTGCCGAAGCGGTCCGTGGCCTTTGCCATAAACAGCATGGCCTCGGTAAGGGTGGTCTTTCCGGCACCGCCGTGTGATATTATAGCGACATTTCTCATGTCCTCCACTGCGTAGTCTTTCATATTACCTCCTGGTTACTATGAAATATACTTGATGGCTCTAATTTATACTATACGCTATATATAACGGATTCTTTGCCCTAATAATCAAAAGTACCGCAGTATCCCCCTTTCTCAACTTGCCTGAAGCCTTCTTGAAATCTCCAAGTCCTTCGACCTTATCCTTACCTATTGCCGTTATCAGATCTCCAACCATTACCCCGGCCTTTTCGGCGTTGCTGCCCTCTGCAACCTCGACGACCACGGCACCCTTTGGAACCCATACCGTATGACACGTCAACCGGATGAATGGTTATTCCAAGGGCCTCGGACTTCGCGACGTCGGGCTTTTCCGTAGCAGCCTTCGCCTGGAGGTCGTTCAGTCTCGTCTATCCTGGCCTTAATGGATTTTTCCTGCCTGTCCCTCAATATCCTTACATCGACGGTCTTACCCACCTTCGTCTCCGCCACAATGTTCTGAAGCTGGTGGGAACCGGTTATCTTTGTACCATCGAAAACGGTTATAACATCACCAACGGCGAAATGCGCACGTTCGGCGGGGCTTGAAGGATATACCTTGTTTACCAGTACACCGGTTTTGCCGGGTATCCCGAACCCAGTGGCAAGTCTCTGGAGTAAGGTCTTGTATGCCTACGCCCAAGCCAGCCGCGCACTACCTTACCTTTTTCGATCAAGTCCCTGGATATTTCTCTGACCGTGTTTATCGGTATGGCGAACCCGATGCCCTGCCCAACCGTCAAAATGGCCGTATTTATGCCTATAACCTCTCCATTACTGTTAAGGAGCGGCCCGCCGGAGTTACCGGGATTTATCGACGCGTCAGTCTGGATAAAGTTCTCATACTGGGTCAGGCCCATATCGGCCCTGCCGGTCCCGGATACCACCCCGACCGTAACTGTATGGTCGAGCCCAAAAGGGTTCCCTATGGCGATCGCCCATTGGCCTGACTGAAGCTTGGATGAGTCTCCAAGACGAGCCGCAGGGAATTTGCCCTTGTCTGATATTTTCAACACGGCTATATCTGTCTTGGAATCAAGGCCGATAACCTTCCCGGCGAATTCCCTGCCATCAGTAAGTTTTACCTTTATATCGGTAGCATCCGACACCACATGAGCGTTGGTTACTATATATCCGTCTTGAGAGACGATAACGCCCGAGCCGGCAGTGTTCTCCACGTGTTCCTGTTTGTCACCGCCACCGTATCCGTGGTACCTGTCTTTTGGCATGGGGCCTTGCCCGGGAGGCATCTGGGATGAGTCCTCGTCGTCACTGACCTTCTGCGAACTGCTGATGTTCACCACGGACGGCGAGACTTCCTTTGAAGCCTTTATAAAAAAACCTTCAGACTCCTTCACCCCTACGCCTTCGGCTTTTAAGGGTGCATGCGAAACTGCCTGTGTAAGCTCCGGCGGAGCCTTTTTCTGGCAGCCGGAAATGACAAGGGCAGCGGCAAAAAACAGGAACGCGATCTTAAACGGCTTTTTCATGGTATTCATCCAGGATTTTGGTTATCACCGGTCTGAGCGTGTTCTCTTTGTTGACTGCGGTGTTGTATAACCTTACCAGAAAAAGTGAAATTGCGAGGAAAAAAACGCCGCCGATAGCCTGCCAGAAATCCTCTTTTATGGCAGGATAGAGCATCGGCCCGTACTTCCCACCCAGGCCCGCTCCGATGAAAAGAAATAGCACCGGGACCATATATACAAGAAATGACGCCTTCAAAAAGGCGCCTGCAGGAAGTTCCACCATCACATGCTGACCTGGCTTTGCACCTGCGCTGTTGTCGGCCTCGATAACGCGTCCGCCTTCCGATACCTTGCAGGAGCCCGAAGACGAGCAGCCCTCACAGCCGCCACCGCCAGCGACTTTCACGACGGCCAAGCTGCCTTTGACTTCGATTACTACTCCAACTTCATCCATTATTCGTCCTTCAACAATCTATATTCGATGCTGTCAACCAGCGCTTCCCAGGACGCTTCGATGACGTTCTCCGAGACGCCGACGGTGCCCCATTTACCGGTCTCGTCGCCGGATTCGATAAGCACTCGTACCTTCGCTGTAGTTCCCTCTCCGGCATTCAGGACGCGTACCTTGTAGTCTATCAGCCGCACGCCCGAGAGCTGAGGGAAATGCTTCTCAACAGCTTTTCTAAGTGCATTGTCCAGCGCGTTTATCGGGCCGTTACCCATCGCTGCGGTGTATTCGAAATTGTCCTGCCCTACCCATACCCTTATGGTTGCCTCGGACACAGTCTCGTGCTTGGCCTCGTACCATTCCACAATAACGCGGTAGCCCTCAAGCTCGAAAAACTTCTTGTGTTTGCCGGTGGCCTTTTTTATAAGAAGCTCGAAAGAGGCGTCAGCGCCCTCGTACTGGTAGCCCTCGCTCTCCATGTCCTTAAGGGTCCGAAGGATATGCTTCACCTGAGGCGAGTTCCCACTCAAGTCGATCCCGTATTCCTGGGCCTTCTGGATTACATTGCTCCGGCCGGACAGGTCTGATACAGCACCCTCTGCGAGTTGCCGACAAGCTCGGGCTTAATGTGCTCGTAGGTCTCGGACAGCTTCATCACCGCGTTTACGTGGATTCCGCCCTTGTGCGCGAAGGCGGAATCTCCCACATAAGGCTGGTGTTTGAAATGCCTGAGGTTTGCAATCTCGGACACAAACCGCGATATTTCACGGAGCTTCTTTATGTTCTCCTCCGGTATGCAGTCAAGCCCCATCTTGAGTTTCAATGACGGGATAACCGAGCAGAGGTTCGCGTTCCCGCACCTCTCGCCGTAACCGTTTATCGTACCCTGCACCTGCACCGCGCCGAGCTTCACGGCCATCAGGCTGTTGGCGACGGCGGCCTCGGAATCGTTATGGGTGTGTATGCCGAAGGGCGTCTTGAGCTTGCCTTTGACGTCCTCTATTATGCCTGCCAGCTCCCAGGTAAGCGTGCCCCCGTTGGTGTCGCAGAGCACAATACATCCGGCCCCGGCATCAGCAGCCGCTTCAAGGGTCTTTATTGCATATTCCGGGTTGGCCTTGTAGCCATCGAAAAAATGCTCGGCGTCATAGAATACCTCTTCCATATTCTGCTTCAGGAATGATACCGAGTCGTGTATCATGTCGAGGTTTTCCTTAAGCGTTACCTTCAGCGCCTCCCTGACATGCAGGTCCCAGGTCTTCCCGAATATTGTGGAGACCTTCACGCCGGAATCGACTAACGCCTTCAGGTTTTGGTCATCCTGCGCCTTAACGCCATGCCTTCTGGTGCTGCCAAAGGCGGAAACTTTTGCGTTTTGCAGGCTAGCTCCTTTAATTTGTCCGAAAAATGCAACGTCGCGCGGGTTAGACCCCGGCCAGCCACCCTCGATATAATGCACGCCAAGCTCGTCGAGTTTCATGGTGACGCGCACCATGTCCTCGACCGAAAACGAGACATCTTCGGCCTGAGCTCCATCCCGCAAAGTGGTATCGTATATCTTTATCATGATTTCATGGCCCTGAGATTAAAGTTGAGCTGACCACTACGGCTGAGTTATTCCAAAGCTCAGACGAAGGGAAAAAAGCATATCATTACAGTATTTTATATCATTAACGTGTTATAAAATCAAGAAATTACTGGGAACCGCACTGTACGCGGGCGTTTTTACACTTTACGCACCGCAGTAGAAATCCATCTTCAGCGTATGATTTATTATGGCCGGGAAAAATGGCAAGGTTAGAATGGTACAAAACTCCGAAGGTTTCTACGATTTTACCATACGAAGGATTTCAGGAATCTTACGGAAACCGCGGCCCTAAACCCTGGACACCATCTGTACCGGCCTTCGCCGCTCTAGCCCTGTCCAAGCTTTACCATCGCTGCGGCGGTCTTTAAACAGGGTATTACAGGCAAAATACCAATGTTCTATCATCTGGCGTTTGACCGCGCAGACGCAGGCCTGTCCCTTTTCCTTCCCGCATTCGTGGTGTTTGCAATATCCGCACAGATAACGCATACCTACCCGCTTTCGTTAAACGTTACAGCACTGACTCTTATATATGAGTATAGCACAAAAAAATAAATGTCAAGTATGGGTGGATGGCGCACGGCGCGCATGCAAAGTGATCGGATTGAAAAACGCTGGTTTTTTTGGTGCCGAAGGCCGGAATCGAACCGGCACGACCCTTACGGATCAGCGGATTTTAAGTCCGCTGCGTCTACCAATTCCGCCACTCCGGCCGGTGTGGTACTTTAAGATGTGCCGTATCGTCTAATGATTAGACAATACGGTTAGAGAGAAGATGGAGGCGACGAGCGGATTTGAACCGCTGGATAAAGGTTTTGCAGACCTCTGCCTTACCACTTGGCTACGTCGCCATAACAAAAGCCGGAAAGGAGTTCTCACGATTCAAGAATTTTTATCGTGCCCCTTACCGGCATTGTGTTTTATGGAGCGGGTGGCGAGATTTGAACTCGTGACTCCGACCTTGGCAAGGTCGTACTCTACCACTGAGTTACACCCGCATTAACATTGCGCTTTCGAGGTTCATAATATAAAAGATGAAGGCGGATTTGTCAACAGAAATTTTAGGTTAACCCTTGTCTTTTATCGATTTCATCTTTTCAATAAGCTCTTCCCGCTTTATTATGCCCTTCTCTATAAGGAGATAGGCCACCGCCTTGGCGATAAGGTCTGCCGATGGCTCGGTCTTCTTTGGGGCGGCAGGTATTTCGTCCTGACCCTGACGGTTGCCGTAGTGTATGATCTCGGCCTGCGAGTCGTCGCTCTTTAGCTCTACCTTATAGTCCCGTCCGCCGTTCTTGCCGGAATAATACTTCTTGATGGCTTTCTTTATCAGTGCCTCGACGGCAAGGACGCCTTTTACCTTCTTACCAAGCTTGAAGCCGATCTCGTCCGCGACTGCCAGGTCGAAGGGGTTGCTCATCGCGAGCGTCACCACGGACCCGTCTACCCTCAGCGGAAGGACGGTATACCTGAGCGCGTCCTGCATCGGCATAAGTTCTAGGGCCTTGGGGTCTGGTACGAGTTGGCTCTCCTTAAGGCATCGCTGCTTGAGCTGGTCCTCAAGGACATGCCTTATGACGTCTTCGGTTATGAAGCCCATCTCCAGCAGGGCGGAGCCGAGCTTGCCGCCCCAGTTTTTCTGGTGGCCGATTGCGGAGCGGAGCTGTACCTCGTCAATGAGCCCTTCGTCGAGGAGTATCTCTCCGAGTTTTTTTCTGGGTGCCATCGTATTACTCCGGTATAACAAGTAGAATTAATTGAGTTGTGCACTTAAAATACCAACTGCCTAAACTTATGTCAATATAAAATGCTTTCGAGGCTATTGTGCTATGAAACCGTAATTATGCAGATGACAGGCTGTGCATTTCTTGCCAGTATAATCTTGGCCGTCTGCGTGGGTGCTTTGGCCTAAACCGTCGCGTCTGTAATATTTTGTTGCCGTGTGACAGACCTCGCATATGCTATTATGATTTGTATCTCCGTCGGCAAACGAATCAGCCCCTGTTTGGCTGGTAAACCGGACAGCCCTATCCGAGAAGTCAGGAGTGTGCACCGTCTCCCTTACGTCCGAGAGGTTGCCGGAGTTGTGCGCCTGGTGGCAGATAAGGCAGTTGGCGTCCTTGTGCGTATTCTCTCCGTGGCAGTCCCAGCAGAGGTTATTGTACTGAGTGGTTTGTCGTAGATACGGGTAGTCTAACGTGACATAGTAATAAGTGGACAAAGGCTGAGGTGAATTGAAGGTTATAATACCGGAATACTCGTTGTATACATATTCGGTCTGGCTAACATCATATGCCTTTTTGTCCTTTGAATACTGCGGCGCGGCCAACTGTTCCGTAGTCCTGTAAACTATTGGTTTCATGTACCCCTCTGAGGCCCAGCCGCCGTTCTGGAGGATATACCTCTGATTGTCTACAGTTGCCGTACTTTCCCATACCCTGGCGGGGTCATCCGTCTTTCCCATAGTGTTGTGGCAGGTAACACATGTTATCTTATCCCCATCTTTCAGCCTGGTATAGGGAGAATCATTATACTCGGCGGAGGTAATAATGCCGTAGGAAGGCCACCATGCTTTCCCGGCGGCAGTGGCGGCGGTCATGCTTTTCATCACATGCCCGCCTTCAGCTAAAATGGGCTTGTCGTGCGAGGAGGCGGCGGTGTTGTGGCAGGAGTAGCAGAAGCCAGGGTCTGCCTTATATTCCGCTTTCAGGAAATTGTCGGTCGGGATGTGGCAGAGGGAGCAACCCTGAGCCGATGAATTTGAATCCCAATTGGCTATTGTTAACTCGGACCGGTCATTCACTGTCGTGATAACATTTATTTGTTTATAGCCGGAGTTTCCTGCCGTATCCGTTACTTCGAGCATCAATTGCCAGATTTTGCCCGAAGCAGGTATAGTCCAAAGATAGCTCCATGGGTCTAGTCCGGAGACGCTATTCCACGTCGAACCCTCGTCTGTAGACACCCTCACGGTTGATACCCCCGTGCCATCGTCAAGCACTCTTCCGGTCACAAGAAAAGAATTGGAATTAATAATCGATTGGTCTGGGGGTGAGGTAAAATAAAAATCGGGCTGTACGGTCACCTGAACATATACGGTGTTACGATAGTCAAATAGTTCGTAATGATTAACCTTATCCGTTGCTTTGCTTAGAATGATAACCTCACCCTTTGAGTTCTTTATATTGCTTCTGTAGCTCCAGGTCGCCCATGTCCCGTTTCCGGAAGTATCCGTAGCCAGGCTCCAGGTACTTCCACCGTCAATGGATACCTCAACCTTGTCAACCCCGGAACCGTCACCGTCGGTTGCGGTGCCGGTAACGATTGTATTGCATGTTACGGAATCCCCCCAATGCGGAGATGTTATAAAAGACATTGGGGGGTTATTGTCAACAACAACCGAAACACCTGGCCCCGGTTCCTCAACGTTGCCAACGCTATCTGTAGTCCGGGACTTGATAGTATATTTACCGTCACGGTCTTTCGGCAAAGTCCAGGTATAATTCCAAGTGCCCCAATTAGGAGAAGATATTAGAGCCTGTCTCCAGGTGTCGTCAATAAAGACTTCAACTTGTTTGGTCTTATAACCCAAATCTTCATATACCTTACCGGTAATGCTACATGTATCTCCGCTTAATATGGTTTTGTTTAATGGCATTGTTATGGTGGAAGTTTGGGCCTGAGTATCATTATAATAATTTTGAAATGAACAATCTTCTGAGATTGTTCCATCAGTCCAAGCCCCTGCCCCATCTTTAGACCACAATAACTCAAACCAATAACCCCAGCATGTCGCAAAATATTCTATTTTTATTGAATGCATTCCCGGAGAAATGTTCATCCAGGGCGACGAGTTTGTTCCGCTCCCCGCAATCCATTTATTTATGACAAGCTGGTCATCTATCCACAACCGTACACCGTCTTGTACGTTCCTGGCTTTAAAAGAGTAATTGCCGGCATTGTCAACCTTTAAATACCCGGTCCAGCGGACACTGAATTTGCTCGTAATCCCGGCTGGCAGGGTTACGTCACCATGGAACCTGTTGTAATTGTCCAACCTGTCGCACCCAGTATAGGCGGGAGAACCATTAAGCTTCGATGTATTAAAACAATTAGGCTCAGGGTCCTGGCATTCACAGCAGCAGGTGTCTTGGTAATACTCGGCATGCAGGCCGAGCGGCCCTCCGTTGCACGAAACATTTACTACCTTTGTGTCTTCGTTTCCGGCTTTGTCAACTGCCGTAACGGCATAGTAATAGTGTTTATAATCCTCTATATTATAGTCCATATAATACCATTCCCAAAATTCAGTTATCGTTGAAACAGGCTGCATGCCGGATGTATCTGAGAATGGTGTATCGCTTCGGTAAACGTTATAGTGGTCAAAATCGAGCGGCGGGTCGTCTAAATACGACCAGTAAATTGCTATCGCCTTGCCATAAGGGCAGGCATAAGCATAATCATTTACTATGGGGTCGGCTTCTAAGTCGGTAACTGGCGCGAGAGGGTTTTTATCCATCACTGCATACACGCTCTTGACGGCGGCTTCCGGGTTGTCGGCCATATCGGTCGCCTTTGTGGAGAAGACGTACGTCCCGTCCGGAACGTGGACGTTCTCGCCTTTTATCTTCCACTTGTACTCCCATGTCTCCCAGGTCGCGTCGTCGGTCTTGTCTTCCGGGGTTAGGTTTGCGGTGGAGGTGGGCGTGGTCACATTTGAGCTGTAGGAGTCGAACTTGAGGTCTACCCTCTTCACTCCGGAGAAGCCGGTTCTATTGTCAAAGGCTTTGCCTGTAATTTTTATGGTCGAGTTGTTGTCGAATAGTTTCTTATTTATGTAAGCCGTGTTGTTCGTGAACGTCACGGAATCTTTTTCGCCTGTCATGGATGAGATGGATGATTTCGGGGCGTACTGGTCGTCATTATCAAAGGCACTGCCTGTAATTTTTATGGTAGAGTTGTTGTTGAAGAACTTCTTGCCTATGTAAGCCGTGTTGTTCGTGAACGTCACGGAATCTTTTTCGCCTGTCATGGATGATATGAATGATTTCGGGGCGTACTGGTCGTCGTAAACTATGATGGGGCGGATGATGTAATGCTCGTCGTTAAATATATAATCGCCGCTGAAGTTGGCGAGAAGGACGTTGCAATTGGGGTTCTTGTCGGTCGTGTAGCCGAGGGATAAATCCGATGAGCCGTCAGGCTCTATCTTGATATAAAAAGGGTCGCCAACGATAATGTTACTGCTAAAGAGATCAATAAATGAGAGCTTGTTGAACCTGTTTACCTCAAAACTGGTCGGAGAGAGCAATGCAGTTTTTGCCGGGTTGCCTTCTGCGTCCAGGCCTTCTGTAAGAACGCTTACCTTAACCCGCTTCACGTTATTGTCGCCGCTGTTAAGAAAGACCTTTATACCGGCCAGCGTAGCATCCGAGAGTTGGTCCACATATCTGTAATAAGGGACAAAGAGAGAGCCGAATGCGCCAGATAAACTTTTTGTGGGTGGTACAGACGAGGAGGTGTAGCTGTCGTACTGAAATGTCTCGCTGGCGGGCAGTTCTCTTTTTATGCCGACAGAACTAAAGCTGGAGAATATTGGGGCAATGGCCGAAGAATCAATGTCCTCGGCTGCAATAACTAAAGCTTCTCTTAAATCAAAAAAATGTGCTTTTGGGTTCTTTTTTAATTCTTGATAGGATTGATAATAAATCTTCGCGACCCTATCTCTGCCTGAATTATAGATAGGGCCTCCAGCAGGGTCGAGGCTAATAATAAGTTTATACGCTGCTTTGTTTAGGATGCCTACGTTATAGTGCTCGCCGAAGTGGTCGAATGAAGTGTATAAAAAATTATCCATGTGGTCCGATGGTAGAATTCCCCTCTCATCCCATTGGTTTGGGTCCTTTGGATCTGAGAAATTTCTTCTGCATTTACCATTTTCTCCCCCTACAAAAGAATCTTCGCCGATAAGAAAATTTTTCCTATCCACCATAATTGCCCACAAATCAGAAATGTGTTCATTTATGGTTCTTGCATGCCCGTAATTATTTTGTAAATTAACAAAATTCGACGTTACGCCGTGACCGAGTTCATGAGCGGAAATATCCAGTGCCTGGGTTAAATCTTTTCTAATTGCCCCATCTCCTCTGCCGTAAACAGCATAATAACCATTCCATGACGAGTTCATAATATCAACGTCGTTGTTCGCTAACCCACCAAACGAGACTGCTGTATCTTTCCGGAAATTATTATCGATTGAAGTAAAATAATTAAAAACCCTGTCGTGGTTATTTAAGACATTAACGCCTGAAGTTAAAGACCCGCCTGCCGGATTTAATAGCGAATTATCATCAACGCCTGATGCATATAAATATAAATCACCCCCATAATTCCACGCGCTAATCGAATGGTTAATCTTGAAGTTTTCAAATGTTACGTCTACATTGAGGGTGGAAGCATTTCCAAAAACAAAATCTTGTTCTTGAATCTCAGGCCTATTAGGAACGCTGTGGGCGAGGTAAGCTTGCCCTTTCAAGTTATATACTCCAACAGTGGTTGTTGTGTTGTTCCACAATTTCCCATTGCGGGTAGCAGGCCCTTCGCCTGCTCCCAAATCGGATGTCGTGTCCATCTTGCGAAGAATTTTCCCGTCCTTGGCGTCTATCATGAAATCCCATGAACGGTGGTTCACCAACATCTCTACTTCATAAGCGAGTTTAAGCGTATTTCCAACTGGATATATTACGAGACTGGACTTGGGTGATCTGAAAGCATTTGCCGACGCACTCATGCTGACTTTGGCAATCTTTATCGCTTCATCGCCTGTTATCTGCGGCGTCGTATCCACGTCTGGTGTTGGGATGTTGCCTGAGCCAATCCTTTTAATATTATTGTCCTTGTCTAAGACAACACTAACGATACTTTCCCATACAGGTATACCGTTTAATGTCTGTTGAAAGTGAACATAAGTTAAGCCCTCCTTAATTGTGTGTTTCTCTTGAAATTTTAGTTCCGCCTTCGGGTTTTTCAGTCCGAACGCATTTCTGTGCCTGTCGATAAAATCAACTGCCGCTTCCTCGACAGATTTGTTTTTGTCCAAGTGGAACCTGCCTTTGAGCTTGCTTACAGTCTTCCCCGCCCACACCTCTCCGTCCTCGATGGACTCCTCCATCATGTTCTCGACGGCCCTTCTCTCTACGGGCTTGCCATGTATTACATACTTCTTCCCTTGCCCCTTCCCCTGCTCCTCCCGGCTGCGCGAACGCTGCCGCCGCGAACAGCACCATAAACGCAAAGAATACAATCTGCCATACACCCCCGCCTCCGCCTCCGCCTCCGCTTCCGCCGCCCCCGCCGTACTTCCTTCTCATACGCCCCTCCTTTTGTACCGCTTGGTTGATAAAGCTTATCACCCATATTAAGGAAATATCATCGCAAGGTCAAGGCATTATATTACGGATACTGCGATTTTTTAGGCTTTGCATTCGTTTATCCTGATGTTATACTTGGGAGTTTGAAAAACAGGGCTTGGATATAACAGGAAGTGGACAAGAAATTGAAAAAAGACAGGTTTCAGGAATTGGTGGACATCATGGCGGCACTTCGTGGTCCCGAGGGCTGCCCGTGGGACAAGGAGCAGACCCGTGACTCGCTGAAGCCGTTCCTCGTCGAAGAGACATATGAAGTGCTGGAGGCCATCGACGAGGACTCGCCCCGCAAGATAAAGGAAGAGCTCGGAGACCTGCTTTTCCAGATAATATTCCATTCCAGGGTGGCCGAGGAGAAGGGCGAGTTCAACATAGACGACGTCCTTGACGCAATAAGCGAGAAGATGATAAGGCGACACCCGCACGTGTTCGGCGAGAAGACGGAGAAGACCTCCGCGCAGGTACTTGCCGACTGGGAACAGCTGAAGAAAGCCGAGAAGGGCAATGCCGAGAGGAAGTCCATCCTTGAAGGCGTGCCCAAGGAGATGCCAGCGCTCACGCGCGCGCACCGCCTCCAGGAGCGGGCGGCAAGAGTCGGCTTTGAATGGGACAGGATAGACGACGTATTTGCAAAGCTGGATGAGGAACTCGGCGAGTTCAGGGATACATTGTCCACAAAAGACCCTTCCCGCATGGAAGACGAGCTTGGCGACGTATTCTTCGTTCTAGTGAACATATCAAGGTATATCGGGGTGAACCCAGAGGATGCGCTCCGGAAGACGATATCAAAGTTCATCTCAAGGTTCCAGTACATCGAGGAATCCGCGAAAACAACCGGCAGGGAGCTTTCCGAAATGACCCTTGAGGAGATGGACAACCTGTGGGATGAAGCAAAAGAAAGAGGGCGATGCAAATAGGCTACGACATCATACTCCGCACCGAGAACCTTTCTAAGAAATACGGGGAGCGCTGGGCGGTAAGGGAGCTGAACCTCATGATCCCCAGGGGCGACATATTCGGTTTCCTCGGCCCCAACGGAGCAGGCAAGACCACCACCATCAGGATGATGCTTGGCCTTATCAGGCCTACATCCGGAAGCGCGTTTATTAACGGGCTGGACATACACAAAGACCCTCTGAATGCGCTGAAATGTGTTGGCGCCATAGTGGAGACCCCTTCCTTTTACGGATACCTTACAGGACGCGAAAACCTGCGGCTTCTGGGGAACATATCCGGCGGTGTCTCCGGCTCCAGGGTGGACGAGGTCCTTGAGGTTGTTGGGCTTCTCCCAAGGGCTACCGACAAGGTCAAGGGATACTCCCAGGGGATGCGCCAGAGGCTGGGCATTGCACAGGCGCTCCTCGCACGTCCGGAAATCATAATATTGGACGAGCCTACAAACGGGCTCGACCCTTCCGGTATCATTGAGATGCGCAGGCTTATAAAAAGGCTTGCGACAGAACAAGGCATATCTATTTTCATCTCAAGCCATCTCCTGCATGAGATAGAGGCATTGTGCAAGCACGTGGCAGTAATAAACAACGGTACGCTCATGGCACAAGGTTCGGTTGACGAACTTTTGCAAAAAGAGACACTCTGTCTGGAGCTTAAGGTCTCTGACGTGAAGAAAGCCAAGGAGATATTTGCAGGCTTGAGATTCATTCCTTCGGTCAGGGAGGAAAACGGCATGGGCATCGAGATAACTATAGCGCGCGACCGTGTCGCCGAAGTTAATAGAAGGCTTGTGGAAGGCGGGGTCGATGTGCTTTCACTAATCCCGCGCGAGGCGTCTCTTGAGGATTTCTTCCTGGAACTGACAGGCGGCGCGAGCGGGGACCGTTCGTCCGGGAGCGCTGGGAGGAGCAGTGCAAATGTATGAGAGGATAATCTCACTTACAAAGGTAGAGCTCTATAAAATATCAAAGCAGAAATATTCTTATCTTCTCGTCCTTTTCATTATTTTCAACGCGGCACTGGTGGGCCTGGGGTCAAGGATATTCCCGGCTATAATGGCCGCCTTCAGGGGAGAAGGGGGCGCACAGTTTGACGGCTATACCTTTGCGTCCATAATAGCATCTGGCACCTTCGGCGCTGCCGGGGCGGGCACCATAGCGATGCTTGCGTTTTCGGGTTCCATGATAGCCGCGGAAACAGAAAGCGGCACGATAAAGAACATATTGGTACGGCCGGTCAAAAGATACCACGTCATCCTGTCGAAGGCCCTCGCACTTTTTATTTACTGCCTCATAATTGTTGTAGTCACGGCCGTCTTAAGCATCACGGCGGGCGCTTTGTCCTATGGCATGAACGATATAGCCATCCAGGAGACCGGAGAGGTGTTCAGGACCCGCTTCGAGATGTTCACCAACCTCGGCATCTCCTTCATTATGGACCTCTTCTCCATATATACCGTCGGCTGCATGGGGCTTTTGCTCTCCGTCTTGATAAACAATACCGGGTGGGCTGTCATTACCGCACTCGTGTTCTATTTCCCTGTGATGTTCCTGAAGAACTTCGACATCTTCAACCCCTGGATATTTACCGCATACATGGACAAGGGCCAGAACATACTTAGAGAGATGGCCATAGTAAAATCAAAGACGTGGACACCGGACATATACCATTTCTTTCTTATTAATATTTTTACAATCATTATACTGCTTGGGCTTTCCCTGTTTTTCTTCAGGGAGAAGGAAATACACTAAAATGCAAAAAATACTTCTCTTAACAGTTGTCATCCTGATGCTGGCAACTAATGCAATGGCCGCCGATGCCCCGGTATATGACAAATACCTCCTTCGTCTGCCAGGCCAGATTCTCAACGTGGCGGTTGAAGACATCGACGGGGACGGGTATAAGGACATTGTCGCATTCTCTTTAAACGCCGACAAGAGATATCCCGGCCGCTCCGTTTCCGTATTTTATGCAAGGCGGGGCGGAAGCTTTCCACAGTCCGCGGACCAGTCCTGGACGCTGGCTTCCGACGCGGCCGTATTCGACATTGGCGACTTATACGGGAACGGCAAAAAATCAATATGCTATATTGGGCCTTCCGGCATCTTTGCATACAACTTTTCAGGCCGTAGCTTCAGCACAAGGCCTGTTCAACTGGTTAGGTCTGAAAACATATTTTCTCAGCAGGACCAGTCAAGCCTGCCACGCTGGAACTTCATAATGAACTCTTCCGGGGAACAGGCAACGGTCCTGGTCCCTGAAGTAAACAGGCTGATGATATTTACAGGGGTTTCAGGCAGCTTCAGACCGGCTGGCTCCATCCCGTTTGCTACCCGTTCTTCCTTTACCGAGAACATAATAAGCGGAGATTCCGGGCCTTTAACCATATCCCACAGGCTGCCGCTCGTGTCGGCCATCGGCTTCAACAGCCAGGCACAGAAAGACCTTTTCATTACATGGGATGACAACGCCGACGTCTTCCTGAGAAAAACAGTTGGTTTCGCTGAACCGCCTGCTCTAAGGTTCCGGCCTGGGCTTGCGGACGGCGCAAAAACAGACCTGATAGAGAACACATCCGTGCAGGCCGTAGACTTGAACGGTGAGGGCAGGAGCGACCTTATAGTCACGAAGATGACCGGAGGCGTGGCGCAGACAAAGACGCTCGTTTTCATCTATCTGCGCAAAAAAGACGGCAGCTTTCCGGACAAACCTTCTCAGACGATAATAACCGAAGGGGTTATCGGCCCGGGCGTCCTGGACATCAACTCTGATGGAAGAAAAGACATAATACTGCCGTCTGTAAAAATGGGTATAAACAACTTTATAAACATGCTGACGTCGAGGCAGATAAACATGAACATCGGCATATACCTTCAGGATAGAAACGGAAGGTTCCCTGACCGGCCAACCAAAGAGAAAAGCGTAAGCTTTAAGCTGGACATTTCAAATATGGGGAAAAACATAAAGCCGGTGATGACGTTCGGCAGGTTTACAAAGGCGCCCGGTTACGGTCTTGCAGTCGCATCAAAGGAAGAGTCCGTAAGCCTGTTCTTGCCAGACCGATACAGCATCCTTGGAGACAACGCTGCGCTGAACCTTTCGGTTAACGCGCCTTCGGAGATAGATGCCGTAGATATAAACAGGGATGGTATTGACGACCTGGTAATGACTTACAGAAAGGTGAAGGACAGAAGCTGGCAGATATACGTTTTTGTTTCCAAACCTTAATGTCAGACGCTATCCCATCCAGCGCTTGACAATCCTGTTCTCGAACTCCTCCGCAAATTTCATCGCCTGGTCCCGGCTGACGGTTTTTATAGCCTCGACCTCTTCCGGGGCAAGCACAATCCCTGCCTTCAATGCAGCAGCCTCGGGGTTTTGAAGCAGTTCACGCAGGAATTCCGGCTCTATTATCGCCTTGCCAATCAGCCTTTCAATTTCGTCTCTTGCCATGAGCTTACTTTATCGCCACACCTGGAATATGTCAAGAAAAATCAAAGGAACATGACCGTAACACTAGTACCGACGCCTTCTTCACTCTCGATGGAGATATCGCCCTGATGCGCGTCCACAATCCATTTGCAGATGCAAAGCCCCAGGCCTGTACCTCCGGATTCGCGCGACCGGGCTTTGTCAACCCTGTAAAAGCGCTCGAATATCCTCGGCAGCTCGGCCTTGGGTATCCCCATGCCGGTATCGGATACAACTACCTTGCTGATTCCCGCCACCTTGCACAGTTCCACCTTAACCAGTCCGCCCGATTGAGTGTATCTGAGGGCGTTTTCTACAAGGTTCGTGAAAAGCTGCCTGAGCCTGTCCGTATCGCCGATTATTGCGTACTCGCCATCTTCCTTGATGTCTATGCTCATTTCTATGCCCTTGCGCATGGAGAGGGGTAGCAGCCCTTCGAACACTATCTT
>CAWJRJ010000030.1:0-95836 GCA_963845245.1 Nitrospirota bacterium
GGTAAGGCATTATCACGTGCGCGCGCTTGCTTATCATGAGGTTGCCTTCGAGCACAAGGCCCTTGGCAATCACGCCGTCCATCTCTTCCAGCATGGCGGCCGGGTCTATTACGACGCCGTTGCCTATTACGCACTTCTTGCCCGGGTGCAGTATCCCGGAGGGTATGAGGTGCAGTATGTGCTGCTGGCCCCCTATTACGACGGTGTGCCCGGCGTTGTTGCCGCCCTGGTACCTTGCTACAACGTCCGCCTCGGAGGTCAAAAGGTCAACGATCTTGCCCTTGCCCTCGTCGCCCCACTGCGTGCCTACGACTATTATGTTCGCCATTTTTAAATCCCCTAAACAGCCCAAGACTCCACGCCCAGTGGGGCTGTGGAGTCCGGAGAAGGTTTGCCCGCTCAGTGCGGGGTTATATTTTTACGTATTTGACCGAAAGCACGTTCGGGAGCTTGTTCAGCTTGTCCATCACGGGCTTGCCCGGCACACCATCGATCGATATAACCGAAATGGCCCTGCCGCCCTTTTTATCGCGGCCGAACTGCATCCTGGCTATGTTTATGTTGTTCTGTCCCAGCAACGTCCCGAGGTTGCCTATGACGCCCGGCTTGTCGTTGTTGTTGGTCACGAGCATGTCGCCTTCCGGGACCACCTCAAGCAGGAAGTCGTCCACCAGCACTATCCTCGGGTCCTTCTTGTTGTACAGCGCGCCTGCCACGGCGAAGCTCTTCTTGCCGGAGGACGCCGTCACCTTTATCAGGCTCGGGTAGTCGGTCGGGTCGCTGCTCTTTACCTCTTTAACCTCTATGCCGCGGTCCTTCGCTATGAAAGGCGCGTTGACGTAGTTTACCGCCTCTTCCATTATCGGGTCGAGCAGGCCCTTGAGCACGGCCGTGGTGATGGGCGCTGCCGCGTCGAGCTCGGCAACCTCGCCGAAATACTCTATCGTCACCTTGTCCAGGCCGCCTTCGTATATCTGCGCGAGGAACGAGCCGAGCTTCTCGGCAAGGCCGATGTAAGGCTGCACCTTCGGGAGGACGTCGGCCGCGACGAACGGCACGTTCACCGCGTTCCTTGCCACACCGGTATTCAGGTAGTCGGCAATCTGCTCCGCCACCGCGACGGCAACGTTTAACTGCGCCTCCCTGGTGGACGCGCCCAGGTGCGGGGTGCAGATGAAGTTGTCCAGCTCAAGCAGCGGGTTGTTCTCCGGCGGCTCCTTCTCCAGCACGTCAAGCGCGGCGCCCGCGACCTTGCCGGACTTGAGCGCCGCATGCAGCGCCTTCTCGTCCACTATCCCGCCGCGCGCGCAGTTTATTATCCTGACGCCGTCCTTCATCTTCTTTATCGTCTTCGTGTTGATGAGGCCGCGCGTTTCGTCCGTGAGCGGTGAGTGTATCGTTATGAAGTCGGACTTCTTGTATATGTTGTCGAGCGAGCTCATCACAACGCCCAGGGCGTCCGCCTTCTCCTTGGAGAGGAACGGGTCGTACCCGAGCACCGTCATGCCGAAGCCTATCGCGCGCTTCGCGACCTGCGCGCCTATCGCGCCCATGCCGATAACGCCCAGTGTCTTCTTGTAAAGCTCCACGCCCTCGAACTTCTTCTTCTCCCACTTGCCGGCCTTCATCGAGGCGGTGGCCTGCGGGATGCTCCTTGCAAGCGACATCATCATAGCGAAGGTGTGCTCCGCCGTGGTGACGGTGTTGCCGCCGGGGGTGTTCATCACGACTATGCCGCGCTTGCTGGCGGCGGCCTTGTCCACGTTGTCAAGCCCGGAGCCCGCACGGCCAATGACCTTCAGCTTCTTCGCGGCTGCAACGACGTCCGCCGTCACCTTCGTCGCGCTCCTGATCACAAGCCCGTCGTAGTCCTTTATCTCCTTCTTAAGCTCGTCCGGCGTCATGCCCGTCTTGACTACTACTTCAAGACCCGCCTTCTTAAGTATCTCAACACCCTCGTTAGAGAGGTTATCGCTGATTAGTACCTTAGCCATTTTTTCTCCCTTACATGTTCATTAATATCTCTTGAGCAGCCGCAACACCCTTGCCCAGCTTTATCTTCTCGTAGCCCATCTCCTTCAGGCCCATCTCGACGGCCGCGATGCCAACGACAATGTCGAATGTGTCGAAGTAGCCCAGGTGCGCTATCCTGATGATCTTGCCCTTTAGCTGCGCCTGTCCGCCCGCGACGGTAACGCCGTACTTGTCGCGAAGGAGCTTTGTGAGCGCGCCGCCGTCGATGCCCTCAGGCAGCTGGATGGCCGTGAGCGCGAGGCTGGGGTTCTGCTTTGCGAAGAGCTTGAGGCCCAGGGCCTTCGCCGCAGCCTTGGTGGCCGTGGCAAGCCTGATGTGGCGCTTGTATATGTTCTCCAGGCCTTCCGCCTTCATCATCCTAAGGACGGTGTTCAGCCCTACGACCAGAGAGGTCGCGGTGGTGAAGTTCGTCTGGTTCTTGGCCAGGTTCTTGCGCTCCTTCGGGAAGTTGAAGTAGAACTTGGCGCACTTGGAGGTCTCGGCCATCTTCCATGCCTTGTCGGACACGGACACGAAGGCAAGGCCCGGAGGCAGCATCATCGCCTTCTGTGAGCCGGTTATGCATACGTCCACGCCCCACTTGTCGACGGGCAGGTCGAAGACGCCCATCGCCGTTATCGCGTCAACGACGAGTATCGTGTTCTTGTAGCCCTTGACTATCTTCGCTATCGCCTGCGTGTCGTGCGCCACGGCGGTCGAGGTCTCGCTCGCCTGCATCAGGACGGCCTTTATGCGACGGGTCCTTCTTGAGCGCCTTCTCGACCAGTTCGGGCTTTACAGCGTAGCCCCACTCGACGTCGATGTTTATGGGCACTACGCCGTATGCCTCGCATATCTCGGTCCAGCGCTCGCCGAACTTTCCGCCCCTTATCACCAGCGCCTTGTCGCCGGGGGAGAGGAAGTTGGTCACCGAGCCGACCATGCCGCCGGTGCCGGTGGACGCGAGGATGAGCACGTCGTTCTTGGTCTGGAAGAGCCACTTGAGGTTGTTCTTCGCCTCTTCGAGTATCGGCATAAACTCGGGTGAACGGTGGTGGATTACCGGCATCGCCATAGCCGTAAGCGCCTCGGGCGGGACTGGTGTTGGGCCAGGTGCAAGCAAAAACTTCTTAATCATGGCAAAAAGCCTCCTTTTTTAACTCACTACGGTTAAATTATTGGTGAAATATTATGAAAGACTACGATAGGTACGCGAAACCGCCGGGAGAATTTTCCCGGTCAGCCTTGGATGCGTAATTTGTCAAATAGCGGGTACAAGCAGAAAAAAGGTCCGGGAAACCCGATCTGGACCGTGCTTCACTTTATTTGCGAAGCATTGGAAAATTAACACATGTAGGCTTGGGTGTCAAGGGGTTTGTAGATTATTAAAATTAATAACCCTATTCAACCGTGCGGATTCCCTTGAGTTCCCCGCCCTCGATGGTGAAGTCCTTGTCCATCCCCTCCGGCGGGTTCACGATGTATTTCTCGAAGTTCACGGTTATGGTGTACCCCGCCTTCTCGTCATGCGCAATGAGTATCAGCGGCAGGACGTAGTCGCCCTCCACTATCTGACCTTCGGACTGCACGGTGATATCCGGGCCGGGTATCCCGTTCCCCTCACCTGTCAGCTCCAGGAACAGCGCCTTGTATATCACGGCCGGGTCGATATCTATCCCCTTCTCCTTCAGCAGGCCCCGCAGAGAGGCGTACGTCCCGGTGTAGAGGTATCCATCCGAGGGCTGATAGAACCAGAACTTATCGCCGTCCAGCACGACGTCGAATACCGTCACGCCCAGCAGCGCAAGCCCGGATACCCGCACCTTGCCCGGTCTCGCGGCGCGCAGCACCGCGTCGAAGCTCCGGTCGCTCTTTCCCGCCTGGTGCACCGTCACTCGCACGGATGCGCGCAGGCCCGTTATGGCCTTGTTCGCGGCGGGGATAACCGTGGGCACAGGCTCTGACGATTGCGCGTGGGGCGCAGGCGGAAAGGAGGATAATCAAGGCGGCAATTAGGGCAAACCTTAGAAGAGATTTTATCATGCAACCTTGTCGTAAGAGACTATCTCGACTTCCGCCTTGTTCTTTCGCGCGGCTTCAACGGTTTTTTCCAGAGACGCGGCAATATCGTCCGGGATAAACACCTCACCACACTGTCCGCAGACATCAGCCGGTACATCCTTAACAATCAGGAACCCGCCTTCAAGTTCCACCGGAAAGTTTGTTTTGCTTCTTTTAACTGTTCCCTTACACACGGGGCATTTCATTTGTTCCTCCTGACTATCCATCCGTCTTCCCATTCCAAAGGTGAAGGAATGTAAACCGTGATTATGAAAACCATCGGCTCATCATTGTCCAAAGAAAGGACGACATGCAATGGCTTTCCTTCACTATAACCTAAAACCAGGTAACTTGAAAAGGGTTTATCTTCTTTGTAGGTTTCAATTATCTCACCAGCCCCAATAGCCTCGAAAACCTCTTGTCGCCTGATGCCTCTTTCAAAGAGCCTCTTTAGGGCATGCTTTTTCCATTCAATCTGTCTCTTTTCAACGAGGGCTTTTATTTTATCTATTGGCATATTAATCTCTAATTATAAAGTCAACAGACGGCTTAAAGCTTCTTCTCCATCAATTTGTTGCCCTCATGTAATCGTTAAAGTGCCTTACATATTTACCGTCAATTTCAATCTTGAAAACCGTGTCATACTTCAATTGATAAATTTTCTCCCATCTGCCTTCAGCATCGTAGCAATTAATACTGAAGGAACTTTTAGAGACTTCGGTAATTTCACCAATATAAAGCGACGAACCGTTGTCATGGACCACCTCGATAGAGGGCCAGGTACTTTGCGATTTAAGATAGCTCATTATCTCTTCCAGAGTCTTCATACCATGAAACCATCCTGTTTCTTTTAAGCTCTTAAGAGTCTTACAAAAGCTGATAACAGCGTTGAAACTCTTTTCAAGCTTTCCATTTCTAATACTTTTAATATTCTTTTTGAAGATAAAAATTATCCCATCCGGCTCAAAATCGTCAATTACTCTAAGCACCACATATTTTCTATTGTAATCCAAGACAATGCCATCATAAGCATCCCCGTCTGGATGTTTGGTGTTTATTCTTATGACCCACTTATTATTCATCGAATAATCAAATTCTTTATTCATTCAGCACCTCTAACGCCTATACAATGTTTTTGTTGAGTAGTATCTGCATAAGCCATTTTCATTGATTTTTAATTTTTTATCAACAGAAATCTCTTGACTCCTCCCCCCTTTCATGATATTGATATTGAAAATCGCTTTCAATATCAGGGGCTTCTCAATGAGAAAACGAATAGCCGACCTTGCAAAGTTCATCTCCGACCGGGGCCTGAAGAACACCCGCCAGCGCGAGACGGTCGCCGAGGTGTTCTTCTCCACCTCCGGGCACATCAGCGCGGAAGAGCTTTACCAGAAGGTATTAAAGGTGGACCCGAACATCGGGCTGACCACCGTATACCGGACGCTGAAGCTCCTGACCGAGGCGGGCCTTGCCAAGGAGCGCCGTTTCGGCGGCGAGCCGCAGGGCGTGTTCGAGAAGCAGGACGATAAACACCACGACCACCTGATATGCACCCGCTGCGGCAAGATAATAGAGTTCAACGAGCCTGACCTCGAAGCCATTCAGGACGAAGTGGCGAAAAAGTTCGGGTTCGTAGTCGAAGACCACAAGATGGAGCTTTACGGCCTCTGCAAGTCTGTAGGACCGCTTAACAACATAAAAGAGAAACAAACGAAATTATGCACTGCGAAACAAAGCAACAAGTAAAACCAAAGGGCAAGGGCATAAAGAAGCTCCTGCTGGTGGGCAACCCGAACGTCGGCAAGAGCGTCATATTCGGCTTTCTGACCGGGCAGTACGTCACCGTATCCAACTACCCCGGCACGACCGTCGAGGTAAGCCTGGGCAACGCGACGATAAAGGGCGAGCAGTACGTCGTGATGGACACGCCGGGCGTGAACTCCCTGCTCCCGATGTCCGAGGACGAGGTCGTAACCCGCGACATACTGCTTAACGAGGACTTCGACTCCGTCGTGCAGGTCTGCGACACCAAGAACCTGCGGCGCTCCCTCGTGATAAGCCTCCAGCTTGCCGAGATGGGCGTCCCGTTCGTGATGGCGCTGAACATGGCGGACGAGGCCGAGGACCTGGGCATTACCACTGACTTCGCGATGCTCGCGAAGGTTACGGGCGTCGAGACGTTCAGCACCGTCGCCACGCGCAGGAAGGGCCTGAACAAGCTCCGTGAGTCCATACCGAACCCGCACCACTCCCTGCTTGATATAAGGTACGACGACCGCATCGAGGGCGCGATAGCGAAGATGGAGGCGCTCCTGCCGGATGCCAAGATATCCAAACGCTCCCTCGCGCTCATGCTCATCGGCGGGGACGCAAGCCTGCAAGAACTGGCTGCACAGTGTCATCGACGACAGCCGTATTGACCAGCTTGAGACGGTCGTTAGAGAGACCCAGTCCGGCGTCAGCGAGCCGCTCGGGTATGTCATAAACAAGGAACGGCAGAAGATCGTAAACGAGGTCGTGGACGCCTGCCAGAACAAGGTGGAGAAGGCCGAAAAAGGGATAAAGCAGTGGCTCGGCATGATTACGATGCACCCGGTCTGGGGCCTGCCTTTCCTGCTTGTCATCCTCTACGTGGTGTACGAGTTCGTCGGCGTGCTCGGGGCCGGGGTAATGGTCGACTTCATGGAGCACACCGTCTTCGAGAAGCTGATCAACCCCTATGCGATAAAGTTCTTCGAGACCATAATGCCGGTCGCGTTCCTGAGGGAGCTTGTTCATCGGCCAGTACGGCATAGTCACGATGGCCCTGACCTACGCCATCGCAATCGTGCTCCCCATCACGGCGACGTTCTTCATCGCGTTCGGCATGCTGGAGGACTCCGGCTACCTCCCCCGCCTGGCCATAATGGTGAACAAGCTGTTCCGGCTCATCGGCTTAAACGGCAAGGCTGTCCTGCCTATGGTGCTCGGCCTTGGCTGCTGTACGATGGCGACGCTGACCACCCGCATACTTGAGACGAAGAAGGAACGGATGATCGTCACGCTGCTCCTCGCCCTGGCCATCCCATGCTCCGCGCAGCTCGGCGTCATCATGGGCATGCTGTCTGCAATATCCCCCTGGGCAACGGTCATATGGGGAGGCGTCCTGCTTGCTGTCCTGCTGGTGGTCGGGTACCTTTCCTCGCTTATCATAAAGGGCGAGGCGTCGGACTTCATACTGGAGCTGCCGCCTATCCGCGTCCCCAAGATGAAGAACATACTCTTCAAGACATTCGGCAGGATCGAGTGGTACTTAAAAGAAGCCGTCCCCCTCTTTATCCTTGGCACGCTTCTGCTCTTTGCCGCGGACAAGCTGTTGCTGCTGGGCCTGATGGAGAAGGCCGCTTCGCCTATCGTAGTGAACTTCCTTGGCCTGCCGGCGAAGGCGACGGATGCCTTCCTCATAGGCTTCCTGAGGCGCGACTACGGCGCGGCCGGACTTTTTGCAATGCAGAAGGGCGGCCTGCTCACCCCCGTGCAGTCGCTCGTGAGCATAGTGGTCATCACCCTGTTCGTACCGTGTATCGCACAGTTCTTTGTTACCATTAAGGAACGCGGCCTGAAGCCGGCGCTCATCATGCTTGGTTTCATATTCCCGTTCGCGGTGGTTGTCGGGGCGGGGCTTAACTTCGGTCTGAATTTTCTTGGCGTTACACTAATTAAATAGAAGGAGAACATATGGCAACGGATACTCCCGGTTTCGTAATCACCCAGGAGATAATAGACGAGTTTCTCGAAGCACAGTGGCTTCTGGAGGAGCAGGGTAAAAACCACGCGATAAAGAGGTCGGCCCTTCCTGCAATAGTAATCGACGAGGGCTTGATAGAAGACGCGCAAAAGGCCGCTATGGTAATCGAGAAGATGGCCAAGGACGGGTTTATATCAATCAGCGGTGATGACATCGCATTTACAGACCGCGGCCGGGAGACGGCAAAGAACCTGACCAGGAGAAAGAGGCTTGCCGAAAAACTCCTTGCCGAGGTGTTGGCGCTCGGCCCAAGCGAAATCAAGTCATCCGCCTGCCGGTTCGAGCATATACTGAGCCCTGAGGTGACCGACTCGGTATGCGCCTTCCTGGGCCACCCGCCCACCTGCCCGCACGGTAAGCCTATCCCGCACGGGGACTGCTGCAAGAAGCTCACGCACCACATGAGGCCTCTTGTGATGCCTATGAAGGACATAGAACCGGGCAGCCGCGCACGTATTGTTTTTATCGCACCGAAGGACCACGGCAGGATGGACAGACTGTCTTCGCTCGGCATCGTCCCCGGCACCGAGATACTGCTGCACCAGAAAAAGCCCGCATTTGTTATACGCGCTGGCGAGACGGAACTTGCGCTCGACATCGAGATCGCCGGCGAGATTTACGTAAAGGTCCTCAGCTAAGAAATCAGCCAATATACCGGAGGAGCCAGCCCTCTACAACGTCTATCGCGCCGACCGGGCAGACCTCCTGACAGCAGAAACAGCGTATGCACTGGCGGTAGTCGATACTGAGTTCTTTGTCCTTCTCGCTGATGGCCTTTGCAGGGCAGATGGTATGGCACATCATGCAGAGCTGGCACTTGACCTTGTCTATCCGGGGCTTTGTGGTCAGGGATTCTTTGAGGAGTTTCCTGACCGGCTCCGGGATGGACCACTCTACATGCGAGGTGGATGGAAGTTTGAATTTTTCCACCCTTGCTTCGACTGTATCATTAAAATCCCCCAGCAGCTCTATATCAGATAAGCTTTCAGGGGCAAGACCCTTCTCACGGGCAACACGGGTTGTAGGCAGCTTGTCCGGCCCCACACCCAGCATGTCTGCTATGACCATATCGAGACATACTGCATCCGCGCCGGCGGCGATGAAACCAAGCTTCCTGGGGGTGCCGCTGCCTGGGCCGTTCCCTTCCATGCCGACGACCCCGTCGGCTATGTTCAGGACGGGTTTAACTATGCCGCATAGTTCTACAAGCATTGTGGCGAAGGCGTTACGGTCGACTCCGGACTTCAGATGCCACTGGACCTTCCTGCGGCCAGGTATGCAGCCGAACAGGTTCTTTACCGAAAGGGTAAGGAGCATCTGGCCGTGCGTCTTTACCTTTGGCAGGTTGATAACGGCATCGGCGGCCATAACCTCGCGGGCAATCTCGAAATGCTTGAATGTACCCTTGCCGTCGACCTTTACGACCTCGGTACAGCTCTTTAAGTGCTGCCCCTTCTTCGGCTGCAACGGCGGCAATGCCGGTCACTTCCGCAGACCTTCCTGAAGCTCCCAAGCGCATTGGAGTCGCCTACCGTAGGGATGCCGCCCGCTGCTTTGACCAGCCGGATGACAGCCCTGACGACCTCTGGGTGCGTCGTGACCGCCTTCTCCGGGGCCTTGCCAGCCAGCATGTTCGGCTTGATCAACACCCTGGAGCCGGGTTTTACAAATCTGTCGATACCTCCGAGAAGCGCAACTACACGCTCAACGGCCCTGGACACGTCTTTATAATTCCCGCACCTTACAATACCTACCTCATGTTTTGCATCAGACATAAGCACAACCCTTTACCTACGAAAAAAGGGGCCCGTATCGGACCCCTTCTCTTTTTATAATTACAACTCTGTTTACTGCCTCAGGGCTTCAATATATACATGCAGGCCTTGCCATCTATCTTTTTCTTTATGGCTTCCTGGTCCAGCTCGGTACGGGTCGTGCCTTCGGTCGCGAAAACCACCTTGCCCGAGGACATGGACCTGCAGGCAACCTGATATACCTTCAGGGGCTTGCCTTTGACCTTTATATGGTCGCCTACGGTCGCACGTATTATCTGATGGACTATGCAGAAGGGGTGAAGTATTGCCCCCTTGCCCTTATGGATATCGATATATTTATCGACAATCCTCTGAAAGAAATCCGGCAGCTTACCGTCCACCATGACAGACTCAAGCAGCTTTGTCATGGGGCACTGGTTAAGCACAAAGAGGTTTTCTTCGCAGTCAGCCTTGCCTTCAAGGGCGTCAAACGGAGACTTTCCTGTCACATGGTCTTTAAGAAACTCTTCGAACGACTCGTAATCCTTTATATCCAGTTCACCGGCAATT
The DNA here is from genome assembly GCA_963845245.1 of Nitrospirota bacterium. Classification (GTDB taxonomy): domain Bacteria; phylum Nitrospirota; class JACRHJ01; order JACRHJ01; family JACRHJ01; genus CAWJRJ01. The sequence continues at coordinate 10,189 of CAWJRJ010000030.1, forward strand.
TCTTTACCCATCTCCTGAAGGTCATAGATAATCGCGCTGATGAGCCTTTTATCTTCCCGAATTATTCCGTCTGCCCATTTTTTGGTAAGCTTTTTTTCCAGTAAAGACATTTATAGCATCCTTGCAAGACGGACCTTTTTATCAGGACGCGGGCATCAGGCCCCAATAACCCCGCGTACTGCCCCTTACGAGGCCTTTGCGAACTGCTTTGCCTTCTCAACCACCTTGCCGAAGCCGGCGAGGTCGGATACGGCCATCTCAGCCAGTACCTTGCGGTCAAGCTCAATACCCGCCAGCTTCAGCCCATGCATGAGCTGGCTGTAGGATATATCGTTTATCCTGGCGGCAGCGTTTATCCTGGTTATCCAGAGCCCGCGGAAGCTGCGCTTCTTGGCACGCCTGTCCCTGTATGCATACTTCAGGGCCTTGTCGACCGCCTCGGTCGCTGTCCTGAACAAACGGCTTTTGCCACCGTAATAACCCTTGGCCAGCTTGAGCACCTTGCCCCTGCGTCTCCTGGCTTTAAAACCTCTTTTTGCTCTCGGCATCTCTGATTCTCCTTAAAACGTGATGTCCGCCTACTTGTAAGGCAGAAGCTTTCTCATCATCTTTGCGTTTGCGCCATCGACATATGATATGGTTGTCAGCTTGCGCATCCTGCCTGCTGATTTAGTCGTAAGCAGGTGGCTGCCGAACGCCTTGCCCCTCTTTACCTTGCCCTTGGCGGTAAAGCTGAAACGCTTGGCGGCGCCTTTGTGAGTCTTCATTTTATACCCGGCCATATTGCCAACCCCTTTCAATTCAAAGAAAATATAGACAAAACTATCCCTTCAACCTGTGGGAGGGAAACAGAATACACCAATGACAGGCGGTTGTCAAGCCTTTGGCGCAATAATCATCATAAGGGTACGGCCTTCCTGCTTGGGCATCTGCTCGATGTTCCCGGATTCGGCTATATCAGCCGCCACACGGTTCAGGAGAACTGCCCCAAGTTCGGTATGGGCCATCTCTCTTCCCCGGAAGACTACAGTCACCTTGACCTTGTTGCCTTCTCCAAGGAAGCGTTTAGCATGGTTCAGTTTGAAGTTGTAGTCGTGAACGTCGGTGCCGGGCCTCATCTTGACTTCCTTGAGCAGTATCACCTTCTGGTGTTTCTTGCTCTCGTGGGTCTTTTTGGCCTGTTCGTACTTGTACTTGCCGAAGTCCATTATCTTGCAAACCGGTGGTTCGGCCTGTGGGGCCACCTCCACCAGGTCAAGGCTCCGCTCCTCGGCGGCCCTCAAGGCCTCCTGTATCTGCAGGATCCCGAGCTGTTCCCCGTCATCTGCAATGACGCGTACCTCACGGACCCTTATCTCCCTGTTAACCCTTATAGTCGGTTTTGCTATGGCTACCACCTCCCTGTTAAAAAACCGTTTGTACCTAAATCGTTCTTTCTTTATCTTCTTTAACGATTTTAGCTATAACATCAGCCTTCGGCATCGGTCCCAGGTCTTTTCCATCCCTGAGCCTCACCGCAAGCGTTCCCGCCTCCATCTCTTTGTCCCCCACAACAAGTATATACGGCACCTTCTGGAGTGTCGCTTCCCTTATCTTGTAACCTATCTTCTCGTTCCTTGTATCCGCATCTACACGGATGCCTGCGGCGCGAAGCTCTTCAGCCGCCTTCAGCGCATAGTCATTGGCCCGGTCGGTGATTGTGCATATCACTGCCTGCACGGGCGAAAGCCAGGTCGGGAACGCGCCGGCGTAATGCTCGATCAGCACGCCGAAGAACCTCTCAAGCGAGCCCATAAGCGCACGGTGCACCATTATAGGCTGGTGCGTATTGCCGTCATCGCCAATATATTCGAGCCCGAACCTCTCCGGCAGGTTGAAATCCACCTGTATGGTGGTGCACTGCCATGAGCGCCCGAGGACGTCCTTTATCTTTATGTCTATCTTCGGACCGTAGAAGACGCCCTCGCCTGGGTCGACTGAATATTCAAGCCCGCGCTTCTCTAGCGCGCCCTTCAGCGCGCCTGTAGCCCTGTCCCAGTTCTCCTGAGTCCCGACGGATTTCTCCGGCTGGGTAGAAAGGTAGATATCGTAGTCCGAAAACCCGAATGTGCGGAGCACAAACAGTGTGAAATCTAGTACCTTGAAAATCTCTTCTTCAAGCTGGTCGGGGCGGCAGAATATGTGCGCATCGTCCTGCGTGAAGCCCCTAACGCGCATAAGACCGTGGAGTGCGCCTGAGCGCTCATAGCGGTAGACGGTTCCAAGCTCGGCCCAGCGTATCGGCAACTCGCGGTAGCTCCTCATGCGCGTCTTGTATATCGTAATGTGGAACGGGCAGTTCATGGGCTTAAGCTCGTATTCGAGCTCGTCGATCACCATCGGGGCATACATGCTCTCCCGGTAGAAGTCCCAGTGGCCGCTCTGCTTCCACATTTCAAGCTTCGCGATGTGCGGGGTATACACGAGTTCATACCCGCCCTTTATATGCTCGGACTTCCAGAAGTCCTCTATAACGCGCCTGACGACGGCCCCTTTCGGATGCCACAGGATAAGGCCCGCGCCGGTCGCATCCTCGCTTGAGAAAAGTTCCAGGTCCTTCCCAATCTTCCTGTGGTCGCGCCTCTTTATCTCTTCAAGCTTGTCCAGGTATTCCGTCAGCTGTTCTTTAGTGGCCCAGGAAGTCCCGTATATCCTCTGGAGCATCTGGTTCTTCTCGTCGCCGCGCCAGTATGCGCCGGACGAGTTCAAAAGCTTGTACGCCTTTATATAGCCGGTGGAAGGTACGTGTGGACCGCGGCAGAGGTCGATAAAACCGCCCTGGTCGTAGAGCGACACGGCAGTCTCTTCAAGCCCGTTTATTATCTCCACCTTGTAGGTTTCGCCCATTTTGTCGAAGAAGCTTACCGCCTCATCCTTCGTCATCTCGCTGCGCACGAAAGGCCTGTTGGCTTTGATTATCTCGGCCATCTTCTTCTCGATCTTCTCCAGGTCCTCAGGCATGAACCCCGCAGGGCTGTCGAAGTCATAATAGAAACCGTCTTCAATCGACGGGCCGATGGTCACCTTTACGTCAGGGAAGACCTCTTTCACGGCCTGAGCCATTATATGGGAAGTGCTGTGGCGGTATATCTCCTTGCCCTCTGGCGAGTCGAACGTGATTATCTTAACGTCCGAGTCCGCATCGAGCTGGGTCGAGAGGTCGCACAGCCTGCCGTTCACTATACCGGCCAGGGCCGCCTTTGCAAGCCCCTTGCCAATCGAGGCCGCAAGCCCTATAACCGTGGTGCCCTTGTCGAGTTCGCGTTTGCTTCCGTCAGGAAGCGTTACCGTTATCTTTTCCAATTGTCTACCGTATCCCCCGGCATATCCCCGGATTAATAATTTAAAGACCGCAAAATACAAAGGGCATCAACAAAGGTTTCGCCTTTTGATGATGCCCCAGATAAAAGCAATGCGTGTTACAACTGAAGGATACCCCAGGTTGCCAAAACAAAAGCGCGGCATAATAATGCCCCGCGCCGACCTATAATGATTTATATCAATATATAAAGGAGTTGTCAAGCAAATATTAGAAAAGGCTGGGGAATCCGCAAAGGGCATTCCGGATGGCCAGCTTTTGAAACTTCCGGGATTTAATGGTAGGCACGGTCGGTTTCGAACCGACGACCTCTACCGTGTCAAGGTAGCGCTCTCCCCCTGAGCTACGCGCCTACAAGCCAGTTGTTGCAGGTGGTGATTCTAAAAGTTTGTTCAGTGTTTGTCAAGAAAAAATAAAAAAAGGGACACCGTTTCCGGTATCCCTTTTAAAAGAAAAAGTCCGGAATTACTTTACCGCGTCCTTCAAGCCCTTGCCAGCGGTGAACTTGGGTACCTTGGCGGCGGCGATCTTTATTGCCTCACCGGTCTTGGGGTTCCTGCCCTTTCTCGCTTTTCTCTTCGTAATGGAGAAAGTGCCAAATCCTACCAGTGAAACTTTGTTGCCCTTCTTAAGTGTGGCCTTTACGCCGTCCATAAGAGCTGTCAGGGCCTTGCCTGCCGCAACCTTGCTTATGTCTGCGGATTCTGCCATCTTGTCGATTAACTCACTCTTAGTCAATGTCTATTCCTCCTTTCTATTATAAATCAAATTGCCTGCTACGTCCCGTCATTGTTGCTTTTGTGTAAGCAAGTATCTCTTACGTTTGTCCGCTTGTCAAGGTTTTTTTGATTGGAATATTCAGTTCCGCTATTTTTTTCCTGATGGTGTTCCTGTTGATGCCCAGAAGGTCGGCCGCCTTAAGCTGGTTGTAGTTCGTTTCAACCAGTGCGCACTCTATCAAAGGCTTCTCCACCAGCGCCACTACAGTGTCGTAGATATCGCTCTTTCCGAAGTTCTTCGTCTTCTTCATGTAGCAGTGTATGCGGTCTTTTAAAAGGCTCTCAAACGTCTGCGATTCAAGCATCCGCACGCCTTCCTTCTCGCCCTTCATCAGCACCTCCACGTCCTCGGGGAGTATCGCAGTGGAGCTTGACAGTACGACGGAGCGCTTGATGCAGTTCTCAAGTTCGCGCACGTTGCCAGGCCACGCATACTCCGCAAGCCTCTTGAGCGCCTTCGGCGTGATGCTCTTCTTCGGCGCGCCAAGCTCCTGCGCCGTCTTCTCAAGGAAGTGTTCCGCAAGCGCGCCGATGTCTTCCTTGCGCTCCCGCAGCGGCGGCAGGTGCAGGCTCACCACGTTCAGGCGGTAGTACAGGTCCTCGCGGAACTTCTGCTCGCTCACCGCCTCTTCCAGGTTCCTGTGGGTCGCGGCGATGATGCGCACGTCCGCCTTTATCGTCTCAGTACCCGCCCACGCGCTCGAACTCCTTCTCCTGGAACGCACGAAGGAGCTTCGCCTGGAGGTTCAGGTCCATGTCGCCTATCTCGTCCAGGAACAGCGTCCCGCCTGCCGCCTGCTCGAACTTGCCTATCTTCTTCGAGGAGGCCCCGGTGAACGACGCCCTTCTCGTGCCCGAAAAGCTCGGACTCCATCAGCTCGCGCGGTATCGCGGCGGAGTTCACCACTATGAAAGGCCCGGCCACGCGCTTACTGTGCGCGTGTATCGCGCGGGCGATAAGCTCCTTGCCGGTGCCGCTCTCGCCGGTGATGAGCACCGTGACGTCCGTTCCGGCCACGCGGCCCACGTCCTTGAATATATCGCGCATCGAGGGCGCCTGGCCCACTATCGCGCCCACCTCGTAGCGTTCACGAAGCGACGCCTTCAGGCTCTCCACCTCCGCCGCCATCGCGCGGTTCTCAAGCGCGCCTCTGCGCAAGCAGCGTCACCTCGTCCACGTCGAACGGCTTCGTGATGTAGTCGAACGCGCCGAACTTCATCGCCTCGATAGCGGTGCGCATCGTGCCCTGCGCCGTCATCATTATCACGTAGGTGTCGACCTCCGCCTCCTTCATCTTCTCAAGCACCGCAAGCCCGTCCATCCCCGGCATGCGTATGTCCATGAAGGCGAGCGGGTAGCCGCCCTTCTTCAGCGCGGCAAGCCCGGCCACGCCGTCCTTGGCCTCGGACACCTCGTAGCCCTCTTTCGTGAGCGCCTTCTTCAGGACGAACCGTATTGAATCGTCGTCGTCGATTATCAGTATTTTGTGTGACATTATTACCCTTATTATTACCTGTTATCGGAGTTATTACCCAATTGTAGGGGCCGACCGTCGTGTCGGCCCTTCTTTAATATTATCTTCATCCTCATCCCAATTTACCGGGTTGTCCATTATGTATTTTCTGAGGATGTTGAGTTCTTCTTCACTTCTTATTATCCTGTCGTGGAAACCTCTTTGCCAAAGCTTACCCATCAATGGCTGCCAACCGGCTTGCTTTACCCCGATAAGATATGAATTTGTGGTCATCGCCTTGAACCATTGTAGCACACGCGACAAATCCGGGTTATTATAAGGGCCGACACGACGGTCGGCCCCTACAATTTGGAGGATGCCGTGAACATGGTTCGGCATCACGATAAATTCTCCGATGGTAAACCGTGATTCCTCTCCGGTGCTAAATTCCAGATGTTGTATACCATTTCCACAGCCGCATTATTCTCAAAATAATTGACTCGCCTGTGTGTGCAAATGGTTATGAAATACATGCCCTCAAGGGAATAATCGTACCCCTCCAGGCGCATCCTCTTCCTCGGTTCTCTAAGCGGAGATATTTATCAACCATATCGTAAGGGCATCGAGTCGGCCTAATTGCTCTGTCGACTGAGATCGATGTCCCGGGTAACTTTTACTATTTGATTTTCATACAGGTCTAATTATCTTATACAGTTGCCCCTGTTAGAAATAATAAACAAGGTAAACCAATTGAGATATTTAGCCCAACAAAATCATACCTTCTGGTTTTACGAAAGGCCGAATAAAATACTTTCCGGATCAACAAAACGAAACCACTTGGTGATGATGCAATCAATCCACCACCAAGAAATAGAATTCGGCGATGTGATCTCGAAGCAATTCGAATCGGTCATATTAATCTCATTTCGACAACAAGGCATGTAAATGTATACTCAGAATACCCATCATATATCAATCTTTGATCAAACCCAGTAACTTCACCAGGAATGCAGGGAAATGGGCCAACAGGAGTTGAAGGCCAACGCACGAGTCTCAAGCCCCGTCCTGGCCACCTGGTCAGATATGACCAAGGTCCTGTGGATAGAAACGGGTCTACATCGTCAGAGTCTGACTGGTACACCAAGAAGGTCGAAGGTTATAGCCGGCTTAGAATTGCAAGTCGACTGGCTACGGGCTTGACATGGCGGAAACCAGCAGTTCGGACGCGCAAGGGACAAGGGCCTGCACCTCATGTCCGACAACGGCTGCCAGCCACGTCCATAAGCTTCATGGTGTCAGCCGCCGGCGTAACCAAGCACTTTACGAGCTACGGCATACCCCGGCAAGCTGCAGAGCGATTCACGCGTACCATGAAGGAAGAATGCCTTGGCTCCTGGACGAGCTAAATGAACCAAGACCTGGAATACTAGGATCGAATATCATAACGGGCAGTACCTGCACTCAGCCCTGGGCATACAAGCATACCGCAGTCAATGTGAAATCCGAGTTCCACGAGACCACGACACATCTCTTTTGCAGCTTGACAGACGGGGGTCATTAAAAATCCTTTTATCCATTCCATGTATAGAAGGATAATACTAAGTTTATATTGTCAACCCTTTTCTGCCCATTTTTTAGGCAAATCCAAAACCCTCAAATATTTCCGTAATTACGCCGACTTCCGCCTCTTTAACCTTGAAACAAATCGCCCAATATGTTAATTTAAACTGTTTGATTAATAGAGATTTTAAATATCCCGCTAACCATGCGGATTCCGGAGGCTTTTTACGATAATGGAAGACAGATACAACCCAAAGGCGATAGAGGCCAAGTGGCAGAAACGCTGGGAGGAGACCCAGGCGTTCAAGGTGACGGAAGACCCGAATAAGCAAAAGTACTACGTCCTTGAGATGTTCCCCTACCCGTCCGGCCGCATACACATGGGCCATGTGCGAAACTACTCCATCGGCGACGTCGTCGCCCGGTACAAGCGTATGCGCGGCTTCAACGTCCTGCACCCGATGGGCTGGGACTCGTTCGGACTGCCCGCCGAGAACGCGGCGATAAAGCACAACATCCACCCGAACAAGTGGACGCTTGAGAACATAGCCTACATGCGCGGCGAGCTGAAGCAGATGGGCCTTTCCTACGACTGGTCGCGCGAGGTGGCCACCTGCCTGCCGGAATACTACCGCTGGAACCAGGTGTTCTTCGTCCGGATGCTTGAGAAGGGCCTGGCCTACAAGAAGAAGTCTTTCGTGAACTGGTGCGAGTCCTGCAACACCGTGCTTGCGAACGAGCAGGTGGAGGACGGCAAATGCTGGCGCTGCGACTCCGAGGTGATGCAGAAGGAGCTTGAGCAGTGGTTCTTCAAGATAACCGCGTATGCAGAGGAACTCCTCGAATGTCTGGACAACCTGCCCGGCTGGCCCGAGCGCGTGCTCACGATGCAGAAGAACTGGATAGGCAAGTCCATCGGCTGCGAGATAGACTTTAAGGTCAAGGACGTGGCGGGCCTTGACAAGATTACGGTGTTCACCACACGTCCCGATACGCTCTACGGCGCGACCTTCATGTCCATAGCCCCCGAGAGCCCGGTCGTGCAGAAGCTCATCGCTGGCCGGCCGCAGGAGGCCGAGGTACGGGCGTTCATAGAGAAGGTGCAGCGCGAGAGCAAGATAGAGCGCACAGCAGAGACAGGCGTAGAAGGAAGGCGTGTTCACCGGCGCATATGCAGTCAACCCCGTGACCGGCGCAGAGATACCGATCTGGGCCGCGAACTTCGTACTTGGCGGAGTACGGCACAGGCGCGGTGATGGCTGTCCCGGCGCACGACCAGCGCGACTTCGAGTTTGCGAAGAAATACGGCATGCCCATCAAGGTGGTAATCAACCCGGCGGGTGAGACTATTTCGGCCGACGCGATGGAAGCGGCATACGTGGACGAGGGCGTGATGTCCGACTCCGGCGAGTTCAACGGCACGCCGAACGTGGAAGGCAAGCTGAAGGTCGCCGAATATCTTGAATCGAAGGGACAGGGCAAGAAGACTGTCAATTATCGCCTCAGGGACTGGGGCATATCGCGCCAGCGCTACTGGGGCACGCCCATCCCGATCATATACTGCGACAAATGCGGCACCGTGCCGGTGCCCGAAGACAGACTTCCGATTCTGCTTCCGACGGACGTCACGTTCACCGGACAGGGTTCGTCCCCGCTTACCACTTCGCCGGAGTTCACTTCGGTGAAGTGCCCGAAATGCGGCGGCGATGCCAGGCGCGAGATGGACACGATGGACACGTTCGTGGACTCGTCATGGTACTTCCTGCGCTACTGCGGCCGGGACGACAACACTCCGTTCAAGAAGGAGAACGCCGACTACTGGATGCCAAAAGGCGGCGGTGTCGACCAGTACATCGGCGGCATAGAGCACGCCGTGCTCCACCTGCTGTACGCCCGTTTCTTCACGAAGGTCCTGCGCGACATGGGCCTCACCTCCGCGGACGAGCCGTTCAAGAACCTGCTCACGCAAGGCATGGTCATAAAGGACGGGGCGAAGATGTCGAAGTCCAAGGGCAACGTGGTGGACCCGGACAAGCTGATAAACGAGTACGGCGCGGACACCGCGCGGATGTTCTCGCTGTTCGCCTCACCTCCCGAGCGCGACCTCGAATGGTCCGACCAGGGCGTTGACGGCTCTTTCCGGTTCCTGTCGCGCATATGGCGGCTGGTATACGAAAATTTCGGCACTCTTACTTCCAGGGCAACTGCGCCCGAAGGCGAGGCTTCGGCTGACGTAAAGGCGCTCCGCCGCGCCACGCACAAGACGATAAAGAAGGTTACCGAAGATATAGACGAGAGGTTCCATTTCAATACGGTGATAGCCTCCTGCATGGAGCTTGTAAACGCGCTGTACCAGTTCAACGTGATGAAGGACGACCCGCATTCCTTGCACGCCTTCAGGGAGGCGGTAAATACGGTCGTGCTCCTTCTTGCGCCTTTCGCACCCCATATATGCGCAGAGCTGTGGGAGTCTCTGGGACATAAAGACACCCTTGAGAACCACCCGTGGCCGGAGTTCGATCCCGGAGCTTATCAAGGCCGACGAGATGCTCATAGTCCTCCAGGTGAACGGCAAGGTGCGCGAGAAGATAACGGTACCCGCCGACGCAACGGAGGATTATGTTAAGGAGTACGCGCTCAAGCAGGACAAGGTAATACAGTTCATCGAGGGCAAGACCCCTAAAAAGGTGATATACGTGCCGTCCAAACTTATAAACATAGTGGTCTGAAAATGAGAAAAATCATCCCGGCTATAGCTATACTGTTACTGATGCTGAACGCATGCGGCTACACTATCTCCAGGACCGGAAGCCGGTCAGGCCCGCCGTTCGGGGCATCGAAGGTGGCTGTCCCGCTCTTCGTGAACGACACGTTCGAGCCTCTGGTGGAAAAAGACGTCACGGCAGCCCTGCAGGAGGAGCTGGCCGCAGACGGAAGATGGGCGCTTGTGGATAGAAACAACGCAGACGTAGTCGTTGTCGGGCGCGTAACGCAAGTGAACCGCACCCCCCTCTCCTATGATGCAAAGGAGAGGATAATGGAATACAGATTAACGATAAAATCCGAGATAAAGGTACTCGACAAGGCTGAAAAGGTGCTATGGAAAGACACCATAGATACTTATGCCGACTACAGGGTTACCGAAGACGTGACAAAGAGTAAGATACGGCATGAAGAGGCAGTCAGGAAGGCGAGCAAGAACATGGCCGAAGAGTTCATAATAAAGGTGCTGGATACATCAAATGCCAACCCTCAAAACAACTGAGTTTTTCAACCATATAAGGACGGAACCTCTGGCCGCCGCATATCTCTTGACGGGCGAGGAGGGTTATTTCATTGACAGGGCGCTGGCCCGCATCATGGAAAAGGGCCTCGCAGGCGCCCCGCGCGACTTCAACCTCGATATGTTCTACGGAAAAGACACTAAGGCCGATACGGTCGCATCGCAGGCATGCACTCTGCCGGTAATGGCGGACAAAAGGGTGGTGGTCCTCAAGGAAGCGGACAAGATCAAGGACATTGAGCCAATAAAAGCTTACATGGAGTCTCCCTCGGCCACCACAGTCCTCGTTCTGGTGGCCGATAACGCCGACAGGGCAAAGGAGCGTACGCTTACCCAGGCCGTAACGGGAAACGGCGTGGCGGTACACTTCTACCACCCGTTCGAATCTGAGATTCCCCGCTTAATAAATACGATTGTAAAAGAAGCCGGATACGACATCGACCCGGCCGCCTCGGTCTGCCTTAAGGAGATGCTGGGAGGCAATATCGCATTGATCGAAGCCGAGTTGAACAAGGTCTTTCAGTTTGCGGGCAACAATAAGAATATTACGGTCGAGGACATCAACGAGTCCGTCGGCGACTTCGGACTGCCGCTGGTATTCGACCTGATAGACGCGATTGCGGATAAAAAACGCGGGAAGGCTCTCGATACATTGGCAAGGCTTCTTCGGGAAGGAGAACAACCGCTTATGCTTCTCGGCATGCTGGCAGGCCACTGGAGGAGACTCCTTGCGGCCAGGGAACAGCTGACGAACGGCGACGGGCCAGAGAAGATAGCGAAGGACTACAAGCTTAATTTCAACAACAAAAAAGCATTCCTCGGGCAGGTTTCATCCCTTACCGAAAACGAGCTTGAAAGGGCCTTTCGCCTGTTTCACGGTGCAGACAAGGCGCTCAAGAGTTCTTCCGTCGCGCCCCGGTTGGTTTTCGAGAACCTTCTGCTGGAATTGACTGCCGGAGGAAAGGCATGAAGTCCGAAAAAAAGGGGAAAAGAGGGGGGTTTGGCCCCCTCTTAGACGGTTGCGGCCTTGTTGAGCTTCTTGGTAAGGCGCGATATGCTGCGGGCGGCGGTGTTCTTGTGGATTATGCCACGGGAAGCCGCCTTTGCTATCGTCGGGACGGCATCTGCAAGGACGGCCTTCGCCTCTGCGGAGTCCTTAACGACGGCAGCGTTGAACTTCTTTACGATAGACCTGAGCGCAGCCTTGGCGGTGCGGTTTCTTTCCCTTCTCTTAAGGGACTGCTTGATCCTCTTGAGCGCTGACTTATGATTGGCCAACTGTACTACCTCCTTGTGGTAAGTGAAGGTTACTTTTTTAACATAATACACCGGGGCAAGTCAAGAAATATTTATGGAAACGAATAAACGCGTCAGCCTCAAGACAAAGATTTTTCTGGTTTTGCTAGTTTCAAACCTGTCGGTAATCCTTATTGTCGGGTGCATCTCATATATTTCCAAAAGGAATGCGCTAAAAGAACAGGTGGAAGATAGCCTTTCCATTATGTCCGAGGAGCTTGCAGACAAGATCGACAGGTATCTTGACCAGCGCCTTGCCGATACCAGGGCAATAGCGCTGCATTATTCACTCCACGGGCTAAAATCAACGACCAGCAACCAGAACAAGATACTCGCCCAATACCTCAGGATATACCCATTTTATGACCATATCAGTATAATAAACACGGAAGATATAAAAATACCGAGCTATACAGAACAGACTGCGGAAAAAAAGAACATATGGTACCTACCTGCACTTAAGGGACGCATAACCTCCTCGGACATGTACATATCCCCCCTTACCGATGAGCCTACCATGTCTTTTGCAGCCCCGGTAACGGACGAAAACGGCAGGGTGGTCAGCATAATCACCACAAACCTCCGGCTCGACTATTTATGGGAGATGGTCAACCACGTACATGCCGAGAATGTAAAAAAGAAACTCTCAAGCTACGCCTTCCTTATAAACAGGGACGGCTACATAATAGCCCATCCTAATAAAGAAAAAATCCTAAAAGAAAACCCTTTAAAAGACGGAAAAGATGCACGGCTTCGGGACATGATATCCCAGATGACGGAAGGACGAGCAGGGACCGCCAGCTATGAATACGAGGGTATAACCAAGGTCGCCGCATATGCCCCTAGTGTGGGTTATGGCCAGTACAAGGGCCACGGGTGGTCAGTTGGAGTTACAGAACCCTATTCAGAGCTGTTCGCTCCCATGAACAGGCTTCTGACGATTTATATCCTAATGTTCATCCTGACGTTCATCGCAGCTATGTATGCGTCCAGCCGGCTTGCAGTTTACCTCGTCAGACCGATCCTTGCACTGAAAGAGGCGGCAGCCAGGGTTGGCGCAGGGAATTTTACTCTTCGTATAGAGCGGGCCGCCGAAGACGAAATCGGTGACCTGGCCGTATCGTTCAACAACATGGCGGAGACCCTCGAGACCAGAGACAACCAGATAAAAGAATACACCCGGACGTTGACCCGGATAAACCGGGAACTTGGTGTCAAGCAGGAAGAACTGTCTCTTGCCAACCAAAACCTGAAGGTGACCAACGATGAACTGGTCAAACTTGAGAAACAAAAAGACGAGTTTATGGCGATGATCACCCATGACATAAAGTCTCCTCTCTCCACCGTCATATCATACTCTGAGATGATAATGGACGGCACGATTACTCCGGGAGGAGACGAAGCAGAGAAAGGCTATCTCGAGCATTCAGGCTAGCGGTTACAAGATATTGTCGCTTGTTGACAATTACCTTGTCTCCGCCGCAATCGAAGCGAAGAAGCTCTCGATATCCAAACAACCGCTCGACATCAACCTGTTCGTGGAAGAGGAGATACCTTTCTTCGAACCGCAAATGGATAAGAAAAAGATAAAGTTCGCTTTCAACAAGACCGCTGATATCCCGAGGGTCATGGCCGACAGGATACAGCTCGACCGTGCGTTCTCGAATATAATGTCGAACGCCCTCAAATTCACCCCGGCCAATTCAGGGATAACCGTCAGTACACAGTTGTTCGAAAAAGAGGTTGCAATCGCCGTGTCCGATACGGGTGGCGGCATCTCTGAAGATGAAATAGACGGCCTTTTCAACAAATACAGGCGGTCAAAGAATACCTCCAAAATAGAAGGCATGGGGCTGGGGTTGTTTATATCCAAGGCCATTGCAGAGGCACATGGAGGCAGACTGACCGCGGAAAGCAGACTTGGTGAAGGCAGTACTTTCACTATATACCTGCCGCTCCAGGGATAATATAATGGACGATATCGAAAAACTAAAAGCAGAGAACATAAGCCTCAGGCGCGAGCTTGAGGATCGAACGGAACAAGCTTGAAATCATCCTTCAGAGCATAGTAGACGGCGTGTATACCACTGACGCCGACAGGAAGATCGTCTTCTGGAACAAAGGCGCGGAGAGGATCACGGGCTTCAATGCAGGAGACGTAACCGGGCAATACTGCCGAGATATACTCTGCCACACGGACGAGGCAGGTGAAAGCCTCTGCGATACGGCCTGTCCTATAGCAACAACAATGTCTGCCCAGAACGCGATAATAGGCAAAGATGTATATTCCGGCACCGTCTGGGGGCGGCTTATCCCGGTCTCGGTTTCATGCTCTCCAATTATAGACAAGGAAGGCAACGCCACCGGTGCAATCGAGGTGTTCAGGGACATTTCCGACAAAAAACAGCTTGAGCGCCAGAAAGAAGATTTCTATTCAATGCTTACCCATGACCTCAAATCTCCCCTACAGGTCATAATGGGTTATGCCGAGCTGTTGGGCGGTATGTCTCCCGACCAGTTAAGCAATAATTCCGCCGACTTTATCAACATCATCCTTAATAATTGCAGTTCCATGCATTCGTTGATAAACGATTTTCTGAGCATATCCAAATTCGAATCCGGCTCCATGCATTTAGACATGCGAGAAAACAACCTTTCCGAGCTTGCCAAAAGGGTTTACGACAACTACATGCCTGCCTGCCTGAAAAAAGAGATTACATTGAAGGCGTCACTGCCTGACATATTCAGAGAATCATTAATGGACGAAAAACTTATCGAGCGGGCGTTGACCAACCTGGTAAATAACGCCGTGAAATTCACTCCGAGACATGGGACTGTATCGATATCCCTGACAGAGATGGATGGGTCTGCCGTTATAACTGTTTCCGACACGGGGCCTGGGATACAGCGCTGAAGAGATAGGGCTCGTGTTTGAGAAGTATCACAGGATTAAATCTACATCGGGTGCGGATGGCATCGGGCTCGGGCTTGCCATAGTAAAATCAATAGTTGAAGCACACGGCGGCAGTGTAGCCTTGGAGAGCGCTCCAGGCAAGGGCAGCAACTTCATAATCAACCTTCCAATAACACATCCCTCAGAAAGCAGATAATGAGCGAGCATGCCAGGTTAACCAGGGCCGCATGGTCTCTGAGTGTCTTCACATCCATCTCGCGCGTCCTGGGGTTCGTGCGGATGATGGTGATAGCCAAGATATTCGGCGCAGGCATGCTGGCGGACGCGTTCTTCGTCGCATTCCGGATCAGCAACATCCTCCGCGAACTTCTGGCAGAGGGCTCGATGTCCGCCGCCTTCATCCCTGTCTTCACCGAATACTTCCATACCAAATCAAAGGAAGAGGCCAGGGAGCTCGCAAGCTCTATATTCTACATCCTCATGTTTATCCTCGTAGGGGTGGTGGCGCTTGGGATAGCCTTCTCCCCGGCAGGTCGTCAGCGCAATCAGCGCACGGCTATGTGCAATACCCGGAAAAGTTCGACCTGACTGTAAAGCTCACCAGGATAATGTTCCCGTACATCCTGTTCGTGGGTCTCTCCGCCGTCACCATGGGCGTGCTGAACTCCATGGGCTCGTTCACCGCACCGGCCTTCGCCCCTGTTATGCTGAACCTGTCCATGATCGGCTTTGCCCTTTACGTCTCGCCAAGGATGGAAAACCCTATTGCGGCCTGGCCCTGGGCGTGGTGTTCGGCGGACTGCTCCAGCTACTTATCCAGCTCCCGCCGCTCAAGAAGAAAGGCATGGGTTTCCTATTTCATGGTAAAGCCCAGCCGATCCGGGCGTCAAGAAGGTCGGACGGCTTACCATACCTGTTATAGGCAGCCAGGCAGCCACCCAGATAAACATCTTCATCAGCAGCCTGATAGCCACCTACCTCCCGCAGGGCAGCGTGTCGTACCTTTTTTATGCGATGAACCTCTTCCAGTTCCCGCACGGCATCTTCGGCATCTCCATTGCAACGGCGGTACTCCCCAGCATGTCGCGCCAGGCCGCAGTAAAGGATTACGACGGGCTCAAGGGCACCCTCTCCTTTCGGCCTGCGCTATATCTTCTTCATCATGCTCCCGGCGATGGTCGGGCTTATCGTCCTGAGGGTCCCGATTACCAGCCTTCTCTTTCTGAGGGGTTCGTTCACCTATGCCGACACGCTTGGCACCGCCTATGCGCTGTTTTTTTTCTCGCTCGGCCTCTGGGCATACTCCGGCGTCCGCATTATCAACGCCGCATTTTATTCGCTGCAAGACACCAGGACCCCAGTAATGGGCGCGTTCATTTCCGTCACCGTCAACGCGACCTTAAGCCTTCTGCTGATGGGGCCGCTCAAGCACGGCGGCCTTGCCCTCGCCACGGCCATCTGCGTCGGCTATCAACATGTCCTTCCTGCTTTTTATGTTCAGGAGGAGGATGGGAAGGATCGGCGCGACAAAGATCCTTCTATTCCATATTGAAATCTGCCTTCGCCGCGGCCTTGATGGGCGTCGTATGTTATTACCTCTCCATCAGCGACATATGGGCATTAAGCGGCCATACCTTTGAGAAGGCACGCATTGTGGCAACAGACATATTTGCCGGGATAGCCACATATGCCCTCGTCCTTTATCTACTCAAGAGCGAGGAGCTGACATTTATCGTGAATACGTTCAAGCTTAAGCTGAAAAAATAACGGAGGTTTTGATGATACTAGAGACTATAGTTGTCGGCGCGTTGGCCGTCAACTGCTACCTTGTCGGGTCCGCCACCACGCACGAGGCTGTCGTTATCGACCCGGGCGACGATGCGGCAAAGATCATGTCGGTGATCAAAAAGAGAGGGTTGACGCTTAAATATATAGTATTCACCCACGGCCACTTCGACCACTCCGGCGCGGCCTTGGAGCTTCATAACGATACAGGGGCAAAGGTGTTTGTGAACGAAAAAGACGCCACACTCCTCAAGAATGCCGCGGCTCAGGCTGCCCTCTTCGGCATGAAAGCGAATGCCGTACCAAAACCTGACGGGTTCCTGAAGGAAGGGGACATCGTAAAAGCGGGTGAACTTGAACTGAAGATTATCGAGACGCCCGGCCATTCGCAGGGCTGCATCAGCCTTTACATGAAGAAACAGGGCATAGTGTTTACTGGCGATACGCTTTTCTGGGGCTCAATCGGCAGGACGGACCTTCCAGGCGGAGACTACAAAACTATTATCCATTCTTTAAAGGTCAAGCTGGGCGCGCTACCGGACACCACAAAGGTCTACCCCGGTCACGGTGACGACACTACGATAGGGTTTGAGAAACATCAAAACCCCTATTTCGAGTAGTCAGATTTCCAACTCCATGCCGTCGCGTAATACGGTGATACCGCTCCGGCCCAGAGCCTTTATCTCACGCTCGATTTCAGAGATATGCTGGCTCTTTACGTGATAAACAAAGACAGGGCCGTCATATCCTTTGATCTTATCGAGTTCTTTCCCCATCATCTGCGGCGTCAGGTGGCAGCTCTTATCCGCAAGGTCCTGCATGCGGTTCGGGAAAGAGGTTTCGACAAGCACGGCCTTCAGGTTGCTCCCCAACCCTGCGGCGGCAACCCATATCTCATCTGTAGCCTTGGTATCGCCGCTGTAAACAATAGCATTATCGCCTTCTTTTATAATAAAGCCGGTAGTTGGCACTGCATGCTTTACACTGACCGGCATGAAGCTCAGACCGCCGCCCAATCTCTCTTCCCGGCCTGTAACCAGCCTGTGATATTTGATCACCGGGTTATCCTCACTGGGGATTTTTGTGAAGTCCGGCCAGATACTGTTATTGAAGATGTGTGAGCTGACTGCCGAGATAACTTCATCGACCGCAGCAACAATTATTGGGGATTCATTCTTTCCGACTACATTATCGGCCAAAAACGGCAGGGCGTTCGTATGGTCCAGGTGGGCGTGGGATAGTACGACATGTGTAATCGCTGTCATCTCGGAGGTGGTGAGGCCGGTGGATATGGTCCCCGCATCCAGCATCACGCATCCGTTCAGAAGGAATCCTGTCAGGTTGCAACAGGGCTGCTCCGAGCCGAAACCTCCCAGGACCCTTATCCTCATCTAGCCTCCGCACCTGCAATTATGCCTTCTTTAAGACTCTTCACAAACCTGCCTACTTCTCTTACCAGCGTCTTTTTACCGGCATTTTTCTCAATTATCCCGACCAGCGCACTTCCCACAATAACTCCGTCGGCCCAGGCACTCACACTTTGCGGCCTGTTCCGGTGTAGATATACCGAAGCCCACGCATACAGGTTTTTTACTGAAACGCCTTATTCTCTTAATGGACGCCTCAATGCCCGAATCAAGGGCGGTCCTTGCTCCAGTGACGCCGGTGAGGGATACATAGTAGATGAAACCCGAAGAGTGTTTCTCTACAAGCCTGACCCTGTCGTCGCTGGATGTAGGCGCAAGCAGAAATATAATATCAATACCGTTGGCATTTGCCGCTGTTGCAAGGCCTGTTGCCTCATCCGGTGGAAGGTCCGGCACTATCAGACCATCGACGCCAGCCGCGGCGGCATCCTTTGCGAACTTCTCCTCACCGTAATGATGTATGAGGTTGTAATAGAGCATCAGGATTACAGGGATGTCTGTTTCTTTGCGGATATCTTTTACCAGCCCTATAACTTTTTTCAGAGTCGTCCCGATAGCGAGCGCCCTTATTCCGGCACGCTGTATCGTCGGCCCGTCCGCGACCGGGTCTGAGAACGGCGCGCCAATCTCTATAATATCTGCGCCTGACCTGGCTATTTCCAGGACGATTTCGCGTGTCGCATGAAGGTCCGGGTCTCCAGCCATTATGTACGGTATGAGGGCGGTCTCCCTCCTGTTTTTAAGTTCCTTGAATTTCTCTGCTATTCTCGACATTTTGTCCCCGCCCCCTAAAGCTTTACGCCCCTGATCCCGGCAACCTGCTGTACGTCTTTGTCGCCGCGGCCGGAAAGGTTCACTATCATTATCTCGGATTTCTTCATGCGAGGCGCCCTCTTCACCGCCTCGGCGACAGCATGTGCAGACTCCAGGGCAGGTATGATACCCTCCATCCTTGAGAGCAGGTCGAAAGCTTCAAGCGCCTCGTCGTCCGTCGCATATGTATACTCGATCCGGCCAAGATCGCGGTAGTAGCTGTGCTCAGGGCCGACTGATGCATAATCTAGCCCTGCGGAAACTGAATGCGTCTCCTTTATCTGCCCTTCCTTGTCCTGAAGCACGTAGCTCATTGTGCCCTGCAGCACTCCAAGCGAGCCGCCTGCATATCTCGCTGCGTGTTTGCCAGACTTGATACCTTTGCCGCCAGCCTCAACACCGACCATCCTCACGGACTTGTCTTTCAAAAATTTAAAGAACAGGCCCATCGAGTTGCTGCCGCCCCCAACGCATGCAACCAGCAGGTCGGGTAGTCTGCCCTCAGCCTTTTTTATCTGGGCCCTGGCCTCGACGCCTATCACCGACTGGAAGTCCCTTACCATCATCGGATACGGGTGAGGCCCGAAGACTGTACCCATTATGTAATGAGTCGTGCGTACGTTGGTCGTCCAGTCCCTGAATGCCTCGGAGATCGCGTCCTTCAGCGTCCTGCTGCCTATGTCGACCGGAACCACCTTCGCCCCCAGGAGCTTCATGCGGTATACGTTCAGGGACTGACGTTTTATGTCGTCGGTCCCCATGTATACTTCGCATTCCATACCGAAAAGCGCGGCCGCGGTAGCTGTGGCAACGCCGTGCTGGCCAGCACCAGTCTCGGCTATCACGCGCTTTTTCCCGGACTTTGAAGCAAGCAGCACCTGGGCCAGCGCGTTGTTTATCTTATGCGCGCCCGTATGGCAGAGGTCTTCGCGCTTGATGTATATCTTCGCTCCGCCGAGCTTCTTTGTCAGCCTCTCGGCATACATGAGCGGCGTCGGACGGCCCACGAACTGAGCGAGGTAATACTTCAGCTCCTTCTGGAAGGCCTTGTCCTTTTTTGCTATTGCGTATGCTTTTTCAAGCTCCAGTAACGCGGGCATCAGAGTCTCGGGTGCGTACCTGCCCCCGTAAATTCCAAAATGCCCGCCTTTGTCCGGCGACATCATTCCTCCTAGTCTCGGGCTATTTCTTGCAGCCCTTTGCATTTGCTATAAAGCGGCTGACCGCACCAAAATCCTTTTTACCCTTTTCGGATTCCACGCCGGATGACACGTCAACTGCATACGGGTTCACACGCGCGACTGCCTCGGCCACATTGTCGGGAGTAAGGCCGCCGGCCAGAATTATCCGGCCCATGCGTTTCGCGTACACGGCATCGTCCCAGTTGAATACCTCTCCGGTGCCGCCGAACTCCTTCTCGGAGTATGTATCAAGCAGGTATGCCGAAGCCCCATACTCGCCGAGTCTTGCCAGGCTTTCCCTGTCCTTCACCCTGAACGCCTTTATGTAATCCATCCCGAACGAGCCGCAAAAGGCCGGCGTCTCGGAACCGTGGAACTGAAGCAAGCTGACACCGCTTTTGAATACCGCGTCCCGCACCTCGGCTTCGTGGGCGTCCACGAATAACGCCGACCGTTGTTATGAATGGCGGGAGCGACTCTATGATCTCGCCAGCCTTCACCGGGTCGATGTAGCGCGGGCTGCCCTTGTAGAAGACGAAGCCCAGCGCGTCGGCGCCCTGCGAGGCCGCGTACTGAGCATCTTCCACGTTCGTTATCCCGCAGATTTTAACTCTAACCATGTTAATCCCCACTTTCTTTTACGAAAAAGAAAGTGGACAAAGAAAACGGGTTCATTAATGGCTTTCTTTTGGTACTTTTCTTTCACCTGAAAGAAAAGTACAGTCTTAAATCACTGGCAGTTCGGCCAGCGCCTTCTTCATCCCTTCAGCGTCGAACGTGGAGTCCTTCATCCTGCCGGCATTGTACTCGTCGTATGCGGCAAGGTCGAATATCCCGTGGCCGGAGAGGTTAAAGAAGATCGTCTTCTCCTTGCCCTCTTCCTTGGCCTTGAGCGCCTCGTCTATCGCGCCCCTGATGGCATGTGACGACTCCGGCGCCGGGATTATGCCCTCGCTCCTTGCGAATATCATCGCGGCCTGGAATATGCTGGTCTGGTTGTACGACTGCGCCTCGATAAGGCCGTCTTTGTAAAGCTGACAGATGATAGGCGAATCTGCGTGATACCTCAGGCCGCCCGCATGGTCTCCCGGCGGGATGAAGTTGTGTCCGAGGGTGTACATCATCATCAGCGGCGTCATCTGGGCCGTGTCGCCGAAGTCGTAGCGGAACTCGCCCTTTGTGAGGGTCGGGCAGGAAGTCGGCTCAACCGCCACCACCCTCAGCTGCTTGCCGTTTATCTTGTCCCGCAGAAACGGGAACGATACGCCCGCCAGGTTGCTCCCGCCACCGCACGCTGCGAATATGACGTCCGGATAGTCGCCCACCTTCTTGAACTGTTCAAGCGCCTCAAGGCCAATGACCGTCTGGTGGAGGCAGACATGGTTCAGCACGGAGCCGAGCGCATAATTGGTATCTGCATGCGTGGCCGCGTCCTCGACCGCCTCGCTGATGGCAAGTCCCAGGCTGCCCGGATTGTTCGGGTCGGCAGCAAGCGCCTGACGGCCAGCGTTTGTTTCGATCGCTCGGGCTCGCAAACACCTTGCCGCCCCAGGTCTCCATTGCAATTCGCCTGTATGGCTTCTGGTTGTAGCTTACCTTCACCATGTACACGGTGACGTCGAGTCCGAAGAATGCGCCGGAGAAGCTCATCGCGCTTCCCCACTGGCCAGCGCCGGTCTCGGTCGCAATCCTCTTGATGCCGGCCTGCTTGTTGTAGTAGGCCTGCGGTACGGCGGTATTCGGCTTGTGGCTGCCGGTAGGGTTCAAGCCCTCGTGCTTGTAGTAAATCTTCGCGGGCGTCCCAAGCGCCTTCTCAAGACGCCTTGCCCTGTACAGCGGTGAAGGCCTCCAGAGCGAATAGATCTCCATGACTTCTTCCGGGATATCTATGTACCGCTCGGTGCTGACCTCCTGCTCTATTATCGACATCGGAAATATCGGCGCAAGGTCTTCGGGGCCGACAGGCTGTTTTGTGCCGGGGTGAAGAGGCGGCGCGGGCTTGGTAGGCATATCCGCCATTATGTTGTACCACTGGCGCGGCATCTCTTTTTCTGTCAGTAAAATCTTGGTCTCTTTCATAATTATTTCATCCTCCCAGAAACGGTATTGTCTGCCAGCTCCCTAAGCTTCTTCCCGTAGTCCTCTTGCCTCATTATTGCCTCGCCGATAAGTGCGGCGTCGGCGCCGATCTTATTAAGGTAGCGTATATCTTCCAGGCTTGATATCCCTGATTCGCTTACGACCAACTTGTCGTCGGTATATCTCGCATAAGCCTCTCGGTGGTCTTTATGTCCACATCGAAGGTATTCAGGTTGCGGTTGTTTATGCCGACCACATTGAAACCACACTCGAGCACCTTTTCAAGGTCTCGCTCGTCGTGCGACTCGGCCAGCGTCTCCATGCCAAGCTCTTTGCCCAGCATGTACAGGTCCTGCATCCTGGAGGTCTCCAGTATGGCGGCGATCAGAAGAAACGCGTCCGCCCCGTTTGCCTTTGCCTCGTAGACCTGGTACTCGTCGAAGATGAAGTCCTTCCTGAGAAGCGGTATGTTGACCTTCTTCCTTATCTCGGCAAGGAACGAGAGGTCACCCATGAAATGTTTTTTCTCTGTAAGGACTGATATCGCCTTCGCGCCGTTTTTCTCATACGCAGCGGCTATTGCGACCGGGTCGAAATCTGCGCGGATCAGCCCCTTCGATGGTGAGGCCTTTTTCACCTCGGCTATGATTGTCACACGGTCCGGGTGAACAAGCGCGGCGGCGAAATCATAGCCTGGGACGGCGTCCCGGACCTTCGCCTTAAGCTCCTTTAGAGGGAGCCGCGATTTAACGCCGTCTAGCTCTTCTCTTTTGTCTTTTACAATAATGTCGAGGATCATCCAGGCGGGTCCCTATAAACCTGAAGCGGGTTTCAGGTTTTTGGTGAATCCCACAAGGCCGTCAAGCTTTGCCATCGCGGCACCAGAGTCTATCGACCCTGCAGCCAGCTTTATGCCTTCGGCAATAGACCCGGCCTTACCCCCCACATACAATGCAGCGCCCGAGTTTAAAATCACAATATCCCGCCCCGCGCCGGGCTTCCCGCCCAGTATGTCTTTTGCTATTGCGGCATTTTTACCAGCATCGCCGCCAAGTATATCTTCAGCAGCGGCAAGCTTAAAACCGTAATCCCTCGGGTCCAGGAACCATGTATGCACGCCCGCGTCCCTGACCTCTGAGATCCGGCTCTCTCTGGTAATGGTAATCTCGTCAAGTCCGTCCATCCCGTGCACAACCATAGCCCTCTTCGTGCCGAGGTTCAACAGCACGTGCGCCATCTTCTCTGTGAGTGCAGCCTCGTACACTCCCAGAACCTGTGCGCTCGCGCCAGCCGGGTTGGTAAGCGGACCGAGTATGTTGAATATGGTCCTTATCCCTATCTCTCTCCTTGGCCCTATCGCGTGCTTCATGGAAGAGTGCAACATCGGCGCATAAAGGAAACCGATGCCAAGCTCGTCTATGCACCTTCCCACATCTTCGGGCGATATGTCTATGTTCACGCCAAGCGCGGTAAGGACATCAGCGCTGCCGCAGCAAGATGATACTGCACGGTTCCCGTGTTTGGCGACCTTAATGCCGGCGCCCGCCACGACGAATGCGCAAATCGTCGATATGTTAAAGGTGTTGGTGCCGTCTCCCCCGGTGCCGCAGGTGTCCATCACGGTCTCAAGGTCTAAGTTTATGTCGTCGTGGTCGAGCGTGACAGGCCTGCCCTTCATAGGTATCCTGGTCACCTTCTTCCTCATGACCTTTGCCGCGCCGGTTATCTCGTCCACCGTCTCACCCTTCATCCGAAGCGCGGTAATGAAGGCGGCAATAAGGGCATTGGAGACCTGACCTTCCATTATCTCGACCCATCGCGGCTTCCATCTCCTCACGGGTCAGGTTCTCGCGGTCAACAACTTTTAAAAGGGCTTCACTTATCATAATTTTTATCCACGTTTACGGACTCTCCTGCCGGGAGAGGGCGGTGGGTGAGGGCTAGCCCTTGCCCCTCATCATTCGTGTGAAGTTCCCAAGCAGGTCCTTGCCCACGGTAGTAAGTATCGATTCAGGGTGAAACTGGACGCCCTCAACCATAAACTCCCTGTGCCGAAGCCCCATGATCTCGCCTTCCTTCGTCTCGGCGCTTATCTCCAGGCATTTGGGGAGGGTGGACTTCTTTACTATCAGGGAGTGGTACCTGGTCGCCACAAACGGGTTCGGGAGGTCCTTGAAGATGGTCTTGCCGTCGTGGTGTATCATCGAGGTCTTGCCGTGCATTAGCCTGTCGGCCCTTATCACGTCGCCGCCGAACGCCTCGCCTATCGACTGGTGCCCAAGGCATACGCCGAGAATGGGTATCTTTCCCGCAAAGTATTTTATCGTCTCCACCGAGATGCCCGCTTCCTTCGGGGTGCACGGGCCGGGAGATATTATTATGCCCTCGGGAGCCATATTCTCGATCTCGGCGATAGTTATCTTGTCGTTCCTGTATACGCGCAGGTCCTCACCAAGCTCGCCCAGGTATTGGACGAGGTTGTATGTAAAGGAGTCGTAGTTGTCGATCATTAAAAGCATAGAAACCTCTTGTTGCTTCTTATAGCCCGGTCTGCGCCAGCTCCAGCGCCTTCATCATTGCCGCTGCCTTGTTTACCGTCTCGATATATTCTGTTTCCGGGTCGGAGTCGGCAACTATACCGGCACCCGCCTGCACGTAGACCTTGCCGTCCTTGAACAGAAGCGTACGTATGGTGATGCAGGTGTTCAGCGTGCCGGAAAATCCGAAATATCCGACCGCACCGGCATATGGCCCGCGCCTGGTCGGTTCGAACTCCTCGATTATCTGCATCGCGCGTATCTTCGGCGAGCCGGACACCGTCCCGGCGGGAAAGCATGCCCTCATCACGTCGTATGAGTCCTGCCCGTCTGCAAGCTCACCGCGTACGTTAGATACTATATGCATGACGTGGGAGTACCGCTCGACAACCATCAACTCGCTGACAACCACCTTGCCGGGTTTCGATACGCGGCCTACGTCGTTCCTGCCCAGGTCAACGAGCATTATATGTTCGGCGCACTCCTTCGGGTCGGCCAAGAGCTCCTTCTCAAGGGCAAGGTCTTCTTCCTCGGTCTTCCCGCGCTTCCTGGTACCCGCAATCGGCCTGAGTTCAACCTTGTCGCCTTCAAGCCTGACCATTACCTCCGGCGATGAGCCGGACATGGTAAAATCCCCGCATCGCAGGAAGAACATGTAGGGAGACGGGTTTATCACCCTCAGTGCACGGTACACGTCGAAAGGGTCGATCTTTGCCTTTTCTTCGAACCTCTGCGACAGCACCACCTGGAAGATGTCGCCCGCCTTTATATATTCCTTGGCGGCCTTTACGGCACTCTCGAACGCGGTCTTGGTGAAGTTTGATTTCAGCTTTCCGGCGGCCCTAGGCTTTGATGCCTTCACCTTCGGCATCTTGCCGCTTAGCTTTTTAATCAGGGCCTCTATTTTTTCGACCGCCTCGGCGTATGCTGCCTCCGCACCCGCATCGCCGATATGCGCGTTCGCCACCACCTTTATCTTCTGCGCCACGTTGTCGAATATCAGCAGTGTGTCCGTGAGCATGAACAGCAGGTCCGGGCAGCCGAGAGTGGGTTTTGCCTCTTGTTTGATGTTTTCAAAGAAGGAAACCACGTCATAGCCTACATACCCTACCGCACCGCCAAAAAACTGGGGAAGCCCGTCAACCTCGACCGGCCTGTAATCATCCATAACGGATTTCAGAAATGTGAGCGGGTCGCCCTCGATCGGCCTCTCGGCGGTTACTCCTCCCCTGCTTATAAAACCCGTGTTTCCAGCAGTCCGGACGACAACGGAAGGCCCGGAACCCAAAAAGGAATACCTGGCCCACTTCTCACCGCCCTGCACGCTTTCAAGCAGAAAGGAGTAATCGCCATCGTCGATCCGCATAAACGCGGAGACAGGCGTAAGCAGGTCGGCCAGCAACTCCCTGTACACAGGGACAAGATTGCCCTTTTTGGCCTTGTTTTTGAAATCATCCAGAGACGGGAAATACATTACAAATTCCTTGAATATATTAGATGCTGACGAAAAAAAACCCAGATAAGAAAATTAACATGTTTGCGGGTTACTGTCAAGAAATTAGGCACTTGAATGTAGGGCACCACGACAGGCTCTTACCTTACAGAAGCCCCCTTGAAGGGGGCTTTCGCTCAGGCTGCTTCCCTTGCCGGCGTCAGTTTGGCCAGTATATAGTCTTTGATGGCAACCGCGTTGTTGTACTCGCTTACGCCCTCTTTATAGAGAAGGGTTACCGGCCCATGGGCAGCCAGTTCGACTAACGGCTGAAGCCTGTGTATTTTTTCGTCCAGTTCAGCGAAGTAGCCGCACTCGAACTCACCCCACCTCTCCGCCTTACCTGAAAACCACGCCTGCTCACCCTCACCAGGCGCAACGTCATAAAGCCACAGGTTTACTTCCGCATCCTCTCTTTTAAGGCCAAGAGGCCAAGCCCTCTCAATATACACGCGAAAACCATCTTTTTTGCCGACCTTTTCATCTATTCTCTTAATTAATATAGGCATCTTAAACCTCCCAAAACCGTCCCTGCCCACATACCCGTATTGCGTGGGACAGGCCAGACTCAGGCTGCCTTCTTAGAACCATATTTCTCTCTCTCTATAAACTCTTTCAGCGCTACGGCGTTGTTTATACTGGTATTCTTTGAACCGTAGACAAGCGTCACCGTCCTCGCCTTCGCATTCACAACCGGCATCAACAACTCGTCCTTCTCCCTGAGTTCCTCAAAGTAATGGCTCTTGAACTCCTCCCATCTGTCTGGGTCGTGCGAGAACCATTTCCTTATCATCTCGCTGGGGGCTATCTCCTTTAACCAGAGGTCGACATCGAGGTCTTCCTTCTTTATCCCCCTGGGCCAGAGCCTGTCCACCAGCACCCTCATCCCATCGTTTTCGGAAGGTGCTTCGTATGCCCTTTTAATCTTTATGACAGGTTTCATATCGTCCTCCAGCCCCCCTCCCATTTATTACGCCCTATACAAATTATATCACAACCAAAACTCCGGTTTAAGCGGTTTGGCTTTACTTGAGCGATCGGTTTGTCTATAATCGTGATATGGCACAATCACAAAAAACTCATTTACGCAATAATCGCCGTGGTTGCAATAATTATTGGCGCAATCGGCGGTTTTGTCATGGTCCACTCGACCGACATGCCCCAGGTCGAGGCCCTTGAGAACTTTAAACCGAACGCGACAACGAGGGTGTTCGCCGACAACGGCGAGATGCTGGCCGAGTTCTACATGGAAAACAGGATCCCTGTCAGCCTGTCGAGCATCCCTACTCATGTTATAAAGGCTTTTCTGGCTACTGAGGACCCCCGGTTCTATTCGCACTCGGGCATTGACGTCTCCGGCGTTTTGAGGGCGATGCTGTCAAACATCCGGGCCGGAAAGATCGTGCAGGGAGGCAGCTCCATAACCCAGCAACTGGCAAAACTCCTCTTCCTTGAGCCTGAAAAAACGCTGACCAGGAAGATAAAGGAAGCCCTTATCGCCCTCCAGATAGAACGGCGCTACTCCAAGGACGAGATACTTGCCCTCTACTTAAACCAGGTCTACCTGGGGAACGGAGCATACGGTGTGGAGGCGGCATCAGAGCGTTACTTCGGCAAGCCCGTATCCCAGCTGACCCTCGCCGAAGGAGCCGTGCTTGCCGGGCTCCCGGCCGCGCCCAATAAATACTCACCCATAAACAACCTTGAAAGGGCATATGCGCGCCGCATGCACGTGCTCAAAAGGATGACCGCGGAGGGCTTTATCACCGAGGCCGATCTGGCCAAGGCAAGCCAGGAGCCAATCGAGATAAAACCGGCAAAGAACGCACACGGTTTCAAGGCTCCCTATTTTGTGGAGTACGTCCGCCAGAGGCTTGAGGAGAAATTCGGATCTACCGCCCTTTACAAGGGAGGGCTTAACGTTTACACGACGCTAAACCTCAAAATGCAGGAGATAGCCGAGGCGGCTATGGCCAAGGACCTTGCGGGGATTGCAAAGAGACATCCCAGAAAGGATAAAGAGATCCAGGGGGCGTTTCTTGCTATAGAGCCGCACTCCGGCTATGTAAAAGCGATGATAGGCGGGAAGGATTTCGAAAAAAGCGAGTTCAACAGGAGCACCCAGGCCCAGAGGCAGCCGGGCTCGTCTTTCAAGCCCATCGTCTATGCTGCAGCACTCGACAACGGATTCGGGCCGGAATCCATAATCGTCGACGGGCCGGTATCTTACCCAGGAGCAAGACCGGGCGCGCCATGGAGGCCCACCAACTTCGAGAACAAGTTTGAAGGCCCGGTAACACTACGCCGTGCACTGGCAAGGTCAATAAATGTCGTCGCGGTCAAGCTCCTTGATAAAGTCGGCATACCCACAACGATAGAATATGCCAGAAAGCTCGGCATAAAGTCCACCCTCAACCCATATCTTCCACTAGCCTTGGGCGCCTCAGACGTGACGCTCATGGAGATGACAAACGCCTACGCCGTATTCGACAATTCCGGCGTATATACCACGCCTTCAGTAATCGAGAGGATAACGGACCGCGAGGGCGGACTTATAGAGGATAACGTGCCCCCTTCCAGACAGGCGTTGTCACCGGACACGGCGGCGGCAATGACCGACCTCCTCCAGGGCGTGGTTAAGTTCGGCACCGGTTTCGAAGCCAAGAGCCTGGGGCGTCCGGCAGCCGGAAAAACAGGTACAACGTCAAGCTACAACGACGCATGGTTCATAGGGTACATACCCAGCATGGTGGTGGGTGTGTGGGTGGGATATGACGACCACAAACCGATAGGTAACCGTGAGACCGGAGCCAAGGCCGCCCTGCCGGCATGGCTTGAGTTCATGAAGAATTATACCAAGGAGTACAACCTGCCGGTGGAGGATTTTCCCGCCCCTCCGCAGCCAGGTTTCAACAACAGGACCGGCTCTGCCGCACAGGCTGCGCCACCAACAACCGAAACCGGAGGCCCCGTTGACGAGGCCCCTGCCGACCCGGAAAATATCAGTTCCGTAACAACACACTGACCCAGCCAGACAGCTGGGACCAGTTCCACGACCTCAAGGCCTGAAGCCTTTGCGGCTTTAATGACCTGCTCCTCCTGGCCTGTCAGCAGGCCGGAAACAGCAACCTTCCCATCCTTGTTCAAAGCAGCCGCAATGTCCGGCATCAGGTTCAGCAGCACTTCCTGGAAGATGTTGGCTGCTATAAAGTCGTAACCGCGCCCTGCCTCTTTAATGCTCCCATGAATAAGCCTTATCCGCTCCGACATGTTGTTGAGCGAGATATTCCTGGCCGCGGTGCGTATGGCATCGTCTTCCACGTCCACGGCGGTGATGTCCGCCACCCCGTATAGCGCAGCGGCAATGGAGAGTACACCCGTACCGGTGCCCAGGTCAAGAAAACGCTTTACCGGGAGGTCTTGGTATGGACTCGGCCCATGATTTGAGCATGCCGAGCACCGTTGAGGTGGTTACATGGTCCCCCGTCCCGAAGGCCTGGCCAGGGTCGAGTATCATCTTCTTCTCGCCCGGCCCTGCGTTGCAATCCTCCCAGGGAGGGCAGATCAATATATCCGCCGCATGGAAAGGCTTGAAGTTCTCCTTCCACGATGCATACCAGTCCTGCTCCGGCACAGGCTTTAAGCTTGATTCCACCCCTGAAAAAACTGAAAGCGCCCCGGTAACCTTTGCAGGGTCCACATCATTTTGGAAGTAGGCGGACAGCTCGCCTTCCCCCTCGGTGATCCCCTGGCAGCCAAGCTCATAAAGCGCGGCGATAACCGGTTCTTTCAGCTCATCAGGAAATTTTATCTGAAACTCGTGCCACATCACATGCTCTCCGGCGCACTTACCCCAAGGAGCTTCAAGGCGGTCGCAACCACCGTCCTGACCGACTTTACAAGGTACATCCTCGCATATGTCAGCTTCAGGTCGTCGGTTATAAAGCGGTGCTTGAAATAATAGCTGTGAAGCTCCCCTGCAAGGTCCTGGAGATAGTAGGTGAACCTGTGCGGCTCAAGTGCAAGGGCTGCTCCCTCCACTATCTCCGGGAACGCCGAAAGTTTCTTCATTATCGAAAGTTCCTCGGGCAGGGTCAGAAGCCCTAGGTCGACTTCGTCGATCGGCGGCAGCGTTATGGCCTTCTCTTCCGCCTGCCTGAACACCGAACAGAGCCTGGCATGCGCATACTGGACGTAATAGACCGGGTTCTCCGCCGTCTGTTTTTTTACCAGGTCCAAGGTCGAAGTCAAGGTGCGAGTCCGAGCGCCTGAGCAGGAAAGTGAACCGGCATGCGTCCTTGCCCACCTCTTCCATCACCTCGTCCAGCGTCACAAAATCCCCGGACCTCTTGGACATCTTCACCGGCTGGCCTTCACGCATCAGGTTGACAAGCTGCACAAGGAGCACCTTGAAGCTTTCGGTGTCATGCCCCAGTGCCTGCACCGCCGCCTTCATCCTGGGGATGTAGCCGTGGTGGTCGGCTCCCCAGATGTCTATTATCCCTTCAAACCCGCGCAGGTACTTGTCCCGGTGGTATGCGATGTCCGAGGCGAAGTATGTCTTCTGCCCGTTGCTCCTTACCAGCACCCGGTCCTTGTCGTCCCCGAAGGTGGTAGTCCTGAGCCAGAGCGCGCCGCCGTCCTCGAACACCAGCCCCTTTTCCGGTCAGTTCGTCTATCGCCTTTTTTACCAGGTCGTTTGAAGGCTCGTACAGGCTTCGCTCGCTGTACCAGTTGTCAAAGTTCACCCCGAACTCGGCAAGGGTGGCTTCGATACGTCCAAGCATGGCCTTTATGCCTTCTTCGCGACAGTAAGTCCTTTTTCTTGTCCTCCGGGAGCGCCATGAATGCCGGGTCTTCCATGAACTCACGCGCAATGTCGGTTATGTATTCACCCATATACAGGTTCGGCTTCTCCGCGCCGTCCACATCAGCGGATGCAGGAGCCATTACAAGTTCAGCCCCCTCGTCGCCTGTCAACTGCCTGTACCGCATGAATATGCTCATCCCCAGGTTTTCAACCTGAGAACCGTAGTCGTTGATGTAGAACTCCCTGCGGACGTCGTAGCCGGCGAATCCCAGCAGCCTGCAAAGCGAGTCCCCAACCGCAGCACCGCGCCCGTGGCCGATGTGCAGGGGGCCGGTTGGGTTGGCCGAGACGAACTCGACCTGCGTCTTGCGGCCGTTGCCGACATGGGAGTGGCCGAAGCTTCCGCCCTGGCGCTCAATGTCTTTCAACACACCAAGCCATGCGCCGGGACGCAGGAAAAAATTCAGGAAACCCGGCCCCGCTATCTCGACCTTATCTATTACTCCTTCGGTGTCTTTTATGGAATCTCTAATGGCTTCGGCAATCTTGCGGGGCGGCTTCCCTTCGGACTTCGCCATCCCAAGCGCAACGGTGGTCGCGAAATCGCCGTGCCCTTCTTCCCTGGGTGCCTCCACAATTACCACAGGCATAGAAACAAGTGAGACAAGTCCTGCCTCTTTTGCGGAGGAAAGGGCGTCAAGTATTATATCAGTAAGCGTTTTTTTCACGAACCGGCCCCTTTGTCGTTTGTAATTAAAAAATTAATAGTATAGCGGAAGGAAAGGTAAAGTCAAGGCAGACTTGAAGAATCGGTATTATTTGGAAAAACCGCCAAGATGGGTATGGCAGGTAGTACAGTCTTTCCCGTTGTAGTTGAACCCGCCGGAGTGGTTTATAAAACCGGTACCGTCGTTTTTATAGTACTTCGTCTTTGTGTGGCAGACCTCGCAGACCCCGTTTAAAGAAGGGTCCCCGTCGGCGAAGGAGTTATGACCGGTGCGGTTGGAGAACACGACTGCCTTTATGCCGCTTGCAGGTGTCTTTATACGCGGCCTAATGCCGTGCAGGTTCGTGTAGTTATGTTCCTCGTGGCAGGTGAGACAATTTGCAAGCTGGTGCGTCCCCATGTTGTGACAGTCGAGACACATCTCGTTGTCGCTGTTGTTAACCCTTAAGTAAGGATAGGACAGGGTTGCGTATGCGTAATCGGAAAACGGAGCATTGAATATTATCGTACCGGCGTTCGGGTCATAATCGTATGCAGTATTGCTGAACATATACTGCCTCCTGTCCTTTATGTATGTCGGGGCAGTAGAAAGCGTAGAGGTTGCATAGACTGTTGGCTGTAGGTAATCGTACCAGCTCCATCCGCCTTTTTGGAGGGCATAGGTCTGCCCGGAAACAAGGCTTGTCAACTCCCATGTCCTCCCGGGGTCCTCAGGCTTCTCCATGGAGTTGTGACAGGTGTTGCAGACTATCGTCCGGCCGTCCTTAAGGTGGTCGCCCATCCTGTTTGAGAACCTACCCGTAAGGCTGCCAAATACAGGAAGGTTGTTGCCGCCGGCCGTCACGTTTACAAATAACGGATGAGACTTTGAGGTATCTATGAGTTTGCCGCTTGCCTTGCCGGTGTTATTGTGACAGCTTAAGCAAAGCTCGGAGGAATATCTGTAATCAAAACCCGTCGGCAGTAGTTCTCCGGCACCCGTATTGCTGTAGTGGCAGGAATCGCAATTTCCGTCAGGAGAGCCGTCCCATGAATAGTGGGGCAGTTCGTGGGTGCCTGCCGTCGGTGTAACGCTTATTTCCGAGGAATAGGCGCTCAGATTGTTCAGGCTGTTATATGCCCGCACAGCAAAGAAGTACGTGGCCTCGTTTATCAGACTCCTGATATCAAAGGAAGTCGTGCTTCCCGCGTCAACCGTATTGGTATAACTGCCAGGAACGTTGCCATAGCTTATTTTGTAGCCTGCAATATTCGGTTCTTTGTTGGCCGACCATGAGAGCTTGACAGCGGCACTCAGAGGAGTGCCGATCAACCCCTCAGGAGGCCAGGGATTTGGCTGGGCCGCAGGCGACTCGAAGGCGCCAATATCGGGAAGGTTATTGTACGGCAGGCCTACATCAATCCCGGCATCGATACAAGGGGAAAATACCGGCGACGTCTGCAGGTGGTAATCGCCGCCGCCATTGTACAGGGGATCCGCGGACTTGTCATGAACGGCAGGGTTTATTCCATAATAGTTGCCCAGGATGCTCGACCAAACATCATTATAATCCGTATCAGGATCGGAGTCGAAAGCCACGTAGATTCCATACTCCTGGCTGTTGGTAATTATATTGTTTCTGATGCGGGGCGAAAAAGCGTAAAGGTTTATGCCGCGCCTGTTGCCGTCGATCGTATTATTATATATAACAGGCGTGCCACCGTTTCCGAAACTGTAGCAATATATCCCGAACGAGCTGTTGTTTGAAAAAACATTATTCTGGATAGTAGGCGAGGAAGCGCCTTCCACATACAGGCCGTGCTTTCCGTTCGCTGTTATCCTGTTATTTGATATTGTTGGAGAGCAAGCTGTTACGCTTATCCCCGCCAACCAGCCTGTCGAACCGCTCCCTTTTATAGTGAAGCCATCTATCAGGGCGTTTGCGGCGGTGACTGTATTACCTGAGCCCCTCCCCGTCTATTATCGTTTCGTTGGCTGCAATGTCCCTGCTCCAGTTGGAAGGGTTATAGCCTCCGAGCAGGTTCACGCCCGCTTTCATGGTGAGACCGCCTGGATACGTCCCGGAAGCGACATGTACCTCGTCGCCACTCACGCCGTTTGTTATTGCAGTCTGGATGGAGGTATAATCAGTGATTACCGCGCCGTGGACGAGCCGGGCATTACCTGCCTTTGCCGGGTCCGGACAGAGAAGATATACAAGGAAAAATATGTAGTATATTGCTTTCTTCATAAAAGTTGTTTTCTGATTGTGGCTGTTAACTATGCATAAAATATACCTATTTCTGCCACTGATGGGGACTGCGATGTTTTATTCAGCAAGTATGGAAATTACAATGGCTTTTGGGCGTGTACTAACAAACGCAGATTTGTTTATGCAATTATATTTTTGATTCTTAAAGAAAAGGCTGCTTGAAAATGAACAGTAGGTGAGCGGAATCAGACATGCCACATGATGGCTTCAAAATCCTCGGTAGGCACATTAAGGGAGATATATCCCCTGTATGGCCATTTTTCCAGTTCAACATCACCGCGCCTCACGGTGACAAAGAAATTGACCTCGTCTTTCGGCTTTGCCTCAATTGATTGGAACTCGACCGCCATCTCTATTATATCCCTGGCTGCAATCGAGGTATGCCTTTGGGGGGTGGATTCCATACCCTTGGTTATTTTAAGCAGCGTTGCGGACACATTTCCTGCGGCTGGGTCGAGGTTAATATCTATCCGGTACGGGACCGGCCTCAGAAAATGCACGGAAAAGGTAAGTTCCTTGATCGACGGATCGGAAAGCTCGCGGTTTGAGTTTAGCCTCAGGAAAAGGTTGTTCAGGTCGAAGCCGTAAAATATGTGGGAGACTATGCTCTCCGCGCGATGCATCGTGCCGCCGGCCTGGCTGACGTCATAATAGCCGGCAGCGAGCCATTCGTAGTAGCTCGTCACCTCTCCGTCGAGCGTAGGCGAGATAAAGGCTGTAAGCTCCACGGTCGGCCTGCTCTTTCTGTCTTCCCGTATAATCGGTATAAACAGGTTGTCCGGTGGCGTCTTGTCGAGCAGCAGGTATACGTTAATCAGGTGCTTCCTGAACAGCTCGTCGAACTCCCTGTCGTTTTCAGAGGAGTGGTCGTCGCCGTACCACCAGCACCAGTCGCTTCCCTCGGCGATGTAAATCTCCTCCCAGGCGAGCCTGAGCGCATCCGGGTCCGTTATTTTGCCTTCGCTTTCAAAGTAGACCAGGTCCTCCCGGGTCTTAAGCACGGCTTCCCAGGCTGCGTTGTCCTCTTCGTGGCCTATCCAGATATTGAAGTTATGGTTTATCCAGGAACCAGGGAAGAGCTTGGGCAACAAGGCCGGGGGCGACATCTTTTCAAGGCACTCACTGATGGTCACGGACTCGAGCTCTTCCTCCTCGCGATATACGTTCATATAGGTGGTACAGGAAGTCACGGCCGTCGTTTCTGTAATGCTCCCAGGCGTTCTCGCCGTCAAGGATTATCGTGACAACCCCGTCCGACTTCTTGCCGGCCAGGTCCTTCCTTATCCGCTTGAGCCTGCCGATGAAGTCGTCCACGGCGTTCTTCGGGTCCCATTTGGAGTATATGAAACCGATAAGGTCGGACAGGGTATGGTCCCTGAATAACATATTCAGCTCGCGTCCGTCTTTTACCGCCCTGTATGGGGCATAGAGCAACTCCGGCTTTTTGGAGACGCCCGAGAAATCCCTGTCGAGCATTACGTCGAGGGACTTTGCCAGCACCTCCTCGTCCGTGGCGATCCACTTTATGCCTTCGTCCGCAAGTATGGGTATTATCTCCTCGCTCACCGAGCCCTCGGACGGCCACATCCCGGCGGGCCTCCTGCCGAATGTCTTTTCAAACAGGGCAAGGGCGCGCGTTCACCTGTACCTTCGCGTCCTCCGGGTGCTGGAACCTGCGGGGGAGGACAATGCCCGGGTTTGAGACCTTTGCTATTTCTGTAGTCGCAGAGCAGCGGCAGTATCGGGTGGTAATAAGGCGTTGCGGAAAGCTCAATCGAGCCATTGTCCCAAAGTTCCCTGTATTCAGGTAGTATCAGGCGCATGACGTCCCGCTGCTTGTCCATGAGCAGCTTCTTGTCTTCTTCCGTATAATCGCGGCCTTTTTCAACCAGACCTTTTAGAAACTGGTCGTTATCCTTGAAGATAGGGTCAAACCACGCAAGGTTGAACCATACCTGAAGGTCTATAAAGTCCTGGTCGGAAAAGTAACGGGACATCCTTGCCAAGTTCGGAATCGGAAACGTCCCTGCCCCTCTTCAAGAGCAGCTCCCAGTACCTGGGGTAGGGCCGTATCATGTTGTCCCAGTTGGCCAGGAAGAAGTTCCTGAGGATAAAAACCTTGTCGCTGCTGTCGAGGTCGGATGCCTTTTTCAGCGTGGTCTCAATATAGAGCCCGGTCGCCTCGTTGTCGCAGTGGTCCTGTATCTGGTCGATCAGCGATGGGACGAGGTTGAAGTTCTGATGGATCTTCGGGAACTCCCTCAGGATATGCGGCATGTCGTAGTAGTCTTTGATGCCGTGCAGACGCACCCACGGCATGGCATACCTGCCCGTTACCATGTCTTTATAGTAAGGCTGGTGCATATGCCAGAGGAATACGATGCGGAGCGGTCCGTCCATCCCTATTTGTCCTCGTACTGGTAGACGGTTTCGCCTTCTTTTACCAGCCCCTGCTCACGCGCGAGTTGTTCTATGCTCTCGGGGTCGGTCTTAAGCTCCTCTACCCTCAGCCTCAGTTCATCGTTCGAGGCCTTGAGGCTTTGTATCTCCGCGACAAGCGCCTCCCTCTGGTGGCGGAGCTTCATATACCTGAAAAGACCCATCTCACCCAGGAAGAAACTGAGCACGAGGTAAAAAAGCATGGACAGCCCTAACGCAACCGCTATCTTGCGTTTCCTGTTCGCCGACTGTTCACGCTGTTTGGGACTTTTGTTCCTGTGCAATCGTCAGACCTTTTTCCTTATGCTGTAAAAGACGTCCTTGCCCCTGTATACGGCGTCCTCGCCCAACTCGTCCTCTATCCTGATAAGCTGGTTGTACTTGGCCACGCGGTCTGTGCGCGAGAGCGACCCGGTCTTTATCTGGCCCGCGTTTACCGCCACGGCCAGGTCAGCAAGGGTCACGTCCTCGGTCTCGCCCGAACGGTGTGATACGACCGCCGTATAGCCCGCCTTCTTGGCCATCTCGATGGCATCAAGAGTCTCGGTAAGGGTGCCTATCTGGTTGAGCTTTATGAGTATCGAGTTCGCCACGCCCTGCTCTATGCCCTTCTTGAGTATCTTGGGGTTCGTGACAAAGATATCATCGCCCACAAGCTGCACCTTGCTTCCAAGTGCATCCGTCAGGTTCTTCCATCCGTCCCAGTCGCCCTCTGCAAGGCCGTCTTCGATCGATATAATCGGATACTTCTTTACCCAGCCCTCGTAGAATTTTATCATCTCGTCCGAGGACTTCTTCGACTTGTCTGATTTTTTGAAGACATACGCGCCCTTCTCATAGAACTCGCTAGCGGCGGAGTCCAACGCAAGCAGCACGTCCGTACCCGGCTTGTAGCCCGCTCCCTCAATACCCGCCAATACTACCTCTATGGCTTCTTCGTTTGACTTGAGATTCGGTGCGAACCCGCCCTCGTCGCCGACGGAGGTGTTGTAACCCTTCGCCTTCAGGACGGACTTCAGGCTGTGAAACACCTCCGCGCCAATCCGTACGGCATCAGAGATTTTCTTCGCCTTCACAGGCATTATCATGAACTCCTGGATGTCGACGTTGTTGTCCGCATGTGCACCGCCGTTCAGTATGTTCATCATCGGCACCGGCATCTCCTTGGCGTTGACCCCGCCGATGTAACGATAAAGCGGCAAGCCGTTCTCTTCCGCAGACGCCTTTGCAAGAGCAAGAGAGACGCCGAGAATCGCGTTCGCGCCCAGGTTGCTCTTCGTAGGAGTACCATCCAGGTCTATCATCAGCTTGTCGAGGAATGCCTGCTCCGTGGACTCGAGGCCCATTATATTAGGCCCGATCTCCTCGTTCACGTTGGCGACCGCCTTTAAGACGCCCTTGCCTAAGTAGCGCTTCTTGTCGCCGTCCCGAAGCTCCAACGCCTCCCTCTTGCCTGTAGACGCGCCGGAAGGCACTGCCGCCCGTCCCATCGCCCCGCTCTCAAGTATGACATCGACCTCTATGGTCGGGTTACCCCTTGAATCAAGTATCTGCCTGGCGTATACGTCTACTATCTCACCCATTATAATCTCCTATCTTGTAATGAATCGTTCGCCTTCATTTGATAATGACATAAGTTCGTCCATTGAGCCAGCCTCGACGTACAGCCTAACGACAGGCTCGGTGCCAGACAGCCGCATCAGGAGCCAGCTTCCGTCCTCAAGAATAAACTTGTGGCCGTCGATGGTCACGGTCTTTACAACTTTCAAATCCCCGAACTTCTCCGGACCCTGCTCTAGCTTCTTCTTCAGTTTTTCTTTAAGCTCTTCTGTAAGCGTAATGTTGACGCGGCGCGTGCGCACCTTACCGGTCTTCTCAAAGAGCCGGTCAAGCTGTTTCCTAAGGGGAATACCCTCTGCGCAGACCATCTCGAGCGCGAGCAGGCAGGCGAGCACACCGTCCTTCTCGGGCACGTGGCCTTTAATCGTAAGCCCGGCACTCTCCTCGCCGCCGATGACGATCTTGTCCTCAGATATCAGCTCGCCGATGAACTTGAACCCGACCGGCGTCTCATAAACATCCCTGCCGTGAAGCTTCGCTACGCGGTCGATCAGGTGCGTAGTGGCAACGCTCCTCGCGACCCCGCCCTGAAGTCCTTTCACGCGGACAAGGTAATCGAAGGCGAGTGCGATAAGCTCGTTGGGCGTTATGAACTCACCGTCCGAATCGATGATGCCGAACCTGTCGGCATCCCCATCCGTAGCAAGGCCTATCATATAATCGCCGTCGACTACCACCCTTGAAAGCTCTTCAAGGTACTCCTCTGCCGGCTCGGGGCGATGGCCGCCGAAATACGGGTCACGGTAATCGTGGAGCACCGTCACCTCTATGCCCGCACCTCTCAGTATATCATCCAGGTAGCCGCGGGCCGTGCCGTACATCGGGTCGATTGCCACCCTTGGGGACTTCTTTCCTATTACGGCAAAATCTATCTTTTTCTTTATATCTTCAAGGTAGGGTTTGACAATGCTTATCTCTTCCAGCATCCCGCGATGCTTTGCCTCGGCAAGCGTGACGTCGTTTATTGCAGGCTTCGCCATCAGGGCGTTGGCCCTGTCCTCGATCTCTTTTGTAGTCTCAGGGAGCGCGGGCCCTCCCCAGTCTGGCGAGAACTTTATCCCGCTGTACTCTGGCGGGTTATGGCTTGCGGTGATGTTGACACCGCCGGCGGCATGTCGCCTTAGCACCTCAAGTGATATGGCTGGCGTCGGCACGTCCCTGTCGGAGAGGTACGCCTTGATGCCGTTCGCGGCCATTACTCTCGCAACGCGCTCTGCAAAGAACTCGGACATGAACCTGGTGTCGTATCCGATGACTATACCCTGTCCTGCCTGCCCCTTTGCTTTTATATAATCTGCCATGGCCTGAGAGACTATACGTACGTTTTCAACCGTAAAACCTTCAGAGATGATGTCACGCCATCCTGAAGTACCGAACTTAATATTTCCGCCCATTGGGAAGCGCCCCCTTGGAATAAATAACATCTTGACTTCATTAAACTATTAGCACAAAACAGACCTTAAGGCAACCCTAAAAAGCAAAAGGCCCCGCATTTGATGCGGGGCCTTGGTAAAACAGTTGTTATTTGCCCGTTGCAGGCGGCACATGTATAGCCATGCCGTGCACGTCTTCCATCGCCTCCATGACGGACTCGGCGAGTGTCGGGTGCGAGTGTATCATCTCCGCGACCTGCTTCGATGTCGCGCCCATCGCCATCGCCACAGCCGCCTCGTGTATGAAGTCGGTGGAGTGCGCGCCCATTATATGCACGCCGAGGATCTTGTCCGTCTCGGCGTCGGCAATCACCTTCACCATGCCGGCCAGCTCGTTCATGGCCTGCGCCTTGCCGAGGCCCCTCATCGCAAAACGGCCTATCTTGATCTTTATGCCCTTGTCGTTGGCCTCGTGCTCACGAAGGCCCACGCTGCCTATCTCCGGGAGAGTGAAGATGCCCGCCGGTATGACCCGGTAGTCCATCTTCTTCACGTTTCCGTGCATTATATTCTCTACCGCGCAGAGGCCTTCGGCGGATGCAAGGTGCGCAAGCATTATGCCGCCCACGCAGTCGCCTATGGCGTAGATGCCCGGCTCCTCGGTCTCCATGTACTCGTTAACGAGTATCTCGCCGCGCTTGCCCATCTTCACGGCCGTATTCTCGATGCCGATGCCCTTGGTGTTGAGCGCGCGGCCGATGGACACGAGCACCTGGTCGGAAACGACCGTCGCGCCGCCCTCCATGTAGGACGTAACGGTACCGTCGTCGTTGACCGTGACCTTCTCTATCTTTGCGTTCAGTATGAGCTTGATCTTTTTCTTCTTGAACTCGCGGGCCATCATCTCGGATATCTCGGGGTCCTCGGTGGAGAGGCACCTGGGCATCAGCTCCACCATCGTGACCTCTTCTGCGCCCATGCCCTTGAAGATGCATGCGAACTCGCTGCCTATCACGCCCGCACCGACGATGAGTATCCTCTTCGGCACTGCGCTGAAGCATATCGCGTCGTCGCTGGATATTATCTTCTCGTGGTCGAACGGGAAGGTCGGTATCTCGGCGGGCCTTGATCCGGTGGCGATTATTATCTTGTCCGCCGTGACCGTCTTCTTGCCGCTGCCGTCCTTGAGGGTGACCTCGATGTTTTTGCCGTCGACAAGCGCGCCCCTGCCCTCGATAAGCTCTATGCCGTGCATCTTGAAAAGGCCTCTGATGCCCTTGACAAGCGTGCTGATCACCTTGGACTGGCGGTCCATTATCTTCGGGATGTTCAGCTTTGCGCCGCCCTCCAGCTCGATGCCGAAGCTCGCCGCCTCTTTCACCTTCTCGTATACCTCGGTGGTCGCCACGAGCGTCTTGGTCGGTATGCAGCCGCGGTTGAGGCATGTGCCACCGACTTCTGCGTCTTCTATAACCGTGACCTTCGCCCCAAGCTGTGCGGCCCTTATCGCGGCGACGTACCCGCCAGGGCCCGCGCCGAGTATTGCAATCTTCGTCTCAGACATTACAAAACACCTCCGGATAAAATCAAGGGGAGCATGTAGCTCCCCTTCTACTTGAACATGGATGAAGCATCAAACATGCGATATATTACTTGTTCTCTTCCACGAACTTCGTGTACTCCGCCGAGTCCATCAGGCCTGAGAGCTCGGATGAGTTGTCCATCTCCACGACGACTATCCAGCCCTTGCCGTACGCGTCCTCGTTTATCGTCTCGGGTGTGTCCTCAAGCTCCGAGTTCACCTTTACGATGGTTCCGGTTACCGGGCTGATGACGGTAGACGTGGCCTTCGTGGACTCTATCTCGCCTATCTCGCCGTCGGCCTCCACCTGCGCGTCCGCCTCAGGCAGGTCCATGTAGACGATGTCGCCAAGGGACTCCTGCGCATAGTCGGTGATGCCGATGGTCGCCCTGTTTCCGTCCACCTTCACCCAGGAATGTTCTTTATGGTACTTCAGGTCTGTTGGGTTCATTTGTTTTCCTCCATGTCGTAAGCTTTATATTTAATTGAAATAATAGTCCGGCAATGATAGCCTATGCCGTTTTTCTTTGTCAAGCCAAAAAGAAGCCTGCATCCGCCAATATTCTGCCAAGCAAAAGTGCATTTTTCGGACGGCTTTTGCCTCCCGGCGCATATGGCAAGCTGAAAACCCTCTTCGTGCCGCCAAGCTCCTTTAAAACCAAAGGGTTTGTCTCAAACGCGGCCCCGGCCTCCGGCCTCGCCTGAGTCAGTATTATACCAGAGATTTCAATCCCGCGCTCCCTTGCGGCGTTCAAGGTCAGGAGCGTGTGGTTTATCGTCCCCAGGCCCGCCCTGCCCACTATCACCAGAGGCAGCCCAAGCTCGGCCGCGAGGTCAAGGAACAGGTATTTCCCCGACAGCGGGACCATCAGCCCGCCCGCGCCTTCCACGATGACGGCGTCGTGGCTTTCGGCTATCGCCTTGAACTTCTTCTTGATGAGTTCGACATTGATTTTCTTCCCGGCCCTTTTCGCGGCGACGGCAGGGGCAAGCGGTTCTGCAAAGCGGTAGGGGCATATCGTGTCGAGCGGGTCGGTCGAGCCGGATATCTTTTTCAGGTACACGGCATCGACAGGGTAAAGCTCGCCGTCCTTCTCGCGGCATCCGGTCTCGGCGGGCTTCATCACGCCCACACTCAAGCCCTGCGAACGCAGGTACGCAGCTATCGCGCCCGCGACTACTGTCTTGCCTACGCCGGTGTCGGTGCCGGTGATAAATAATTTATTTAACACTTTTGATAATTGAAGACTGGTTGGCGAATTCGTCCATTTCCTGTAATGCTTTTTTTGCTTCCTCTTCAATTTTCAAACAAATTGACGACGGCACAGATTTTGGACAATTATTTGTAGAATTATTTATTATCATCTCAAGGTCTTTGTCATCCGTTGTTGCATCTATATGACGAGTCACGAATTCGAAGAATTTTTCATCTTTCTTGGCAAGCTTCACAAACACTTGTAATTGGTCCCAATGATTAGCAAACATCTTTGCAACAGAATCTGAAATTCCTTCGGCAACATACCCATCATCAAACTGTTTATAT
Source organism: Nitrospirota bacterium (assembly GCA_963845245.1). Classification (GTDB taxonomy): domain Bacteria; phylum Nitrospirota; class JACRHJ01; order JACRHJ01; family JACRHJ01; genus CAWJRJ01. The sequence continues at coordinate 52,493 of CAWJRJ010000030.1, forward strand.
TTTTTATAGAAATTATAAACATCATCCCAACTATTAATTGATGACATTGCTTTGTCTGCTTGATCTTCATCAGTTACGTTGTTTTGACTACCCTCAATTGACCACGCAATGGAAGAAATAGATGTCATTAAAAATATGAAAATTATTAGCGTTTTCATTAAATCAAACCTCTATGGTCTATTCACCAAGATACGCCTTCTTGACCTGCTCATTCTCAAGAAGCTCATGCGCCGGGCCTTCAATAAGATATACCCAACGCCGCTGATGCTTCGGCGAGTCTTTTATCGAGGGTCCACAACGGAATATCCGTCAGCTTTGCCGATGCAAGCAGATGCATATCAACGTACCCCAACCCTTTTGCCATCAGGCGGTGATTTTCTATGAACCGCATCAACTCTTCATGCTCAACTGATGTCGCCATTGGGAGCGCCTGCAGGAGAGAAAGAATCTCCGCCCTGTTCGTGAGGTTGCCACATGCCAGTTCACCTACGATGAACGGATGACAGGCAACATACGATTCATTCAGTAAGGTCTCAAGTCCGACGTCGCCGGAACGCAGATGCGTTATCCATACGGAGGTATCGACAATAACCATTTAGGCCCCAGCCTGTCTTCTGCGGGGAATGTTCTCCAGTTTCTTTTCCGTTCCCCCGAGTTTGGCGAGCCTCCTGGCGCTTTCTCTGGCTATAAGCGCTTCGAGCCCAAGCCTTACAAGAGAGGTCTTTTCATTGACACCGGTCAACTTTGCAGCCTTGTCAAGCAATGCGTCTTCGATGTTAAGTGTAGTCTTCATGATGTTTCTCCACGTTTATTGATATGTATAAGTATGTACGAATTATATGTATGCTGTCAAGGATAAAAACGGACGCTGGAGATGGGACACGGTGTACGTTTCCAGAGAAAACGAACAACTGTGCGGGTTATTCCCCAAGATACGCCTTCTTGACCTGCTCGTTCTCAAGCAGCTCATGCGCCGGGCCTTCGAGGGTAATATTCCCCGTCTCAAGAACGTACGCACGATGCGCGAGCTTCAGCGCGGCCTTCGCGTTCTGCTCCACGAGCAGGACGGTGACGCCCCGCTCGTTGATGTCTTTTATTATCTTGAATATCTTCGTGACGATTATCGGCGCGAGGCCAAGGGAGGGTTCATCGAGGAGGAGGAGTTCTGGGTTGGACATCAGCGCGCGCCCGATGGCAAGCATCTGCTGTTCGCCGCCGGATAGCGTGCCGCCGGGCTGGGAGGCCCTTTCCTTTAGGACTGGGAAAAGCTCGTATACCTCGGCGAGGTTCTTCGATATGGCGGCCTTGTCCTTGAGGGTGAACGCGCCCATGTCGAGGTTCTCACGCACGGAAAGCCTTGAGAATATCCTGCGCCCTTCCGGCACCTGGCTGAGTCCCTTGAATACAATCTCATGCGCGGGCAGCCCGTCTATCCGCTCGCCCTTGTAGCGTATCTCGCCGTCCACTGCCCTGTTCACCCCGCTGATGGTCATGAGCGTGGTGGACTTCCCCGCGCCGTTCGCCCCAAGCAGGGTGACGATCTCGCCCTTCTTTACGGTCAGGGATATGCCCTTGAGGGCCTTTATGGGGCCGTAGGAGGACTTAACATCCACAAGTTCAAGCATGGGCCGCCTCTTTGCCCAGGTAGGCCTCTATCACCCTCGGGTCCTTCTGTATCTCGTCCGGGATGCCCTCTGCAATCTTGACTCCGTGGTCCAAGACGACCACCCGGTCTGATATACCCATGACCACTTTCATGTCATGCTCGATAAGCAGGACTGCAATGCCTTTTTCGCGGATCGCGGTGATGAGTTTTATCAGCGACGCGCCCTCGCTGGGGTTCATCCCGGCGGCTGGTTCATCGAGCAGCAGGACCTTTGGCTCGGCCGCAAGCGCACGCGCTATCTCAAGCCGCCTCTGGTGGCCATATGGGAGGTTCACCGCCCACTCTTCCTTGACTTCCCGCAGGCCGACAAAGCTCAGTATCTCGTCCGCCTTCTCGCGCATCATGCGTTCTTCTTCCTTCACGGCCTTGGACCTGAGAACCGCGCCGACGACACCGGCCTTCGTCCTGCAATGGCGCCCGACTAGCACGTTCTCGAATGCGGTCATGCCACCGAACAGCCTGATGTTCTGGAAGGTGCGGGCCATGCCGAGCTTCGTGATGTCGTGCGGTGCTATGCCGGTGACGGTTTCACCGGAGAACACGACTTCACCGCTGGTGGGTACGGTCACTCCGGTTATGCAGTTGAAAAGGGTGGTCTTGCCCGCGCCGTTCGGGCCTATCAGCCCGACGATCTCGGACTTCCCGACGCAGATGTGTATGTCTTCGAGTGCCCTTAGGCCGCCGAAGATCTTTGTGAGGCTGGTTACGGCTAGGAGGCAGTCGCTCATTTCTCTATCGGCGGGTTGATCATAAAACTCTCAGGATCACCGGCATAATCCTTTATCGTCACCCTTCGACCAGACACATCAAGCCTGCCCTCGCAGAACAGCCTTACGGCCTCCGGGTATATCTGGTGCTCACGTTTCAGTATCCGCGTGGCGAGCGCGTCCTCGGTGTCGTCGGGCAATATCGGGACTACTGCCTGGATTATTATCGGCCCTGTATCCATGCCGCCGTCCACGAAATGCACTGTGCACCCAGAGAAGCGCGCACCGTGGTCGATGGCCTTCTTCTGCACATGCAGGCCAGGGAAGGACGGCAGGAGCGCCGGATGGATGTTTATCATCCTGTTCTCGTATGCCTCTACGAGCACGATGCTCACGATCCTCATGTAGCCCGCGAGGAGGACGAGATTTACATTATGCTCGCGGAGCTTCTCAAGTACAGACGCATCATAGTCCTCGCGCCTTTTGTTTGGTTTGTGCTCAATAATTACGGCAGGTATATTGTGCTTCTTTGCGCGCTCAAGGGCATAGGCTTTTTTGTTGTCGCTGATGACTACCGCGATTTCGGCCTTGATTTTTCCGGCCTCGACCGCGTCGATTATCGCCTGGAGGTTGGAGCCGCTCCCGGAGGCGAGCACGCCGATGCGTATCTTCTTCGAAGTCTTAGCCAACGTACTCGACCCCTTTGTCGCCATTGATCACCTCTCCGATAACGGTGGCCTTTTCGCCGAAGCCTGTCGCGGCCTTAAGGAACCTCTCACGGTCTTCGGCTGAGATTACGGCTATCATGCCTATCCCCATGTTGAAGTCGCGGAGCATCTCGGCTTCATCAATATTTGCCTTCTCCTGCATCAGCCTGAAGACCGGCAGGATGTCCCAGCTACCCTTTGTTATATTTGCGCGACAGCCATCCGGGAACACCCTCGGAAGGTTTTCTGTTATCCCTCCGCCCGTGATGTGGGCAAGGCCTTTTATCTTGAAATCTTTCAGAAGCCCTAGGACTGTCTTAACATAAATCCTTGTCGGAGTCAGAAGCTCGTCGGCAACAGTCTTGCCAAGCTCCGGGACGTTGTCGTTTATCTTAAGCCCCAGGGCCTCGAAGAACACCTTTCTCGCGAGGGAGTATCCGTTTGAATGGAGCCCTGACGACCCGAACCCGACCAGCACGTCGCCCGCCTTGATGGTGCTGCCGTCTATTATATCAGCCCTGTCAACCGCGCCCACGGCAAAGCCCGCAAGGTCGTATTCACCCGGCGGGTAGAAGCCTGGCATCTCCGCCGTCTCCCCGCCGATGAGCGCGCAGCCCGACTGCCTGCAGCCCTCCGCAATACCTGCGACCACTGCCGCCTGCCTGTCCGGGTCGAGCTTGCCGGTAGCAAAGTAATCCAGGAAGAAGAGCGGCTCCGCACCGGTAACAATAATGTCATTGACTGACATGGCGACCAGGTCGATGCCTACGGTGTCGTGCCTGTCGGCCATGAAGGCGACCTTAAGCTTCGTGCCCACGCCGTCCGTGCCCGAGACAAGCACCGGGTCCTTGTAGCTCCCCAGCTTGAACAGCCCGCCGAAGCCGCCTATGTCCGTTAGCACCTCCGGCCTGAAGGTACTCTTTACGAGCGGCTTTATCTTCTCCACAAACCTGTTCCCGGCATCGATGTCAACCCCGGCGGCCTTGTAAGTCATCTTATCCATTTATATTTTTATTCTCCTGAATAATCAAATTTATGCCGCAACCATGACAAGCCCGCCCGATTGCACTGCTTCCGCAGGCCGTATCGTTATCTCTTTTTTCAAGGCCCTGAACTTTTCTATATTATAGCTTTTAATCCCTTTGTACACCGAAAGCTCCCTGGGGTTCACAAGGAACTCCACTTTTTCGGTGCGTGGTGCCCCTTCTATTGCCTCGGACATGCGCTCGAAGGCAATCTCAGACTCCACAAGATGCCCGAACGAAGGGTGATACGGCCCTGCAAGGACGGCCTCTTCAAGTTCCCTCGACGGCTGGAGGCCGAGCCTGATAACTTTTATCCCTGCGGCACGAAACATCTTCACTGCGGAAGCGCACTGTGTCACGGCATCCTCTAGCGAGAGCGGCTCGTATCCGCCGCGCCTCCAGAGCGCCTCAAGTGGCGCACCCTTCACCACAAGCGTAGGGTATATCCGCACGAACGCGGGTGCAGCTTCAATAACTCGCGTTACGGTGGAAATGAATTTATCTACATTGTCGCCCGGGAGCCCTGCCATAACCTGTATGCCAAGCTCAAGCCCGCTCTCTTTGACAAGGGCGGCGGCACGTAGGGATTCTTCATAAGTATGTCCCCTGCCGGAGAGCCTGAGGACGTCCGCATCCAGCGACTGTACCCCAAGTTCCACCGTCTTTACACCATGAGACTTTATCAGACTCAAAATGTCTTCGTCAATATAGTCAGGCCTGGTCGATACCCTGATGCCAGATACCTGTCCGTTTTTTATAAACGGCTCAACTGTATCAAGGTACTCCGTTTGCAGTTCCCTTGGAAGTCCTGTGAAGCTCCCACCATAGAAGGCAACTGTCACCCCGGACAAATCCCTGCCCAGATGCTGCGCAAGGTAATCTTTCACTTCAGCAGGAGATGGAGGCGTCTCGTTCCCGGTTATCCTGTTCTGGTTGCAGAAGGCGCACTGGTGAGGGCAACCCTGATGGGAAATGAATACTGGGATTATCACTGAGCCTCGCCCATCTGCCTCAGAGTCTCAAGCGCCACGCCTGCGGCCTTCTGTTCAGCTTCCTTCTTGCTCCTCCCAAGCCCGCGCCCAAGAGCGCGCCCATCAGCCTCTATAGTCACCTCAAAGACCTTCTGGTGGTCAGGGCCAGTTTCACCTACAACAGTGTACCTTGGGAGAGAGCCGAACCGGCTCTGGCATTCCTCCTGGAGTTCGGTCTTGTAGTCGTACACATGGGATGTCGAGACCATGGCTTTAATCTCTTTCTCGAACCTGCCGATCAACATCCTGTAGGACTCTTCCAGCCCGCCGTCCAGGTATATTGCAGCAGTCACAGCCTCGAATGCGTTCGCAAGTAATGAGCTTTTGTCGCGTCCTCCGGTCTGTTCCTCGCCCTTCCCGAGCAGCAGGTACGAGCCGAGGTCAAGCTCCCTCGCAGTGCGGGCAAGACTTATCTCGCTTACGATAACGGCCCTGAGCTTGGAAAGCTCGCCTTCAGGCCTCTCAGGGCATATCTTCATCAGGTAATCGCTGATTATAAAGTCGAGGACTGTGTCGCCGAGGAACTCGAGACGCTCATTGTGGCCTAGGCTCCCAAGCCGGTTTTCGTTCGCGTACGATTTGTGGGTCAGGGCCTGGAGGAGGATAGTCTTTTTTGTGAAGGTGTATGCGAGCTTTTTTTCAAGTTCTTTGACTTTTTCATCAAGCATCGCAATTTGAATTTATCCTGTGAATTTTTTAAATAACAGGCAACCGTTGGTCCCGCCGAAGCCAAACGAGTTTGACATCACCATGTTGACCTTGACATCTCTTGCCGTGTTCGGTACGTAGTCGAGGTCGCATTCCGGGTCCGGTTTTTCGTAATTTATCGTGGGCGGTACCTTGCCGTTTAAAATAGACATTACTGAAACGACGGCCTCTACACCTCCGGCGGCGCCCAACAGATGGCCGGTCATCGACTTTGTCGAGCTGACTGGAATCTTGTAGGCATGCGCGCCTAAGACTTTCTTTATGGCCATAGTCTCATACTCGTCGTTGAACGTGGTGGAGGTACCGTGCGCATTGATGTAATCGACTTCTTCCGGCGCAACACCGCCATCGTTTAGCGCCATCTTAATGCACCTTGCCGCACCCTCGCCGTTAGGGGCAGGTGTGGACAGGTGGTATGCGTCTCCGGACAGGCCATAGCCACCTATCTCGGCCAGTATGTTCGCTCCACGCTTTTTTGCGAATTCCAACTCTTCCAGGACCATGACGCCGGACCCTTCACCCATGATGAAGCCGTCGCGGTCGAGGTCAAACGGACGGCTCGCCCTTTCAGGCTCGTCGTTACGCGTTGAAAGGGCCTTCATGGCATTGAACCCGCCTATGCCCATGCGGGTTATGCAGGCTTCCGTACCGCCGGCAATCATGACGTCGGCATCGTCGCGTTGGATTATCTTGTAAGCGTCGCCCAGGTTATGTGTGCCAGTGGCGCATGCAGTCACCACAGCCGAGTTAGGGCCCTTCGCTCCATACATTATTGATATCTGTCCAGATGCAAGGTTTATTATAAGCATCGGGATGAAAAACGGCGTGATTTTCTTTGGTCCGCGGTTTAGCATTATCTCGTGGTGCTTCTCCAGCGCAATGAGGCCGCCCATGCCGGAGCCGACCATGACGCCGACCCTTTCCGCGTTATCTTCCGTCACCTGAAGTCCAGACTGTTCCATCGCCATCTTCGCAGCCGCGACCGCGAAATGGATGAACCGGTCCATCTTCTTTATTTCCTTCGCCTCGATATAGTTGGCCGGGTCAAACCCCTTAACTTCGGCCGCGATCTTGGTGGTGAACTCGGTTGGATCAAACTGTGTTATCGGGCCGACCCCGCTTTTGCCCTCAAGCATAGCCTGCCAGGTCACATCTACCCCGATGCCGAGGGGTGTGACTGCGCCCATCCCGGTAATGACAACCCTTCTCTTTGACAAACGAAACCTCCGTGCTACAAACAAGGGGCCTGAACAAGGCCCCCGGATACTCGTGCGTATTGCGTTACTGTTTTATACCTGTCCGGCTATATAATCAATCGCGTTCTGGACGGTCGCTATCTTCTCGGCGTCCTCCTCCGGGATCTCGATGCCGAACTCTTCCTCGAAGGCCATTATGAGCTCAACGGTATCAAGGGAGTCTGCGCCGAGGTCTTCGATGAAAGAAGCCTCGGAAGTAACCTCGTCCTCCTCCACACCCAGCTGCTCCGCTATTATTTTCTTTACTTTGACATCAACAGACATTTTATACACCTCCGATAGATTTTATTGACTTTTATTTCGTGATATTCGTACTACATGTACATCCCGCCATTAACGTGCAGGACCTGACCGGTAATGTATGACGCCCCGTCCGACGCCAGGAACTTCACGGCGCCTGCAATGTCTTCGGAAGTCCCAAGACGGCTCAGTGGGATCTGCTTCATCAGATCATCCCTTACTTTCTCAGGCAGAGCCTGGGTCATCGCTGTATCGATGAAACCGGGGGCCACTGCGTTCGAAGTTATATTCCTGGAGGCGTACTCACGGGCTATCGTTTTGGTAAGACCTATGAGGCCCGCCTTTGAGGCCACATAGTTGGCTTGTCCCGCATTGCCCATCGCGCCCACTATGGATGCTATGTTTATGATCCTGCCCGTACGCGCCTTGGACATGTGCTTCAAGGCGGCCTTGGCGCAGTTAAACGATCCCTTGAGGTTGACGTCTAAGACAAGGTCCCAGTCTTCCTCTTTCATGCGCATTATAAGGTTGTCACGGGTAATGCCTGCGTTGTTCACAAGTATGTCGATTTTGCCCAGTTTGGCGACGGCCTCGTCCACCATTGCGACCGCTGAAGCCCCGTCGGCGACGTTTCCGCCTATGGCGAATGACTTCACCCCGAGTGCAGCAATCTCCAGTGCCGTCTCGTTGGCTTTCTCAAGGTTGACGTCCGATACGGCGACATCAGCCCCAGCCTTTGCGAGGGCCAGGGCAATCGCTTTGCCTATCCCCTGGGCTCCGCCGGTGACCAGCGCTGTCTTTCCGTTCAAGTGCATCGTTCCTCCAGTGCAGACGATTATAAAAATCCAGGCTCAAATGTCAAGCTAAATCGTACCTGTTTGCTTAAGTATCTATTTTTTCGGAGAAAATTTACAACCCATGCTAAGGTAGTCCAGGGTGTTGTTCAGAGAGGTCTCATCCTCAACGTTTCTTATCTCGACTCCCTTTGTGATCCTCTTCACAAGCCCGGAAAGCACCTTGCCGGGGCCGGCCTCTACAACTACCCGCGCTCCCTCATTCACAAGGGAGTTAACGCACGCCTCCCATAGAAGCGGTGAGGTAAGCTGTTTGACAAGTGCGGCCCTGATATCCGCCGCCTTGTTTATAAACGTGCCTTCGGCATTTGCCGCAAGCGGCACATCGAGGTCCTTTATTTCGATGGCATCGAGGTCTGCCTTGAGCCTGTCAGCCGCAGGCTGCATCAGGGCGCAGTGCGAAGGCACGCTGACAGCCAGAGGGATGACTTTTTTTGCCCCCATCGCCTGGCAGAGTTCAGAGGCCTTTTCAACCGCAGCCTTCTCTCCGGCTATGACTACCTGCCCCGGTGAGTTGTAATTGGCTGGTGCTACCACTCCAAGACTCGAAGCCTCAGTACATGCCTGCCTTATCTTTTCCGGCTCAAGCCCCAGTACGGCTGCCATCAGCCCCCTGCCCTCAGCAACTGCCTCCTGCATGTACCTGCCGCGCCTCTTTGCGAGCGATACAGCCTGAGATACAGTAAGACCGCCCGCAGCCGCGACTGCTGTAAGTTCACCGAGGCTGTGCCCCGCAACGGTGCCTGGGTTCACATGCATGGCCTTCAATACGGCGACAACCGCAAGGCTGGTGGTAAGTATTGCCGGCTGTGTATTCTCGGTGCGGTTAAGCTCGGACTCGGGGCCTTCGAAGCAGAGCCTTGCCATGTCCACCCCGGCAGCCTCGGAAGCCTCGGCAAATACCGCCCTGGCCTCATCGAAGCCGTCATGGAGCGACTTTCCCATCCCGACGTACTGCGAGCCCTGACCGGGGAATATGAAAGCTATATCTCCCATATCAGCCCCTCGCCTGCTTTACCTTCTGGATGAGCATCGGGATTATCTCAAAGACATCGCCGACTATGCCGTAGTCTGCCACACTGAAAATGGGCGCATCCTTGTCTTTATTGATAGCTATTATAACATCCGACGACTGCATACCGGCAAGGTGCTGTATGGCGCCTGATATGCCGCAAGCAAAATATATCCTCGGGCTCACGGTCCTTCCGGTCTGGCCTATCTGGTGCGGATATGGAAGCCATCCCGCATCGACTGCCGCACGGCTTGCCCCAAGAACACCGCCGAGAGCGTCGGCAAGCTCCTTGAGAAGCGCGAACCCCTTCTCGTTGCCCATGCCCCTGCCGCCTGCGACTATGACTTCCGCTTCGGATATGTTTATCTTGTGCCCGGCCTCTTCAATAACCTCGACCAACCTTGTCTTCGAGGTCATGGGCGACGCCGGCCCTGACTTTATAATTTCGCCGTTCCTTGACTGGTCCGCTGCGAGCCTCTTCATGACACCCGGCCTTACAGTTGCCATCTGCGGGCGATACCCGGGACACACGATCGTGGCCATTATGTTGCCGCCGAATGCCGGTCTTGTCTGGAGGAGGTTCCGCTTCTCCAGGTCGACTCCGAGCATGGTGCAATCGGCCGTAAGCCCAGTGCGTACCCTGGTCGCTACAAGAGGCACGAATGCGCGTCCGATGGACGTTGCGCCTGCAAGGATTATTTCCGGTTTATGTTTATTGACAAGATCCGACAGGGCATCCGCATAAGCGTCTTCGTGAAACTCGTTTAAGAGGGCGTCCTCGTAGAGGTAGACCTTGTCGGCGCCGGCCGCAATAAGGGCTTTGGCCTCGCCGTCAAGACCCGTGCCCATAAGGACGGCGGCAAGCTCGGTCTCAAGCGCGTCGGCAAGACGCCTGCCCTCGCCAAGCAGCTCATAGGCCACCGGCACGACCTTACCATTTCTCTGCTCCGCAAAGACCCACAACCCTTTATATGCCGTGAGGTCCACTGCATGGGCGGATTTAGGCTCCTCGGTCATCTCTATCGCGTATACCGGGCAGGTCTCGACGCATGTGCCGCAGAGGGTGCACTTCTCGGTGATGACGGCTACGTCGTCCTTCATCTCTATCGCCCCGAAGGGGCATTCGTTTACACAGGTCTCGCAACCGGTGCAAAGGTCTACTTTGACGATTATCCCCATCAGACCACCTTCAGTTCCGTAAGCCGCTCGATGAGCCTGTCAACCTGCTCGTTCGGCGCGCCTTCGATAATCTCCCGCTTTCCCTTGGGTGGAGGCGTAAAGACCTTCATGACCTTCGTGGGAGAGCCGGCAAGGCCAATATTATCTGCTATGGCTCCAAGCTCTTCAGCGCTCAACGGGTTTATAACAATCCCCTTTGCCTTCATCTTGCCTTTGAGCGACGGCATCCTGGGGGTATTGATCTCCTTAACGACGGTTATGACTGCCGGGAGGCTTACTTCTACTATCTCATATCCGTCCTCTATAAGCCTCTCCACCTTCATCCTGCCGTCTGCGACCTCGATAACCTTCCTGACGTAGGCTACGAACGGGATACCCAGGTTCTCGGCCACTCCCGGCCCGACCTGCGCAGTATCGCCGTCGATGGCCTGCTTCCCGCAGATGACCAGGTCGATGCCTTCGACCCTTTTGAGTCCAAGCCCAAGGGTATAAGACGTGGCCCAGGTGTCGGCACCTGCGAACGCACGGTCTGAAAGGAGCATGACGTCGTCCACACCCATCGCCACGACATGCCTGAGCACTTCGGCAGCCTGGGGCGGACCCATCGTGACCGCTGTCACCTTGCCGCCGTTTTTCTCTTTGAGGCTGACCGCCTCTTCCACGGCATAGGCATCGAACGGGTTCAGGATGGACGGCACGCCTTCGCGCCTCATCGTCCCAGTCTCAGGGTCTATCTTGACCTCGGATGTATCCGGCACCTGCTTGACACAAACTGCTATGTTCATAATAGTCCTTGTTACTTCCTTTGGAGAGAAAGTAACCAAAGAGAAACCGATTTTATTGGCACCGATGTCGGCTCTTACAAAGAAAGTACGTTTATTTTCTCTTTGAAGCCGCTTCCTTGATAAGGGCAGCGCCTATGACGTTCCTCTGTATCTGGTTCGTGCCTTCGTATATCTGAAGTATCTTTGCGTCACGCATCATCTTCTCAGCCGGGTACTCGCGCATGTAGCCGTATCCGCCCATTATCTGGACTGCATCTACGGTGACTTTCATCGCGACGTCAGACGCAAAGAGCTTGGACATGGCCGAGGCCATCGATACGTCCTTGGGGTCGGAATCGATGAACCTCGCGACGGCATATACCAGGGCCCTTGCAGCCTCGGTCTGGGTAGACATGTCGGCCAGCATGTGCTGGATGGCCTGGAAAGAGATAATAGGGGCGTCGAACTGACGCCTCTCGCGGGCGTAGGCTATCGATTCGTCTATAGCGCCCTGGGCCAGGCCGACCGCCTGCGCGCCTATGCCTGGGCGTGACTTGTCGAGCGTCTTCATGGCCACCAGGAAACCCATGCCTTCCTTGCCAAGGAGGTTTTCCTTCGGTATGCGGCAGTTCTCGAAAACAAGCTCACGCGTAGCCGAGGAACGGATACCCATCTTGTTTTCCTTCTTGCCGAAGGAGAAGCCCGGAGTCCCCTTCTCCACTATGAACGCGGAAGCGCCGCGGGTTCCCTTTGAAGGGTTGGTCATGGCTATGACCGTATATATCTCGGCCTCACCGCCGTTTGTGATCCACTGCTTTGTGCCGTTGAGCACGTATTCGTTTCCGTCAAGGACTGCGGTGGTCCTGGTGCCTGCCGCATCACTTCCAGCACCGGCCTCTGTCAGGCCGAACGCGGCAAGCCTTTCACCGGAGGCGATCTGGGTAAGGTATTTCTTTTTCTGGTCCTCGTTTCCGAAAAGCAGGATGGGGTATGCACCCAGGCCGCTTGCGGCAAAGCTTACCGAGACGCCGATGCAGGCCTTTGACAGTTCCTCGACTGCAATGCAGTTCTCGAACGACCCGCCGCCGAACCCGCCGTACTCCTGGGGGATATAGAGACCGAAGAGGTCGGCCTGGGCGAGGACCTTCATTATCTCCCAGGGAAACTCCTCTTTCTCGTCCAGCTCGGCCCTTACGGGCTTCACCTTCTCCTCAGCTATCTGGCGTGCAAGGTTCCTGATTTCCTGCTGTTCTTCCGTCAGAAAATAGTCCATCTTCCCCCACTCCTGAATTATGATTTTATTAAAACTTTACCACTTGATAAGGGCTGAAGCCCATGACAGTCCGCCGCCGAACGCCTCTAGAATAACAAGGCTTCCATCTTTAATGCGTCCGTCCCGCACTGCCTCGTCAAGCGCCATGGGCACTGATGCCGCAGAGGTGTTGCCGTACTTGTTCAGTGTTATGACGACCTTTTCCATAGGCAGGTTCAGCCTTTTCGCAGTCGCCTGGATTATCCTGAGGTTCGCCTGGTGCGGCACGAGCATGTCGATGTCGGAAGAAGAATACCCGTTATGCTCAAGGGCCTCAATCACCACTTCCTCCAGGGCCCTCACGGCAACCTTGAAGGTCTCGTTCCCCTTCATCTTTATAAAGTGAAGGCCTGACTTCCACGCTCAACAGGCTTGCCGGGTTCAAGGACCCCCCGCCCGGTATACATAACAGGTCTGCCATGCTCCCGTCGGTGTGGAGGTGGGTCGAGAGTATGCCCCTTCCGTCCTCTTCCGCCACAAGGACCACGGCCCCGGCCCCGTCTCCAAACAAAACGCAGGTATTTCTGTCCGTCCAGTCGGTGATCTTTGAAAGCGTCTCAGCCCCGATAACCAGGACCCTTTTGTATATCCCGCTTCTGATAAACGCATCAGCCGAAGCGAGCGCAAACAAGAAACCGGAACAGGCGGCCAGGATATCAAACGCCGCCGCTGCTTTTGCGCCAAGCTTGTCCTGTACTATACAGGCTGTGGCCGGAAATATCATGTCCGGCGTGGCAGTCGCCACAAGTATCAGCTCTATATCTTCCGGGTTCAGGGAGGCGGCTTCAAGCGCCCTTCTCGCGGCCTCTACCGCAAGGTCGGAAGAAGTGACGGAACTTTCTGCTATCCGCCTCTCCTCTATCCCGGTGCGCTCTATGATCCACTCGCTGGAGGTATCCACCATCCTCTCAAGGTCATGGTTCGACAGCACCTTATCCGGCGCGAACGACCCGGTCCCAAGCACCCTGGTCCTGATCATTTCAGGACGCCCTCTTTCTCGCCAACCCTTTTTTTCTGCAATACCGTCCCGGCAACCATGGCTTCTATGTCGTCCTGTATATGCTTGTTTACCTGTTTCTCATGGAAATCGCGGGCAACCCTTATGGCGTTCTTTATCGCCTTAGGATTTGAGTGTCCGTGGCTGACGATGCTTATGCCGTTGATCCCGAGAAGCGGCGCACCGCCGTATTCGGAGTAGTCTATCCTCTTCTTGAACTTCGTGAAAGCGGGCCTAAGCAACAGGTAGCCCAGCCGTCCGCCGAAGGCATCCTCTATCTCTTTTTTGAGGAGCGAGTTCATAGCCTCGGCAAGCCCTTCGCTTATCTTAAGTGCGACATTTCCAATGAAACCGTCGCACACAATCACGTTTGCCTTGCCGTTGAACACGTCGCGCCCTTCGACATTGCCGATGAAGTTCAACCTGCTGTCCCTCAGGAGCTTAAAGGTCTCCTTGGTCAGTTCGTTGCCTTTGGTGTCTTCCTCGCCTATGGAGAGCAACCCTACGCTAGGGCTGTCAACGTTATGCACCTTCCTTGCGAAGACATCACCCATAACAGCGAACTGTTGCAGGTGTACCGGCTTGCAATCGACGTTCGCGCCGACGTCCAGGAGGATCGTAACACCGGTCGTGCTGGGCATCAGCGTGGCGATGGCGGGCCGCTCGACGCCTTCCATCGGACCGAGGATAAAAAGAGCGGCAGCCATGGCCGCACCGGTGTGCCCGGCGCTTATCACGGCGACCGCGTCTCCGGTCTTCACCTGCTCGGTCGCAATGCGGATAGAGGAATCCTTCTTCCTCCTCATCACCGCAGAGGCGCTGTCTTTCATATCTATGACCTGCGAGGCGTGGACAATTGTTATGTCCAGCCCCTTGGTGTCCAGATGTGAAAGTTCGCGCTTTACCCTGTCGTTGTCGCCGACAAGCACGATACCTACACCGTACTCGCGCGCAGCGTCAACCGCCCCCTGTACAACGGCTTTAGGGGCAAAATCCCCCCCCATAGCATCGACAGCTATCCTCATTTTATCCCGGATTTGTTAGATTTCCTCAACAGAGACGACTTCGCGCCCTTTGTAGGTGCCGCAGCTCCCGCAGACCCTGTGGGCCAGCTTTGGCTCATGGCATTGCGGGCAAAGCGAGACGTTCGGGGCAGTAAGGATCTTGTGGGTCCTTCTCTTTGCCGTCCTCGCCTTGGAGGTCTTATTAGTTGGATTAGCCATTCTTTACTCCTTTCTCATCCTTTGTCTTTCAGAAAATCCTTCAGGGCTTCAAAGCCCGGATGTCCTTCTGGCGGCTTGCAGCCGCAGGTACGTTCATTCAAGTCCTGTCCACAGTATGGGCACAGGCCCAGACAACCTTCACTGCAAAGGGGTTTCATCGGCACCTGGAGGAGTACCTGTTCCCTTAGCAGGTTGGTGATATCAACGACATCGCCGTTGTAAAACTCAACATCCAGGTCGCCGGCCTGAAGTTCCTTCTCTTCTTCAGACGCTCCCTTGAGCGGGTGTAGATCCAGGTCAAGCCCGGATGTCACCCTGAATTGGTATTTCTTTGCACACCGGGAACAGGAAAGTTCAACGACTGTATCGATCCCGCCCTTTATATGAACAGTAGCCCCGACTTTTTCAACTCGAAGACTGGCTGTTACCGGCTGTAGGAGCCCTATTTCCTCGTCGAACTCGCCGAATTCCGTCGCCTCGGCTGCCAATTCTATCTTGAAACCCTCGGCGGGAATCTCGGAAACCTTGATTTCCATGGTCCCTCCTAAAAAAGGGCGCAAAAAAGCGCCTTCCCATACCCACACGGCATCCAGGAGGAAAGGGGCTTCGACAAGCTGCTTGAAAAAGCAGATGAATTATACAGAGAGGCATATTGGATGTCAAGGAAATTCATGAACTTCGACATCTCCCCTATACCTACTAATTATTTAATAATTCTTGGTTTATGCGCTCTACGGGGATTATCGGGGACGAGGGCAGTCAAAGTCCTCTTTTATGGAGGGCTTTCTTGATTTTTGCGTTTTTGTACGCCTTTACGAGGTAATATACTAAAAGGTATGAGGCAGTGGCTGAAACTGCGGTCACGGTTATGTTCCCGATTATGTACGGCAGTATAAGCCTTTTTCCAAGAACTGCCTCCCATAGGTCGGTATGGGTTTTAAGGCTTTTAAAAAGGAACGCGGTATCTTTGATGCTGTTGCCAAGCATAAGCGAACCAGTAAAGAAGCTCAACGCCCAAAAAAAAGGCGAAGTCCACGGATTCATTAACAACGTGCCTATTATTGCCGATGCCTTGTTGATTTTAGTCAGCCACGCCAAAAAAATGACTATAACTATCCCAAGGCCAAAGGTGGGGAAAATTCCTACTGTTACGCCTATAGCGAAGCCGAGCGCCACTTTTTCAGGCGAGTCGTTCAGGCGTACCAGCCTGAGATAGTGATACCTGACCCACCGGATAAAATTCCTTTTTCCCCACATGGCTTACCTCAATAGTGCAAGCCGCCGTACCACTCCAGGAAACCGCCGCCCCAAAAGATAGCGACAACAGCGCCCGCAACGAGGAACGGCCCGAATGGTATAGGGGTCTTTCTGTGCATCCCCTTGATCACCATAAGCCCAATCCCGACAGTTGCGCCGAACACTGAACCAAGGAATATGGTGAGCAGGACGCCCTTCCATCCGATGAACCCGCCTATCATGGCAATCAGTTTTATATCACCGCCGCCCATCCCTCCACGGCTTAACACCGCTATCAGGAAAAAAAGACCGCCGCCGATTATAACTCCGAGCAACGAATCAATAAAACTCATTTTAAGCACAAGCGGACCGAGCAAGAGCCCGAGGGCAATACCTGGGAGGGTTATCCCGTCCGGAATTATCTTATGCTCAAGGTCGATAAAGGTCACCACGATGAAAGTTGACATTAGCGCCATGATAAGTGCCGACTGCTCGTTGAACCCGAATCTTACCGCAACCAAGGTGTACGCTATCGCATTCAGCAGCTCGATAGCCGGATAAATAAGCGAGATTTTGGTGCCGCAAGTACTGCACCTGCCCCGAAGAAGGATATAGCTTAAAACCGGAATATTGTGTATGGGTTTTATCTGGGAGTTGCATTTTGGGCAAGATGACGGCGGGCTTACTATGGACTTTCCCATGGGTATACGGTATATACAGACATTGAGAAAACTTCCGATTAGAAGTCCAAAGACGAATACGACTACGTATGGAAGGAACATCCTATATTTCCTCTTCCCCGATAGAGGCCTTTTTAATCTTCAGGTTGAGGGACTCTATCTCTGTTTTGATGTCCGATAGCTCCCTCACGGCCTCCAGGACCTCCTGGTCGTTCATCACGCCACCGCTTTTTTGCTCCCACAGGAAAAACACCCTCTCCCCAAGCTGCTTAAATATGCGGTCTCCTTTGTTCTCTATACTGCCTTTTTCTATCAATAGTCTGGCAACCGCCGCCTCCACCCGTGCGCGTTCGGATACGACCTTCGAAACCCTCATCACCTGCTCAATGCCGTTGTCAAGGCTTCTCTTAATGCGGTCCCAGAGAATCATGCAGTAGCCCTCTTAATTATACTATCCCGCCGCGACAAAACCCATTTTGCCGCTCCATTTGGCGACTAGCGCCGACTTAAGGCCCTTAAGCTCCGGGGATGAAAGTCCCGGGTTCTTCTCAGCCATGGCAAAGGCCTCTTTCCTGGCCGCCTCGAGTATTTTCACGTCGCGTACGATGTCTCCCAGGACAAGGTCCGGCAGACCGGACTGCCTGGTACCGAGGAACTCACCCGGCCCTCTGAGGTTCAAGTCTTCCTCTGCTATTTCGAAACCGTCTTTGCATTTTAGCATAGCGGTGAGCCTCTTGCGAGAATTTTCGGAAAAATTCGACGCCAGAAGCGCGCAATATGACTGGTGCCCTGAACGCCCCACCCTCCCCCTCAGCTGGTGGAGCTGTGCAAGACCGAACCTCTCGGCATGCTCGATTACGATTACAGCTGCATTCGGTACGTCCACGCCCACCTCGATGACAGTCGTGGACACAAGTATGTCGATCTTCCCGGTCCTGAACTCATCCATTACACGCTCTTTTTCCGCCGCCTTCATCTTGCCGTGGATAAGCCCGACCTCATGCCCTGAAAAGGTATCC
The DNA here is from genome assembly GCA_963845245.1 of Nitrospirota bacterium. Taxonomy (GTDB): domain Bacteria; phylum Nitrospirota; class JACRHJ01; order JACRHJ01; family JACRHJ01; genus CAWJRJ01. Next base: position 70,109 of record CAWJRJ010000030.1, read on the forward strand.
TTTAGCCTCTGTGCCCCCTCTTTTGCGGCCTTAAGGTCTGAGCGCTCAGACTCCTCCACAAGCGGGTAGACGACATAGGCCTGACGGCCATCCATGATCTCTCTTTTAACCAGTTTGTAGGCTTCAGCCCTGTTCTTTTCGTCAAAAACCTTTGTAAGCACCGGTTTCCTTCCGGTGGGGACCATGCGTATAATAGAAATATCCAGGTCGCCATAGAGGGTCATGGCAAGGGTGCGCGGTATCGGCGTCGCCGTCATAACCAAAACATGCGGGTTAGCCCCTTTGCCGCCCAGAAGCGCCCTCTGCATCACACCAAAGCGGTGTTGCTCGTCAACTACGGCAAGCCCCAGCTTTTTGAAGGCCACGCCCTCCTGGATGAGCGAGTGGGTCCCGACCGCGACCTGTGTGATTCCCTCCGCTATCTCAAGATATGCCTGTTCCTTCTCTTTTTTCTTGAGCGAACTTGTGAGCAAACCGACCTTGACGCCCAAAGGCTCCAAGTATGTTTTAAGGTTAAAATAGTGCTGCTCCGCAAGGATTTCGGTCGGCGCCATAAGAGCGGACTGGAATCCGCCCTCCGCCGCATGCAGGATTGCGGACACGGCTACGACCGTCTTTCCGCTGCCTACGTCTCCCTGGACGAGCCTGGCCATGGGGACATCTTTTTCCATGTCCGCCCTGACCTCGGAAATGACTGTTTTCTGGTCAGACGTCAGCACAAACGGGAGCGACTTCTCAAACCTCTCGAGCAGGACTCCCGCCTGATTTTATCCTTATGCCCGTCCTTTTCAGTACACGCCCTTTTTTCATCATGGCGAGCCCGAGTTCAAGCAAAAGGAACTCATCGAATATGAGCCTCTTGTGCGCCCTGCTGCCCCTGACGGCCAGTACGCCAATATCTTTTTCCTTCTCTGGAAAATGGACTTCTCTTATAGCCTCGGAAAGATGGGGATATTGTATTTACTATGGAACCCCTCCGGCAGGAAATCTACCAATAAACCGGAGAACTCATCCACAATCCCTTTGATCAACGCCCTCAACTGCCTGACGCTCAGGCCGGATGTTGTCCTGTATATCGGGACAATGCGCCCGGTATGGATGGTGGCATCCCCTTCGTCCTCGATTATCTCGTACTCCGGGTTCTCAATTACAGGCCTGTAACCTTTGTAGCTGTCGGGTTTTGGTATGCCGGAAAGTATGATCTTCTGGCCGACAGCGAAGCTTTTTTGCATGAATGGCTGGTTGAACCAGATGCCGGTTATCGAGCCGGTGTCGTCCTTTATAGTCAGCTCGAATATCTTCATCCGCCTGCGGTTTGTGGTGACCACCTGCATGGAGGACACCTCACCGGCAACGGTCTCGTAACTGCCGTAGACTACCCTTGATATCTTTTTGAAATTGCCCCTGTCCTCGTACCTGTACGGCAGATAATAAAGGGCATCGTGTACGGAATGCATACCGAGACGCGCCAGAAGGGCGGCCCGCCTGGGGCCTATACCCTTCAGGTACTGTAGCGGCTGGGAAAGGTCGTTCGGCTGCCTTTTAGGGCCTGCGGCAGCCGGGAGGTTATCCATAGTTAAGTCTTTTCAATTAGTTTGCAGCGTTCAGGTCCTTTATAAGCGCATCGACGTCTATGCCGTGGGCTAGCGCACCCTGCTCTATGCTCTCGTAGGCCGCGGCAATGCAGCCTATGCAGCCCAGGTGGTACTTTGAGAATATTTCACCGGCCTTGGGGTTGGTCTGAATCGCCTGGGTGAATGACATATCCTTTGTAATAACAGCGGTGCCTTGCATTTCGATTTCCTCTCCATGGTTAGATTGTTCTAATTTTTCTCTTGCCAAAAAAACCTCAGAATGGTAACATACGCGCTCTTTCAATGCAATTTAATTTTTTGGAGGTGTGCTTTGTCAAGGGAATGCGCCGTCTGCGGCAAGAATTTAAAACCGGGTCATAACGTCAGTCATTCAAACAGCAAGTCCAACAGGACCTTCAAGCCGAACCTTCAGAGCATCAGCATCATAACAGACGGCTCAAAGAAGAAGGCCCTTGTCTGCACCCGCTGCATACGCACCGGCAAGATTGTAAAGGCGGTCTAGCCGGATTTTTTCCAGGCTACCGCCTCTATCTCTATCGCCACGTCCTTCGGAAGCCTTGCTACCTCAACCGCCGCCCTCGCGGGCGGTGAATCCCCGAAGAACCTCCCGTAGACCTCGTTTACCCTTGAGAGGTCGTCCATAAGCTCAAGGTAAACCGTCGTCCGTACCACGTCCTCAAGGCCCATCCCGGCCTCCTGGAGGATGTTCCTTATGTTCACGAGCACCCTCTCGGTCTGTTCCTTGATGTCGGCGAAGACGACCTCGCCCGTCTCCGGGTTCAGTGGTATCTGCCCGGATACAAAGACGAAATCGCCCGCCCGCACGGCCTGCGAATAGGCCCCGACAGCCGCCGGGGCGCGGTCCGTCCTGATTATATCTCTGGGCATAAGATCTCCTGAAGTTTATATTCTATTGCCGCGGTCTCTTCCATCACGTCTTTACACGCTTCACGTTTATCACGCCGTCGACCTGGCTTATCTTCTTTATCACCCTGTCCAGGTGTTTCAGGTCGGTTATCTCTACGACAAAGTTTCCTATGGCCCTCTTGTCCTCGGTGGTGGTTATCTCCGCGTGAGTGATGTTCGAGTCCGCGGACGATATCGCCGTGGATACGTTCGCCAGAAGGCCCGGCTTGTCCACCGTCGAGGACGGATATCTTTGCCGAATGGGTGGTTGGGTGCTCTATATCCCATTCCACCTCTATTATCCTGTCGCGGTCGCTCTCCAGGTCGTATGATATTAGTGCAGTCGGCGGAGTGTATGGATACCCCCTGCCCGCGGTTATGAACCCGACTATCCTGTCGCCGGGCACCGGGTTGCAGCATTTGGAGTAGTGGATCATTATGTCGTCAACGCCTTTTATCTTGACGCCTTTATCCTTGGCCTTCGGGATTATCTTGCGGGTCACCTTTTTCAGGATCGACTCGTCGCGCCTCTCCTCGGAAGGCGCGCCCTCCGGCAGCAGGACATGTACCGCCTGGCGGGGGGATATTTTTCCAAAACCGATCTCGCTGTAAAGGGCGTCCAGGTCTTCCAGACCAACGCCTCTACCATGGCGTTTATCTCTCCGGACTTGATGATCTTTCTGGGGGTTTATGTCCTTCTTCTTCAGCTCCTTCTCGAGGAGGTCGCGCCCAAGGTCGGTGCTCTGCTTGTCTTCCTCCATCTTGAGCCAGTGCTTGATCCTGGTCCTCGCCTTGGAGGTCTTTACGAACTTCAGCCAGTCCCTCGAAGGCACATGGCCCGGCTGGGTAACTATCTCCACGGTGTCGCCGGTCTGAAACTCATACCTGTATCGGGACCATCTTCCCGTTCACCTTCGCGCCGACGCACTGGTTCCCTATGTCGGTATGTATGCTGTATGCGAAGTCCACCGGCGTGGACCCTTTCACAAGCTCCTTGACGTCGCCCATGGGCGTAAACACGTAAACCACCTCCGGGAAGAGGTCGACCTTGACCGTATCAAGGAACTCGTGGGAGTCGGTAAGTTCCTTCTGGTACTCGACGAGCTGCCGGAGCCACGAGAAGCGTTTTTCGTCCTCCTGCGCTATCTTTCCCTTTTCCTTGTACTGCCAGTGCGCCGCGATGCCGGTTTCGGCTATCCGGTGCATCTCCTCGGTGCGTATCTGGAACTCGACCCTGTCGCCCTTGGGTCCTATGACGGTCGTATGGAGCGACTGGTACAGGTTGGATTTCGGGACGCCGATGAAGTCCTTGAACCGGCCGGGAACCGGTATCCAGAGGGAATGGATCATCCCGAGGATCGCGTAGCAGTCGGCCTTGGTGTCAGTGATTATCCGCAAGGCCGTCAGGTCGTACATCTCGTCCACGGTGATGCCCTGCTTCAGCATCTTCTGGTATATGCTGTAGTAATGCTTGGGGCGGCCCAGTACCCTGCCTGGCAGGTTGTTTTTCTCCATATGCGCATTGACTATGGATATAAGCTCGTTTATATAGTCCTCACGCTCGGCGCGGTCCTGGGATATCTTCTGCACAAGTTCGTTGTATATCTGCGGTTCGAGATATTTCAGGACGAGGTCTTCGAGCTCCCATTTTATACGGCCAAGTCCGAGCCTGTTTGCAATGGGCGCATAGATGTCGCGGGTCTCAAGGGCTATGGCCCTTTGCCTTTCGGGCTTGAGGTGCTCAAGCGTGCGCATGTTGTGGAGGCGGTCTGCCAGCTTGATCAGGATTACCCGGATGTCCTTTGACATCGCAAGAATCATCTTGCGAAAGTTCTCAGCCTGCTGCTCCTCGCGGGTCTTGAACTCTATCCTGGCAATCTTGGTGAGGCCGTCGACGATTGCGGCTACCTCGTCGCCGAAATACTCGGCGATCTGCTCCACCGTGGTGTCGGTGTCCTCGACGGTATCGTGCAGGAGCCCGCCAGCCACCGTTATATAGTCGAGTTTGAGTTCGGCGAGTATGCCCGCAACCTCGATCGGATGGACAAGGTAGGGTTCTCCTGAGAGGCGGCTCGCACCCTGATGAACCTTGGCCGAGAATATATAGGCTCGCCTCAGAAAGTCCAGGTCCGCGTCCGGCTGGTACTGCTGGATCTTGTCCAGTATGTCTTCAAAACGGAGCATCTTAATAATGCAGGTCCTTTAGGTTAAGCTGCAGCGTCTTCTCACCCTGCCACTCGTTCACGTTCAGGCTGAATGCGGCGTCCACTGTAACGTCCTTCATTGCCAGGCTCTGGTAAATGTTACCCATGTTGAAACCTATCGAGCTGAACCTTAGCCCGCCCTGCGTGACCACCATCTTAACATGGTTCTTGCCTACAACCTTCGGGTAGAGTACCCCAAGCCCGGATGCCTGCAGGACAGGTTCCGGGTTTCCCGCGCCAAATGGGCCCAGGCTTGAGAGTTCCCCGTGAAGCTCCCATCCCACATCACACAAAGGCACCTCCGCGTCGATCCTTAAAGACGGGCGGAAGTCTTCCTCGGTCAGGATATCAAGTGCTGTTGCCTCGAATTCCCGCCTGAAAGGTTCTATCATATCATGTTTTATCGAGAGGCCCGCGGCATATTTGTGTCCGCCGAAACCCTCCAGATATAACCCGCACCTGGCAAGGGCCCTGTATAGGTGAAACGAAGGGATGCTCCTTGCGGAACCTTTACCCATGCTGTCCGAGAGCGATATGAGCACCGTCGGCTTGTAGAACTCTTCGACAAGCTTCGAAGCCACCACGCCTATGACACCCTGATGCCACTTTTCCGATGCGAGGACTATCGTACGGCAGCCGCTATCGTAATTGGAGGCTAATATATATCTTGCCTCTTCGAGTATCTCTTCCTCTATCTTCTGCCTCTCCCTGTTCATTGCGTCAAGTTCAGCCGCGACCTTCGATGCTTCATCCGGGTCCTCCGTAATGAGAAGCCTTACTCCTGCCTCAGCCCGGCTGAGCCGTCCGGACGCGTTCAGCCGGGGGGCCACCTGAAAAGCCACAATACCGGAGCTTATATTGCCTTTTATCGACGCCACCTCTTTGAGCGCCCTGATACCGGGCCTCGTACCCTCGTTCATTACGCGGAGGCCATGTTTGACCAGCACCCTGTTCTCACCTGTGAGAGGCACAACGTCCGCAATAGTCCCGAGGGCGACAAGGTCAAGATATTTGATCAACGAAGGGTCTATTCCGGGCCCTGCGCTGTCTTTGCCGTCAAGGCCGGCCTTTATCGCCTGGGCAAGTTTAAATGCGACTCCGACCCCGGCGAGGCTCATGAATGGGTAACAGGATTTTTTCAGGCAGGGGTTCACGATGGCATATGCATCGGGGATGATGTCTGGCGCCTCGTGGTGGTCGGTGATTATAACGTCCAATCCCATGTTTGCGGCCGCCTCGACCTCTATGATAGAGGATATCCCGCAGTCCACCGTTATAATCAGCGTGACGCCTTTTTCTTTTATTCTCTTCAGTACATCAAGGCTTAAGCCATACCCGTCTTCCAGCCTTCTGGGGATGTGATAGAGAACGTCTTTTCCTATGTCCCTGAAGAATTCAACCAGAAGTGAGGTTGCTGTTATGCCGTCAGCATCGTAATCGCCGTAGACCAGTATCTTCTCGCCGCCGCGGATGGCCGCTAGCACGCGTGCCACGACCCTGTCTATACCGTCGAACAGGAAAGGGTCATGCAGGTCTGAAAGCGAGGCGCTGAGGAATGTACTGGCCTCTTCTTTACTCTTGATGCCTCGGTTTACAAGAATAATTGCGGTGGCGGGGGAAATGTTAAGCTCACGGCAAAGCAAGCCCTTCAGTACCTGACATGCTTCCTGTTTTACCCAGCGCTTTACAAGCAAAACTCTCGTCCCCCATGCCGGGACCCCGGCGGAACAGGAAATTTTTAATTTGTTTACTAACGGTTAAGACTTGGCTTAGGATTTATTTCTGCCCTTTCCGCCTTTTTTGAGCCTTGCCGGCGCTTCCGGCCGATGCCTTGACGGGCGTCTCGGCAGGCTGTGGCTGTGCTGGGGCTGCTGGCTGCTGGGCCGTAACGGGTTTTGCTTCAAGAGATACTTTGACAGGCTGCTTTGTGAGCATCCCGGCCTTTATAAGCCTGGTGCCCTTCTGGCCCCTCCACACATACAAGAGCGGGCTAGCGACAAATATCGAGGAGTAGGTGCCTACCACGACGCCCATCAACATCGCGAATGCGAAGTCGTGGAGCACCTCGCCGCCGAAGATAAAGAGAGACAGGACGGCCAGGAAGACGGTCATGGAGGTCACTATGGTACGTGAAAGCACCTCGTTGATACTGCTGTTTATGATATCCATGAGGCCGTCCTTCTGCCTCATCTTCAGGTTTTCACGGATACGGTCGAAGACGACGACGGTGTCAGTAAGGGAATATCCGGCAAGTGTCAGGAGCGCCGTGACCACGAGAAGCGTTATCTCCTTGTGCATCAGCCAGAATATGCCCATGACCGCAAGCACGTCATGGAAGGTCGCGACAGTGGCCGCCAGGCCGAACTTGAACTCGAACCTTATCCATATATAGATGATTATCCCGAGGAATGACAATACTATCGCCCAGAAAGCGTCCTTCTGGAGCGCCTTACCGACCGTCGGCCCGATTGCGGCGCTGGAGTCTATGGTGACAGGGTTGTCAGGCATGGCCTTTACAAAGGCCTCTTTTATCTTGTCCACAACCTGGGTGATTGGTATGTCCGTCTTCTTGACCCTGACCAGGAGCTTGGAGCCGTCTGTGAACGACTGGATCTCGGCGTCCCGGATCCCGACTGCGTCAAGCGCCTTACGCGCTGCTTCAACCTGTATCGGCTTCTGGAATACCAGGTTGGCCGATGCGCCTCCGGCGAAGTCGATGCCCATGTTGGCCTTGCCCGTCACTATCATCACAACACATATGATACCCAAAAGGGCCAGGAGGAGCGAGACGCCGAATGCGATCTTCCTCTTGCCCAGAAAATCAATGTTCGTCTTTTTTATAAGTTCCATTTAGAAAAGCCTCCGGTATCTATTATAAATAATTTATATGCTTAGTTTGTCCAGTTTCTTGCGGTTTATCATGTCGAAGACGACCTTGGTACCGACAAGGGCCGTAAACAGGTTTATTATTATACCAAGTGAAAGCGAGACCGCGAATCCTTTGATCGGGCCTGTGCCGAACTGGAAAAGCACGGCTGCCGTGATGAGCGTCGTGACGTGCGAGTCAAGGACTGTGGTGAACGCCTTGTCGTATCCGCCGTCCACCGCCGCGCGCACCGACTTGCCCAGGTGCAGTTCCTCCCTTATCCTCTCGAATATAAGGACGTTGGAATCGACGCCCATGCCTATGGTCAGGAGTATGCCCGCGAGGCCCGGGAGGGTGAGTGTCGCGCTGAGCGCCGCCAGAGCTCCTATCAGGATGACTACGTTAAGCGCGACCGCGAAGTCGGCTATAACACCGGCCATTTTGTAATAGATTGCCATGAATATAAGGACGAGTATCGTGCCGAGCATTATGGCCTTGCTGCCGGACTGTATCGAGTCGGCGCCCAGCGTTGGCCCGACGGTCAGGTTCTGAATGGGCACCAGCGGGGCGGGCAGCGCGCCGGCCCTGAGGACTATCGCCAGGTCCTTGGCTTCCGTCTCGGTGAACCTTCCGGTGATCACGCCGCTGCCACCGCTTATCCTCTCCCTTATGGAAGGAGCGGAGTATACGTTGTTGTCGAGGACTATGGCCATCCTTTTGCCCACGTTCGCGGCGGAGGCGGCATCGAATATCCTCGCGCCGACGGCGTCAAGCTTGAAGTTGACCTCTGCCTCCTGGCTCTTTGGGCTTATACCCATCCTGGCCTCGGTAAGGACGTCGCCGGTCATTATGGGTTCCTGCTTTACAATATAAGGGGTCTTCGTGACCGCGCCCGTGGATGGGTCCACGACGCGCTCAAAGAGTATCTGGTCGCCTGCGGGTATCTTGTCCTTGTATTCGGCAACGATCTTGTCGGCGTCGCCTGCGGGTATGCTGCCCGGAAGGGGCGGGGAGACCTGCGCCGCATCGTCCACCATCTTGAACTCGAGCTGGGCAGTCTTGCCGATAAGGTCTAGCGCCCTCTGCGTATCCTTTACGCCCGGAAGCTGGACCAGTATCTCGTTCACACCCTGCTGCACTATTACCGGCTCGGCAACGCCGAACTGGTCAATCCTGTTTCTGATGGTCTCGACCGCCTGGGAGACGGAGTTGGCCTTGATCCTCTCGGCTTCCTTGTCGTTTACGCCATAAACGACCGTGCCGCCCTCCTGCGATTTTTTCTCGAGGGTGGGCGCCTGCTCGGAGACCAATGCCGTGAACTTGTCCATGTCGGCGGGGTTCTGAAGTGTCGCCTGCAACGCGTTGCCGGCCGTCTGCTTTATGTCGGCCAACGGGATGTTCTTCTCAGCTGCGCCGCCTCTCAGGGAGGAGACCAGACGCGCTACATGAGACTCGACGGCCTTATCCGTCTGCACCTGGTATATGAGGTGCATGCCGCCCTGGAGGTCGAGGCCCAGGTTTATCTTGTTGCCAGGCCACCACTTGGGCAGGTCCGCCTTTTTGATACCGGGCATGCTCGGTATAAACAGGATAATGGCCAGCACCACGGCCGCTGATACCAGTGACAACCTCCAGTAAAGGCTCTTGTTCATGAAAGACTTACCTCCCGAAAATTATGGAAAAATACAGCTCTCTATTTTTGACTAAGGTTTGCTATATTAAGATAATCGGAGCTTGAATGCAAGTATAAATTAAATCTGGACATTCTTCAAAAGATTAATAAACTTGCAAAATGCCCCGGCCTGATTTATCCTTTTTTCATTTGTTTGCAAATCTCATGGATTCAAAAACCCTGGAGGTATGTTTTAATGAAAGTACTCGTTACGGGCGGGGCGGGGTTCATCGGCTCGCACATAGTGGACGCGCTCATCGAAAACGGGGATGAAGCCGTTATAATCGACAACCTCTCCACCGGAAGACGGGAAAACATTAACCCGAAGGCGACATTTTACCATGCGGACATCAGGGACAAGGCCCTCTCCTCCATCTTCGCAAAGGAGAGGCCTGACGTTGTATGCCACCACGCCGCGCAGGTGAGCGTCAGAAACTCCGTAGCCGACCCCTGCACGGATGCCGACATAAACATCACGGGTGCTATCAACCTTATGGAGGCTTCCCGCATATATGGTGTAAAGAAGGTCGTATTCGCATCCTCGGGCGGCGCGATATACGGCGAACAAGACACATTCCCCGCAACCGAGTCGCACCCTACCCGCCCGCTTTCCCCATATGGCGCGGCGAAACTCTCATTCGAGTTCTACCTCAACTATTACAAAGAGGTATATGGCATACCCTATGTGGCGCTGCGGTACTCCAACGTCTACGGCCCGCGGCAGGACCCGCACGGCGAGGCCGGCGTCGTCGCCATCTTCTGCGGCATAATGCTCAAAGGAGAGACCCCGACCATAAACGGGGACGGCGGCCAGACCAGGGATTATGTGTTCGTCAAGGACGTGGTAGCCGCGAACCTGGCCACCATAAAAAAAGATATCACCGGCGAGTTCAATATCGGCACCGGCCTGGAGACGTCGGTCAACGGCCTCTACGAGCTTATCAAGAAAAAAACCGGGTATGCAGGTACGGCCAGGAACGCCCCGGCAAAGACAGGCGAGCAGTACAGAAGCGTGCTCGACGCCTCGCTTGCAGGCAGCAGTCTGGGCTGGCGGCCATCGAAGGCCCTGGAGGAAGGCATAGAGGAAACCGTATCCTTCTTCAAAGGCCGGGAGGCATAATTTTTTGGCAAAAAGCAGAAAAATCTATTTGGTTTGAGTTTTAGGAGATTTTCTGCTATTATATTTATATGGGCCGGATTGACCGGCATGTTCAGTGCCTGGGGGTCAACGCAAAGGTTGTTCTTTCAGGGATACTTTTTTCAAGGAGACGACAATGGGCAACAAGCTTTATGTGGGCAACCTTTCCTTCAAGTCATCAGACGAAGACATCAAGGAGCTTTTCTCTCAGGCGGGTGAAGTTACTTCCGTGAAGATTATCACGGACACCTATTCCGGTCAGTCCCGCGGTTTCGGGTTCGTCGAGATGGCTACAGACGCCGAGGCCCAGAAGGCCATCGAGCTGTTCAACGGGAAAGACCACCTTGGCAGGGCCCTCACCGTCAACGAGGCCAAGCCGCAGCAGAAGCGTGAAGGCGGCGGTGGCGGCGGTGGCAGAGGCGGTTACGGCGGCGGCGGCGGTGGTCGTGGCGGCGGTGGCGGCTACGGCGGCGGCAGGGACAGATAGTCCAGCCTGAAAATTTGAAATTTCTTGAAGCCTCCCGGTTATCCGGGGGGCTTTTTTTATTTGTGGGGAGGGGATGATTTGTCATTCCGAGTGAAGCCGAGGAATCCACATTTGACTATAGGTCTTAAAATGAAAGCCTTACTGTGGGTCCCTCCGCTACGGTCGGGACGACAGGCTGGCTGGCTTACCTAAGCAGTTTGTTGTACGCGTCGAATACGTCCTGGTTGAAGCAGACTATTATCACCTTCTCGATTGAAGCTGTCCGCTTCGAGGAATTTCTTTATCTCGGCGACCGCAATCCTTGAGGCGCGCTCCACCGGGAAGCCGTACGCCCCGGTGCTGATGGACGGAAAGGCTATTGTCTTCACGCCGTTCTGCGCGGCAAGCGCGAGCGAGTTCCTGTAGCAGTTCGCAAGCAGCCCGTCCTCGCCCCTGTCCCCTCCCCGCCATATCGGGCCTACGGTGTGCATCACGTATTTCGCGGGCAGGTCGTATCCGCCGGTCAACCGCGCCTCGCCCGTGGGGCATCCGCCAAGAGTCCTGCATTCGCGCAGAAGCCCCGGCCCCGCCGCCGCGTGTATCGCGCCGTCAACACCTCCGCCCCCGAGCAGGGTACTGTTCGCCGCATTCACAATCGCGTCAATTTCGAGCCTTGTGATGTCGGCCTTAATTATTTGGATACGGTTTAGCATATTGGCTGTCCGGGAAGCGGGTAACTTTTACAAATAAGGCAACATCCAATTAATTGCATATATTGCCATTATCACCATTATTATTCCAATTATGATACATAAAATTCTAAGACCTTTTTCTCCATAATCTTCTCTTACTCTATTAAACAAATAATAATGTGGATCATCATTATCTGGTAAGATTTTATGTCCCTTGTATACTCCATAGATAAAATATAAACCTGTAATCAAAAAACCGCCTAAAAGAGCCACAACGAGAATTTGAAATATCACGAATCAACTCCTTTAAAGGAATGATAGGCCGTCTCACGTACAGTATACTGAAAAGTATTATCCGATGATTCTCTGCTAACAACGATTGGCCATGACTTGTGGCCTTTATTCCTTTTCTTCCATCAGTTTCTTATAATTCCCGACCCAATACTTCGCTTCGGCCTTGACCGCCTTATACTCGCTTTCGGAGAATGCAGGTATGATGAACTCATAGTCCCCGCCGTCTTCCGACTGGTAGCTGATCGTCTCTTTCGTCTTGTATTTATTCTGCAGGACGTTCCCCGTCAGTTCCTGGATGCATACGAATGCGATGTCGCGCACCTGTATCTTCGCTGGAGCATACTTCGGGTCGTCATTCAATATCACATCTTTGTTGTCCATCAGGTTGTACAATGCCGTGATGTCTGCATCGGTGGGCTCTTCGCTCGTATAGGTATAGATGAGCTGCCCGATTTCCCTGCTGCCGGAGCCTTTTATTTTCTCCAGAAGCTTTTTCGTTTCCTCTGGATATTTTATTGCATTCTTTGCCGCCCCGGCCTTTGCAGGAGCCGCAAAGCAGACGGTCGCCAACAGACACACGGATATCAGCCCGGCTAACACGCTTACGATTTTCATGGCTATACCTCCTTGTTATTTTTTAAATGCCTTTATCACCGCGCAGATCGCCAGCTTGTGCCCCGTCCTCGCGTTCCTGCCGGACCAAAGCACCTGCGGGTCCTTGAAGCCCGCGCGCCGCATCCGCTCCAGGAACTCGTCCTTCGGATACGCGCCGCCGATGCAGCGGAACCAGTCGTCTATGCTCTTTCGCTCCTCCACCGCGAACGGCTCCATCAGGACTATCTCTGCGAACACCGTGCGCCCGCCGGGTTTAAGCACGCGGTACACCTCGCGCATCACCGCATCCTTGTCCGGCGAGAGGTTGTATATCCCATTGGCGGTAACTATGTCCACGGAGTTGTCCGGGAGCGGCACCCTGTCGGACGGGGCCTCAAGAAGTTCGAAATTAGCCACGCCAGCCGCCTTCAGGTTCGCCGCCGCCTTCTCAAGCATAACGGAGGAAATATCCAGCCCGTAGACGCGGCCTTCCGACCCGACCTTCTTTGAGTAGACATACAGGTCAAGCCCGGCCCCGCATCCCATGTCGAGCAGCGTCTCGCCCGGCCGGACGTCCACGTATTCATGCGGGTTGCCCGCGCCGGTGAACGACTCCCAGAAACCCTGCGGCAGGCTGTCGAGCAGCTCCGGGGCGATATCCCACGCTCTCGGCGAACTTCCTGCCTACTGGGAAGTTGAACTTCGAACAAGGGTCGGTTGCGACCTGTCCGTAACGTTCGGACACGGCCTTCTTTATCTCGTCCGGCCCCATCTCGGAAAGCGGCTTTTTCTCCATTAAAACGCCCCCTGTTTATTATTACATTCTTCCATAACAACCGGACAATGGCAAGCCCCAAATTCGGCTTGACTACTGTACAAAAGTACAGTATAGTTTTCCCAGGCAAGAAAAGGCAGGGAACTATGTATGAAGTGGCTGAAAGGATAACGGTGGGCGCGGTCTTCTCGGGCGGGAAGATGCGGCCCGCATGGTTCGAGTGGCGCGGAAGGAAGTACCGGGTCGAGGAAATAACCTATACCTGGGAGTCCCGCGAAGGCGCGACCACCGTCCAGCATTTCTCGGTAATATCCGGCGCGAATGTATACAACCTCGCCTACTATCCGCCGGAAGCCAACTGGGAGATAAAAGGCGTAGAACAGGACTGGAGAGGATAGTGTCTCGTGTAATTCTGCATATCGACATGAACGCCTTCTTCGCCTCGGTGGAGCAGGTATCAAACCCGAAACTCCGGGGCAAACCGATCGCGGTCGTGGGCAGTAGCCACAGGACGGTCATCACCACGGCCTCATACGAGGCGCGCGCGATGGGCGTGAAGACCGGTATGAACGTGCCGGAGGCCAGAAGGGCCTGCCCGAGCCTGATACTGGTCGTGGGCGACAACCGCAAGTACACCTCGGCCAATGCGAAGATGCTTGAGGTGTTCAGCCGGTACACGCCGATAGTTGAGGTGTTCTCGATAGACGAGGCGTTCCTCGACGTCACCGCCTCATGCCTGCTGTTCGGGGGCGGGGCGGACATCGCACAGAAGATAAAGAACGACATAACGAAGGCGATAGGCATAACATGCTCGGTGGGCGTCGCACCAAACAAGCTGCTCGCGAAGCTCGCCTCCGACATGCAGAAACCGGACGGGCTGACCATAATCGAGCCGGAACGGGTGTCAGAGGTGATGGAGAACCTGCCCGCGAGCGAGCTGTGCGGCATAGGACCAAACCTTACCACTACTCTTGCCGCGATGGGCATCAAAACCTGCGGCGAGCTTGGACGCGCGTCCGCATCAGCGCTCCGGAGCCGGTTCGGGATAATCGGCGAGCGGCTAAAGCTTATGGGCATGGGTATAGACGAGTCGGATGTGATGCCCATGGGCGAGGAGGAAGAGGCGAAGTCTGTCGGCCACAGCATGACGCTGGGGCACGACACAGGCGACAAGGAGGAGCTTGCTGTATACCTGCTCCAGCTCTCCGAGATGGTGGGCCGCCGGATGCGCAGGGGTAACTACCTGGGCGACACTATAACCCTGACACTGCGATATTCCGACTTCCGCACATTCTCGCAATCGATGCGTTTCAAAAAACCCGTGAATGATGGCCTCGATATATATATAATGGCGATGAAGCTGTTCAGGCCGTTCAGGCTCGCGATGAAGGTGCGGCTGGTAGGCGTGAGCGTGTCCGGCCTCACCTGCGACCCGATGCAGGTAAGCCTGTTCGAGCACGACCGCAAGAGGTCTGCGGTGACGGATGCCATGGATACGATAAACGACCGCTACGGGGAGTTCACAGTGACCTGGGGCGCGCTGCTGGCGCGGCACCGCCACAAGGGGGTAATAGCCCCGGCCTGGCGTCCCGAGGGCACAAAGAGGGTGGAGTACTAATATGGGCGAAGGGCTTACAAAAAGACAGCGAGCGATACTGGCGTTCATAGAGTCAGAGACTGCCCGGCGCGGCATCCCGCCAACTGTGCGCGAGGTCGCGTCGCATTTCGGGATGGCTTCGCCAAACGGCGCCGCCTGCCATATAAAGGCGCTCGAAGACAAGGGATACCTGGTGCGTGAGCCGGGCCTGTCGCGCGGCATCAGGACGTCCCATGCCGTTAATGCAAAACAGGAACATCCCCCCATCGGTTTCCCCCTGCTCGGCGAGGTAGCGGCTGGCATGCCCTCGCTTGCGGTACAGACCGAGGGCGAGGCCGTCACGCTTAACGAGGTTTCCGGGGCGAGGCCGGGCGATTTCCTGCTGAAGGTAAAGGGCGAGTCCATGACCGGAGCCGGGATAAACCCGGGCGATACCGCAGTAGTGCGCCCCGGCCGGGAGATACGAAACGGCGAGATAGCAGTGGTTATGGTAGGCGAAGAAGATGCGACTATCAAGCGCTATTACAGGGGACATGACGGCCACATCCGTCTGGTGCCCGAAAACCCTGCTTTTGAACAGGTCACAATAGACCCCACCGTTACGCCGGTAACCATAATAGGCAAGGTTGCAGGCATCCTGCGCAGATATTGATTATTAATTAGCCATTTTTGTCCATCCATCTTTTTTTACTCTCGCAATTAAATATTTTATGCAGTATAGTATTGGGAGTTCTAATGTCGGGAAATACTGTCCTGCTCTCAGAGAGGTTTTCATGCCGGCAAGGCTCCGTGTTATAGCTATAAGGTTTATGGCAGCCGTCCTCCTTGTATCCACCCCGTTATACGCCCACGCAGGCGTTGAAGTACCCCCCCAGAACGTAAAAGAACTTATCCCCAAAATAATATCCGCCTACGGCGGCGAGGATGCCGTAAGGAGAGCGAAGAGGGCATATGCCACCGGCGACATAGCTGCCTTCATGCGAAACGACAAAGGCACATATACCAGATACTTTGAGCGCGGCCGGAAACTGCGTGTTGAGACCACATACGTAAGCGGCTCGTCCGAACTCAGAATATTAAACGGTAAAGTCGGCTGGCGGCGCATGGACAGGACCCCGCTGATGGAGGTAAAGGAATACCTGCTGCTTTCCATGGTCTACCAGTACAAACAACTCGACATGCCTTACGGGCTTCTGACCGGCCAATACAATATCTCGGAAGACGGCAACAGCACCATAAACGGGGCCGATGTCGTGGTGCTGGACGTGGAGGACGGCGAAGGCCCTCCCATGAAGATATACGTCGACACAAAGAGCTTCCGCATTGTCAGGACCGAGGGATACTTTTTTGTAAAAGGCAACCTGACCAGTCTGGGAGCGGACTTCGGAGACTTCAGGAAAGTCGAGGGACTTCTTCTTCCTTTCAAGGTGACCAACTCCGCCAACGGCCAGCCCATCAGCGAGACCATCATCAAAAGATACAAGATAAACCCGGCCATGGAAGGGTCACTTTTCAAACCTTAAGGCATCCATCATGGCCCTGATTTAGTGCCGTGTCCGTCATCCGACTCCTTTTGCTAACTCTAACCCATACCTGACAATCCTGCTTCTATACTGTTTTACAAGAACCCTACATTATGTTATTATTGATTATAATGTTGTTTTTTTATACGAGGACTGCCGATGGAACCGTTAAGCGTATTACTGGTTGACGATGAGCCGTCAATGACAGATATGATGAAGGTAGTCCTTTCCAATAAAGCCCCTCATTTCTCACTCTCGGCAACAAACAGCGGCCAGGAATGTCTCGAATATCTATCCGCCAACAAAGTGGACTGCATCATCTCCGACTATCAGATGCCGGAAATGGACGGCATGGAGCTGTTGAAGAATATCCGGATACAAGGCAACAAAGTCCCGTTCATATTCTTCACGGGTCAGGGTAACGAAGAGGTGGCAAGGGAGGCATTCAAGGAAGGTGCCAACGACTACTTCACCAAGAGCGTGGGTTTCGCCCATTTTACAAGGATAATCAATTCAGTTGAGCAGGCCATAAAACAACGGCTTGCCAGTGAAGCCCATGCCAAGGCAGAGAAGGAGTGGGAAGAGACCTTTAATGCAATTGACGACATTGTCACCATCCAGGATACGGATTTCGTGATACTCCGCGCCAACAAGGCGGCGTGCAGGTTGTTTGACATGGAATGCAAGGACATAACAGGCAGGAAATGCTACGAACTGTTCCACGGTACATCGGGACCTGTAGATAAATGTCCAGGCGCGGCACTATTAAAAGAGCTTGTGAATGGCAATCGGTATGGCATTCCCCAAAATGAACACGCTGCGGTGCTATCGCATGAAGTCCCGGTCAGGGACAGGATATACGAGGTCAGCATATATCCCATGTGGGAGATCGGCGGCGGCTTTAAGTCATTCGTCCACGTGGCCAAGGATATTACGGAACGCAAGCAGACGATCGAGAACATCCAGAAGACAAACGAGATGTTGTCCACCGAATTGCAGTCGGTTCAGTTCGGGATGATGGTGGTGGGCAAAGACCGCAAGATCAAACAGATCAACCGCACGGCACTGGATATGATGGGGTTTGGTTCTGAAGCTGAAATCGTGGGCAGGGTCTGCCACGAGACAATATGCCCGGCCCAAGCAGGCTCGTGTCCTGTCCTTGACCTTGGCATGAGGGTGGATATGTCCGAAAAGATTATCCTGCGACATGATGGTGGAAAAATACCCGTAATGAAATCCGTAAGCATCATCAATATCGGCGGGGAAGACGTTCTTCTTGAAACCTTTGTGATATCCAGGCAAAAGGCGGCATAAGCTTAACAGACAATTATTGCACTGGAAGGAAAGCGAAAAAGGGAGGCATATGCCTCCCTTTTAAATTACGACCACCGAAAACCCAGGGTCTACTTTTCCTCGCTGCTCTCCTCGCCGGACGCAAGGCCTGCGATATAGCTCCTGGCGACCTTTATCTTCACGTTCTCGGAGACTATCAACACCACCTGTACCGGGGTCAGCGAGAAAATCGTCCCGTAAATCCCGCCGCTGGTGATAACGCTGTCGCCCTTCTTCAGGTTGTCAAGCACAGCCTTATGCTCCTTCGCCTTCTTCTGCTGGGGCCGTATCAACAGGAAGTAAAAAATACCGAAGATGATAATCAGCGGGAAAAGCGACTGAAACATGCTCGGCGCACTTGCCGCACCTGCCGCGCCTCCGCCCGGCGCACCCATTGCGTATGCCACTGCAACTAACATTACCCCACCTCCTTTTTGCTATAAAAAGCGCCCCTGAATTCCAGGAACCTGTCCTCTTTCACTGCCGCCCTGATGTCCTTCATCAAGTTTAAATAATAATACAGATTATGCAAGGTATTTAAGCGCATTGCAAGTATTTCACCCGCGTGGTAGAGGTGCCTGAGATATGCCCTCGTGAAGTTGCGGCAGGTGTAGCAGCCGCATTCCGGGTCCACCGGCGACTGGTCCTCTGCGTATTTCGCGTTTTTTATGTTAATCTTTCCGTAGCTTGTAAAAAGCGTCCCCGTCCGGGCGTTGCGGGTGGGCATAACGCAGTCGAACATGTCCACGCCCAGCATAACACCTTCCACCAGGTCTTCGGGCGTACCCACTCCCATTAGGTAGCGCGGCCTGTCGGCAGGCATCGCCTCGGCTGTGTAATCCACCACCTCGTACATCAGGGGCTTGGTCTCGCCCACCGATAGTCCTCCTATGGCGTAGCCGTCGAACCCTATATCAAGAAGCCCGCTTGTGCACTCAAGGCGCAGGTCCTTATGCATCCCGCCCTGTATTATACCAAAAAGGGCCTGGTCTTCCCGCTTCTTGGCATCCTTGCACCTTTTCGCCCACCGAAGCGTCATCTCCATGGACTGTTTCAGGTAGTCATAGCTGCTCGGGTACGGCGCACACTCGTCGAAACACATGATGATATCCGCGCCAAGCGACCCCTGAATGCCGGTTGCGCTCTCAGGCGTCAGGAAGTGGTACGAGCCGTCCAGGTGCGACTGGAACTTCACCCCGTCCTCAGTAATCTTCCGCAGCTGGCTGTGCGAGAACACCTGGAACCCGCCACTGTCGGTCAAGACCGGCCTGTCCCATCCCATGAACCTGTGGAGCCCGCCGAGCCTCTCTATAAGCTCGTGGCCAGGCCTCAGGTAGAGGTGATACGTGTTGGACAGTATGATCTCGGCGCCGATGCCCTTAAGCTCGTCAGGGCTCATCGTCTTGACGGTAGCTTGCGTGCCCACCGGCATGAATATCGGGGTGTTCACATCACCGTGGGGCGTAGACATTACCCCAAGCCTCGCGCGCGAGTCTTTGTCCGTCTTTATTAATTTGAACCCAAAAGCCATAGGGGAGGATTCTATAAACAGGTGGCCGGTTTGTCAACCAAATAAAAACTATTTCGGATTACCTTATAAGCGCTTCAAGTGCAGCAAGCAGCATCCTGTTCTCCTGCCTGCCCTTTACAGCCACCCTCAAATATTCGCCGTCCAGCCCCCTGTAGTTCGAGCAACTGCGCACCAGTATACCCCTTGAGGCAAGTTTTTCGACCACATCGTCCGCTGGAACTTCTGTTTTTATAAGGATGAAGTTTGACGATGAGGGACACGGCTCGATGCCATCGATTCTTTTAAGCCGGTTGTACAGGTAGTCCTTCTCGAGCCTGAACAGGCTGAGGCTCCTCTCCGCATAGCCCGGGTCCGAAAGGGCAGCTGCAGCGGCCTCGTGCGCAAGGGAGTTGACGCTCCAGGGCTCCGCTTCCTTTGATAACTTCTTTATCAAATCGGGACGGGCAACCAGATAGCCAAGCCTTAGCCCCGGCATGCCATAGAATTTGGTGAAGTTCCTAAGTACGGCGACACCTCTTGCCGATGCCGCCTCTCTTACGATTGAATGCTCCGGGGCATATTCTATGAATGCCTCGTCTATTACCGCGAACGCCCCTGCCTTACTTGCTATATTGAGCATATCAAGGACCATGTCTTTCGCGATCAAGGTGCCGGTAGGGTTATTCGGGTTGCAAAGAAACACGATGTCCGCCCCGGAAACGGATTTTTTGAACCTGTCCATATCAGGCACGAAACCGTCTTTTTCCCGAAGTTTCATATAATCTAAACTGCACCCGGCTATCGTCAGTGAGCGCTCATAGTCTGAAAAAGAGGGCACGGGCAGAAGGGCCCTCTTGGGACGCAGCACTCGCGGGATGAGATATATCAACTCTGTGGAGCCGTTTCCTGGCAGGATACAGCCGCGGTCCACCTGAAGGTGTTTTGACAGGGCATCCTTTATCACGGTCGAATCCGGGTCAGGGTAATTGATCAACGACGGTATCGCGGCCTTGATTGCCGCAACTGCCGCCTTTGGCGGACCAAGTGGGTTAATGCTGGCGGAGAAATCGACTATCTTCTCTATCGGTATACCGTACTTGCGCGAATAATGGTAGATGTTACCGCCGTGCTGCGGCGTGTTTCCGGAATTCTTCAATAAAGTCCCCTGTATATAATGGCACTGATAACCACTGACATTGCAAGTCCAAGCATGGATGCCCCATACATAAGCCTGACTGCATCTTCAATCCTTGCTGCGGTCAGTTCGTTGTCCGGGTCTCCAATGAAAGGCTTAACGCTTTTTTTCCCGAAATAGCTGTTTTCCCCACCCAGTCTGACGCCGAGTGCCCCTGCCACGGCGGCCTCCGGGTAACCGCTGTTGGGACTGGAGTGCTTCTTATGGTCACGCACAAGCACCTTCCACGCCCCTGCGAAGGAGTAACGGCCATCCCCGGAAAGAAAAAAGGATGACACCACATACAAAAGTCCGGTCAGCCTTGCCGGAATAAAGTTGGCTATGTCGTCTAGACGCGCGGCCGCCCGACCCAGGTAGTTGTACCGCTCGCTCCTGTATCCGATCATAGAGTCCATCGTATTGACGGCCTTGTAGGCCATCGCAAGCGGCGGCCCGCCTATGGCAAGGTATAATAGCGGCGCGATTATCCCATCAGACGTGTTTTCCGCGACTGTCTCGACTGTGCCGCGCGAGACCTCATGCCCGTCCAGCTCGCCGGTATCCCTTCCCACGACCATCGAAAGCCTGTTTCTTGCCAGTTTTATGTCGCCTTCCTTCAGAGGCCCCATGACATCACGGGCGGCTACAGCCAGCCCTTTCGCGGAGACGGTAGTATAGGCGATGAGGACCCAAGCCGCCATATACCCTACTGCGCCAAACCATAAATGGACCGCCTTCAAGATATAAAACGTACAGAAATAAGCAACAAGGGTGACGGTCAGGACTATGAAGAGACCCGAAGCGAGGTCCGCATATTTTTTGCCGATAAAAAGTTTTTTATCGAGATAGGCTATCAACGCCCCTAAGGTTCGGACAGGGTGCGGCAGAAACCCGGGGTCGCCCAGTAACATGTCCAGAAAAAACGCGAGGGTAATCGAGATGGGTTCCATTGTCAACCCATATCACCGGCCGTAAGCTGCGAGACCTTCGCAAGGAGTTCCGACGGCTTGAACGGCTTGGTTATATAATCCACCGCACCGGCCTTGAACCCCCTTTCGATCTCCCACCGCTGCACGCCCGCCGTGAACATGGCGACAGGGACGCCCTTTGTCCTCTCATCGCTTTTCAGCATCTCGCAGACCTCATACCCGTTCATGTCCTCCATATATACGTCGAGTAAGATAAGGTCGAACGTCCCGTTCCTCGCCATATCGAGGCCTTCTCCGCCGTTGTCCGCAAGGCTAACGTCATATTTTTCACTCAACACTATCCTGGTTAGGGTCTGTATATCCTGGTCGTCTTCGATGAGCAGCACTTTCTTTTTCGTAGGCAGCAATACGGTAGATGTATCCCTGCCGGCGACAGATTTCTCCGCCTCAACGAAGCCGGCCTCGAGTTTCTCCAAGGCTACAGCTGCAGAATCCTCGTGGGCACGTACAATTTTATCAGCCTTAACGGGAAGGGCAATATGGAATGTGCTCCCCGGACATTTTTCAGGGTCAAACCCAGGGCTCTCAGCCCACAGCCTTCCACCGTGCGCCTCAATTATCCCCCGGGCTATGGGGAGTCCAAGGCCAACTCCCCTTCCCAGGAAAGCATATTTGCTTGTTGCGTGTTTGTCTATCTCACCAACTTCATAAAATTTCTCAAAGATACGGTCGAGCTCCTCGCGTTCAAGTCCAATGCCGCTGTCTTTGACCGTAATCTCAATGTAGCTGATTTTCTCCGTGGAGCCTGTCATATCTTTGAAACGGCCTTCTGGTGCTGCCTCAAACCGGCCAAAGTCAATCCATATACGTCCACCGTCCGGTGTAAACTTTATAGCGTTCCCGACGAGGTTCAGCAGTACCTGCGACATCTTGTTCCTGTCGGCCATAACATCGGGAAGGTCGGAGTAATCACCAACCACCACTTCCTGCTTGCGCTCCTTAACGAATGTGTTGAGTTCCCTCAGGACATCTTCCAGGAGCAAGCCCATATTTAACGGAGCAAAAACCAGCCTTAAGCCCTTTGCATCTATCTGCGATATATCAAGCATCTCTCCGACAATGGCCTTCAACCTTTCAGCACCCTTGGCTATCCCCTCAAAAGCCTCCACGATGGCTGGGTCTAACGATATTTCGCTGTCGGCCAGCATATTGCTCGAATATCCCGTTATCAGCGAGAGAGGCGTCCGTAGTTCATGCGACATCATGCCAAGGAAATGGTCTTTCATCCTGTCCATCCGCCTGAGTTCGATATTTGCACGCTCCACGATTTCCAGGTTCTCCCTTACCCTGTTCCTGGATTCCTCGAGTTCCGCGGCAAAACTCTTCATATCCTCCTGTGACAATTCCAGCGCAGCCGTCCGCTCATCCAAGTCTTCCATCATCGAAAAAAGAGCACGGTTCAGGTCTTCGAGCTCCTGAGTCCTCGTCTTCACCTTCTCCTCAAGAGACTGTGCCAATGACACCAACTCGCGGTTGGCGCTTTCCAGCTCGGCTCCTTTCTCGTCAACCTGCCGCCTGTATTCCATCAAGGCGGTTGCCATGTGGTTGAAAGAAACCGCCAGGCTGCCGATCTCATCCTTTCCCGTTACAGGGATGCTTACGCTGAAGTCGCCTTCGGATATCCTACCTGCGAGCTGGTTCATCAGGGTGATCGGACCCGCTATCCGGGTCGAGACAAAATAGGTGAGTATTAAAACAAGGACCAAGGTACCGGCCATTGTAAAAGCCACCCGGCGTGTAAGTTGTTCGACGGATGAGAAGGCATCGTCATAGTCCTCCTTGACCACAAGCCCCCATTTTGTTTCCGGGATGTAACGATATGCGGCAAGGACTCTCACGCCCCTGTAATCCGTGGCCTCCGTGATGCCATCGCCGCCTCCGGATGATAACAGGGCCGGCTTCGGGGCACCAGAGTCCGCCTTGTATCTGAGTTCCAGAGGCGCATACGGCTGCCACCTGGGCCTGTTAAGAAAAACAACATAGTCGCCTTCCCTTCTGGTAATCAGGGTATCGCCTGTCCTACCCATGCCGGGCCAGCCTGCAAAAATCGGGTAAAAGCTCTCGTCCATGCTGACGATTACCACGGCCACTCCGCCGGCTCTGGCTTGGTTGGAATAATCCATAACAGCGCCTGAGAACGCCATTACTATCTTGCCCAGGTGCCGGTCTTTGTAAACATCCTGGATATATGTCGAGCCGGGTTTTTGCTTCAACGCCCCGAGGAAATACTGTTCGTCTGACCTGGAACTGCCCACAGTACTTTCGTCAGAGGAAACCACTACAGTGCCTTTATCGTCAAGGACGAGCACTTGTAAATAATCGTGGTTTCTTCTCATGGAATTCAGTTGTTGCAAAATCTTTTGGTAACTGCGGGTCTTTTTGAAAATGGACGGGTCCTTCATGGTCTTCAGCGCTTCAAGGCCTTGCGCCACCTGGTCGTCTTTGGCCAAAAACCTTGCATCGCTTATCCGCTCGGAAATCCAAGCACGGATGCGGCCTTTCTGGATGTCGGCTATTGATGTGAGTTGTCCCCTTATCCTCTCCCTGAGGGCGGCATTCTCGCTCTGGTAGGCCATCACCCCTATGAACAACAAAGGGACCACCAATAGCAGCATATAGTAGAATACCAGCTTCCCCTTTATGCTGCCAATGAGCTTGATGCTTTTTATTTTTTCAAGGAGTTTCAAGGGTTCTCGTCTTTGATGATATTTTTCAGGCCGGTGGAGGATATTATCGTCTTGAGGTCAATGCTTTTTCCCACGTGGTCAGCCAGCAGCTCAAACCCTTGTTCCTTAAGGGCCGAGTAATCAACCATATCCGAGGCATCCACACCGCCCTTTTCATCCCTCATCCCGGAAAGCAGGCCCCGGCGGAACTGGTCGTTCTCGAATATGCCATGCATGTACGAGCCCCAGACCCGGCCGCTCTTGTCTATCGCTCCGTCTTCATAAGAAGCCACGATGCCGTTTTTTGTTTTTACAAGAAAGAGCGGGTATGCTTCCGACCCGAGGACAGTCCTGCCCATATGGATCTCATAGCCCGAAACGGTCCCGCCTTCTCCGGATATCTGCTCCGCCTCCACAAGAGCGGTAACCTTGTCCTCGTATAGAATGGTCTCTGCGTCCAGGATACCCATGCCAGCAACTGAACCCGCAGAAGATTCTACGCCGTATGGGTCGCTGATAACTCTCCCGAGCATCTGGTAGCCCCCGCATATGCCCGCCACCATACCGCCGGAACGGAAATAAGACACCGTCTTTTTTTCAAGGCCGCGCTCCCTCAGGTCAATGAGGTCGGATATCGTGTTCTTACTGCCGGGGATAATGACTATGTCGGGGTTCCCGAAATCCTCAACGCCCCTTATATATCTCACCCTCACGCCGGGTTCCTGGGCAAGCGGGTCGAAATCGGTAAAGTTTGATATGTGCCCCAGCCTCAGGACCCCCACATCCACTGCACCGTCTTCAAGGCCAGCCCCTGAAGGGAGGCCGTCCAGCGTGACACCGTCCTCCTCCTGTATGTGGATGTTGTTAAAATACGGTATCACCCCCAGCACAGGTTTGCCCGTTTTCTGCATAAGAAAATCGTAGCCCTCGTTTAACAGAGACGGGTCTCCCCTGAATTTGTTTATCAGAAACCCGCACACAAGGGAGCGCTCTTCCGGGTCCAGGATATCCATAGTGCCGAGCAATGAGGCAAACACCCCGCCCCTGTCTATATCTGCCGCGATGAGCACGCTTGCGCCCGCCATCATTGCGGTTTTCATATTCACTATGTCATTTCGCTTCAGGTTTATCTCTGCGGGGCTTCCTGCGCCTTCTATTATTATCAGGTCATGCCTTGAGGCAAGCTCTTGGTAGCATTCCTCCACAGCTCGGAACGCCTCGTCCTTGTAGGCGTGGTACTCCCTGACGCTCATGTTGCCGATTACGCGCCCCTTTACTATGACCTGGGCTCCGGTATCGCAGTTCGCCTTCAGGAGTATCGGGTTCATCAGGACCGAAGGTGCAATGCCGGCGGCCTCTGCCTGGTAGGCCTGTGCGCGCCCTATCTCGCCGCCCTCGGGAGTGATGAACGAATTCAGCGCCATATTCTGCGCCTTGAACGGGGCGACGTTGACGCCCATCCGTTTGAATATCCTGCATAGGGCGGCCACGATCACGCTCTTCCCGACGTGAGAGCCGGTCCCCTGTACCATCAACGCTTCTGACATGTTACTCGCCTTTTATAGCCTTTAGAGCTACTTCCAATAATGTTTTGTTGGCAGCGCCCAGAAACGGGCTGGTCCTTCCAAGCCCGAGCGGGCTATCCTCGAGGCTTCCCCCATGAATATCCGTTACTACCCCGCCGGCCTCATGGGTAAGAAGCCAGCCGGCCGCATAGTCAAAACTCCTGGAAGGA
>CAWJRJ010000031.1:0-16371 GCA_963845245.1 Nitrospirota bacterium
AGGAGGAATAGCGATGGCTAAAGAGAAATTTGAGCGTACGAAGCCCCATGTTAACGTAGGTACGATAGGCCACGTTGACCATGGCAAGACGACGTTGACGGCTGCGATAACGAAGACTTTGGCTACGAAGGGCCAGGCGAAGTTTACCGCGTTTGACATGATAGACAAGGCCCCCGAGGAGCGTGAGCGCGGCATCACGATAGCGACGGCGCATGTCGAGTACGAGACCACGAAGCGGCATTATGCTCATGTTGACTGCCCGGGCCATGCCGACTATGTAAAGAACATGATAACTGGTGCAGCGCAGATGGACGGCGCGATCCTGGTAGTGTCTGCAGCAGACGGCCCGATGCCCCAGACCCGCGAGCACATCCTGCTTGCCCGTCAGGTCGGCGTGCCTTATATAGTAGTGTTCATGAACAAGGTGGACATGGTCGACGACCCCGAGCTTTTGGAGCTTGTCGAGCTTGAGCTTCGTGAGCTTCTTTCGAAGTACGATTTCCCCGGCGACGATATCCCAATCGTCAAGGGCAGCGCGTTGAAGGCTCTTTCTTCAGCCAGCACGGACCCGACGGCTGAGGAGTACAAGTGCATATGGGAGCTGATGGACGCAGTTGACAGCTACATCCCGACGCCTGAGCGTGCGATAGACAAGCCGTTCCTTATGCCTGTCGAGGACGTGTTCACGATCTCCGGGCGCGGCACGGTTGTAACGGGCAGGGTAGAGCGCGGCGTTGTCAAGGTTGGCGAAGAAGTTGAGATAGTCGGTATCCGTGACACGCAGAAGTCGATCGTTACTGGTGTTGAGATGTTCCGCAAGCTTCTTGACCAGGGCCAGGCCGGCGACAACATCGGCGTATTGCTTCGCGGCACGAAGAAGGACGACGTCGAGCGCGGCATGGTTTTGGCACAGCCGAAGTCGATCAACCCGCACACGAAGTTCAAGGCCGAGGCATACATCCTGACGAAGGAAGAGGGTGGCCGTCATACCCCGTTCTTCAAGGGTTACCGTCCGCAGTTCTACTTCCGTACGACAGACGTTACGGGCGTTGTGACGTTGCCTGAAGGTGTGGAGATGGTCATGCCTGGCGACAACGTGTCGATAGAAGTCGAGCTTATCATGCCGATAGCTTGCGAGAAGGAACTTCGCTTCGCCATCCGCGAGGGCGGCCGTACGGTCGGCGCGGGCGTCGTGGCTGATATAATACAGTAGTGCAAAACCGTACTTTCTCTCTTCGTAAAGAGAAAGTAACAGGGACTTTAAATAAATAAAAGATTGGAGCTTTAGAAAATGCGGGACATTATATTGCTTACGTGCCAGACCTGTAAACAGCGCAACTACTCCACCATGAAGAACAAGAAGAACACGACGGAGAAGCTTGAGCTTAAGAAGTACTGCAAGTTCTGCAGGAACCACACGGCGCACAAGGAAACAAAGGCCTAAAGGCGTACAGGCCAGTAGCTCTAACGGTTAGAGCGCCGGACTCCAAATCCGGGTGTTGGGGGTTCGAATCCCTCCTGGCCTGCCATTTTACCGGGGCCCTCTTTAAGGGGGCCGCTGTTTCCGGAAGGAGAAACCGTACGATGCTGGAGAAATCTATAAATTTTCTGAAGGAGTCGAAGACCGAGCTTGGCAAGGTTATATTCCCATCGCGCCAGGAGGTCATAAACTCCACGAGCGTGGTAATACTTTCGGTCGTAGTCGTTTCGGTCTTTTTGGGCCTTGTCGACTTGGCGCTGTCCAAACTGATGGCAATCATAGTCGTCAGGTAGACTGAATTATACAGAGCATATTGGAGAGATGATGGAAAAAGCTTGGTATGTGGTACATACCTATTCCGGTTTTGAGGGCAAGGTAAAGGCGAGCATGGAGGAGCGGGCCAAAACCCTGGGCCTTCAGGACAAGATAAGCCAGATACTGGTGCCCACCGAAGACGTGGTGGAACTCAGGAACGGCAAAAAGCGGACATCTTCCCGCAAGTTCTTCCCCGGCTACATATTGGTGGAGATGGAGCTTGACGATTCGACCTGGCATCTGGTAAAGGACACCCCCAAAGTGACAGGTTTTGTCGGCGACAAGCAGAAGCCGTCGCCCATCACGGAGGAAGAGGTCGGCCTCATCAGGACGCAGATGGACGAGGGCACGACTCCGGCCAAGAGGGAAGCGGCGTTCAGCCACGGAGACAACGTGCGTATAATAGACGGGCCGTTCGTAAGCTTTACCGGCTCAGTCGAGGAAGTAAACCTCGACCAGGGCAAGCTGAAGGTTATGGTCTCCATCTTCGGCCGCGCCACCCCCGTGGAACTCGATTTCCTGCAGGTGGAAAAGGCATAATAAAAATCCATGCGACGCGGTGCGCGGGAGGGTCCCGTGCGCTTCTACCGCCAGCACGGTTCTAATATACGGTTAAAGAATTAAAATAATATAAGGAGTGCCATAAAATGCCAAAGAAGGAAATAACAGGTTACGTAAAGCTGCAGATAACAGCGGGCAAAGCGAACCCGGCTCCCCCGGTGGGCCCGGCCCTCGGCCAGCACGGCGTCAACATAATGCAGTTCTGCAAAGACTATAACGCGCAGACGCAGGGTATGGAAGGCATCACCCCTGTCCTCATCACAATATACAGCGACAGGACATTCACCTTCGTCCTGAAGACCCAGCCGGCATCCGAGCTTCTTAAGAAGGCCGCCGGTATAGTCAAGGGCTCCGGCTCACCCCGCAAAGACAAGGTGGGCAAGGTTACTGCTGCCCAGGTCGCAGAGATAGCCAAGATCAAGATGCCTGACATCAACGCGGTTGATATAGCAGGCGCGATAAAGATCGTCGAAGGCACCGCCCGCAGCATGGGCATAGAAGTAGTCTAATGCATTTCAGGCCGCCGGGAACTACCGCCGCCCGGGCATCGGCATCATTATCTTGGCGGGAGACTAAGGGGCAGAGCGTTACCTGGCCCCGCATCGAAAGGGATACTTCAATGAAGCAGAAAAAACTGAAAGCCAGCCTGGCAAAGGTAGACAAGAACAAGGCATACACCATCGGTGAAGCGATGGCGCTCGCCAAGGAGTGCTCGTACACCAAGTTCGACGAGTCTGTCGACATAGTCGTCATGCTGGGCGTTGACCCGAAGCGTTCCGACCAGATGGTCAGGGGCTCTGTGCCGCTGCCGCACGGCACCGGGAAGACCGTCAGGGTGCTTGCCTTCGCAAAGGGCGAAAAGGAGAGGGAGGCGATGGACGCCGGTGCCGACTTCTCGGGCGGTGACGAACTGGTCGCCAAGATACAGGGCGGCTGGATGGACTTTGACCGCGTCGTCGCCACGCCTGACATGATGGGCTCTGTCGGCAAGCTCGGCAAGCTCCTCGGCCCGCGCGGCCTCATGCCGAACCCCAAGGTCGGCACGGTCACCATGGACATAGGCAGGGCGATCAAGGAGATAAAGGCCGGTAAGGTCGAGTTCAGGGTCGAAAAGGCCGGCATAGTACACGTCGGGATAGGCAAGGCCTCTTTCGAGCCGAATCAGCTTGTCGAGAACGCCATGTCAGTCGTCGAGGCGCTCCAGAAGGCGAAGCCCGCTACCAGCAAGGGCAAATACATGAAAAAGATATGCGTATCGACCACGATGGGCCCGGGCATAAAGGTTGACGTCACCCAGACCCTGTTGTCGGTATCATAAATAACAAAGGTCGATAGCCTGTAGAGGCAAACGAAATCTTGAGTTGAAGACAGCAGGAGGGGCGCGGAAGAGTATGTGTTCTCCGTCCTTTAATTGGCCGAAGTGGCCGTCCCGCCGAGACGCAAGGAAAGACCTTAAAGCTTTCCCTGTCATTCGACTTGGAAAGGGGGTTTAATGAACAAGGAACAGAAACAGGAATTAGTCAAAGAGCTGCACGGCAAGTTCGAGAAGGCAAAGGCCACGATACTCACCGAGTACAAGGGCCTTACCGTCGCCGAGATTACGGACCTCAGAAACGAGCTCCGCAAGAACCAGCTTGAATACAGGGTGGTCAAAAACACCCTGGCGATCAGGGCCGCGATCCGGAACAGACGCGGATAAACTGAAGGACCACCTGCAGGGACCGACAGGCATGGTCCTGGGTTACGGAGACCCGGTGTCGCCTTCAAAGGCGATAATGGAGTTCGCCAAGAAGAACGCCAAACTGAAGGTAAAGATAGGGCTTATCGAAGGACAGCTGGCGGACGAGAATCAGCTCAAGGCGATTGCGTCCCTGCCGTCCCGTGAAGAGCTTCTTTCCAGGATGGCCGCGGGCTTCCAGGCTCCGGCAAGCCAGATGGTAAGGCTGCTCAGCGCGACCGTGGCAAGGCTCGGTTACGCATTGACGGCGCTTAAAGAGAAAAAAGCATAACTTAATAATTTACAGTTTGAATGAGGAGAATATAAAATGGCAGACGTAACCAAGGATCAGGTATTCGGGTTTATAGACAACATGACGATACTCCAGATGAGCGAGTTCATCAAGGAGTTCGAGGAGAGGTACGGCGTTACCGCCGCCGCCCCGGTTGCGGTCGCCGCCGCCGCGGGTGGAGCTGCCCCCGCTGCCGCCGAAGAGGAGAAGACCGCCTTCGACGTTATACTTACCGCCGCGGGCGACAAGAAGATACAGGTCATCAAGGTCGTGCGTGAGCTGACCGGCCTTGGCCTCAAGGAGGCGAAGGACCTGGTTGACGGCGCCCCGAAGGAACTCAAGGGCGGCGTGTCCAAGGACGAGGCCGAGTCGATGAAGGCGAAGCTTGTCGAGCAGGGCGCTTCCGTAGAGATAAAGTAGTAATACAACGGCTGTTGGTCTGAAGGGGCACGGATGCGCCCCTTCGGCCGACGGCGTTTTCTTTTTTGGTTTGAAAGACAAACGGTCCCCGTGAGGGGACAAACCGAAGTATCAAGGAGAGTAGATGGCCTATCCCAAGATGCGAGAAGAGAGAAGGGATTTTGCTAAGATCCCACCGATCATCGATATCCCCGATCTGATAGACATCCAGAAAAGTTCTTACGAGCGTTTCCTGCAGCAGAGCGTATCGCCTGCCGAGAGAAGAAACATAGGGCTTCAGGCTGCCTTCAATTCCATTTTTCCGATTGCGGACTTCAACGAGACGTTCACGATCGAGTTCGTAGAGTACGGCATAG
The DNA here is from genome assembly GCA_963845245.1 of Nitrospirota bacterium. Taxonomy (GTDB): domain Bacteria; phylum Nitrospirota; class JACRHJ01; order JACRHJ01; family JACRHJ01; genus CAWJRJ01. The sequence continues at coordinate 5,142 of CAWJRJ010000031.1, forward strand.
GCGAGCCGAAGTTCAGCGTAAGGGAATGCCTCCAGAGGGGCACTACCTTCGCAGCGCCGCTCAAGATAAAGGTGCGCCTTGCGGCGTGGGAGAAAGACGAGGAAACCGGCGCAAGAAGGCTTAAGTACGCCAAAGAGGAAGGCGCCGACATCTACCTGGGCGAGCTGCCTCTCATGACCGAGAACGGCACGTTCATAATAAACGGTACGGAGCGCGTGGTCGTAAGCCAGCTGCACCGCTCCCCGGGCGCGTTCTTCACCCACGACAAGGGGAAGACACACTCCTCGGGCAAGATACTTTACTCGGCGAGGATCATACCCTACAGGGGTTCATGGCTCGATTTCGAGTTCGACGTAAAAGACCTCCTCTATGTCAGGATAGACCGCCGCAGGAAGCTGCCCGCGACTATCATCCTGAAGGCGCTCGGTTACTCGAACGAGAAGCTCCTGGACTATTATTATCCGGTCGAGGAGATCAGCATAAAGAAAAACGGCTTCTTCCGCAAGCTCAACCCGGACATCCTGGTCGGCTGGAAGGCAGCTTCAGATATAGTTGCCGAAAAGGGCAAAGAGGTTATAGTAAAAAAAGGCAACAAGATCACCAAGGCCGCGATAAAGAAGCTTGAGGCGTCCGGCATCACCGAGATACCCGTGCCCGTCGAGGAACTCTTCGGCAGGATAACGCTCAGGGACATCGTAGACCCGGATACCGGCGAGGTCATCGTCGAGGGCAATGAGGAGTTGAAGGAAGACACCGTCAACAAGGTCCTCAAGTCCAAGATAGCCACGATGGAGCTTTTGTTTATAGATGGTATAAGGTTCATACCCTCGCTCAGGGACACCCTGCTTCTGGACAAGCTGGGCTCACCGGAAGAGGCTATGATCGAGATATACAGGAGGCTCAGGCCCGGCGAGCCGCCGACCCTCGACATGGCCAGGAGCCTGTTCGAGAACATGTTCTTCAACGACAAGCGCTACGACCTCTCGCCTGTCGGCAGGCTGAAGATGAACAAGAAGCTCGGCCTGAAAGTGGACATAGAGACGAGGATACTCACCAAAGACGACATCCTTGAAGTAATAAGGTACCTGATCGACCTGAAGGCCGGCACCAGGGGCGAGATCGACGACATCGACCACCTCGGCAACCGCAGGGTCAGGAGCGTCGGCGAGCTCCTGGAGAACCAGTTCCGTATCGGACTTGTCCGTATGGAACGCACCATAAAAGAGCGGATGAGCCTCCAGGACATGGAGAACATCATGCCGCACGACCTGATAAACGCAAAGCCGGTCACTGCCGCCATAAAGGAGTTCTTCGGGTCTTCCCAGCTCTCCCAGTTCATGGACCAGACGAACCCGCTTGCGGAGATAACCCACAAGCGCAGGCTTTCGGCCCTCGGGCCAGGCGGCCTTACCCGCGAGAGGGCGGGCTTCGAGGTGCGCGACGTGCACCCGACACATTACGGCAGGATATGCCCGATTGAGACTCCTGAAGGTCCGAACATCGGCCTTATCACATCGCTTGCGACCTACGCCAGGGTGAACGAGTTCGGGTTCATAGAGGCGCCATACCGCAAGGTTGACAAGTCCAGGGTTACGGACGACATAGAGTTCCTCTCGGCTGTCGAAGGCGAAAACTATGCCATAGCACAGGCCAACACCCCGATGGACGCGAAGGGCAAGATAACCGCTGAGAGCGTCTCCGCCAGGGTCGGCGGCGAGTTCAAGATGGTAAGCCCCGAAGAGGTGCAGTACCTGGACGTCTCGCCAAAGCAGATCGTCTCGGTCGCTACCGCGCTCATCCCGTTCCTCGAGAACGACGACGCGAACCGCGCCCTGATGGGCTCGAACATGCAGCGCCAGGCAGTGCCGCTCCTGAAGGCCGATGCACCGATAGTCGGCACCGGCATGGAGAGCGTCGCGGCCCGCGACTCGGGCGTCATCGTGCTTGCAAAGCGCGGCGGAGCAATAGAGAGCGTGGACGCGAACAGGATAGTGGTCAGGGTCAGCGAGCGCGAGGTCACGGCGGAGAACCCGTCGCCACTCGACGTCTACAACCTTATAAAGTTCTATCGCTCCAACCAGAACACCTGCATAAACCAGAAGCCCATAGTCGCGGCCGGGCAGAAGGTGCGCAAGTTCCAGGTGCTGGCGGACGGCCCCGCAACCGAGGGCGGCGAACTGGCCCTCGGGCAGAACGTCGTCGTGGCCTTCATGCCGTGGGGCGGCTACAACTACGAGGACGCCATACTGATATCCGAGAAGCTGGTCCGTGAAGACCGCTACACCTCGATCCATATCGAGGAGTTCGAGATAGAGGCGAGAGACACCAAGCTCGGCCAGGAGGACATAACCCGCGACATCCCGAACGTCGGCGAGGAGGCGCTTAAAAACCTCGACGAGTCAGGCATAATCAGGATAGGCGCGGAGGTCAAGGCCGGAGACATACTGGTGGGCAAGGTAACGCCGAAGGGCGAGACCCAGCTTACGCCTGAGGAAAGGCTCTTAAGGGCGATATTCGGCGAGAAGGCGGGCGACGTAAGAGACGCATCGCTTACCGTCCCCCCCGGAGTCGAGGGCACCGTCGTCGACGTCAAGATATTCTCCCGCAAGGGCGTTGAGAAAGACGAGCGGGCCCAGAGCATCGAGGACGAAGAAGTCGAGCGCCTGGAGCGGGACAAGATGGACGAGTTCCGCATCATCCAGGAAGAGAAGGTAAAGAAACTCAAGAAGGCCCTATTAGGCAAGTCGGTCGCAAACAAGCTGGTCGACGAGACCGGCAAGACGATACTTGCCAAGGGCAAGCAGATAACCGAGGATATAATCGAAAGGCTGGACGAGAGCGAGCTTTCCATGTTGTCCGTCGAGGACGAGTCCTTCACCGACAAGCTGGAGGAGATAGAGGATTACGCCGCGGAGCAGAGCAGCTACCTCGAGTCGCTTTTCGACGAGAGGATCAGCCGCCTGAAGAAGGGCGACGAACTGCCGCCGGGCGTAATAAAGCTGGTCAAGGTCTATATCGCCATGAAGAGGAAGCTCTCCGTCGGCGACAAGATGGCAGGCCGCCACGGCAACAAGGGCGTCGTGTCCAGGATAGTCGCGGAGGAAGACCTCCCGTTCCTGCCGGATGGCACCCCGGTCGAGGTGGTGCTTAACCCGCTCGGCGTCCCTTCGCGTATGAACGTCGGCCAGATACTCGAGACACATCTTGGATGGGCCGCCCGTGTACTTGGGGTCAAGGTATCGACTCCGGTATTCGACGGTGCGTCCGAGGTCCAGATAAGGGCGATGCTCAAGGAGGCGGGCCTTCCAGAGACCGGCCAGATAACGCTGCATGACGGCCGCACGGGCGAGGCCTTCGACAGGAAGGTCACCGTCGGCAATATGTACATGCTGAAGCTTCACCACTTGGTTGACGACAAGTTGCATGCTCGTTCCATCGGCCCGTACTCGCTCGTCACCCAGCAGCCGCTGGGCGGCAAGGCGCAGTTCGGCGGCCAGAGGCTTGGCGAGATGGAGGTCTGGGCGCTCCAGGCTTACGGCTCGGCTTACACGCTTCAGGAGTTCCTGACGGTGAAGTCGGACGACGTGACCGGCCGCGCAAAGATATACGAGGCCATCGTCAAGGGTGAGAGCACGCTGGAGCCCGGACTTCCGGAATCCTTCAACGTCCTCATAAAGGAGCTCCAGAGCCTGGGGCTTGACGTAGAGCTGTTAGAGGACGTCAAAGGATAACAATAAACGTCTGATGGAGGTTTAAAATTGGACGATCTGTACAGCCTTTTTGAAAAACCGAGGGAACCGGTAGCTTTCGACGCCATCAAAATAAGGTTGGCGTCACCGGAAAAGATAAGGTCCTGGTCGCATGGTGAAGTAAAGAAGCCGGAGACCATCAACTACCGCTCCTTCAAGCCGGAGCGCGACGGTCTTTTCTGCGCCAAGATATTCGGCCCCACGAAGGACTGGGAGTGCAACTGCGGCAAGTACAAGCGCATGAAGCACAGGGGCGTGGTCTGCGACAAGTGCGGCGTGGAAGTAATACAGTCCAAGGTCAGGCGCGAGCGCATGGGCCATATAGAGCTCGCTTCTCCGGTGGCGCACATATGGTTCCTGAAGGGCCTCCCCTCAAGGATAGGCAACCTTCTGGACATGACTCTGAGGCACCTCGAGAAGGTCCTCTACTTCGAGTCCTATGTCGTAATCGACCCGGGCGATACCGCGCTTAACGAGAAGGAGCTCCTCCCGGAGGACAAGTACAGGAAGCTCTTCCAGGAGTATGGCAGCCGCTTCAAGGCCGAGATGGGCGCCGAGGCGATCAGGGAACTCCTGCGCAGGCTGAACCTGGACGAACTCGCGACTGAACTGCACATAAAGATCGAGACTGCAAATTCAACTGCGGTCAAGAAGAAGCTTACGAAGCGTCTCAAGGTCGTCGAGGCTTTCAGGAAGTCCGGAAACAAGCCGGAGTGGATGATACTGGACGTCATACCCGTCATCCCGCCGGAGCTTCGCCCGCTTGTGCCCCTGGAGGGCGGAAGGTTTGCAACATCCGACCTGAACGACCTCTACAGAAGGGTCATAAACAGGAACAACCGCCTGAAGAGGCTTGAAGAGCTGAAGGCCCCCGGCGTCATCATCCGCAACGAGAAGAGGATGCTGCAGGAGGCGGTGGATGCGCTGTTTGACAACGGCAGGCGCGGCAGGATACTAAGGGGCCCCAACAAGAGGCCGCTGAAGTCGCTCTCCGACATGCTCAAGGGCAAGCAGGGCCGCTTCCGCCAGAACCTACTGGGCAAGCGCGTCGACTACTCGGGCCGTTCGGTCATCGTGGTCGGCCCCGAGCTTAAGCTGAACCAGTGCGGTCTTCCAAAGAAGATGGCCCTTGAACTGTTCAAGCCGTTCATATTCAACAGGCTTGAGGAGAAAGGCTTCTGCACCACCATAAAGAGCGCGAAGAAGATGGTCGAGCGCGAGCGTCCCGAGGTATGGGACGTCCTCGAAGAGGTGATACGCGAGCACCCGGTTATGCTTAACCGTGCGCCGACGCTGCACCGCCTTGGCATACAGGCCTTCGACCCCGTGCTCGTCTCCGGCAAGGCCATAAGGCTTCACCCGCTCGTCTGCACCGCGTTCAACGCCGACTTCGACGGCGACCAGATGGCCGTCCATGTGCCTCTGTCCATCGAGGCCCAGGTCGAGTGCAGGGTGCTGATGCTCTCGGTCAACAACATACTCTCGCCCGCGAACGGCAGGCCGATCACGGTGCCGTCCCAGGACATGGTCCTCGGATGCTACTACCTCACCAAGTTCAGGAGAGGCGGCCGCGGCGAAGGAATGATATTCTCAGGCCCCGAGGAGGTACGCATAGCATACGACCACGGGGTAGTGGCGAAGCACGCCTCCATAAAGGTAAGGATAGAAGGCACGCTTGTCGAGACGACAGTCGGGCGCGTGATAATGAGCGAGATACTGCCCGAAGGGCTTTCCTTCGACCTCGTCAACAAGGAGATGAGCAAGAAGGAGATAGCCAAGCTTATCGACGCCAGCTACCGCCAGGCGGGTTCAAGGGCTACGGTCCTTCTGATGGACAGCCTGAAGGACCTCGGCTTCAAGTATGCGACCGAGGCTGGCATATCGATCTGCATGAACGATATGCACATACCGAGGCGCAAGGGCGAGCTCATCGAGCAGGCCGAAAAGCAGGTTATGGAGATACAGAAGCAGTACGCTGACGGTCTTATAACCAACGGCGAGCGTTACAACAAGGTCATCGACATCTGGGCGAGCGTCACGGAGACGATCGCTTCGGAGATGATGTCCGAGCTGGGTATCGACGACCAGATCGAAGGCATCAGCCCGGAGGAGAAGCGGTCCTTCAACTCCATATACATGATGGCCGATTCCGGCGCCAGAGGTAGTGCGCAGCAGCTCAGGCAGCTTGCCGGTATGCGCGGACTTATGGCGAAGCCCTCAGGCGAGATCATCGAGGCGCCAATCCAGGCGAACTTCCGCGAAGGCCTCAAGGTCCTCGAGTACTTCATATCGACTCACGGCGCGCGCAAGGGCCTTGCCGATACGGCGCTCAAGACCGCGAACTCTGGTTACCTTACCACGCCGGCTCGTGGACGTCGCGCAGGACGTTATAATTACGGCGGACAACTGCGGCACGGTCGACGGCATTTACGTAACCGCGCTGGTAGAGGGCGGCGAGATAATCGAGCCGCTTGACGAGCGGCTGCTTGGCCGCGTCACCTCCGAGGACATAGTAGACCCGGTAACCAACGACAAGCTCGTTCCGGCCAACGTCGGAGATAACCGAGGACCAGATCAAGAAGATAGTCGAGGCCGGCATCGACCGGTCAAGATCCGCTCGGTCCTGACATGCCAGACCAGCGCAGGGGCGTCTGCAAGATGTGTTACGGGCGCGACCTGGCACGTGGACACGTGGTCGACACCGGCGAGGCCGTGGGCATCATAGCGGCACAGTCGATCGGCGAGCCGGGCACGCAGCTTACGATGCGTACCTTCCACATCGGCGGTACGGCGTCCAAGGTGGCCGAGCAGACCAAGCTGACTGCGAAGAACGCCGGCATCGTCGAGTACATAAACCTGCACACCGTCAAGAAGGACGACGGCAGCATCAGTCGTCATGAACAGGAACGGCAAGATCGCCATAAGGGATTCGAGCGGCCGCGAGAAAGAGCGCTACATGATCACCTACGGCGCCAACCTGCACGTGACCGACAAGCAGAAGATCAAGGACGGCCAGATACTGGTCGACTGGGACCCGTACTCAACCCCGATACTCACCGAAGTCGGCGGCAAGATAGCGCTCGGCGACATCGTCGAAGGCGCCACCATGCGCGAGGAAGTGGACGAGACCACCGGCCTCTCGCACAAGGTCATCATCGATTACCCGGCCAACATGAGGCCGCGTATCTCGATCAAGGACGAGACCGGAAAGACCGCCAAGATACCGGGTACCAACGCGGTTGCGCGTTATCTGCTGCCCGGCCGGCGCGCACATACTCGTTGAGAAGGGCGACGTTGGTGACGCCTGGCGACATACTGGTGAAGATACCCAGGGAGACGACCAAGACCAAGGACATCACCGGCGGTCTGCCGAGGGTGGCGGAGCTGTTCGAGGCCAGGCGCCCGAAGGAGCAGGCGGTCATATCCGAGATCGACGGCACCGTCGAGTACGGCGGGTTCGTCAAGGGTATGAGGCGGGTTATCGTCAAGGGCGCGCTCGGCGACGAGAAGGAGTACCTCATCCCCAAGGGCAAGCACGTCAACGTCCACGAGGGCGACTGGGTTATCGCCGGCGAGCCTCTCATGGACGGCTCTGTCGACCCGCACGACATCCTGGACATCATGGGTCCGAAAGAGCTCCAGAAGTACCTGGTTGACCAGGTCCAGCAGGTCTACCGCCTGCAGGGCGTCTCGATTAACGACAAGCACATCGAGGTCATCGTACGCCAGATGCTCAGGAAGGTCAGGATAGAGGACTCGGGCGACACCCGGTTCCTCATCGGCGAGCAGGTGGACAAGTTCGCGTTCATCGACGAGAACGATAATGTCTCGCGGATGGTGAAGGTGGAAGAGCCGGGCGACACCGAGTTCCTGCTTGGTGAACTGGTCGACTCCGAAGGTGATAGAGGAAGTCAACGACAAGGTAGAGTCCAAGGGCGGGAGGCCGGCGGCGTACAGGAAGACCAATACCGCAGTCGGCAAGCCGATACTGCTGGGCATAACCAAGGCGTCTCTCTCGACGGACAGCTTCATATCGGCGGCATCCTTCCAGGAGACCACCAGGGTACTCACCGAGGCTGCGATCAACGGCAGCGTCGACCACCTCCTTGGTCTTAAGGAAAACGTGATCATGGGCGGCTTATACCGGCCGGTACAGGTATTTCCTTATACAGGGACACCTACGCACTCCCCAAGGACATGGAAGTTCCCAGTCCCGACAAGGAGCCGGTAGGGGCCAATTAAGCCTCTCGCATTAGAGTAAAATACGGGACGCCTCCGGGCTCTTTTCCGAAGGTGTCCCGTTTATTTTTTAAAAGTTTTGTGTGGCGCAAATAAAGCTTGACACTGATGAGCTAATTTTGCTATAATCCGCAGGTTTTTTCGAGAAAGAGTTAATACTGCTAACTACGCGAAAAACAGCATTTTTTAGACTGCAATCGATTTTGGAGGTTTGGAAGTGCCAACGATAAACCAGTTAGTCAGGCACGGCAGGGAAAAGGCCATCTTGAAGAGCAAGAGCCCGGCGCTGAAGAGCTGTCCCCAGAAGAGGGGCGTCTGCGTCAGGGTTTACACCACAACCCCTAAGAAGCCGAACTCGGCGCTTAGGAAGGTTGCCAGGGTCAGGCTTACAAACGGCATGGAGGTCACTACCTACATACCGGGCGTGGGCCACAACCTTCAGGAGCACTCCATCGTCCTCATAAGGGGCGGCAGGGTCAAGGACTTACCTGGCGTAAGGTACCATATAATACGCGGCACCCTGGACACCACCGGCGTCGCGAACAGGAAGCAGGGCCGTTCCAAGTACGGCGCCAAGAGGCCCAAGGCGAAATAGGGGGAGAGAGTATGCCGAGAAGAAGAGAAGTACCCAAAAGAGAAATACTGCCGGACCCCAAGTTCAACAACAAGCTTGTCGGCAAGTTCATGAACTGCCTGATGGTTGAGGGCAAGAAGAGCGTCGCCGAGAAGATTGTGTACGGCGCCTTCGACATTATAAAGGACAAGACTGGCGGTGACCCGCTCAAGATGTTCAAGACGGCGATAGACAACGTCAAGCCTGCCGTCGAGGTCAAGTCCCGCAGGGTCGGCGGCGCCTCCTATCAGGTGCCGGTGGACATCCGCCCGAACAGAAGGGTGGCGCTCGGTATCAGGTGGCTCATCAACTTCTCCAGGAAGCGGGGCGAGAAGACCATGAGGGAGCGCTTTGCGGCCGAGCTTATGGACGCCGCGAACAACACGGGTGCGGCAGTCAGGAAAAAAGACGACACCCACAAGATGGCCGAGGCGAACAAGGCTTTCGCCCATTACAGATGGTAATAATAAATATGTCTTCAAGTTTTTGAAAAGACAGTCGGAGGCAAGCAGAAGTTGAAGAGGCAGTTCCCATTAGAAGATTACCGTAATATAGGAATAATGGCTCACATCGACGCGGGCAAGACCACGACGACAGAGCGCATCCTGTATTATACCGGTGTTTCTTATAAAATAGGCGAAGTTCACGAAGGCACGGCCGTCATGGACTGGATGGTCCAGGAGCAGGAGCGTGGAATAACCATCACCTCCGCCGCAACCACCTGTGCATGGAAGGGCAAGCGCATAAATATAATTGACACCCCCGGGCACGTCGATTTCACCATTGAAGTCGAGCGTTCACTCAGGGTACTCGACGGCGCTGTCGCGGTATTCGACTCCGTCGCCGGCGTCGAGCCCCAGTCCGAGACGGTCTGGCGTCAGGCGGAAAAGTACGGGGTACCCCGTATCGCGTTCATGAACAAGATGGACAGGACGGGCGCGGACTTCTATAAATCAGTTAAGAGCATGGTTGACCGCCTTGGTGCGAACCCGGTGCCCATCCAGATACCGGTTGGCCGCGAGGAAAACTTCAAGGGCGTAGTTGACCTTGTTCGGATGAAGGCTATACTTTTCGAGGATGAGGCTCTTGGCGCGAACTTCTACCGAAGTTGACATCCCGGCAGGACATGACTGCACAGGCCAACGAGTATCGCGAGAAGATGCTCGAGTCGCTTTCCGATGTCGATGACTCCCTTATGGAGAAGTTCCTCGGCGGCGAGAAGATTGCCGAGGAAGAGGTAAAGGCGGCTATCAGGAAGGGCACGATTGCGCTTACTATCACGCCGATACTCTGCGGCACGGCATTCAAGAACAAGGGCGTACAGCCCCTGCTTGATGCGGTTATCGACTATCTCCCGTCACCGCTCGACGTCCCGCCGGTAACTGGTATCAAGCCGGGTGAAGACGAAGAGATCGTGAGGAAGCCTGATGATAGCGAGCCGTTCTCTGCACTCGCCTTCAAAATCATGACCGACCCGTTCGTCGGCCAGCTCACCTTCTTCAGGGTCTATTCCGGATCTGCCAGCGCAGGCTCTTATATACAGAATGCAACAAAGGATAAAAAAGAGCGCCTCGGCCGCATCTTGAAGATGCATGCCAACAAGCGCGAAGATATAAGTGAGGTTATGGCGGGTGATATTGCCGCGGCGGTCGGTCTGAAGATATACCACCACGGGCGATACTCTCTGCGATCCCAGCCACCCTGTCATCCTTGAGGCGATGGAGTTCCCGGAACCGGTTATATCGGTCGCGATCGAGCCCAAGACCAAGGTTGACCAGGAGAGGCTTGGACAGTCCCTTGCAAAGCTCGCGCAGGAGGACCCGTCCTTCCGTGTGAGGACGGACGAAGAGACCAGCCAGACGATCATAGCCGGTATGGGCGAGCTGCACCTCGAGATAATCGTCGACAGGCTGCTCCGCGAGTTCAAGGTGGACGCGAATGTCGGCAAGCCGCAGGTCGCATACCGCGAGACGATACGCAAAAAGGTTGAATCCGAAGGCAAGTTCGTACGCCAGAGCGGCGGCCGCGGCCAGTTCGGCCATGTATGGCTGACCATAGAGCCGAACGAGCCCGGTAAAGGTTATGAATTTGTTAATAAAATCGTCGGCGGTTCAGTCCCCAGGGAATACATACCTGCAGTAGATAAAGGTATCGCTGAGGCGCTTGACGGCGGCGTCCTTGCCGGCTACCCGATGGTAGACATCAAGGTCACACTCTTTGACGGTTCATACCACGAGGTCGATTCCTCCGAAATGGCATTCAAGATCGCCGGCTCCATGGGCTTCAAGGCGGGCGCGGCGAAGGCCGGGGCCGTACTGCTCGAGCCTGTCATGTCGGTCGAGGTTGTCGTACCCGAGGAATACATGGGCGACGTCATAGGCGACCTGAACTCAAGGCGCGGCAAGATACAGGGCATGGAGCCCCGCGGTACCGCCCAGGTCATACAGGCGATGGTCCCGCTTTCCCAGATGTTCGGTTATTCGACCGACCTTAGGTCTGCGACCCAGGGCAGGGCGACCTACACCATGCAGTTTGCGCATTACGAAGAGGTTCCAAAGAGCTTGGCCGAGGAGATAATCGCCAAGGTCAAGGGCGAATAGTTTAAAAGAACAAAGGTTATTTACTCATA
>CAWJRJ010000032.1:0-4370 GCA_963845245.1 Nitrospirota bacterium
CGTGAAGAAAGCGACGTCCAGATAGTGGACGAAAAGACTTTTGTAGTATCCGGCTCTGCCGACCTGGACGAGGTCAGCGAAGAGACGGGCATCAAGATGGAGTCGGAGGATTTCAATACCATCGGCGGGTTCGTGTTCGGGCTCTTCGGCAGGATGCCGCGCCCGGGCGAGACGCTTAAATACCGCGACCTCAAGTTCGAGGTCCTGGAGATGGACGAGAGAAAGATATCAAAGGTTAAAATCACAAAACTATAAGGAGGCGGCAAGTTGCACAAGAGGAATAAAATCACGGTCGTAGGCGCAGGTAACGTGGGGGCCACCACTGCACAGAAGGTGCTTGAAATGAGGCTCGGGGACGTAGCCCTCGTGGACGTCGTCGAGGGAGTGCCGCAGGGCAAGGCCCTGGACCTCCTTGAGTCGTTCCCCATAGCGGGCCTCAGCGGCGACATAATCGGCACGAACAGCTACGACGAGACGGCCGGCTCGGACGTAATAATAATCACCGCAGGCCTGGCAAGAAAGCCCGGTATGAGCCGCGACGACCTTCTGGCCGCGAACGTGAAGATTGTCGCCGAAGTCGTAAAGCAGGCCGCACCGCTTTCGCCCGACGCCGTCATAATAGTCGTGACAAACCCGATGGACGTCATGGCATACGTCGCAGCCCAGGTAAGCGGGTTCCCGAAGGAGCGCGTCATAGGCATGGGCGGCGTGCTTGATTCGGCCCGCTTCCGCACCTTCATATCCATAGAGATGGGCTACTCAGTTGAGAACATCCACGCCGCAGTGCTCGGCGGTCATGGCGACGCCATGGTGCCGCTGCCGCGCTACTCCACCATCGCGGGCATACCCATAACAGAGATGATGGACAAGGAGACGATAGACGCCCTGGTCGACCGCACGCGTAACGGCGGGGCCGAGATCGTGGGCATGCTCAAGACCGGAAGCGCGTTCTACGCTCCCGCCGCATCGGCAGCCGAGATGGCGCGCGCAATCATCCTCGACCAGAAGAAGATACTCCCCTGCAGCGTCTGGCTTGACGGCAAATACGGCCAGAAGGGCGTCTACACCGGCGTCCCGGCGGTGCTTGGCGCGGGCGGCGTCGAGGAGATAATCGACATAAAGCTGACCAAAGAGGAGCAGGCGGCGTTTCGATACCTCCTGCGAGGCCGTGAAGAAGGGCCAGGAGTCAACAGGCTTTTAATACCTTGGAATAATTGGTGATTTCAAAGCCCCGGAAGGTTTCTTCCGGGGCTTTTTTATGCCCCTCACATCCCGGCCTTTCCCCGAAAATCGTTGACATTTCCCCCTTTTTAATGCTATATAGGTAGATTCTTTAATAAAATTTCACGGAGGTTTAAGGAAATGGAACGCACTTTGTCGATCATCAAGCCCGACGGCGTCAAGCAGGGTAACATCGGAGACGTCGTCTCTACATTCGAGAAGAACGGGCTTAGGATAGCCGCAATGAAGATGATACAGATGACCAAGAAGGGCGCGGAGGGCTTCTACGCCGTGCACAAGGAACGCCCCTTCTTCGGCTCGCTCACAGAGTTCATGTCCTCCGGCCCCTGCGTCGTCATGGTACTGGAAGGCGAGAACGCGATTGCCAGGAACCGTGAGCTGATGGGCGCGACCAACCCGGCGAACGCCGCCGAGGGGACGCTTCGGAAGAGGTTCGCGACCGGCATTGAGCAGAACGTGGTGCACGGCTCCGACGCCCCCGAGACCGCGGCATTCGAGATCGGCTATTTCTTCAACGCGTTCGAGATAGTAAATTCGCTTTAGGCTTCACGGGAATACAGGAGGACATCTTGAATAAAGACGAGCATGACATAGAGCAGGTAACGGAGTGCCGCAGCAGGCTTCTGCGCGAGCAGACCAGCTTCGAGCTGAAGGACGTGGCCGAGCCGAACCTGTTCCGCGAATACTTCCCCTACAACGAAGTCCCCAAGATGCCCTTCAACGACAGGGTCGTCCCAAAGGAGCTGCCTGCCGATATCTTCATAACGGACACCACCTTCAGGGACGGGCAGCAGTCACGGCCGCCCTACACCCCGCAGGAGATGGTCACCATCTTCGACTTCATGCACCGCATGAGCGGGCCGAACGGCGTGATCCGGCAGACCGAGTTCTTCCTCTATTCCGACAAGGACAAGGAGGCCGTGCGGCTCTGCATGGAGCGCGGCTACGAGTTCCCGGAGATAACCGGCTGGATACGGGCGGTAAAGAGCGACTTCCAGCTTGTGAAGGACATGGGCCTCAAGGAGACGGGCATACTCGTATCCTGCTCCGACTACCACATATTCCTCAAGCTCGGGATGAGCAGGAGCAAGGCGATGGAGCAGTATCTCTCCGTCGTCAAGGCCGCGCTCGACGCGGGCGTCAGGCCGCGCTGCCATTTCGAGGACATCACCCGCGCCGACTTCTTCGGCTTCGTCATACCCGTTCGCGCAGGAGCTTATGAGGCTCTCCGAGGAGTCAAAGATACCCATCAAGGTGCGCGCATGCGACACGATGGGCTACGGCGTGCCATATGTCGGCGCGGCCCTGCCGAGGGGCGTCCCGGAGATAATGTATTCGCTCAGGCGCTATGCGGGTGTGCCGTCCAGCCTGCTTGAGTGGCACGGCCACAACGACTTCCACAAGGGCCTCATCAACGCGACGACCGCATGGCTCTACGGCTGCTCGGCGGCCAACGGCGCGCTTCTCGGCTTCGGCGAGCGCACCGGCAACACGCCGGTCGAGGCGCTCGTATTCGAGTACACCAGCATGCTCGGCACCACAAACGGCGCGGACACCACCGCAATCACCGAGATGGCGGAGTACTTCCGCAGGGAGCTGAAGTTCCCGATACCGAACAACTACCCGTTCGTCGGGCTCGACTTCAACAACACCGCCGCAGGCATCCACGCGGACGGCGCGATGAAGAACGAGGAGATCTACAACATCTTCGACACCACGAAGATACTGAAGCGCCCGATGGGCGTCATCATCACCGACAAGTCCGGCATCGCGGGCATCTGCATACTGGGTGAACAGCCACCTGGGCCTCACCGGGCGAGCAGGCCGTGGACAAGCGCCACCCCGGCATCGCCAAGATCCACAAGTGGGTCATGGAGCAGTACGCGCAGGGCCGCACGACGAACATATCCGGCACCGAGATGGAGGAGAAGGTAAAGAAGCACCTCTCCGAGTTCATGGTGTCGGACCTCGATGTCATGAAGCAGAAGGCCAAGGACATCGCGGTGCACCTGGTCGAGGGCGTGGCGGAGCAGGACGTATTCAAGAAGATGGACAAGAAGGGTATTGAGAAGGCGCTTCAGAAGCTCGTCGACGACAACCCGTTCATCCAGTTCGCATACGTCGTGAACACCGATGGCAAGAAGGTGACGAAGAACATCACCCAGATAATCGACAAGGCGACCTATGAGCATTACGGGCTGGACGAGGACTTCTCGGACCGCAACTGGTTCATCAGCCCGATTGAAGGACGGCAAGAGCCACGTCACCAACTTCTACACCTCAAGGGTGACCGGCGCGCTCGCCATAACCGTCTCCACCCCGATACGCGAGTTCGAAGAGGACATAATAGGCGTGCTGGGCATTGATATGAAGTTCGAGGACTTGGTAAAAGCGGAATAAGAACACCAACCCCGCATCTAAAGCCTCTCTCCCGCAAGGAGAGGGGCTTTTTTATTTGCGGAAAATATGGAATATTAAGGGAATTTTTGGTATACTTTCAAAATTCAGCCGTTAATTCCATTTCACGGGGTACCGATGCGGATTTCCGACAACCTCTTCTGGCGCAGGCTGCACTCCTTCACCGGCATAGCCCCGCTCGGCGGCTTCCTCCTTTTCCACCTCTACGAGAACTCATATTCCCTGAACGGCGCGGCCGCGTACGACATGCAGGTGCGCCCGCTCAGGCATCTCCCCTACATCCTCGCCATAGAGGTTGCGTATCATCTTCACCCCCCTGCTCTACCACGCAGGCTACGGCCTGTATATCTGGTTCACGTCCAAGGCCAACGTCCCGCAGTACAATTACGCCCGCAACTGGCTCTACACCATGCAGAGGGTGACGGGGCTCATCGCGTTCGCATTCATCGCATACCACATCTACGACCAGAGGTTAAAACCCGCGCCGTCGTTTGCCAACGTCGCAAATTCCATCGCAAACCCGTGGGTGCTTGCGCTGTATATCGTCGGCATCGCCGCCGTGGCGTGGCATATGTTCAACGGCGTCTGGAACGCGCTCATCAAGTGGGGCGTGACAATCGGCCCGAAGGCGCAGAGGGCGTCGCTGTATGTGTTCAGCGCGATGGGGGTAGGGCTGGTGTATATGGGGTTGAGGGCATTGAGCGGGTTTT
>CAWJRJ010000033.1:0-15105 GCA_963845245.1 Nitrospirota bacterium
GGTCGAACTCGTCCTGTATGGAGCCGACTATCTCCTCCATCAGGTCCTCGACGGTCACGATGCCGGATGTGCCGCCATACTCGTCGATCACTATCACCATCTGTATCTTCTGGCGCTGCATCTCGGTGAGGAGTTCGCGGACCTTCTTGGTCTCCGGGATGAAGTATGCCGGGCGGACCATCCTCGAAACCGGGTCGTCGACGTCTATCTCGCCCTTGGACATGCCGACGACAAGGTCTTTCATATACAACAATCCCTGGACGTTGTCAACCGAATCCTCTATCACAGGATAACGGGAATGGCCGTATTCCGCAACCAGGGCAAGGGCTTCAGAAACCTTTGCGTCCTTGTCGAGGCATATCACCTCGGTCCTGGGGCGCATCGCCTCGACCGCCAGCGTGTCGCCGAACTCGAACACCTTGTGGAGCATCGCCTTTTCGTGTACATCAAGCGCGCCCTCTTCCTCGCCGATAGTGATTATGGCCTTGATGTCGTCTTCGGTAACGAACGGAGACATCTCGCCTTTTGTCCCGAATATCCGTATGACCGTGTTCGTGACCGTCGTAAACAGCCAGACCAGTGGGTGCATCAGCGTTATTATAGCCTCCATCGGGCGTGATACGGCGAGTGCCACCCTCTCGGAGTGGGACGCGGCAAACGTCTTTGGCGTTATCTCGCCGAACATCACGATGAATATCGTCATGACGACCGAGGCCAGTATCGTTACAGCCTCGCCGCCGTGGAACAGCTGAAGCGCTACTGTCGTGCCGAGTGAGGAGGCGAGGATTATGAAGAAGTTCTCTGTCAGGAGGATGGTGCCGAAAAGCCTGTCATGCTCCTCGCGTATGCGCTGGACGGCCTTTGCCTTCCCGTTCCCCTTTTCGGCGAGGCTGCGGATCTTCAGCCGGTTTACCGAGATAAGGGCTGCTTCGGAGCTTGAGAAGAAGGCGACGCATAAGACGCAGAAGACTATGACGATAGAACTGATGAGGGGGTCCGCATGCAGCGGTATGGATTCCAAGTCACTCCTTAAATTACAGTTTAAAAATCAACAGGGGCGCCATAAGCACGCCCCTTTTCACTCTATGAGAATAATTATACCAGAAATCAGCGAAGATTCAATAATTTTAAAGAGAGGATATTATCCCCGCCCTTGAGGGGAGGGGATAAGGGGAGGGTGGGGGGTGAATTAAGAAAGGGCCGACACGCGGGTCGGCCCCTACATGAACGTCGCCCCATAAATGGGGCAGCTACAATTTTCTCAATGATGTCGTGCGGGCCGATGTAGCGCAGCACCAGCACGTCGCCTTCCTGCGTATAAACGCCACGGTAGGAGCGGTCCACGTAAAACTCCCAGAAGCCGTGCGCGCCCTCTATCCTGTGGATTTTAAGGGAGGGGTGCTTCGGGTTTTCCATGAGGAAACGGAGCTGCTTGTCGGCCTTTCCCTGCACTTCCTTCGGCAGGCGGCGGTAGTCCTTTTTAAACGTCTCGGTCAGCCTAATCTTCACCGTGGAGGTCTTTCAGGAGCTTGTCCGCAGAGTCGTAGTCCTTGTACCTGCCGGTCTCGATGTCCTTTTCCGATTCCTTTATGCGCTTCTGCACCTTCTCCGTCCAGAAGTACGCCTGGCTACGGGGTATCACCTTCACGGGCCGCAGGACGACCTCTCCGTCCCGCACCTCCACGTCCACGGCGTCGCCGGGGGCGATATGCAGCTCATCCCGGATTTTCTTCGGCAGCGTGACGAGCCCTTTTTCCATTACGTTTACGAGCATGGTTTAATTCTCCATATGTTAGATATATGGATTATCTAACTTTCTGGCTTATATGTCAAGGAAGAACAAAGGCTGTGAGGGAATTACTTGACTTATGGGCTAATTAATATATTATTTTGATATGATAAAAACTTTTTTAATTATGTTTACTCTCTTGCTCTTTTTGATAATTCCTGTTTTGAGTTATAAGTGGGCAAAGAGATGTAGACAGGAAAAATTGTGGACTATAACCTGCGCATCCTTTGGGGTCATTATAAATCCGGTTTCATTTGGAATTTATGGCTTTGGGGCCATGCTTGGTAGCATTGGTTTACCGATTGTAGCTATGGGTTTATTTTTATCTATTCTTTCAAGCATTGGATTTGAACTTGCCGTTTTACTAAACATTCAAAAACCTGGGATAGTCGTGGCTGGCCTTGGTTATTTATGGATTGGATTGATTAATGGAATAATTTGGGGAACCTTATTTGGACTCGTTGGCTTCCTAATTGATAAAAAACGTAATTTTTTAAAACTGAATAAAAAATAAGGGCCGACACGATGGTCGGCCCCTACGATTTAGATTTTAGCCAGTAATAATATTTACCCGTTCATCTTCTTTATTATCGCGTCCGCCATCTGGATCGTCCCGACCGCCGTCTTGTCGCCTGCCTTCGGCTTTAAGTCTTCCGTGACGTCCTTGCCTTCGGCGATAACGTCCGCGACCGCCTTGTGCATCCTGTTCGCGGCGTCTTTCTCGCCCAGGTAGTTCAGCATCAAAACGCCGGAGAGCATCATCGCGACGGGGTTCGCCCTGTTCTGGCCCGCAATCGTGGGCGCGGAGCCGTGCGTGGGCTCGAATATCGCGCCGGCAGTGCCGATGTTCGCGCCGGGCGCGACTCCCAGGCCGCCTATGATGCCCGCGCAGAGGTCGGAGACTATGTCGCCGTAGAGGTTGGGGAGCACGAGTATGTCGAACTCCTCGGGGAACTGGACGAGCTGCATGCAAAGCGCGTCGATTATCCTGTCCTCGAATATGATGTCCGGGAACTCCTTGGCCACCTGGCGGGATACCTCAAGCCAGAGGCCGTCGGAGAACTTCATGATGTTGGCCTTGTGCACCGAGGTGACCTTCTTGCGGCCGTTGTCGCGCGCATACTGGAACGCGGCGCGCACGATGCGCTCTGAGCCTTCCACCGATATCGGCTTTATGCTTATGCCAGCGTTCGGGGATATCGTCTTGCCGCCGTTTGCCTTGACCAGCTCTATCAACGCCTTGGCCCCTGCCGAGCCTTTCTCGTACTCAATGCCCGCGTAAAGGTCTTCTGTGTTCTCGCGGAATATCACCAGGTCGATGTCCTCGAAGCGGGTCCGCACGCCTTTGTAGGTCTTGCAGGGCCTGATGCAGGCGTAGAGGTCGAGCGTCTGCCTTAGCGTCACGTTTACGCTCCTGAAACCGGTGCCCACCGGAGTGGTTATCGGGCCCTTGATGCCGACCTTCGTCCTCCTGAGGGACTCGACCACGCGGTCGGGGAGGGGTGAACCCTCTTTTTCGAAGACGGCGATGCCCGCCTCCTGGACGTCCCAGTTGAACTTGACCCCGGTTGCCTCCAGTACGCGCCTGGTCGCCTCCGCTATCTCCGGCCCGATGCCGTCGCCGGGCATGAATGTCACGTCGTATGCCACTTTATTTCTCCTTTCAAATTATGATTTTAAGCTATAAGAAACGCAGAATGATAGCCTATTCCGGGTCTTATGTCAATAAAGCTGGGAGAATTGCAGGAAAACATGACGCAGGTCTATTTCCCCGCCCGCCGGCGTCTTCGCATTACGCCAAAATAAAATATCAAGCCTGCCAAGGCTGAAACAGCGGATATCAGCCACCCGGACCTTTGGCTTCTACTTTCCATAAAGTCTACGGTTACCTCGTGCTCCCCGCTTGGCACATTTACCAGGATAGCCCCGGACTGTGTCTCCGGTTTGATTTCGCCCGGTCGCCCATCTATCGAACACTGCCATCCCGGATAATAGAAAGTTCGCAACCGCACGTCGGAACTCTGTGATAGTTTTATAGTGAATGCGCGGTGGACAGGCTTCCATTTAAGCAGCTTTACCGCAGCATCGTCCGTGGAACCCGGCACATTGACAAGGCGCTGCGGGTCTTCTGCGGACTTTTGTTTCAGCCAGTCGAGCGAGACGGTCTTTGGTACGTATTCCGGAATGTCTGAGCCGGCCAAGGCTTCTATTTCCTGACGGTAAAACCGGTTGCTGTTTTTTATGATCCCGGCATCGAGATAAACCAGGGCCATCGTCAAAATAGCGGCTGCCGAAATGACAAAGAACAACGGCGTTTTTCCTCGGCTGTCTTGCCCTGCCCTGATACCAACGTCTCGATATCCTTTACCGCAATACCTGCGAGGCAAGACGCGCTCAGGATTGTCAACGGGGCAAAGCGGGCTGGAAAGGCGAGCAGCTTAAGCCCCGGTATAACCGCCCACAACGGAGAAGACAACGAAGTCATCATAAAGATGGAGAATAATAGTAGAGAGATAAAAAAATCCTTTTCCTTGTTTTTCTTTACGCCCGTTACCAGTGCAGAGCCTATGTAGAGGACACCACCCAATAAAACGGACAAGAGTATGCTTCTAAAGACCTGATAAGAGAACTCCGGGTTGTTCTGCACGGCAGCAGGACCAGTTAAATAATAAAGGAAATTCTGCCTGTAATCGCTCCACCATGAACCCTGTAAAACCTCAAAGTGGACCAGTGGGCGGTCCGTGATTATGGGCAGCAGGTAAAAGGCATCCAGTAAAAATGCGAACACCGACGCGGCGGTCAGCCGTAGCGCTGTCCGGCCAACCTTGCCTTTGCCGCCGGAAACAAGTCCGAAAGCAAAGAAGACTGGCGCGAATAAATAAGCCGAAAACAGGTGCGTAACGCAGAGCAGGGCGTAGAAGAATGCGAGCAACAGGGTATTCCTGCCTGTACTTTCCTCCAGGGCAGCCTTGCGTGCATAGTATAGTATGGGCGCAAACCATACACAGGCAAACTGGCCGGTATATAAACCGCCGTAATAAACATCGAAAACCCTGTAAGGCAGCACCATGAATGATATTGCCGCGACCAGTCCGGCCTTCCAGCCATAGAGGCCGTTCATGAAGAAATAGAGGAATATCCCCGAGAGGAAAAGTCCTGTCAGCTTTATCAATGCGACTGAAACCACAGGGTCATGGGTAGCTGAATAAAATAGTGCTGAGATAAAAACGACAAGCGGCTGGTAAAAAATGAAGGTGGGGCTTCCATAACCTGCAAACGAGCCGGGCATCCACCGCGGATAATAGATACCTTCATTAAAATAATCAGCGAACTGCCTGGTCCAATTTACAAAATGCGCAGTATCGTCGATCACTGAAGAGTATATTGCCGGGACAGCGAATTGCTTCGCCATTACAGCCAGTGAGACCATGAAAATACCGAGGAAGATAAGTGGTGTCAAAGCTTTATGTTTTTTCATTATAGGTAGTTATTCCATATAAAAGGGAGTCTGTAAAGACAATTTTATCAAATTCCAATAGCTGATTTGTACAGTAATTGCCTTGAAAAAAACTTCATATATGGTATAATCCAGACCTGTTCTTGATAATTGGCAAGGAAATTAAATGGTCTCCAGAATTTTAATAATCAGTACGAACCAGGAGATGGCCCCCCAGCCTGTAGCGCCTATCGGGGCCGCCTGGGTCGCCGAAGCGCTCAGCCAGGCCGGTTTTGAAGTCAGACTCCTGGACCTTACCTTTGAAAGGAAGGACTGCCGCAAAAAGCTCCTGAATGCCATAAGGGGGTTCAACCCCGATGGCATAGGCATATCCGTCAGGAACGTGGACAACGGCGATTTCCTTTCCCCCAACAGCTTTCTACCAAAACTAAAGCAAATAGCCGGACTTATCAAGGAAAACACAAGCGCCCGCATACTCCTCGGCGGCTCCGGCGTCAGTATAATGCCATATGCGATCCTTGAGTATCTTGGGCTTGATTATGCCATCGTGGGAGAGGGAGAAGTGTCGGCGGTCCACTTCTTCAAGTCTAATAACCCTGAGATATTCCGCAATGCTCCTGGCCTGGTATGCCGTGACAGCCACGGGGCGGACTATGAACGCAACGACTGGCTCCTGCACCCGGACGTAGTCCGCCCACGGATGCACAACTGGCTCGATATCAAGAAGTACCTCCGTTACGAGCCCGTACTTCCCATACAGGGGAAACGCGGCTGTGCCAACCGGTGCCTCTACTGCACATACAACCGCATAGAAGGAAGGAAGTACCGCCTCAGGAACCCGGCAGTCGTGGCCGAGGAGATATCAAACCTGATACTTAAGACTGGCGCGCACACCTTCGAGTTTGTGGATAGCATATTCAACCAGCCGGAGGGCTACATGGAGGCCCTGCTGGAGGAGATCATAAAATGGCAGATGAAAGCGCATTTCCACGTAGCTTCAATATCGCCCAAAGGCCTTACTGAGAAACAGGTAAAACTGATGGAGCGGGCCGGTATCACGGCAGTCGGCATCACGCCAGAGTCGGCCTCGGACGAGACGCTTACGTCGCTCAGGAAGGGCTTCAGTGAGTCTGAGGTACACAGGGCCGCCGAACTGCTCGGTAAATCAAACATCAAGGCGCTCTGGTGCTTCCTCCTGGGCGGCCCCGGAGAGAGCCCGGCAACGATAAAAAAGACGGTCAGGTTCATCAACGAGAAGCTGGCCCGCAAGGACAAGGCGTTTATTACCAACGGGATACGTATCTACCCGCAGACCGGTATGCACGAGTACGCCCTGGCCGAGGGGGTAGTAAGCAAAGACGACAGCCTGCTGATGCCAACATTTTATTTCACGCCGGACATGTCCCCGGAAGAGGCGAGGATCATCCTGAAAAACGGCCTCAACTCGTTGGGGAGTTCGATGTTCCTGTCCGACACCCAGTTCTCCTCTCTCGGTATACTCAGGCTGGCCGGGACTGCGCTGAGGCTCCCGAGCCCGTTCTGGAGCTATGCGGGGTATATGAACATGATGATAAGCGGCAAGCGGGTGATAAACCGCAGTTGGACAAGATGACTATGAGCAGCCTGAACGAGATTAAAGAAGAACTGCTGGTGATGTTTCAGGTACTGCCGAAGGGCCATGTCGTCAGCCCGGAGATGATGCAGGACTTTACCTCCTTGTATGAAGACGGCGAAAAAGGCCTGGTAGATGCTGCCGTTAAAGAGTTGATCGCCGAAGGCGTCGTATCCGGGGACCTGGAAATCCTTTAGACGGACCATCCATTCTTCCCTGCCTTTTTGTACAAAATCCAATTTTTAATATATATTAAATAGAATGACATTCTTGCCTGATAGAAGGAGCGGGAAGGAACTGCTCGATATCCCTTCCGAGCAGGGGGATTTTCCGGAGTTTGCACAGAGCATGGCCGATATCAGGACGGTGAACCGCCTCCTTGGCGGCAAATGTTCGATATTAAGGCATCTGGACGAGCTTGCCGGGTTTGGCGAAAGAGGGCCTTTAAGGGTTCTGGACGTCGCTACGGGCTCGGCGGACATACCTGTAGCGATAGCAGACTGGGCAAGGCGCAAAGGCATCGCCGTGAAGATAACGGCGGTAGACATAAACCCGAACGTTATAAGGGTTGCGGCGGGCTATGTGGAGGGATATCCGGAGATAACCCTTGTGCGTGCGGATGGGTTCAGGCTGCCGTTCAAGGCCGGGTCGTTCGATATTGTAACCTGCTCGCTCACGCTCCACCACTTTACGGAAGAGGATACTGTAAAGTTCCTGGGGCATATTACCGGGTATGCAGGCAAGGGGTGTATAATAGGAGACTTGAGGCGGAGCTGGATCGCATACTTCCTCTTTTACCTCATAACCGTGTTTTTCCTCAGAAACCGCTACACGAGGCATGACGGCCTGCTCTCGGTGCTGAAATCCTATACCCCGGAAGAGTTGGAACGACTTGCGGGTGAGGCAGGACTTAGCGGGTTCAGGGTTTTAAAACATCCGTTCTGGCGGATGGCGCTGGTGGGCTGCAGATGACGGAGAATATTAAGTTTTCGGTAGCGACCAACTTCGACGGCGGGCTGATAGAAGCGCTCAGGGGTTACCCCGTGGCAGAGTTGTTCGGAAAGCTACCGTCCGACAAGATGGGCGGTGGGCGCGCGTCGTTCATGCTTGCCCCGACCGGAGTGGATGAGTTCAAGAGGCATGTAAGGCAGGCTGCCGAAAACGGAATCGGGTTCAATTACCTGCTTAATGCAGCGTGCCTGGACAACTCGGAGTATACAAGGGCGGGCAGGCGCGAGCTTTACCGCGTGCTTGATTTTATTAAAGAGTGCGGCATCGGGAGCGTCACAATATCGCTTCCGTCCCTGCTGCCTGCGATAAAGAAATATGCCCCTGGCCTGAAGGTGCGGATAGGGGTTTATGCAAGGGTTGACTCGGTCGCGAAGGCGCGGTTCTGGGAGGATTCCGGTGCGGACAGCATCGCGCTTGAGTCCATCTCCGTGAACCGTGACTTCAGGCTGCTGGAGAATATCAGGAAGGCGGTCGGTCTTGAGCTGCAGCTCCTTGTCAATTCCAACTGCCTGATGTTCTGCCCGCTCTCAGGCCAGCATATGGTGAACCTCTCGCACGCGTCGCAGAAGGGACACATAAGCCGGGGCTTCTTCATTGACTATTGCGCCCTTAAGTGCTCTTATGAGAAACTCAGGGAGCCGGTGAACTACCTGCGCTCCGAGTTCATAAGGCCGGAGGACCTGAGGCTTTACACTGATATGGGCTATACCTCCTTCAAGGTGCTTGAACGGGGCGCTCCCACGGAGGTCATGGCAATGCGGGTCAAGGCATACTCGGAAGGGCGGTTTGAGGGGAACCTGCTGGACCTCATCCAGCCCTACGGCTACAAGTCCGGCAATAAAGAGGGAAAACTGGCCGCGGGCTTGAAATTCTGGAAATTCTTTTTCAGGCCGCGTACCGTTAAGCTTACCGGGCTTATGAAGCTTAAAAAGCTCGCCGAGAGGCGCGGGATGCTGGCGCCACTCGATGGAGACCCGGTATATCTGGACAACAGGGCGCTGGACGGTTTCCTTGATGGGTTCAGGGGCAGGAACTGCAGGTCCACGGACTGTAACGAGTGCGGCTGGTGCGCATCGTTTACGAAAAAGGCTGTGAGGGTGGAAGCAGAGTACAGGACAGAGATGCTTGCTATGTATGACGACTGCTTCCGTGAGATGGACTCAGGTATGTTATGGGGGCTTGGTTGAGTATGTATACCGAGAATAACATAATCATAAACGGGTCGGCGAAGAGGGTGTTCGAGCTTGCGTCCGACGTACTGATGTGGCCCGTGCACCTCCCGCATTACCGCTGGGTGAGGCTTGTAAAGGAGAATGGCGGTTCGAGGGTCGTCGAGATGGCGGCGCACCGGGACGGTATCCCGGTGAAATGGACCTCCATACTTGAACCCCTCCCGCACGAAAAAAAGATAATCTTCCGGCACATCAAGGGGCCGACAAAGGGGATGTACGTCGAGTGGATTATAAGCGAAAATGGCGACGGGTGGGTGGACGTGCGCATCACCCACGAGTTCAGTCATCCCTGGCCGGTAATCGGGCCATTTATAGGGAAATATATAATAGGGAAATTCTTCGTCCATAACATAGCCGGGAAGACCCTGAGACGGATCAAACAGATAGTGGAATCGGAAATGGAGGCAGCGGCCTGATGACAGACAACGGGCAATTAAGAGGGTGGTAATTACCGGGATAGGTGCCATAACGTCCCTGGGTATGGGGCGGGAAGGCCTCTGGGACGGTATACTTGCCAACAGGTCCGGTATCTCCGGGATAACCAGCTTCGACGCCTCCTCGTTTCGGACTCAGGTCGCGGGCGAGATAAAGGATTTCGACGTCTCGACGTTCGCTTCCAAGAAGGCGATAAAGAGGCTCGACCGCTTCTCCGCCTTTGCAGTGGCGGCTGCGCGTATGGCGGCGGAGGACTCAGGGCTTGACCTTTCCGCCAATTCCGACGCAGGCATCGTGATGGGCTCGGCCTTGGGCGGCCTGGGCTTCGCCGAGGAACAGCACGACGTATACCGCGAACGCGGCCTGAAATCCGTCAACCCCAACCTGGCGCTGATGGTGTTCGGGGCGTCAAGCTCCTGCCACATAGCGATAGAGCTTGGCTTGAAGGGGCCGAACATCACCAACTCCAACAGCTGCGCCTCCGGCACGATGGCCGTGGGCGAGGCGTTCGAGATGATACGCTCGGGCCGCGCAAAGACGATCCTTGCGGGCGGGGCCGAGGCGCCGCTATATCCGCTCACCTTCGCCTCGTTCACGATTATCAGGGCCATGACCACGCGAAACGACGACCCGGCAGGCTCGTGCCGCCCGTTTGACTCCGGCCGCGACGGGTTTGTCATGGGCGAGGGCTCGGCCGTGCTCGTGCTTGAGGAGATGGAAAGCGCGATGGAGCGCGGGGCGCGCATATACGCCGAGGTGCTGGGCTACGGCCTGACGAACGACGCGTTCCACATGACGTCCTCGCGGGACGACGGGGAGTGCGCCGCCGAGGCGGTGACGATCGCGCTCCGGCAGGCGGGCATTACTCCGTCGGACATAGGCTACCTGAACGCGCACGGAAGCTCGACCGCGATGAACGACAGGAACGAGACGGCGGCGGTGAAGAGGGCGCTGGGCGAATATGCCTACAAGATACCGATGAGCAGCACCAAGCCGTTCCATGCGCATCCGCTTGGCGCGACCGGGGCCATCGAGGCCGCCATCTGCGCGCTCGCCATAAAGGAGGAATACCTGCCTCCGACGCTTAACCTTACCGACCCCGACCCGGACTGCGACCTGGACTATATACCCCTCACCGGCAGGAAGGCGAAGGTCGATTACGTGCTGTCGAACTCGTTCGGGTTCGGCGGGATGAACGCGAGTCTGGTGTTGGGGAGGGTGTAATGGCCAGTCAGTTGACGCAATCAACGAGTAAGAAGCTTTCCCCCGGCAAGAACTACCCGCTTGGAGCAAACCTCACCACTGAAGGCGTCAACTTCGCCATCTACTCCCAGAACGCGACCGAAGTCTACCTTCTGCTGTTCGACAAAGCGGACGGAGAGCCGACGGACACCATAAAGCTTGAAGGGCCGGACAAATACATATGGCATGTCTTCGTGCAGGGCGTGAAGGCCGGGCAGATGTACGGCTACAAGGTGCGGGGCAGGTACGAGCCCGCCAACGGCATGAGGTTCAACGAGCACAAGCTGCTGATCGACCCGTATGCCAAGGCGTTGAGCGGCAAATTCGTAGAACATAGACAACCTGCTGCTCGCGTACGACCCGAACGCATACGACAAGGACCTGGTCCATGGATACCCGCGACAACACGCAGTATCGTGCCGAAGTCCATCGTGGTGGACGACGCATTCGACTGGCAGGGCGACACCCCGCCCGATATCCCGCTTGAGAAGATGTTCATATATGAAGCCCACCTGAAGGGGTTCACGGCCCACCCGTCTTCCAAAGTAAAGAACGCCGGGACGTACCTGGGCTTCATCGAGAAGATACCGTACCTTAAAGGAGCTGGGCATAAACGCGGTGGAGCTTCTGCCGGTGCAGGAGTTCTTCGTGGACGACTTCCTGAAGGACAAGGGCCTGACGAACTACTGGGGCTACAACACCGTCGGCTTCTTCGCCCCGGAATCCTCATACGGCACGAGGCGCAGGCCCGGCTGCCAGGTGGAGGAGTTCAAGACGCTCGTGCGGGAGCTGCACAAGGCGGGCATCGAGGTTATCATGGACGTGGTATACAACCACACCGGGGAGGGCAACGAGCGAGGGCCGACGCTATGCCTGAAGGGCGTGGACAACCCGACCTATTACCGCCTGACCGGCACGCCGACCCAGCCTTACAGGTATTACATGAACGACACCGGCTGCGGCAACACCATGGACTTCGCAAGCGCGCAGGTGATAAGGTTCGTCATGGACTCGCTCCGGTACTGGGCGGAGGTCATGCACGTGGACGGCTTCCGGTTCGACCTGGCCTCGGTGCTTGGCCGGGACGATTCGGACATGTATTACAAGGGCGCGGCCTTCTTCGACGCCGTATCACAGGACCCGGTGCTCAGCCGTGTGAAGCTGATCGCGGAGCCGTGGGACCTGGGGACTTATCAGGTGGGCAACTTCCCCGTGGACTGGTCGGAATGGAACGGCAGGTTCAGGGACACCATGCGCAAGTTCGGCAAGGGCGACGCCGGGCAGCTTTGCGAGCTGGGGCGGCGGTTCACCGGCTCCGCCGACCTATACGGCGACGACGGCAGGGCCGCATACAACAGCATAAACTTCATCACCTGCCACGACGGCTTTACGCTCCACGACCTTGTCTCATACGACTGGAAGCACAACGACGCCAACAAGGAGAACAACTCCGACGGGACGAACGACAACAACTCGTGGTGCTGCGGGGCGGAAGGCGATAGCTCGGACGCGGGCATCATCGGCCTTCGAAAGCAGATCATGAAGAACCATTTCTGCAACCTGCTGTTCTCCTCCGGCATACCGATGGTATTGGGCGGCGACGAGTTCATGCGCACCCAGTGCGGCAACAACAACGCCTACTGCCAGGACAACGAGATAAGCTGGTTCGATTGGGAGCTGGTGCAGAAGAACGCGGACATGGTGTCATTCTTCAAGAAGGCCGTGAACTTCACGAAGACCTATACCATCCTGCAACGCCGGAAGTTCTTCATCGGCGCCGACCTCGACACGGACAACAT
This sequence comes from Nitrospirota bacterium, assembly GCA_963845245.1. Lineage (GTDB taxonomy): Bacteria > Nitrospirota > JACRHJ01 > JACRHJ01 > JACRHJ01 > CAWJRJ01. Next base: position 12,578 of record CAWJRJ010000033.1, read on the forward strand.
CCCGGATATCTCATGGTACGGGAAGAACCAAGACAGGCCGGACTGGAGCGACCCGCAACCAGCGGACACTCTGCATCATGCTCGACGGCGGCGAGGTAAAATCCGCGCTTGGGCGACTACTGCCTGTTCATTATCCTGAACGCGGACTTTAACTCCCAGAGCATCGGCATCCCCGCGCTTGCAGGCAAGAAATGGTTCAGGGCCATCGACACGAGCCTACCCGCAGGCTCCGAGATACTGGACCTGGGCCATGAGGTGCCGCTCGACCCGGCCGGTTATTACATTGCAAATCCGAGGATCGTCCGATCAGATCATGCTGGCTGCGCAGACGACCAACAGCGTTCTTTCGTGCAGCCTTTGGGGCGGCTGGGGCTTTGGCATGACCACGCAACTGGAAGCCAATACCAGCGGGGCGTCTTCCTACGTCCTACCGTTTGATTTTGTATGGGATATCCCGATCGTATCCGTGGCCGGGATAACCGTCATGCCGACCAACGGCCTGACGACAACCGAGAGCGGCGGCACGGCCCAGTTTACCGTCATGCTCAACTCGTCGCCGACATCCTCCGTCTCGATCGGACTTTCGTCGAGCGACCCGACGGAGGGAACGGTTTCGCCGACGAGCCTGACGTTCACCGGTTTCCCGAACTGGGGCACGGCCCAGACGGTGACAGTCACGGGCGTGGATGACCTGATGGCGGACGGCAATATCCCCTATTCCATCATCACCACCCCGGCCACCAGCAGCGATCCGAATTACAGCGGGATTAACCCGAGCGACGTGTCGGTTATCAACACCGACAATGATACGGTCAACACGTTGACGGTGGACACGACCAACGACGTTGCAGACGGCACAACGACTTCCATCTCCGCGCTCCTGTCAAACAAAGGCGCGGATGGCAAGATATCGCTGAGAGAGGCGATCCTCGCGGCTAACAACACGGCCAACGGCACAGGCGGCGCGGACCGGATCTATTTCAATATCGCAGGCGGCGGCGTTCACACGATCAATGTGCTGTCAGCCCTGCCGACCATTTCGGGCGCCGTCCTTATCGACGGCACAACCCAGCCGGGCTTCAGCGGCACGCCGCTGATCGAGCTCAACGGCGCCTCGGCCGGTGCTGGCGTGAACGGCTTGAGCATCACCGCCGGCAATAGCACCGTTTCCGCCATGACGATCAACCGATTCTCCGGAGCCGGCATTTCCTTGAGTGGCGCGGGCGGCAATACGATCCGCGGCGCCTATATCGGCACGGACGCAACGGGCGGCGTCGCCCTCAGCAATGCCGTCGACGGAATCACCGTTTCAAGTCAGGGCAATACGATCGGCGGCACGAATGCGGGGGCTGGCAACGTCATTTCAGGCAATGGAAGCAATGGCATTTATCTGGCCCCAGCCGCCGCGAACAACCTGATCCAGGGCAACTTCATCGGCCTCGCGATTTCCGGCACGAGCGGATTGGGCAACGCATACCAAGGGATCGACGTGCAAAGCTCGGGCAATATCATCGGCGGCGTGACGTTCCGGGGCCGGCAACGTCATCTCTGGAAACAGCGGCAACGGGATCCTCATCGAGGGCACGGCATCCGGTACGCTGATTCAGGAGAACCTTCGGCACCGACGCCAGTGGAAGCAACGCCTTGGGAAACGCGTACTCGGGCGTGTTCATCCAGGGCGGCACCAACACGGTCGTGGGCGGCGCGACGGCAGGGGCGCGCAATGTCATTTCGGGTGCTCCATCGCAGGCGTCTCCATTTTCAGTGCGTCGACCAGCAACAATCTCGTCAAAGGAAATTACATCGGCTTGGATATCACCGGCGCATTCGCACTGTCCAATCCATCTGGAATCGACATCGACGGCTCCCGCGGCAACACCATAGGCGGTACGGCGGCCGGAGAAGGGAACGTCATCTCCGGAAACTCCCAGCGGGGCGTCGCGCTCTACAACGGCACCATGTCCGACCTCATCATGGGAAACCGCATCGGCACCGGGGCTGACGGCCTGACGCCGATCGGCAACGGCACGGCCGGCGTTTGGCTCGCTGACGCTTCGAGCAACTCGATCGGCGGCACGGTCGCCGGGTCTTCAAACATCATCGCCAATACGTCCGCCGGAAACGGCGTTACTGTCTCCGGCGCCAGCACTGGAGACGCGATCCTCGGCAACTCAATCTACAACAATAGTGGCCTCGGCATTGACCTGGGCAACGACGGCGTCACGATCAACGACCCGAACGATCCCGATAGCGGTCCAAACGGATTGCAGAACACGCCAGAGATAACCGTGGTCAAGACCGATGGCGCACAGGTCACGATAAACGGCTTCCTCAACAGCATTCCCTCGCGAAACTACCGCATCGAGTTCTTCGCCAATTCCACCCAGAGTACAAGTGGCTACGGCGAGGGCGCGCGGTACCTGGGCTCCACTAACGTGACTACGACGGCTCGGGTAATGTGAATTTCACCTCTACATTGGTCGCCAGTGTTCTGGTTGGGAATTCGTTTCGGCTACGGCTACGGAGCT
>CAWJRJ010000034.1:0-68029 GCA_963845245.1 Nitrospirota bacterium
GATAAAACCCCTCCCTTTATCCATGCGTCAAAGGGCGAGTGGTTCTAGTTGTAAAAAATGGAGGGGAAAATGTCTATTAAAAATTCCAAACCTTCGGTGTTGTTATCGGATGCAGTTCGAGTTCTTATGGGTGAAGAGGAAATTACAAAAAAATTAAAATGTGCATATGAAGAATACATCGTAAGTCTTGAAGAAAATGAAATTCCCGATGAATATAAATCTGAAGCCCTTTCCCTTAAAAGCAAATTAAGTAGCATTAACAAGGAAGGATTTGAAAATATAAGCACAGATGAAGCCATATCTTTATCAGACGAAATATTAAGTCTTTATGTTTCCTCGGAATGTTATTACAGGAAAGCTTAATATTTTTGTCTTTGCCTAAACCTATCTTAATAGAGGCAAACAAAGGACTTCGGAGGGATAAAAATATTTTATCCCATGAAGTGAAAGGATAAAGGTAAAGGAGACAAAATGCATAAGCACTTTAAAGTAACGCTTCTTTTGTTTATTCTGATTTGCGCCCATCCTTCCTTATCGTGGGCCGTTGATGAAAAAAGCGTAAAATCATCTTTCGAGACATTAATAAATAAAATGATAGAGTATGGCTCTGCAGGTAAACTAATACAAATTAAAGAGGGAACTAATAAGGGCCAATACATCATACGAAAGTGGGATGATACTACTAAATCAGAAATAAAATATGATATTAGAAAGACTGACTCAATAGTATCGCCCTATATCGCAACGATTGTATTCATTGCAAAAACTTGTGAGACCGAATCTGCGACTTCTCCAGATGCAATGAGTATTGAACTTTACTTGCAAAGATTTGCCTGTAGGAAATACGATTCAAGAATATACATTTGCATATCAAGATGGAAAATGGGAGTTCAAATCATTGCAGAAAACTTACCTGCATTAACTAAATACAATAAATTATTTAGAGACCTGATCCTTCGGGTGGATGGTTTGAAGGTAACCATTTAGAATTTATATTTAATAAAGATACTATAAGCCAATTGCAAACAAAGTCTGGGAAAAAATAGACTATCGTCGAAACAAATTCCTCTTCTTGTGGGAGAGGTGCTATGTAGGGGCGTAAAGGTAACAATGTCTGATAAACACATCATAATCGTCATCGGCGGAGGCCTCGCCGGACTGATGACAACGATAAAGGTAGCCGACCTCGGGCATAGGGTTCTCCTGTTCTCCATCCACCCGGTACGCCGCTCGCACTCCGTCTGCGCGCAGGGCGGCATCAACGCGGCGAAGAACCTCAAGGGCGAGGGCGACTCCATCTGGCAGCACTTCGACGACACTGTATACGGCGGGGACTTCCTCGCGAACCAGCCGCCCGTCATGAAGATGTGCGAGGCCGCGCCCGGCATAATAGACCTGACCGACCGCATGGGCGTGATGTACAACCGCACGCCGGAGGGGATGCTGGACTTCCGGCAGGTTCGGCGGGACGAAGTACCACAGGACCGCGTTCGCGGGCACGACCACCGGCCAGCAGCTTGTATACGCGCTGGACGAGCAGGTGCGCCGCTTCGAATCGCAGGGAGTCGTTGAGAAGTACGAGAACTGGGAGTTCCTCTCACCCGTGCTAGACTACGATGGCCGCTGCCGCGGTATAACCGCGATGGACCTGCACACGATGGAGGTGCGGTCGTTCCCGGCGGACGCAGTGGTGGCCGCGACAGGCGGCATCGGCGCGATATTCGGCAAGAGCACCAACTCTATCGTGAACACCGGGAGCGCGCTCTCAAGCCTTTATCAGGCGGGCGCGGTATATGCCAACCCCGAGTTCGTGCAGGTGCACCCCACCGCGATGCCGGGCGAGGACAAGCTGCGGCTGATATCGGAATCAGCGCGCGGAGAAGGGCGGCAGGGTATGGGTGCCGAAGAACGGGAAGCCCTGGTACTTCCTTGAGGAATGGTACCCCGCATACGGCAACCTCGTCCCCAGGGACGTCGCATCGAGGGCGCTGTTCAAGGTGGTGTTCGAGATGAGGCTGGGCGTGGACGGGCAGGACCTCGTATACCTGGACATCTCGCACATACCCAAGAATGAGCTTGATACGCGGCTTTTCGGTATAATGGAGATATACCAGACCTACACCGGACACGACCCGCGCAAGGTGCCTATGCGTGTCTTCCCGGCCGTGCATTACAACATGGGCGGGCTGTGGGTGGACTACGACATGGCGACGAACATACCGGGCCTTTTCGCGGCGGGCGAGGCGGAGTACCAGCACCACGGGGCGAACCGCCTCGGGGCGAACTCGCTCGTATCCTGCATATTCGACGGCATGACTGCCGGGGCATCGGCTGTGGAATATGCAGCCGGCTTGAACAAGAAATCGAGTGATCTGAACCCCCTGTTGTTCGAGTCAGAAACAAAGCGGCAATCAGGCGTTAATGAGCGCCTTATGCAGATGAACGGTACCGAGAACCCGTACCAGCTCCACAAGGAGCTTGGCGACGTGATGCGCGAGAACGTTACCGTAATCAGGTACAACAAAAATCTTAAAAAAACAGACGAGATGATTAAAGAGCTGATGGAGAGGTATTCCCGCATATGCATGGTCGACAACTCAGGGACTGTCAATCAGGAGTTGGTGTTCGCAAGGGAGCTTTATAACATGCTGGTACTGGCCCGGGCAATCACTCTCGGCGCGCTTAACCGCGACGAGTCGCGCGGGGCTCATTACAAACCCGATTTCCCGGTTAGAAACGACACAAACTGGCTGAAAACCACGAAGGCGGTATATACTGCTGACGGCCCGAGGTTCGAGTACGAGCCGGTGGATACCTCCCTCTTGACGCCTAGGGAGAGACATTACGATATAGAGTAAGAAAGGATTGGAGAGCATTATGAATATCGGTCAGAAGTTGGCGATAGCGGCGGGCGGTGTTTTAATCGGTTTGAGGGCGGCGTACCCGGTCAAGTATTCAGGCATCGGCAGCCTGAGGTTCGAGGACGGCCCCGAGTTCCTGCAGCAGGTGGACTGGAAGATGACGTGGCTGCATATTGCGGGCATCGCGGCGGTGACCATCGCGCTTGCAATCATATTGAAGGCACATAAAAACAGTTAAACGGCGGGAGGACTACAAGTGAGACGGTTTCTGTATGTTGCGATACTTGTGATATTCATTGGCGCATGTGCGCACGGCGAGAAGGCCGTAATAGCGCCGGGCCTGTCCGGCATAAAGACTGTATACCTTTGGGATGCCGACGGCCACATCGACCTCTCCCTTCTAAGGGGACTGAAGGCGGCGGCATCAAAGGAACTCCGCGCAAAGGGTATCCTGGTGTCCGACATCCCGTCAGCCACCGACGCATATGTAAAGATAACCGTGGTCGACGCAAACCGCGACGACGAGACAGGGACTACATTTGTAAATGCGCGCCTCTATGTCATAAGCGCGGCGGACAACTCTACGCTTTACGACAAGACGGCGGAGACGCGCATAAAATGGGGGAAGGAAGAGGCCCCGGCCTACCCGGTCGAAGAGGAAGTCAGGAAGCTTTTGTCTGATTACCCGGCTGCCAAAATGAAATGAAACAGGGCGACAGGTTCATTGCAAGGATAAGGCGGGCAAAGGACGGGGCATCGCGCCCCTACTGGGAGGAGTTCGCCCTGAGTTTTCGGCCCGGCATGAACGTGATTATCCTGCTGCAGGACATACAGAAAAACCCGCAGACGAGCACCGGCAGTATGACCACGCCTGTGGCATGGGAATGTTCCTGTCTGGAGGAGGTGTGCGGGGCATGCTCGATGGTTATCAACGGCATACCAAGGCAGGCCTGCAGCACGCTTGTGGAGGGGCTTGAGACGCCTGTGGTGATCGAACCCTTCTCAAAGTTCCCCGTTGTGCGCGACCTGGTTGTCGACAGGAAATCGCTTTTTGACAACTTCAGGAAGATACGCGCCTGGATACATGTGGACCTTACACTGGGACTGGGCCCCGGCCCGCTCATGAGCCCGGAGGAGCAACAGGCCGCATATCCGCTTTCCCGCTGCATAACGTGCGGCTGCTGCATCGAGGCTTGCCCGCAGATGAATGCGGACTCGCCGTTCATGGGCGCGGCCGTCCTGAACCAGGCGACTCTTTTAAACTCGCACCCGACCGGCCGCATGAACATGGGAGAGCGCCTGGCAGTTGCAAGGGGGCGCGGAGGTCTTGCCGACTGCGGCAATGCACAGAACTGCGCCCGTGTCTGTCCGAAGGACATCCCGCTCGTCGGTTCTATCGCGAAGCTTAACCGCGAGTCCATAATCGACGGCCTCAAACGCTGGCTGGAAAGATAAAAAGATATGCGCCTTCATGAATACCAGTCCAAGGAGATACTTTCAAGGACCGGGATAAAGGTCCCGGCTGGGACGACCGTCTCGACTCCTGAAGAAGCGGGTGCGGCTTTTGAGTAGGCTGGGTTCGCCCCTTGCCGTGATAAAGGCGCAGGTGCATGCCGGCGGGCGTGGCAAATCGGGCGGGATAAAGACCGTACGAAGCGCCCAGGAGGCTGTCGAGGCCACGGCTTCAATGCTTGGCAAGAGGTTCGTCACGCATCAGACAGGGACGGAAGGGCTGGCAGTAAGGAAGGTGCTTGTCGAGGAAGGGCTGGCGGTGGAGCATGAGTACTACGTGGCAATAACCATCGACCGAGAGAGGTCGATGCCTGTCGTGATTGCAAGCGCCTCCGGTGGTATGGACATCGAAGAAATTGCTAAGATTGCTCCCTGGAAGATCATAAAGGAACACATCGAGCCCGTCTTCGGACTTCAGCCGTTTCAGGCAAGGAAGATTGCATACAAGTTAGGTGTCGGGCAGGACGACGTTGCCGACTTCGTCAACCTGCTCCTGAAGCTCCACATAGTGTTCCTTGTGTCGGACGCGGAACTTGTCGAGGTGAACCCGCTTGTGAAGGTGGAAACCGACGACTTCGTCGCCCTGGATGCAAAGATAGTCATCGACGACAACGGCCTGTTCAGGCATGACGACCTGAAAAAATACACCGACATATCGGATATGGACCCGCTGGAACTAAAGGCAAAAGAGGCGGGCGTAAACTATATAAAGCTCAAAGGCAACATCGGCTGCATGGTTAACGGTGCCGGGCTCGCCATGGCCACCATGGACCTGATCAAGAACATAGGCGGCGAACCGGCCAACTTCCTGGACGTCGGAGGTGGGGCGGACTCGGAGAAGATCACTGCCGCGCTCCGGATTCTCGTGGCCGACCCGCAGGTACAGTCGGTCATGGTGAACATATTCGGCGGGATACTCCGCTGCGACGTGCTGGCAAAGGGCATAGTTGCGGCGGCAAGGGACGTCAAACCGGACGTCCCGATCATCGTACGCCTCGAGGGCACCAACAGGGATGAAGGCGAGAGGATACTGAGGGAATCCGGGCTCGGCATAATCTTCGCCGGGTCGATGCGCGAGGCCGGCGAACTTGCAGTCGGAAGGATAAAGAGCGACGCCTGATGGCTATACTGATCGATGGAAATACAACGGTCGTCGTCCAGGGCATCACAGGCCGGGAGGGTGGCTTCCATACCCGGCAGATGCTCGAGTATGGCACGCATGTCGTCGCAGGCGTTACGCCCGGAAGGGGCGGGGCGTCCGTCCTCGGCGTGCCGGTCTTCGACACCATGGGCGAAGCGGTATCCGCAACCGGGGCTACTACATCCGTTATATTCGTCCCCGCCATGTATGCCTCGGATGCCATCCTTGAGGCGGCGGACGCCGGGATAAACCTTATAGCATGCATAACCGAGGGCATCCCCGTCAACGACATGCTGATAATAAAGCGGTCAATAGCCAATAGCGGCAGCAGGCTTATCGGCCCCAACTGCCCTGGAGCCATTACGCCGGGCGAGTGCAAGGCCGGGATAATGCCCGGCTACATCCACAAGAAGGGCCCTATAGGCGTCATCTCCCGCAGCGGCACCCTCACCTACGAGGCTGTATTCCAGCTGACCTCGTCAGGGCTGGGGCAGTCCACCTGCGTGGGCATCGGCGGCGACCCTGTGATTGGCACTTCCTTTGTTGATTGTCTTTCCCTGTTCAGGGACGACCCGCAAACCGGGGCGGTCCTTATGATCGGTGAGATCGGCGGGCGAAGCGAAGAAGATGCGGCTGAGTATATCAAGGCCACGGCCTACCCCAAACCGGTATTCGCATATGTGGCCGGGATTACCGCGCCGGAGGGCAGGAGGATGGGCCATGCCGGTGCTATAATCCAGGGCGGCAGCGGTACGGCATCCGCGAAGGTCGATGCGCTGAAAGCCGCAGGCATCACGGTAATAACCGACCCGTCCGCTATCGGCATCGCCGTACGTGACGGCCTTAAAAATTAAATGCCGTTTTCCGGCGTCTGTGATAAATTAGTTGTTTGCAGTCAATATGGAGGCTTTTGAGATGAAGATGATGTTGCCCGTTATCGACCCGGACCTCTGCACCGCGTGCGGGCTTTGCTGTGCCGCCTGCCCGTATGAGGTCCTTGAGATGGTGAACGACCTGGCCACCGTGACACACCCGAAGGCCTGCAAGGACCTGCGCGCCTGCGAGCAGGCATGCCCGACCGGTGCTATCACCATGGAAGAAGTCGAAGTAGAGGACTAGCCTTTTATTAATAGGAGGACGGATGCCGGAGGATTATTCGGATTCGCGCCGGAAGTTTCTCGGTTACGCAATCGGAGGTATAGCCGGGGCAATCACCATAGGCTACGCTATCCCGCTTGCATCATACCTTGTAGAACCATCCCTTGCCAAGAGCGAGGAGCAGTGGTCGCTTGTCGGGGACGTCGCAAATCTAGACGTAAATACGCCTAAGTCACTGCCATTCGTCTCAAACGTGAAACTCGGATGGGTGGAGGAGAAGGTGGAACACGACGTCTGGGTGGTGAAGAAGCCGGATGGCATATTCACCGTCTTCTCCCCAATATGCCCGCATCTCGGCTGCGGCTACAGGTGGGACGAACAGACACGGCACTTCGAGTGCCCATGCCATGCCAGCGTATACGATATCGACGGCAAGGTCCTTGGCGGCCCCGCTCCTAGGCCGCTCGACACCCTTCCCACGAAGATGGAAGACGGCAAGCTGTACGTAAAATATGAGAAGTTCCGCCTTGGTATAGCCACCAAGGTCGAGGCCTGATACTGGAGGATACATGTCCATAGGGGAATGGCTTGACACAAGGACCGGCGGAGCCGGCGAAGTCGCAAGGGACCTCCTTCGGAAGCCCATACTGGGCGGGGCGAGCTATATCTTCAGCCTTGGCGCGCTTAACCTTTTCCTTTTTACAAACCAGGTGGTCACCGGGATGTTCCTGATGATATACTACGTCCCCGCGCCCGACCATGCATACGGTGCTGTACAGTTCATCCAGCATGAGGCGACATTCGGGTATGTAGTCCGTGGCCTGCATTTCTGGGGTGCGAGCGTCATGATAGTCTCGCTCATGCTGCACGCCTCCCGCGTATTCATATACGGCGCGTACAAGAAGCCGCGTGAACTGATGTGGATCAGCGGGACGATACTCCTGTTCCTGGTGTTCGGCTTCGCGTTCACAGGCTACCTGCTGCCCTGGGACCAGAAGGCATACTGGGCCACGGTAGTCGGCACCAACGTGGCGGGCACGGCCCCGGTGGCCGGGGGATTGGTGGTACGCATACTGCGGGGCGGGGCGGACATCTCGGCGCTCACCCTCACGCGGTTCTTCACCATACACACGCAGATACTCCCCTGGACGCTCGCGCTGGTCGCGGGCCTGCACCTTACCCTGCTACAGTTCCTTGGACACGGCGGGCCGTGGGACCTCACAAAGGTAAAAAAGGCAGACCCGTTCTACCCAGACCAGGTATTCAAGGACATGGTGCTGGTATTCTTCGCTTTCGCGCTGATGCTCGCCCTTGCCAACGCCTTCCCCGCGAAGCTCGAAGCGCTAGCCGACCCGACCGACCATTCATACAACCCGCGCCCGGAATGGTACTTCTATTTCCTGTTCCAGCTTCTGCACTACACCGAGGGCAAATACGAGATGGTCGGCACCTTTGTCATACCCAACCTTTTCGTTGCGGTGATGCTGCTCTTGCCGTTCATCGACAGAAGCCCCGAGCGCGACCCGAAAAAGAGGCCAAAGGCCATTGCTGCATGGGGTCTGGTGATTGCGGGATTCATAGCCCTAACGATGCTGGCGGTTGTAGCGCCTTCAGGCGGAGTAACACCGAAACCCGTCACCGAGGGGCGGAAGCTGTACCTGTCGCTTGGCTGCGCCTCATGCCACAGCATAAACGGTGTGGGCGGAAAGGTCGGGCCTCCGCTTGACAAAGTGGGCGCAACCAGAGATAAGGCCTGGCTTATCGCGCACTTCAAGGACCCGCAGAAGATGACACCGGGCTCCATAATGCCCAAGTTCGACCAGCTCTCCCAGCAGCAACTGGACGAGCTTACCGATTATATGCTCAGCCTTAAGTAATTTCACGTATTTAGGTAACTTAATTGTTGACACTAACGATTATCTATCCTATAATAGCCTTTCAATGTCGCGGGGTGGAGCAGTCCGGTAGCTCGTCGGGCTCATAACCCGAAGGTCGCAGGTTCAAATCCTGTCCCCGCTACCAAAAAAATCAAGAGGTTAGCCTACCGGCTAGCCTCTTTTTTTTAACATCTTCTAACAAACTTCTAACAGATTTTTAGAAGCTACCTGTTCCTCGTCAAAGCCCAGTATGCTGTCAAGCTTCATGGCCCGGGGAATTTGTCTAACTCTTCTTTTGCCATTAATGCATGTTTTTGAGATTCTGTACGCAACCCTTCAATAACATTTACAAATGGAAGTGCTACTTCAAAATGATTGAACAAACTTTTATCAAGAACTGAGCTCTCGAAATCATAGGTTATGCTAAGGGCCTTTTGTGCAGTCAATTGTCCTCGCATAGCAATATCGTTAACATTCTTTATGTAATCAATTATCGACTGAACATGTTCAGCTTTAATATCACCTTTTTCAAATATCACCTGACCGTTATAGCTGTTTTGGTAAAGTTTACGCACTTCTTCGGCATGTTTTTGTTCTTCTCTGCTGAGATGATCCCAGAGTTTACTGTAATTTGGAAACTTTTCCGAGAAAAGCGTATATAGTATACCCAAGTTCTTCTCCAGTTCATGCATAAGCGTTAATACATGTACTTGCTCTTCCTTTAACATGTCTGGCAAGCTCCTTTGTCATCATTGTTTAGATATTACGTAAAGTTCATTTTTTATCGAACTTGCTTTGACCTGTCCCCATTAATTATACCAGTTCAAGAGTTATCGTCAATTCCCTTGGTTCTGGTGTTGTCCCCGCTACCAAACAAATAAAAGGGTTAGCCTCACGGTTAACCCTTTTTTGTTCCCCTCTTCCAACAAACTTCTAACAGAATTTTAAAAACTACCTGTTCCGCGTCAAAGCCAAATTTTCAGAAATCCGCCTTCACGCTCCCTCACGTATAATACTATTACCGGAATATTTGCCATTCACTAAGACGCGCTCAGTTCTCATGGACTCGCACAGGGGGACGGGACGGTTTCAATTTTCAGATACAGCTTATCCGCAAGTTGCCCATTGGTCCGTTGTAGCACCCTGTATTCCTCCATGGCAGAATCCTTGTCCTTTCGATGGATATATGCCTCTCCCAAGGCATAGTGCGCCTCAGAATAATCAGGGTCAATATTAACAGACTGGCGATATGCGTCAACCGCCTTGTCGTACATTTCCAGCTTTTCATAGGCTAGGCCAAGGTTATAATAAGCGGATTTAAAGGCGAACCTCAATTTTATGGCCTCCTTCAAGGAATCCGCTGCCTCACTGTACGCACCCAGATTGATATATGCTATTCCGAGGTCAAGATATGCATCGGCAAGCTTGGGATTATATTTTACAGCTTGTTTTAACGGCTCGACCGCCACTTTGTACATGCCTGATTTTATGAATACGGAACCAAGGTTGTATTGGATAGCGGCATCATATGGCCTGATGGCAGCGGCCTGTTTGTAGGCTTCGGCTGCCTCATGGTACAAGCCTAGGTGGTCGTATGCGTAGCCTATCGAGAACCACGCATCGGCATCGTCTGGCTTTAGTACAACGGCCTTCTTGTAGGCCTCGACCGCATCTTCATACTTGTCCGAATTAATGTAGTCCCGCCCAAGGTCCGACCAATATTTCCAATCCATGCCGTTGGCTTCAATGGGTTGGGACGGGAAAGATGAGATTAATAACGCAAGGAGGAAAACTATCGAGGCACTCTTAAAAAATGTCATGCAGACGCCCTTAAAAATTGGCTTTGAGACGATAACCGACCCCTGGCTCTGTCAGTATGTAGCGCGGACGGTCGGGTTCAGGCTCAAGCTTATGTCTAAGATTGCTTATCGTGACGCGCAATATATGCGGCTGTTCTAAATATGTCGGCCCCCATATCTGGCTCAGGATATTACGGTGAGTAAGGACTTTTCCGGCATGGGTAACCAACAGTTTCAGCAGGTCGTATTCCGTTGGCGTAAGTTTTACCTCAGTCCCTCTGACTTGCACCCTGCGCATATGAAGATCAACTTCTAGGTTTTCTATGTTGTACACAGGCTCCGGGGCCTCCTGCATGGAACGCCTAAGGGCTACACGCATCCTTGCGAGAAGTTCCCCGATGCCGAATGGTTTCGTGACATAATCATCGGCCCCGGCATCAAGGGCAGCTATCTTATCGCCTTCCCTCTCCCGCACGGACAATATAATCACAGGCGTCTGCGACCATTCACGGAGGCGGCGGAGCACTTCCACCCCATCCATGTCCGGGAGCCCAAGGTCGAGGATGATGAGGTCCGGACTAAGCTGGGCTGCTGCTGCGAGCGCCTCCTGCCCGGTACCCGCCTCATGCAAAGAGAACTCGCCGCCGCTCAAGGCATTCCTCAGTAAACGCTGGATGGCTTTCTCGTCATCAACTATAAGGACCTTCGGAAGGTTATTATTCAAGCGGCCTTTACCCCTTTCTCAGATAGAGGAAGCATTACTGTAAACTTCGCGCCTCCGCCCTCCATGTTCTCGGCCCGTATAAGTCCGCCGTGCGCTTCCACTATCCCTTTGCAGATGGCAAGCCCAAGGCCGGTGCCGCTGACTCCCTCTGGACGGTGGACGCGGTAGAACTTGTCGAAGACCTTTTGCAAGTCATTTTCCGGGATGCCGGGGCCGCGATCTGATACCGATATCTCCAGTAGTCCGCCCCTGACCCTGGCTTCGACTTCGACTTCAGAATCCGCCGAAGAGTATTTGAGGGCGTTGTCCATAAGGTTTACGAGAACCTGTGTCATAAGCACGAAATCCATAGGCACGAGCGGGACAGCGGCGATGGTCGAGGCAACCCGTGAACGTGCAGACATCCCAAGAGACATAACAGAACTTCCGACAAGATCCTGTACCTCGTAGAGTTCTTTGTTGACCTTGAGTGCGCCCGATTCAATCCGGGTCATATCAAGCAGGTTTCTGACAAACCGGTTAAGGCGGCCCGCCTCTCCAAGGGCGGTATCTATAAGCTCGCTTTTGGCTTCGGGTTGCAAGTGATGCCCTTCTTCCTTAAGGCTGCTCAGTACCCCTGTTATTGAGGCGAGCGGCGTGCGAAGGTCATGGGATATTGAATTCAGCAACGACCGTTCCAACTGCTCGGTAGCTTGCGTGACCTGTGCCTGACCTGCCTCCTGAACAAACTTGCCTCGTTCTATGGCAACCGCGGCCTGGTTGGCAAAGGCTTCCAGTATCTGGCTCCGATCAATGGACAAGCTGCCGGCTCCAAGGTCTACCCCAATAACACCTACGACGCTGCCTGCTGTCTGCAGCGGCATATAGAGCATATTGGAAGACCTTAATGTGTCAGTGAAACGGCCAGCAGCCTGCTTGTGCTCAAATACCCAAAGCGCAACAGATTTCTCATTATCGTCCAATACCACTTCCGGGCTTGCCGCTTTTAAATTCAACCGTCCCTGCTCAGGAAGAAGTATTGCCGTCTTTGCATTCAGATTATCGCTTACATGGCGGATTATGGCGGCTACAATCTCTTCGAGGTTCAGGGCTGCGGCCAGGTCCCTGCTCAAAGCATATATCTTCGCGGTCTGGGCTTCCCTGGCCCTCAAAGCCTCCGTCTGGTTACGTACTCTGGAAACAAGGCTGCTGATGACCGTCCCGACGATAAATAGCGCCGCGAATGTAATAAAATATTCGGTATCAGACACCGCAAAAGTCAGGTGTGGCGGGACAAAGAAGAAGTCAAAAGCCAATACTCCGAAGAATGCGGCGGCAAGAGACGGGCCAAGTCCGAAACTGAGCGCGGATATGACCACTGCCAGAAGATAAAGCATCACGAGGTTCGTTGGGGAGAGGAAATTGCTTACTATCTCTCCCGCCAGCGTTGCGGCCGCGACCAGCGCAAGGCTCCATGCATAATCCCGCCAGGCTATGACACCAACCCGCGGCCGGGGTGTTGCTGCTTTTTTCCCAGTTGGTGTGGCGCTGACGACGTAGACGTCAATCGGCCCGCTTTTGCGTATAACCTTGTCAACTACCGCCCCATGCAGAAGCTCCAGCCATCGCGGCCGGATTGGGCGGCCCATAACTATCTTGGTTGCATTACTTTTTCTGGCAAAGTCTATAACTTCATCCGCTACTGAAGCGCCTGTCACTGTGGCCGTTTTCCCGCCGAGCGTCTCGGTGAGCCTGAGGTACTGCCAGACGCGTTCGCGGTTTTCCTGAATGAACTTGTCGTTGCCAGGCGTCTCTACATAAACAGCCGTCCATTCCGCTTTCAGCTCGTCTGCAAGCCTGCGCGTCCTGCGGATAAGCTTCTCGCTGAACGGGCTGCCGCTGACAAGCACGACAAGCCGCTCTTTTGCAGCCCATGGCCCCAGGATAGACAGGGTTTCCATGTAGGCGCGCATCTGCTCGTCAACACGGTCCGCCGTGCGCCTGAGGGATATCTCCCTAAGCGCAATGAGGTTACCCGGCTTGAAGAACTTCTGGATGGCCCTGGCCGCCTGTTCGGGCATGTAGACCTTACCCTCGCGCAGGCGCTGAAGTAGGTCATCCGGCGGAAGGTCAACAAGCTCGATCTCCGATGCCTCGTCGATAACACTGTCCGGGACGGTCTCCTTGACGGTGACCTCGGTTATCTGGGCGACGATGTCGTTCAGGCTCTCCAGATGCTGGACATTCAGGGTCGTGTAGACGTCTATACCTGCGGAAAGTAGTTCTTCCACGTCCTGGTAGCGTTTTACGTGGCGAGAACTGGGGGCGTTGGTATGGGCAAGTTCGTCGACGAGGGCTATTTTAGGCTTTCTGGCAAGGACAGCATCGGTGTCCAACTCAGGGAGTGTGACACTCTTGTATTCGAGCTGTTTTCGCGGCATTAGTTCGAGGTCTTTAAGGAGGGCTTCAGTTTCAACCCTACCATGGGTCTCTACATACGCGACAACAACGTCCACACCTTCGGCCTTACGGCGGTGGGCGGCCTCAAGCATGGCGTAGGTCTTACCCACCCCTGCTGCATAGCCGAAGAATATTTTGAGCTTCCCTTTTTCTTTGCCGTGCTCCTCCGCTGAGACACGGGCCAAAAGTGCATCAGGGTCGGGTCGGGGTTTTTCAGTCATTTTTCGGCCTCTTTAGTTATAAAATATACCATACTTCATTTATATTCAATGTATTCATGGCCTGCTTGCGTCAAGTTCGAGGTTTAGCTCAAGCACGTTTACCCTTTCTTCTCCGAGCAGGCCGAACTGCCTTTTCTCGGTGTGCTTTGCCACCAACCCCTTCAGCATTTCCTCCGACAAACCCCTTGCGCGCGCGACACGCGGCACCTGATAAAGTGCGGCGGCGGGGCTGATGTGCGGGTCAAGCCCGCTCCCGGAAGCCGTCACCAGGTCAACGGGGATGGGCGACTTGTTGCCAGGGTCCGCCGCCAACAATGCCGATGCGCGCACCTTTACGGCGTCCGCGAGCGCCGGGTTGGTCGGGCCCAGGTTCGAACCGCCGGAGGACATCGCATTATCCGGATAGCCGGAAGTCGCCGATGGGCGGCCCCAGAAGTATTTCGGGTCGCTGAAGGCCTGGCCTATCAGCTCCGAACCGACTGCCCGTCCGTCCTTGTAGATGATGCTGCCGTTCGCCTTCGACGGGAACGCCAACTGGGCAATGGCAGTAACGAACAGTGGATATATAATCCCTGTCAGTACGCTGAGCAAGGCCAGTATGACAATTGCCGGTTTAAGGTTTTTCAACATGGTTATCATATCTCCTTTTACACGAGCCCTATGGCCGTCAAAGCCATATCTATAAGCTTAATCCCTATGAAACGGCGCGATGATGCCACCTACTCCGTAGACCATAAGGTTGTTCCTGAGAAGCAACCCCGCGCTGAACGGGCCTGTACTTGACGCCCTTAAGCGCCACCGGGATCAGGCAACACGATAATAAGCGCGTTGAATATCACCGCCGAGAGTATCGCGGCCTTCAGATGCATGAAATTGAGCATGCCCAGCGCGGGGTACGTGGAGACGAAGGCTGCCGGTATGATAGCGAAATACTTCGCCACGTCGTTCGCTATGCTGAACGTGGTCAGCGCGCCGCGCGTCATCAGAAGCTGCTTGCCTATCTCGACTATCTCTATGAGCTTGGTCGGGTTGCTGTCAAGGTCCACCATGTTCGCGGCCTCGCGCGCGGGCTGGGTGCCGGTGTTCATGGCGACCGCCACGTCCGCCTGCGCGAGCGCGGGCGCGTCGTTCGTGCCGTCGCCCGTCATCGCGACAAGCCTGCCGCCCGCCTGGTACTCACGTATGAGCTTCAGCTTCGCCTCGGGCGTGGCCTGCGCCAGGAAGTCGTCCACCCCTGCCTCTGCCGCGATTGCGGCGGCGGTAACCGGGTTGTCGCCGGTTATCATGACGGTCTTGATGCCCATGCGGCTCATCTCCGCGAAACGCTCCTTGATGCCGCCCTTGACTACGTCCTTTAAGGTGCACGACGCCGATTGCCATGCCGTTTTTCGCCACCACGAGCGGCGTGCCGCCCGTACGGGCAATCTTGTCCACTGCGTCATGCACTTCCTGGGACACGCTGTTGCCGAGTTCTTCAACGTAAGATATCATGGCGTCGGGTGACCCCTTCCTTATATGCTGACCCCGTTCACGTCAACGCCGCTCATCCTCGTCTGCGCGGTAAACGGAATGAAGTGCATGGCATGGTCGCCGGAAGCGTGCACCGTCTCCCCCCGAAGGCCGTACTTCTCCTTGGCGAGCACGACGATGCTCCTGCCCTCGGGGGTTTCGTCCGCGAGAGACGATAGCTGCGTGGCCTCCGCAAGCTCCTTTGCGTCAACGCCTCCTGCCGGGATGAACTCCACCGCCTGGCGGTTGCCGAGCGTGATGGTGCCGGTCTTGTCGAGAAGCAGCACGTCCACGTCGCCCGCGGCCTCGACCGCCCTGCCCGACGTCGCTATCACGTTCCTCCTTATCATCCTGTCCATCCCCGCTATGCCTATGGCGGAGAGCAGTCCGCCGATGGTCGTCGGTATCAGGCATACGAGGAGCGCGACGAGCACGGTAATCGTGATAGGCGTGCCGCTCCCGGCTGACTTGACGCTGTATAGCGAGTATGGGAGCAGCGTCGCGCAGACCACAAGGAATATGATGGTGAACCCGGCAAGCAGTATACCCAGCGCTATCTCGTTAGGGGTCTTCTGCCGTCTTGGCTCCCTCAACGAGGCCTATCATCCGGTCTATGAAGCCTTCGCCCGGGTCGGCGGTGACCTTCACTATCATCCAGTCCGAAAGCACCGTAGTGCCGCCCGTGACCGCGCTCCTGTCGCCGCCGGATTCGCGTATGACCGGGGCGCTCTCGCCCGTGACGGCGCTCTCGTTTACCGAGGCCACGCCCTCGACTATCTCGCCGTCGGCGGGTATCAGGTCGCCCGCCTCGGCAAGGAAGATGTCGCCCTTTCTGAAGTTCAGCGGAGGATACCGACGTAGATGCACCTGTCTTCCGGCCTGACGCCCTTGCCTATGCAGAAGCTCTTTTCAATCTTTTTCGCCTGGGTCTCCTTACGCATCTTCTTGAGCGACTCCGCCTGGGCCTTGCCCCTGCCTTCGGCCAGCGCCTCGGCGAAGTTCGCGAAGAGCACCGTGAACCAGAGCCACATGCGTTATATTGCCGATGAACCAGGTCGGGGCCTCGCCGTGCCCCAGAAGGGCCTGCACCCACAAGGCGGTCGTCAGTACGCTCCCGACCTCGACCACGAACATCACCGGGTTCTTTATCATCTTGCGCGGGTCGAGCTTCCACACGGACTCGACCACCGCGCGCCTGTACAGCCCGGAATATGCAGGGGCCTTCTTTTTAAGGGTCTCTTTGTCTTCCATTTATTTCTCCTTAACTCACCATCATCAGATGTTCGACCACCGGCCCGAGCGCAAGCGCCGGGAAGAAGCTGAGCGCCGCGACTATCAGTATTACCGAAATAACCCAGCCGATAAAAAGAGGCGTATGCGTCGGCAGCGTGCCCGCGCTTACCGGCACCTTCTTCTTCTCGGCCAGGTTGCCGGCAATCGCCAGAATGGGGATTGCCAGGAAGTACCTGCCGAAGAACATTACTATGCCGCCAGCCGTATTATAAAAAGGCGTATTCGCACTTATCCCCGCGAACGCGCTCCCGTTGTTGCCGCCTGCGGACGAGAACGCATAGAGTATCTCGCTGTACCCGTGAGGGCCGGGGTTTGACGCGCCCGCGATCCCCGCCGGGATAACCACGGCTATCGCAGTACCGATCAAGTATGAAGAATACCGGGATCAGGACAACGAGCGAGGCCATCTTCATCTCGAACGACTCGACCTTCTTGCCCAGGTATTCCGGCGTCCTGCCGACCATCAGCCCGCGCCACGAATACCGCTATTATCACGAAGACCAGCATCCCGTAAAGGCCGGAGCCTACCCCGCCGTAAATCACCTCGCCGAGGTGGATAAGCAGGAGCGGCACGAGCCCGCCGAGCGGCATGAAGGAGTCGTGCATCGAATTGACGGAGCCGTTCGAGGTCGCGGTCGTGGCCGTGGCCCAGAGCGCGGAGTTCGTGATGCCGAACCGGACTTCCTTGCCCTCCATGTTGCCGCCGGGCTGCACCCCCGAAGTTTGCCCAGCCGCTGCCACGCCCTTTGCGACCATCGGGTTGTTGCCGATGTTCGGCCCAGACAGTCGACGGCCAGGAACGAAGACGAAGATTATTGTCATTACGGCGAACACCGCCCAGCCTTGCCGCCTGTCTCCCACCATGACGCCGAAGGTATAGCAGAGCGACGCCGGTATTAAGAGTGATTGCGAGCATCTCAAGGAAATTAGTCAGCGGGTCGGGTTCTCGAACGGGTGCGCCGAGTTGGCGTTAAAGTACCCGCCTCCGTTTGTGCCGAGCTGCTTTATGGCGATCTGGGACGCCACGGGACCCACGGCAATATCCTGCGTGCTGACAACCGTTCCCTTTGTCGTCCTTCGTGGCCTGGACCAGCGTAACCGTCTTCGTCTTGCTGAAGGTCTGCACCACTCCCTGCGAGACCAGCACGATTGAAAAAACAAGGGACAGCGGGATAAGTATATAGAGCGTGGTACGCACGAGGTCGGCCCAGAAGTTGCCTATACCTTTCGTGGTATGACGTGCAAATCCTCTTATCAGTGCCACAAGTACCGCCATGCCCGTCGCCGCAGACAGGAAGTTCTGCACCGTTAGCCCAAGCATCTGCGTAAGGTAGCTCATCGTGCTCTCGCCCGCATATCCCTGCCAGTTTGTGTTGGTGACAAAGCTTATGGCGGTGTTGAACGCCGAGTCCGGCGACACGGCGGGCATGACCAGCCGGGTTGAAGGGTAGCAATCCCTGAAAACGTTGCAGTCCATATACCGCGAGGAAGCCGAGCAGGTTAAAGACCAGCATCACCTTGGCGTACTGCTTCCAGCCCATGTCCTCTTCGGCATTAATGCCCGCAATCCGGTATACAAACCTTTCAACAGGCCCGAGGATAGGCGTCAGGAAGGTCTTTTCTCCCTGATACACCCGGGCCATAAAGCCGCCGAGCGGCTTTACAAGGGCCAACAAGACGGCGAAGTAGACAATAACCTGAAGCCAATCGTAATTGTTCATCAGAAGGCCTCCGGCTTCAACAGCGCCCATCCAAGGTAAACGAGAAGCCCAACGGCTATCGCTCCCGAAATAATATACAACGGGTTCATTTTCTACCTCCTCAAACGTTCGCAGGCGTCCACAAACCAGATGCCCGACAGGAAAACCAATAACGTAGTGGCAAGGAATATAAAGTCTTTCATAAGCCCCCCGGATGCATATAACTGCTCTCGATGCTTATTAGTCTATCTTGAGGAATGTCAAAAGGGGGTCAATATACAATGGAGAAGCATCAAGGATTCGTCAAAATGAATAAATTAGACCATTTAAATGTTAACTAGGGCGAGGAAGATCAAGGTTGTTATGTTCTGCGACCTTCATGATTAATCGCCAGTTATTCTAACATTCTTCTAACAGAACACCAAATAACACCAAGAAGCAAAGCGGAGTAACACCGGAGCCCTTGATATATCATGTTGTATTTGATTTTTTCTTGCATAGGAAAGACAAATATGGCGTAATATCTTTGTGCTTTCGCGGCCCTGTGTCACTGAAACAGGGGCATCTTCGAGCTACAGGTTTAGATAAAGGCATCAGGGAATGACACAAACATCCAAGAATCCCGCCTGGAAAGAACTCCGGCTTCCATTATTCCTGATTATAGCCGTCTCTCTGGCCGTTTATGCGAACGCCCTGGCAAATGGTTTTGTCTACGACGACAGGACCCAGATACTGAGTAACCTCTGGATCAGGGATGCAAGGTTTCTCCCGAACATATTTCTGAGCGATGAATGGGGTTTCAGAAGCGGTAACACCAGCAACTACTACCGGCCAATAATGCATGTAGTATACATGCTGGACTACCACCTCTTCGGCCTCAGGCCCTGGGGTTACCACCTTGTAAATATCATCTTCCACGCAGGGTCTTCCGTCCTCGTCTTTCTGATTGCTCGCGTATTGCTCAAAGAATACAAGCCAGCTTCGAAATTCCTCTCGGCCCCGCTGGTGGCGGCCCTCCTTTTTGCCGTGCATCCGATACATACGGAAGCCGTAGTCTGGGTTGCAGGTATAACTGACCTTTCGTACTCGTTTTTTTGCCTGCTGTCGTTATACCTCTACATACGATCCGAGGGCAGGTTCAACACACGCTATTACCTCTCAATTGCTGCATTCTTTCTCGGGGCACTCTGCAAGGAGCCCGCACTTACCCTGCCGGGGATCCTGATCTCTTATGACCTTCTGTTGAGTAAGGAAAGACCCGGTTTTTCAACTATCGCAAAGAGATATGCATTGTTCGCCCTCGCCGTTGCCGCGTACTTCGGACTCAGGCTTTATGCACTCGGCGGGCGGATGGCCCCGACTGCCGGCCACGGCGAGCATATGGATTACATGAACCTGCTGCTCCTCCTTGCGACATACTTTAAAAAGCTCGCCGTTCCTGTCGACCTCAAGATTTTTTATGATTTCAGGCCCGAAGGGTCCCTGTCCGATGCGTCCGTGCCGGTTGCCATCATTATTATTGCCCTAATCGTCGCCTCTTTTTATATCGCGTACAAAAAAGACAGGTTGGCCTTCTTCTGCCTGCTGGCTATAACAATCCCGCTTGCGCCCTGCCTCTATACGCCCGCTATCACCGGGCCGAGCATGCTGGGGGAGAGATACCTGTATCTACCTTCCGCGGGCTTTGTCATGCTGGTCTCTATATTAATCTCACGGCTTGCAGGCTCAAAGGCACGCTCGATAGCTCTCTACGTAGTCCTCTCGCTGGCAGCCATGTATTCCGCCGGTACAATCATGCGGAATGCGGACTGGAAAAACGAGTACACGTTATGGCTTGATTCGGCGAAGAAGTCGCCTGGGTCTGCCGATGCCCATAACAACCTCGGGGCGGCATTGATTGACATGGGCATGTATGATAAGGCGCAAGAAGAGACGAGCCAGGCCGTCGCCCTGAAGCCATATTTCGCGGAGGCGCATAACAACCTCGGCATCTCGCTTTTCCATCTGGGCTCAAATGACAAGGCACTGGCAGAGTTTCTTCAGGCCGTCGACTTGAAACCGGACTACGGGGAGGCGTACGACAACCTCGGTGTGGCCTACGCAAAGATCGGCCAGTATAACCTGGCCGTCGGTGCGTTCCTCAATGCTTTGAAGTGTAACCCTTTCCCAGATGATACCTATAAGAACCTCGGTATCGCATACACCAACCTG
Source organism: Nitrospirota bacterium (assembly GCA_963845245.1). GTDB lineage: Bacteria > Nitrospirota > JACRHJ01 > JACRHJ01 > JACRHJ01 > CAWJRJ01. Next base: position 20,386 of record CAWJRJ010000034.1, read on the forward strand.
GGGATGGCGGACAAGGCTATAGGGGCATACGAGGAGTCGTTGAGAGTACGGCCGGACGATGCGGAGGTGCACAACAATATCGGTATCGTGTATGCTGGGAAAGAGGACATGAAAAGTGCCATCGAACATTTCCAGACCGCGGCGCGGTTGGACCCGGGAAACCCCCGGTTCAGGGAAAATCTGGAAAAGGCCCTCGCGGCTGCGCAATAGTATATTATGCCTGACAGGTCTTTTTGCTTGTAATTTTGAATATTTATAGCAATAATATATCCGAATAGCAACGACATTTCCGCGTCCAGTATCTTTGGGACGGGGAATACTCTGGCCTGCTGGGCTTGACAAGAGCGCCACGAATGAAAGAACTGCACGAAAGACCCGCCCAAAACGATTTACGGTTCCCCCTGTTGGTGATTATAGCAGTCTCAATGGCCGTTTATGCAAACGCGCTTTGGAACGGATTCGTTTATGATGATGGTTTTCTGGTGCTGGATAACCCCTGGATAAAAGATGTAAAATTTCTCCCGGATATATTTCTAAGCGAGGCATGGGGGTTTATTCAAGGCGAGCCCAACAGCTACTACCGGCCGATGATGCACGTCATCTACAGCCTGGACTACAGCCTCTTCGGCCTCAAGCCCTGGGGGTTCCACCTTGTAAACATCATATTCCATGCCGGTTCTTCCGTCCTTGTATTCCTGATCGCGAGGACATTGTTCAGCGAGAACAAATACCCATCAAGGTTTATTTCCATCCCGCTGATGGCGGGGGTCCTGTTTGCCGTGCACCCCATACACACGGAAGCGGTCGTCTGGGTTTCCGGGGTACAGGACCTCTCGTACGCCTTCTTCTGCCTGCTCTCGCTCTACCTCTATCTCCGGTCCGACAGCAGGTTTAACGCAAACTACTACCTTTCCGTCCTTGCTTTTTTCCTGGGTACGCTCTGCAAGGAGCCCGCAATTACCCTCCCGGGCCTGCTGATAGCATACGACCTGTTGCTAAACAAAAAGTAGGCCGGGCCTTTCGTTTATCTTAAAGAGATACGCCTTGTTTGCGCTGGCCGCATCAGTTTACCTCGGCATCAGGTCTCATGCGATCCATGGAGGCGTGACCTCCGTGAACGAGACCGGCTTTTATGGGAACATATTCATCATCCTTGCGACATACTTGAGGAAGCTGGCCATACCCGCAGACCTCAGTGTCGTTTATTTATTCAAGCGAGCTACGTCCTTGCTTGACCCACGCGTGGCAGCCGGCGTTGGCATAACGGTTGTTGCTGCCGTCTTTTCATATATCGCGTTCAAAAAAGACAAACTGGTCTTCTTCTGCCTTCTGTTCATAATGGTTCCACTTTTGCCCTGCCTTTATATACCAGCTATCACCGGGCCAAGCATGCTGGGAGAGAGATACCTGTATCTCCCTTCCGCAGGGTTTGTCATGCTGGTCTCTTTAATGATATCCCGCTTAGCGAAATGGAACCGTAGGGCGGCAGTTTCCGGCTTCCTCGCACTGGCAACCCTGTTCTTTGCAATGACTGCCATTAGGAACGCGGACTGGAAGAATGAGTACACACTATGGGCTGATGTGGCGAGGAAGGCACCCGAGTCTGCCTTCGCGCATAACAACCTCGGGGCGGCACTGATTGAAAGGGGCATGTACGGTAAGGCGCAAGAAGAGCTGAGCCATGCCATTGCCCTGAAACCGGAATACGCGGAGGCGCATAACAACCTCGGGTATTCCCTGCTTAAAAGTAACATGTACAATAAGGCCCTGGCAGAGTTCAGTCAAGCCATCGCTCTGAAGCCTGATTACACTGTGGCATATATCAACCGCGGCCTTGCATACGCAGGGCTTGGACGGGATGACCTGGCCGTCGGAGAGTACCTTTCTGCAATGAAGTGCGACCCATCGGCCGAAGACACATACGATTACCTCGGTATTTCATACAGGAGGCTGGGCGAGTTTGACAAGTCCATAGAGGCTTTTGAGGCTGCGCTGAGATTAGACCCTGACTATGCGGATGCGGACAACGACCTCGGAGATGTATTCCTGAAGAAAGGCGATCTGAAAAGTGCAATCGGATGTTACCAGGCAGCAGTCCGTCTGGAGCCCGAGAATCCCAGGTTCAGGAAAAATCTGGAAAAGACCATCAATGCTGCACAACATCACCGGTATAGCGGCTAACGGATTTGACCTTTCAGTAATTGTACTCCTTGTAGTCCTTCTCGAACTCGGCATCCGAAAGCCCGGGGTTCAGCTTGATGTCCGAATAGTCGATGCTTTCTTCGAACTCACCCTTTGGGCTATACAACATCACTTTAACGGGCAGGTGGGACTCCTCGTCTACCCAGCCGTCCGACCTCGGGGAATAATAACCCTTACCAGGCGGGAGGTCCATCCTGATATGCCAGGCCTTGTGTCCGAACACATTATCCTCGCCCAGATATACGAGCTTGAGCTGCTTTGCCGCCGCAGCCCTTTTGGCGTCTCCGGATATTATTTCAACCAGCCTGCCGACCCCCATGTCCGTCAAGGGATGGCGTTGTTCTTTCATGGCGGTTTCACACTTGGGGTCCAGGTTCCAGTCGAACAAGCCTAACACCCCGCACTCATGCCCTACCATCTCGTTGTTGTTACTGCCCTTCACGTATATGGCTTCCCTGCCCTCGTGCGGGCCATTGAGCCACTTCATATACAGCTTGAAGGGTTTCTTGTACTTGATGAATATCTTTTCCTCGGGCATGACCTTGCCATCACGCATCTCGCGTTTGTGGAAGACCGCGGTATAATCATTTACTCTCTGGTAGGCCTTTTCCATCATGGACATCACGACGAACGGCCTGTTCTTGATCGAGGTGGTCTCCAGGCTCGCGGGGGACGCCGTTTTCGCCAGTACAAGGATAGGAAAGACAGCCATCACATATATTATCAACCGGCCAATGGCCATTATTCTTCTGTGTTCCATGGTTTTATTATATCAGGCCTGCAACTGAGGTTTCCAGCAGCAATAAAAAAGACCGACCTCCGCTCGGAAGTTGGCCTGTTTCTTTACGCTCTCCGTCATATTGTTTTAGTTGATTGGGGGCCGGGGCTTCTCCCATCCCGGCCTTTCAGCCATTCCCCGCACAGTAAGTAAAAAAGGAAGAGCAAGGTTTTAGCCTTAGTTTCTTTTTGAGGTTTCTTCTCTTATGAGTGTTTTCCTCTTGAGATCCTAAAACTTTTTCCTCGCTCTTAAATATATTGTAGCACCAATCCTGAGTTTGTCAAATCGGTCTTTTTCCGACGCTTCACAGGGTAAAACCCTGCCGGTTTGACAGTTCAAAATATCGGGGTAAACTTATTTTAAAATATATTGCGGGCTTTAATACTGATGCGGGAGGTACGGCCATGATACGTAAACTTGCAATAGTTCTTTTGCTGACGGCCTTTACGGTTGCCGGTTGCGCCACATTGAGCAAAGAGGACAGGCAGCTCCTCGATTCCGCCAGGACCAATGCCGTCAAGGCCGAGGATGCGGCAAAGGCGGCCGAGGCCTCCGCAGAGCGCGGCCAGGGACTCAGCCGCCGAAGCCAAGGCTTCCGCCTCTGACGCGGCAACATCCGCAAGCCAGGCCGCTGCTTCGGCCACCGCCGCCGATGCATCCGCAATACGGGCCGGGGACGCGGCAAAGAAGTGCGAGGAGATGGCCGAGAAAAGCGAGAAGATGTTCGAAAAACATCTGGTAAAATGACACGGCTTTAAGGCCGATACTCTCATGGTTTTAGGGTAACGCCGACATCCGTCGGGATACCTGATTTCTGGTCAACTGCGCCCAGCAGCCTGTACGGGTCAACGCTGCCTAAAAGCCCGATGGCGTATAACCTGACGACGGCTTCCTTGAAGAGGTCCATGCCGCCGATGTAATCCTTGTGTACCTCCACCATCGGGCGTCCGTCCTCCAACCCCACCTTCACAGGCTGGTAAACTATCTCGACCCGCTCGCCTGGCGTCACCTTGCCGTACAGCCGGGCAATGTCCTCCGGATAGAGCCTGATGCAGCCGTGGCTCACCCTCCTTCCAACCCCCCATGGCCTGTTTGTACCGTGGATGAGATAACCCTTCAGGTCGGTCGTGATCTTGTAAGCGCCCAGAGGGTTGTCCGGACCGGGTGGAACAGCGGGCGGCAGTTCAGGCCTTTCATGTCTGATGGATTCGGGAGGATACCAGTATGGGTCCTTTTCCTTGCCTGTGACATGATACACCCCCAGTGGGGTATCGAAGCCCTCACGCCCCACGCCTATGGGGTAGGTATCCACATACCCTGCATGAAAGTAATAGATCCGCATCTCCGCCAGGTTTATCACGATCCCCTGTCTCTTCGCATCTGGCAGTACCCAGTAAACCGGTACTGCAACCCTTTCGCCGTTGCCGGGCAGCCACGGGTCGATCCCAGGGTTTGCCTCGGCTATTGCGTTGTAACCCAGGCCGTAATCCCGCGCTATGTCAAGGAGTGTATCCCTCTTCAGGGCATAGGACCACCGGAGCTTCCCGATGACGCTCTGGTCCGGGCCTAACGCAAACGACCTGACGCCAGCGAAATCCGCATATGCGGCACAATTTATTGAAACAATTAGATAAGCAATCAGGAGACTAACGACGAAGCGGGCTTGGGATTTCATTTTGGCGACCACCCCCTTATTAGAAATAAGTTACCACAAAAACATGGATGGTGCGGCCATCGCTATAGACTAATCCTTTAGGTTTAGGGCCATATAATAATTGCAACTTGACGAAAGTATATATTTGACAATACATGGAATGCATGATAAACATGTAAAGTGTTTTCAGTATGCAACTGCTTTTCACCTTATTGATGGTTCAAAATGCCGGAGAAAACAAGCGGTATGGAAACGTCTACTACCCTGCCTGAATCCTGCAACAGGAAAGATATAAGGCTCCCCATCCCTCCAACAATCGTGAGCATTCACAAGGGACAAACTAAATTTTTTGGAGTTGGGTTGAACTTGAGCCGTTCGGGGATGTATTTTCAGACTCCGGAACTCGTGGGCATCGGAGATGTTATCAAGGTGAAGTTTACACTACCCAAGACGGACACGGCGGTCACATGCGACTCAAGGGTAGTCTGGTGCAAGTGTTTCAATTCTATGCGTAGAGGTTCGACCCATGCAGGGATCCAATTCGTCGATATGGAGCCGGGCGCGGTGGAATACCTGTGCAAGCTGGCACAACAAGTCGATGAGCCTCAGACGCATTAGGACCGGAACAAGGCCTGCCCTAACCTCTAAAAATTCACCCTTTCCTTCTCAATCACCAGCGGTCGTTTCTGCACCTGTGTGTGGATAGAGCCTATATATTCCCCTATTATCCCGATGAAGAAAAGTTGCACTGATGAAAAGAAGAACACCCCTATAACAAGCGGTGCGATGCCGAGACTGAACATGTTCCAGAAGATGAGCTTTGCGAAGAAGTAGCCTAACGCTATCAGAAGGCTTATAATGGACATCAGGAAGCCCAGCATGGCGGCGATGCGAAGCGGGACCTTGGAGTGGTTCGTTATCCCCAGCATAGCCATATCGTAGAGGGTATAGAAGTTGTTCTTGGTTATCCCCCTCGTCCGCGCGGGCTGTGTGTATTCCACCTTCGCGCTCTCAAACCCTATATCTGAAATCAGGCCCCTGAAATAGGGGTACGGGTCGTTTATCTCCCGCAGTATCTCTATGATCCTCTTGTCGTAGAGACCGAAGCCGGTATTGTTCTTGGTGAGCTCGATATCGGAGAGGTTGCTTATGAAGTGGTAGAACGCCTTCCTGACAAGGAACATCGCGGCGGTCTCGCGGCTTTTGGTCTTGACGCCGAGTACGATCTTGTAGCCCTCCTCCCATTTCTTTACAAAGTCGCGGACCAGCTCAGGCGGGTCCTGCAGGTCGGCGACCATAAGCACGACCGCATCTCCGCTGGCCTGGAGCAAGCCGTGGTAGGGTGAGCGTATGTGCCCGAAGTTACGGCTGTTCACTATTATCTTTACGTTCCTGTCTTTTGCGGCCAGCCCCTTTAATATCGGTACGGTCCTGTCCTTCGATGCGTTGTCTATGAATATGTGTTCATAGGTATAGCCGGGTAAGCTCTCCACCACTTCCTTTACCTGCCTGTACAGCTCCTCGACGTTTTCTTCTTCGTTGAAGCAGGGGGTGACGATGCTTATGAACGGCATTGGTTTCTCTCTCCTGTCACTTGGGCACGTCCTTTTCCTCGGCAAGGTCTATCAGCATCTCATCCTTGAGCTTATCGCGGTCAAGATGCGGAGACATGTCCTCAAGCGGGCGGTTTACCACCAGTTTCGGGTTCACGCACGTGTCTAGCGCAAGCTTCACATCGATGAAAAACGGGCCGGTAGCGCTTAATGCTTCATCTATAATCTTATCCGCTCCTTCAAGGGAGTCTATTGTCGCCACCGGGATACCGTACGCCTCAGCAATAGCGCGCAGGTTCGGGCGTCCATATCCTATGACTGTCGAGTACCTCCGACCATCGAAATACATGTCCTGAAACTGCCTGACCATCCCCAGGCAGCCGTTGTCCAGGACGAACATCTTTACAGGCAGGTTGTGCCTCGCCACGGTATCCAGTTCCTGTATGTTTATCTGGATACCTCCGTCACCGGAAATAGCTATCGCGTTATGGCCTGGCGCTGCATAGACTGCACCGATTGCCGCGGGGAGGGAGAAGCCCATAGCGCCCATGCCGCCAGATATAATCATCCGTTGGCCATCCTTCAGCCTGAACGACTGGGCCGCCCACATCTGGTTCTGCCCCACGTCCAGACATATTACGTCGCCTTCCGAACAGTGAGTGGAAAGCTTTTCCAGGAACAGGTTCGGGTTTATAGTCTGCGGCTCTTGCTCAGCGTGCGTGGGGTAGCGTTTTCTGTAGCCGTCGAGCCTCTTGTACCACGCATCGTAATCAACTTTGGCATTCAAACCGGGCGCTGAGTTCACTGCCTTCAGGAAGTCCAGGATGTGGCAGTTGATTACAACATCAGCCTTCACCTTCGCGTTTAATTCGTTCGCGTCTATGTCAACATGCACCTTCTTCGCCGCGCGCGCGAAGGTGTCAGGCCTTGTCCCGGTCTGTCTGGAGTCAAGCCGTGACCCCAACACGAGCAGAAAATCACAGTTTGCGAGCGCGAGGTTCGCATACCGGTTTCCGTAGGCGCCTATCATACCAAAGAACGAGGGCAAACTGTGTGGGATGGAGTCCAGCCCCATCAGAGAGCAGACCACCGGCACGCCAGTCTTTTCCACGAAGGCGCGAAACTCATCCGCGGCTCCCGCAGCACGCACACCGCCGCCTGCGAGGATTATAGGCCTTTTCGCCTTGGACAGCAGCTCCAGCGTATCTGATATCGCCCCACTGGGACATTCGGCGCGGGCAAGGGTTTTGAACTCGTCGCTCCCGTAAAAGCTCTCCAGGGCCTCGGGCTCCACATGCTCACGTTGGATGTTCATGGGGATGTCCAGCAGCACAGGGCCTGGCCTGCCGGCCTGTGCGATATAGACCGCCTTCTCAAGCTCGTAGCGCACACGCTTCGCGTCGGCCAGCATCGTCGCGTATTTCACGAGCGGCTTCACCACGCTCACTATGTCCGTCTCCTGGAACCCTATCTGGCGTATAGGCCGGTCGTATTTATACTCATAGGTATTGACCTGCCCGGTTATGAAAAGGCATGGTACTGAATCGAAATAACAGCTCCCTATCCCGGTCATGAGGTTGAGCGCGCCTGGGCCGCTCGTAGCCATCGCAACGCCCAGCTTTCCGTTCATGCGCGCGTAAGCCTCCGCAGCGAACGCACCCGCCTGCTCGTGGTGCATGGACACGCAGGAAACGTCGTCCCGCTTACCGGCAGAATCGATAAGGTGCGTGATCGCCCCTCCGATGAACTCGAAGATGTGGGATACGCCCTGCCGGGCAACAAAATCAATCACGTAATCCGAGACTTTCAAACCGCGACCTCCCGCGAAAACCGGCCATGCATGTTCACTTTCACAGGCAGCAAGACCTTATCTCGCGCAAAATATAAGACAGCATTTCTTCTGTCAGGCCCGGGAAGACCCCCACCCAAAACGTGTCCCGCATTATGCGGTCCGTATTTACCAGCGGGGCTGCCACCCTGAACCCCTCTCCGCTCTTCCTCATCTCGTCGAAGCACGGATGTTTCACCAGGTTGCCAGCAAAAAGCATACGTGTCTGGATGCCCTTGGATTCCAGGCGGGCAACTATCCCGTCCCTTGATAATCCCACGCCCTCCCTCACGGTAAGGAGAAAACCAAACCAGGATGGTTCTGAGCCATCGGACGCCTCGGGGAGGATAAGCCTGCCTGACAGGCTGTCCAGGCCTTCACGAAGCCTCTTCCAGTTACGCTTTCTTGCTTCAATGAATGACGGCAGCTTCTCAAGCTGGGCGCAGCCTATCGCGGCCTGCATGTCGGTCACCTTGAGGTTGTACCCGAAATGGGAGTAGACGTACTTGTGGTCGTATCCGGCAGGAAGCTCACCGAACTGCTTCTCGAACCGCTTTCTGCAGGTATTGTCCTTACCCGACGGGCACCAGCAGTCGCGCCCCCAGTCGCGAAACGATTCGACGAGCCTCTTGAGCGTATCGTCGCTGGTATATACCGCACCACCTTCACCCATAGTCATATGGTGCGGTGGATAGAAACTCGAAGTGCCTATGTCGCCTATGGTCCCGGTATATCGCCACTCGCCCTTATACTTGATTCGGGAGCCGAGGGCGTCACAGTTGTCCTCTACCATCCAGAGGCCGTGCTTGTCGCAGAACTCGCGAACTCTCCCGACGTCGAACGGGTTCCCCAGGGTGTGCGCAACCATGACAGCCTTCGTCCTCTTAGAAAGCGCGCCCTCAAGCTGGGAGCAGTCGATGTTATAACCTGGCAGGCTGACGTCTACGAATACCGGTACCGCCCCATACTGTACGATGGGGGCGACGGTCGTCGGAAAACCGGCGGCGACTGTGATGACCTCGTCGCCGCGCCTTATCATCCTGTCGCCCAGCTTCGGTGATGTAAGGGCCATGAACGCGAGGAGGTTTGCGGACGAGCCGGAATTGACCAGAGAACAGTGTTTGACACCAAGGAATGAAGCGAAATCTTTCTCGAACTTCTCCGCAAAGCGGCCGGTCGTCAGCCAGAAGTCAAGCGTTGCGTCGATGAGCATAGTAATTTCTTTTTCATCGAAGACACGGCCGGCATACGAAATCCTGTCGCCGGGCTCAAACGTCTTCTTCGGGGCGTGCACAGCACGGTAATAACGGCCTGCCGCCTCAATGACCTCGTCCCTAAGCATCTTCTCGTCCGGCTCCAAATCCCCTCCGTATCAGGCAATCTCTTCCGAGAAATCTTTTATCTGTTTCAGGGACACCTCGCGCATGTCCCGACCATCGCTGTATGCATGCGTCCACTCGATAATGCTCTCAAGCGCCTTGTCGAGCCCCCACCTGGGCTTCCAGCCCAGCTCCGCACGTGCCTTCGCACAATTGAGCTTGAGGTAGTTTGCCTCGTGCGGGTGTTCACCTTCGTCTATCTCATAGCCCGCTCCCTCTCCCCACATGGAGCAGAGCCTGCCGACTATCCACTCGACCGGCTTCGCGTCGTCCTCGTGCGGGCCGAAGTTCCAGCCCTCCGAAAATGCCGGGCCGTCGGCATAAAGCCTCTGCGCAAGCATCATATATCCGGACAGCGGCTCGAAGACGTGCTGCCACGGCCTGATGGCGTGCGGGTTCCTTATCCTCACCTTTTCTCCGCCCAGCAAGGCCCTGATGCAGTCGGGTACAAGCCTGTCCACCGCCCAGTCTCCCCCTCCTATGACGTTGCCGGCCCTTGCCGTGGCCAAACCTATATGATGGACGGCGTAATCTTTCGGGTTGAAGAACGAACTCCTGTAGGATGCGGTAACAAGCTCGGAGCATGCCTTGCTGTTGGAATATGGATCGTAACCGCCAAGAACGCTGTCCTCGCTATAGCCCCAAAGGCATTCCTTGTTTTCATAACATTTGTCTGTCGTAACGTTTATTACCGCCCTCACGCCCTTGCAGCCTCTCACAGCTTCGAGCATGTTCACGGTACCCATTACGTTTATATTGTATGTCTCAACGGGATTTTTGTACGAGTCGCGCACCAGAGGTTGTGCTGCCATGTGTATAACGACCTCCGGCCTTGCCTCACCCATGGCGCGTGCAAGCGACTCACCGTCCCGGACGTCCGCTGTAACCGACCTCATCAGCCCACCCACACCGCATATATCGTAGAGGCTTGGGACGGTCGGTGGCTCGAGGGCGTATCCTGTCACCTCCGAGCCAAGAGAAGTCAGCCACATGGAGAGCCAGGAACCCTTGAAGCCCGTGTGCCCGGTAAGGAATACCCTTCTGCCCTTCCAGAAACCGGGGTCAATCATTCCATACCTTCCAAGGCGCCCTGCCCTCTTTCCAGAGGTCCTCCAGGAGGTTCTTGTCCCTCATCGTATCCATGGGGTGCCAGAAACCAGCATTCTTGAAAGCCATCAACTGGCCGTCTTTGGCCAGGCGTTCGAGCGGCTCTTTCTCAAAAACCGTGCTGTCGCCGTCTATGTAATCGAATATCTCCGGCTGCAATACGAAAAAACCCGCGTTTATCCAGGCCCCGTCGCCTTTAGGTTTTTCCTGGAACCCCTTTACCAGGCTATCGCCGTTCAAGTCGAGTGCGCCGAACCTGCCTACAGGCTGCGTAGATGTCACCGTCGCCAGCCTGCCATGAGACTTGTGGTGTTCCACCAGCCGGCTGATATCTATTTCGCTCACGCCGTCGCCGTAAGTAAGCATGAACGGCTCGTCCCCTATATACTTGCGCACCCTTTTTACGCGTCCGCCGGTCATGGTATCGACGCCGGTGTTTATAAGAGTCACCGTCCACGGTTCGGCATAATGATGATGGACGATCCTGGAATCCTGGTTCTTGAAATCGAACGTAACGTCGGATTCGTGCAGGAAATAGTTTGCAAAGTACTCTTTTATGCAGTATCCCTTGTATCCGAGGCAGACTATGAAGTCATTGAAACCGTAATGGGAATATATCTTCATGATATGCCAGAGGATTGGGCGCCCCCCTATCTCTATCATGGGCTTTGGCTTCAGGTGGGATTCTTCGCTTATCCTGGTGCCGTATCCTCCGGCAAGTATGACGACCTTCAATTTCCCCTCCCGTTTTAAATACCGGCCCCTAAGAAAAACTCCGGACCCAGAGTGACGCAAGATTCAGTATTGTCTATTGCATTAAAGCTCACAATCCATTGGCATTTATACCATGTTTGAGGGCAAAAATCAAAATAATCCTAAAGGACAGCCAGTTAGGCCGCTCTATGTTCATGGCCGCTGGAAAGTCAAAATGGGGATGGAGCAATATGCGCGGATTTATTTTTTAGGTATCTGCCCGCAACAATACAGCGAGCCGGGCCATTCCCTTACGGATATTTCACCCTGTACACGGCCGCATTGTATTGATAGACATTGCCGTCGACTTCCTGCGTCTCGAACTCTGCTATCAAGTCCAGGTCCTTCTCGTACAGGTTCCGGCTGGCTTTGTTGTTGGGAGGGATCAGGAAGTCCAGCTGCGGCCGGTACCATTCTCTGGCACCGCCGACTATTATGTAATCAACGTGTTTCCTTCTGGCATAGTCGACCACGCCTCGAAGTTCCGCGAATGGGATAACCTCCCTCTCCCTGTTGGAGTAACGCGATATCTCCCACGACCTGGTCATGATCCTGGCGTCTTTTGGAAGGTTCCGGTCGATCCAGGCTCCCATGCTCTGGTCCAGCATGACGCTCTCGTTTAATGGGCCGGGGGTCCCCCAATTCTTTACAAGCTCTACCGGAAGGGCAGCCGCGGGCGCTGTCCAGAACAAGGCTACACACAGCGCGAGGGCATAGGAAGCGGTCTTTCCCATACCTTGCAGTTTCTTCAACCTTTCAAGGACAAGCACCAGGCCACTCGCGCCTAACAGCACCAGTACCGGGGCATAGACGACAGCCGCCTCCGGCCGCCCGTACCACGACCCGCCACCGAGGCTGTAAAAAAACGGGATGAACATGACCGGGGAAAAAGACAGGAGCAGAAGGATGTTCTTGTCAAACAGCTCCCTCCCGCCCAACACGACGGCACATGCAGTCAATACAAGCAGGAGGAGTAACGGCTTCGTGAGGTTCTTGATGCTTTTGACGACGTTCTGCCCGTAGTATGACAGCCTCGCCCCGGGGTTTTCCAGCAACCACCGGCCAAAGGAGCGGCTTTCGGTGAAGTTCAGCTCACCTCTGCCCGAGAGGCCGTAAATACTTTCCTCGTAGCCGAACTTCAAATCCCAGTAGGGCGCATTGCTCGCCAGCGCCTTCTGTATCGCGTCGGTGCCGCCAATCGTGGCGTTCTTGCGGTTCTCCAGCATCCAGGTGCCAGCAACCTTGTGTATCCAAACGACCTTCGGAATGTCCACGGCCAGAAACGTCACTCCCATCAGCAGGGCCATCATTGCCAGCCTCGCGGGTTTTACACCGCTCCTTTTATAGAGCAGGAAGAGGCCGAAGGCGGCCATGAACGCGAAGGTTATCTGGATCTCCGGCCTGATTATGAACGTGAAACCGGCGACGGCGCCTGTTACAGCGTACCAGTAAAGCGGCTTCGGGTTCAATACTCCCGCGATGAGCATCGAGATCGAGACCAGAGACCAGAAGATATATGTGGACTCGCTAAGCGGCGACGACGAGATGTGTATATGCGGCAGGAACAGCGCCAGGCCAATACCGGCGGCCAGACCTGTATAAAACCCGAAAAGCCTCCGGCCCATCAGGAAGACCAATACGCACGAAAGCGACCCGAACAGGATGGAGACCGCAAAGGCCGCCTTGTCCATGTCCGGCAAAATATACGATGCAAGCAAGATGAAGAACGAGTACCCGAACGAATACATTATGCCGGACAGTGTGTCCCATGAGTTGGCGTAGCGCATGCTCCAGGCCAGCTTGATCAGGTTCGCCGGGTCTCCGCCAAGATGGAACTCCCATGAGTAGGGTAGCCTCAGCACGAGGGCCAGAACATATATGGCAGTTATTGCGACTATATCTTTTGCATCGAAGTATTTACTGGCGCTCTTAGTAATAGTCAACCTGGTCCCTGGGTCCCTTCGTGTTTTGTGGTTACTTAAAGCCTCAAATAATACATACGGTTATATCATGTTTATACGCTAAAATCAAAAACAATCTTGACTGGCTGCCGCAGATGCAAGTGCCAGCGTCACAGCCTGCGCCGTGGACTCACTGGTTGACTTAAACCCCACCATGGTATAGGATATTTTGAATAGACACTCGTATCGGAGTTAGACAATTATGCCTGACATTGCAATCCTGGGGGCGACCGGACATATCGCCAAGGGCCTTGTTGACGGCTTTTGCAGTTTAACCGGCAACAGCCTCCACCTCTTCACGCGCTCACCCGAAGTGCTGGCCGATTTCCTCTCCAGTATCGATTGCGGGCCGGACTTCTCCGCGGACTCCTACGACGGGTTCCACTGGCATGAGTACGACGTAATAATTAATTGCGTGGGCATAGGCGACCCGGGGAAACTAATAGAGTCCGCCGCATCAATATTCAGCATCACCGAAACCTACGACAACATGGTGCTTGAATACCTGCATGCACATCCCGGTGCGCTCTATATCAACTTCAGCAGCGGCGCGGCCTACGGTACGAACTTCTCCTCACCCGTAGACGTGACTGCCCGCGCGTGTTTCGATATAAACAACCTGGAAAAAAACGAATACTACGGCATGGCCAAGGCCTGCTCCGAGGCCAGGCACCGGGCGGCTGCAAACCGCAATATAGTCGACCTCCGGGTGTTCGGCTATTTCAGCAGGTTCATCGACCTGAGCACAAGCTACCTCATGACCGAGGTCGTCAACTGCATCAAAGACAATAAGGAGTTCGTGACCGGGCCGGACGACATATTGCGCGACTACGTCCACCCTGCAGACCTCTTCGCATTGATCGGGCACTGCATTGAAAAACATACATTGAACGAGGTCTATGACGTCTACAGCCTGAAGCCGGTCGGCAAGTTTGAGATGTTGGGCCGGTTCAAGGAGGAGTTCGGTCTGAAATTCAAAATAACCGACGCGCGCAAGGCCCCTTCTGCCACTGGTATAAAAAGCAACTACTACTCACTCAACAGACGTGCCGATGCCCTGGGTTACAAGCCACGGTACACTTCGCTCGACGGCCTGGTCGAAGAGACCAGGGCCATCTTGAGCTGCAAGAATTAAAATCGCACGCGGCCCATGTCTATTTTTCTGCACGTAATGTCTTTTCAATAGACTCTTCCATACGCCAAACAAAAACATTATAATCAATAGTTAAAATATTTTAATTTTTGTGTTGATATGTGAAACCTAATTATTATATAGTGAGGCTTTATATTTTATAACTAAGGAGGAATTACATGAAATTTACGGGAATACGGAAGTTGTTTTATTGTGGTGTCTGTGCGTTGAGTTTTGCAGTTGCACTGGGCCTTTCTTTTACCGGGAATGCATTTGCCGAGACAGCCGAGAGCACAGTCAAAACCGACAACGGATCGGAGTTTAAGCTCAGCCTTGGTACGCTGATCCTCCAGCGTGAGAGCGGCGACGACCATATCCTGGCGAGAAGGTACCAGCATAGCGGCAAAGTATTTCTCAATTCAAATGAATACGATTTCGACTATTCGCCCGGTGTGAACCTAAGCGCCTCCTACAAGACCCCGAAAGGGCTTGAGGCCAACATGCGCTATTTCATCGTAGACTGGAATGACGGCACAGCCGGGAAGGACCTCAATTCCGGTATAGTCTGGATGCAGTATCAGAGGCCCGGGATCTATCTAGTACGGGGAGATATAGGCCTTTCTTCAAACTATTCATCCTCGCTTGACAGCCTCGAGTTCAATTTTGGATGGTGGCCCATCGAGCAACTCGGCGTCTTTGTCGGCCCAAGGCGCATAACGCTTAATGAACAACTAGAGATCAAGTCGACGCTTAACGGCTTTTTTGGCACACGTACACTTTCCGACACATCCCATGTGGAGAACGAGCTTTGGGGCGGACAGCTCGGCCTTAAAGGTGTCCTGTTCAAGACAACCGGAGGGACAGACAGCAGCCTGTGGGGAAACGTCGGATACTATAACAACAGCATAGATGCCGATATGGTAAGGAAAGGAGAACTGGACACGTGGCGCGCGAACGGCAGTTCGCATACCGGGAGCATCGCGGGAGAAGCCGGTCTGGACTTTAACCTTGCCATCATGCCGAAGACGCTGTTCCTCAATGCAGGGTACGAGATGCTGTGGGTACAAAAGGTTGCCATTGCCCCTGCGCAGTACGAGGTCTCGGATGTCTTTATCAGCCACAGGACACGCGTTGCAACGGACGATGCGCTTTATCACGGCGCAAAGGTTGCGCTCAGCGTAAAGTGGTAATACATAGATAGAGTATAGTTAATTTAAGGGCCTGCATGCGAATGCAGGCCTTTTTTATTTTGCGCTCACCCAATGTTATACTTTAAGTATAAACAACCAATAACCTCTAGGTTCAAGGAGGCGGATATGTCAAGAGAGCTGGTATATAAAGAGATGAAGGAGATGCTGGGCATTGTGCCGAGCTTCTTCAAGAGCGTGCCGGACAGCACCCTGCACCTCGAATGGGAGCTTTTCAAGAAGATCCAGATTGAAAAAGGGGTTATCCCCAACAAGTACCGCGAGCTTATAGGCATTGGGATTTCGGCTGTATCCAAATGCCGCTACTGCACGCTGTTCCACTCCGAGATGGCCAAACTTGAAGGGGCCACGGACGCGGAGATCGAGGAAGCGGTGCATTATGCAAAGGCCAGCGCGGGCTGGAGCGCATACCTGAACGGCCTTCAGGTGGACTACAACGCATTTCAAGGACGAGATTGCGAAGGTGGTAAAACACGTGAAGAAACAGTCTATGTCAAAGGCCGCATAACCAAACAAAAGGGCCGGCAAAAGCGCCGGCCCTCCCAATTTAGCCGTCCCGCCCACCGTGTGGGCAGTTTTTTCTTGACAAAACACCGTCTTTTGGCTAAATTAACCCCTCTGCAAGCGTTATATCAAGGCGGTGTAGCTCAGGTGGTCAGAGCATGCGGCTCATATCCGCAGTGTCCGGGGTTCAAATCCCTGCACCGCCACCAAAAACCATACCCTTTCTAATGCCGCCCTCAAGCGTCAATAGCGAGGGTTTATTTTTATGCACAAGCTGACCGAAACCGTCCGAAGCACCATTGTCAGGCACAGGATGGTCGTGCCCGGAGGGACAGTCGTTGCCGCCGTCTCGGGCGGGCCCGACTCCATGGCCATGCTTCACGTGCTGAGAGAACTCTCCCCCAATTAGGTATAGGCCTTGCCGTGGCGCACTTGGACCACGGCTTCAGGCCCGAGTCCGCTGCCGAGGCGTCGTTCGTGGCCGCCGAGGCCGAAAGGCTCGGTCTCCCCTTTGTATCGGAGAAGGCCGGCCTGAAGGAGTCCCTGAAGGAGAACCCGGAAAACAAGCAGAACGCTGCAAGGAACGCGCGGTATGCGTTTCTTGAGAGAGCTGCGGACAGGCTTGGCGCAAGCCATATCGCTGTGGGCCACACAGCCGACGACCAGGCCGAGACGTGGCTCATGCGCGAGTTGCGAGGCTCCGGAGCAAGCGGCCTTTCCTCCATTCCTCCGGTGCGGGGCAGGATAATCAGGCCGTTTATCGACGCCACGCGCGACGACATTATGGATTACCTGGAGCATAAGGGTGTAAAGAGCGTCACCGACCAGAGCAACCTTCAGCCCGTATACCTGCGAAACAGGATACGGCTGGAACTCATCCCGCTGCTTAAACAATACAACCCGAAAGTGATCGAAGCGCTAAACCATTCAGTGGACATCCTACGGGAGGAGGACGAGTTCCTCACGGCATACACGGACGAACTGCTACCGGGGCTTTTATCAGGCGGCGGGCCGGATATGTACGAGCTGGATCTGATTGCGTTCAGGCGTGTCCCGGTTGCAATAAAGCGGCGTGTTCTGAGAAGGCTGATGGAACGGCTGAAGGGCGACCTTCTCGGCGTCGGCTTCGGGCATATAATAGATGCGGAATGCATGGCATCAGCCGAAACCGGCAAGGGTGTAGACCTTCCCGGCGACATAAGGGTTGAACGCAGTTATGATAAGCTCCTTGTGTACCGCACGAAGGATTTAAAGCTATCCTACTCACTCGCGCTACCGGTGCCGGGGAGTGTAGAACTGCCAGGGGCCATTGGCAAAGTGGTGGCAAGCCTTGCAAAGCCGGGCTCCGCGCAGCCTGATGACAGATACTCCACCCTCATCGACATGAAAAATATATCCTCGGGACTTACCGTCAGGAACCGCCGCCCGGGCGACATATTCTGCCCCGAAGGCATGGAGGGCTGCAAGAAGGTGAAGGAGTACTTCATAGACTCGAAGGTACCACGGATGGAACGGGATAAGGTCCCGGTGCTCGCATGCGGCGACGATATCGTGTGGCTCGCAGGCCACAGGCGAGACAGGAGATTTCTTGCCGGTAAGGACTGCATCAACCCGGTCATGGTAAAATTCGTAAGATAACTATCCACAACACGGAGGGACAATATGCCCGCAACCCCCAACTACGGAAAACCGCTTTTCACGAAGGCAGATATCCAGAAGAAGGTGCAGGACCTGGGAGACCGCATATCAAAGGACTACAAGGGCGAGGAACTGGTTGTGATAGGCGTGATGAAGGGCGCTTTCATCTTCCTGGCCGACCTGTGCCGGTCCATAAGGGTGCCCGTGTCCGTAGACTATATAGGCGTCTCGAACTTCGGCTCGCGCTCAAAGGGCCGGGGCGCGGTAAGGATAAGCTCCGACTTGAACGAGAACATAGCCGGGAAGCACGTCCTGATAGTGGAGGATATAATAAACAGTGGCCTGACCGTAGAGTACCTTATGAACAGCCTCAAGGCCAGAGAGCCGAAGAGCGTCAAGGTCTGCACGCTGCTTGACAAGGCGGAGAAGAGGCGCACAGACTTCACGCCGGACTACGTAGGTTTCACAATACCAAACAGGTATGTCGTCGGATACGGGCTGGACTACCAGGACCAGTACAGGAACCTGCCTTACATCGCGGTAATGGGAGAGGATTAATCAGCCGGGGTAGTCCTGAAGCGAGGCGAATAACTGGCCTCTCGTGTATGGCCTGCTCTGGCCCTTCGTGATGGAAGGGCCGCGCTCGCTGATAATCTGCAGCAATACTTCCGCCACTTCCGGTGCGAAATGCGTACCGGAGCAATATTCAAGCTCCCGGACAGCATTATCCAGGCCGATTGACGGCCTGTAAGGCCTGTCTGCCGTCATGGTATCAAACGAGTCTGCTATGCACAGTATCCGGGCAATCAGCGGTATCTCCTCACCCTTCAGGCCACAGGGGTAACCGGTGCCGTCCCAGCGTTCGTGGTGGTGTCTTACTGCCGGCAGTATATCCCTGAACTCATTGATCGGCGCAATTATCTCGCAACCCCTGTCCGGGTGTTGTCTTACCAGTTTAAGCTCCTCTTCGGTGAGCTTGCCGGCCTTGTCCAATAGGTTGTCGTACGTCCCGATCTTCCCGATATCGTGCAGCAGCCCCGCCATGCGGAGCCTCTCTATCAGGTTGCCGCTCAGCCCCATCTTCTCCGCTATCATCATCGAGTATTCCGCCACCCGCTCGGAATGGCCTTTGGTCCAAGGGCTCTTGGCGTCAATAGCAGTTGCAAGCACATGCACTATATTGAGCGACATCTGCTCGAGGTCACAAAAAAGCCGGGAATGTTCCAGCGCCATTCCCATACGCGAGGCGAAGGTGCTCGCCGTATCCTGGTCGTCACTCGATATACCGTCTATTTTATGGCTTCCAAGGAAGAAGAAGCCCGCCGTCGCCCCCATTCTTATTATAGGCGCGTAAACGATGGACCTTACACCTGACTCGGTAAGTATATTGTCGATATGCGTAGGGTTGGCCTCCTCCAGGAGGTTTTGGCGATAAAATGGCTTTCCTGTCTTGATCGCATTGCTTATGGCGGTCCCTGCCTTCAATACGAGGTCGCCGTTTCTGAGGTCCAGGCCCCACCCGCCTGTATATACATGGTCGCCGGAGTCGTCCCTGAGGGCTATCCCGCCAGCCTCGGCCGGTACCACCTGCCTGATCTGGGCCCCCACCCTGTATAACATCTCGTCCCGGTCCATGGCCGACATTATGATCCTGTCCACCTCTACAAGGGACTTCAATGCCTCGTAATTTTTTGAGAGCCTGTGGCTGTTTTTATTTACGTCCTCCTTGGCCTCGAAGACGCTCCGCTGCAGTCCGAAGTTTTCTATGGCCACGGCGAGCTGGCTGTTGATGGCCGACAGTACGCTTATATCCTGCTCGGAAGGGGCGGTATCCGGCGGGATGTAGCAGGTCATAACACCGACGACACCCTGAGAGGAGCTTTTAATCGGTATAACAATATGCCCGTGCGCCTTCATCCCCACGTAGTTTGTGGTATGGTCGACGTCCTTGAAACAGTCCAGAGAGGTTATGACGTCCCCTGTAAGGGCCGCCTTTCCGCATAGACAATACCCCACCCTTATCTTTTTTTCGCTTTGGACCAGGTGGGGCGCAAGGTTTATCTGGGCGGCCATGTTGAGGGAATCGGGGTCGCCGTTGTCCCTTATGAATATGGCCCCTCTTTTTTCTATTCCGAGGAAGGAGAGGGAAAGGGTTTCTTTGAGCACCAGATAGAGTATTGTATCGAGTTCCTTTGTCCTCGCAATTATCTCGGAAACGGCGTTGATGGCTGACAGCTCCCTGTTGGCGGATTCTATCTTTTCACGTTGCCTGAGGTGCCGTTCATGATGTACCCCTGTTACGGCTCCCGCCAGGCCCATGACAAAGACCGAGCCGGTAATAAACAGGTAAGATATCAATTCCTGGTGTTCATTAGCGAGGACGGAACGGAAGTAGTAAGAGATGGTCATATCGGGATGGTAGACGGCCAACTCGATAAGCGTATAAAAAACGGGCGCAAACACACCGACCATAGCGCCAATCAACCCGTTTTTTACTGCTCTGTTACCAAATATCCCAAAGGGCATCAGTTTATCTCCGACGTGGGAGGATGCAGCGCTATGCTTTGTCCCGTTCCACCGTCAATAATACTTATTCAGCCGCCAATGTCAAGTCTTTTGATTAAGTATATATTGCAATATAGAAATCCCCGGAAACCGCTGCAGACTGTCAACCGGGAGGTTTTTTGGTTGTGTAATCCGGCCCTTATATGTTATATTTGTCGAACTATAGCATATAATTTCACTCTGGAGGTTTAATGAATTCCAATCTCAAGAACATGTCGCTCATTCTTGTGCTTATACTCACAATGGTACTCATCTACCACCTGTTCTCGTCCCCCCAGAAACCCGAGAAAGAGCTTATTTATTCCGATTTCGTGGCAAAGGTGCAGCAGGGCGACGTCTCAGACGTTTTGGTGAAAGAGGACGAGCAGGGAATCGAGATTAACGGAAAGCTTAAGAGCGGGGAAAATTTCAAGGCTTTCGCGCCGAAAGACCCTGGCCTCATCCAGTCGCTAAAGGACAAGGGCGTGCGTATCACCGCCAAGAAGGTCGAGGCCAACCCCTGGTACTCGCAGCTTCTGTTTTTCTGGGCTCCGATCATCCTGATGATATTCTTCTGGATATTCATAATGCGCCAGATGCAGATGGGCGGCAACAAGGCGATGTCGTTCGGCAAGAGCCGGGCCAAGCTCCTTACCGAAAGCACCAAGAAGATCACTTTCGCGGACGTGGCCGGCATTGAAGAGCCGAAAGAGGAACTGCACGAGATAATCGAGTACCTGAAAGAGCCTCAGAAGTTCCAGAGGCTCGGCGGCAGGATACCAAAGGGCGTGCTCCTGGTCGGCCCTCCCGGTACAGGCAAGACCCTCCTCGCGCAGGGCGATAGCCGGCGAGGCGGACGTGCCGTTCTTCTCCATATCCGGCTCTGACTTCGTCGAGATGTTCGTCGGCGTCGGCGCATCCAGGGTCCGTGACCTCTTCGAGCAGGGCAAGAAGAACGCTCCGTGCATCATATTCATCGACGAACTGGACGCGGTCGGCCGCCACAGGGGCGCAGGCCTGGGCGGCGGGCACGACGAGCGGGAGCAGACCTTGAACCAGCTGCTGGTCGAGATGGACGGGTTCGAGTCCAACGAGGGCGTGATCCTCATCTCCGCCACAAACCGTCCGGACGTGCTCGACCCGGCGCTGCTGAGGCCCGGCCGGTTCGACAGGCAGGTGGTCGTCCCAAGGCCGGACATCAAAGGCAGGGTCGGCATACTGAAGGTGCATACCCGGAAGGTGCCGCTCGGCGACGACGTCGACCTTGAGGTTATCGCGCGTGGTACGCCGGGTTTCGCAGGCGCAGACATCGCAAACCTCGTAAACGAGGCCGCGCTCCTTGCCGCCCGAAAGAACAAGGACAAGGTCAATATGGTCGGACTTCGAGGACGCCAAGGACAAGGTGATGATGGGCCTTGAGAGAAGGAGCCTTGTCCTGACCGACGAAGAAAAGAAGAACACTGCATACCACGAGGCAGGACACACCATAGCCTCGCTGATGACACCGAACACCGACCCGATCCACAAGGTGACAATAATACCGAGCGGAAGGGCGCTCGGCCTGACGATGTCCCTCCCGGTGGACGAACGCTACACCTATGACAGCGAGTTCCTGTCGTCCCAGATAATCATGCTCCTGGGCGGCAGGGTTGCAGAGGAAGTGGCGCTCAAGCATATGACTACCGGGGCCGGGAACGACCTTGAGCGCGCCACGGACCTCGCGCGCAAGATGGTCTGCGAGTGGGGCATGAGCGAGAAGCTCGGGCCGCTTACCTTCGGCAAGAAGGAGGAGCAGATATTCCTGGGCCGCGAGATTGCACAGCACAGGGATTACAGCGAACATACCGCGATCGAGATAGACGAGGAGGTCAGGCGGATAGTGACCGAGGCCTACGCAAAGACGAAGACCATCCTCACCGAGAACGAACATGGCTTGAACGCCCTCGCCAACGCACTGCTGGAAAAAGAGACCCTCGACGGCAAAGAAATATGGAATATCCTGACCGCTGCCGGCATGGATGTGCCCGAGATGAAGTCAAGCCCTGAAGGCAAGGTAATATCTCCGGATGAAACCGCAGCCGTATCGGAACCGGATGCACCATCGTCCGGCCCGGATGCGGCAGCAACTGAGGCTTAGGGTTTGGGCGGCAGGCTCCTCGAACTGGGCGGGGCGACGATTGACCTGTCGTGCAGGACCCACATAATGGGAGTTTTGAACGTCACCCCGGATTCTTTCTCGGATGGCGGGGCCTTCATCAGCTCCGGAAGTATAGACTACTCAAGGGCGGTGGAACACGCCCTTATGATGGCCGAGGACGGCGCTGACATAATAGACATCGGAGGAGAGTCGACAAGGCCCGGCTCTGCAAGGGTAAACCTTGAAGAGGAACTCGACCGTGTCCTGCCGGTAATAAACGGCATAAAAAAACATTCATCCGTAATCATCTCTGTCGACACCTGCAAGGCGGCCGTCGCGCGCGCCGCCGCGGAGGCTGGCGCATCTATAATAAACGACATAAGCGGCGGGTCACACGACCTGGATATGCTCCATACGGTCAGGCAGACAGGTGCGGCCTTCATAATAATGCATATGAAAGGCACCCCTGAGGACATGCAATCCAACCCCGTCTACGGCGACGTGGTTGCGGAGGTCCGGGATGTCCTGGCGGATAGGGCAAGGATGGCGCAGGAGACGGGCGTAACGCCTGACAAGATACTGCTCGACCCGGGTATAGGTTTCGGGAAAACTGTAGCCCATAACCTGTCCCTTATAAACCGGCTCGACACCATTACCGCCCTGGGCTACCCAGTGGTGCTCGGGGTATCGAGGAAGGCGTTCATAGGAAAACTTACAGGTGCAAAGACCCCATCCGACCGGCTGGAGGGCACGATAGCCTCATCCGTCATAGGCATTGTCAGGGGCGCTTCTATCATAAGGGTACATGACGTAAAAGCCGTCAGGAGGGCCTGCCTTGTGGCAGACGCAGTGTTGAGGGCAGATGGTTCAATTGCTTGAGCTTCTGAAAGATATACGGGTATGGGACATACTGGACATACTCATCGTGGCCTTCATACTTTACCGGGTATTCCTGCTGATAAAGGGGACCCGCGCGGTACAGATGGTCGTCGGGCTGGTCCTGCTCCTGGCAATACTCCTGTTCTCACGATGGGCCAACCTTTACACCATGAGCTGGCTGGTGCAGGGCTTCATGGCGCAGATAGTAATCGTCATACTTGTTCTTTTTCAACCGGAGTTGCGGCGCGCGCTCGCGCACATGGGAGAAAGCCCGCTTTTCTCGTCACTTTCCCCGGTTGAGTCGTCGAGGTTCCTGGACGAGATCGTCAAGGCGGCCGTGGCACTGGCCAACCGCCGGATCGGCGCACTGATAGTGCTGGAGCGGGAGACCGACCTAAAGAATATCGTCGAGATGGGCACAGAGGTGGACTCCAAGGTTAGCAAGGAGCTGATGCTTAGCATATTCCACCCCACCTCCCCGATACACGACGGCGCGATAATCATTCAGGCCGGAAGGGTTGCCGCAGCCGGCTGTTTCCTCCCTCTTACCATGAGTTCGTCCGTGAACAAGGCACTTGGTACAAGGCACAGGGCAGCTATCGGCCTTACCGAGGAGACGGACGCGGTGGTCGTGGTCGTGTCGGAGGAGACCGGCACAATATCCCTGGTGACCGGGGGCGCCCTTAACCGCGACCTGGACGCCGTCTCGTTGAGACGGGCCCTGACCAGGATATTCGTCACCCAGAAAAAGAAATAAGGCCAGGATGATAAAGACCCTTAAAAGATTATTCGTCGAGAATTTTCTGATCAAGCTCTTTTCGCTGGTTTTCGCGGTGGCCCTCTGGCTCCACGTGGTCGCACGCGGCACGGCCGAGGTGAATTTCATCGTCCCGCTCGAACTGAGGGACATACCTCAAAGCATGATGGTCGTAGGGCAGACGCCCGGATACGTCGACGTCCGGCTTCAGGGCCAGGAGGGAATGGTTAAAAGGCTGTCCGCCAGAGACATAAGCGCCTTCGTAAGCCTCTCTGACGCAAAGGCCGGCGAGCTGGCATTCAACCTCTCACCGTCGAACGTAACCGTGCCGGGCACTATAAAAGTGGCAGGAATAAGCCCCGCGGAGGTCAAGCTTCACCTCGAGAAGATCATTGAGGAAAGAACTTGCCGTCAAACCCGAGGTGACGGGCAGGCCTGCGCCCGGTTACAGGGTCGAAAGCGTGGACGTCTTCCCGAAGACTGTGACGGCGCAGGGGCCTGAAAGCTCGCTACGGAAATTAACCGAAGCCCTTACCGCAAGCGTCAGCGTGGACGGTGCTACCGGCAGTTTCGACAAGATGGCAAAGGTGGAGCCGCCTGCAGAATACGGGGTCAAACTTGAGGAGTACAGCGTGAGGATAACGGTTACCCTCACCAAAGCCAGAAAACAGGCGAGGGAACAGTAATGCGCAAACTTTTCGGCACTGACGGGGTCAGGGGTACGGCCAACACGCACCCGATGACGACCGAGATGGCCATGAAGCTTGGCCGGGCCGCCGCATATGTATTCAGGAACAGCGGCGCACGCCACAGGATAGTTATAGGCAAGGATACCCGCCTATCCGGCTATATGCTGGAGTCCGCGCTCACTTCCGGCATCTGCTCCATGGGCGTGGACGTGCTCCTGGTGGGGCCGCTGCCCACCCCGGCATAGCCTTCATCACAAGGAGCCTGAGGGCGGACGCGGGCGTCGTGATATCCGCGTCGCACAACCCTTTCGAGGACAACGGGATCAAGTTCTTTTCGAGAGACGGCTTCAAGCTGCCGGACGAACAGGAGATGCGCATAGAGGATCTGATCACATCCGGCGAGATAGACCACATACGCCCCACCGCCCATGAAGTCGGCAAGGCGTTCAGGATAGACGACGCCGTCGGGCGGTATATCGAGTCGGTCAAAAGCGGTTTCCCGAAGGGTATGACCCTCGAGGGGATAAAGGTGGTCATGGACTGCGCGAACGGCGCGGCATACAAGGTAAGCCCCCTTGTGCTGAAGGAGCTCGGCGCCGAAGTGTTCGTTTTAAACGACAAGCCGAACGGCACCAACATAAACGCCGGGTGCGGCTCGCTCCACCCGGAGGTGATCCAGAAGGCCGTCATAGAGCAGGGCGCCGACATCGGTATCGCCCATGACGGCGATGCTGACCGGGTGATATTCTGCGACGAGAAGGGCCGCGAGTTCGACGGCGACAAGGTACTGGCACTTTGCGCGATAGACATGAAAAAGGAAAAACGCCTCTCCCGCAATACCGCCGTCGCAACGGTGATGAGCAACCTGGGCCTGGAACTCGCGCTCAAGAAGGCGGGCATAAAACTTGTCCGGACGGCGGTAGGAGACAGGTACGTGGTCGAGGAGATGCGGAAGGGCGGCTACAACCTTGGCGGCGAGCAGTCGGGACACGTCATATTCATGGACTACAACACAACCGGAGACGGCATCATAACCGCACTACAGGTGCTCTCCGTCATGAAGAAGACCGGCAAGAGGCTATCGGAACTCTCCAAGGTGATGACAACGTACCCGCAGGTACTGGTGAACGTGCCGGTGAAGTCCAAAAAGGACATAATGGAGCTGCCCAGGCTTGCCCGCAAGGTTGCAGAAGCAGAACAAAAGCTGGATGGTAACGGCCGGCTGCTTATAAGATATTCAGGGACTGAGCCAAAGCTTCGGATCATGGCTGAAGGCAAGGACCTCGCATTCATAGAAGAGATGGTGAACGAACTTGCACGGTCCATAAAAGAAGAAATAGGCTAGGCAACCAAATGTCATTCGAATTAAAACCTTACCTCGACGACCTGCTCAGACTCCTGCAGCCTATCAAAGACTACATAGATGCCCATTCCAGTACCATCCCGTGGGGTATCGGTGACTTGTTGCGTGAGATACCTCTGTGGCTATACGCAGCGTCCGCTACATTTATCGTACTGGGTGCGCTGCTTACGTCATACGAGGTGCTGCTAGGCATCCAACGCAAGGCGATGCTGCGGCTGCAGGGCTCGAACCTCGGCGTAGCCAAGGAGAAGAAACGCATAGTATCCGAGGCTGCGAGGTTCGCCAAGAAGAAGAATTTCCTGCGCGCTGCAGACCTCTACCTGACAGTCGGCGAAGACAGGCTTGCGGCAGGGGTCCTCGAGGAAGGCGGGGTTTACGGTAAAGCCGGCCAGATATATTCCGCAATGGGTGACCTTGACCGCGCCATAAGTCTCTACGAGATGGCTGGAGAGAACAACTGGTTAGCCGACACACTCATCAAAAAAGGCGACTATGCAAGGGCGGCAGAGATATTCGTGAAGACAGGCAAGAATATCCTTGCTGCAGAGGCCTACGAAAAAGCCGGGATAAGCCGCGAGGCAGCCAGGCTTTTTGAGGACGCAGGGCATACGGTATCCGCAGCAAACCACTACGAGAAAGCAGGCAATTACAAGAAGGCGGCTGCCCTTTTCGACCGCGCATATATCGAGGGCGCTTCTTCTCTTGAGGCACAATCCCCTGAAAGGTCCGCGAAACTGAACGAGTTCTCCCTCAAGGCCGGCAATTATTTTTTCAAGTCTGGAGACTTTTCAAAGGCCGCCGAGGCGTTCTCAAGGTGCAAGGCATACTCACAGGCAGGCGAGGCTGCGTTGTCCGGCGGAGAAAAGGAGAGGGCCGCCGATTACTTCACTGCAGCCAAGGAGTTTGACAGGGCCGCCCGGATCTATTCCGATATGGGAAACATCCGCAAGGCAAGTGAGGTACTGGCCGAACAGGCCGTTGAGACTGGAGACGACACAAAAGGCGCCGCCATGTACATGGAAGCAGGCGACTACTTAAAGGCCGCCGAGATTTTTGACAGGGCCGGAGATTACCCGAAAGCCGGAGAAGCCTACCTGAAGGAAATGGAGTACGGCTCTGCGGCCGACATGTTCGCAAAGGCCGAAGACTATGACAGGGCTGCCGAGGCATACGTCAAGGCCGGAAACCCAAGGATTGCAACTGACCTTTTCATGAAGAACGGGCAACCGGAGAAGGCCTCTGCCCTGGCGGAGGAATCAGGGGATTTCATCCTGGCCGCCGACCTGTACGCAAACCTGGGCCTGCGTGAGAAGGAGCTTAATGCTCTCCAGAGGGTGTTGCCTGACGACCATATGTACTACTCGGCCATCATACGCCTGGCGGAGTCTTTCAAGGCGGATGGGAATATGCGGCTTGCAGCCGAAAAGTACCTGCAAGGCATAAATGGCGCCGAGGCGGATTCGTCAAACCTCGAACTTTACTACAACCTGGCCGGCGTCTATGAGGCGGCCAAAAAATTTGAAGACGCACTTGCCACCTACCAGAAGATCCAGCTCGTAGATTTCAGGTACATGGACGTCGACGAGCGGATCAAGCAATGCGTGATGAGTATAAGCCGCTCGGCGACCCAGCAGGGCGGCGATGAGGCGCAAAGCGAAGCATACCGTGCGCGTGAGGCCGAGAAGAGATATTCCATCCTGCAGGAAATCGGACGTGGCGGCATGGGCGTGGTCTACAAGGCAAAAGACAACCACCTTAACAGGATCATAGCGCTTAAGCTCCTGACCAAAAGCATAAGCAGCAACCCCAACGTGCTCAAGAGGTTTGCAGCCGAGGCGCGTTCAGCGGCCTCACTTAACCATGCAAACATAGTGACGCTCTTCGACTTCCAGCAGGCCGGTGGCAGAAGTTTCATCACAATGGAATATGTGGAAGGGGTCACGCTGAAAAAGTTGATGGGCATGGCCGACCGGCTCCCGCTTACCAAGGCCCTGAAGATCATATACCAGTGTTGCCAGGGGCTCGATTATGCGCACAAGGCTGGCATGATCCATCGCGACATAAAACCCAGCAACATAATGATAAGCAAACAGAACATCGTAAAGATAATGGACTTCGGGCTGGCCAAGATTGCGGGCGAGGAAACCATATCAGAGGCCGGCACTATAAGTGGTACTGTCCTTTATATGGCACCCGAGCAGCTTTTGGGCGACAAGCTCGACCGGACGGTGGACATCTATGCGCTCGGGCTGGTGCTGTACGAGCTTGTCACCGGTACCCACCCTTACGCGGTCGGGGACGCCGCATACCACCACGTCCACTCGAAACCGAAGCCGCCCAAGGAACTGCGGCCGGAGATACCGGACAACCTGAACAACATCATCCTTTCATGCCTTGAGAAGAACCCGGCCAAAAGGATCCAGAGCGCATCCCAACTTGCCCTTGCATTGAGGGAGGTTCCACTCAACCCGTCGTGACGTCCGCTGACAGGGCCCGGCCTGCTTTTACCCATAGCGCTCCTCTTGTCCCTGCCGCGGCCGGGCTTATAGCCGGGATAGCATCCGCGCGGATTTTCCTGTTTTTCCCCTGCACCACCTCTCTTCTTTTAGCCTCGGCCGCTATAGCCATACTTGTCACAAAAAAACTTTCCCGCCCATTAAAGTTATCGGCTCTCGCATTCCTTTCCGCTGGATTCATAATTTATTTCCTTTACGGTCCAGGCTCGCCACCGCTGCTTTACAGCCATATTGGAAAAGGCCCGGTAAAGATATCTGGCGATGTAGCGGGGCAGCCGCAAGAGCATGAAGGCAAGACGACCCTGTCCCTGAAGCCTGACATTATCGGCGGTTTTCCGGCCTTTCATAGAAGAAGTCTTATACGGCTTACCATAAAAGGCACCGGCCTTGGAATATCCAATGGTGACGCGCTTCTGGCAAATCTGAAACTGGAGGAGCCAGGTGGGTTCAGGAACCCGGGTGGCTTTAACTGGGCGGACTATACCGCCCTTAAGGGCGAAGAGGCCGAAAGCTATGCCTGTGCATCAGACATAACGAGGCAGGGAAACCGGTCATGGGCTTTTTTCAGACAGCTCGACGAGTTTCGTACAGAGCTGCTTGAATTGTCGGCTAAAGGTCTTCCCGGTGAAGAAGGCGCGCTTTTTAAATCGCTGATACTCGGCGACCAGGGTTCAATCACGGAAGGGATGCGCGACCGGTTCGCCGCAACCGGGACGACGCACATCCTGTCCGTGTCCGGCTCCCATATAGCGCTCCTGGTGCTCTTCATCTTCCTTGTTGCCGACGGACTTTTCCTGATGCTCCCGCACCCTCTCGCGCTCAGGCTCAGTCTCTGGTTCGACCACAAAAAGGCGGCGGCGGCAGCCTGCCTCCTTGCCGCGCTTGCATACAGCCTGCTGGCAGGCATGGAGGTGGCCACCGTACGCTCGCTTATAATGATTACCGCATTCCTTGTCGCACGGATGGTCGACCGCGAGGCGCGTATTTTAAACATACTGTCCGCCGCCGCGATTGCAGTGCTTGTATGGGACCCTACCGCGCTTTTCGATATCTCATTCCAGCTTTCATACGGCTCGGTACTTTTCATGGCCCTTGCGGCTGAGAACATGCAGACAAGCCCTGGCCCGAGGAGGCCGGGCATCTTTAAGAAGGGCATAGACAGCGTTTCTGTCGCGGTACTGACATCAATAGTGGTCATAGCGGGCACTGCGCCGAAAGTCGCAGGCGAGTTCAACTCCTTCTCGCTGGTGGCCCTGCCCGCCAACATGGTAGCCGTGCCTATCGCCGGGATAGCCGCCGTGCCGGTGGGCCTCATATCATGCCTTATCCATGCTATACATCCGGGCAGTACGCTGCCGCTGCTTGAGGTTAACCGGGCCGTCCTGCATATATTCCTGATGCTGGTAGGATGGTTCTCAGCCGTACCGTCGGCAAACCTGCACCCTGCGGGCCCCGGAATCATCCTGTCAGCCGTCTTTCTATGCAGCACTTGTCGTAACGCTGCTTTGGAAGACCGGCGCGCTCCGGAAGACTGCCGCCGTCGCAGGTTGCCTCGTTGGCTTCCTGGCGGCAGACAACCTGCCCACCATGCACCCACACGAGATGCGCGTGACCTTCCTGGACGTGGGGCAGGGAGACTCGGCGCTTGTGGAGTTTCCTGACGGCAGGAACATGTTGATTGACGGAGGAGGGAACCCCAGGGGCATCGACCCTGGCAGGGCCGCCGTTGCGCCTTACCTCTGGGACAGAGGCATCAGGCGCATCGACATACTTGTCCTTTCACACCCGCACCCGGACCATGCCGGCGGCCTGATATATATACTTGATAATTTTAAAATCGGACAAGTCTGGGAGTGTGGGGTGGCCGCTTCATCTGTCGAGTACGCCGCCTTCAACGGGCTTGTCAGAATCAAAAGAAATACCAAGAAGCGAAATATCGGATACGGGTGAGATCTCTTTCGGCGGGACGGTGATACAGGTATTGTCAAACCGGAGGCGACCCATCGGACGATGCAGACAAGGAAGACTATGTCAGGGAGAACAACCGTTCACTGGTGCTGAGGATAAAATACGGCGAGGTATCGGTCCTTTTCCCAGGCGACATACAGGTGGACGCGCAGGACGCATTGCTGAATGCGAGACCTCCTCTGCCGCTTAAATCTACCGTCCTCAAGGCGCCCCACCACGGAGGCAAGAAGCTCCCTGAACGAGCGGTTCCTTCTGGCCGTAAGACCTGAAGCCGCATCGGTCTCGATAGGGCGTTCTTTCTTTGACAAGGGGTTTCCAGATGAAATGACCGGATTTCTTGAAGGCATGGGTGCCAAGGTCTATAATACGCACGAAAGCGGGGCTATTGTCTTAAATACCGATGGCACAGGTTACAGGATTGAAACATACGAAGAAAGAGAACTAAAACCGGCTTCAGGTCCCTGGCAGGAACTGGAAAATTACAGGCGGCTCAGTATTGTTCCCTGAGCGCGCCATTATCCCCGGACAGGTGCGTCGCTCTTTTTCCTTCTTAAATACTGAAAAATGAATTTCTGCAAGAAGCTGTAATGTCTAATACTAAATCTTTGAAGCGGCTTCGCAGGGTCTACGGCGGCGGGTTTGTAGACATGGTAAGATCTAGCGAGTTCTCGCTGAAAAGTCCCGTCTTGTATTTTTTTGAAACACCGTCTTAATTCGTCATCTCGCTCTTGTTCAGACCAACCTTTTCGGCCCGACCGCAGGAAACTTACGGCTGTAACTTTCTTAGTCGTCTTACAGCGGCTGCCGTAAACGCAAATAAATTTACGCCACATAAAAGTGTCTGTCGGGATACCTTCGGGCGTGGATACCCAGCCTTCTTCTAATTCATGATAGCTTTTTCTTGTGTGAGCGCCACAAGTCAGGCCGAAATAGCCATTTCCATTCAATATTCTTTTTCTGATTCCCGGGTTCTGGATATCGGCGAGGATCCCCTTAAGATTTTTGAGTTTTAAGCTGTAAGCCGGTTTGGAAATAACAAACAATGAGTTAGTGAAGCAGTGCTGCGCCAATGTCTTTTCCATCTCCTCGACATGGTTTGGGAGCCATAAATCATCATGGCAGCAATAACAAATTATTTTGCCTGTAGTTTGTTTGATCGCTATATCCCTGTATGGTTCTCCAGTCCTCGGCGATTTAGGGAAGGCAAAAACCTTTATGCGGGGATCCTTTTTCGCAAAATTATCAAAAAATGAAACCATGTTTCCCGGTGAACCGTCGCACAGGACGCATATTTCGATGTCCTTGACCGTTTGGAGTTGAACGCTGTTTATCGCCCAACGGGCAAATTTAGCCTGTCCGAAAGTTGGTATGATTACAGTTGCCCTGGCTTCCATACATTAAATCTCAAATAATATTAGGATACGAAAAGCTGCCAGACGGTTCCATGAAACTATCTTCGTCTTGATTCCCGGTGCGCTGTTGTATTAATTTCTCTATATAATCGCTAAACACCGGCGGCCTGTGTTTGGTGCCGATAAAATTGTAATTGGCGCTATTGATCTCGTTCAACCGCTTTAGCCTTTCCGGATGCCATAAAAAGTCATCCTCCAGGTATTCGTTCAGGTTTAACAGTTCCGAATCACTCTCATATTTGCTTTCCGGTCCGGCATAATTGATGCCGTCCGCGCCGACCTGGATCAAGAAGTGAGCACCGTGAAGCTTTTCGAAGTATAACGGCTTTGTTGAGTAACGTTCGCGCGGCACCTGAATATTAGCATTTTTCGGCGCTACCTCCATCAGCCTGTCGATTGCGCTCAAAACCCCCGTCTGGTCCGCCTGGACCGGATATTTCTTATCCCAATCGACACAATAGGGATGAAAGTACAGCCAGTGTATACCTGCATTCAAGGCTTGAAGACCCACGGCTTCATACCTGTGGTTTACATCCGTGCGCGTCAATATCGAGGCGCCGATTTCCAGTTTACTTCCCTCCTTGTCGATGCGGTTACGGAGCACCTCGATTTTTTTAAGAGTACCTAAAAAAGATTCCGAGTCTTTTTCTTGCCAATCATACATGGAAATCCGGATCGAGGTCGCATGCTCCAGGAGGGCATCCTGCGTTTCGCGAAGATGGATATTCGCCCCATTGGATATTACGGCGATTTCCTTGAACCCTTTCTTGCGCGCCAGGGCAAGGCTTTCAGGAAAATGAGGGACTATAGTCGACTCGCCGCCGGAAAATACTATGCCTGGAGTATGCGGCCCCAGGACACTGAACAACCTTTCCAAAAATGGGAGCTGAAGCGTATGCGATGACCTCCGTGCCACGGAGTACGGACATGCTGGGCATGAACGCGTGCAGAGCTGTGTCAGGTCTAATTCTATCGTGGTCGGATAGATATGCTCGCCGTTTAAGTAGGCTTCCAACTTGGCGTGGTCATTTGAAACCTTGGACGGAGCAAAGATTTTTGGCTGGATATTCGGCATTAAAAACATCCTTTCATGTAGCTTGTTTAAATTAGCTTACGCTGTTCCGGAGGTTTAGAATAGCCTGGGTGACCTCTTTCGCGCTTTGCAGATTGCAGCGCGGCTTTGGGCCATCATCCAGGTATTCCACGAACTCCTTCAGTTCCAAATAAAGAGGAAAAGTAGTATCAATGGATAGCTTTTTCTCGCCTTCTTTATCTCTGACGGTGATGTGGTCGTCGTTTGCGTTATAAAGCGAAGCGCAACCTTTGGTTCCAAGGATACTTACACCGCTGATTTTGTTGCAGTGTCTGCCGCTTACGGAAATGATTACTGTCGGCTTATCTCCCATCATAGCCGTTAAACCGACAGGCGTTCCGGCCTGATTCTTTATAACGTTGGCGGCTTTGACCTTGTTGGGGATATATCCCAGAATATGTTTGATGATTGTCAGGTCATGAACGGACTGTGTCCAAAAGACGTCTCCGCCGTGAAAGTCGCTCACCCAGGCATGCCTGGTCGTGGATAACTCCCCTATTTCCCCCAGCCTTCCTGATTTGGCGACTAAACGCAACGCTTCAATGCCCGGGTGGTAATGCCATTTATGCATGGCATAAATATAATCCTCTCCTCCCAGATTTTTTAGAAGGTCGAAATCTTCCAAAGACAGACAGAGGGTCTTTTCCGCAAAAACAGGTTTTTTATGAATTAACAGCCCTGCGCACACTTTTGTCAGATCAGGAATAGGTACGGCGACCACATATCCATCACAACCGGGCAAATCCTCGGCTCGTGGAAAAACGCTCACAGCTCCCCTGTCGGAAGCCAGTGACCTCGCCTGAATATCGATATCGGCTACATTGACTTTACAATTCAAGGAGAGCAGGTCTCTTAAGATATTTGAACCCCAAGCCCCACAGCCGACCAAGCCTATTGTTTTCATCTTTTAAAAACCACCCGTTTCCTGTCTATCTACCCGGCAAAGACATACAACTATAACCGCCCGCGTCCTAAGAGCCTTGCAATGTCCCCAACCTCATCCGCGATAAAGTCCGCGCCGGCCGCCAGGTTTTTCTCTTTCGTCCCGTAGCCATATCCTACCGCACAGCACTTTATCCCGGCCGCCTTGGCGGCAAGAACGTCGTTCGGACTGTCGCCTATCATCAAAGTATCTTCCGCTCTCGCGCCCGCATCAGCCATTGCCATTTTAAGCAGAGCCGGGTCCGGCTTCACGGGCAGGCCCATCTTCCAGCCGTGCGCAGTAACAAAATGTCCGGCTATCCCAAGCCCTTTAAGTATCAGCAGCATGTGCGCGTTGGGCTTGTTGGTTACCACCGCAAGCCTATGCCCAACCGAAAGCCTCTCCAGCATTTCCTTTATGCCCGGGTAGAGCCTTGTGGTGTCGAGCACGTGCTCCCTGTAAACTTCCCAGAACACGTCCACGCCTTTGTCCACCAGGGCCTCCATGCCGTCGGGAAGCGACCTGCGGATAAGGTTGTGCATGCCTCCGCCGATGAAACCGTATATCGCCTCCGGCGGCCTGTGCGGCAGGTTGAACTCGTCCAGCGTGAGGTTCACGGAAAGCGCTATGTCTTTGCGTGAGTCTACAAGGGTCCCGTCAAGGTCGAACATCAAAAAGCCGTACATTTCGTCTCCAGAGAAAAAAGCCCCGGGAAAACTCCCGGGGCTCCAGTTCTAAATATCAATGCCCGGTATCTGGGCTATGGAGCGCACTTCAATAAGAGCCCCGTTTTGCCGGCGGTTGCCGAGGTGCCTATCGTTACGACCGTGTTAGGCTTTATGGACAACAATGCTCCACCAGGCCACGATTCGTAAACGTTCAGATAGTATTTCCCCGGCGGCAGGCTAGACAGGGTAAACGAACCGTCGGATGCTGTCGTCGTGGAGACAATCACCGGTCCGGTGGCAACAACGGTAACAGCGCTTAAAAATGGGCTTGCAACTTTTCCCACATACTGTAGGGCCTTCCCGGAGATAGTATGTGTAGTGCCCACATCCAGACCGCCGGTCACGACAATGGCAAAGGGCTGTGGTCCGAACGGTACGTTTGAGCCATAAATATTTACATAAATATCGCCTGAAGCGGAAGGATCGAATTCAACGCTCTCGACGTTATTTAAGTAGTCGTAAGGTATGGTTCCATGATTGTTATACCATGGAGCGTGCGGGTCGTTGAAGCCCGATTGTTTAGAGCTGTAATTACCGTCATCCGTGAGTACATTGAGGTCGAGGTCATTGACCAGTTGTGTGTCGGCACCTATGGCGGCCGGATAGTCGGTCCATACGAGTGTGACCCTTACACGGTTCGTATTGTTCAAATGGAAACGATAGCTCTTGCCTCCGCCTGTCCCGATGCCAACCTTGTTGTCCACGAATGCGAGGAAACTGTCTGCAATAGTTGTCGGGTCGCCATCCGGCTGGCCTGGATAAACCGCCCCCATGACATTCAGCAGGCCCCACCCCTGGGCGAAGTCCGGCCGTCCAAACGGCCTAAGGAAGTCATCGGTAAGGGGAGGGACCGGAACCCCATTGCCTATATCGGTTGCTCCATTAATGATGGTGGCCTTTACAAGCGCGGCCGAAGGCGCGACTCCGCGTATGTCTTTGTAATATTGTCTGACGACCGCAGCGGCCCCTGAAACCATTGGCGTCGCGAAACTTGTACCGCCCACTCCGTATATAGAATAAAAATATCCGAGGTCGTTGGGGAAGCGGCTCTGAGCAGACACTATCGTATTACCGGGGGCGACGACGTCCGGCTTTGTCCTGCCATCCTGCGTGGGCCCGCGTCCGCTGTAGGCCGCAATCCGGTCATATTTTGCAGCGCCTCCCACATCCCAGCCGAGTACCGGACTTCCGGAGAAATTACTGAAATAAATACTAGGTCTTCTAAAATAACTTGAATAAGCGCCATACCCGTCTCTAGCCCCCTCCGTAGCCCCGACCGTGAGCACGTTTTTTGCGGTGCTCGGCGGGGAAATGGACCCGTTCTCGGGCAAACCGTCCGAAGTTTTCGTCTTTGTAGGGTCTGCCGAATAGTCCCAGAATACATCGCTCGCGTAGTTACCAGCTGCAAATACCGGGAGGAAGTCCTTGTGTCTCCACGCGAACGTATCAATCTGGACGGCCTGTATGTCGTAGTCGCCCAACTCGCCGTACATAGTACTCCAACTGCAGTTAAGGACTCTGACTCCGGCGTTGTATGCATCCAGGAATGGCCCCCTGTTCAAATCTGGCCATTTCATGAAGTCATCGTAGGTCTGGCCCGACTGCACGAATAGACGCGCGCCGGGGGCAATACCTTGATATTTTTGTAATGGGTCAAACAGCATTCCGGTCATTATCCCGGCCACAAAGGTGCCGTGCCCTCCGCCCTCGTCCCTCCAGCTGCCATCGTCCCTGTAACTTATGTGCCCGGATATCTTGCTCTTGCCGTCCGGGGTTTTTCCTGCGAAGGCAGGGTGCATCGTGGATGCGTTACCAAAGATAGCGTGGATCTTGGATGTGCTACCAATATCAAGGCCGGAGTCGAGAACCCCGACAATCTGCCCCCGGCCATCGAGCGGCCTGGGAAGCGACTGGGCTGCGTCGGCATTGACTACGACCCTTGCCACATCCATAGACAGTTTGGCGTATGTAAACGGCTCCACCCATTCCACTTCTGCAATTCCAGCAATGCCAGCCGCCTTGTAGAACGGGATTTGAACCTTTAGGACCTTCTCGTTAAGCCCGTCACCGTCAGAAATGACCTCCACCGTGCCGTTCATCTTCTCGATGGCGGCAATCACCGGCTTCAACGGCTCTTTGTCAAACACCTTCACCCTGAGCGCTAACACCGCTTCCGTCGAAGCCGATGTAGCGAAAGTAGAGTACCCCGCTCTAACCTTGTTGTTAAGCCCACGGGATATCTTGTATTCGGGCCTGTACTCACCGACATACTGGACATGCGGGCTGAACATGACGGACGACTGCGTGGAAGGGTCGAGCTTGACCAGAAACGCGTTTACCGGGATATAAGAAAAGAACCGGACACCCTTGGCTTCAAGGGCCTTCTTCCATTCATCGAGCACCGGGCCGTCGAACTGGATTATATAGAATGCCTTGCCGTCGTTTGTCTTCCCTCCCTCAAGGGTCTTTGAGTTCGTTGACTTCTGCGCGTCCCTTGTGTCTATCATGCTGGTCTTGAGCTTCAGCTTGAAATTACCGTCCGAGGCCCACGCCATAGCCATGACGGAAACACCTAAGATCAATGAAAGTATAAAGACTAATCTTTTCATCCCCCCCCCTTTCCAATTCCGATGCATTAGCTTATCTTATAACTCATCCCCAATAAAAAATATACTTGCATATAATATATTTCATCAATCATAAATGCAAACTTTTTCTTAATAATATTTAATTTTAAAAATCCGCTGTCTTTTGACAGCCCGACCCAAGTTTGTTATATTTATTTCTTAATTACCAAGTCTACCTTTAGTTGACCTGCACTCACAATTATACGACATAAGGGAGCGGTCATGAAAAGAAGCGCACTACAAAAGATGAACAAGGGCGGGCTGTTGGAGCTTGCCGTCCAGAGAAATTTAACGTTGGATAAGACCCTGAAAAAGCAGGAGCTTGTCGATGCACTCCATAGTTCTTTCGCAGGCGCTCCAGCCGCGCATCAAATGCATCCCGTCAAGCCCTCTGTCGAGCCCTCTGCCGACAGCTGTGGCGGGCCTGAGCCCGGCATGCAGGAGACGGTTGAGGAGAGCAGGTTTTATACCGGCGTCCCGGAGCAGGGCGCATACGCCATACCGTCCGAGCTTCCCTATTATTACAACAACGACAACATCGTTCTGCTTGTCCGTGACCCCCATTGGACCTTTACTTATTGGGAGGTCACGCATGGAAAGCTCGAAGCCGGGATGGCCCAGCTCGGCTGCAACGGTTCCGGTTCGCTGACCTTACGTGTATACGACGTCACCGACACCGACTTCAACGGCCATAACGCGCACAACTACAATGACATCGGCGTTTACGAGCGGGTGGGCAGCTGGTATGTCAACACAGGGAGGCCGGGCAGGTCCTTCATAATAGACTTAGGGCTTAAGGCGCCCGACGGGCGCTTTATAACACTTGCGCGCTCCAATGTCGTAAAAACTCCGCCGGACTCGGTATCCAGCATACTGGACGAGGAATGGGTTCTGCCTGGAACAGGACTACAGGCGTATCTTCGCGCTCTCAGGCGGCTACTCCGCCATTGGCGCGTCGTCTGCGGAGCTGCACGCCGCCGCATCAAACAGGGTGGCGTTCGGCATGTCGTCTCCGGGCATGGGCAGCCTGGCCCTGATGTCGCCCATGATGAAAAAGAAAGAGCGCTCGTTCTGGTTCGTGCTGAACACCGAGCTTATCGTATACGGCGCCACCGAGCCCGACGCCGCAGTAACCGTTTTGGGCGAGAGGGTGCAGCTTCGCCCTGACGGGACCTTCACCATGAGGTTCGCCTTGCCGGACGGGACGCAGGTGATACCGGTCTCGGCCACATCCGCCGACGAAGTCGAGACCAGGTGGATCACGCCTCAAGTCCATAGAGAAACACATTAGACATAGCATTTCATCTAACAGCCCCGGCAGCCGGCCAACTCTCCAAATGCTAAGAGAGTCTGGCCTTGCCGGGGTGTTATTCAGGGGGATAAATGGAAAAGGGGTATCTCTCGATAGTCCTGCACGCCCACCTTCCCTTCGTGAGGCATCCGGAGCATGATGACTTCCTGGAAGAGGACTGGCTCTACGAGGCGATAACAGAGACATACATACCACTGCTGAACGCCTTCGACGCGCTGGTAAGGGACGGCGTCTATTTCCGCATCACGATGAGCCTGACACCCACGCTCATCGGTATGCTGACCGACCCGCTCCTGCAGGACCGCTACCTGAGGCATATCGGTAAGCTCATAGAGCTTTCGGAAAAGGAAGTGGAGCGCACGCGCTGGCAGCCGGAGTTCCACTCGCTTGCCCGGATGTACAGGGAGAGGTTCAACAACGCCCGCTACGTCTTTCTTAACAAATACAACAAGAACCTCGTGGAGGCATTCAAGAGGTTCCAGGACTCAGGACACCTGGAGATCATAACATGCGCGGCCACGCACGGCTTCATGCCGCTCATGGAGCTTAACCCGCAGGCGGTACGCGCCCAGATAGGCATCGCGGTAAGGAATTACGAGAAGCATCTGGGCCGCAGGCCGAACGGCATATGGCTGCCGGAGTGCGGCTACTATCCAGGCCTCGACGATATATTGAAGGAGTTCGGGATAAAGTTCTTCTTCACCGACAGCCACGGGATACTCTACGCAACGCCCCGCCCAAAATACGGCGTGTTCGCGCCTGTTTACTGCAAGAGCGGGGTGGCCGCATTCGGGCGCGACCTGGAGTCATCCAAACAGGTTTGGAGCGCGCAGGAGGGTTACCCCGGAGACTACCGTTACCGCGACTTCTACCGCGACGTCGGCTTCGACCTCGACTACGATTATATAAAGCCCTACCTTCACAACGACGGCATCAGGACGCACATCGGCATGAAGTACCACAGGATAACGGGCATTACCGACAACAAGACGCCCTACGACCGCGACGCCGCGATGTCCATTGCGGCGGACCACGCGGGCAACTTCATGTTCAACCGCGAGAAACAGGCCGGGTACCTCGAATCCATAATGGGAAAAAAGCCCATCATCGTGTCGCCATACGACGCCGAGCTATTCGGGCACTGGTGGTATGAGGGACCTGACTGGCTCGAATTCCTCTTCAGGAAGATCCATTTCGACCAGGACACGATAAAGACGATAACGCCTTCCGAATACCTGCGTG
Organism: Nitrospirota bacterium; assembly: GCA_963845245.1. Taxonomy (GTDB): domain Bacteria; phylum Nitrospirota; class JACRHJ01; order JACRHJ01; family JACRHJ01; genus CAWJRJ01. The sequence goes on from CAWJRJ010000034.1 coordinate 60,272, forward strand.
AAAACCCTGTCAACCAGCGATCGACGCCTTCTTTTTCGTCATGGGGCCACAAAGGCTACTCCGAGGTCTGGCTGGAGGGCAGCAACGACTGGGTGTACCGCCACCTGCATACCGCGGCGCAGAGGATGGTGGAGCTTGCGCGGAAGCATGCTGGAGGTGCCGACAGGCTGACCGTACGCGCGCTTAACCAGGCGTCACGCGAACTGCTCCTTGCGCAGAGTTCCGACTGGGCATTCATAATGAAGACAGGAACGATGGTCCAGTACGCCGTGAAACGCACAAAAGAACACGTTAACCGTTTTAACGCGCTTTATGATATGATAATAAGCAAACGGGTGGACAATAAACTCATTGAAGACCTGGAGCACAGGGACAACATATTCCCGGAGCTGGATTACAGGTCTTACATTTAGCGGATATAAGGCACAAATGACACCGAAGTGCTTCGAGAAAGCCACAAAATATCCAGATAACGCGCACTTGAACAGGTACACCAAGGTGGGCGTATATCCTGACGGGACTGACGGCCACCGTGTAACTTACGAAGGGGCCTGCTTTATCTGCGGGGCCCCGGTAACGGTACACAAGGTGTGGAGCTGCACGCCAGAAAATATCCCTGACATCATCAAGGACAGGTTTTTGTGTGATGAACACTGATGATATTGTCCCTGTAATCCCTCTTACCGGTATTGATTGCATGCCGGACATGTGATAGTATTCCCGGATGGACGATTTAAAGAAAGCCGAGTTTCTGGCGGCGTTCCCATCCTTGGGCGACGACCAAACTGCAGCCGCCGATATCATGGCGGTGTCGCATATACAGCCTTTTCCGGCAGCCTACCAGGTATACTCCGAGGGCGACTCCTGCGGGGCGATCGCTTTCCTGCTTTCAGGCGAGATACGCGTATACAAGACGGGCGAGAACGGCCGCGAGATAACATTATACGAGATAGGCTCCGGCGAGACCTGCATCCTGAACGCATCCTGCATACTCTCAGGCAAGTTCTACCCGGCGAACGCCGTCAGCCTCTCAGCCGGTGAGGCCTTGATGGTCCCTTCGGAGGATTTCCGCAGGCTGATAGACAAATACACTTCCATCAGGGAGATGCTGTTCCGCATCCTTGCCGAGCGGTTATCAGGCGTGATGGCGCTAATCGACGAGGTCGCATTCGCACGGATGGACGACCGCCTCATGGACTATATAATAGAGAAGTCCGAAGACGGGGCCCTGTCTGCCACGCACCAGAAGATCGCCTTCGACCTGGGCACCTCGCGTGAGGTGGTCAGCCGGATCCTGAAGGATTTCGAAAGGCGCGGCGTCCTCTCGCTCGCGCGAAACTCCATAACCCTGCTCAAAACCGATAATATCTAGACCCTTTCCTTTTTTCTTCCCTTTTGTGACATAGTCACAGACATCGCTCCGCCTACTCATATAGAATGCATCCATGTTTAATCTTTGTATGGAGGTTTGAGGATGTTCAACAAAAACGTAGGCGGGTTTGAGAGGGTCATGCGCGTTATTGCCGGGGCCGTTATCATTTCGCTGGCATTCTGGGGTCCGAAGTCGCCGTGGGCGTATTTCGGGATGGTGCCGCTCTTTACCGGGCTTACAGGCTGGTGTCCGCCGTATGCCCTGTTCGGGCGCAAGACATGCAGTAAATGCAGATAAACAGGAGGTTTTGAAATGAAAAGGTTATTCGTTCTCTCAGTCGCAGCCTGTGCAATCGCAGGGTTTGCGGCAATGGCATCGGCAAATACCATCGATGCTTCAGGCATCTCGTCGGTCTCGATAAATGCCCCCGCGTCAAAGATAGTCGTCTCGGAAACCAAGATGGTTTCGCTAGACAGCAACGGCGCCTTTGTGGCCGCTGTCCCCGCCGTAGTGACCGCCACTTCCAAGGCAGCCCCGGCAACCGGCAAGGTAACCTGCCTCGACAGCTATTGCAGGTTCAGCGTATCTCTCTAAGACACCACTAAGAGAGACTTAAAAGCCCGGGGGCCTATCCTCCGGGCTTTTTTATTACTGGTAATCCTTCATGTTCTCGATGTCCGGCTCCCCTTCCGGGGCGGCCTTCTGGACGGGAATGGCTTCAACTTCCGTGCCTTTGAGCGTGGTCTTGAGCGAGCGGCAGAGGTCACCTACCCTCTTCGTGATTGCCGCATATTCCGGTTCTTTCTTCTTAAGCACCCTCGGTACGCCGCCCTTCTCGATTATCACCGGAATTATGCTCACCTTCGATGGCGTGTTATTTCCTTCTTCGTACACGACCTTTGCTATCATCGACTCCTGGCCTGCCGGGTTCTTGGCGTCGAACTGGAAGTTCCCGAGGGAATAGAATATCGGCCTGTCGCGGTAGATCTCCACGCCCTGTATGCGGTGCGGGTGCGTCCCGAATATCACGTCGGCCCCGCAGTCTATCAGCATCTTCGCAATCGTCTGCTGCCTGTTCGTGGGCGAATACGTCGCCTCCACGCCCCAGTGCAGGCTGAGTATTATCAGCGCGTCGGGGTTGTCCATCCGGGCCTGGCATAGATGCTCAAGCAGCGCGTTCTCGTCCTTCATGGACGCCACGCCAGCAGTATCTACCGTAGCCTCGTAGTCCAGCGGCACGACGTCCGACGCGGCGAATATGATAAGCTTCCTGCCGCCCGCGTCATAAGTCACAGGCTTTTCCGCGTCGGCGAGCGTCTCCCCCGCGCCCGCCGTTACTATGCCCGCCTTCTTAAGCTCGGCCAGCGTGTCCGTAAGCCCATCGCCCTGGTAGTCCATTATGTGGTTGTTGGCGATGGTCAGCACCGAGAAGCCCGCGTCGCGTATGGCCTGGGCCGCGCCCGCGTTGCTGCACTTGAAGACGAAGTCGCGCCCCTGCTTTATCAGTTTCGGGTCCTTGGACTCCGTTACTTCCTTCTCCTTCGTCAGCGGGGTCTCAAGGTTGCCGATGGCCACGTCCGCCTCAAAGAGCGTGCTGTTCACGTCCTTGAAAAGTTTCGGCACGGGGAGGCAGAGCTTGGTCCATGAGGCGTGCGGGAGTATGTCGCCGACGGCCATTATGGTGAGTTCGGAGGCGAAGGCGGGACTAGCAATACATAAAAAAAGCCCCATAAAGAGAGGGGCACATATCTTAAAAGATTTTTTCATTTTTTTAATTTAAACAACCAGAATTTAAAAAAATACAAATTTTGCCGGTTACCAAAAAACCGATTAAACCAATACTAAACCAAATCATCATTAATCCTAAAAAAACAACAGATAGAAAATTTTCTAGGACAACATCTCTTAATTTTAAAGTTTTGGGATCTACAAGAAAGTATTTAACCATTATAACAAGTAATATTATCCAAACACAAAAAAGCATAATTAAACAAAAATCGCCCCCACAAATACCTTTGTTTTTAATTAATGGAAGGTCTGGTGAGGTAAATTGAAGTCCACGCAAGACCAAAACAAGCAAAAAAAAGAATATACCAATAATAAGAGCTTTCTTGCCTGAGGAAAGCGAAATTAATTTATCAAAATATTCTCTAATCATGAAAATAATATGGCCGACACTAAGGTCGGCCCCTAAATTTAGGAAAGAACATCTAGTTTGATATGCAGTTCCCGAAGTTGCGTCTTGTCCACGTCGGACGGGGCCTCGGTCATAAGGCAGGTCGCCTTCTGGGTCTTGGGGAATGCTATGACGTCGCGGATGGAGCTTGCGCCGGTCAGTATCATCGTCAGCCTGTCCAGGCCGAATGCAAGCCCGCCGTGCGGGGGCGCGCCGAACTCAAGCGCCTCAAGCAGGAAGCCGAAGCGGTCGCGCGCGACCTCATCGGACATGCCGAGCGCCTTGAACATCATCGACTGCACCTCGGACTGGTGTATGCGTATGCTGCCGCCGCCGATCTCGCTGCCGTTAAGCACGATGTCGTATGCGCGCGCATGTACCTTCTCCGGGTCGGTGGCAAGGAGCGGGATGTCCTCTTCCATCGGCGAGGTGAACGGGTGGTGCATCGCGTCCCAGCGCTTCTCGTCCTCGTTGTACTCAAACTGCGGGAACTTGACCACCCAGAGGAAGTTGAACTTGTTGTTGTCTATCAGCCCGAGCCTCAGGGCAAGCTCAAGCCGGAGGTGGCCGAGCGTCTCGTTTGTAATGCGCTTCTTGTCTGCCACGAACAGCAGCAGGTCGCCTTCGACCGCGTCGAGCCTCTTCGCGATCTCCTTCTGGTGCTCCTCCGAGAAGAACTTCATTATGGAGGACTCAAGCCCGTTGGCCGTCATCTTCATCCATGCGAGCCCCTTCGCGCCGTAGACCTTCGCGTGCTCGGTCAGGTCTTCTATGTCCTTGCGTGAGAGCGTCGCGAGGCCCTTGGCGTTGATGCCCTTGACCATGCCGCCGCCCTCGACCGCGCCCTTGAACACCTGGAAGCCGCAGTCCTTGGCGATGTCTGAGAGGTCTTTCAGCTCAAGCCCGAAAGCGGGTGTCCGGCTTGTCCACGCCGTAGCGGCCGACGGCCTCGTCGTAGCACATGCGCGGGAACGGGAGCGGCAGGTCGATGCCCTTGATCTCCTTGAAGACCACCGCAAGCATGCGCTCCATGAGCGTGATGATGTCGTCCTCGTCGATGAACGACATCTCCAAATCTATCTGTGTGAACTCCGGCTGACGGTCTGCGCGCAGGTCCTCGTCGCGGAAGCATTTGACTATCTGGTAATACTTGTCGAAGCCCGCCACCATCAGTATCTGCTTGAAGAGCTGCGGAGACTGCGGCAGGGCGTAGAACTTGCCGAGGTTTACGCGGGACGGCACGAGGTAGTCGCGCGCGCCCTCAGGCGTGGACTTGGTAAGGATCGGAGTCTCAACGTCCACGAAGCCCTCGTTGTCCAGAAACTGCCTGACCAGACCGGTTATCTTGTGCCTCGTCATCAGCACGTTCTGGAGCGACGGGCGGCGAAGGTCCAGGTAGCGGTACTTAAGCCTTAGCGACTCGGACGCGTCGGTGTCGTCCTCAAGCGGGAACGGCGGGGTCTTGGACTTGTTCAGTATCTCAAGCTCCTCGATGTAGACCTCGACCTCGCCCGTGGGGAGGTTCGGGTTCACCGTGCCTTCGGGCCTGGGGAATATCTTGCCGCGCACGGCCAGCACGTACTCGGTGCGCACGCCCTCGGCCAGCTTGTGGGCATCAATACTTGAGTCCACGCTGAATACTATCTGGGTGACGCCCGCGCGGTCGCGCAGGTCTATGAATATGAGGCCGCCGTGGTCGCGCCGGGTCTGCACCCAGCCCGCAAGCACCGTCTCGGTGCCGATGTCGGCGGCCCTCAACTGGCCGCAGTTATGAGTACGTTTGAGCTTCAAGAATATCTCCGTAATAATTTATCTTCCGAATATATCCCCTCGCCTCCCGGGAGAGGGGCTGGGGTGAGGGTGCTACCTACGCGGCTTTGCCGCCGCCTTTTTTGCCGCGTATGCTGCGCGTGGGAGGCGAGGAAGGCTTCGGCTCCTTGCCTGCCGCCTTGAGGGCCGCGTTTATCTCTGCCGGGGTAAGCTCGCGCCACATGCCGAGCGGCGTGCCCTTGAGGTCGAGCGGGCCGACCCTTGCACGTTTCAGCTTCATGACCCGATGCCCGACTGCGTCGCACATCCTCCTGACCTGGCGGTTTCGGCCTTCGTGGATTGTAAGCTCGATCCATGAGTTCGCGTCGGTCAGCTTCATCTTCTTTACCCTTGCAGGGGCGGTCATGCCGTCCTCAAGCCTGACGCCGTCCTCAAGAAGCTTTATATCTTCATCCGACAGTATGCCGCTCACCTTCACCTGGTAGGTCTTGGGGACCTCGCGGGAAGGGTGCATCATGGCGTTCGAGAAATCGCCGTCGTTGGTGAGCAGGAGCAGTCCCTCGGTGTCGTAGTCGAGCCTTCCGACCGGGTATACCCTGTGGTGCAGGCCGGTGAGAAGCTCCATCACCGTCTTTCTGCCCTGCGGGTCCTTGAGGGTGGAGACGTAGCCGCGCGGCTTGTTCAGCAGCAGGTAGACCTTCTGCTCGTCGGCCTTGACCACCTTGCTGCCGACCTTTATGACGTCGCGGTCCGGGTCGGCCTTGTGGCCGAGTTCGGTGACGATCACGCCGTTCACCTTGACCTTGCCCTCGATGATGTATTCCTCGGCCTCGCGCCTTGAGCAGACGCCTGCCGCGGATAGTATCTTTTGAATTCTTTCTAATGCCACTTTGTTAATCCATCCTGTAATTGGGTGCTTCTTTTGTTATGACGACATCGTGCACGTGCGACTCCCTGAGACCCGCGCCTGTTATCTTTATAAAATGCGCCCTGGCCCCAAGTCGTCTATCGTGGCGGAGCCGGTATAGCCCATGCCCGCCCTCAGCCCGCCGACGAGCTGGTATATGTAGTCTGCAAGAGTGCCCTTGTACGGCACCCGGCCCTCTATGCCCTCCGGCACGAGCTTCGCGGCCTGCGACTCGTGCTCCTGGAAGTAGCGGTCCTTGCTGCCTGCCTCCATCGCGCCGATGGAGCCCATGCCGCGGTAGACCTTGTAGCTGCGGCCCTGGTATATTATCGTCTCGCCGGGCGACTCCTCTGTGCCGGCGAACAGCCCGCCTATCATTATGCAGCTGCCGCCAGCGGCGATGGCCTTGGTTATGTCGCCGGAGAACTTTATGCCGCCGTCCGCGATGATGGGCACGTCGTAGCGGTCCGCCACGCGGGAGCATTCGGCGATGGCTGTTATCTGCGGCACGCCCGCGCCGGCCACTATACGGGTGGTGCAGATAGAGCCCGGCCCTATGCCGACCTTTACCGCGTCCGCGCCAGCCTCTATGAGGTCCTTGGCGGCCTCGCCCGTGGCGATGTTGCCCGCGACCATCTGCATGGCGGGGTTCTTCTTCTTGAGCTTCCTTACAGTCTCGATGACGCCCTTCGTATGCCCATGGGCCGTATCCACCACGAGCACGTCCACGCCCGCCTTAATAAGGGCATGCGCCCTTTCAAGCCCGTCCGGCCCGACGCCTATGGCGGCGCCGACCCTGAGGCGGCCCAGGCTGTCCTTGCAGGCGTTCGGGTACTTTATCTTCTTCTCGATGTCTTTTATGGTGATGAGGCCCTTGAGGTGGTAGTTGTCGTCGACCACGAGGAGCTTCTCTATCCTGTGTTCGTGCAGGAGTTTCACCGCGTCTTCGAGGGTGGTGCCGATGGGGGCGGTCACGAGTTTCTTCTTTGTCATTACCTCGGAGACCTTGAGGTTCATCCTGGTCTCAAACCGCAGGTCGCGGTTCGTCAGGATGCCGACAAGCTTTCCGGCTTTGGTGACCGGGACGCCGGAGATACGGAAGCGCTTCATTATATCGAGCGCATCTTGTATCTTCTTGTCTGGGCCGATGGTTATGGGGTCCACTATCATGCCCGACTCGGAGCGCTTGACCTTGTCCACCTCCATGACCTGCCTCTCGATGGACATCGCCTTGTGGACGATGCCTATGCCGCCCTCCTGCGCGAGGGCGATGGCCAGCCTGGCCTCGGTGACGGTGTCCATGGCAGCCGAGACTATGGGGATGTTGATCGTCTATCTCCCTCGTAAACCTGGTCTTCGTGCTGACGTCCTTGGGCAGGACGTCCGACTTCCCGGGCAGAAGGAGGACATCGTCGAAAGTAAGGCCTTCCCTGACATTCTCATCGAGCATTGTGCGTGACTCCTGTATCTTTTGGTTATTTGGTTAAGTTATGGAATTTAACACAAAAACAGCCGTAAGGTCAATACTTTTTA
>CAWJRJ010000035.1:0-23036 GCA_963845245.1 Nitrospirota bacterium
TTGCATGATTTTGTCACCAATGCTTATCTGGGTCAAACGGGATGCCGATTGTGGGTAAAGTGAAAAAGTCGACTAACAAAAATTGGGTTAATAGAAATACGCCCGACCTGCATCACTTTCTGGGCGTGCTATTCAAGACAAAGGCTTAGGGCACACCCGTAAGCCTTATTTTTGGTAGAAGATGAGCCATTTTGGACACCGACTCACACTATTGGCTATACAACGACCACCTAATAAGTCAAGGGGCAGAGTGGACTCGAACAATGTAACACGTTGTAATTCTTAGGTAAAATTAGTTTTATTGGAATAGGGATGTTATCATAAAGTTATTATAGAACTCCGAATTACCAAATAAAATGGCCACTTACACTGATGTAAGCGGCCATTGGTCTTTTGGCTCCCCGGGCCGGACTCGAACCAGCGACAAGGTGGTTAACAGCCACCTGCTCTACCAACTGAGCTACCGGGGATCGGTAGTATCTAACAAAAGCCGGGGCGGCGGTACGCGCCCCGACAGACCGTTATTTTTACCACAGGGTAAACCCTCTTGTCAAGCCTCTTTTCCTTTAAACAGGCTTACAGTCCGCACTTAACGGCGATAGTGGCTAAAATGCATAATTATCCATGCTTTGTGATATATTTGTATAAGTGCTGGATTTTCGTATGAAAGGATCCATACTATGCCTGATATTCCTTAAAAAACCCTTAGGCGGAAGGGGATGCTATTGGGCTCTAATACCAAGGCCTCAGCGTTACCTTATCCTAGCGGTCATTCTGGCCGTCGTCACGTCCGCCGTCTGGTATGTCATGTTCAGCAGCCAGGGCGTTCGGGTCGAGTTCGAAAAAACAGCACCCGCCCCAGTGCGCCGTAGGACAAACGACCGGTCCTGCGGGTGGCGGTCGCGGCGATGATATCCCCTGAGGCCACAAGGGACACTACAACGAAATACTTCACATAATCGGAGACAAGGTAGGCCGCCGGGTCGTCTTCCTCCAGCGCAGGACCTATGCCGAGGTCAACGCGCTTATCGAAAAGAAAGAGGTAGACCTCGCCTTTGTGTGTTCCGGCCCATATGTTGCCGGAAAGGACCGCTTCGGCCTGGAACTCCTGGCTGTACCAGTAAGCCACGGCAAGTCAGTCTATTATTCCTACATCATTGTCAACCAAGACAGCTCGGCGGGCTCTTTAACCGACCTACGCGGAAAGATATTCGCATTCAGCGATCCGGATTCCAACTCCCGGCTACCTGGTGCCCATATATATGCTTGCACAGATGGGGGAGACTCCGGGGACTTTCTTCAAACATACCTATTTCACCAATAGTCATGACAACTCAATAAAAGCAGTAGCTGATGGACAGGCGGACGCCGCTTCGGTGGACTCGCTGATATATGACTACCTGAATACTGCTGGCGACCCCGACGCCTCCCGCACCCGCATATTGACCAAGTCTTCCCCTTACGGCATACCGCCGGTGGTGGTGCACCCGGCACTCGACAATAAATTGAAGCGCCAGCTAAAAGCTGCCCTTTTATCCCTGCATGAAGACCCTGAGGCCAGGAAGCTGCTCGACAAACTGCAGATAGACCGCTTTCGGGAGGGCGACCCCGGCATGTACGATTCGGTCCGGGAGATGAACCTTTGGCTCGCTAAAAGAAGCGGTAAAAAATGAGCCTCCGTAAAACCATATTGGTCCGCACAGTCGTGCTTCTTGCGGCTCTTATCTTCCTGTGCAACATAGTCATGGTACTATTTTTAATCAGCCAAAACAGGGCGGCGTGGAAGAGGCTGGGCGGAGACGAGGCCGTTTTCATAGCCAGCCAGTCTGAGAGGCTACTGCTCTGGGACGACCAGGTTGCGGTACACGACCTGTTCATGAGCCGTATGAAACTGAACAGCCATATCGACAACATGTTCATCGAAATGGGCGGCACACCCTACGCACACACGTTCCCCGCCGGGGTACCGACCGGCCTGCTCGGTTTTCATGGCCCTCCTCCCGGCAACTATGCCGTGCGCGAAGTACAGGACGGTCAAGGGCGGGTATTCTACGACATCTCCTCGCAGGTGCGCGGGATGGACGCTGTGGTACACCTCCTCCTTTCGCGCAAAAACGTGGACAGCAAGGCACTCGGCCTTGTTATGATCATTTCAGCCATATGTCTGTCCGGCTGGCTGTTGAGCATACTGCCCGCATGGCAGTCCGCTCGCGCCATAACGCGCGAGGCCGATAAGGCCACACAGGACCTCCAAAACCTGAACGAACAGCTCGAAACCAGAATTTCGGAGCGCACGGAAGAACTTTCAACTGCCAACGAGAAGCTTTCCGCAGAGATTGTGGAAAGGAAAAGGCTCGAGAAGGAAAAAGATGATTTTTATGCGATGGTCACACACGACCTGAAATCGCCCATAGCCGTGATAGCAGGCTATGCGGACCTGATACGTGAAATGAACGAAGGCTTCAGCAGCGACACGCTTGAAATGCTCGGCCAAATAAGGCAGAGTTCAAAAAAATTGTCCAGTATCGTTGACGAATTTCTGACTGTCTCCCGGCTCGAACGCGGGACCATGGCGCTTAACATATCTGTAAACGACGTAGCCGGTCTGGTGCGGGAGGTTGTGGAGGATTGCACTCCCATGTGCAAAGACAAAGACATTACGATAGCGGCGGAGCTGGAAGAGAACCTGCCAAAGGTCTTGATGGACAAGTTCTATGTGCAGCGGGCAGTGGCCAACCTGGTACAGAACGCCATCAAGTTCACGCCTGACGGGGGAAAGGTATTCCGTCTGCGTGACAGCGAGCCGGCGAAAATGACAACTGCATCATGGTAAGCGTGTCGGATACGGGCATCGGGATACCGGCGGACGAGCAGGACAAGGTCTTTGACAAGTACTACCGCTCACCGTCTGCCGCCGGCACCAAGGGCAGCGGTCTGGGGCTTGCGGTGGTCAAGGCGGTGGCCGTGGCGCATGGCGGGTCGGTCGAACTCCAAAGCGAGGTGGGCAAGGGCAGCACCTTCAGCCTCAAACTGCCACGTCACGCCCGAGGCCATCATCTCGGCGTAATACATACCTGAAAAAGAAAAAGGCAGGCCATTTGGCCTGCCTTTTTTGTTATTTAGTGTTGCTGAAACTTCAGGCTCAGCCGCGGGGCGGGCGGGTGGTGTAACCGCCCCTCTCGGGCCTTGCTGCGTTGCGGTTGTCGAACCCGCCGCCGGGCCTGCCGGCAGGCCTGCCTGCGGGCCTACCTGCGTTCCTGCCTTCTGGGCGGGGACCGCTGAAGCTTCTTTCGTACGGCCTGCCCTCAGGCCTTGCGCCGTACGAGTTCCTGCCGTCGGTGCGTGCTCCGTTGCCGTACCCTTTCAGGCTGGCCGGGGCCGTTTCCGCCGCCCCTGACTGCCGGGCGGGGTGCGCTGAAGTCTCTGCCTTCCGGCCTCGGGCTGTTGTAGCTCCTGCCTTCCGGGCGCGGCCTGTTGTATCCGCCGCCGCTTCTGTCAAACGGCCTGCCCTCGGGCCTGCGGCCGTCCCTTGACGGGGCCGACGGCCTGGGCCTGCTGGATGCGAACACCGGCTCGAGGCCCGGCACGGTGTGGACCGGGAGCGACTTGCCGGTGTAGCGCTCTATCATCTTGATCTGCTTGAACTCGCCGTCGGTGGCAAAGGATACCGCTATGCCGGTCGCGCCTGCGCGGCCCGTGCGGCCGATCCTGTGCACGTAGTCCTCGGCGGCCTTCGGCAGGTCGTAGTTTATCACATGGCTGATGCCCGTTACGTCAAGACCGCGCGCCGCGACGTCTGTCGCAACGAGGAGCCTGACGCTGCCGCTTCTGAGGCTGCTTATCGTGCGGTTACGCGCCCTCTGGTCCATCCCGCCGTGGAGTGCCGCTGCGGAGAAGCCCAGGGACTTGAGCCTGGTGGCCAGCTTGTCGGCGTTCCTCTTGGTGGCCGAGAATATTATTGCCTTGGTCACCTCGGATGCGCCCGCGAAGTGCTGGAGCAGGCGGTCCTTGTGCTCGGCGCCGTCCGTCATGTGGAGCCTCTGCTCGATCGCCTTCTGCTCCACCTTGGTCGGGGTTATCTCGATGCGTTCCGGGTCGTTCAAGGAGCGACTTGGCGATCTTTATTATCTCAAAGTCGAGTGTCGCCGTGAAAAGCAGCGTCTGCCTTCCGGACGGGGTCATGGACGCTATCCTCTTGACGTCGTCTATGAAGCCCATGTCCAGCATGCGGTCGGCCTCGTCAAGGACGAGCATCTTCAAGGACTTGAGGTTGATGTTGCCGCGCTCCAGGTGGTCGAGGAGCCTGCCGGGGGTGGCGACTACTATGTCGCACTGGGCCAGCTGCCTGAACTGCTCGCGGTACGGCATCCCGCCCAGTATGCAGGCGGTGCGCACGCTCATGTACTTGCCGTAGGTGCGGGCGGCCATGTATATCTGGTCGGCCAGCTCGCGGGTCGGCGTCAGTACGAGTATGCGCGGCGTTGCCGGGGTGCGCGGGCGCTCCGTCTCGCTTAGGAGCTGGAGGGCCGGGAGCACGAAGCCTGCGGTCTTGCCTGTGCCGGTCTGGGCGGAGGCCATGACGTCGCGGCCAGCCATGACCAGCGGCATCGCCTTCTCCTGAACCGGTGTCGGCGTGGAATATCCGCATTCGTTAATAGCCTTAAGTATCGGATTTGTAAAGCCAAATTCACTGAAATTCATTAATTTACCTTTCGAAACAATAGAAAACACAGTACCGCACAAGGCAACGACTGCCCATACCGGGATAAGACGCACCGGGCGGCGTTTTTCATTTGCCGCTAACCTATGCGGTCTGCTATGTATCAGTGTGTTGGTGCTGAAAAGCAGGAGGGGTCAGAGACAAGTGTATTTAGCGGGTTGGTCCGCTGAGTTCTGCAAATTATACACCAAAAAGGGCAAAAAGCAAGAATAATTATTATTTTTATTGAAAACCGTTATTATTCATCCCTGTTCACCTTCTCCGGCGAGAACGCGGGCAGGCATACCGCCATGTATTCCGCGCCTTCGGGGGTGCTGTACCGCACCCACTCGCCCTTCGGGGCGATGACCGCCTCGCCAGCGTGAACATCCACCGAGCCGTCTTTGGTAGTCACCCGCAAGGAAGCCCGAAAGCACCACGGTATACTCGTCGAACTGGGGCGTCTGGCCCGGCTCTTCCCAGCCCGCCGGGCTTTTCATCCGCGCGATACTGACGGCGTCCGTGCCGGAATTGACCCGCCCGATGAACTCCTCGATTACCTTTGGCTTGTTGCCTGCGGCCTGGATGACGGTGGGGGTTTTAATATGCGTGACCATTTAATCCTCACGTAATAAAAAAAGAGGGCGTCACCGCCCTCTTTCATTTTAAGTTACTAAACCACACCTTAGTTGTGTCCGTGCTGAAGCACCTTGATCGAGACGTCTTCGGCCTTTATTATCTCGTCCTCGGTCAGGGCGTAGCCCATGGCGTTCAGGTACTTTATGGCCTCCGGCCTGTCCTTGAATATGCTCCACTTCTTGCTTGAGAACATGGCGACCGTGTGGGCCATCATGCGCGGGATCGAGCCGGGGATGGCGCATACGACCTCCACGACCCGCTCCGCAATCTGCTTGTCGAGCTCCTTGAACGCGCCCGCATAGCCGGTGTTCGCCGTCTCCATGTCCGTGGCGTCGTGGTAGATGCAGACCGGCCCCTCGCTGGTGCCGAGCTTCAGCAGTATCTTGCCGCATATGGCCTTGCCGTTGTCGGCGTCGCCCTTTGGCGGGTGCTTCACTATCGCTAGTACGTCCTTCAGGTTCTTTTCGTCAACCATACCGGACCTCCTTTTGAATTCGCCTACGCCTTCTGCGCTCGCGTAGTTAAGCGCGCCGCCCGCCATCATAAGCTCCTTGTCGCGGTCGGAGTTGAGCTGCGCTACCACCGCGATCTTTATGCCCTTCGTGACGTTCGTCAGGGTCGGCTTCATCACGTTCGATAATGTCGAGCGAAAGCTCGTCGCCCTGGTCCACCTTGTCGTAGTCGGCCGCGTCCTTGAACGTCAGCGGCAGGATGCCGAAGTTTATCAGGTTCGCCAGGTGTATGCGCGCGAACGACTTGGTTATGACCGCCTTTACGCCCAGGTACATCGGGGCAAGCGCGGCATGCTCACGCGAGCTGCCCTGCCCGTAGTTCTCGCCGCCCACCACGAAACCGCCGCCCATCTCCTTCGCCCTTGCGGGGAAGCCGGGGTCGACCGCCTCGAACACGAACTCGGATATCTTCGGGAGGTTGCTCCGAAGCGGCAGCACCTTCGCGCCCGCAGGCATTATGTGGTCTGTCGTTATGTTGTCGCCGGTCTTCAAAAGCACCTTGCCCGTAAGCGTATTGCCCGGCTTCTCCTTGCGCGGCAGCGGGGCGATGTTCGGGCCGCGCACTATCTCCACCTTGCTCGCGTCCTCGGGGGAAAGCGGCGGGATTATCATCGCGTCGTCCGTCGCAAACTTCTTGGGCATCTTGACGGTTATCGGGGCCATGCCCGAGCGTGCGCGGGTCGGTCATCTCGCCCGTGAGCGCGGCGGCGGCGCAGGTCTCGGGGGAGGCCAGCAGCACGCTTGCGGACTTCGTGCCGGAGCGGCCCTCGAAGTTGCGGTTGAAAGAGCGCACGGACTACCGCGCCGGTCGGGGGCGCGAAGCCCATGCCGATGCACGGCCCGCAGCCGGACTCAAGTATCCGCGCGCCCGCCTTTATCATCTTCGCCAAGCCCGCTCGACTCGGTTATCATCTCAAGCACCTGTCGGCTGCCGGGGGATATGCCGAGGGATACGCCCTGCTTTACCATCTTGCCGTCCAGCATCGCCGCGACGGTCATCATGTCCTTGTACGAGCTGTTGGTGCAGGAGCCAATCGCGACCTGCTGCACCTTCATGCCCTTAAGCTCGGATACCTTCTTCACCTTGTCCGGCATGTGCGGCATGGCGGCCATCGGCTCAAGCGCGCTCAAGTCTATCTCTATCACTTCGTCGTATGTCGCGGTCTTGTCTGCGACCAGCCTCTTCCACGAGGCCTCGCGGCCCTGCGCCTTCAGGAAGCCCTTGGTTATGTTGTCCGACGGGAACAGAGATGTGGTTGCGCCAAGCTCCGCGCCCATGTTGGTTATCGTCGCGCGCGAGGGCACGTCCAGCGTCTCGACGCCCGGCCCGAAGTACTCGAACACGCAGCCGACCCCGCCCTTGACGGTCTTTATGCGAAGTACCTCAAGTATAACATCCTTCGCGGATACGAACGGCTGGAGCGCTCCCGGTGAGGTTCACGCCTATCACCTTCGGCATCTTCAGGAAGAACGGCTGGCCCGCCATCGCAAGCGCGACGTCAAGCCCGCCCGCGCCGATCGCCATCTGGCCGATGCCGCCGCCGGTGGGGGTGTGCGAGTCGGAGCCGATGAGCGTGGTGCCCGGCACGCCGAAGCGCTCCAGGTGCACCTGGTGGCAGATGCCGTTGCCGGGACGCGAGAAGTACAGCCCGTGCTTCGCCGCGATGGACTTTGCAGGAATGCGTGGTCGTCCGCGTTCTCAAACCCGCTCTGGAGCATGTTGTGGTCAACATATGATACGGAGAGGTCCGTCTTCACGCGGTCAACGCCCATCGCCTCGAACTGGAGGTATGCCATCGTGCCGGTCGCGTCCTGGGTGAGGGTCTGGTCCATGCGGATGGCAATCGGGTTGCCCGCCTTCATCTTCCCTTCCAACAGGTGCGCCTTGATTATCTTCTGCGTTACGTTCAAGCCCAAGTTATTTGCCTTTCTAAAAGAGTTATCTGTAAATATCTTTCCTGTGTCCTATACTTTCAATGATTACTTCTTTGGCTTTATCGTCTATTTGAAATACAACCCTGTATTCGCCCACTCTCAGCCGGTACGCTTGTACTCCTTTGAGTTTTTTGCAGTCCGATGGGCGAGGGTTCTTTTCCAGGTCAAGAAGCCGTTTGAATATTCTTTCGGCGGTCCTTTCAGGCAGGCCGTCCAGCTCTTTTTCGGCTGAAGCGCGCAGGCTGACGAGGTAGCTCATGAAGCTTTTTTCTTACGCTCGGCCATGTATTCCCGGAGCGGGCGCTTGGGTTCTTTCTTTCGCACCTCTATTATGGCGCGGTCTATAAGGTCTTCCCGGTATTCCTTTATATCAAGGAGCTTCTCAAGAAACTCCTCGCGTTCTTTTTTCTTGAGCGAACCGAGGGCCTGGATGAAGACCTCCGCAAGCCCGTTGTCTACTTTTGGCATATACTCCCCCTAAATTAAGACCCGACGGTGCGGAGTCTTTTGAAGTTCTTAATTATACATTGGCGGGGGATGGAAGGGCAAGGGGAAAGGTTACAAAATATTTATTGTTATTTTTGATAAATAGTATATCTTATGAAACCATGCAAAAACGACACGCTAAGACCAAACGAACTGAAGGGATTTGGATTGTCTCCGGACTTTTATTCATATCCGGTTCTTTTAGGCTTTATAAATTTGTAGTTATTCTTTTTTCCGGTATCCCGATACGATTAACAATTGATGAACAACAATCTATGGCTGTAGGCATCATATTGCTCTCCCTAACGGCCTTATATTCTTTTCTTGATTTAATCGTGGCAATAGAATTGTTTTTGATGCGACGGGCGGCCTTTTATCTTTATATATTACTTCTTACCGAAGTTGTTTTTAGTGTTGTCTTTGATATATGGCGTAAACCTACTTTTGCTATTTTTCTTAGCAACTTCTTCGCAATGGATCAATCGCGTGCACTGTTCCTCTATATGACGTCGTAACCTGACGCGATGTGCTCGCCTTCGACGAAGACGATCGCGTCAGTGAGTTTCTCAAGAGCTTGTTTCAGCGGGAAAATACGTCCTCAATAGCTTGCCTGAATTAACGCTCTTTACTCCTTTACTTACGGCAGCATTTATCCCGCCATTTATTATTATGCGCAACCCACCTGTGCAACCGCCATGCACATATGGGAGGGCAAGAGGAAAAAGAGCGCTACCCGCAAGACGTTATAGCCTGCACTCGAATATCAGGGGCGGAGTGTCCGAAATATATTGTCATTTATTTTAATCTGTGATATTTAATTAAACTCTTTGGCTTAATATTTAATTGACCACAGGTAAAGGAGAGCATCATGTCTAAAAAGATCGTTGCAGCACTGGCATTATTTACTTTTTGTCTGTTTGTCCCGGCCGTCCATGCAGCCGCGCCGGCGCCTGGTGTAAACTATTCCGCCGATATGGAAACGGTCTCCAAGCACGGGGAGACCACCTTATCGCATGTGTACTCAAAAGGTATGAAGCAGCGGATCGAGACCGATGCAAAAGGCCGTAAGAGCAGCGTCATCATGAGGCTCGACATGAAAAAGATGTGGATGCTCATGCCGGACCAGAAGATGTACATGGAGATGCCCATCCAGCAGCAGGACATGACCACCAAGATGAAAGACCCGAACGCCAAGGTGGAGAAGAAGTTCATAAAGAACGAAAGCGTCGACGGCCATCCCTGCAAGGAATATTTTGTGACTGTAACAACCAACGGGAAAAAGGACGGCTCCGGTTATGTATGGGAGGCCTCGGACCTGAAGAACATGACCGTGAAATGGCAGGATGAGGACAAGCAGACCACTATCACCTGGAAGAAGATAGACATAAACGGCCAGGTAGCCGATTCCCTCTTCGAGTTACCTTCCGGCTACAAGAAGATGGACATGCCGGGCATGGGCGCCATGGGCGCCGGACGCGAGAGGCACAGAAGCCACCGGGAATAGCTGCTGTCGAAGCATTGGAACTTATTAAAGGCCGCATTCGTGCGGCCTTTTTATTTTAGACACCGACGCCATTCGGATTCTCTCCCACGCATTCACAAAATATAGTAATATTATTTTCATAATCTCCTTCGGTTATGAGGCCAGCCAATGGACATAATACCCGTACAGTATTACCCCGTTATATTCCCGCTACTCTTCGTCGCACTCTGGTTCATCATCTTAAGGCTGGTATCCGCAATGGGCTGGCAAAGGCTGGCGAAGGTGTACGGCTCCGACAAGCCCTGCGAGGGCACGAAGTGGTACATGCAAAGCGCAAAGGTGGGCAAGGCCGCATATAACGGATGCCTGACTGTCGGCGCAAACTACAACGGCCTGTACCTGTCCATCCTTTCCCATTTTCAGGCCGTGACACCCGCCCATCTTCATACCGTGGACGGACATATCGGCCAAGGAGGCGAAGCGGCCCATGCTTCTGGGGGACCTGTGCATCCTCACCTTCAACAGGGCGCCGGGGTTCGAGCTGGTCCTGCGGAAAAGGCTTACCGAGAAGATAAGGGCCCAGATACCGGAACTACTGGCCTGAACAGGAGGGGCGGGTAGTGGCCGGGCTGACATTGGCATGGAGAGGGCAACAAAAAGCCCGCCTTTGGAGGCGGGCTCGAATCTTATCCTTTAAATCGGACTTCTTAGCCGTTCGACGACAGGCATGACTTAGTCGGCTTGGCCGCGACATCGCCCCTTTCCGCCTTTCCGACTATAATCCTGCCTTCGGCATATGCGCCTCTGGTGTACTTGTCCACCTTGACCTCGCTGACAAGCTGCATCTTCTTGAGGTCATAGGTCTTGTTGCCGTGAGAGGTCATGGTCGCCCTGTATATCGGGAGGTTGTCGCCCTTGCAGAGGACGTCGCTGCCGATGGGGCTGAAGAGCATCACATTGTTGCCGTGCACCGACATCACCGCCGCCCTGATCGGTATGTTAAGCGAAAGGTCCGTCGCCGGCACCTGCATCGAGTCGTAATTCGTCCCGTAAGCATATACCAAACCAGCCAGAGACAGCCCTGCCAGCACCAGGGACAATACGATTATTCTTTTCATTTTCAAACACCTCCTGCTTGCGTGTTACTATTCATCTAATACTATTATAACACCGATAGACGACCTGTTTTGCCGTTTTGTAGCGGTCTGGCTCTCTACTGTGGTATAATGGATTATCCGTATCTTATCAAGTAATCTGGCACCCTGTCTTATTCATTCAAAGGAGGCAGCATATGGCAGGCATAGAGAACACTGTATGGTCGAAACCGGACACTCCGGGCGGCGGCAATCCACAGGCAAAGGACAGCGGCAATCCGCCGGAGACGTCCACGTTGATATCCTCACTCCCGAACCTGTTCTTTTTGGCCTACCTGGTTTTTTTGCTATTCAACATAATAAGGAACACGGCGGCGGAGGTAAGACACGAATCGCTGGGGATGATTATCGGCTATATCGCCATGCTTTTCATCCCCTTTGCCGTCGTAGCCGCCTATAACCTGGTAAAGGCCAATACAAAGATCATCGGCAAGGCATCCATCGGGATAACTGCCTTCTTCCTCCTCTTTTCGATGGTTGTGGAGCTGGAGAATGCAGCGAATACCAGGCAGAGGCTGAACGAATGCCAGGGCATGGTCAATGCGTTAAATGCGCAACGGGCAGCAGTCCCAAATTATGTCCCTGAATCTGCCGTCCCGCCGTCGGTAGTGTCGAGGGAGAGTAGACTGGCTGTACCCGTAAAGGGCTCCGTCTCGCTGAAGATGGACTCAGAACCCATGAAGACAGTATTTCTGGTAAACCCCGCCGTCGCACGTGTGGCAACCATATCGCCCTACGAACTGCGGGTGATGGGTGTAAAAAAGGGGGTGACTTCGCTGAGCATACAGGACAGGGCAGGCTACAAATTCGCTTATGAGGTCAATGTGGAATAAGAACCCGCCCATTATCAGGCGGCCTCCATATCCTTCTTTTTCTCCACGACCCCGGACTGCTTCAGCGGCAGGAGCAGGCTGAAGACGCTGCCTTCTCCTTCCCTGCTCTTCACGGCCACGTGTCCCCCATGCGCTTCTGCGACTGCCTTAACGATGGCCAGCCCGAGACCAGTCCCGGCCTCTTTCGCTCCCGCCTTCCTGCCCCTGAAAAACTTGTCGAAGACACGCGGGATGTCCTCCCTGGGTATACCGAGGCCGGTATCCGCCACTTCTATCCGCATAGTGTCAGGACTGCCGGGAAGAAGTGCCGCAGTGACCCTCACCCTGCCGCATTCCTTGTTGTACTTGACCGCGTTGCCTACGAGGTTTGCGACCGCGCGGGTAAGCTGTGAACGGTCCGCCTCGACAGGCGGCAGGTCTTCGGAAGCCACTACCTCAATATGGATTTTATGCGTCTTGGCGTGGGTCTCGCTTTCTTTTACCGCCTGACGTATAACATCGGTTATTGGCACAGGCTCCGGTCTCAGCTCCAGCTTTGTCTCGGCCCTTGTAACCGCAAGCATGTCGCATATTAGTTCATATATCCTACCCGATGCCCGGTTTATGCTTTCGACCATCTCGAGGGCGTCCTTGTCAACCAGCTTGCCTGCAAGCAGTTCGGCATATCCGGAGATGATGGTAAGCGGGCCCTTTATGTCGTGGGTAAGCATGTTGAAAAGTCCGGTGCGTTCCGCCTCGGCCCTCACCTGCTCCGTGATGTCTACAAGCGTGCCGATAACGGCAGGCCTCCCCTTGTAAACGGTCCCCCAGGCAGATACCTCCACATGAAAGAAGCTGCCGTCCTTTTTTATGCCTCTGAACCTCGCATGCCCATTGGTCTTCCCCCTCATTATCCGGTCTATCATCCCGCTGGGAATATGCCTGTCATCCGGGTGCGCAAGCTCGTCAAGTATGCTTCCCGCCTGCATAAGTTCTTCGAGTGTATAACCAAGTATCTCGGCAAGCTTGGGGTTCGCATATACAAACCGTCCGTCCTGGTAGATATAGGCGCCCGCAAGGGACTCCTCCACAAGGCTCCTGAACCGTTCCTCTGAGTCTTTAAGGCTGGCCTCCGTCTGCTTCCTCTTTATCCCGACGGCGATCTCGTCGGCTATGTAGGCAAGTGTTCCGAACGTGGCCTCGGACATCGGGTTTTTGGAGAATACGGCCATTACGCCGAGAATCTCGTCTTCAACGATGAGCGGGTATCCTCCGTAGGACACTATAGCCTACACTTTTCACCCATTCCTTGTCGCTGATCTGCGGGTCGTTCATGGTGTCGTTGGTTAAGAAGAGGTTTTTTCTCGCGCGCGATGATACCTATCTTGTACGGGTAGCTGCTGTAGGATAACCGGCCGTGCGGGCCGTCCAGGTGGGTATAGATCCCGGCGCTTGCGTGGAGCACGAGCACGTCTTCCTCCCTGTTCAGCACCCATACCCTCGCGAAGGCCGCGTCCAGATTGTCAACCAGGGCCTGGGCGCAACCTTGAAGCATCTCGTGCAGGGTTCCACCCAGTGTGAGCGCCGCGCCTATGCCCGCGCCAAGCGAGGCGTGCCGCACCCTGTCGGCCAGACTGTCCTCATATTGCTTGCAGTCTGCGCAATCCGGGAAGGTGTTTTGCTGTCGTAGGGGTTCCCCGTTGCCTAAATCAATGTCCATGCGTTAATTGTACCATTTTGGTCAAATATATGTGCGAAATTTATTGTCGAGATAATAAACAGCCCCCACACTCTCTGTCGCATATCCTGTTATTGCAGACCATTCAGCCCTTCAGGCACGATCTGTCAGGCTTGATGGCTATATCGCCCGGGTCCGCCTCACCGGTTATCAGGCTGCCCTGTGCATAGGACTCACCTACCAGGTAGTCCACCCTGACCTCGCCGACCAGCTTCAGGCCAGATAGGTCTTTGGATGACAGGATACGCTTCATTCCTGACTCTATTCTGTATACAGGGATGCTCTCCCCTTTGCAGACCGCCTCGGCCCCGTCTGGCACAAACAGCCTCACCGTATCCAGGTTATTGGACATCACAGTCGCCTTGACCATGGACGAGGGTAACGCGGACTTTGTACTGGCAGGGCCCGTATCGTTCGCATATACACTGGCGGCAAAAACAAGTCCTGCGAGCATCAATATCGACATAGAAATCTTCTTCATTTCATCCACCTCTTGCTTGCATGTTTATATATAAATTATAACACCAGGATGGAAAAGCCAAAAACGCCACAAAAAGGCCCGCCACGTTACCGTGAAGCGGGCCCATAACCATTTTACCATATGGCTCAACTCTTATGAGGCAAGGCATGACTTGCTCGGCTTGGCCGCCAGGTCTCCCTCGTTGGCGTCGCCGACAACCAGCTTACCAAAAGCATAGTTGCCGCCAAAGTGTTTAATTATCCTGACCTCCCCTACAAGCTGCTTGTTCGCAAGGTCCGGCTCAGTCGACGTGCTTTTCATGTACGCCGGCATATGCTCGGCCGTCGTCTTTCCAGGATATATCACAGGCGACCTGTAGATGGGGATTTTGTCGCCATTGCAGAGCGCAATATTTCCATCGGGGCTGTAAATGCTGACGGTGTCCCCGGCCCTGTAAATCACTGACGCCCTGACATTCGGGCTGCTCCACAGCCTCTCCTCATTCGTGGTACCAGTCCTGCGTCATGTTCGCTGATACCATACCCGCAAACACCAGCCCTGATACCAGTAGAGCCAGCGCAAATACCTTTTTCATTTCACACACCTCCAGTTATTAGAAGTAGTATGCTCATGTATAAATTATAACATCCCGAAGGAATATTTGGTATTCGGCAGGGCAGGAGGTCAAGGGCTCAGAATGCCCCGGGCTCTTCCTTGGGGAGGGTGGATTCGTCAAAAGGAAGAACGCCAAGCTGCGTCATGACGGGCTTGATGCCATCAATTATCCAGGCAGAGTCATAGCCTGATTCGTACTCAGGGAGTATATCGTCCACAGCCTTTTCCACCATTTCCATAAACCTGGTGAACTCGAACCGACCGTCCAGCACACCCGCTCCCAGGAGGGCCTCGTACAACGCCTGGGCATCGCCCAAACCCACACCCTCAAACCTTGAATGGTTTGCAGGGGCCATCACATAGGCGCGCATGGCGGAATAAAGCGCATCGAACATCGTTGCGACACCTGAGCGCAGCTTCCCTTCAGAAAGCCGCCTCTTCCCGCTTCGCAGGTGGAGCCTGGCACGAAGCAGGTCGGCCTCGTTTTTTGTCAGCTTCGACTCGTCCATATGGCCGAAATGCGGCATACCCAGCCCTTTCATTTAAAGGTTAAACTTCCGTATACTATTATAATCCATTTGTACACAGAGCGGAGAAACAAGTCAAGGCCGTTTTAGTCAGACGGGATTTGGCGGTTCTATGGCATAATATTAGGAATGAAACCTTTCCTCAAAATTGCTGGCTGGTGCTTCACGGTATTCTACCTCTATCAGGCGGCCTTATACCTGCCCGAATATTTCGCGCCGGAATCAGTAATGCCTTGCGTCACCCGCCTGCTGGACTCGTACATATTATGGTTTATCTTTCCGATGAGCTTCATAATGGCGGGCATAGTCGTTGCGGATATACTGGCCCTGTACCACGGTCTTTACGCCGGGCCGTCCAGATGGTATATCAGGGCAAGGGTGGTATCCGGCAGCGCAGCAGTGGTGGCAGCCTCTGTTGCGGCAGCACGGATTATATCAGCATGCTGAACCTGACCCATCTGCCACATCTTCATCCGCGCCTCAGGGGGGACGAGTGGCTCCCGTCTTATTTTTCCGAGCAGATCATAGCTGGCGTACACCATGTACACCAATGCCAGTGCTCTAACGGCGCTTCCCCCCTGAAGCCGGCGTGGTCTTTGTGCATCTGCAGATAACCCCTATATAATTTAAGACGTCAGCGGTGGGTATCCGGTTACAGCTTATTGACTTCCCAGGCTTTATTTCATTCAGCATGATATAATTATAGTAGTTGCATAGGTATATAAATACTATTGGATGCCAATAGAAAGGCAGACCCAAAATGAAGATGCGCCATGAGATATACAATAAGATACTAGACGGTGTGGATGATGGCATCTATTTTCTTGACCAGGACAGGCGGATAACTTTCTGGAACAAGGGGGCCGAGGAGCTCTCCGGCTACTCTGCCAAGGAAGTAGTAGGCCTTCACTGCTCTGACAATATACTCGTCCACTCCGACAAAGACGGTGTGGAACTCTGCACCCACGGCTGCCCTGTAGCAGCGTGCCTTCTTGACGGAAAGCTCCACGGGGGCGATGTCTTCATGCACCACAAGGACGGATACAGGGTTCCGGTATCTGTTAACGTTTCTCCTATACGTGACGGGAAGGGCAATATTGTTGGAGCTATAGAGATCTTTCGCAAGTCAAAAACCGTAGAGTCGGATAAATCCGTACTGGAGGAACTGAAAAAGATAGCGCTTCTTGACCCGCTCACTGAACTTCCAAACAGGAAGAGTTTCGATATGCGTCTAAACTACAGCTTCGCCGAACTAAGAAGGCATGGCCTGCCGTTCGGTGTCATCTTTGCCGACATAGACCATTTCAAGGCGGTTAACGACACCTACGGCCACAGTGTCGGCGACGAGGTTTTGAGAGATGGTGGCGAAGACCTTCCGGTATGAACCTTCGGTTAACGGACTTTGTTGGCAGGTGGGGCGGCGAGGAGTTCATTATGCTTTTGACGCATGCCATGCCCAAGAGGGTGTTTGAGGTATCGGAAAAGCTCAGGACGCTTGTTGGAAACAGCTTCATATCCGTCGAGGGCAGGCCAGTCGGCGTTACGGTAACCTTGGGCTGCACCAGCGCCACAGAGGACGATACACCCGAATCAATAATCGAAAGAGTGGACAAGCTTCTCTACAGAGGCAAGAAAGAGGGCAGAAACCGCGTCATCCCGGACTTTGGGAAACTGGCTGCTTGACTCGCAGCTTCGGCCGCACCTTTTTCCACATATATATGAGCTTTCTGTCACTTTCTTTTTTTATATTATACTTTTTGTATAATATAAATTACCCCGTTTGCCTCCCCGCTGTTTTTTATGGTATCATTTAATAAGAAGCCTTATTAATAATTAAAGGGATTTATTATGGAAAAAGCGACTTTCGGCGCTGGGTGCTTCTGGCACGTCGAGGAGGCATTCAGGCATATACCGGGCGTAATATTCACCCAGGTGGGCTACTCCGGCGGAACCAAGGGCAACCCGACCTACAGGGAGGTCTGCACCGGCACTACAGGGCATGCGGAGGCGGTGGAGGTAACCTACGACCCTTCACGGGTCAGCTACGACAGGCTCCTTGAGGTCTTCTGGGACAACCACGACCCGACCACTCTGGACCGGCAGGGGCCGGATGTGGGCCACCAGTACCGCTCGGTTATCTTCTACCACAACGAGGAACAGCACAAAAAAGCGCTTGAATCGAAGGAACGTCTGGAGAAATCCGGCAGGAACAGGGGCCGGAAGGTCGTTACCGAGATAGTGGCGGCCGGGAAATTCTACAGGGCGGAGGATTACCACCAGCAGTACTTCGAGAAGCACGGACTGACATCCTGCAAGGTAAACCACTGACCAGCCGGTCGTCAATGTCTCAAGAGGGGACAATTAGGATTCTTATTTATTTGGCGGGTGCCACAGAAAGCCGTGAGGCAGTGTAGTTCTCCATCTTCGCCGCCTTCTCTGCTTTCGCCAGCACCTGGTACTGGTGGACAGCCCTGTTGTGCGCGGCCAGGTTGTTCGAGAAGATGTGCGTACCGTCGTTTTTGGAGACAAAATAGATATAATCCACGTCGGCCGGGTTTAGCGCCGCGACAATGGACTGAGCCCCGGGGTTGCATATCGGTCCTGGCGGGAGACCCCTGTATACGTATGTGTTGTACGGGTCCTTGAAGCGCAGGTTCTCCCTGGTCAGGTCACCGAAGTATCTTCCGTGTCTCTGAAGGGCGTATATCACGCACGGGTCGCACTGGAGCGGTATCCCCTGCTTGAGGCGGTTATGGAAGACGGCCGATATCAGCAGCCTCTCCGAGTCCACCGCCGACTCCTTCTCGATGAGCGAGGCCATGGTAACCGCCTGCAGTTCGGTCATGCCTATCGCCGCCGCGCGCGCCTTAAGGCCCTCGTTGAACACCGCGTGGTACTTCGATACCATCTGCTTTATCATGCCGTCGATGGTTATGCCCTTGGGGAAGAAGTAGGTTGCCGGGAAAAGGTAGCCCTCAAGCGTGTGGTCCCTCAAGCCCCAGGGCTTTGCACGTAGTCCGGGTTCTTGGCCTTGGCCATGAAGTCTTCCCGGGTCACCACCCCGGACTTCGCTATGGCGTCCGCTACCTTCTCGATGTCGAACCCCTCCGGCAGCACGACCTGGTACTCTATTATCTTGCCGCGCCTTAGTATCTCTATGATGTCGAGCGGCTTCATCCCAGTGTTGAAAGAGTAGAAGCCGGCCCTTATCTTGCGGGTGACACCCTTGAGCTTGCCTAGTATTATGAATGTGGTCATGTCGGTCACGAGACCGTTCTTCTTCAGCTCGACGGCGACGGTGCGGAAGCTTGAGCCCTCGGGGATGAGAAGCTCCTTGTATTCCTTTGTGCCGGAGGCGGGGTTCATTATGAACAGGGCCGTGTGGATGCCTACGACAAGCAGAAGCGCGCCGGTTATGAAGAACATGAACCTGAGAGTGACATGCCGTTTGACGTTCATAGGCTGCCCAGTATGTCGAAATTTACTTCTATCTTTGTCCGGGCCTTAAGCTCGTCGTGCCACTTGGCGAAAAGCTCCTCGCCTTTCTCCAGCGTGAGCCTCTTTATTACCTCGGCCTCGGCTTCCCGGTAATCCGGCTCCTGCGCCTTGATGACCTCTTCCACCTTGAATATGTGGTAGCCGTAGGGGGTCTTCACTATATCGCTCATCTTGCCCGGCTTCATCCTGAACATGACCGCCTCGAACTGGGGCGGCATCTCGCCTTTGGAGAAATAGCCCAGGTCGCCTCCCTTTGCGCTGTCGGGCGAGAGCGAGCGAGCCTTTGCGATTGCGGCAAAGTTCGCGCCTTTTTTCAACTCTTCCATAATATGCCTTGCGTCTTCCGGCCTGTCAACCACAATCTGCCTGGCCCTTATCCGCAAAGGCCGGCGGAACTCCCGCCTGTTCTTCTCAAAGTAGGCCTTCGCTTCCGCCGCACCCACCCTGATTTTAGAATAAACCTGCGAGTTTATGAGCTTCTCTGCGGCGATACGCCTTTCCAGGTCCTCTTTGAACTCGTCGATTCCTATGTCTTCCTGCTTGAGCGCCTTCCTGAAGTCTCCATTGAATTCCGACTCGGCCTTCGCAAGCCTGGCGTCAAGCTCGGAGCCGGATACCTCTATCCCGAGCTTCCGGGCCTCCTGCACGTACATCTCTTCGTCAATAAGCTGCGAGAGGAGGTCCAGCTTCGCCTCCTCGCCGCCGGATACCCCGCCGGACAGGTTTGAGAACCCGAGCTTTAAAAAGCGCAGTTTTTCCTTGAACCTGGACACACTGACAGGGGCCTGGTTCACCCGTGCAAGCACGGGGGACTCAGGCCCCTTTTCTTTGGCTGGAGCGCATCCTGCAAGCAGGATAAACGCTAGTATTGCAAACCTTGCCTTCATTGGAAGGTATATCTGGAAACTCCCACTTATTTCGCCTGGGGCATCATGAGCTGCCGGTGTCTCAGCCGAGGCAGAGAGGTCGAGCTTCTTGAGGTTGTCGTCGTTGACCGTCACCTTCGCCTTGTCCTTAAGCTCCTTCACGATCGCCTCAAAGGCATCTTCTTTCTTCTTCTCGGTAACCTGGGCCTTAAGGGCGTCCTTCATGGCGGCGAAGTCCGCATCCGTGGCCGGCTTCTTCTCCGTGACCTTCATTATATGGTAGCCGAACTGGCTCTGGACTATGCCGCTTATCTCGCCCGGTTTCAGCTTGAAGGCGGCATCCTTGAGGCCGGCCGAGCCGAACTGCTCCCACTTTACCCAACCGAGGTCGCCGCCGTTGTTCTTCGTCTTGGTGTCAAGGGAATACTGTTTCGCAAGGGCCTTGAAATCGCCGCCGGCCTTGAGCTTGGCCAGTATATCCTCGGCATCCTTCTGTGAGGCGACCAGTATGTGGCTTATACGCACCGACCCCATGTCGGCCTTGTTCTTGTCGAAGTAGTCCTTCACGTCCTTGTCGGTGACGTTCGCCTTGTCAAGGACCTCTTTTTTAACGAAATAGCCGAGGAGCAGCGAGCTCTTTATCTGGTCCAGCCTCTTTGCGACCTCGGGGTCCTTGTCCATGCCGAGGCTTTCCGCCTTCTGGACTATCAGGGCCTTGTCCACCAGGTTGTCCAGGAACTTCTCCCTGTTCTTCTCGTCCGCAAGGGACTTCACGGCCATCGGAGAGAGACTTGCAGCCTCCGCCTTGAAATCCTCGGCAGTTATGTTCTTGCCGTTGACAACCGCGAGCACGGTGGAGGTGTCCGCCTTTGCGGCCTCGCCCGCTTTGCCTTCCTGGCCAGCCTTCTGTCCGCAACCGGCAAAAAGGGCCGCCGCCGTCGCTATAACAACTACAGTTTTCAGTCCCCTGGTAAACATAATCTGCTGGTTTCTCCCCTGGTCAAGATTGTTATTTTTTATCCTCGGAAGGTTTTTCCGCTTTCTCGCTTTTTACGGCATCTTCCTTGGGCTGCTCTTTCCCCTTGACAAGCTCTTCGTTGACCTTGATGTCGGCCTTAGCCTTGAGGGAAGCCATCAGATCGTCGTAGGCCTTCTTCTGCTTCTCCTGCAGGAGCTTCTGCTCTATCTCGGCCTTCACCTCGTCGAATTCCTTGGTCTTGGCCGGCTTTGTGCCGGTAACCTTTATGATATGCCAGCCGAACTGCGTCTTCACCGGGGCTGATATCTCGCCCACCTTAAGGCCAAAGGCCACCTTCTCGAACTCCGGCACCATCCTGCCCTTGCCGAAAGAGCCGAGGTCTCCGCCGCGCGGCGCGCTCGGACATTTTGACTTCTCCTTGGCAAGCGTGGCAAAGTCTGCGCCCTTGTCGAGCTGTTCCTTTATCTTCTTTGCCTCTTCCTCGGTGTCCACCAGGATGTGGCTCGCCTGCACCTCTTCCGAGGAGACGTACTTTGCCTTGTCCTTTTCGTAAGTGGCCTTCACCTCTTCCGGAGTGACCTTCACGCCATCGATGACGTCTTTTCTCATGAGCGACACATAAAGCTGCTGCTTCCTGAGCATTTCCATGTTCAGCTTGAACTCGTCAGTGTCAGCCAGACCCTGCTTCTCGGCCTCCTGGGCGACGATCTCGACGTCTATGAGCTTGTCGAGCACGCCGAGCCTGGCTTTGGGGTCTGCCGTTGGCGTACCGGCAGGGGCCTGCTGCATAACCTTGTCGAGCAGGTCGGCAGTGATTTTTTTGCCGTTGACCGAGGCAACAATGTCCGGGCTCATCGCCTGGAGGGAAGCGGGCTTTGCCTGGGAGATATCCAGCCTTGGCGCGAGATCGGCGATAATGCGGGACCGGCTGATAATGCTATCAACCCGGCAGCCATTACCGACACAAACGGTGAAATCCTCATCTGCATACCTCTCTTTTGTTATTTTTGTGTATAAAAGGCAGGGTCCCGCACAGGGGCCCTGCCAAGCAATAACGTATTAATATATCACAGCCCTGCCAATTCTTTCAAGCTGTTTTTTATTTCAGAGTTAAGGGTTTCCCAGCCTCCGGACGGTTTTTTAATGAACAGCGTATATTGCGGGACATACCTGGCCGACCCCCTCCTCTTTGCCCAGGAAACGGACCAGCCTGTCCGGGTCGATATCCACCTTATCAGTAAATGTTATTTTGACCTCGGAGGGCAAAAGCTGTATCCCGCCCACCTTGAGCATCTTTGCCAGCACCTTGAGTTCCATCACCTCCATGAGCCTGACCGCCTCAGCCGGAGGCGGGCCGTACCTGTCCTTCAGTTCGCCACGTATGGCATCTATATCCTCCACCGAGCGTGCCCCGGAAAGCCGTTTGTAGATGCCCAGCCTCTCGGAGGTTTCGGAAATGTAGGAGTCCGGAATGAACGCCGACACCTTCAGGTCGAGCGCCGGGTCCACCTCCTCCTCCACCGTCTCGCCCTTCAGCTCCTTGACGGCATCCTCTAGTAGACGGGTATAAAGCTCGAACCCGATGGCCGATATCTGGCCGGACTGCTCCGCGCCGAGGATGTTGCCGGCGCCCCTTATCTCCAGGTCGTGGAGCGCAAGCTTGAAGCCGGCCCCAAGCTCGGTCAGCTCGGTCAGCACCCGAAGCCTCTTCTGGGCGGTCTCGGTCAAGGTGTCCTCGCCCGGCACGAGCAGGTATGCATAGCCCCTGTCGCTGGCGCGGCCCACCCTGCCCCTGAGCTGGTAGAGGTCGGCCAGGCCGAAGCGGTCGGCCCTGTCTATTATTATGGTGTTGGCTGTGGGGATGTCCAGGCCGGACTCGATTATCGAGGTCGCAAGCAGTACGTCGTACTCTCCCGCGATGAACTTCCGCATCACGTCTTCCAGCATGTCCTCGTGCATCCGGCCGTGCGCTACGCCTATCCTCGCATCAGGGAGTATCGATTTCAGAAGGCTTCCTATCGCGAAGATGCTGTCTATCCTGTTGTGCACGAAGAATACCTGGCCGCCGCGCATCAGCTCGCGCGTTATCGCCTCGCGTATCACCGCCTTGTCGAACCTGGCGACGACCGTCTTTATAGGCTGGCGGTCGGGTGGCGCGGTCTCGATTATGGAGAGGTCGCGTATGCCGGAGATGGACATGTTGAGCGTCCTGGGTATCGGCGTGGCCGTCAGCGTGAGGACGTCCACCTGTTTCCTCAGGTGTTTGAGCTTCTCCTTGTGGGCGACGCCGAAGCGGTGCTCCTCGTCTATCACGATCAGGCCCAGGTCATTGAACTTCACGTCCTTCTGCAGGAGGCGGTGGGTCCCTATGACTATGTCGACGGTGCCTTCCGCCATGCCCTTTAGGACTTCCTTTATATGCGCTTTTGGTGTGAACCGCGAGAGCATCTCGACCCTTACCGGAAATGCCGCAAGGCGCGAGGTGAACGTCTTATAATGCTGGTCGGCCAGAAGCGTTGTCGGCACGAGTACCACGGCCTGTTTGCCGTCCAGCACCACCTTGAACGCGGCCCGGACTGCGACCTCAGTCTTGCCGTAACCCACGTCCCCGCATACCAGGCGGTCCATAGGGT
>CAWJRJ010000036.1:0-19774 GCA_963845245.1 Nitrospirota bacterium
GCGGCTTTTCTAGGTCCGCCTTCACCTCATCTATAGTGCGGCCTGGTCTGGGGTCTCCTCGTACTCGAACGACGCCTCCATCTCGCGATAGAGATGGTCGTCGGGGCTGAATGCAAAGCCGGGCGCGACGGAGCGTGCGGCGTAGAGTTCAAGGAGCTCCTTCGCGATCTCGGCACCGCCTTCTTCGCCCTCGCCTTTGCCCGTTCCCAGCCCACACCGCCAAGCTTCTCAAGGGACGGCCCGGAGCCTTCGGCGCCGATGTATTTCTGCACCTTCACAAGCTCGTCCACAGGGACGTAGAGCCTGTCCGCGCCGGCATACACCACTTCGAGGAAGTCCGCCTCGACGCCCATCAGTTTCAGCCGTTTCAAGCCCATGTAACGGCCGATACCGTGGTCCACGTGCACGACGTAGTCGCCTATGGACAGCTCCGAGAGCGAGGTAGGGACCCGCTCCACCTTCGCCCTCGGTGCCGGGCCATGCCTGGGCTTCTCGCCGAATATCTCGGTCGCGGTGATAAAGGCAATCTGCGGCTC
Source organism: Nitrospirota bacterium (assembly GCA_963845245.1). GTDB lineage: Bacteria > Nitrospirota > JACRHJ01 > JACRHJ01 > JACRHJ01 > CAWJRJ01. Next base: position 537 of record CAWJRJ010000036.1, read on the forward strand.
ATCCATCCAGGAAGCCGGACGTCAGCTCGCCTATGGTTATACGGGCAGTGCCTTCCGCCTGACCGGGCTTCAAGCACCGGGCTGCCCTCTACCGCCGGCACGCCGTACTCCGCGAATATCTCACGGAGCCTCTCAGCCTGGCCCTTCGTGGGAGTCGCCACGTTCACGGCACGGTCACGCGCAAGCTGCTTGGGTGCCGACGCAAGATGCAATGGGCGTCCTGGAAGTTGCTGCTCGGCCTGGGAACGACTTCTCGCGGAGGCCTCCAAGGCTCTATGGAACGCGTACTCGAAACCAATCTTCATGCCCTGCATCCTCTACGAGAAGCCAACTCATCATCATGCGGCCAACGACTGGTCCATGCTGCGCGCAGATACAGGCTGTGGCTGTTGCTGATGGGCGCAGCGCTGATGGAGTAGACCTCACCCTCGAAATCAAGTGCGAGCGAGTTCACCCTGTCCGGCTCGTCCACGACTACGACGGGCGGTTCTTTAAAATAACGTGTAAGGTCCGCCTCAAGCGCATTGTCTGCATCAGCCACCTCTTTCGCCGGTATTGCGGTAAACTCCTCCACCGTCCCTGACGAGCGCTGGGTCTCGGGGTCGAACGAACGCATGGACTCCACGGCGTCGCCAAAGAACTCCACCCTTACAGGTTTCTCAAGGCCTGGCGGGAAGATATCCAGTATGCCGCCCCTGACAGAGAACTCGCCCGGTTCATAAACCGTCGCAGTATGGGCATAGCCGAGCTTCACCAGCTTGGCAAGGAGGGCTTCACGGTCATACTCCGCGCCGGATTGAATCTCAGCAGCGCCCCCTCCGCCCAGCAGCGTGTCCGGATTCGGCAGTTTCTGCATGAAGGCGTTCACCGGCACGAATGCTACACTTGCCCGGCCCGCCGCGATATCCCGAAGCGCCCGCAGACGCTTTGCCACGACAGCCTGGTCGGGGTCCATCACGTCATATGGCAGCACATCCCAGGGCGGGAAGTAGACCGGCTGGGCCGAAGCTTCACCTTCGGCAAGGCCCACCGCAAAGTAGCAGAAATCCTTGTACAGGGCCTCCGACTCCTTGGGCGTCGGGGATACGACTACCACGGGCGCCTGCCGCACCTTTGCCAGCTCCCAAAGAAAAAGGGCCTTGGATGAGCCCCAAAGCCCGGTCAGGTTTATGCTACGCCTGCCGGCCCGGCATCAAGCAGGCTTGTGAATGTCTTTGTCATAGCATTTCCTGCTGTACCTTTTCCAGGTTCCGCTTAAATGTCGTTTAGAGGGGTTCAAGCTGACTGCGATCTGGAAATGTTCTTTCGCCCTCTTCAAGTCGTTTTTCTTGACATAGACTATGCCGAGGTCATTATGGACGTCGGCATCGTCAGGCTTATCTTTTAAGAATTCCGAGAAAGCAGATATGGATTCGTCCACCTTACCCATATTGCTGTATGTCCTGCCAAGGTTCTTGTATGCATTCTCATCGATCGGATAACCCTTGGGCGTCAAGGAATTCAGCCTCGGCCAACCCATATTGTCCCTTTTTCTCGTAGACCAAACCAAGGTTATCGTGCGCTGTGGCATTTTCGGGAGACTTCTAACCGTATCAGACCACAAACTGTAGTCATCCTTCCAGTCCGCATTCCTGAGTACGGTCCCGGCCGAGTACAGGGCAATCAGCGCTAGGAATACTGGTGACGGCGGCAATACGCCGCCTTCTTGAATCCCACAGCACGTGAGACAATCATCGACAGCAGACCACATTACAAACCCGACGGACGGGAGATAAAGGTATCTCTCCGCCAACAAACTTGGACCGGTGATCGCGGGTGTAAGTAAAGACACGGTAGAAGCGGGACCAGCTATAGTCAACAGGCAGAAAAAGGCCAGCCTGTCCTTTCTAAAACAAAAATAATAAATGACAACGGCTAAGGCGATTATAAACAATGCAACCAGCATCCGCGTTTCAAGCAGAGACGCAACAGGCCTGAACGAATAAAGGGGTTGCAAATTATAAGGCACAACGAGTTTATTTATATAGGTTTTAAGGATTATAAGAAGATCGTACAAACCGTACTCGCTTCGTCCGGTTCCCTGCGGGACCATGCTGCCACTAAGCGCAAAATACCTGATTCCCAAATATGCCGATGCGGCCAGGATAAAAGGGGTATACCTTTTAAAGAGAATTGACGAACCCGCCTTGTTTTTATTTAGCAGGAAGTCATAGGCTACCAACAGGACTACTATGGTCAGCGCCGGTTCCTTGCACAATGTACCGATAAAAAAGGACAAAACGGAAATAAAATAATACCTGTTGAACCTGTTTTCGGATCTTATATAAAGGTACAATGCCAGCAGGCTAAAGAACGAATAGGAGAGGTCCGGGACGCCCCAGTAACCCAGGCAACGGCCTCTGCGTGTATCGGGTGCACTGCAAAAATTACTGCCGCCGCCAGCGGTATGGAGATGCCTTTTGAATTATTGGCCTTATCATGAAGCAAAATTGTGGCAAGCAGAAAGACAAGGACGGAAGAGCAGACATGGAAAAGGACGCTGACCAGGTGGTATCCCCATGGCCGAAGGCCGGAAATGGCATAGCCCAGCATGTCGACGGATTCAGTCAACGGCCGGTAATAATTGCTGCCAGTAGGTTCTGGTTTAAACGCCCATACGCTGTTGGCGAAGATTTTGGGGAGGGACTTTATATCTCTGATCCAGGGGTTGCCAAGTACCTGGTCACTGTCGTCCCATACAAAACCGTTCCCAAGCGTGTTCAGATATACAATGGCAGAAGTGGCTATGACTATAAGAATTTGGAACTTGTATTCTTTCCAAACATTTTTGGACGCTTCCATTTATTACGCTCATTATCTCTGGCTATTCTATACATGCTATCTCATAGCCCGCACGGCTATACAGGCAGATTTTCCCGGCAGGTCAGAAGGTCTTGAAGTCCGGCATCTGGCCCATATTCATCAGGCCCATGAACGCGGCCATACCTACCATTACCACGGCTATGAGCGCTAGTATAATAAAGAAGACCAACGGGATAAGCACGACCGCGACGGCCTTGCCGGTGGATATCTGTGTATGCGCTCGGTGACGATCACCGCAACCGGTATGTTCCATAACGCCACTATCCCGCCAAGCACGGGGACGATCTGGGCCCAACCGGGCAGGCTCCCGATGCCGAGTGCGCTGTAGTGCGCCCTGTACGTTCCTGTGCCGCCAAAGAGTCTGGCCAGCAGGAAGAGTATCCCGGCCCAGATGAACGAGCCCAGCACATGCATCACGGGCATGAAAATCACCATGAAGAAACCGAACCCCAGCTTCGTCATGACGCTGCCGAGCCCTGCCGCCAGCCCGCCGATTGCAAAGAACAGCATCGCCATGCCGAAGGCGTCTTCCTGCTCCGCGACTTCGGACGCCGCGTCACGGTTCAGCTTTACGATCTCTACGCCTTTTGAAAGGTATTCTTTAAAAGTCATTGCGGCCTCCCATCGTCATTAACGCCCGTACCGCTCAAGTATCCGCTCTACGATATTCGTAGTGGACGAACCCTCGATGTACGGGATGGAGTAAACCTTCCCGCCGTTGGCCTCCACGATGTCCCGCCCTATGATATTGTCGATCTCCCAGTCGCCGCCCTTCACCAGCACGTCCGGCATCAGTTCGGCGATTATGTGGTGCGGGTCGTCCTCGTCGAACGTGGTGACGTAGTCCACCATGGAAAGCGCCGCAAGCACCTCGGCCCGCTCTTCCTGCGGCATGATCGGCCTCTTCGGCCCTTTTATCCGGTTAACCGAGTCGTCCGAGTTTATCGCGACGATGAGCACGTCGCCGTACTTCCTGGCGAGCGAGAGGTAGCGCACGTGGCCGGTATGTATGATGTCGAAGCAGCCGTTGGTGAATACGGTCTTCTTGCCCGCGCTGTGCAGGTCCTCGACAATCTCGCGTAGCTCGTCGTGGTTCTTTACTTTAGTCTTCAAATCAACACCTCGGGAAAAGAATCGAACGTCCCGCCTTCTTTCATAAAGAAGGCGGCCCAAGAAATTTTGCTACTTTAAACAACTATGGCTTGGAAAGTTCTTCTAAAACTGCTGCCGCCAAAAGCGGGAACATTATCTCGTGGTGGCCGGTGAGCGCGTAGCCCTTGCCGCCCTTCATCGTCGGACGCCTGACCACGTTCGTGTTCGGGCGGTAGCCCTGCATGAAGTCCATGTTGACCGTGGTGATCTTCTCAAGCGGGCTGCCGAGGTTCCGGGCAAGCGTGACGGCCTTCAGGAAGACCTCCGGCATTAGCACCGCGGAGCCGAGGTTTATGTATACGCCGCCCTCCATCGAGGCCACGACTCCGGCGAACAGCCTGAAGTCGCGCATCGAGCCCTCGCCTATCGCCGCGCCGTCCGCGGACGGGTGCATATGCACGATGTCCGTGCCGACCGCCACGTGCACGGTGGCAGGGACGCCCAGCCGGTATGCGGCCGCAAGCAGGCTCTTCTCCGGGTATTTTACGCCGCCTCCGGCAATCGCCCTGCCCGACCGCTGCTCCAATTCCCAGCCCGTCTGAAACGCCCTCGAATTTATCGCCTCGTTTACCAGCCGGCCGGTCTCCTCGGCCATCCCGAAGCTGCCGGTCCCTATCTCGGCGTCCACGTCCTCCGAGGTGCGGCCCTGGTACGCCATCTCGAAGTCGTGCACGATGCCCGCGCCGTTCATGGCGATGGCGGATATTATCCCCCGCTCCATCAGGTCGATCACGACCGGCGTCAGCCCGACCTTAATGACATGCGCGCCCATACCGAGGACGACGGTGCGGCCGGCCCTTTTTGACGCCGCAATGGCAGCACGCCACCTGCCGGAAGGAGTCGGCCGCTAGTATCCTCGGCAGGCTGTCGAGGAAGTCCGTAAAACTGCCGCCCGGCACATACGGCTTGCCGGCGAACTCGCGTCCACCTTGCTCAGGCGCCCTGTCAGGCTGTACGTCTTTATCTTGGAGGTGTCTATCGGCTTGAAGGCCACGTTGTCAGCCCTTCCCGCGCCCGTTGCCGAACAGGAACTCGTCCACAAGCTGGCATATGGTGTGGCCCAGCGTAATGTGCACTTCCTGTATGCGCGGCGTCTCGGCGGAAGGCACCACGAAGGCGTAGTCGGCCATCGAGGCGAGCTTCCCGCCCTTGTTCTTGTTGCCTGTGAATGCGACCGTCCTTATACCCATGTCCTTGGCGGCGGCAAATGCCTTTATCGCGTTAGGCGAGCTGCCGGAGGTGGATATGCCTATGGCGACGTCGCCCTCGTGGCCCGAGCGCCTTCAGTTGCTTAGCGAATATCTCGGAGTAGTCGTAGTCGTTCGATATGCTGGTGATTACCGCCATGTCCGTGTTCAGCGCGATGGCGGGGAGCGGCGGCCGCTCCAGTATGAAGCGGTTCACGAACTCCGCGGCTATGTGCGAAGAGTCCGTCGCGCTCCCGCCGTTTCCGAACAGGATGAGCTTGTTGCCCCTCGTGAAGCTGCCCGCGATAAGCTCCACCACCTCCTGCACCTGCTCCGCATATTCCTTGGCAAACCTCTGCTGAAGTTTTGCGGATTCCTCGAAAATCCTTATTATCTCGTCTTTCATCGCACCCCTCGGCTGTCTGTGTCCAATAACCTGAAATTTTAACCCGCCCAAAGCTCGTTTGTCAACAGCGAAACTTTAATTTTTATCTTGATTTAGGAGGTGTGGGGCTATAGACTTTCTATATACGGGGGTATTATGAGGCTGGACGTTTTCCTGAAGACAAGCAGGCTGATTAAAAGGCGCACCCTTGCGAAGGAATACTGCGACGAGGGCTGGGTGCTTGTGGGAGGCGTGCCGGCAAAACCGGGACGCGAGCTGAAGGAGGGCGACCGCATAACCCTGGACCTGCCACGCCGAAGGCTTGTCGCCGAGGTGGTTGCCATTCCCAAGGGGAACGTACCCAAGGAGCGGGCGGTGGAGCTCTACCGTGTTTTAGAGGACCTGGCTAAAAAAGAGGAGCTGTTTTAATAATCTAAATAACTAGGAGACGCGTGAGAAAATACAAAATATACCATCCTTTTTTTTCTATCTTTTTACAAAGATGACCTTTACCAGGACGTTGCGAGGGCGTGAAGGGTACGGCTTTTTTATATTTGCTTTTGCTATTAGCCATAGTATGGATACCTGAAACTATACAGATAATCTTTACTACTGACAGTGCTGTTAAAAGTATGGCACCTTTAGTTGAACAGGTCCCAAACCTAAAAATAACAAATGGAGTAGTAACCATTGACAAGCCAACACCTTATGTAATTAAGGACCACAGTGGTAAAGAAATAATAAGAATAGACCCGTCGGCTCCGACCGAAATAGAAGGGCCAGCGCTTAAAGTCCTAATTACACACAATAAAATACTATTAAAAAATAGTGAGCGGGAGACCAGAATGTACGATCTGTCGACCGTAAAGGATTTTAAACTCGACAAGGCATTAGTTTATAAAATTCTGGATATGTTCAATAAATTCTTTGCGGTAGTCTTTTACCCCATCGCAGTACTCTCATCCTTTATTTATAGGATGATACAGGCTGTAATATACGCATTAATTGGTATACTTATTGCCAAACACCTGAAAGTTGAACTTAATTATCAGGCGTTGGTGCGCCTTGCGGTAATCTCGATAACGCCTGTTCTAATTCTGAGTACCATACTCAGCGTTGCAGGCGCAAAAGTACCCCTCTTGGGACTCATATGTTTTGTAATTGCGATGGCTTACATGTATTTCGGCATAAAAGCGGCGTCAAATAAAATTAACACAATATTGGCGGTTGAAAATGAACTGATGAAAAACAAGCCTGTCATCGCAATTACCATGGGAGACCCCGGCGGGGTCGGCCCCGAGATAATACTGAAGACGGTCGGCATGAAGGCCGTCCTGGACGTCTGCCGTCCGGTTATCATCGGTGACCTGAAGGTGCTGGACGAGGCGATGACGCCGCTTGCCATGAGCAGGCGCCAAAAATTAGGGCCATTTCCAGCCCTGACGAGGACACCGGGGATGCGGTAGGCGTGATAGACCTTGACAACGTGGACCTTTCAGAGCTTACCCCGGGGCGGGCGGGCGCATACGCGGGGCGGGCGGTTGTCGAATACATACGGAAGGCCGTGGAGCTGGCCAGCCAGGGTGACGTGGCGGCAATAACCACGGCGCCTATCAACAAGGAAACCCTGAAGATGGCCGGATATGGCTGGCCTGGCCATACCGAGCTTCTGGCGGAGCTTACCGGGACGTCCGATTTCGGTATGATGTTGGCAGGCGGCGGGCTGCGTGTTATAATTGCTACGATACACTGCGCGCTTAAGGATGTGCCGGGACTGATCTCAAAAGACGGGGTGCTTCGCACCATAAGGCTTGCCGCACGTGCCTGCCGCGAGCTTGGCATAGATGGAGCCCAGGATCGTGGTGGCCGGGCTCAACCCGCACGCAGGCGAAGCGGGCATCTTTGGTGACGAGGAGATAGTCCATATATCCCCGGCCTGCGAGCAGGCGCGGGCCGAGGGGTTCGACGTGACAGGGCCGTTGCCGCCTGATACGCTCTTTTACAAGGCAAAACGGGGCGATTTCGATATTGTTGTGGCGATGTACCACGACCAGGGCCTCATCCCGCTTAAGATGCTGGCCTTCGGGAGCGCGGTTAACGTCACGATCGGCCTTCCGATAATACGGACGTCCGTTGACCACGGGACGGCATACGACATAGCGGGCCAGGGCATCGCCGACCCGGCAAGCCTTATTGAGGCATTACGGATGGCGGCGCTGATGGCGGAAAAAAAGAATATCGATAAAGGAGGAGTTTGAAATGGCTGTTGCGTGGACCGAAGACCTGGCAACGGGTATAGAGGTTATCGACAACCAGCACAAGGAGCTGTTCCGGAGGATAGACGGCCTGCTTGAGGCCTGCAATTCCGGCAAGGGCAGGGAAGCGGTGGCGGGCGTGCTGGTGTTTCTTGAGAACTATGTGGTTGAGCATTTCGCCGCAGAGGAGAAGATACAGCGCGACAATCTATACCCGGAATACGGCAACCACAGGGCCATGCACGCAGCCTTCATGGAAGACGTCGCAAAACTCAAGCAACAGTTTGAGGACGAGGGACCGTCCCTCGCCATGGTCATGGTAACCAACCGCAAGGTAGTGGACTGGCTGGTGCACCACATAAAGAAAGCCGACAAGGCGCTTGGCAACTACCTTAAATCAAAAGGGTTCAAGGGAGGCGTCTGAGGCCGTATGGTGAACATGATAAACGAGGAGGTAGTGCACAATGGGTGTTGAATGGACTGAGGACCTGGCGACCGGCATAGAGGCGATCGACCAACCAGCACAAGGAGATATTCAGGAGGATAGACGGGCTGACTCGATAGCCTGCAGGTCCGGCAAGGGCAAGGACTCCGTCGCCAGCGTACTGTCATTCCTCGAGAAGCTACGTGGTGGAGCATTTCGCCGCGGAGGAGAAGATACAGCGCGACTATATATACCCCGGTTATAAAGACCACAAGGCGATGCACGACGCCTTCATGACGGACGTGGCGGAACTCAAGCAACAGTTTGCCGAGAAAGGCCCATCCCTTACAATGGTATTGGCCACAAACAAGACAGTGGTAGACTGGCTTATCCACCATATAATGAAGGTGGACAAGGAGCTTGGAAAATACCTAAGGACGTCAGGGTACGAGGGACAGGCTTGAAAAAGGAGAAACGGATTTGAGCTACCATTTTACAAAGACCATAAACGCATCTTTCGACGAAGCCGTAAGCAGGGTAACCGAAGAGCTTAAGAAGGAAGGCTTCGGCGTCCTGACCGACATCGACGTCAAGGCCACGCTAAAGAAGAAGCTGGACGTCGAGTTCAGGAACTATCGCATACTCGGGGCATGCAACCCGCCGTTCGCCTATGAGGCCCTCCAGAAAGAGGACAAGATAGGCACGATGCTCCCCTGCAACGTCATCGTACAGGAGAAGGAACCGGGCGTCTGCGAGGTGTCGGCGATCGACCCGGTAGCCTCGATGATGGCGGTGGAGAACTCCGCCCTGGGCGGCGTTGCGACACAGGTGCAGGCGAAGCTAAAAAAAGTCATCGAGAGCCTGTAGGCCGCCATGTTCATACGCGACCTCAAGGACTGTGACGAATTCATCGCCGGGGACAACACCCGACTCCGCGAGCTTTTCAACCCCCTGAAAGACCCGCTTGAGCTTCGGTACAGCCTCGCACACGCACGGCTTGCGCCGGGGCTTGAATCCACACCGCATAAATTAAAGACCTCAGAGGTATACTATATATTAGAGGGTTCGGGCGAGATGCGGATAGACGGCGAGGTGCGCAATGTCGGGCCCGGGCAGGCGATATACATCCCGCCGCACGCCGTGCAGAACATAAAGAATATCGGCAAAGACGAGCTGGTGTTCATCTGCATGGTGGACCCGGCCTGGAGGCCGGAAGACGAGGAGGTTCTTTAACGGTAAGCCGGCTGGATGGCCGTTGTTGAGACATCGTCCGGAGCCAACAATTGAATGAGTCAGGCGAGTATACGAGCCTGCTCAAGGATCCGGCGGCGACTATGATGGCTCATAAAAGGGGCATCCATCGGCATTCACTCCGCCAGTGTTTTTATCATCTCTTTGTGTATTTTAGAATTACTAGCCAGTATCTCGCCTGAATCCATGAAATGAAAAGGCCCGCCGTCTAGTGTGGTGACCTTTCCCCCAGCCTCCGTGACGATGAGCGTACCCGCAGCGGTGTCCCAGGGCTTCAGCCCGAATTCCCAGTAGCCGTCGAACCGCCCCGCCGCAATGTAGCACAGGTCGAGCGCGGCAGAGCCGAGCCTGCGTATCCCCTGGCTTGCAATCGTCATCTTGTCGAACAGCGGAAGTATACATGTCGGCGCGCTTGTCGAGGTCGTACGGAAAACCGGTGACGATGAACGAGTTCGCAAGCTTGGGCGTCTTTGATACGTTGAGCCTCTTCCCGTTAAGGAACGCCCCCTTGCCCTTTACTGCATAAAACATCTCGCGCCGCACCGGGTCGTGTACGACGCCCACGAGGACCTCGCCGTCCCGCTCATATGCGATCGATACGCAGAAGCACGGGAAACCGTGGGAGTAGTTCACGGTGCCGTCCAACGGGTCCACGATCCACCGCCCGCCGTCGCCCTTCCATGCGGTCTTCTCTTCGGCGAGGAAGCCGTGGGTGGGAAATGCGGACTTTATTATCCCGGCAATCAACGCCTCTGAGGCCTTGTCAGCCTCGCTCACAGGGTCGCGGCGTCCGGACTTGAACTGTATGTCCTTGAGGTTGCCGAAGTAGGAGAGCAGGAGCTTGCCTGCCTCGCGTGCGGCGTGTTTGGCGGTAGTGAGTTCTTTCATACCGCAATATTAGCACAACTATAGCGCGGTTCAACCCAAAAACCAACATAAGCTGTCTTGAGATTTTAATGCGATTTATTGCCGGTTAATCGGCTGGGGTTATCTCGGACCTCATTATGCACACACCGGACCTGCCGCCCATATACTGCCACTCGATAATGTAAGTGCCGTTGCCATCGACGTATTTTGTAATATCCTGCTCTATCACCGCGTTTATGGGCGGGTTAGACCAGTCGGCTATCCTCTGGTTCAGGGTGGTGCCTTTCTTTTTCAGGAATATCCTGCCCTGCGTGCTTAACAGGTTCGGGTCCCAGCTCAGTTCGCCATGGAATACATATTTGACGCCGGGTTTCCATGGCGAACTGAGCTGGGACCCGAACCTGTTAAGCACGCAGGGCAGGATATTCCTGAAAAAGAAAGGCACCACCCTGAACCAGAGGATAGCCGACTGTCTAACCCGCCCATAAACGCGGTGATAGAGCAGGATATTACAAAATACGTCGATGGCAACGGCACTTACTATCGAGTGGCAGTATATGGGCGGCAGGCCGGTGTGTGCATAATGAGGTCCCAAGAACCCCAGCCGATTAACCGGCAATAAATCGCATTAAAATCTCAAGACAGCTTATGTTGGTTTTTGGGTTGAACCGCGCTATAGTTGTGCTAATATTGCGGTATGAAAGAACTCACGTTTCCAACGCGCGCGCGAGGCGGGCAAGCTCCTGCTCTCCTACTTCGGCAACCTCAAGGACATACAGTTCAAGTCCGGCCGCCGCGACCCTGTGAGCGAGGCGGACGAGCATCAGAGGCGCTGATCGCCGGGATATAAAGAACGCATTCCCCACCCACGGCTTCCTCGCCGAGGAGAAGACCGCATGGAAGGAGACGGCGGGCGGTGGATCGTGGACCCGTTGGACGGCACCGTGGACTCCTCCACGGCTTCCCATGCTTCTGCGTCTCCGATCGCATATGAGCTGGACAGCGACGTCCGTGGGCGTCGTACACGACCCGGTGCGGCGCGAGATGTTTTATGCAGTAAAGGGCAAGGGGGCGTCCCTTAACGGGAAGAGGCTCAATGTGGTTCGAAGACGCCCAAGCTTGCCAACTCGTTAATCGTCACCGGTTTCCGTACCGACCCTCGATAAGCGCGCCGACATGATCCTTCCGCTGTTCGACAAGATGAGGATTCCGAGACCAGGGGATACGCAGGCTCGGCTCTGCCGCGCTCGACCTGTGCTACATCGCGGCGGCTTGTCGACGGCTACTGAGAAGTCGGGCTGAAGCCCTGGGACACCGCTGCTGGTACGCTCATCGTCACGGAAGCTAGGGGGAAAGGTCACCACACTAGACGGCGGGCCTTTTCATTTCATGGATTCAGGCGAGATACTGGCTAGTAATTCTAAAATACACAAAGAGATGATAAAAACACTGGCGGAGTGAATGCCGATGGATGCCCCTTTTATGAGCCATCATAGTCGCCGCCGGATCCTTGAGCAGGCTCGTATACTCGCCTGACTCATTCAATTGTTGGCTCCGGACGATGTCTCAACGGCCGTGGCCGCTTCTCGTTAAAGAACCTCCTCGTCTTCCGGCCTCCAGGCCGGACCACCATGCAGATGAAGACACCAGCTCGTCTTTGCCGATATTCTTTATGTTCTGCAAGGCGGGCGTGTATATCGCCTCCGGCCCGACATTGCGCACCTCGCCGGCTATCCTCATCTCGCCCCAAAGTTGCTAATATATAGTATACCTCTGAGGTCTTTAATTTATGCGGTGTGGATTCAAGCCCCGGCGCAAGCCGTGCGTGTGCGAGGCTGTACGGAGAAGCTGACGGTCTTTCAGGGGGTTGAAAAGCTCGCGGAGTCGGGTGTGTCCCCGGCGATGAATTCGTCACAGTCCTTCAAGTCGCGTATGAACATGGCGGCCTACAGCTCTATGACTTTTTTTGGCCGCCCCTTGTCGCAACGCCGCCCAGCGAGTCTCCCACCGCCATCATCGAGGCTACCGGTGGAATCGCCCACGCCTCGCAGACGCCCGGTTCCTGTACGATGACGTTCAGGGAACATAGTGCCTATCTTGTCCTCTTTCTGGAGGGCCTCATAGGCGAACGGCGGGTTGCATGCCCCGAGTATGCGATAGTTCCTGAACTCGACGTCCAGCTTCTTCTTCAGCGTGGCCTTGACGTCGATGTCGGTCAGGGGTGTCGCCGAAGCCTTGCTCTTGAAGCTCTTCGGTTACCCTGCTTACGGCTTCGTGAAAGATGCGTTTATGGTTTTTGTAAAATGGTAGCTCAAATCCGTTTTCCTTTTTCAAGCCTGTCCTCGTAACGGACGACCTTAGGTATTTTCAAGCTCCTTGTCCACCTTCATTATATGGTGGACAAGCCAGTCTACCACTGTCTTGTTTGTGGCCAATACCATTGAAGGGATGGGCCATTCTCGGCAAACTGTTGCTTGAGTTCCGCAACATCGGTCACGTGAGTGCTGCATCGCCCTCGCCCGTCTCATACCCGGACAATATATTCGCGCTGTATCTTCTCCTCCGCGGCGAAATGCTCCACCACATAATTCTCGAGGGAATCAGAATACGCTGGCGACGGAGTCCCTGCCCTTGCCTGCATGGAGGCTACGAGTAGCCCGTCTTATCCCTTCCCCAGATCTCCTTATGCTGTTGTCGATCGCCTCTATGCCGGTCGCCAGGTCCTCAGTCCATTCAACACTCGATCGTACATTACCTCCTCGTTCATCAGTTAGACCATACGATCTCAGACGCTTCCCTTGAACCCTCGTGACTTAAGGTAGTTGCCGAGCGCCTTGTCGTGTTTCTTTATGTGGTGGACCAGCCAGTCGACCACCTTGCGGTTGGTGACCATTACCATGGCGAGGGACGGACCCTCGTCCTCAAACTGCTGTTTGAGTTTCGCGACGTCTTCCATGAATGCCGCGTGCATGGCCCTGTGGTTGCCGTATTCCGGGTATAGATTGTCGCGCTGTATCTTCTCCTCGGCGGTGAAATGCTCGATCACGTAGTTCTCCAGAAAAACCAGCACGCCGGCCACAGTTTCCCTGCCCTTGCCGGAATTGCAGGCCTCAAGCAGGCCGTCGATCCTCCTGAACAGCTCCTTGTGCTGGTTGTCGATTACCTCTATGCCGGTCGCCAGCTCTTCGGTCCACGCAACAGCCATTTCAGACTCCCCCTTTATCCATGTTTCTGTTTTCCGCTATCTGCGCCGCCATCTTCAACGCCTCAATAAGGCTGGCCGGGTCGGCAATCCCCTGGCCAGCAATGTCGTATGCCGTCCCGTGGTCAACGGATGTCCTGATTATAGGCAGGCCGATTGTCACATTTACCGCGCTCCCGAAGGCCAGCATCTTGAGCGGGATGAGGCCCTGGTCGTGGTACATCGCCACGACTATGTCGAAATCGCCCCGTTTTGCCTTGTAAAAAAGCGTGTCCGGCGGCAGCGGGCCCGTCACCGCCAAACCCTCGGCACGTGCCTGCTCGCATGCAGGGGAAATGTGCAGTATCTCTTCGTCGCCGAAGATACCAGCCTCACCCGCATGCGGGTTGAGCCCGGCCACCACTATCCTCGGCGTCTCGATGCCGAGCTCGCGGCAGGCCCTTGCGGCGAGCCTTATGGTGCGCAGCACGCCGTCCTTTGTGATGAGCCCCGGCACGTCCTTAAGCGCGCAGTGTATCGTGGCAATTATAACACGCAGCCCGCCGCCTGCCAACATCATCCCGAAGTCGGACGTGCCGGTAAGCTCAGCCAGAAGCTCGGTATGGCCCGGCCAGGAGTACCCGGCCATCTTAAGGGTCTCCTTGTTGATTGGCGCGGTGGTGATTGCCGCAACTTCGCCCTGGGTGGCAAGCAAGACGGCCTTTCTTATGTATTCGACGACCGCCCGCCCGGCGTAAGCGCCCGCCCTGCCCGGGGTTAGCTCGGAGAGGTTCACGTTGCCTCCGAGTCTTCTATCACGCCGACCGCGTCCCCTGTGTCTTCATGAGGGCCGGAAACAGTCTTCAATACTGGGCGCCTGCTCATGGCAAGAGGCGTCATCGCCTCTTCCAGCACCTTCATGTCGCCGATGATAAGCGGACGGCAGACGTCCAGGACGGCCTTCGTGCCGACGGATTTCAATATTATTTCGGGGCCGACCCCGCCGGGAGCCGCCCATGGTTATAGCAATAAGCTGCGTTTCGGTAATATCATTTGACATCGAGCTCACATCCTTATACCGATATTATGTTGATTTTCTCTGACGCTGCTTTATGCCGAAACACATGTAAGCCATCGCAATTACAAAACATATAGTCCCCATAAGGGGTACTTTTACGCCGGTAACGCTCAGTATTGTACTCAGAATTATAACAGGTGTTATCGAGATTACCGCAAGGCGCACCAACGCCTGATAATCAAGTTCAACTTTCATATATCTGGCAATCAGTATACCAATTAATGCGTATATTAAAGCCTGTATTATTCTATAAATAAAGGATGATAGTACTGCAATGGGGTAAAAGGCTACCGCAAAGAATTTATCGAACATATCCAGAATTTTATAAACCAATGCCTTGTCGAGTTTAAAGTCCTTTACTGTCGACAGATCGTACATCCTGGTCTCCCGCTCACTATTTTTTAATAATATCTTATTGTGTGTAATGAGATTTAGGTGCGGGCCCTTCAATTTCGGCCGGAGCCAACGGGTCTATTCTTATAAATTCTTTACCACTGTGATCCTTAATTACATAAGGTGTTGGTTTGTCAATGGTTACGACTCCGTTTGTTATTTTTAGGGCTGGGACCTGTTCAACTAAAGGTGTCATGCTTCTAACAGCACTATCAGTAGTAAAGAGTATCTGTATAGTTTCCGACCAATATCGTAGAGCGGATTCTTGAGCGGTACGGACGTAAATGACGACTGGAGGCTGCGATGACTTTTAAAGAATACCTTTCAAAAGGCATGGAAATCGTAAAGCTGAATCGCGACGCGGCTGCGAAGTCGCGGCGCAGGAAGACGCATTCGGCATGGCTATGCTGTTCTTCGCCATTGGCGGCCTGCGGCCGGCACTCGGCAGCGTTATGGTCAGCCTCGGGTTCGGCTTTTTTGTGATAATCTTTTTGCCGGTAATGCATGTGCTGGGCTCGTTCATCTGGCTGGGATACTGTTCCTTCTTGCTAAACTCTTTGGCGGTACAGGAACATACAGGGCGCACTACAGCGCACTCGGCATCGGGAGCCTGCCCGGTTGGGGACAGATCGTCCCCGTGCTTGGTGGCATAGTGGCGTTAACTAGCGCTCATAGCCGTGGTAATGGTAGGTATGGCCGCGTTCATGGGCCTGATGAATATGGGCCAGATGCCTGGACTTCAAGACCTTCTGACCTGCCGGGAAAATCTGCCTGTATAGCCGTGCGGGCTATGAGATACAGCATGTATAGAATAGCCAGAGATAATGAGCGTAATAAATGGAAGCGTCCAAAAATGTTTGGAAAGAATACAAGTTCCAAATTCTTATAGTCATAGCCACTTCTGCCATTGTATATCTGAACACGCTTGGGAACGGTTTTGTATGGGACGACAGTGACCAGGTACTTGGCAACCCCTGGATCAGAGATATAAAGTCCCTCCCCAAAATCTTCGCCAACAGCGTATGGGCGTTTAAACCAGAACCTACTGGCAGCAATTATTACCGGCCGTTGACGCATCTCGTCTACATGCTGGGCTATGCCATTTCCGGCCTTCGGCCATGGGGATACCACCTGGTCAGCGTCCTTTTCCATGTCTGCTCTTCCGTCCTTGTCTTTCTGCTTGCCACAATTTTGCTTCATGATAAGGCCAATAATTCAAAAGGCATCTCCATACCGCTGGCGGCGGCAGTAATTTTTGCAGTGCACCCGATACACGCAGAGGCCGTTGCCTGGGTTGGGGGTGTCCCGGACCTCTCCTATTCGTTCTTTAGCCTGCTGGCATTGTACCTTTATATAAGATCCGAAAACAGGTTCAACAGGTATTATTTTATTTCCGTTTTGTCCTTTTTTATCGGTACATTGTGCAAGGAACCGGCGCTGACCATAGTAGTCCTGTTGGTAGCCTATGACTTCCTGCTAAATAAAAACAAGGCGGGTTCGTCAATTCTCTTTAAAAGGTATACCCCTTTTATCCTGGCCGCATCGGCATATTTGGGAATCAGGTATTTTGCGCTTAGTGGCAGCATGGTCCCGCAGGGAACAACGGACGAAGCGAGTACGGTTTGTACGATCTTCTTATAATCCTTAAAACCTATATAAATAAACTCGTTGTGCCTTATAATTTGCAACCCCTTTCGATTCGTTCAGGCCTGTTGCGTCTCTGCTTGAAACGCGGATGCTGGTTGCATTGTTTATAATCGCCTTAGCCGTTGTCATTTATTATTTTTGTTTTAGAAAGGACAGGGTTCTTCTTCCTGCCTGTTGATTATCCTGGTACCTGGCTTACCGTTCGTATTGAATGTGATAAGCGGTCCTGAGTTCGTTGGCGGAGAGATACCTTTATCTCCCTCCGTCGGGTATGCGGTCCTGCTGTCCATGATTATCTCACGTGTGTGGAATTCAAAGGCGGCAGTTGCCGCAGTCCCGGCATTTTTAGTGCTGACAGCTTTGTTTTCGGTCGGCACTGTCAACAGAAATGTGGACTGGAAGGATGACTTCAGTTTGTGGTCTGATACGGTTAAGAAGTCTCCCGAAAATGCCACAGCGCACGATAACCTTGGTTTGGTCTACGAGAAAAAGGGACAATATGGGTTGGCCGAGGCTGAATTCCTTTATGCCCTGAATGGTTATCCGATCGATGAGAATGCATACAAGAACCTTGGCAGGAGGGCATAGGAACACCTGTAAGGTGGACGAATCGATATCTGCTTTCTCGGAATTCTTAAAAGATAAGCCTGACGATGCCGACGTCCATAATGACCTCGGCATAGTCTATGTCAAGAAAAACGACTTGAAGAGGGCGAAAGTACATTTTTTTACCGATGCTGAAACGCTCGTAAACGACATTTAAGCGGAACCTGGAAAAGGTACAGCAGGAAATGCTATGACAAAGACATTCAGAAGCGCCCTCGACGCACTTGCGGGCGGCAGGCGCGAAATTAACATGACCGGGCTTTGGGGCTCATCCAAGGCCCTTTTTCTTTGGGAGCTGGAAGCGGCGCGCCAGGCCCCGGTGGTCGTCGTGTCTCCTACGCCCAAGGAGTCAGAGGCCCTGTTCAAGGACTTTTGCTACTTTGCCGCGGGCCTTGCCGAAGGCGAGGCTTTTGCTCAGCCGGTCTACTTCCCACCGTGGGACGTCCTGCCATACGACGTGATGGACCCGGACCAGGCGGTAGTGGCCAGGCGACTGCGGGCGCTCCGGGATATCGCGGCAGGCCGGGCAAGGGTCGTGTTCGTGCCGGTGAACGCCTTTATGCAGAGACTGCCCCGTCCGGACACCCTGCTTGGCGAGGGGTCGCTTCTGAAATTCTACATCGGCGCGGAGTTCGACCGTGAGGCCCTTCTTGCCAAACTGGTAAAGCTCGGCTACTCCAATACTGCGACGGTATATGAACCGTGCGAGTTCTCGGTCAGGGGCGGAATACTCGACATCTTCCCGCCCGGCCTTGAAAAACCTGTGAGGGTGGAGTTCTTCGGCGACGCCGTGGAGTCCATGCGTTCGTTCGAACCCGAAACCCAGCGCTCGTCTGGGACGGTGGAGGAGTTTACCGCCATGCCCGCGAAAGAGGCGGGTGCTGCTGCGCGCGCGCTTGAGGCGGACCTTACCAGTTACTTTGAGGAATTCCCGTTGTGGTCGTGGACGAGCCGGACAGGGTGAGCTCGCTTGCGCGCGACTTCGAGGCGAAGGTCTTCTCGTCGTACGAGGCGGCGGATGGCGGAAGGTTTCGCCGGAAAGCCTGTATCTTGGCGCGGAAGCGCTGGACGAGCTGTTTGGCTCGTATGTCCATGTGTCCATCGGCTCCCTTCCGATTGAGGCGCGGGCGACGGTGTTGTTTGCGAGACGCGCTCCATCGAGGCCTTGAGGTTTCGTGAGGTCGCGCCGGAGCCCTGGCCGGAGGAAATCCCGAAGACACCTATAGCCATATTCTGCCGGAACCTGAAGGAACTGATGAAGGGCCGTGCCGTGAATGTGGTGACGCCCACGAGAGGTCAGGCGGAGAGGCTCCGGGAGATATTCGCGGAGTACGGCGTACCGGCTGCCGAGGGGAGCCCGGCGCTTGAGCCCGGGCAGGCGGAAGGTACGGCGCATATAACCATCGGCGAGCTGTCATCCGGTTTTATGATGGATGAGCCGCAGCTTGCATTCATCACAGCGACCGAGATATTCGGCGAGAAACCAAGGCATGGACCCGCCCCGAGGGCGAAGGTGGAGCGGTTCCTCACATCGCTATCCGAGCTGTCCATCGGCGACTATGTCGTGCACGTCGACCACGGCATCGGCCGGTACATGGGGCTTAAAAGGCTGAAGCTGATGGGGGTGGAGGCGGACTTCCTCGAAGTGGTGTACGCGGGCGCGGACAGGCTCTATGTCCCGGTGGACGAGCTTGTAAAGGTACAAAAATACATCGGCGCGGAAGGCTCCGGGCCGTCCCTTGAGAAGCTCGGAGGCGTGGGCTGGGAGCGTGCGAAGGCAAGGGCGAAGAAGGCCGTCGCCGAGATCGCTAAGGAGCTCCTTGAACTATATGCCGCGCGTTCGGTCGCGCCGGGCTTTGCATGCAGCCCCGATGACCACCTCTACCGTGAGATGGAGGACTCGTTTGAATATGAGGAGACCCCCGACCAGGCGCGCACGATCGAGGAGGT
>CAWJRJ010000037.1:0-55656 GCA_963845245.1 Nitrospirota bacterium
TTCCTCGAAAGTGGGTGTCCGCCTCTGGGATGGCACAAAGTGGCCCGATGCATCGCCAAGAGAGGCCACGCTTGTCCTGAACCACCCGTACTCGCTTCGGGCTATGCTGATCCCGGGTACGGAACTCACCCTCGCTGAGGCTTATATATTTGGCGCAATCGACGTCGAGGGTAACATGGAGGCTGTTTTTACACTGGTGGACAGGATATTGGAAACGACGTCCGGCTGGAAAAAGAAACTAGGCATTGCATTAGACCTTATGCGGTTTCCAAAACCCGCCAGTTATCTGCAGAACAGGAGAGGGTCTGCGCGGCTTGCAGGCCACCGCCATACGATAGAACGGGACAGGAAATCGGTAACGTACCACTACAACATCTCGAACGACTTTTACCGTCTGTTCCTGGACCAGAGGATGGTCTATTCATGCGCCTATTTCAAGACCGAAGCAGATGAATTGGCCGTGGCGCAGCAGCAGAAGCTGGACTATATCTGCCGAAAACTCAGATTGAAGCCAGGCCAGAGGCTGCTTGATATCGGATGCGGATGGGGCGGGCTGGTGTTGCACTCTGCCACTCATTTCGGGGTGGAGGTGCAAGGTATAACCCTCAGCAAACCGCAGGCGGAGCTTGCAAACCAGCGGATAGCAGCGGCTGGTCTTTCCGGCCGGTGCCGGGTGGATGTCGCAGACTACAGGGAGCTGGACGAGGTTTGCAAATATGACGCGCTTGTCAGCGTGGGTATGTTCGAGCATGTTGGTGAAAACATGCTGCCCTCCTATTTCTCGAAGGCGTTCGGGTTGCTCAAACCGGGAGGAGTATTCCTGAACCACGGCATAGCTCGCAACCCGAAATGCCCGGCAAAGGAAGGCCCAGACTTCACGGATGTCTACGTCTTTCCGGATGGAGAACTTGTGCCGATAAACACGACACTGCGGGCTGCGGAGGATTCAGGATTCGAAGTGCGCGACGTTGAAAGCCTGCGCGAGCATTACACGATGACGCTGCGCAAATGGGTCGACAACCTCGAGGGACGGCATGGCGATGCAGTGGAGATCACAGACGAGACGACCTACCGCATATGGAGGCTTTACATGGCGGGCTCGGCGTACTACTTCGACACAGGGAAGAACAACCTCTACCAGACACTTCTCGCAAAGCCCGCTACATGCGGGAGCTGCAGTCTGCCTCTTACCCGCTCAGACTGGTACTGATTTATTTTCCGGAGACGTGCCTTGCACCCTTCAGGGCGTCAAGCGCCACTTGAAGGTTATGCGAGTCTTTTGAGTCGGTAAGGATGGCAACAGACAATAGAAGCTCGCCGGTACCGAGCTGCGCCCTGGTGGCGTATCTGTATTCGCCGGGCTTCAGGTCTTTCTTCGAGAGTGTGAAATAAAACAGGTTTCCGTCTTTGCGCTTTATCTCCTTGACCTCGTAACTGGCCTCATTCGAGCCGGGAAGCATGTCGCGGCCGTCCCGCTCCAATATTTTCTTCATCCGTGAAGGGTCGTTAAACCCTTTTTTTTGCGTCATGCTCCATAGGGGAGATATTATCATCTGTACCCGGTCGCCTGATTTCGACGCCAGGGTTATAGTCGGAGGATAGCCGCCCTTCGGCTGGTTCACATCCTCTTTCCATGACGCGGGAACAGACATCTCCAGGACCCCGTGCTCCGGCAGGTTGAACCTGCGGGTGATATTTTTGGCGGAGGCAGGGCCAGGAGCGACCAGCGTGGACAGGAAAAGTGCGGAAACCAGAATAAGAAAAAAACGTGAATTCTTTTGCATCTGTGGTACCTCTGTCAGGTTATTAAGTGTATTTGTAACATTTTGCATAAAGGCAGTGGAAAGTCAACGATTTTCAGGGTGTATTCCACCAAAAGGCAGGTGTTGGCGTCGGTGACCGGTTTGATGCAGTAAAAATAGAGGCCGTCTCATGGACGGCCTCTATTTTTGTTATATTCCGCTGTGTGGGAGTTTAAGGCACTATAACGCCGTTTACGCGCACGAGGACGGCTGCTGGCCCCTCGTTGTAGACGCGTATGGAGCCGCCGATGTTGAACAGGTCGCCGAGCCTTAGCCCGGTGGTGTAGTTTATGACAAGGTGTTCGTTTGCAAGGGTGTAATAGCTGTACCTCACCTCGAAGGAATCTATTCCCGGCTGCTTCTCCTGTATGGAAATGAGGCTCGTACCGCCGCCCATGTTCTCTATGAACACGTCGGTGATAAGCGCCTTCTTTATCTTCGGGTCGACCAGCTCGAAGTACTGGCCTGCGCCTAGCTGGGTCATCGGCTCGCGTGGGATATTGAACATCTTGTTGAATTCGGCGACTGTAGGCAAGGTCTTCCTCCGTTATGGTTGTGAATAATATACATAAATTCTCATAAAGAAGGAGTTATGTCAATATATTAAAATTTATTGCCGCATGACTGCGGAGGGAGCTAGTAACTACATGAGGATGTCGGACACGGCCTGGGCGATCGCATCCCGCCAGGTGCCTTTTCGGGTGATCTTGAAATAGCAAACGAACAGGGCTGCCAGGATGAAAAGCACTGAAAGGACAACGAGAATGGTAACAAGGAGGATCTTCATTAGGCTTGCCCCTGCCCTGGTATTACCCTCATAAGGGGGTAATGGTGGGCTAACATACGGGAGAACCAGAGGGGACGTTGTCCCCTCTGGCACACACGTTGCGTTTAATGGTGATCCCAGTCGCCTCTGTCGCGGTCTCTATCGCGTCGGTCGTCCCGGTCCCAACCGCGGTCCCTGTCCCAGTGGCGTCCCTGATACCTGAATTCCCTCGGGTAGCGGTCCCTCGGCAAGGCCTGCCAGTCGCCACGATTCCTTGAGCGTGACCAATACCATGCGTCGTTGTTATACCAGTAGTAGTAGCCACCGTGGTAGTAATATGGGTCCTGGCCCAACTCTACTACTGACGGCAGCGGCGGGGCAACTACGACGGGTTCTCCGTAGCGTCCCGGCACGATACAGGCCCCAAGCACCGTAGCCGCGAAAAGCAGTGCCAAAAGCAATTTCTTCATAGCGCCTCCCACATTATAAGGTCTGCTATAATTTTAGCACAAAAACCAGATTACTCCAGCCGTTCAGGCGGCCTTCTTGCTCTCGGTCTTTTTCAGGTATTCGCTGATATCCTTGAACGAAACTACAGGGAAGCTTTCTATATGGCAGTTGTCCCAGATTACCGGGCCCAGCAGGTCGAGAAGCTCCGGGGGCTTGTCTATGTCAAGGAGGAAGTAGCCGCCCCTTATGCCGAGCAGCACGCCGCCGTCCATGAGCTTGCCGGACTCCTCGATATGCTCCAACTGTTTAGCAAAGTCGGCCTTTATCACGGCCATGTCCGGCTCGGCGATCGTGTCGAACACCTCCCATTTCACGAAGTACTTCATGTGCACCTCCTGCCTGTTACGCATACTTAAATTATAACAGTTTTCGCCCGCTCAGGCAGAGAAAGGAAAATGGGAGAGAGGGGCTATGGATAATGGAGTAACAAAAGGAGGGCTATGCCGGGGTGCGCGTGAAGGGTGGGTCAGCTAAGGCCCAGGCCCGCCTTCATCTGCTGGACTGTGCCGCCGCCCACCTCTTTTTTGGTGACTTTGCCGTTCTCAAAAAGCAGAAGGGTGGGGACGCCGGGTATGCTGAAATGGCTCCTGGTCTCACTGCATTCCAGGGTATTGAGCTTTACAACCTTCACCCTGCCGTCAAGCTCGGCGGCAAGTTTGACCAGCTCGGGTTCGGTGGCTTCGCAAGAAGGGCAGCCCGGTTTCCAGAACTCCACGATAGTCTGTCCTGATGCGTTCAGTACGTCGTTTTCGAAGTCCTGGTCTGTCGTGCTAATAAGGTTCTGGCCCATGGTCCGGGTCAACGCATCCGTCTGCTTCGAGGCAACCGGTGGATTTTGCTCATGGTGTGCATGTCCGGCGGAACTCGTGGACGGCTGCGTGCTGTCCCCATCTAACCAGGACCAGATCCTGTCCACCACCGACGCTGAGTTATCTGTGGTGGCCAATACCGTCCTCGTGTCCGGGGCGCCCGGTTTCGACGGTTGGTTCATGTACATCAGTACCCCGACGGAGATTGAGATGACGACAATTATGGCGAACTTATTCACGAACACCTCGATGTTTAAGTATGCATTTGATCAATCGCGGCCTCTGTCATGGTCGTCGCGGCCCTTATCCTGGTCGGCGGCGTTTTTATCTTTGTCGCCGTTCTTTTTCTTGTCGGTATCGTCTTTGTTGTCCTTACGTTTTTTGTCCTTGTCCTTGTCCTTGAGTTTTTTATCTTTATCCTTCAGGTCCTTGTCTTTAGATTTAAGTTCTTTGTCCATCTCTTTGCGGTCTTTGTTCTGTTGGTCGAATTGCCTGTCCTGAACTTTTCGATCGCGGTCCCTGTTATATTTAAGGTCTTTTTCATTCTGTATGCGGTCGCGGTCCTGTTCTTTCTGTATCCGGTTATTTTCTTTCTTTATTCGATCACGGTCACGTTCTTCGAGTTTCTTGTCCTGAACGTCACGGTCCCAGCCACGGTCCCTGTCCCAGTGGCGGCCCTTGTACTTGAACTCCCTCGGGTAGCGGTCCCTGGGTAGTGGCTTCCAGTCCCTGCTGTCCCTTGAGCGGGAGTAGTACCATGCATCGTTGTTATACCAGTAATAATAACCGCCGCTGCTGTAGTAAGGGTCGTCCTGGAGTATCACTATGTTCGGCAGTGGTGGCGCAATCGTGACACGTACGTCCACGTCGTCACGGTCCCAGCCGCGGTCCCTGCGCCAGTGGCGGCCCTGGTACCTGAACTCGCTCGGGTAGCGGTCCCTCGGCAGCGGTTCCCAGTCCCTGCTGTCCCTGTAGCGGGAGTAGTACCATGCATCGTTGTTGTACCAGTAGTAGTAGCCGTTGCTGTAGTAGTACGGGTCGCTCTGAAGGACAACGGTCGGCGGGAGCGCCGGTGCCATTACGACTTCCCCGCGCGGGCTGGGCGTTACGACGCATGCCGTAAGCAGGGACGTGGCCAGAAGTGCTGCGACTAATAAATATCTCATTATTCCTCCGTGCTTAAAGTTCCGTTCATATTATCACAAAACAGATAGTCTGTGGGGAAGTTATGAAGAAGAGCGGTTCTTCGGCATCTGCGTGGCATCGGGGATTGTCTTCCTGTTCAGGAAGGTCTCGCAAACCGATGTGACTATCTTCTGTGCCTCGTCCGCACCCATCGACGGGGACTCCGCCCACATGATGACGTCGCGGTAGTCGCGCATCGCCGCATCGAGCAGCGAGACGAGCCTGCCAAGGTCGCCTTCTGATAGTCTCAGGACACAGTACTGGACGCGCTCTCGTTCCTGCTCGTGGTCACCGGCGCCATAGAGGTCGAGGTATCCCAGTATCTCCTCGGGCGGGTGTGCGGGGAAAAGGCTTGCGGCAAGATCTGCTACTTCTTCTCGCGTGCGTTCCATATGTGTAATCTTACATAGATGAGGGTGGAAGTCAAGTATTTTGGTATATGGCTCACTTCAGGCGGCTTGGAACGAGGAAGAGCTTTGCCGCAAGATGCGTGTGCTATCTTATCCCCAATTCAACCTTGATCTCGTGGGCCGAGCGCTCTCTTAGCTCTTTTGTGATTTTGCCGTTTTCGAAGAGGAAAATAGTCGGAACCTCGGTTACTGGGAAACGCTTCGTGGTTTCAGGGCATTCCTGGGTATTGACCGTTACTATTTTGCACCTGTCGGAGAGCCCGGCAGCGAGGTTTGCCAGTTCCGGTTTCAGCTTGACACAATATTTACAGCCCGGCTTCCAGAACTCCACAACCACCGGTGCCGGTGAATTAACGACGTCGTTTTCGAAGTCCTGGTCGGTCGTGCTTATAGGCTTCATGGTTGCGGACGTTGTGGACTCAGTGGCAGGGGGAGTGTTGTCCTGCACTATCTGTATATTGACAGGAGCAGGGGCTGGAGCTGCATCAGCCTTTATTGCAGGGTTGTCAAACAGCTTCTTGAAATCGGCGGTAGCCAGAGTCATTGCCTTGTCCGCGCTATCCCGTCTCCCGGGTAATTGAATGTAGATCAGACCTGCGAATGTAAGTATGAGCACGACCATTACAGCGAATTTCATCATAAAGACCTCGATGCTTTAGTTGGAAAAATATGTAAAGTATATATATCAGGTATTATAAGTCAAGAGAAAAAATTCTCGCGGTAGCCGCATTTTTAATCTGTCTAAATGACAGTGGGAGTCAAGGGTTTTGGTGTGTGAGAGTGCCGGAAGCGGGATAGAGAGTGGGAGATGCGTCTTACCATTTCGGGCCGCGCCGCATCAGAATTTCCTCGGCGTCGCGTCTCCATGCCTGGAAACCATTGTACCATTGCATGAGGTCTGATTCCTCCTTCGAGCGAGTCAGCACAATTTCCTCGCGCCTGGGCGTGGCATTGGGGGTCAGCCGGTCTATGGCCTCGATTGTGCCCTTTATCCTGTCCTTTCGCAAAAATCCGTTAAAGCGGAACTCGTCTCGTGAGGGTACGCCATTGTGCGTTTTATCGTAGAATTGCCCAAGGGTGAGCCTTGCGCGAAATGTGAGCCGGTGCGTCGCTACGTCATAGTCCACGTCCTCAAGCAGGCCGGAGGGTGTGTCGCCTGCAAGCCCTTCCGATGCGAACAGGAAGCCGAACACCTTGTCCCCTTCGCGCCAGAGCTGAACGGTGTAGCCGTATGCGTGCTCTTCCGTATAGCGCATGTTGGTGAATTCGCCAATCGGTTCGACTTTGCCTTGGATATAGGCGTGCGCGCCGGTGGCGTGGAGTAAGAGCGATAGTATTATTGCGCCGAGGAAGAGGATGGTATTAAGGGCAGGCTTTTGCATGGGGCACTCCTTTAACTGTTAAATTTGCATAAAGGGGAGTGGAAGTCAAGGAGTTTGGTTTTATAACCCCTATCTGATAAAACAAAAAAGGCGCACGAATTGTGCGCCTGAGATTACCTCCATTTATGCGGTAACGCCGCGAGCCTCTTACGCCGCCTTTTTGTACTCCTCCTCATGTACTCGCCGATCTCCTTGAAGGACACGACCGGGTGGACCTCGATATCGAAGTTCTCCCCGAACGCCCTACCGAGCAGGCCAAGGATTTCAGCGGGTTTTGCCACGTCAAGGATGAAGTAGCCGCCCTGGCTCCCGAGGAGCGAGCCGCCGTCCACCAACTTGCCGGACTTCTCGATATGCTCGATCTGCTTACCGATCATTTCCCGCATTACATCGGACTCGGCATCGGAAAGCTTCATACCGAGACAGTTAAATTTAACATGATACTTCATACTTCACCTCCTGCCTCCTACATATAATAATTATATCAGTTTTGGAGGGGTGAGGCAGGCATGTTTATAAAGGGGCGGAAAAATCATTGTTGCTTAGCCAGCGCCTCTGCAATGCGTTTGTAGCGCACGTAGTCTACTCCATAAAAGAGCGCGAGAAAGACAACGAATATAAGTGGGAAGAAGCTCAGTTGCTGGAAGCCATCCCAGGCAACCTTGCCGATGAAGAGAATGATTACGAGGAAGTACCAGTTCAACATACCCGTAAGCACGACGGTGCGTTCCTCCGGGACATAACGTATCAAGCCGTGCAGGATAGAAGATGAGCGGCGGAAAAAGCCCAACTTTTCCCGTAAGCCGATCTCGTTGGAAGTCAGGGGCTGGAACACAATCGCATTGCTCCAGAAACCGCCTGGGAACTCTAGCGCCAGTTTAGCGGCGAGGTTGCCCATGTCCGGCTTGTCCTTCACAGGGATGTGAGACGAGAAGACGGGTATCCCGAAGCGAAAGTAGCCTGGGTTGAATGTCACTGAAAAATAGAGTTCCGTGACTACGGTCACGACGATGACAATGGCAAAAAGCTCCACAGACTCGGCCCTCTGTGTAGTTGAATATAGCCAAGTTCTCATAAAGGAATGTTGGAAGTCAATCCATTTGTTCGCTTACGTATCCCCTTGCCCTTGTACCCCTCTATCTGATAAAATAAAAGTTTCGCTCTACTTATTCACGAAACGGCTTTAAGGAAACATGCAATATGCTTGACAAACTGATTATCAAGGGCGCCCGCGAACACAACCTGAAGAACATCGACGTGGAGATACCGCGCGACAAACTGGTTGTGATTACAGGGCTTTCCGGGAGCGGCAAATCATCGCTCGCGTTCGACACGATATATGCTGAGGGCCAGCGGCGATACGTGGAGTCCCTGTCCGCATACGCGCGGCAGTTCCTGGAGCAGATGGACAAGCCGGACGTGGACAGCATCGAGGGCCTCTCTCCCGCGATATCCATCGAGCAGAAGACGACCTCCAAGAACCCGCGTTCCACCGTCGGCACCGTGACCGAGATATACGACTACCTGCGCCTGCTGTACGCCCGCGTCGGCCACCCGCACTGCTACAACTGCGGGCGCGAGATCACCTCCCAGACCGTGTCGCAGATGGTGGACTCCATCGTGGCGTTGCCTGCCGGGATGAAGCTGAGCGTGCTGGCGCCTATCGTGCGCGGCCGCAAAGGGGAGTACAAGAAGGAACTGCTCCAGATGCGCAAGGACGGCTACGTGCGTGCGCGCGTGGACGGGAAGGTGTACGACCTCTCCGAAGACATACCGCTGGACAAGAAAAAGAAGCACACGATCGAGATCGTGATAGACAGGCTGGTCGTGAAGGAGGGGATAGAGAAGCGGCTCGCGGACTCGCTTGAGGTCGCGCTGAAGCTCTCGGAGGGCGTTGTCGTGATAAGCCCGCAGGAGGCCGGGAAGGCGGACATACTTTATTCGCAGACGCTCGCATGCATCGAGTGCGGGATATCGTACCCGGAGATGGCGCCCCGGATGTTCTCGTTCAACAACCCGCACGGGGCGTGCCCGGAGTGCGACGGGCTTGGGCGTGCGGATGGACATCGACCCCGGCCTCGTGGTGCCGAACCCGGACATATCCATACGCGAGGGCGCGGTGAAGCCGTGGAGCAAGCGCACCACGGTGTTCTATTACCAGATACTGGAAGCGCTGGCCGCGCATTACGAGTTTTCGCTGACCGTGCCCTGGAAGAAGCTTCCGAAGGCGGCGCAGAACGTAGTCCTGAACGGCTCGGGCGGCGAAGAGATAAAGATGTGGTTCATGCGCGACGGCCGCAAGCAGTTCTACCACCGCGACTTCGAGGGCGTGGTGAACAACCTGGCCACGCAGGTACCAGCGAGACCGAGTCGGCATACATACGCGAGGAGATCGAGGAGTACATGGGCGCGCACCCATGCCCCTCCTGCAACGGCGACAGGCTGCGGAAGGAGTCGCTCGCCATACGAATCGCGGGCAAGAACATATCACGAGGCGACGAGGCTTTCTGTAAGCAAGGCGTACGACTTCTTCTGGGACATGCCCCTGACGGAGAAGGAGGCCTTCATCGCCGCGAAGATACTGAAGGAGATACGCGAGCGGCTGGGGTTCCTCAAGAACGTCGGGCTGGACTACCTGACGCTGGACAGGCGCGCTTCGACGCTGTCCGGCGGCGAGGCCGAGCGCATAAGGCTTGCCACGCAGATAGGCTCATCGCTGATGGGCGTGCTGTATATACTGGACGAGCCGTCCATAGGCCTGCACCAGCGGGACAACGAGAAGCTGCTGGATACGCTGTTCTCGCTTCGGGAGATGGGCAACACCGTGCTGGTGGTGGAGCACGACGAGGACACGATACTGCGGTCCGACTATGTTATAGACATGGGGCCGGGCGCGGGCGTGCACGGCGGATACATCGTGGCGCAGGGCACTCCGGAAGAGATAATGAAGGACGAATATTCCCTGACCGGCAAGTATCTCTCCGGCAGGATGAAGATAGCCGTACCGAAGACGCGCAGGACATCGAAGCGGTTCATAACGATAAAGAAGGCGCGCGAGAACAACCTGAAGGGGATAGACGTAAAGATACCGCTTGGCGTGCTTAGCTGCATCACGGGCGTGTCCGGCTCCGGCAAATCCTCGCTGATACTTGAGGTATTGTACAAGACGCTCGCGCAGAGGTTCTACCGCGCCACGGAGCGCGCCGGCGCATGCGACGGCATCAACGGGCTCGAGCATATCGACAAGGTGATAGACATAAACCAGAGCCCGATAGGCCGCACGCCGCGCAGCAACCCTGCGACATACACCGGGCTCTTCACGCCCATACGCGAGCTGTTCGCGCAGGTGCCGGAGTCGAGGATGCGCGGGTACAAGCCGGGCCGGTACAGCTTTAACGTGAAGGGCGGGCGGTGCGAGGCATGCCAGGGCGACGGGCTTATAAAGATCGAGATGCATTTCCTGCCGGACGTGTTCGTCACATGCGACGTATGCAAGGGGAAGCGGTACAACCGCGAGACGCTCGACATCCGCTACAAGGGCAAGAACATCTCGGAGGTGCTCGAGATGACCGTGGCCGAGGCGATGGTCTTCTTCGAGAACATCCCGGCCATCCACGGCAAGCTCGATACCATCAACGACGTGGGCCTGGGCTACATCACGCTTGGGCAGGCCGCCACGACTCTTTCGGGCGGCGAGGCGCAGAGGGTGAAGCTGTCCAAAGAGCTAAGCAAAGCGCAGCACCGGCCGTACGCTCTACATACTGGACGAGCCGACGACGGGGCTGCACTTCGCGGACATACAGAAGCTGCTTGACGTGCTGGACAGGCTTGTGGAAGGCGGCAACACGGTTGTGGTGATCGAGCATAACCTGGACGTGATAAAGACGGCGGACCATATTATAGACCTGGGCCCCGAAGGCGGCGACGCCGGAGGCCAGATAGTGGCCACCGGCACGCCCGAGGAAATCGTCAAGGTGGAGAAGTCGTATACCGGGAAGTTCCTGAAGACGCAACTGCAAAGGCACTAGCCCACGCCCTCACCCGGCACTCCGTGCCACCCTCTCCCACAAGTGGGCGAGGGGAGTTTTGACCTCAGACAACCCACACCCCAGCCACACTCCCATAATTTGCTCTGCTTTTATATTTCTTTTCTTAACCCTGTATGATATTTTATTTTACAATTAAAATTCATGGGCCAACAAATGAGCGAGCAGGATGCAAGGATTGTTATAAATCGGAAGCTTGAGGAATCAGGATGGACGGTTGATCCCAAAAAGCAAGGCCGTAACGTCCTTACCGAGGCACACAACGGTGTGGGATTCTCTGATTATTTGCTTTTAGGCCGAAAGGGACAAAACCTTGCGGTTCTGGAAGCGAAGGACGACAACCAGGGGGACGTGTACCTTGCCAAAAATCAGGCACGAGGATATGCGGAGGCTATGAGTTGCAGGTATGTATTCCTTGCAAATTCCGAGCAGATATACTTCTGGGACTTGGACGAGGGAGACGCAAGACCGATAGAGCGATTTATCTCTCCTGAGGACTTGCAACGCAGGGCAGATTTAAAACTCATAAAAAAGCCCTTATCACAGGTTGAACATCCTACCGCAATAGCAGACAGACCCTATCAGCAGGAAGCCAGCAATACCATCGCCAAGCTGTATGATGAAGGCAAGAGGGCGTTCCTTCTTGAAATGGCTACAGGTACAGGTAAGACAAGGCTTGCCGCATCAATAATAGACAGATTCCTTGCATCCAATCAGGCAGAACACATACTTTTCATAGTGGATAGGATAGAGCTTGCAAAACAGGCTCTAGAGGCTTTTCAGCTTGCGTTCAGAGATATTTATAAGAGTGCTCGTTACAAGCCGGGACGTAAAGGCGAGTGGGGCGGGGCATCGGTAGTTATCGCCACCATTCAGAGCCTTAATATCCACTTCAAGGAAGATTTTACCCCAGGATATTTCGACCTTGTTTTTAACGATGAATGCCATCGTTCAATATATGGAGAGTTACCGAAGCAGGTTGTTGAATATTTCCAGGCTACAAGGATAGGACTTACAGCGACACCAAGGGACTTCCTCAAGAATATTGATATAGAGCACCTTGCAGAGGATAATCCGAAGGCACTCGAATGCAGGATAATGCGGGATACCTACAAGCACTTTGGCTGCGAATCGGGTGAGCCTACATACAGATTTTCTATACAGGATGCAGTTAATTCAGCCGCGCCGGGGCCATATCTGGTTGCGCCTAAAATATACAAGCTATATTCCCTGATAACCAAGGAATCCGTATCGGAAGAAGGCTGGAACGTCGATATTGACGGAGAGGACTACACTTTTACTATTTCTCAGTTGGAAAAAAAGGTAAACGTCCCCATGCGGAACAGGCTTATCTGTGAGGAGTTCTTAAAATACGCTTTAAAGGCCCCTGACGGCTCCGTAGGCAAGTCAATTATATTTGCGGTATCCCAGAATCATGCTGCGGCTTTGTCGAGGGCTTTGAACGCCCTTGTGCCTGAGAGCAACGGTAAATTTTCCGAGGTCATCACTTCAAGGGTTCCGGGTGCTTCAGACCTTGCAAAGACTTTCCGCAAAGATGAAAACTATTGGCCCAGGGTAGCCGTATCCGTGGACATGCTGTCAACTGGCTATGACTGCCCAGAGGTGTTGAATATCGTCCTTGCGCGTCCCATAGCTTCACCGACCAACTATATACAGATAAAAGGACGAGGCACAAGGAAATATACATTCCCGGACGGTACGCCCAAGACGCACTTTATCATCCATGATTTCTGCGAGGTGGTGGAATACTTTGAGGAGAAGTACGATTATGAAGCCCCTCTTCCAGTGCCTCGTGGGGTAAGGGAGGACCCTGAGCCTTGGCCTCCTATTCCGCCGGGACCAGAACCGCCAGAGCCACCGCCTCCACCAGTGGGGATGCTTGTAGCACAGGCCACGGATGCAATGGGTATGACGGAGTTTATCGAGGTTGGGCCAGAGGGTGAGAAGGTTGACAGGATGTTCTATCAGAACAGGTGGAGGGAGACGATAAAGGAAGTTGCAAAGGCAAAGCCGGAAATAGCGGAAGCTGCAAAGACGGATAATTTCTCGGACGAGTTAATGGAGTTTATTAACACCGAAATATTGAACAAGCCCAAGGAGTATTTCAACGAGACGAACCTTGCGAAGGTGTACCGGATATTCGCGGACATTACCGATTTCATAAAGGATGCGCTCGATGTTAGAAAGCTCCCTTCTGGCAAGGAGCAGCAGAACAGCCTTGTAGATTCCCTACGAGTTGAATATAACCTTGACCTTCAGCAGACAAGACTCCTGAGGATACTTATAGAGCAGATGGTTCAAAGCCCAAGATACGTGAGCCAGTTTGATAAAGGCGATTTCAGGTTCCTGGATAACCCGCCATTCGGCGGGGCGGGTAGATATATAGGGGCTTTTGGAGACAGGATTAAGCCGATATTCATGGAAATAAAGCAGAGCCCAACATTTAAACTTGCAAGGATGAGGTAGTAATAAATGTCAGTGAATTTTGTAAATTCCGACCTAAGGCAAAAAGTTGACCAGCTTATGGATGAGCTTTGGGCGGGTGGTGTAAATAATCCCATGACATCCGTAGAGCAAATCAGCTACCTGATGTTTTTAAAAAGCCTTACGGAGAAGGACGAGGAGCAGGAGAAACTACAAAAGATAATGGGCAATGCCTACGTCCCTATTTTTACAGACTCGTGGTCTAAGTACAGTTGGAGAACTGTATCACGTCTTGCGGGTGATGCCCTCTACAATACAGTTTCAGAGGTGTTCGAGAAATTTCACGAACTCCCGAACCTGTCGTCTATGGGAAAGCTGCTTTTCAGGCAAGCGCATCTCAAGATATACAACAGGCCAACATTGCGTTCTGTCGTCGCATTGGTAGACGACATGGATTTTAATGACTCCCAGAAATACGATACCGACGTTAAGGGCGACCTTTATGAGTACCTTCTGAGCAGGATAGCAGTATCAGGCACAAACGGCCAGTTCAGGACCCCCAGGCATATAATAAAGATGATGGTGGAAATCCTTGACCCGCAACCGGGGCAGTACATCCTTGACCCTGCATGTGGTACGGCGGGGTTCCTGATACAGGCGTACCTGCATATCATGGAGAAGAACACCAGCGACGACATGCGCAAGGATAACCATATAGCAGGGGACCTTCTCAGGCCAGACCAGCACGAGTTCATGAAGACGCATGCACTCACGGGCTATGACAACGACACAGACATGATAAAGGTTGCCATCATGAACTTGTACCTGCATGGGCTGGAAAACGCCAATGTCAGGCACCATGACCCCATAACGCTCCCTAACCCTCAGGAGAGGAAGTATGATCTTATCCTTGCAAACCCACCGTTTGCGGGAACCGTTAATAGAGAAGCAATACTCGAAGACTTTGATCTGAGAACAACTAAGACAGAATTGTTATTTGGCGAATATTTTTATAAACATCTTGCACCAGGTGGAAGGGCGGCTGTTATCGTTCCAGAAGGTGTTGTTATGGGTACAGACAACGCGAGTAGAAAACTTCGACAAATTTTATTGGAAGATAATAATATTGAGGCTGTTATATCATTGCCACATTTTTCCTTTAAACCTTATGCAAGTGTTGCAACATTTATCCTTGTCTTTCAGAGAGGAGGGAAAACTCAGAAATGCTGGATGTATAAAGTAGATGCTGATGGCTTTAGTAAGGATGGAGTGCGCAATCCGGTTAAAGATAATGACATACCAGATCTTCTTAAACAATGGAATAAGAGAAACAAGGCATCTTATAAGTCTGCGCAAGGAAAACATGATTGGGTTTCCGCAGAACGTATTGCATCAAATAATTTTGAATTAGCTCCAAGAGCATATTTGCAGGACGTTAAAATAAACCATGACTATAATATAAAAACTATAAAAGAACTATGTACTCTCACAAAAGGCACGATTTCGGCGGCTAAAGCAGAAGCGGGCTTGTATCCTTTAGTTACAACCTCTGAAGAGTTGAAAACATGCAAAGAATATAATTTCGAAGGGGAGGCTGTCTGTGTACCTTTAGTATCTTCAACCGGACACGGTCATGCGAGTATTAAGAGATTAACATACATGAACGGAAAATTTTCAGCAGCCACTATTGTAGCCGTTCTACGAGTAAAAAATAACAATGAAGTCATTACTAGATTTTTATATTATTTTCTAGAAACTCATAAGGATGAAATTCTTGTACCGCTCATGAAAGGCGCGGCAAATGTATCTTTAAGCCTAGAGAAAATTGGACCTGTGAAGATTCCAGTTCCATCAATAACAGAACAAAAAAAGTTTATAAAAAACCTTGAAAACATATATAAAGAAACTGAAAATTTTGAGACTAAATTAGCTGCGACAAAACTACTCTATGGCAAGGCTTTAGTTGAATTTAAATCAATTTTTTCAGAATAAATATAGCCGAAGTTGCCCCAATCAGTCTTATATTAACCAGAATGACAATAGCTTGATGGAAAGGGCTTTCAGCGGGGAGTCGGTGCAATAACCAAAACCAGACGCAACCACAAAGTGGATCCCTCCGCTACGGTCGGGATGACAGGCTAGGGCGGGACGTGTATCAGCAGTTAAAGGATAAGGTAGCAAGCTCTTAAACAGTTTCAAACTGCATGACATTCATCTGCTCGGCGCTGATACGGTCGCTCAACTTCAGTATCTCTATACCCACGACCTTGCCTACCGCGTTGAAGTCAAGTATCACCCCCGGCTGTACTTCCTCGGACTCGGCGATGGGCGACTCATCCAGCCGGAAATAAAGCGCGTCGTTCTCTTTGTCAACTTTCAGCCTCATTCTGGCCTCCTCGTTGCTTGTGCCTTACTTTTAGTATTATACAATGAAGCATGAGTAAATCAAGGGACAATAAGCTAAGCCACTGGATTCCCGCTCCCCGATCAGGTCGAGGACAAGTTTCGCGGGAATGACAATCTAATGCCGCAACCCGTACCCCTCCACCGCACTCATGATTAAAAAAAGACTTTCATAACCCCCTTTGTCCCCCTTATCTTAAGGGGGAGATTAGAGCCCAAAAAACGCATCGAAAACAGTGGTGTTTTTGCGTGTTTTTTGCGGTAAATGGCCAAAAAATACGTGTTTTTATACATGATTTTTGAGGTTATATATTATATAAATCAGATAGTTACGGTGTGTGGAACTTATTGGCAGGGATTACTGAATACAGGGTAAGACTATTTAAACAAAAAGAATTACGCTATTGTTCCACGTGGAACAATTTTTATTTGTGCAATATGAAAAGCATAAAAACAAAATTCCTGGATTCCCGCTTTCGCGGGAATGACAATCCAAGACACAAAACAAAGTCAAAGGTGGATCCCTCCGCTACGGTCGGGATGACACCTAAGTGCGCCCGATAAATCGGGCAGCTACAAGGCAAAAGAAAAAATGGATTCCCGCCTGCGCGGGAATGACACCCTAAATGATGGAATGACGGACAACCTATGTAAAAGCAGTTACGTAACCTTAATCGTCACCGCCGCCTCTGCGTTCGCCACCGCGGCCCTCGCCGCCTTTGGAGCGGCCGCCTTCACCTCTGCCGCCGCCTTCTCCGCCCATCTTGCCGTTCATCCCGTTGGGGTGGCATGTAAGGCAGGGATTGCTTCCACCGCCTGCGCCGCCCGCTGCGCCGCCCGCTGTTGCAGCGCCGCCACCGGCAAGCGCATCCGCAATGGACTGGATGTCAGCCGCGGACAGTGAAGAAAGGCTGCCCATGCCGCCGGTACCCGCGCTTATCGCGCCTTGGATGGTAGAGGCAGAGGCCCCCTTCTTCGCGGAACTTGCAAGCGGCCCGTGACAACCGGAGCAACTTGAGCTATAAAGTGCAGCGCCACCTGAGGTTGCGCCTGCCGCCGCTGCCGGTGCTGAAGTTGCCATTGTAGCTATCTTCTTCGACGCGGTAGCGGTCTTAGGAGCAGCAGTCTTGGAAGCTTTAGCAACCGTGGGTGTCGACCCTCCCCCGCCCAGCGCAGATGCAATCGCTTGAATGTCAGTAGCCGAAAGGCTCGATAGAGACCCCATGCCGCCGGTATTGGCGCCGATTGCCGACTGAATCATCGACGCGCTGACTCCCTGCTTGGAGGAACTGGCCAGCGGTCCGTGGCATCCGGCGCAGCTTGAACCGTAAAGCGCCGCGCCCCCTGAACCGCCACCTGCAGCCGCGTTTGAGGCCGCTGCCGCCGTGCTGGAGGTCGAGGCCTGTACTACGGTAATGGTGTTGCCGAGGGCGGCCGCTATGGCCATCATGTCAGAGGCCTGGATGGTCGCAAGAGATGACATACCGCCGGAATTGAGGGCAATGGCGTTCTGGATCCTGGCATAAGTTGCGCCCCTCTTGGACGAACTTGTGATCGGGCCGTGGCAATAGGCGCAGTCAGATGCGTATAGCGAGTAGCCGTCCTGCGGAACGGCTATTTGTGTCGGTACCGCTGAGACAGGCGCGGAGGCTGCCGGAGAAGCGGATTCCATAGCCGTTGCACCGACATGCCGGCAGAAGCAACTGCCGAAACCCCTGCCGCACCGCCAAGCGCATCCGCTATGGCCTGCAGGTCTGACCCGGACAATGATGAAAGAGAACCCATGCCGCCTACGTTACCCTTGATGGCGGCCTGTATCCTGGCCGCGCTGGCGCCCTTCTTGGAAGAGCTGGCCGCTGGCCCATGACAACCGGCGCAGCTTGAGCTGTACAGCGCTGCACCCCCGCCAGCTGCCGGTGCAGTGGCCGCCGGTGCAAAAGGAGCTGCGGAAGGCATAACTGTCTCCGCGGCAGAAAAAGATTTTTCAGGGACGGCCTGTACCTCGGCTGCCTGTGCTGCCACGCCGGATGTATATACGCGAGAAGACGGGATGTAATGGTCTGGCGAGCTTCCAGCCGTCAGTTCAGAAGAAATAATGGCGGAGGCGATGCTCTGGAGGTCGTTGCTGCTGATGCCCGAGAATTGTTTCATACCGCCGAAGTTGCTTTTTATCGCAAACTCCATCATTGTGGATGTAGCGCCGCGGATTATGCTGGTCTCGTTTATCTTGCCGTGACATCTCTCGCAACGCGCTGTGTACATGTCCGCCCCGCTCATGCTGGTCGCTCCGTGAACTACGGAAACCAGACCGATTAACATGATTATTGCGGCAGCGGCAGACGTGAACACCTTCATAACAACTTTCCTTTCGATAGTGGAAACTAACATTTGGCCCTTGGTTCAATGGGTGACATGTTAAATGAAGTATAGCGACGATCACAGCCCTTGTCAATAATAATTATTGATTAGATTAAAATCGCTTAATGGAAAGTGTATGTTTGGCGGGGCTTTAACCGCTTTGACGTGCATTCCCGTGTATTTTTGCAAGATACTTCCTTATTTCATCCGCAAGAAATGGAAGGGCCGCGAACGGAAGTAAAACAAGCCAGACATCCCAGGGAAGCGGCGCGCTACCGAACAGTTTGTTCCCCAACGGGGAATATATTATAAGCGCCGCGATGGCAATCTCTACCGCAATTCCGATGAGCACCAGCTTGTTTGAGAATAAGCCCAGGGTAATGGCTGACTCGCGAGAGGAGCGGCAGGCAAAGACATTTCCCACCTGCATTATGACGATTCCGAGGAAAGTAGCGGTTGCCGCCTGACGAGCCAGAGGGTGCTCCATCGGAAGCGTAACTCCCCAATGCCAGCCGCCGCCATATAATACATAGAAGTAAGCGAACAGCACCCCGACAGAGCTTATCAGCCCTAGCAGGAGGTAGCCTCGGACGAGGAGATGCCGGTCGATAAGGTTCTTTTGCTTCTTGGGGGCGTATCGCATTACGCCCTTCTCCGGGGGGTCCACGCCGAGCGCAAGTGCGGGTATAGTCTCGGTGCCAAGGTCGATAGCGAGTATCTGCATGACGGTGAGAGGGAGGGGAATGTTTGTGAGTGAGAACAATATGTAGGGCACGGCCTCGGGGGTCAGGTGCGCGAAGATGTAGGTTATGAACTTACGGATGTTCTCGAAAACGGCCCTTCCTTCCTCGACCGCGCTTACGATGGAAGCGAAGTTGTCGTCTATGAGGACCATGTCAGCCGCCTCGCGCGCGACATCCGTACCGGCCGCACCCATGGCGATCCCGATGTCGGCCATCTTAAGGGCGGGCGCGTCGTTCACCCCGTCGCCTGTTACCGCTACCCGTTCGCCCTCGTCCTTGAGTACCGAGACTATGCGCATCTTGTGCCTGGGGGTCATCCTCGAGAATACTGGCTCGTTGTCCGACAAAAGCGCCGCAAGCTCGCTGTCGGACATGCCGTTAAGCTCCGGGCCGTCGACGACTCTAGTCCCTTCGACCGCAAGGCCGACCTGCCGCCCGATAGCCAGCGCGGTCCCGCTTGCGTCACCGGTTATCATGACGACCCGGATGCCGGCGTTTTTGCATTTATCCACTGCACCGGCGACTTCGGGCCTCGGCGGATCCTCCAGGCCCATCAGGCCGGCGAATACGAGCCCTGTTTCAAGGGCCTCATCGTCCATATGTCCTGATGCGTCGGCCTCGGACAGCTGGCGGTATGCGAAGCCCATCACGCGGTAGCCCTGCCCCATCATGCCAGAGTAGGCATCCCTGATTAATCTTATTCCTTCGTCGGTAAGTGTGAGGACGCCCTCCGGGAACACGGCACTGTCGCAAGAGTCGAGCACGGCCTCTGGCGCTCCCTTCATGAAAACAAGTGTTTTTTCTCCAATAACGTTGACGGTCGTCATACGCTTCCTGTCGGAGTCGAAAGGTATCTCGTGGAGCCTTCGGGATTCCAGCCCGGCGATAGTCTCCTGGGCAGCCTTGAGTATTGCCACCTCGGTAGGGTCCCCCCTGTACATCCCCATCATCAAATGTAGCGTTGTTGCAGAGTGCGGCAGCCTCTATCATTGTTTTTGCTCCAAGCGACGGCTTGCCCTCCCCTTCGTATCCGTCGGGCGTCCAGACAGCCCTTGCCTCCATACTGCCCCTTGTAAGGGTCCCGGTCTTGTCTGTGCATATCACCGAAACCGAGCCGAGCGTCTCGACCGACGCGAGGTTTTTTATAAGCGCATTCTTTTTTGCCATCCTCTGGCTGCCCATCGCAAGCGATAGGGTTACCGTGGGCAGCAGCCCTTCCGGGACGTTGGCAATTATGATGCCTATGGCGAATAGGAAGTTGTGCCAGAAACCCCTGCCGATCGCCACTCCAAGCCCAAAAAAGAATACCCCGGTTATCACCGCTATCACGGCGACCACCCTTGTCGCTTTGGCGATCTCCTTCTGCAAAGGGCTGGGGCCGGACTCCACCGACCCGGTGAGGTGGGCGATCTTGCCGAACTCAGTGGACATGCCTGTGGCGTAGACTGCAGCAATGCCGGAGCCTCTGACTACGAGTGTGCCGGCGAAAACCATGTTCGGGCTGTCCAGGTACTCACCGTCAAAAGGCATGTTGCTGCGTGAAAGCGGCTCGGATTCGCCAGTCAGCGGCGCATGGTTGACCATCAGCCCACTGGACTCTGTCAGCCTTGCATCTGCCGGGACCCTGTCACCTTCGGCGAGAAGGATGATGTCTCCGGGTACGACCTCCTCGGAGTGTACCTCACGTATGCTTCCGTCACGCCTGACCTTGACATGGTAGGGCAGCAGGTTTTTGAGCGCTTCGACGGCCTTTTCCGCGCGGTACTCCTGCACGAACGTGAACACCGCGTTTATGAATATAACCACGACAATAGCTATAGCAAGGTGCAGCAGCCCTTCACCCGGATGAAGCAGCTCGGATACGACGCAGAGCGTTGCAGCCACCCAGAGAAGGACAGCCAGGAAATGTGTGAACTGGGCAAGGAAACGCCGGTATATCGGTGTTTTTTTTACGCGCTTTATCTCGTTCGGACCGTACTGGGCAAGCCTGCCGGTAACCTCAGACTCAGAAAGCCCGTAGCCGTTCGTAAGTAGGGTTTGAAGTGCGGCCTGTGGTGTGAGTGTCTGGAGTTCCATCTGTCACGATGTGCGCCCGGGTTTGAATATAATCAGGTTACATGGAGGAGCTTTCATGACTTCTTCTACCGGGTTGCCCTTGATAATCGATGCAAGAAGGCTCCTCTGGCTTGCGCCCATCACGATGAGGTCGCTCCTTTTTTGCACTGCCTCCATCGTTATGCTGGTTGCGGTTGCCCCGGAAGCGGTTTTAATCTCGCACGCTATGCCGGATTCCTTCAGGTAACCAGCAAGCTCAAGCACGTCAGCAGGGATACGCTCTTCCCGTTGAGCGGGCTTCAGGTGCAGTTCGCCCAGGAAAAAACTCGTTATGGGCTTCGGCAAGTGTAAAAGCAGTACCTTTGAGCCGAACCCCGCCGCGAGCCTTGCGGTGAAATACGCGCGTTCAAAGACGAATGACCTTGCCGCCCCGGAGCGGGAGCAGTATGTTCCTGGGTGCTATCCTGCCCATCCTGGTAACGCGCACGACAGCCGAGGCGCACGGCAGTTTCAGCATAAGCTCGCGGGAAACGGTCTTCACGAAGAACCGCTTGTGCACGTCTACGTGCCTCGACGCGGCAAATACGATGTCGACATTCTGGCCGATTGCGTGTTCGATTATCTTATCGACAGGGTCGCCGTGCAGGACCAGGCTTTCGACATCGACGCCGCCCTGTTGGGCCTCGATGAACAGCCTCTCGATCGCGGATTCGGCTTTCTTTATAGTGTCCTTGTCAACCGGGTCTTTGGAGACGAACGAGCAGGGTGAGCTTTGCATGGCAGGCCTTGGCAAGCGAAAGTGCGTACCTCGCGGCTATCTCTGAGTTCGTATACTCGTTAACGGCGGCGAGGATGTTTTTATACATGCTTAAATTATATCACGGGATGGGAATCCGTATGGTGGAACGGGGGAAGATGGTCCTAGGAGTCATTCCGGGAGGCACGGGCACGCCTGCGCCTGAAATAACTGTAAATAAGGTACAAGACCCCGGCCGCCACTGCGGCTATAAGCACCACATGCCCGACGACCCGTATGTGATCCGCGGATGACGGGCAGCTCCTCGCCGCCCTTGTACCCGATGCCCACCATGAGGGCCATCGTGAATATGGCCGAGACCGCGTCGGTCAGGATGAACTTCCAGTAGTCCATCCGAAGGATCCCGGAGACCAGGAAGAGCTGCGCCCGGAAGCCCGCGACATGCCTGCCTATGAGTATTGCCAGGACGCTGTGTTTTATGTAGCGCGCCTCGACCCGGCCCAGCTTTTCCGGCGGTAAGGACCCTGTGGAACCACTTGTGGGTGACGACCTTCCTCCCGAATTTCTTGCCGATGTGGTACAGGATGGTGTCGCCGCAGAGCAGCCCGGCGTATACGGTTAGTATTGCAGGCAAAACCTTGATGTCTCCGGCAGATATCAGGACCCCGCACAGGATGAGGGTGGCGTCCTCGGGGAACGGGAGGCCGACCCCGCCCGCGATGAGAAGGATGAAAAGCCCCAGGTAATGCAGGTGCGTTATATCCGGCAGATACTCCATAATTAAGTTATACTATAAAAATATTTTACCAGTGTGTTTTTTCTGTTATAATTTGGAACTAATGTCACTACTGCACTCATTTCCTGATTTCTGCCCGGTCTCGCTTGCGGACAAGGAACCGCTTGAAGAAGCCTTCAGGGCCGCACAGCCCGAGGTGTCCGAGCTCACCTACACCAACCTGTTCATGTTCCGCCATGTCCACGACTATGAGATTGCACAGCTTAACGGGAACATCATCATCAAGGCCAAGTCATACGCCGGCCAGCCGTATTTCATGCCGCCTGTGGGTGATAACAAGGTGCCCGAGACGGTGGACGCCCTGTTTGATTATATGGCTCAGGCGGGCAATGAGCCGGTAATCGAGATCGCATCCAAGGATTTCATATACAGATTCATCGCAGACAGCGACAAATACGCCTATGACATGGACCCGGACAACTCGGACTACGTCTACCATACCCACGACCTGGTGCATCTGACCGGCCGTAAATTCCACGACAAGAAAAACCTGTTGAACCGCTTCGTCAAGAACTATCCCCACGAGTACCGGCACTTGACTATCGACCTCATCCCGCAGGCCAAGGTGCTCGTGGAGCGCTGGTGCCAGGAGAAATGCTCGCTTGAGATACCCAGCACGTTCGGAGAGACCGAGGCGACGATCCTTGCGCTCGACCATATGGACAGGCTGTCCATCAAGGGCGGGGCGGTGCTTATCAACGGGGTGGTGGAGGCTATCGCCTTCGGCGAGGAGTTGAACCGCGACACCGTGGTGGTGCATGTCGAGAAGGCCAACTCCGAATACGCGGGCCTCTACCAGTTCATATCGAGCCAGTTCCTCGCGAACGAGTTCCACGGCCATACGTTTGTCAACCGCGAGCAGGACCTGGGCGAGCCGAACCTCCGCAAGTCCAAGCTTTCCTACAACCCCGTCCGCATGGTCGAAAAATACCGGATAACGCCACGGAAGGCCTGATGTCTGATATTCGTGCAAAGAAATCACTTGGCCAGAACTTCCTGACGGACATGAACACCGTCGCCATGATAGTGGAGGCGGCGGACATACGCCCTGATGATAACGTGCTGGAGATCGGCCCCGGCCTCGGCGTGCTGACGAACGTGCTGGCAGAGAGGGCAGGGCATGTCACGGCTATCGAGCTGGACGAGCGGCTGTTCCACAAGCTGAACCGCGAACTCAACTACCCGAACCTCGACGTCATACTGGGCGATGCGCTCCGGTTCCCGTATGAGAAGCTTGAAGGCAAGTTCAAGGTGGTCGCGAACCTGCCATATTACATCTCCACGCCGATTGTGAGCCGCCTCATCGATGCCAGGGATAACATCTTTTCGATGGTGCTTATGCTCCAGAAGGAGGTGGCGGAGAGGCTGACCGCCCCGCCGGGAGGCAAGGAATACGGCTACCTGACCGTGATGGTGCGCCTCTATGCAGACGCGAAGATGCTGTTCACCGTCTCGAAGGAGGCCTTCGACCCCGTCCCGAAGGTGGACTCCGCCGTCATACGGCTTGACGTGCGGGAAAGCCAGCCGCGCAGTGCCGCGACTATGGGCTTTTTGAGAAGGTGGTGAGCGCCGCGTTCTCCCAGAGGCGGAAGACCCTCAGGAACACCCTTAAGGGTTCGCGTC
This sequence comes from Nitrospirota bacterium, assembly GCA_963845245.1. GTDB lineage: Bacteria > Nitrospirota > JACRHJ01 > JACRHJ01 > JACRHJ01 > CAWJRJ01. The sequence goes on from CAWJRJ010000037.1 coordinate 24,091, forward strand.
TTTTCACCCCGGAAGGCATTGTCACGCTTGAAAACTCCGGCATAGACCCAGGAAGGCGCGCCGAGACCCTCTCCGTGGCCGAATTCGCGCAACTGACAGATTTCCTCGCCGATTTTCTTGCCGGTTTCAGGTCCAATTAGGGCTGTTTTCGTTTGAATTCCTGTTTATCCCGTGATATTATAAGAGTTTACGTTTATTTATGTTTTGCACAGTTTAACCTTCAAGATAAGAGGGCCATTGGACAGTTCCGCGTTCGAAGAAAAACCCGCCCTTTCCGTGATCCCGCTGGGCGGGGTCGGGGAGATAGGCCTCAACTCCACTGTTTTCGAGTACGGCGACGACATGATACTCGTCGACTGCGGGATAATGTTCCCGGACGATGCGATGCTGGGTGTGGACATAGTGATACCCGACTTCACCTACCTCCTTGAGAACAGGGAGAAGCTGCGGGGCATACTCATCACGCACGGGCACGAGGACCATACCGGCGCATTGCCGTACCTCCTTAAAGAGCTTAACGTCCCGGTCTACGGCACCCGCCTCACATTGGGCCTTATCAAAGCAAAGCTCGAAGAGCACGAGCTGGACGAAAAAGTTCAGCTGATCCCGGTGCGGCCCCGCGACAAGGTAAAGCTCGGCGTATTCGATGTCGAGTTCATCAGGGTGACCCACAGCATCGTGGACGGCGTCGGGCTTGGGATAAAGACCCCGGTCGGAAGCGTCATACACACGGGCGACTTCAAGATAGACCCGACCCCTGTGGACGGCGAGCTGCTGGACTTCCACCTCTTCTCGCAGTACGGGCGCGAAGGGCGTACTGCTGCTGATGTCGGACTCGACAAACGCCACAAAGGGCGGCTTCACCTTCTCCGAGAAGGAGGTGCGCCGCGCCTTCGAGGATATTTTCGCCAAGGCCAAGGGACGCATAATAATCGCCACATTCTCGTCCAACATACACAGGGTGCAGCAGGCGATCGACGTGGCGCAGATGTTCGGCCGCAAGGTGATATTGAACGGCCGCAGCATGGTGAACAACGCAAAGATAGCCGCGGAGCTTGGCTACCTGAACATCCCGGAAGATATGTGGCGAAGGCTTGAAGACCTGAAGAACATGCCCGAGGAAGAGGTGGTGATAATAACCACCGGCAGCCAGGGCGAGCCGATGAGCGCCATGAACCGGATGGCTATGGACGAGCACAAGCAGATAAAGGTGCATCCAGGCGACACCGTGATCCTTTCGGCTAAGGTGATACCGGGGAACGAGAAGTCTATCGCGCGCATCATAAACCACCTCTTCATGCGCGGCGCGGACGTGATATACGAGAAGACCTCCGAGATACATGTATCCGGCCATGCCAGCAAGGAAGAGCTGAAGCTGATGCTTAACATCGTGAAGCCGAAGTTCTTCATACCGGTGCACGGCGAGTACCGCCACCTCATATCCCATGCGAACCTGGCGAAGAAGGTGGGGATACCCGAGGAGAACATATTCATCCTGAAGGACGGGGACGTAATGGAGCTGACTGAGGATACAGCGGCAAAGCGCGGCTTCGTCACGGCTGGCCGGGTGTTCATAGACGGCAAGGGCGTGGGAGATGTCGGGGACGTGGTGATCCGAGACAGGATGAAACTGGCAAGCGACGGGGTGGTGATAGTGATAATCGGGCTTAGAGAAGCTCACGGGAGCGCTCGTCACCGGGCCGGACATAATATCGCGCGGTTTCGTGTTCGAGGACGCATCCCAGGAGCTGTACGGCGAGGTGAAGGACCTGGTAAGCGACCTGCTCCTGAATATGACCGCCGAGACGAAATCGGAGTGGAGCCTTGTGCAGACGGCGGTGCGCTCTGCGCTTAAAAAGTTCATCAAGAAAAAGATGGACCGCCTCCCTATGATTCTGCCGATAATAATTGAGATTTAGTATACTTCTCTGATATACTTATGATTACTGGAGGGTTTCATGGTTGAAGACATCCTTGAGATTGCAGGAATAAAGTTCAGGTCGCGCCTGTGGGTGGGCACCGGCAAATACGCCTCTTTTCAGGAGACCAAGGAGGCGGTAGAGGCCTCTGGCGCGGATGTCGTGACGGTCGCTGTCAGGCGGACGAACATCACGGACCGCGAGTCCGAGAACCTGCTCGACTATATCGACCCGAAGATATACAAGATACTGCCCAATACCGCCGGCTGCTACACCGCGGCGGACGCCATGCGCTACGCGAGGCTTGCGAGAGCGGCCGGGGTTTCGGACATGGTAAAGCTTGAGGTTATCGGCGACCCCAGGACGCTGTTCCCGGACAACGAGGCCACCCTTGAGGCGACCAGGGTGCTGGTGAAAGAGGGCTTCATAGTGTTCCCATACGTCGGCGACGACCCGGTGATGTGCAAAAAGCTCGAGGACGCTGGCGCCGCCGCCGTTATGCCGCTCGCCGCGCCCATAGGCTCCGGCCTTGGCATACGGAACCCGTACAACATAAACATAATACTTGAGACCGTGAAGGTGCCTGTCATTGTGGATGCGGGCGTCGGAACGGCGTCGGACGCGGCCCTTGCAATGGAGCTGGGCGTGGATGCCGTCCTGATGAACACGGCGATAGCAGGCGCAACCTACCCGGTTGCCATGGCGAAGGCGATGAGGCTGGCAGTAGAAGCCGGCCGGCTTGCCTACAAGGCTGGAAGGATTCCGAGGAAACTCCACGCGGCTGCATCGAGCCCGTTGGAGGGTATGCTGATGTAGCTTTATAGTAACATGCAGTCCGAAAGGAGAAGTTTTATGGCATTTGTGGATGAGTTTAGACAATTCCTCCCGCGGCTCCTGGTTTATCTTGCCGTGCCTTTCTACCTGGGGCTGCAGTTTCGAATGGCTGCAAAAGCCGAGAAACAGACGTACAGAATAAACATATGCACCATGGACCTGCTCGGGATATTTTTTTCCTATGTCATCCCGGCGTTCGTTATAATTGGTTCTCTGGGCATTTATAAATACGGTACACAATACCCGCATGTAATGAGCCTGGTGTTCAGGTACGGGCTGATGTTCCTGTTCATGGGCATGTGGTGGCAGTTGTTCGGCATCATGGCTGTGAAGGCATACCGGGACTGGACCAGCGAGGCGGTAGTCAACAAGGGCAAATACCTCCTGTTTTATGCGGTCGCGAGCGTTTTCGTGTCCCTCACCGCTTTTATCGGCGGTGAATGGTTTCTAAAATGGATGTCGCTGGTTTTTCTCGCAGTTGCCGCGCCGATAGTATTTCTGCCCATAAAGTGGGTTTGCGTAGGGTTCCTGGTGGCGGCAGTGGTCGCGTTCCTGGTACAGACGCTCGTCCTTATATACGTTTCGTCAATGGCATAAGGATAGCCGGTTACAGGTCGGGAAGGGAGAAGGATGGATTTTTGCCTCTGCCTGATAACCGACCGCAACAAGACGGCCGGTGGCAGGTCTCTGGAAGATGTACTTCGTAGTGCGCTTGACGCGGGCGTAAAAGGTATACTGCTCAGGGAGAAGGACCTTCCCGACAGGGAGTTGCTCGCACTTGCCGAGCGGGTGCGGGACCTGACTAACAGGTACAAGGCGCGCCTGCTCATCAGCGAACGCGTGGACTTGGCCCTTGCTGCCGATGCGGACGGTGTGCATATATCCGGGCGAAGCCTGCCCGTAGCGGCCGCGCGTAAGCTACTGGGGGTCGAAAAATACGTCTCCGCCTCGGCGCATAGCCTGGCTGAGGCCCTGCAGGCGGAAGAAGAAGGCGCGGATTTTGTGACGTTTGGGCCGGTGTATTACACGGCCTCCAAGGCTGCGTACGGCCCGCCGGTCGGCCTTTCCTCGCTTGAGGAGGCCTGCCGGACCCTCAAGATCCCGGTTTTTGCGCTTGGCGGTATAAAAGAAGGAAACGCGGTTGACACCCTGATGGCGGGCGCCTTCGGGGTTGCGGTTATAACTGAGATAATAGGGGCACAAGCCCCAGCCCAGGCCGCCTCGTCCATAATGGCTAAAATACGTTCATTCAAAATGGGAAAGCTGATCTGATGACACAGATAATCAATGCAAAAAAGGGAATAATAACCGAAGAGATGCGCACTGCCGCACTGGTCGAGGGGCTGTCTCCCGAGACCGTGATGGCGGGCGTTGCAGAGGGCACCATAACGCTTTGCAGGAACAAGCTCCACACCGCGATCCAGCCGCTCGCCATCGGGAAGGGGACACGCACCAAGATAAACGCCAACATCGGCACGTCCAAGGACAACGTGGACATAGACGTCGAGCTGGCGAAACTGCGTGCCGCCACCGCCCTCGGGGCGGACGCGGTCATGGACCTCTCCACCGGCGGCCCGATCAACGAGATAAGAAGAAGGCTGATGGAGGAGAGCACCATCGCCGTCGGCACCGTGCCGATCTATCAGGCGGCGGTCGAGGCCGCGGAGCGCAAGGGCTCGATAGTCGAGATGACCGGCGACGACCTGTTCCGCGTCATCGAGGAGCAGGCCATGCAGGGCGTCGACTTCGTCACCGTGCACTGCGGCGTCACGCTTGAGACCGTGGCGAGGCTCAAGGAACAGGGGCGCCTGCTCGACGTCGTGTCGAGGGGCGGCGCGTTCTTGGTGGAGTGGATGGTCTACCACGGCAAGCAGAACCCGCTCTTTGCGGACTTCGGCAGGCTCCTCGAGATATCCAAGAAATACGACCTTGTCCTCTCGCTCGGCGACGGGCTTCGGCCCGGCTGCATCATGGACGCGACCGACAGGGCGCAGATAAGCGAACTCATCACCCTGGGCGAGCTTACTGAGAAGTCATGGGCGGAGGGCGTGCAGGTCATTATAGAAGGCCCGGGCCACGTGCCGCTGCACCAGGTGGAGACGAACATAAAGATCCAGAAGGCGCTCTGCAAGAACGCGCCGTTCTATGTGCTTGGGCCGCTCGTCACGGACATCGCGCCGGGCTACGACCACATCACCTCGGCTATCGGCGGGGCGATCGCGGGCATGGCGGGTGCGGACTTCCTCTGCTACGTCACCCCGAGCGAGCACCTGAGGCTGCCGGATGTTGAGGACGTGAAGGAAGGCGTTGTCGCCTCCCGCATCGCGGCCCATGCCGCGGACGTGGCGAAGGGCGTGCCGGGCGCAATCGATATGGACATACGCATGGCGAAGGCCAGGAAGGCGCTCGACTGGGAGGCGCAGATAAACCTGTCGATAAACCCGGAACGGGCCAGGGCGCTGCATACGCCAGGCAAGGGCGACGGCTCCGACACCTGCACGATGTGCGGCGAGTTCTGCTCGATAAAGCATGTGCAGGAATACTTTAAGAAGTAGATCCCGCCTTTCTTAAAAAGAAAGTCGGCCCAAAGAATTTAAATAATGGCTTTCTTTTGGTTCTTTTCTTTCTCCTGAAAGAAAAGAACGGAGTTTATATGAAATTTATATTCTTCTTGCTACTTTTAGTTATCCCGGCAACGGCCTTCGCCATGACTCCGCAGGAGCTTGCCGCGAGACTTCAGGAGTCATACGACAAGACCCGCGACATGAAGGCCGATTTCGTGCAGGTGTCGGAAGTCAAGGCGATGAACATGAAAAAAGAGGGCGGCGGGACTCTTTTAATAAAGAAGCCCGGGATGTTGCGCTATACTTATGTAAAGCCCGAAAAACAGGACCTCATCGTGCGCGGCGAGGAACTTATCATGTACATGCCGGCGAACAACCAGGTGATAAAGAAGTCGATGGCGCGTGCCGTGATGGACAAGACTCCGTCCACATTCCTCGCAGGTCTCGGGAAGATCACCGATTCGTTCGACGTGCGTTTCCCCAAGGGCGGCGAAAAGGGCAGGAAAGGCAACCTCCTCCTTGAGCTTGTCCCCAAGGGCGACAAGATGGGCGTGGACAACATCCTCCTTGAGCTCGACCCGAAGGACTACACCATACTCGGGTTCTCGTTCACCGAGACTTCAGGGAACACGAACAGCATAAGGCTTTCGAACATCAAGATAAACACGGGCTTGAAAGAAAGCGCGTTTGCCTTCAAGATACCGAAGGGCGCAAATCTGGTAGCGGAATAAGGAGGATTTAATGGCGGCTGAAAGTTCTTTCGATATCGTATGCAAGATAGACATGCAGGAGATGGACAACGCGATAAACCAGGCCACGAAAGAGGTGGAGCAGCGCTTCGACTTCAAGGGCTCGAAAAGCGAGATCGTGCTGGACAAGACTAAGGGCGAGCTTACCCTCACGACCGAGGACGACTTCAAGCTGAAGAACTTGAACGACATACTCCAGTCCAAGATCATAAAGCGTGGCATCTCGCTTAGGACGCTCAACTACGGCAAGGTGGAGCAGGCCGCCGGCAGCACGGTGCGCCAGGTGATCACCCTCCAGCAGGGCATCCCTCAGGAGAAGGCCAAGGAGATCGTCAAGATAATCAAGAACATGAAGCTGAAGGTGAACGCCTCCATCCAGCAGGACCAGGTGCGGGTGGCGGGAAAGAACAGGGACGACCTCCAGGAAATAATAACAAAGCTAAAGTCCGAGGACCTGGGTATCGATATGCAGTTTATAAACTATCGATGAGATGTGAGCACAATGGCTTCAGACAAGAAAATACTGGTAGTCGACGATGACCCGGACATAACAGGCCTGGTTGTAGCCACGCTTAACGGGCCGGGCCGGACATTCGTCAGGGCGCCGGACGGCGTTTCCGCCGTGGAGAAGGTGTTCACGGAGATGCCCGACCTCGTCATCCTTGACATCAACATGCCGCGGATGAACGGTTACCAGGTCTGCCGCCTTCTTAAGCACGACAAGAGCGTCTGGGAGATACCGGTCCTCATGCTCTCCGCCAAGGAGCGGCTGAAGGACAAGAATTACGGCATCTCGGTGGGCGCCGATACATACATCACAAAGCCGTTCGATCCCGAAGACCTCAGGAAAGCCGTAGACTGCCTGCTTGCCAGGACCCCAAACCTGGAGAGGCTGTGCCCCGTTAATCCGAAATTCAATACGAGCGAGACCACACTCCTGAGCCGTGTAAACTCGCTGCTCGACCGCAAACTCCAGGAACTGACATTCCTCCAGCAGATGACGAAGTCCATCGTCAGCACCTTCGACGAGGACAGGATAATGGATATCGTCCTGATGGGGATAAACAGCGAGACCGAGTACCGCAGGGTCGCGATCTTCCTGTACGAGAAGGAAGGCTCGATGGTGCTCCGCAGGGCGACCGGGTTTCTGGCTACGGAAGAGACTATCAGGCTCAGGATAGACAACGAGGTCGAGCGCGACAGGCTTATGGTCCATCTGGAGCCTATAATCCTTACGGGCCGGGAGGCCGTAAGAGGAAACGGCTTCGACCTTCCATCTGCCAAGAAGACGTCCTCGCAGCAGTGCATAATACCGATCGTGTTCAGGAAGGAAGTGAAGGGCGCGATATTCGTGGACAGGCAGGAGAACGAGCCGCCATTCTCTTCGGACCGTGTAAGCATGCTGGCAGCGCTTGCGGGCCAGATGGGGCTGGCGCTGGAGAATGCGGACCTGTACCGCCGGATGCTGCACCTCTCGGTGACGGACGGGCTCACCGGCCTGTACAACGCGCGTTACTTCTACGACAAGGTGGAGACCGAGATAACGAGGTCCCGCCGCTACGGGCACCCGCTGTCGCTTTTGATGCTGGACATAGACCATTTCAAGCATCTTCAACGACTCATACGGACACCTGAGCGGGGACGAGGCGCTGAAGCACCTGGCCCGCATCCTGAAGGAAGAGTCGCGTTCGACTGATATCGTAGCGAGGTACGGCGGCGAGGAGTTCTGCGTGGTGCTCCCGGAAACGGACGGAGAAAACGCGGGGATACTTGCTGAACGTATCAGGAATGCGGTGGAGTCACAGCCGTTCGAGCTGGACCTGCTGGAGAGGACGGCGTCCCTCACGATAAGCATCGGAATCGTCACCATGCCGGAAGACTTGGCCCGCGCCGAGGACTTTGTCCGCCTTGCCGACAGGGCGCTCTACAGGGCGAAACAGGACGGCCGAAACCGCACCAGCACCTAAGGCTGGTTTAGCTTTACCACACCTATCTTGCCGTCCTCGGCAAGGCCATCCACAGTCCCGCCAAGCTCCGCCACCTTGTTCAAGATAAGTCAGGACGTCGCCCGTTATCACCTCGCCCGGCACCAGAAGCGGTATCCCCGGCGGGTACACCGTAACTATCTCGGATGAAAGCCTGCCCTTTGATTCCTCAATGTCGAGGTACTCGTGGCTTGCGAAGAAGGCCTCCCTGGGGGTGAGCCCCGGCACGCTCTTGAAAGACGGCATCGCGGCGTCCCAGGTGCTGCTGGCATTCGTGCCGTTTCGCTTCGCTATGATATCAAGCGCGTCCACGAGCCGCTCCAGGTCCTCGTGGCGGTCGCCGATGCTCACGATGACAAGGACATGGAACGGGTCGGCCATCTCCACCTGTATGTCGAACTCCAGGTTCAGCGTCTGTGATACGTCGTAACCGGACAGCCCAAGCCCGTTCACGTTTATAGCGAGCTTCGTCTCGTCCAGGTCGCCCATGCCGCGCGACATCACCTCGTCTTTAGTCACGCATTTAAGGCCGGGTATCGCGTTTATCTTGTCCCGCGCCCAGCGCGCAAGTTCAAGCGCCTTGCCGAGCAGCTTCAGGCCTTCGGTCGCCATCTGCATACGTGCAAGGTCTAACGAGGCCATGAGTATGTATGACGGGCTGGTAGTCTGGACAAGTTTGAGCACGCCCGCAAGCGTGTTAATTGAGACACGCTCTGCCCGCGCGTGCATCATCGAGGCCTGGGTCATGCCGCCTATTATCTTGTGGGTGGACTGCACGCACATGTCCGCCCCGGCCGAGAGCGCGGAGCTGGGCAGTTCCGGGTGGAAGCCCAGGTGCGGGCCGTGCGCCTCGTCCACCAGCACCGTCATCCCGTTTTCGTGTGCGAAAGGGATGATCTTTTTGAGGTCGGCGCAGATGCCGTAGTAGTTCGGGCTGGTGATGAACAGCACCTTTATCCATGGGTGCGCCTTTACCGCCGCCCTCACCTCGTCGAAGCTGACGTTCATCTGCATCATCAGCTTTGTGTCTAGAGTCGGGTATATGAAGTGCGCCGTGCCCCCGGCCAGCACCGTGCCCGCAAGAACGGACTTGTGGCAGTTTCGCGCCATGAGTATGCCGGAGCCGGGGTTCAGCGCGGTCATCACCATCGCGTGGTTGCCGCCGGTCGTGCCGTTCAGCAGGAAGAATGACCGGTCCGCGCCGTACGCCTTCGCCGCAAGCTCCTGCGCGTCCTTTATCACGCCTTTCGGCCTCTGGAGGCTGTCCACCTCGTCCAGCGTCGTCAGGTCTATGCTGAAGATGTTCGGGCCGACGTACTTAACGAAGCGCGTTGCGATGCCCTTGCCGGACTTATGCCCGGGCGTGTGGAAGGACACCTTGCGGGACTCCGCAAGCGATATCATCGCGTCGAACAGGGGCGTCTTGTACTGTGCGGGGTCTATTGGCATTTCTCGGTTACCTGTTACTTTGATTTGAATTTAATGGATTTTAACGGCCTCGGTCGCCTGGCCCAGGCTGGCGTCCCACTTCTTCGCCGGGCTTCCGAGCTGGATGATGTAGCTCTTGTCGCCCTTTATCGTGAAGAGGACCATGCGCTTCATGTCCATGTCGGCGACCTTTTCAATATATACGACCTTCTGCCAGGCCACGCCGTTTATCTGTTCTTCGCCGTCGGAGATCACCTTGGTCTTCTCCGTGACGAACTGCGGCTTCAGCATGTCCCACGCCACTTCGATGGATAACTGCTTTTTCATCTTCGCCGCGTTTATCGAGAGGTATATCTCGTCGAACATCGCGGAGCTTTTTATAAACACGACCTTCGACTTTTCGTCCTCGTCACGGTCTACCTCCCAGCCTGCGGGTGTGGTGACGGAGTAGTACGGGGTGATTGATTATCGCGGGTGCGGCGGCAAAGGCGGCGGAGCCGAGCGCGAGAAGCAGCAAGAGGGAAAGGGCTAAAAGTCGGGTTGTCTCACGAGAAGTCTTTTGATGTGTGTGCGTTATTTGCATTTCAATTGTGCCTTATTCCTTATTGTAGGGGCCGTACCTTCGTGTCGGCCCGTCTTATAATTTCCTCTTCAGGGCTACTCGTATCCGTGAAAGCATTTGCGGGGACAAGTTCTTTTGTCCCTGCCTGCTCAGGAATTTCCCAAGATATCCGACATTAACTACTTCAATACCTTTGACGGGTTTTCTCACCTCGACAAAGGCCGTGCTAAAGCAAATGATAGGTCGAACCTTTACTTCGACATTCATATTTTCCATTAAGTAGTCTTGCAACCTGTATGTCTGACTCCAAGTCTGGTTCAAAAAATCTTTTTCCGGCGCTTTGCCGTTCAAAAGGAGCCGCTCGCCCTCATTGGAGACCTTACCTCCGTGGCTCTTTGTTTCGATGAGGAAAACCCCGGCAGGAGAAGCCACTACGTGGTCGATGTTAAAGCCGTCAAACTGGACATCGTTATAAACCTCGAAACCATCCGGTAGACTTAAAAGAACGTCAGCAACTTTTTCTTCGCCGCTTGCACCCTTGTCGGCATCCTTTGCCCTCTTTGCGAGATGGGTAGTTTTTTTATCAGCGTAAGATTCAAAAATCTTGAACCCTACCAATAGAACTATTATTGCTGGCAGTCCAATCTTGCCAATACTCTTAAAGAAGACTAAAGAAAAAAGCAAAAAGATTACAGCAAACCCCAAAATAGCGATTTTGCGTTTATCCGCCATCCATCTTGCGCCGGTTCCTGCCTCGCCGTACTTTTTTGCCATTAAAATAACCTTAAAATTAATTTAGACAACTTCTTCGATGCTCATATTTTCTCTTTTTAAAGGCACTTTCTTAAACCATGTAGAAAATGCAATAAGATATATGATTATCAATGCAATATTGAATAAAAATAAATTATGGACAGGACAGAGCCAAATACCAAAATAAAAAGTACATGCAAACATATCTCCTAAAAATAAGAACTTCCAATCATATTCACTTAAAATAAACTTCTTTGAAAATAAAACCCATAAAGAAAAAAATCCAAATAAAATCGAAAGCCATAAGAAAAAAAGAGGAGATTCATTGCTTGAATTTAATAATAAACGAGAAATTGAAAATATTACCCCAATATCCAGAATTAAAAGAATATTGGATTTATAATCTTTGCCCCAATAAAGTTGGTGTACATATATCCAGTCTATTATTATAATTAGATAAGAAAAGAAGAACCTAAAATAACCTGTAAATGTATGTGCAGATTCAAAATAATTAAAGCCATACGCTAGAACAATCCCATACAATAAGTCAATTAAGCTGATTCGAATAGAACTTTCCTTAGATACCATTCTAGCCTCCTGAATAAAAAAACGGCCCCGGTTTTTCTTCCGGGGCCGTCTCCAATTTCAATATCTAAATGCGGAGCCGTGCCCCTTAATTATACGTAAATATCGGCGCGTTGTCCTCTATGATGAGGGTCTGCTCCGCTATCGCCTTCCTGACATGCTTCGGAAGGTGCATGCTGTGAAGGTGCGTATCGCCGTCGTAGTAGTGAAGCTCGCCGGTGACGCGCTCGGCTATCGCCTTGTCAACCGCCTCGGCAGTAAGCGCGCGCGGGTCGTTCTTCTTGGATGCAAGTGCGAAGCCCCAGGGAAGCCCGAAGGACGGTATCACCGCAGGCATGGAAACGACGTGCGGGAAGACCTTTTCCAGAGTCTTATGTACAGCCGTCAGGTTAAGCAGCTTGCCGATGGCGGTCGTCCCGGCCTGTAATGCGATGGTGCCGTACTCGTCCAGGCGGTCGTATATCATCTCATAGAACTCCTTGGTGTACAGGAGGTAGGCGGGGCCTTCCTCGACCGGCTCGGAGATGTCTATGATGATCACGTTGTATTTCTTGTCGTGTTTCTTCCAGGTCGCGGCGCGCGTCCGTGAACTTCAGCTCGGTGCGCGGGTCGTCGAAGGCGCCTGCATGGTATTCCGGCAGGTGCTCCTTGGAGGACATGACCACTTCCTCGTCTATGTCGCACATGAGGCAGTGCTTGACCGACTTGTGACGCAGGACCTCGCGGAGCGTCGCGCCCTCGCCGCCGCCGACAATATATACGTCCTTCGGGTCGGGGTGCAGGATCATGGCGGGGTGCACGAGTATCTCGTGGTAGATGAACTCGTCAACCTCGGACGACTGCATCTTCTGGTCGAGCACGAGACAGCGGCCGTAGGAGCCGGTCTCCATGATCTCCATGTGCTGGAATGCGGTCTGCTTGCTGTAAAGGGTTTTCTTGATACCGTGGATATGACCCTCTTCGGGGGTCAGGTAATCAAGGAACCATTTGGAGTTCTTCGGTTGCGGCATAAATAGATGCCTCCTCTTCCTCTATCTTGTGGGGGAGCTTCACGTTGTGGTCGAAGCTCAGTATCCCACGCTTCATCTCCACCATCGAAGGCGACTTGCACTCGAAACGCTCAACCAGGTAGTTGGCCGCCACTTCCGGCTTTATAAGGTCGCCGCAGGTGAAGATGTCCACCGCAGCATAGCCGTACTCAGGCCATGTGTGGATGGAGAGATGGGATTCGGCTATTATGACCATGCCGGAGATCCCGAAAGGGTTGAATTCATGGAAAGCGACTTCGACCACTGTGGCCTTTGCCTCTTTCGCCGCGGTTACGAGGGCGTCCCTGACCTCATCCAGGTCCTTGAGGATGCCGGGCTTGCAGTCCCGTAACTCCACCAATAAATGGGTGCCTAAGGCGTTCAATCTATAATCCCCCTTTTAGGTTGGTGTAAAGCCATACCCTGATTTTCCTTTTAATTTCAGCGGGTTGGCTTATGCGGTTAATAAAAATGGCGCGGCATTCCTGTACAAATAGGAATCCCCGCGCCGGCGGTCTGGCATACTATTTAATTATTGTCTTGTATCAAGCCTTAAATAAAGACCGGGCGCTTTTTTCCGTATGTAAGCTCGTACTCATAAGCCCGCCTCAGTTTAAGGTTAATAAAAGTGTAGGGAAACGAGTCCCCTGCACAGACGGTTGAAAATATATACCTTTTTTCCCAAAATGCAAGAAAAAAATGAAAACGGGTTGATTTTTTCCGGGTTTTTCCCGTTGATTACCAATTATTGATATGATACACTAAAAAACTGATTTGTGAAGGAAGGGACGATAGCAGAGACTTCGCCCCCAGTCTAATGTAAGGAGGTGTTTTGGTATGCCACACAAGATTAATGACGAGTGCATCATGTGCGGTTCCTGCGAGGCTGAGTGCCCCGAAGGCGCAATAAGCGAAGGCGATCCTAAATATGTAATCGACCCCGCGAAATGCACCGACTGCGGAACTTGCGCTGAGGTGTGTCCGTCGGAAGCCATAGACGCAGAGTAATCTCGCTAGCAGGCGTCCGGAAACATTGCAAAAGAGGGGTGGTCAAAACGCCCCTCTTTTCTTTTTCGTAGTATAAAGGATAATATGCGTACAGACGGGCGTAACCCGGGCGACATGAGGCCGGTAAAGATAACCAGGAACTACATAAAGCACGCCGAGGGCTCCGTCCTTATAGAGGTGGGCGACACCAAGGTGATCTGCACCGCTACATTAGAGGAGTCGGTGCCGCCGTTCATGCGCAACAAGGGCGTTGGCTGGCTCACCGCCGAATACGCCATGATACCCCGCTCATCCGGCCAGAGGATACGCAGGGAGTCGTCCGCAGGCAAGGTGGGCGGCCGCACGCACGAGATACAGAGGCTTATCGGCCGCTCGCTGCGCTCAGTCGTGGACATGGCGTACCTGGGCGAACGCACCTTCTGGATGGACTGCGACGTCATACAGGCGGACGGCGGGACCCGCACGGCATCCATTACGGGCGCGTTCATCGCGCTTTGTGACGCCGTATCAGACGCGAGGCTCCGTGGCAAGATAACCGTGAACCCGATAAAAGACTACCTTGCCGCCATAAGTGTCGGTATAATAGAGGGCACGCCGATGCTCGACCTCTGCTACACCGAGGACAGCACCGCCGAGGTGGACATGAACATCGTCCAGACCGGAAGCGGCGGGTTCGTGGAGGTGCAAGGGACGGCGGAAGGGCAGCCGTTCTCGCGCAAACTCATGGACGAGCTGACGGTCCTGGGCGAGAATGGGATAAAACAGCTTGTCGCCATGCAGAAGAAAGAGTTGGGAGATTTTACAGCAGCCTGGTAAGTCTTACTTTCTTTTCAGGTGAAAAGAAAGTAACAAAGAAAAGCCAATTTTAAATTTCTTTGGTCCGCTTTCTTTAATAAAGAAAGTGGGGTCTTGAGGTTATATGGAACTTGTAATCGCGACTACGAACCAGGGCAAGCTGAAAGAGATTCAGGAGATACTCAAGGGCCTCGGCATCAAGGTGAAGAGCCTGGCCGATTTCCCGCGCTGCCCTGACGTTACAGAGGATGGCGAGACATTCCGCGAGAACGCGCTCAAGAAGGCGCGCGAGGTAGCCGCCCATACGGGGAGGCTGACCCTTGCCGACGACTCGGGCCTGATGGTGGACGCCCTCGACGGCGCGCCCGGCGTCTATTCCGCAAGGTTTGCGGGCAAAGGTGCCGACGATATCAAGAACAACAAGAAGCTCCTTAAGCTACTGAAGGACACACCGGACAAGGAACGCGGCGCGAAGTTCGTATGCGTGCTGGCGCTGGTAAGCCCGGACGGCGTCGAGAAGGTGCTTAAGGGAGTGGTGAAGGGCCGGATAGCCCACGGGATGCGCGGCGCGCGCGGTTTCGGGTACGACCCGCTGTTTTACTACGCACCCGCACGCATGACATTTGCGGAGATGGGGCCTGAGGAAAAGAACAAGGTCAGCCACCGGGCGCGGGCGCTCGCGAAGCTGAAAGAGTATTTAGCGGTTTAGTTAAACGCCTCTCGGCCTTGCTCCCGGCGACGTCGCTCGGGTGCGACTGAGATGTTACTTCGTTGGGCGGAAAGACTCGCTTCGACTGCAGACAGTTTCCGCCCGGCCGCTCAGCTTCGCGGAGTCAGCGCCAGCTCGTTTAGATCGCCGAAGTACGCTAGTCCTGAGAGGCGAGCGCACAGTGAATAAAGAAGGAGATTTAGTATGCCTATCTACGAATACAAATGCAACAAATGCAGTAATGTCTTCACAATGATGCAGCGCATGGGCGCCGGCACGGACGGTATCGCCTGCCCGAAGTGCAAGGACACAGGGATAACCAAGCTGCTCTCCAGCACCTTCTCGCCCGAATCCTCGAAGGCGATGCCCGGCAGCTTCGAGCAGGCTGCGGCGTCCATGCCAAAGGGCGGTTTCGGCGGCGGCGGATGCGGCGGATGCGGCGGCGGAATGTGCGGGATGTAGGGTGAAAGTTACTTCGGCTGAGTTTTTAAAGGCGGCGGTAGACAGGAAAGGCTGGCCCAAGGACGGCTTACCGCAGATCGCCTTCGCTGGCAGGTCAAACGTAGGCAAGTCGTCGCTCATAAACAACATGGTGAACAGGAAGGGGCTGGTCAAGACCAGCAGCACGCCCGGCAAGACCCGCGAGATAAACTTCTTTACGATAAACGGCGGGTTCTACTTCGTCGACCTGCCGGGTTTCGGATATGCGAGGGTGCCGGGCAGGGTCCAGTCCGACTGGGGCCCGATGATCGAGGAATACCTTCTGGGCTCACGCGAACTGAAGCTGGTTGTTTTCCTGCTTGACATAAGGCACGAGCCGGGTAATCATGACATGGTGATGAACCGGTACCTGAAGGAGAACAACATACCGGCGGCATACGTGGCGACCAAGGCGGACAAGATCAGCCGGGGCAGCCGGATGAAGAACATAGGCGTGATAGCACGCGCACTGGGCATCGCACCGGGTGACATAATCGAGTACTCGACCCAGACCGGCGAAGGCAAGACCAAGCTCTGGGAGAGGATAGGTTCAAGCATCACTTAAAGCACAGGAGGGTAGAATGAGCTTTATTTCGAAGTTTCTGTTGGCGCTGGTAATGGTGACTTTGGCATTTGGGACATCTTTTGCAAAGGAGAAGGAAAAAGTGGTAGTCATTAAAACCGAGAAGGGTGACATAGTTATAAAACTTATGCCTGACGTTGCACCGAAACATGTCGAGAACTTCCTGAAGCTCACGAAAGAGGGCTTCTACAACGGGCTAACGTTCCACAGGGTGGAACCGAACTTCGTTATACAGGGCGGCGACCCGGCCGGCAACGGCACCGGTGGACCCGGCTACACCATACCGGCCGAGATAAAGGCCCCCCACATCGACGGCGCGGTAGCGGCGGCAAGGCTCGGCGACGCGGCAAACCCGAAGAAGGCATCGTCCGGCAGCCAGTTCTATATATGCCTCGGGCCGCAGCATTTCCTTGACGGACAGTATACCGTCTTCGGCCAGGTGGTCGAGGGCATGGACGTCGCCAGGAAGATACAGAGGGGCGACAAGATGTTGTCCGTAACCATAAAGGAAAAGTAAAATGCCCAGAAAAGTGTTTTACGCTACGCTGGCCCTGGTTATGCTTTTATCGCTTTCCGCATGCACCGTCTTCCAGTGGGGCGGGCCTGCCAAGGCAGCTGCTCCGCAGCCTCAGGCGGAAGATATTTTCCGCCAGGGTGAGGACCTGCTCGCAAAGGGGAAGTACGAGGAGGCCAGACAGAAGTATTCCTCCGTGAAGGAGCGCGACCTCGACAAGTCCTATGACGCTCTCGTGCAGGTGAGGCTAGGCGATTCCTACTACGAGGAGGCCCGCTATTCCGAGGCCGAGGTTGAGTACAAGCGGTTCCTGGAGATGCACCCGCAGAACAAGGCCGCCCCATACGTGCTCTACCAGATCGGAATGTGTAATTTCAAGCAGATGGACAAACCGGACAGGGACCCCTCCTTCTCCGTGAACGCGATGACCAGCTTCGACAGCCTGCTGAAAAACTACCCCAACAGCCCCTATGAAGAAGAGGCCAGGGAAAAGCTCAGGATCGCGAAAGGGAACGTAGCGGAACACGAACTGGTCGTCGGCAAGTATTATTACAAGCGCGACTCATGGAGCGCGGCGGCAAAGAGGTTCAAGGGAATAATCGAGACCTATCCCGGCGCGAAGGATGAGCCCGAGACGCTCTACCTCCTGGCTGACACCTACATAAAGACCAAAGACTTCGATGCGGCCAAGAACACGCTGAGCGTGCTGTACCAGCAGTACCCGAACAACAGGTTTGCCGAGAAGGCCAAGGACAAGCTGGCCAAGCAGATACCCGTCAAATAGCAGGCCACATGGACAGGTTCTATCCTGTATTTCTTGATATCGAGGGGAAACGGGCCGTCGTCATAGGCGGCGGCCCGGTAGCCCACAGGAAGGCCGCATCCCTCCTTGAGGCCGGTGCGGCCGTCACCGTTATAAGCCCCGAAGCAGTACCCGCCATTACAAGGCTCGCCGAACGCGGCCTACTGACCCTTAAACCCAGAAGATATAGAAAAGGCGACCTCAGGGGAGCCGTGGTTGCCATCGCGGCCACCGACGACCAGACCGTGAACGAGAGGGCGGCATCCGAGGCCAGGGACCTGGGCATATTGATAAACTGCGCCACTCCACCCGAATCCGGCAACTTCATAGTGCCTTCATCGATCAAAAAGGGCGCCCTGACACTTGCCATATCGACGGGCGGGGCGTCCCCCGCACTCTCAAAGAGGCTGAGGCTTGACCTTGAGGCCTTCCTGGGTACAAAGTACTCATGGTTCCTGGAGTTCCTTGAGGAGGCCAGGGGACGGCTTAAAGCGGAGGTTAGAAGACGAGGCCGCCCGTCAGGAGATACTCCGCAAAATCGTTGACCACTTTTTGTCGGATGAGCTTACAGACATCCCGGAAAAAGAGGCCCTCCTTAAAGCAGGCTCCATGCTTGAGTTGATGCTTACCGCCACCCGTTCCAAACAATAAAAACCTAGGCACACTTTTTATATTGACAACGGTATGTTTTTTAGATAACGTATTAGCAGTTTATGATATGATGATGTGATTATTTGTTGAGGTGTTAAAAATGGACTACAGAAAGATGTCCGAACTGCTCAAGGTTATGGCCCATCCCTACCGTCTGGAAATCCTGCAAAAGCTTGAGAGCGACGTCCTGTGCGTATCCGACATGGGGGAGGTCCTGGGCACCAGCCAGTCGAACATATCCCAGCATATCGCGCTATTGAGGCGCACCGGGCTGGTGGACTACTATGTTGATGGGAAAATGCGCTGCTATTTTCTGAAGGACCCGATGACTGTCGATATCCTTAAGGCGCTAAACAAAGAGTACAAAGAAGAACTGCCCAGACCGGCATGTTGTCCTGTAAGGCCAAACACAAAGAAAGTCGCCATTTAATTAATTCCAGGAGGTAGCATGGGAAAGAAGACCGTAAAACTGTACGTAAACGACCCAATGGGCAAGCGCTGCGAGATGAATATGCTGGCAGCCCGGAAAGCAAAAGAAACCCTGGGAATTGATATCGTGGTCGTTAAGAAGGGGTCGGACGAGTATTATAGTGAAAGCACTCCTCCCCCGTGTCCATCGGTTGCCGTTGACAGCAGGTTCATAGTCAAAGACGGTACTGTGGACTATGAGCAGCTTCAGGCTGAAATATTAAAAGACACAAAATAAAAGGAGCGCGTCATGGATATATCGTTTTTGGTAACCCTGCTATTCTTGGGGTTGGGGGGCGGTTTTCTTTCCGGCCTGCTGGGGCTTGGCGGGGCCATATTCATGATACCGCTGCTCCTGTACGTACCGCCGATGCTCGGCGTCGGGCAGCTCGATATGAAGCAGGTGGCCGCGGTAAGCATGGTGCAGGTGCTCGCGGCCTCTATTTCAGGTCTTATCGTACACAACAAGAATAAATTCGTCAGCAAGTCACTCCTGATATACATGGGGCTTTTTAATGCCCTCGGCAACCTTGCCGGTTCTCTTTTCTCCAAGCACACAAAGAGCGAGTTCCTGCTTGCAATCTTTGCGACCATGGCGGTCATCGCCGCAGTGGTCATGTTCGTGCCGAAACGCGAACAGGGCGAGGATATAGCGCCCGAGGATGTCCAGTACAACAAGGTCCTGGCGTCAGGCGTCAGCCTCGCCATCGGCTGTTTTGGAGGCATGGTGGGCGCGCCTGGGGCGTTCATTTACATTCCGGTAATGATATACTTACTTAACATCCCTACCCGCATCGTAATAGGCAGCACCCTTGGGATAGTCGCACTCGGGGCCGTGATGGGCACTATCGGCAAGATGGCCACCGGGCAGATAATCTGGCCCTATGCGATAGCGCTTGTCATAGGCACCATACCCGGCGCCCAGGTTGGCGGGCGGGTGAGCAAAAAGGTCAATACAAAGAACCTGCGTTATGCCATCGCAGTGATTATCGCGGTTACCGGCATCAGGATGTGGTACCAGGTGTTTTCGGGTCATTAATTAAAGGAGTACAAATGGAAAAGAAATTTCTTATTATTGTCACACACTCGTTTGATGCCCCTGAGCGGGCGGGGGCGGCCCTGGCCATTGCCAATACCGCCGTTGCAAACGATATGGACGTGGTAATCTTCGCCCTCAACGAAGGCGCTCTTCTGGTAAAGAAGGGGTTCGCCGAGACGGTTACAGACCAGAAGGCGTTCCCTCCTTTGAAGACCCTTATGGATACCCTTGTAGAGGCGGGACAGAAGTTTTATATATGCACAGCCTGCGCAAACCAGTTCGGTGTTAAAGAGGAAGACCTTTTGCCTAACACTCACATGGCAGGTCCTCAGACCATTCTGGAATTGGCGTTGGAACGCGAGGTCATGACATTCTAAGCCGAGGTTTGCGTTAAGATTGACCCTGAACAATTTGGTTCTAAATTGGGTTCTATATGTAACTTCACGGCGGCATTTACTAAAACAAAGTAAATCTTACGGGGCATCATATTGACTTACGATGAATTTAAAATAGTTCTTGAGATTTTTGGGCTTGACGACTCTAGGGCTACAGTCAAAGAAATAAAGACGAAACACCGGGAGCTTGTTAAAAAGTACCATCCTGACGCCGGTAGCAAGGATACCGATCATATCAAGAAAATAAACGCCGCTTACAAGATATTGTTGGGGTATTGCGAAAATTACAGATTATCCTTCTCTCAAGAAGAGTTCTATAAACAAAACCCTCAAGAACACCTAAGAAACCAGTACATGGAAGACCCCTTATGGGGAAATTGGGGAAAGTAAAAAGACGATTGCGCCTTGTGGGTATAAGGACACAGAGAGTATGGCTAAACGTGTCTTTTTTACAACACCTGCGTCTTGGCCGCAAAAAGACCGTAAGGCAAACTCGTTGAATAATATGGTAAAGTTGTGGCGTTCCTCTTCTGGCACTATAATTGCAACCCGTAGTTTTCGTAACGGTGCAGTGCATGTCGGAAAAGGGGAGCAATCTTGTTTTACCAAAGGACTATTAAAAAGAACATAAAGCTTCATGGCGTGGGTCTTCACTCAGGTGAGCAAGTGACAATGGTCCTTTGCCCCGCCCCTCCCGACACGGGCATAGTCTTCCTGGCAGATGGCAAGAGGATAAAAGCAGTCTGCGACAATGTGGGCGACACCTCTTATGCCACCACCCTTAAGGATGGCGCTACAAGGATCCGCACGGTAGAACACCTGCTGGCGGCCCTGGCGGGGCTCTCCATAGACAATGCCTATATCGAGCTCGACGGCCCCGAAGTCCCGATAATGGACGGGAGCGCGTGGCCGTTTATCGAGGCTGTGAGGGAGGCAGGCATAACCGTGCAAGCCTCTGCGAGGAGATACCTCAAGATAATAAAGCCGGTGACGGTGCATGACGGGGACAAATCAGCGACGCTCCTCCCGTCTACGGTCAGCCGCATAACCTACAGGATTGATTTCAACCATCCCGCTATCTCGGACCAGAGTTTCTCTATGGACGTGGAGCCTTCGACGTTTGCCGATGAACTTTCCGGCGCGCGCACATTTGGTTTCCTGCGCGACGTAGAGATGCTGCAGAAGGCCGGCCTTGCAAGAGGCGGCTCACTAGAGAACGCCGTCGTTATGGACGATGAGCAGATCCTTAATGAAGAAGGCCTGCGCTACGATAATGAGTTTGTGCGCCACAAGATGCTCGATGCCGTAGGCGACCTCTCACTTGTCGGTATGCCCATTATAGGGCACCTTGTGGCTGACAAGTCTGGCCACTGGCTCAACCACAGGCTTGTGCTCGAGGTGCTATCGCATCCAGACTCATGGATGGTACTTGAAGGCGAACCCGCCTTTGAGGAAACTCGGGCTTACATGGAAGCATAAGCTTTAAATGACAAAGTAAGGAGGAGCCAGGAACCCAGGCAGCATTCGGGTTCCTGGCTTTTTGCTTTTAGTTGGGTATTTAGTCTAACTCTATGTCCGGAACGACCGGGAAACCGTATTTATCCTGGGCTGCCATGCCAATAGCGAGTGTGTACCGTGCCTTCTCCCCCGGAAGCAAGGTCTGAGGCCCCCATTGCAGGCCGATGAACCTGGTATCGCTTCTCAAGGGCTCTTCCTCATTGTTTTTGTCAGGGAATTCCGTTTCTCTGTTGGAAAAATATACTAGCGGCTTTTTGCCGCCTATCCATTTTAAGAAATTCGCCTTTCTCGTAAAATTATGGCCTTCACCTGCCGCCGTGTTGCCATAGTCGAAAAAGCCTGCGTAACCGAACCTGGTGGTATCGACGTACTGGACGGTTGTGACTATATGGCCGTCAACCCAGCCCACGTTCCCACTGGAACTGCCGTAATCGCCCAGCCATGGTTCATCCCCATAAGCATAGTAGTATGAAACCGGTACATTACCGGTGTTTTGTATGCGTATTGAAAGGATAAAGAAAGTGTCGCCCGCCCTGAAATAGGCGTATCTGTCGATCCTCAGCGGTACTTCGTCTACGAGGGCGATATGGCTGCTTTTGATAGCAAGGGCATTGCTGCTTCTGTTGAGAACACCGCTACCCAGAAACTGCCAGCGTGCCGGTTCGGACTTCGTTAACGTTTTAGCAGAGGCTAATCCTTCGTTGGCGTTGCACCATAAATGGTACCACCTTGTGCCGTCGCTGTATGACATGCCTGTCTCGTTAATCAGGTTTGTCCTGTCATAACGCACGCCTGCGGGTAGGCCCGCCCCCCACGAAAAGTCCGTGGTTGTAGTGCCCTTCGCTGTCGCAGAAGCGGCTGAAGCAGGTCAGTATCCTGCCGCCATCCGGAAGGAAATTCATTACGTATCCGGAACCGTCGGCCTTGTCCCACTTAAAATCCAGAAACGATTTTCCAGGTTCAGGAGTTTTTTCTTTTTTGAAATAACGGAACGGGGCCTGGTCCGTGTCCAGCCCGAAGATTAGCCTGCTGCCGTCTCCGAGATAGAGGTCGTCCTTTATCTCAAAAAGCGCGCCGTGCCGTGCCTTAAGCAGGAAGACGCCCTCATAGTGACCTTTCAAGTCGAAACGGGTGGTCAAGACAAGAAAAACGGCGAATAGGGCAACAAAGACAAGAGAAGACAGTAAAAACCTGCGGTGCATTGATTCGTTTATTTCCTTAGTGCCTTAAAAAATCCAAACATTGTTTAATTTAGCATCAACATTGCCGGATTTCAACTTAAATCGTCGGTGAAAGGCTTAATGGCCGGCCCCGCGCGTAACGCCTGATGACGCTAGCCGGCTCCTTTGAATAAAATACTGCTATACTTAATGCAGAAAAGGATAAAACATGCACAAGCGTTTATTAATAATCTGCTGCACAGTATTTTTTGTGCTTGGTGTCTTTGTCATGGCCTCCTCAGGGGTGGAGCGGTCGTTTTTCGATGTGGGAGGCGGCAGCCGTATAGAACTCCCCGTGGTTGGAGAGGTGGATACCTCCACCCTTTCGCTGCCTGCTCTTACCGTGGCAATTGCCGCCATGGACAGCTTTAACCCCTGCGCCTTCTTCGTGCTGTTCTTTCTTTTGAGCCTGCTTATCCACTCCGGTTCCAGGGCCAGGATGCTGCTTATCGGGGGCACTTTCATATGCATGTCCGGGGTGGTCTATTTTCTGTTCATGTCGGCATGGCTCAACATATTCCTCATATTGGGAACGAGGGCCGTCATAACCGTGACTGCCGGGTTGGTGGCGGTGCTGGTCTCGCTTATTAACATAAAAGACTTCTTTTTCTTTAAGAAGGGGGTGTCGCTGACGATATCCGATGAGGCGAAGTCGAAGCTTTTCGACCGCATGAGAGGCCTACTGAAGTCTACCTCGGTCTTGACAGCCCTGGCCGCCACTACCGTGCTTGCCGCCGCCGCAAACAGCTACGAGCTGCTGTGCACGGCGGGCTTTCCCATGGTATATACGAGGGCGCTTACCCTGAAGAATCTCTCAACGCTACAGTACTATACATACATCGGGTTCTATAATGTCATATATGTAATACCACTCATGGTCATAATGGGTGTATTTGTGTTTACGCTCGGTTCTCGTAAGCTGACCGAATGGCAGGGGCGGGAGTTAAAGCTCGTCTCCGGCCTGATGATGCTCGGCCTTGGCCTTGCGCTTCTTGTCAGGCCTGGCATGCTCACGGAAGCGGGTTCATCGCTGATATTGATGTTGTTGGCGATTGGCGGGTCGGCCGCCATAATCGCGCTGGAGAAAAAACGGGGTGCCCATAAATTGGGCATTTGACAGAAGGTAGAGTAAGTGGTATCAGTTTAAAGAGGTTATATATTGAGGAGGCAGTATGAGGACGTCAAAGCGAATCAGCGACCTGTCCGAACTTAGAGAGTCCGATATCGTCTACCTTGTGTGTAAAGACAAGAAAGAGCCTGAGGCGTTCGAGGTAGTGACCACGTTTCCAGGCCGTCTTTCCGCATTCACCGTGGTAAAGAGTATGAGTACCGGTATGAACATGGTCATGAGGCCGCTGGAGCCGGGCGAGTATATATATATGATCGAGGAAAGGGAAGATATCGCCTGTTAGTCAAGTCCTGTGTCTATGTGGAACCTGTGCAGGAACCGGTGGTACACCGGCGCGAACAGGACACCCACGAAGGTCAGAAACATCACCCCGCTGAAAAGCGCATAAAAGGATGCGAAAAGCTTGGCCGCGTCCGTCTCCATCCTGTCCACCGGCCCCATCCCGGTAAGTATCATCGAGGCGTTAAGGAACGAATCTACCCAGCCGAGACGTCCGAACACGTGGTAGCCTTCCGTCCCTATGCCGATAGAGAAAACAAGTATTAGAAGCGAGAACAGGGTATAGTTTAGCTGGCGGCGGAGGAACTGTTTTCTCGTTAAAAGCGGTTTTGTCCTGTGTTCCATGAAAAGCACCTCACCGGATAGTAGACACTCCCATGAACGGCTGATTTCCCCCCGTGTCCTGCGGAGCGCCTTCTCCTGAAGGAAGCTGGCCGTCTTCCTGGCCGGGCTGCATGACCTCCTCAAACTCGGGCACCGCTATGCCGCGCCTGACCATGATATTATATATTATGCGCGAGCGGTTCTGCACGTACCGGGACGGGTTGACAGGGCTGTACTTGTGCGGGTTCGGCAGCACGGATGCGAGCTTTGCCGCCTGCTCCGCGTTGAGAGCCGAAGCGGGTATCCCGTAATAATGATGGGCGGCGGCCTCTATCCCGAAGATGCCGTCACCCCACTCGGCGAAGTTCAGGTACAGCTCAAGGATGCGCCGTTTCTTGAGCGTGCGCTCCATCCTCCATGTAAGGATGGCTTCCTTTATCTTCCGTATGGGGTTTCTGGAGGGAGACAGGAACAGGTTTTTGGCCAGCTGCTGGCTGATGGTGCTCCCGCCCGCCTTGAACTTGCCCTTTTCGATATCCTTCTCAAGGGCCTTCTCCATCCCCTGGAAATCGAAGCCTTCGTGGTGCCAGAACTTGTCGTCCTCGGCTATAAGCACGGCCTTCGCCATGTACGGGGATATCCTCGAGAACGGGACCCACACCTGGCGGAGTTTTATCTTTTTGCCCTCAGACTCGTACTGCCGCTCCCGGTACTCCATCATGGCGGACTTCCTGGGTGTTGATTTTTGCAGTTTGGATACGTCCGGGTAGACGAACGATATTCCGATGTAGATAGCAAGTGCTGTTACGGCGGCGATGAGGATTTTAGCTGCCATTTTCATCCCAACATGTTCGGGAATATCGAGATGATAACGAGCATCCCTGTGAGGGCAATCATGATGAACGTGGTTAGCCATGCAATAATATTAAAACCTCGCGAATTAACATACTCGCCCATGATGTCAGGGTTGTTCACAAGTTTTAGCATATAGATGAGGATGAACGGCAGAAGTATCCCGTTGATGACCTGCGACCAGAGCATTACGAGGATGAGCGGGATGTTGGGTATGAGGATGACGCCCGCGCCGATAACAATCAGCAGGGTATATAGCCAGTAAAAAATAGGGGCTTCGTCCCAGGATTTATCAATACCGGCCTCGAAGCCGAACGCTTCGCAGACGTAATAGGCGGTGGCCAGCGGCAGGATGGACGCGGAGAATATCGATGCGTTCAAAAGCCCGAAGGCGAAAAGCGTCGAGGCCCATTTGCCGGCCAGGGGCGCGAGCGCCAATGCGGCATCCTTGGCCGTCTCTATGTGAACACCGTGGACGTACATGGTCGCGGCGCATGCGACAACTATAAAAATAGCGACGAAATCCGTCATGAAACAACCGAATATAACGTCCAGCTTTGAGTAGCCGTACTGTTTCGCGGTGATGCCCTTTTCTACCACCGCTGACTGGATGTAAAACTGCATCCAGGGCGCAATGGTAGTGCCGATAAGACCGATCAGCATCGCCAGGTAATCGTTGCTGAACGTAAAATTCGGGACGACCATCTCTTTCATGACCGTGCCCCATGGCGGGTGTGCCATGAACCCGGATATAACATAGGTGAAGTAAAGGCCTGAGGCGACTAGAAAGATGCGTTCAACATGTTTATACGAGCCCTTCACGACTACTATCCATATCAGGAACGCGCCTACCGGTACGGATATGTATTTTGTCACCCCGAAAATTTCCATGCTGGCCGCTACGCCTGCAAACTCGGATATGGTATTGCCGAGGTCCGCCACCAGCAGGCCGACCATTATGAGGAACGTCATTTTGACGCCGTAATACTCCCGGATAAGGTCCGCTAGCCCCTTGCCCGATACCGCACCCATCCGCGCGCTCATCTCCTGTACGACGACCAGCGCCAGAGTCATGGGTATGAATACCCAGAGCAGCTTGTATCCGAACACGGCACCGGCGACGGAATATGTCGCAATCCCGCCCGCATCGTTGTCGACGTTTGCCGTGATAATCCCGGGGCCGACCACGGCAAGGAACAAAAGTATCCTGCTTTTGCTAAGTTTCGGTAGTCTCATTACTATTTGATTCTGTGTTTCTTGCGTCTGGATTGTGGCGGAAGGACCAGGTCGACTATGTCGTCAACGGTTACTATTCCCAATATCTTTCTCTCTTCATCCAGGACCGGCATGGACAGCAGGTTGTACTTGGATATGATCCGGGCGACCTCCATCTCGTCCTCGCCTGGTTCGGCATACTTGAAGTCCGTAAGCATTATCTCTTCCATCGTCTTGTTCGGCGCAGCCAGAAGCATATCTTTCAGGAAAACCTCACCCAGAAGCCGTTCTTCGGGGTCGGTGATGTACAGCACGTAGGCAGAGGACGACTCTATGTCCGGCGCCTCCAGGCGATACTCCACAAGCGCTTCCTCGACCGTCATCCCGGGCGGAAATGAGAGGTACTCCGTCGTCATCAGGCCGCCCGCGGTGTCCTCGTCGTGTTCGAGAAGTTCCGCGACGTCCTCTGCATCCTCCGACTCCATCTTTTGCATTATGTCGTGCGCCTTCTCGTCGGAAAGGTCGCCCATCAGGTCGGCGGCCTCGTCCGGAGGCATTACCTCGAGTATGTCCGCAGCCTTCTCCTCGTCCATATAGGCTATGATATCCGCCTGGACGGATGGCTCGAGTTCGTGCATAGTCTCGGCGGCGGTCTCGATGTCGAGAGATTCGAGAACCCCAGGCCTGTCCTTGTGGGAGAGGTCCGAGATTATCTCGGCTATATCCGCCGGGTGGAGCTTGTTGATCTGGGCGCGTGTGACGGTAAGCGAGAGTTTTGAGAGACTGGGCTCTATAGGCTGGAGGAAGTTCCAACTTATAAGCTCGGAGGCCTTCTTGAAGCCGAGGACCCTTTCCAGCCTGTCCCATCTTTTATTTATGCCGAGCCTGCGCAAAAGGCCCGTTATTCCAACATCCACAGCGATAAGGCACAGGTTGCCCTTTACCTCGCCCAGCTTCAGATCGTTGACGCGGACAAGTTTAGCGCCGTTGATGTCCACAATCTGCTTGTCCAGCAGGTTCTTTACGGCCAGGATCTCGTCGGCCGCCGGCTCGTCCGGCTTAAAGGAATGTGCCGGGGTTGTGGCTGATATCACCTTTTTATTGAATATTCCGACTTTTCCCCAGGGTATCTTGTAGAAGTAGCCTTTTTTGCGGACGAGTAGATGCGATACCTGTGGGAAGAACTCCCCCATAACGACTATGAAGTCGGAAAGTTGTCCGATTTCTTCGCCTTGCGGGTCAAGAACGGGCTTGCGCAATACTTCGCTAGCATATATATCGCCTATAAAGTGCATGGCTCACCCCGGAATCCTAATAGTCACAAAATGACAGAGTGTTGCCGTCCGATTACGGCGGAACCGCAATTAAAGCCCTGGTTCATAGCTGAAGCAACTATAAAAAATATATGGAATGCGCTGGGGGAGGACCGAAAGGAACTGGACGAGGCGGAAAGGCTAGGAAACGTCAGCCCTGGCGGTCGGCCTGCGCATGTTGTTATTGTAGAACAGGTTCATTATAATACTACTACCTGGGCCAGCATCCATGCGTAAAACCACCACCTTTCCGTTGTTCTTTGAAATGTACCGCAAACTGAATTAGACCATAGACGAGCTACATTGATTTGTCAAGCCAAAAACGACCGCCGCTGTCAACTTATTGCCAGACAGGCGTGAATTTTCAGCCAATTAAAAAGGTTGTGGCGCATGTAACGGCAATAAAAAGGTTTCCAATGGCAATCCTCAAGGCTCGCCGGGGCATGGCCCGTAGTTGCGTTTTTCAATAACATTTCCTAGTCTGTCTTCAAATAAGGGAAGCCTAAGTATCCATTAAAAAGTTTAATATTGAAAAGGGTTGACAACCTCCCGTTCTAAATGTTAGTTTTGCAACGTTTTCAATAAAACCTAAAGCTGAACCATTTACCGGAGGTATAGGGTATGGTAGACATAAATTACACGATTTTAGTGCAGCTCGCAAACTTCCTCGTACTGCTCTTCATCCTTAACTTCCTATTGTTCAGGCCTGTCCTTAAGCACCTCGCCGACAGGGACGGCAAGATATCGTCTTCACACGAAGAGGCCAGGGCTAGCGCGGAGAAGGCCGAGAACATGGTCGCAGAGTTCGAGCGCGAGCTCGCGACAAGCAGGGTGAAGGCCAGCCAGGTCTACCAGGCGCTCCAGCAGGAAGGCGTGTCCGAGCAGAGGGCAAGGCTTGCCGCCGCCAAGGCCAAGGCGCAGGAGATGGTCGATAAGGCCAAGTCCGAGATAGAGTCTGAAGCCGGCAAGGCGAGACAGACGCTTAAATCCGAGATGGAGAAGCTGCCGAAGGACATAGCCGCCAAGCTTCTGGGCAGGGCCGTTTAATGCTGAGGAACAAAATGAAAATCAGACCGGAATACAAAAAGGCCGCAAAAATAGCGTTGACAGTCTTTGGGATGGTTGCCTTGACCGCTGTTGCCGCATTTGCCGAGGCGGAAGGCGGCGAAGACGCCACGACCACCATGGATTGGGTATGGCGCATCGTAGACTTTGCCATAATAGCCGGAGTGCTTGTATATTTTGTCTCCGGGCCTTTCAAGAACTTCTTCCGCAGCAGGGTCGAAGGTATAGAGGCCGCCCTTGCGGAGGCCAAGGCCGCACGCGAGGAGGCATTGAAGAGGCTTGCCGACGTCGAGGCCAGGCTCAAGGACAAGGACGCTGAGATACAGTCCCTCCTGAAGGTGGCCGAGGATAACGGGCAAAAGGAGAGGGCGCTCCTCCTCAAGGACAGTGAGCAGATGGGCGAAGACATATTGGCTTCGGCCAAAGAGAATATAGATGCCGAGCTTCTTAAGGCAAAGGACGCGTTGAGGCGCGAGGCAGCGCTGCTCGCGGTCGAGCTTGCCGAGAAGATGGTAAAGGAAAACATAAAGAAGGAAGACCAGGCCAGGATAGTCGAGGAGTACATAGCCAAGGTTGGGGGTCGATAAATGCTTAAGGATATCATTGCCAAGAGGTACGCAAAGGCCCTTTTATCCCTTGCCGGGCAGTCCGGGGAGACAGAGGCCGCTAAGAAAGACCTGACGGCGGTTGCTGAAATGTACAGGACGAGCAAGAACCTCCAGAGCGTGGTCTTGAACCCGGCCTTCAGTTCAAAGGACAAGACCAACGTGGTCAATGGCCTGGTAGCGGAGATGAAGCTGTCTACGGTTTCGGCCAGGTTCATAAACCTGCTGGTCGAGAAGGGGCGCTTCAGGTATATAAGGGAGGTCGCACTTTCCTACTCCGACCTTCTGGACATGACGCTTGGCAGGGTAAAGGCTACTGTCACGTCCGCCCAGGACCTCTCGGACGCCGAGGTCGCAAAGATAAAGGACCGCATCAAGGCCATGGTGGGCAAGGACGTCGAACTCAGCATGGAAGTGGACCCGACGCTGATAGGCGGGGTGAAGACGAAGATAGGCAGCACGGTTTACGACGGCAGCATTAGGAACCAGGTAAAGCTGGTGCGCGAATCGCTTTTGAAGGGCTGATGCCGCTAACGGATCGGTCCAGGACTAAAAGCAGCCTTTATATAAAATAAAAGCATTACATTAAACGAGGGGTGATTTTATGCAGATCAAGGCAGAAGAAATCAGCGAGCTGATAAAACGGCAGATTGCTGAGTTCGAAAAGGGCGTTGACGTGATGGAGGTCGGCACCGTTATCACGGTCGGCGACGGTATCGCCAAGGTTTACGGGCTTGAGAAATGCATGCAGGGCGAGCTGCTCGAGTTCCCGAACAGCGTCATGGGCATGGCGCTCAACCTCGAAGAGGACAACGTCGGCGCGGTTCTTTTCGGCGACGACACCCTGATAAAAGAAGGCGACACCGTAAAGCGCACCGGGCGTATCATGGAAGTGCCGGTCGGCGAGGCTGTAATAGGCCGCGTCGTTGACGGCATAGGCCTCCCGATCGACGGCAAGGGCCCGATCAAGTCCACCGAGTCCCGCAGGGTCGAGGTCATTGCGCCGGGCATCGTCAAGCGCCAGCCGGTCCGCGAGCCTCTCCAGACGGGCATCAAGGCGATCGACGCGCTCATCCCGATCGGACGCGGTCAGCGCGAGCTGATCATTGGCGACCGCCAGACCGGAAAGACCGCCGTTGCCATTGATACCATAATAAACCAGAAGGGCAAGGACGTTATCTGCATCTACGTCGCCATCGGGCAGAAGCGCTCGACGGTCGCCCGCGTCATGAAGACCCTTGAAGAGTTCGGCGCGATGGAATATACCGTCGTCGTCTCTGCATCGGCCTCCGACCCGGCCTCGCTCCAGTTCATAGCGCCCTACACGGGCTGCACCATCGGCGAGTACTTCAGGGACAGTGGCAGGCACGCCCTCATCGTATACGATGACCTTTCCAAGCAGGCGGTCGCATACAGGCAGCTCTCACTGCTTCTCCTGCCTCTCTCCCTTCCGCGGGTCAGGCGACACGCGACGCCGCGGACCTGCTTCGACCGGCGCCGCACGTGCCGGCCCGAACACGGTCATGCCGCCGAGCTGGGGCGACCGGCGCTTCTCGCTCTCGACCAGCTGCTTCGAACGACGGCCCGTCCGCGGCCGACTCGAGCCTGCGCGCTTCCTGGTCGAGCCGGCGGATGGCCGCGAGCTTCTCCTCGTTGCCGAGCTTGGCCTGGGTGGATCGCCCTGGCGCAGTGGACCGAGAGCGTCTGGTCGTACACCTCGAGCGGCACCGGGAACGGGTGGCCGTCCTTGCCGCCATGGGCGAACGCATACCGCGCGGGGTCGGCGAATCGGCTCGGCGCTCCGTGCATCGACCTCGGCCACGGCCGCCAGCGCTTCCACCGTGCGGCCACCGACGCCTGGGGTGAGGAGCAGCTCCGGGAAGTCGGCCGGCCCGCGCTCGGCGGCCGAGGCGAGCGTGCCGTGAAGGCGCCGCAGCAGGACGTCGCTCGCCGCCACCTCGTGATGGGCCGGCAGCTGCAGCAGCGGCCACGGACTGCTCTCGGGCGCCAAAGCGGGCGCGGTCACCGGGTCGAACGGCTCGCGCTGCGGCGCGCGTGCGCGTGGGCGAGCCTGCGCAGGGCGGCCACGACGCGATCGGGACCGCCGCGCACCAGCTTCGACCTGCGCCTCGCGAGCCCGCGCGGCCCGGTGGTCGGTGAGGTTGACGATGGTCCCCTGCGGCCGCCCGTCGATG